>NZ_JBHTRZ010000005.1:0-267380 GCF_042795335.1 Streptomyces sp. NPDC056479 | reverse complement strand
AGGGGGGGGGGGGGGGGGGGGGGGGGGGGGGGGGGGGGGGGGGGGGGGGGGGGGGGGTTGGGGGGGTGTTCCTCTCCCCCCCCCCCCCCCCCCCGCCGCCGTATCCATGAAGAGCGGTACGCGGTGAGGGGCTGTGTTTCACGTGAAACACAGCCCCTCAAGCATCGTCACAGCTCCTCAGTGCGCGGAGCGGTCAGATCAGGCGTCCGTCAGGCAGAGCAGGAAGTTGTCGCCATCACCGGTCTGGGCGTAGAAGCTGGTGGCGCCGCTGACCTTGCGGCACTCGCTCTCGGCGGTGAACGAGGTGTAGGTGCCCTCGATCTTCTTGAGCACCTTGGCCTCAGCCTCGGAGGAAGAGCACTCCACGACCTCCATGCTGTCGTCCGAGCTCGACGACGAGGAGGAGGACTTCAGGCAGTCGCCCACCTTCGCCTGGTCCGCGTCGTCCAGGCTGGCTATGTAGCCGACGCCGATCGCAGTCACGACCGCCACACCGACGAGGACGTTCTTGACCGTCTTGAAGCTGACCTTGCGGCGAGGCTGCTGCGGCGGAACCGGTGCGTAAGGCGCTCCGCCCTGCGGGGGAAAGCCCGGCTGGCCCGGCTGCTGCGGGTACGGGGCCTGTCCCTGGGGCGGCTGCTCCTGGGCGTACGGGTTCTGGCCTTGGGCGAATGGATTGCCCTGGGGCGGCGGAGTCGTCACTTGGGGGTCCCCCTAAGAACATGGGTGCTGATCGCGAACAATGCGCGATGTAAGACGGACGTAAGCTACCGGGCCCCACTGACAACTCTGTAGCCGGGAGTGGCTCTGTGTCATTGATGTGACACAGACCGAGCCTCAAAGCGGGCCATAGCCACAGCAACTGCCGCGTAGATAACGGCGACTGTGACCACAAGAGGGGCCGAACGGCCGTCCGGCGGCAGTATCAGGGCGGCCACTCCCGCGGCTCCGACGAAGGCGACATTGAACAGCACGTCGTAGACGGAGAAGGTCCGGCCACGGAAGCCGTCGTCGACCGAGGACTGCACGATCGTGTCCGTCGCGATCTTCGCGCCCTGTGTCGTCAGGCCCAGGACGAATGCCGCGACCAGCATGGGAGTTGTGGCGAAGGGGAGACCGAGGGCGAACACCAGGACGGCGGCGGCCCCCGCGCACACGGCGATCCAGCGGCCGGGCCCGAGCCGTGCCACCGCCCACGGGGTCACGACGGCCGCAGCGAAGAAGCCGGCTCCGGAGATGCCCAACGCCAGCCCCAGCAGGGCGAGTCCGTCATCGGTGTCGGAGGAGAAGGCGTACCGGCACAGCATCAGCACCATGACCAGCAGGGCGCCGTAGCAGAAGCGCATCAGGGTCATCGAGAACAGCGCCCAGGCCGCCTCGCGGCGTGGCGGAGCGGCGAGATGGCGCACGCCTGCGGTCAGGTCGCGCGCGGTGCCGGAGAGTGCCGCCGAGAGGCGTGGCTGCACCAAGTCGCGGTCGGGACCGAGCAGTTCCGGTGCCATGCGCAGCGACGCCAGTCCCGCGCACAGATACAGGGCGGCTCCGAGAAGCACCACGGCGGCGTCGGAGTCCCAGACCACCAGCCGTACGACGAAGGCCAGTCCGGCACCGGCGGTCGCGGCGAGCGTCCCGGCCGTCGGGGAAAGCGAGTTGGCGATCACCAGCCGCTCGTCGTCGACCACGCGCGGCAGCGCGGCGGACAGGCCGGACAGGACGAAGCGGTTGACGGCCGTGACACACAGGGCGGAGACGTAGAAGAGCCAGTCCGGGACCTGGGTGACGATCAGGGCGGCGGTGGCCGAAGCCAGCACCGTGCGCAGCAGGCTGCCGTAGAGGAGGACCTGGCGGCGGCGCCAGCGGTCCAGCAGGACGCCGGAGAAGGGGCCCACAAGGGAGTACGGCAGGAGCAGCACCGCCATTGCGGAGGCGATGGCGGTGGCCGAGGTCTGTTTCTCCGGGGAGAAGACGACGTACGTGGCGAGCGCGGTCTGGTAGACGCCGTCGGCGCCCTGCGAGAGCAGGCGTACGACGAGCAGGCGCCGGAAGTTCCGGAAGCGCAGCAGGACCCGCAGGTCGCGTACGACGGACATGGGGCACAGCCTCACATACGGGAAGGTCCCCGGGCGGTACAACCCGGGGACCCTCGGCAGCTCTGGCAGGAGCGTTCTAATGCGGCGCCGTGGTGCTCAGCGCTCGACCTCACCCTTGATGAACTTCTCGACGTTCTCGCGGGCCTGGTCGTCGAAGTACTGGACCGGCGGGGACTTCATGAAGTAGCTGGACGCCGACAGGATCGGGCCGCCGATGCCGCGGTCCTTGGCGATCTTCGCGGCGCGCACGGCGTCGATGATGACGCCGGCGGAGTTCGGGGAGTCCCAGACCTCGAGCTTGTACTCCAGGTTCAGCGGGACGTCACCGAAGGCGCGGCCCTCGAGGCGGACGTAGGCCCACTTGCGGTCGTCGAGCCACGCGACGTAGTCGGACGGGCCGATGTGGACGTTCTTCTCGCCGAGCTCCCGGTCGGGGATCTGCGAAGTCACGGCCTGCGTCTTGGAGATCTTCTTGGACTCGAGGCGGTCACGCTCGAGCATGTTCTTGAAGTCCATGTTGCCGCCGACGTTCAGCTGCATCGTGCGGTCCAGGATGACGCCGCGGTCCTCGAACAGCTTCGCCATGACGCGGTGCGTGATGGTGGCACCGACCTGGGACTTGATGTCGTCACCGACGATCGGGACGCCCGCCTCGGTGAACTTGTCCGCCCATTCCTTCGTACCGGCGATGAAGACCGGCAGCGCGTTGACGAAGGCGACCTTGGCGTCGATGGCGCACTGGGCGTAGAACTTCGCGGCGTCCTCGGAGCCCACCGGCAGGTAGCAGACGAGGACGTCGACCTGCTTGTCCTTGAGGATCTGGACGACGTCGACCGGGGCCTCGGCGGACTCCTCGATGGTCTCGCGGTAGTACTTGCCGAGGCCGTCGAGGGTGTGGCCGCGCTGGACGGTCACGCCGGTGCGCGGCACGTCGCAGATCTTGATCGTGTTGTTCTCGCTGGCGCCGATGGCGTCCGCCAGGTCGAGGCCGACCTTCTTCGCGTCGACATCGAAGGCCGCGACGAACTCGACGTCACGGACGTGGTAGTCGCCGAACTGCACGTGCATCAGGCCGGGGACCTTCGACGCCGGGTCGGCGTCCTTGTAGTACTCGACTCCCTGAACCAGCGACGCGGCACAGTTGCCCACGCCGACGACGGCTACGCGAACCGAACCCATTCCGGTTGCTCCCTGTGTGTACGAGTGAGGTCCTGAGTGGATCTCACGTGGCGGTGTCGCCGGGCGTATCCGGCCGGGGGTCTTCCCCCGGCCGGGGCAGGCCGCCCGGCGCTCCAGTTGTGTTGTCCCGCGAGACGGGCCCCCCGGCAGCGGGACCCTTTAGGTCCCGCCCGGCCCGCTCGCTCTCGATGAGCTCGTTCAGCCAGCGCACTTCGCGCTCCACGGACTCCATCCCGTGGCGCTGGAGCTCAAGCGTGTAGTCGTCGAGGCGCTCCCGTGTGCGTGCCAGGGAGGCGCGCATCTTCTCCAGGCGCTCCTCCAGCCGGCTGCGTCGGCCCTCCAGCACGCGCATGCGCACGTCCTGTGGTGTGCGTCCGAAGAAAGCAAATCGGGCAGCGAAGTGCTCGTCCTCGTACGCGTCGGGTCCGGTCTGGGAGAGCAGCTCCTCGAAGTGCTCCTTACCTTCCGCCGTCAAGCGGTAGACGATCTTGGCGCGACGGCCCGCGAGTGGTGCGGCGAGCGCGTCCTCGGCGGTGTTCCCCGGTTCCTCGATCAACCAGCCGTTGGCGACCAGCGTCTTGAGGCAGGGGTACAGCGTGCCGTAGCTGAACGCACGGAACACGCCCAGTGACGTATTGAGTCGTTTGCGCAGCTCATAGCCGTGCATCGGGGACTCGCGCAGCAATCCGAGAACGGCGAACTCAAGGATCCCGGAACGTCGGCTCATCCCCTCGCCTCCTCGTCGTATGTCGCGCTGATGTATCGACTCGATACATCACGACGATAGAACGACCTTCCGGGCACGACAAGTGGGGGAACGGTGAACGGGATCACATCAACGATTCATCTGGAGCGAGTTGCCTGATTTGGGGTGAAGTTCGGGGCTAGGTGGACTTTGACGGTGCGTAGTCTGTGCGCCATGCACAGCACCGGGAACCGAGTGACACCTGAGGGCGTCGTCATCCTTGGTGCAGTACGGGTGAATGAGGAACCGACCACATCCGTACTCCGGGGGGACCGGAAAACCGCCGTCGTTGCCAGGCGCCCTGGGGTGCGCCTGTCCGAGGAGTAGTCGTTCGATGAGCGAGCACCGTCGCAAACCGCCGCAGCCGCAGGGAGGCGGACGTGCCGCGACCCGACGCGGTCAGGCCGCTTCGCCCTCCGGCCGCCGAGCGGCACCGCGAGGCGCCACCGGATCTCCCTCCGACTCTTACGGGTCGGGTTCCACCGGTGCGGGTAACGAGGAACGTCCGTACGGCGGCCGTGCGGAAGCACGCCGCGCGGCCCAGAGAAGCAGCGGCGGCCGCCGTAGAGCGGCCGAACCGGGCGGTGGTGGCCGCCGCGCAGTTCCCGGCGGGCCGAACGGCCCGGGGCGCGGCAGAGGGCGTGGAGCCGCCCCGCCCGAGAAGCGGTTCATCGACTATCCGCGCGCGGGCAAGTACGGCATGGCGCGCTGGGTGCCGTCGTGGAAGCTCGTCACCGGAGTCTTCCTCGCCTTCATGGGCGGTCTGGTCGCCGCGGCGGGCATCGGGTACGCCATGGTGGGCATCCCCAAGGCCCAGGACACGGCCATGGCGCAGAACAACGTCTTCTACTGGTCCAACGGCAAGCAGATGGCGTCGACCGGTGGTCAGACGAACCGTCAGCTCGTGAGCAACGCCGAGATCCCGCTGGACATGAAGAACGCGGTGGTCTCCGCCGAGAACGCGTCCTTCTACAAGGACAACGGCATCGACCCGGCGGGTATCGCGCGAGCCCTCGCCAACATGGCCAAGGGCGGCGAGACGCAGGGTGGTTCGACCATCACCCAGCAGTTCGTGAAGAACACCTACCTGAGCCAGGACCAGACCCTCTCCCGTAAGTTCAAGGAGCTGTTCATCTCCATCAAGGTGGGCCAGAAGATGTCCAAGGACGACATCCTCGCGGGCTACCTCAACACCGCCTACTACGGCCGTAACGCCTACGGCATCCAGGCGGCGGCCCAGGCGTACTTCGGCGTGGACGCCAAGAACCTCAGCACCACACAGTGCGCGTTCCTCGCCTCCGTACTGAAGGGCCCGAACTTCTACAACCCCGACGGCGGTGTGGGAGCGGGCGCCACGTCTGACGAGAACACCAAGCGGGCGAAGGAACGCTGGTCGTGGATCCTGGACCGCATGGTCGAGGTGGGGCGTCTGTCGCCGGCGGACCGTGCCAAGGTCGGTGACTTCCCCAAGTTCAAGAAGCAGAACTCGAACCTGTCCGGTCAGTCCGGCTATCTCATCGACATCGCCAAGGAGTACGTCGCCAAGAAGGCGGGTCTGTCGCCCGAGGACCTGGAGAAGGGCGGCTACCGGATCTACACGACCTTCGACAAGGACAAGGTCAACGACCTGGCGACGGCCGTCGAGAAGACGCGCAAGAGCTTCCTCAAGCCCAAGGAGCGCGAGCTGGACAAGTACGTCCAGTTCGGCGGTGCGTCGGTCGATCCCAAGACCGGAGCGATCGTCGCGCTGTACGGAGGCGAGGGCTACGACAAGGGGCACTACTCCAACAACGCGAACACGCTCGGTGTGCCGGTCGGATCGACCTGGAAGCCCATCGTGCTGGCCTCCGCGATGCAGTACGGGACCTACGAGACCACCCCAGAGGCACTCTCGCCGCTGGCCAAGTACAACGGCAACGACCTTCTGGAGATCAAGGACCAGAACGGCGATCCGATCATGGGTAACAACGGAAAGCCGTTCCGCCAGAAGAACGAGGGCACCAAGGCCTGGGGCGAGGTCACGCTCAGGAAGGCCATGGAACAGTCGATCAACAGCCCGTTCGCGCAACTGGGCATCGACGTCGGCCTGTCCAAGACGCAGGAGATGGCGGAGAAGATGGGCATCTCGTCCAGCTTCTTCGACAAGGCCAACCTCAAGAACGTGTCCTTCTCGCTGGGTACGTCGACTCCCAGCGCCATCCGCATGGCCGACGCGTACGGCACCTTCGCCAACTCGGGTACTCACCTCGAGCCGTACTCGGTCACCAAGGTGCTCAAGGACGGCGATGAGCTCGAGGGCTTCGAAGCCCCGAAGGAGCAGACCGCCATGGACGCGAACGTCGCGAACAACGTGACGGACGTCCTGGAGAACGTGGTCCAGAACGGCACCGGCAAGAAGGTCGCGGACATCGGCTTCCCGGTGGCCGGCAAGACGGGTACGACCGACGAGAACAAGTCGGCCTGGTTCGTCGGGTACACCAGGGAGCTGTCGACGGCTGTGACGCTGTTCCGGACGGACCCGGGCAAGGGCAAGCTGCTGTCCATGAACGGCACCGGTGGTGTGCCCTCCATCCATGGTGGTGACATTCCGGCGCAGGTCTGGAAGGACTACATGGCCGAGGCCATGAAGGGCATCGACAACGAGGCCTTCCCGGAGGCGGAGCCCATCGGCGAGGTCATCGAGGAGACCCCGACGCCGACCGTGGCGCCGTCGCCGACCGAGACCGAGGAAGAGAGCCCGACGCCGACGCCGTCGCCCTCTCAGTCGCAGACGTCGCCGACGCCGACAGCGACCGAGACATGCGATGAGTTCGACTGGCAGTGCAACAACAGCAACGGCGGGCAGAACGGTGGCTCGGACGGAGGCGTGACCCAGTCACCGACGCCAACGGAGACAGAAACGGATGACTCCGGAGGCAATGCCAACGGCAACGGAGGCATCTTCGGCGGACCGTCCGGCTGACGGGCGGGCTGATCTGACGCGAGAAGGCCGGTGGCCGGCACCCACGATGGGTGCCGGCCACCGGCCTTTGCCGCTGTTTCACGTGAAACGTCGGTTTCACGTGAAACACTCAATCGGCACACCCCGGTCGTCCTTGCACCGTTCTCAGACGGGTACGGCAGGATGTGCCCCATGCCCAGTGCAGAGACGACGCCCACGAGCGTGCACGAGCCGGATCCGGTGCGGCCGACCAAGGAGGACGAGGTCGCCGCGCGGGGTAGCGAGCTGATCGGTGGCCCCATCGGACGGCGTGCGCTGCTCGGGACGTCCTGGTGGACTCCCGTGCGGATCGTCGCGCTCGTTGCGATCGGCATGTTCGCGCTCGGTCTGGTTCAGAAGGCGCCCTGCTACAACGGCGCCTGGTTCTTCGGCGCCAGCTCGCAGTACACACATGCCTGCTACTCGGACATTCCGCACCTCTACCAGGGCCGCGGCTTCGCCGACGGCCTCGTGCCGTACTTCGACAAGCTCGCCGGTGACATGGAGTACCTCGAGTACCCGGTGCTCACCGGTGTGTTCATGGAGGTCGCCTCCTGGATCACGCCGGGCAGCGGCACCATCCAGGACCAGGAGCAGTGGTACTGGATGGTCAACGCCGGGATGCTGATGGCCTGTGCGGCCGTCATCGCCGTCTGTGTGACCCGCACCCACACCCGGCGTCCCTGGGACGGTCTGCTGGTCGCTCTGGCCCCCGCCTTCGCGCTGACGGCGACCATCAACTGGGACCTGCTGGCCGTCGCCCTGACGGCCGCGGCGATGCTGATGTGGTCCCGTGGCCGCTCTGTCGCCTTCGGTATCCTGCTGGGGCTCGCCACGGCGGCGAAGCTCTATCCCGTCTTCCTGCTCGGCCCGCTGTTCGTTCTGTGCTGGCGTGCGGGCAAATGGCGCGACTTCGGCAAGGCACTGGGTGGCACTGTCCTCGCCTGGCTGGTCGTGAACCTTCCGGTGATGCTTCTCGCCTGGGACGGGTGGTCGCAGTTCTACCGGTTCAGTCAGGAGCGGGGCGTCGACTTCGGCTCGTTCTGGCTGATCCTGGCCCAGAACTCCACCGACCCGCTGAGCACCGAGACCGTCAACACGCTCGCCACGCTGCTGATGCTGGTGTGCTGTGCCGGCATCGCCGCGCTCACGCTCACCGCGCCCCGGCGCCCCCGCTTCGCCCAGCTGGCGCTTCTGATCGTCGCGGCGTTCATCCTCACCAACAAGGTCTACTCGCCGCAGTACGTCCTGTGGCTGGTGCCGCTGGCGGTACTGGCCCGGCCGCGGTGGAGGGACATCCTCATCTGGCAGGCGTGCGAGGTGGCGTACTTCCTGGGCATCTGGATGTACCTCGCGTACACGACCAGCGGGGACGCCCACAAGGGCCTGCCGCCCGACGGCTACCACTGGGCCATCGGTGTGCACCTGCTGGGGACGCTGTACCTGTGCGCCGTCGTCGTACGCGACATCCTCATGCCGGACCGCGATCCGGTGCGCAGGGCCGGCGAGGACGACCCTTCAGGCGGTGTCCTCGACAGAGCGGAGGACGCGTTCGTGCTCGGCTCCGCAGCCCATCCACCGCGGCACGCGGCCCACTTCGAGGGACCGCAGGTGGAGTGGGGCAGCCGAGGGGCCACCGGCAGTTCGCTCTGAGCGAACAGGGCGTAAGAAGGGCACGTCGGCGGCCGTACACGGAGTGACTCGTACGCGGAAAAGGCCGTACACGGACTGCTCCGTGTACGGCCTTTCGTCGTTACGGCGGCTCAGCGGTCGACGAGCCGGTCGAACTGCGTGGTGGTGTGCCGCAGATGGGCGACCAGCTCGTCGCCGACCTTCGGCTCCGGGGCGTCCGACGGGACGAACAGGATCGAGACCTGCATGTGCGGGGGTTCCGCGAACCAGCGCTGCTTGCCTCCCCACACGAAGGGAGAAAGGTTCCGGTTGACCGTGGCGAGGCCGGCCCGTGCGACGCCCTTGGCGCGCGGCATGACGCCGTGCAGGGCCTTGGGGGCCTCCAGACCCACCCCGTGGGACGTACCGCCCGCCACGACCACCAGGAAGCCGTCAGAAGCCGACTTCTGCTGCCGGTAGCCGAAGCGGTCGCCCTTGGAGACCCGCGAGACGTCCAGGACCGCGCCGCGGTACTCGGTGGCGTCGTGGTCCCCCAGCCACAGCCGGGTGCCGATACGCGCGCGGAAGCGGGTCTGCGGGAACTGCTGCTGCAGACGGGCGAGTTCCTCGGCCTTGAGGTGACTGACGAACATCGTGTGCAGCGGCAGCCGGGCCGCGCGCAGCCGGTCCATCCAGCCGATGACCTCCTCGACGGCGTCGGAGCCGTCGGTGCGGTCCAGCGGCAGGTGGATGGCGAAGCCCTCCAGCCGGACGTTCTCGATGGCGGAGTGCAGCTGCGCCAGGTCCTGCTCGCTGATGCCGTGTCGCTTCATCGAGGACATCACCTCGATGACCACACGGGCGCCCACGAGGCCGTACACGCCGTCCACCGATGAGACGGAGCGGATGACCCGGTCGGGCAGCGGCACCGGCTCCTCACCGCGCCGGTACGGCGTCAGCACCAGCAGGTCTCCGCCGAACCAGTCCTTGATGCGCGCGGCCTCGTACGTCGTGCCCACGGCGAGGACGTCGGAGCCCAGCCGTGTGGCCTCCTCCGCCAGGCGCTCGTGCCCGAACCCGTAGCCGTTGCCCTTGCAGACCGGGACGAGACCCGGGAACTGCTCCTGCACGTGCTTGTGGTGCGCCCGCCAGCGCGCGGTGTCGACGTAGAGGGTGAGCGCCATGGCCGGACCTGGAACCTTTCTCGTGGCTGCGGTGTATCAGAGATATGGAAGCTATCGACGGTGCAGCTGTTGACGGTATCGAAGCAGAGAATGCGAGGTCAGCGACGCGACATGTAGATGTCGAGCGCCTTGTGGAGCAGCTTGTTGAGCGGGAAGTCCCACTCGCCGAGGTATTCGGCCGCCTGCCCGCCGGTGCCCACCTTGAACTGGATCAGGCCGAAGAGGTGGTCGGTCTCGTCCAGCGAGTCGGAGATGCCGCGCAGGTCGTAGACGGTGGCGCCGAGCGCGTAGGCGTCGCGCAGCATCCGCCACTGCATCGCGTTCGAGGGCCGGACCTCACGGCCGATGTTGTCGGAGGCGCCGTAGGAGTACCAGACATGGCCGCCCACGATCAGCATCGTCGCCGCCGAGAGGTTCACACCGTTGTGGCGGGCGAAGTACAGCCGCATGCGGTTGGGATCCTCGGTGTTGAGGGCCGTCCACATGCGCTGGAAGTACGACAGCGGGCGCGGCCGGAAGTGGTCGCGCACAGCGGTGATCTCGTACAGCCGCTGCCATTCCTCGAGGTCCTGGTAGCCGCCCTGGACGACCTCGACGCCCGCCTTCTCGGCCTTCTTGATGTTGCGTCGCCACAGCTGGTTGAAGTTCTTGTGGACCTCTTCCAGGGACCGGTTGGCCAGCGGCACCTGGTAGACGTAGCGCGGCTGCACGTCGCCGAAGCCGGCCCCGCCGTCCTCGCCCTGCTGCCAGCCCATACGACGGAGCTTGTCGGCCACCTCGAAAGCGCGCGGCTCGATGAAGTCGGCCTCGATGTCGCGCAGCCGCTTCACGTCCGGGTTCTGGATGCCCGCCTTGATGGAGCCCGCCTCCCAGCGCCGGATGATCACCGGCGGGCCCATCTTCACGGAGAAGGCGCCCTGGTTCTTCAGGTGCGCGAGCATCGGTTCCAGCCAGTCGGTGAGATTCGGCGCGAACCAGTTGATGACCGGGCCCTCGGGCAGATAGGCGAGGTAGCGCTTGATCTTGGGCAGCTGCCGGTAGAGGACGAGGCCCGCGCCGACCAGTTCACCGCTCCTGTCGAACCAGCCGAGGCTCTCCGAACGCCACTCCGCCTTGACGTCTGCCCAGGCCGGGACCTGCATGTGGCTCGCCGCCGGCAGGCTCTGGATGTATGCCAGATGCTGCTCGCGACTGATCGTCCTCAGGGTCAGGCTCATTCGGGGCGCTCCTCGGGCTGGTGTGTCCCCATGGGTACAGGGGCTCCGGCTCTCGCGGAAGCCTACTGCGCCTCGGGAGCGCCCCGACTGGGCGTACGGCAGCTACGTCCCGGCCTGATGGGCCGCCGGGGCGTTCGAGGGTGTTCTATGCGCTGTTCTGCCGGTGTTCGGAGGACGGTCTCCGCGGCCGGTGCGAGGAGGGCGCTGTCCCCGGCGTCAGAAGCCGCCGAAGAGCCCGCCGTGCGCCATGCCGAGGAAGAAACCGAATCCGGAGGCACCGAGGCCCAGGATCAGACCGAACCGTTCACGGGTCGTCACCGAGATCCACTGGCCGTAGGCACCGGTGAGGATGCCCACCAGACCGGTCCAGGAGCTGAGCAGGTGCAAGAAGTGGAACTGGGCCGTGATGAACGACGTGATGCCGAGCACCAGGGTCACCACGAGCAGAGTGTCCTGGATGGGATGGGACTTTCCGTCCGTGGCGAAAAGGCCTCCGACGGTGTTGGGTCGCAATGCCTGTGCCATAGGGCACCTCCTGCGGAAGACGGCGCATCGTAGCGCCATACACACCCGATGTGTACAGATTGTGGGCGACGGCGGCCGGATTTCAACCGGACGCGGGTGTGCGGGTAGTGTGTACCGTCTGCACCGGTGTCTGCCCGGGCCAGCTCGGGAACCGCGAGGTCATCCCCGATTGTCAGTGGCGGCCGATACCGTTGCGTACGCATCACAACCCTCCTGCCACGGAACGACCGTGGCCGCTGAGTCCAAAGGAGGTGGGTTCCACATGCGTCACTACGAGGTGATGGTCATCCTCGACCCCGATCTGGAGGAGCGCGCTGTCGCCCCCCTGATCGAGAACTTCCTCTCCGTCGTCCGTGAGGGCAACGGCAAGGTCGAGAAGGTCGACACCTGGGGCCGTCGTCGTCTCTCGTACGAGATCAAGAAGAAGCCCGAGGGCATCTACTCGGTCATCGATCTGCAGGCTGAGCCCGCGATCGTCAAGGAGCTCGACCGCCAGATGAACCTGAACGAGTCGGTCCTCCGGACCAAGGTCCTCCGCCCCGAGACCCACTGAGCTCTTCCGCTCAGCTGATCTCGGGATTCGAGTAGCAGCAACCAAGCAGCCAGAGCAGCAAACCCGCCGAGAGGTTCCCCATGGCAGGCGAGACCGTCATCACGGTCGTCGGCAATCTTGTCGACGACCCCGAGCTGCGCTTCACCCCTTCCGGTGCGGCGGTCGCGAAGTTCCGTGTCGCGTCCACCCCCCGCACCTTCGACCGTCAGACGAATGAGTGGAAGGACGGCGAGAGCCTGTTCCTGACCTGCTCGGTCTGGCGGCAGGCGGCGGAGAACGTCGCCGAGTCGCTCCAGCGAGGCATGCGCGTCATCGTGCAGGGCCGGCTGAAGCAGCGGTCCTACGAGGACCGTGAGGGCGTCAAGCGCACGGTCTACGAGCTGGACGTCGAGGAAGTCGGCGCCAGCCTGCGGAACGCCACGGCGAAGGTCACCAAGACCTCCGGTGGCGCTCGCGGTGGCCAGGGTGGTTACGGCGGCGGCGGTGGCGGCGGCCAGGGTGGCGGCGGCTGGGGTGGAAACTCCGGCGGCGGCCAGCAGGGCGGCGGTGCTCCCGCCGACGACCCGTGGGCGACCGGTGCTCCCGCCGGTGGCCAGCAGGGCGGCGGCGGAGGCGGCTGGGGTGGAAACTCCGGCGGCGCTGGCGGCAGTGGCGGCGGCTACTCGGACGAGCCCCCCTTCTAGACCTTCAGGTCGAGGGCGGGGTCGTACCCAAACTTCTTGATCACACAGGAGATACACCATGGCGAAGCCGCCTGTGCGCAAGCCGAAGAAGAAGGTCTGCGCATTCTGCAAGGACAAGGTCACGTACGTGGACTACAAGGACACGAACATGCTGCGGAAGTTCATTTCCGACCGCGGCAAGATCCGTGCCCGCCGCGTGACCGGCAACTGCACGCAGCACCAGCGTGACGTCGCCACGGCTGTGAAGAACAGCCGTGAGATGGCGCTGCTGCCCTACACCTCCACCGCGCGATAAGGGAAGGGTGACCGACACATGAAGATCATCCTCACCCACGAGGTCTCCGGCCTCGGTGCCGCGGGCGACGTCGTCGACGTCAAGGACGGTTACGCTCGCAACTACCTGATCCCGCGGAAGTTCGCTATCCGCTGGACCAAGGGTGGCGAGAAGGACGTCGAGCAGATCCGTCGTGCTCGCAAGATCCACGAGATCCAGACCATCGAGCAGGCCAACCAGGTCAAGGGCCAGCTCGAGGCCGTCAAGGTCCGTCTGGCCGTCCGCTCGGGCGACGCCGGCCGTCTCTTCGGTTCCGTCACCCCGGCCGACGTCGCTTCGGCGATCAAGGCGTCCGGTGGCCCCGAGGTCGACAAGCGCCGCATCGAGCTCGGTTCGCCGATCAAGACGCTGGGCGCTCACGAGACGTTCGTGCGTCTGCACCCCGAGGTTGCCGCCAAGGTCAGCGTCGAGGTCGTCGCGGCCTGATCGCTGCATCGCTGCGTTCGGTTTGCACAGTTGAATGATGGGGCCGTACCCGCTGGGGTACGGCCCCATCATTCTTCGTAGCGAACGGGCTGGGGCCCCATGGCTGGCGTGCACCAGAGAACGGACCGTGGCCGTTTCACGTGAAACACGCTGTTTCACGTGAAACAGTCAGCGCGTCGCGCCCGTGACGATCCAGCGGCCCGAGCGTGTACGCCCCCAGAGAGTCAGCATGCGCACGGCCATCATCAGCGTCATGGCCGCCCACACGGCCGTCAGGCCGCCACCGAGTACGGGGACGAGCAACGCGACCGGGGTGAACACGGCCAGGGTGAGCACCATGGCCCAGGCGAGGTAGGGACCGTCGCCCGCTCCCATCAGGACGCCGTCCAGGACGAAGACGACTCCGCAGATCGGCTGGGAGAGCGCCACGACGAGAAGGGCGGGCAGGGCAGCGTCCTTGACGACCGGATCGCTGGTGAACAGCGGCAGGAAGAGCGGCCGGGCGATCACCACGAGCAGCCCGAGGGCGAGGCCGGCTGCGATACCCCACTCCACCATGCGGCGGCAGGCGGCTCGAGCGCCCTCGGCATCGCCGGCACCGAGATACCGCCCGATGATGGCCTGTCCGGCGATGGCAATGGCGTCCAGCGCAAAGGCGAGCAGGCTCCACAGCGAAAGGATGATCTGGTGTGCCGCGATGTCGGCGTCTCCGAGTCGGGCAGCGACAGCCGTCGCGATCAGCAGGATCGCCCGGAGCGAGAGGGTGCGGACCAGCAGAGGCACTCCAGCCTGAGCGGAGGCCCTTATGCCGGCCGCGTCGGGACGCAGGGAGGCACCGTGTTCGCGCGCACCGCGGACCACCACCACCAGATAGATGATGGCCATGCCGCACTGGGCGATGACGGTTCCCCAAGCGGAGCCCGCGATGCCGAGACCGGCGCCGTAGACGAGGGCCACGTTGAGGACCGCGTTGGCGATGAAGCCCGCGACGGCGACATAGAGCGGGGTTCTGGTGTCCTGGAGGCCACGCAGCACGCCGGTGGAGGCGAGCACGACGAGCATGGCCGGTATGCCGAGGGCCGAGATCCGTAGATAGGTGGTCGCGTACGGGGCGGCGGTGTCGGAGGCGCCGAAGAGTTCCACGAGGAACGGCGCTGTGGGCAGGACGACCGCGACGACGGCTACACCCAGGAGGATGGCCAGCCAGATGCCGTCCATGCCCTGGCGTATCGCCGCTGGGAGGTCGTCGGCGCCGACGCGTCGCGCGACCGCTGCCGTGGTGGCGTAGGCGAGGAAGACGAAGACGCTGACCGCTGTCATGAGGAGTGCCGAAGCGACCCCGAGCCCGGCGAGCTGGGAGGTGCCGAGATGGCCGACGATCGCACTGTCGGCCATGACGAAGAGGGGCTCGGCGACGAGTGCGCCGAAGGCCGGTACGGCCAGTGCGACGATCTCTCGATCGTGCTGTCGCCTGGCGGCCTTGGGGGTCGCGGGGGCCTGTGTCATGGCCACCAATCTAATCGTCCACAGGTAAGAGATGCAATCAGGTAGTGACCCTTACTCGCAGTCTCGTGCCGTGAGCTTTCGCGCACCGTTCGAAGCGATCTTGGTCCGACTGGGAAAGTTTTTCTTCTGCACAGCCGGTGGATGGCAAAAAGGCTGGTCAGAGTGGCTTTCTGAGAATCGCTCGGAGCTTGTTCACAGGGCTGTCCACCGTGTCGTGCACAGGTTTTGCTGAGTTCTCCACAGCATCTGAGCCGTCGTCCACATGGCCTGTGGATAACCAGATTGGCTGACGGTGCCCGCGGGCCTACCGTGGTCCGGCGCCCACTCCGTCCGTCGGCCGTGAAAGCGTCACAAAACCGACGTGCCAGAACCGGAGTTGGGCCTCTTATTTGTCAGTGGCGTGCCGTAGAACTGAGGGGCACGGCGAGGTCCGCTCGGCGGACGGGAGGAGGTGGCTCGGTGTCTATTTCCGAGCCCTTGGACGACCCGTGGGCCGAGAGCGGCCCCAGTGATCGTCTGCCCGCCTCCCGCCGCCGTGGTGATGGTGGCCGGGGACGCGACGACCAGCATGATCGCGGCCGGGACAACGGCGAGTGGGAGGGCGGTGGCTCGGCCTTCGAGCGGGTCCCGCCGCAGGACCTCGACGCCGAGCAGTCCGTCCTCGGCGGCATGCTGCTGTCCAAGGACGCCATCGCCGACGTGGTCGAGGTCCTCAAGGGCCACGACTTCTACAAGCCCGCGCACGAGACCATCTTCCAGGCGGTCCTCGACGTCTACGCCAAGGGTGAGCCGGCCGACCCGATCACCATCGCCGCCGAGCTCACCAAGCGCGGCGAGATCAACAAGGTCGGCGGCGCCTCGTATCTGCACACCCTGGTCCAGACGGTGCCGACGGCGGCGAACGCCGAGTACTACGCCGAGATCGTGCACGAGCGGGCCGTGCTGCGCCGTCTGGTCGAGGCCGGCACTCGCATCACACAGATGG
Source organism: Streptomyces sp. NPDC056479 (assembly GCF_042795335.1). Lineage (NCBI taxonomy): Bacteria > Bacillati > Actinomycetota > Actinomycetes > Kitasatosporales > Streptomycetaceae > Streptomyces > Streptomyces sp. NPDC056479. The sequence continues at coordinate 251,362 of NZ_JBHTRZ010000005.1, read as the reverse complement.
GATACGCGGCCGACGACGACGTCGACGAGATCGTCAACCGCGCCCAGGCCGAGATCTACGCGGTCACCGAGCAGCGCACCAGCGAGGACTACCTCCCCCTCGGCGACATCATGGAGGGCGCGCTCGACGAGATCGAGGCGATCGGCTCGCGTACCGGCGAGATGACCGGTGTGCCCACCGGGTTCACGGACCTCGACTCGCTCACCAACGGGCTGCATCCGGGCCAGATGATCGTTATCGCCGCCCGTCCCGCGATGGGTAAGTCCACGCTCGCACTGGACTTCGCGAGGGCGGCGTCGATCAAGCACAACCTGGCGAGTGTCATCTTCTCCCTGGAAATGGGGCGCAACGAGATCGCGATGCGTCTGCTGTCGGCCGAGGCGCGTGTGGCCCTGCATCACATGCGTTCCGGAACCATGACGGACGAGGACTGGACCCGGCTGGCCAGACGGATGCCCGAGGTCTCGGCGGCGCCGCTCTACATCGACGACTCCCCGAACCTGTCGATGATGGAGATCCGTGCGAAGTGCCGTCGGCTGAAGCAACGCAACGACATCAAGCTCGTGATCATCGACTACCTGCAGCTGATGCAGTCCGGCGGTTCCAAGCGTTCCGAGAGCCGTCAGCAGGAGGTCTCGGACATGTCCCGTAACCTCAAGCTCCTGGCGAAGGAGCTGGAGGTCCCGGTGATCGCGCTTTCGCAGCTCAACCGTGGCCCCGAGCAGCGCACCGACAAGAAGCCCATGGTGTCCGACCTGCGTGAGTCCGGCTCCATCGAGCAGGACGCGGACATGGTGATCCTGCTGCACCGCGAGGACGCCTACGAGAAGGAATCGCCGCGCGCGGGCGAGGCGGACATCATCGTGGGCAAGCACCGTAACGGTCCGACGGCGACGATCACGGTCGCCTTCCAGGGCCACTACTCACGGTTTGTGGACATGGCGCAGACCTGATCGGCCTCTTGTAGGGTCTCGCGGCTGATGTCGTAATCTCACGGGCCGTGTCGTACCGATGTCGTATACGACATCACCGTGTGACTAGCGCGTGGGTGCTGCTGCTCAGCGCCTCGTCTCGTACCTGGTCAGGACCACGCCGCCGGGAAGCGTCCGCGTCTCCACCAGGTTCAGGTTCACCCAGCTGTCCAGCGCGGTGAAGAACGGCGTGCCGCCGCCCACCAGGACCGGATGGGTGGCGATCACGTACTCGTCGATCAGCCCGGCGCGCATGGCTGCCCCGGCGAGCGTTGCGCCGCCGATGTTCATCGGGCCGCCGTCCTCGGCCTTGAGCCGGGTGATCTCGGCGATCGCGTCGCCGGTGACCAGGCGCGTGTTCCAGTCGACCTTGTCGATCGTCGAGGAGAACACCACCTTCGGCGTGTCCCGCCAGTTCCGCGCGAACTCGATCTCCGCCGGGGTGGCGCCCGGCCGCTGGTCGCCGGTCGGCCAGTAGGAGCTCATCGCCTCCCACAGCTTGCGCCCATACAGCGACAGGCCATTCGCGTGCTCGTGGTCGAGCCACCACTGGAACAGCTCGGGGCTCGGCGGTCCGCTCCAGCCGATGTCGTCGCCGGCCGCGGCGATGTAGCCGTCCAGGGTCAGGTTCATGCCGTAGATCAGTTTCCGCATGGCCCAGCCTTCCGTCCGTGGGTGTCCGGCGTATGGACCAGCGCGGCGCGGGAAACTCATCGGTGCGCGATCTGGGCTCGCCGGTAGTCCTCGTGCTCGGGGCTCAGCGTGGCGTACTCGGCCGACGCGGGCAAGCCGCCAAGAACGCCCGGGTCACGCAAGATCGACATGTCACGAGCGGCGAAACCCCACACCCTCCGGTCTGATCGGGAGCGCTCACCCTTCGGGGTGGCGCAGGGCCCAGTTCCGGTCGTTCGGCGTCGGCTCGGTCCGCCAACGAGCTCTTAGGACTCCGTCGTTGTCGGGCATGACAGCGGTGAACAGAGGAACGCTTTCACCTGCATATACGGAGAGAAGTGCGGCGGCGGTGGCGCTGCGCAACCGGGCGGTCAGTTCAGGGAACGCGGTCTCGTCGGCGATGGCGCTCTGGATGCGACCGTCGTTGTCCTGCCAGACGCCTTCGACGAGGCCTTCTGTGGGGAGGGCTCTCAGGACGGCGTCGATGTCGGAGGACAGGAGCGGCCATACGGCTAGACGGGCCCGGGGCATCACTCCGGCGCGAACCGTGTCGACGGTGTCGTGAGTGAGGCGGTGCCATCGTGACGCGCCGTCGAGATACGTCTCTTCCAGGACTCGGGCGCTGCCGTTGGCGACTGCCCGGTGCAGGTCGGCCCAGAAGTCATCGTTGCCGGGCCGTTGGACACCTTCCTCCTCGGCCTCGAAGCCGTACGGGGAGGCATCCAGGCGTTCTGGGAACAGTCCGAGCGCGCGGGTTCGTGCGAGTGCCTCCTCGCATGGCCGGCTGCTGCTGACGTAGAGGTACTGGTCCCATCCGACGTGCACGGCAAATGTGCCCTCCGCCTCCAGTCGGCACCATGCGCCGCTGTCGCGAAGCATGAGCCGGACCAGCTCCAGCCCGATATCGAGCGGCACCTCTGCTCCTTCATGGAAGCCGGTAAGACCGGTCGGAAAGAGTCCTTCAAGCCCGAAGTTCCTCAGCGGCCGCTCGAGGCCGAAGCTCGCGAGGGCCGGGGCCTGCGGCTCGCGGACGGACAATCGATCGATGCCGGTCTCCACGGCGAACGCCAGGACCGCCTGCAGATAGGCCGCCTCGATCGTGCCGTGATCGCTGACGGTGTCCTCGGTGCCCGTGTAGTGCCCGTGTTCATCGCGGTCGGCGGGGTCGTACTTGGTGACGCGGTAGACGTAGGGGAGCTGCACCTCCCCATCTTCCAGTAGAGCCCTGACGCCGTGCAGTCCCTGGTGGGAGACGCCCTGGTTATGCGCTCGACTCCCAAGTGGTGATCGGGGTGGACTGGGGGCATGACGACATCTCAGGATGAGCTGCTGCCCGCCACGCGCCGGGCGCTGCTGCACCGCATCGCCGTGGCTCAGGCCGAAGGACGCGCGCCTTCACTGGTGGCCGCGGTGGTGCGGGACGGCCAGGCGGTGTGGCACGGGTCGCGTACCTCGGTGGACGGGCACGGGCCGGACGAGAATGTGCAGTACCGCATCGGCTCGATTACCAAGAGCTTCACCGCCGTCCTCGTTCTGCGACTGCGCGACGAGGGCTTGCTCGCTCTCGGTGACCCGCTGGAGAAGCATCTGCCGGGTACCGGTGCGGGGGAGGCCACCATCGCCGAACTGCTTGCGCACACCAGTGGACTGGCGGCCGAGTCGCCAGGGCCGTGGTGGGAGCGGACCTCCGGATCCCTGCGGCCCGAGCTGTCCGACGTCCTGGGCGAACAGCCCTTCCTGCATCCGTCCGGCCGCCGGTTCCACTACTCGAACCCGGGCTACACGTTGCTGGGTGCGCTGGTCGAGAGGCTGCGGGAGGCTCCTTGGGAGGACGTACTCCGGCGCGAAGTGCTCGAACCCCTGGGGCTGAACCGCACGAGTACGCGACCGCAGGCGCCGCACGCGGGAGGTTGGGCGGTGCATCCCTGGGCCGATGTGATGCTTCCCGAGCCGGTCGAGGACCTCGGACGCATGGCACCGGCCGGCCAACTCTGGTCGACGACGGCTGACTTGGCGCGGTTCGCGGCCTTCCTGATCCAGGGCGACGACCGTGTGCTGAGTGCCGACTCGCTGCGGGAGATGAGGACGCCCGCGGGTCCGCAGGAGGTGGCGGATGTGGCGAGCGGCTATGCCTACTGCCTTGGCCTGGAGATCCGGCATCAGGACGGCAGGACTCTCCTCGGCCACACGGGGTCCTTGCCGGGCTTCCTTGCCTGTCTCACCGTCAGCGTGGAGGACGATCTCGCCGCTGTCGTCCTGGCCAACTGCACCTCCGGCCCGATGCTGTTCACAGTCGCCGCCGACCTCGTCCGTATCGTCGCCGAGGCCGAGCCGCGGATTCCCGAGCCCTGGCGCCCGATGCCGGAGGCCGACGCAGCAGTCCTGGAGCTGGCCGGGCAGTGGTACTGGGGAACGCACGCCTTCGCGCTGCGGTTGACGGCCGATGGACTGGTCTCGCTGGAGCCGTTGTCCGGCAAGGGCCGCCGCTCACGGTTCCGTTCTAACGGTGACGGCACTTGGACGGGGCTGGAGGGCTACTACGCCGGCGAGCTCCTGAAGGCCGTACGACGGCCCGACGGGACCTTGGACCACCTGGACCTCGGGTCGTTCGTGTTCACGCGTCAGCCGTACGAAGAGGGGGCTGCCGTGCCGGGTGGAGTGGCTCCCGAGGGGTGGCGGGGGATCGGCTCGTCCTGACCGTCCGGTGCAGCGCTAGGAAGTGTCACTCCGGCGAGGCGTATGCGCGGCGAAGCGCCTGTTTCACGTGAAACAGGCGCTTCGGCGTTTCACAGCTCGAGCTTGAAGCCCACGTGCGAGGCCGTGAAGCCAAGCCGCTCATAGAAGCGGCGGGCGTCCGTACGGCTCTGGTCGGAGGTCAGCTGCACCAGCTGGCAGTCCAGGCGTCGGGATTCATCGATCGCCCACTCGATGAGCAGGGTGCCCAGGCCACTGCCGCGCTCGTCGGCGTGGATGCGTACGCTCTCGATGATCGACCTGGTGGCGCCGCGCCGGGACAGCCCGGGAATGACCGTGAGCTGGAGCGTGCCGATGACACGGCCCTCACGGGCAGCGACGACCATGTGCTGGTTCGGGTCGCCGCTGAGCCGCTCGAACGCGGCGAAGTAAGGGGTCAGGTCGTCCAGTGACTCACGCTGAGCGCCCAGCGGATCGTCGGCGAGCATGCCGACGATCGCAGGGATGTCATCGGCGACAGCGGGGCGTATCTCAAGATCTCCCATGCCCGCACCCTATGCGGGCGCCGGAAGCGACTCCACGGCCCGGACCAGGGGGACGAGCTCGGGGCTCTTCGTGGCCTCGTCGAGGGCTTCGCGCAAGGCCGACTCGTTGGTGGGGCGGGCTTCTTCGAGGAGTGTGAGGCCGGCTGGGGTGACGTCGGTGTAGATGCCGCGGCGGTCGGTGGGGCAGAGGTAGCGGGAGAGCAGTCCGCGGTCTTCCAGGCGGGTCACGAGTCTGGTGGTGGCGCTCTGGCTGAGGACGACGGCGTCGGCGACTTGCTTCATCTGGAGGTGGCCGCCTTCGCCGTTGTGCTGGCGGCTGAGGACGTCGAGCAGGGAGTACTCGCGCACGCTCAGGTCGTGTTTGCTCTGCAGGGCGCGCTCGATGTGGGTCTCGATCCTGCCGTGCAGCAGGGAGAGGGCGCACCAGCCCTGGGCGAGGGCGGTGAGTGCGGGGTCCGTGGCGGTCATGGTCTTTCCTCCGTGCCGGAGCGGCTGAAGACAGGGTAGAGCAGGATCGCAATAGCCTGCGCTTGCAAGTATGCCGCGCATGCAAGTATTGTCTTCGAGCGTAAAGCGCTCCTGCAATCTTCCTGGAAGGTGTTACCCCTCCATGCCTCTCGCGCTTCTGGCCCTCGCGATCGGGGCCTTCGGAATCGGAACGACCGAGTTCGTGATCATGGGCTTGCTGCCCGAGGTCGCGAGTGACTTCGGGGTCTCCATCCCCACCGCGGGGTTCCTGGTGACCGGCTACGCGCTCGGCGTGGTCCTCGGCGCTCCGCTCATGACCGTGCTCGGCACCAAGGTCTCCCGCAAGCGGATGCTGATGCTGCTGATGGGACTCTTCATCGTCGGCAACCTGCTGTCGGCCATCGCCCCTGCCTTCGCCGTCATGCTGATCGGCCGTGTGGTCGCATCCCTCGCCCACGGGGCCTTCTTCGGCATCGGTTCGGTCGTCGCGGCCGAACTGGTCGCTCCGGACAAGAAGGCCGGCGCCATCGCGATGATGTTCACCGGCCTCACCGTGGCCAATGTCGTCGGCGTCCCGCTGGGCACGCTCGTCGGACAGTCCGCGGGCTGGCGCGTCACCTTCGCCATCGTTGCCGCCCTCGGCGTCGTCGGACTGGTCGGCATCGCCAAGCTCGTCCCCGACCTGCCCAAGCCGCAGGGCGTACGGCTGCGTCATGAGCTGGCGGCGTTCAAGAACGCCCAGGTTCTGCTCGCCATGGCGATGACGGTCCTCGGCTTCGGCGGTGTCTTCGCGGCCATCACCTACATCGCACCGATGATGACCCACGTCGCCGGCTTCGCCGACGGATCCGTCACCTGGCTGCTGGTCCTCTTCGGGCTCGGCATGGTCGGCGGCAATCTGATCGGCGGCAAGTACGCCGACCGCGCGCTGATGCCCCTGCTGTACGTCTCCCTGGGCGCCCTCGCCGTCGTGCTCGCGCTCTTCACGCTCACGGCCCACAACAAGGTCCTGGCGGCCGTCACCATCGCGCTGATCGGCGCCCTGGGCTTCGCCACGGTCCCCCCGCTCCAGAAGCGCGTCCTCGACCAGGCGCACGGCGCCCCGACGCTCGCCTCGGCCGTGAACATCGGTGCCTTCAACCTCGGCAACGCCCTCTCCGCCTGGCTCGGCGGGCTCGTCATCGCCGCCGGCTTCGGCTACACGTCCCCCAACTGGGTCGGCGCCGCCCTCGCCGCGGCCGCCCTGCTGCTCGCGATTCTCTCGGCCGCACTGGAGCGCCGGGACCGAGCCGGCTCGAGCACCGTCGTCACGGGCGCCACACCCGCCGAGCAGCGAGCCGTCGCCCATCACTGAGCCGACTCGTGGGCGGGGTCAGGGCCGCCCCCGCACCTTCGGCTTCATGACAGTCCTCCACCTCAGCGCTCACCGCTTCAACCCAGCACAAACCGCAAGGAGAACCCCATGAGCACCGTCACCGCAGTCACCCCCCTGAGTACCCAGGACGCCGACGTCCTCGTCGCCGCCGCGCACCGTGCGGCCGAGGAGGCCGGAGTGACCGTCAGCGTCACGGTCCTGGATGCCGGAGGCCATCTGCTCGCCTTCCGGCGGAACGACCGGGCCGTGCTGATCTCCGGTGAGACCAGCACCCGCAAGGCCTACACGGCACTGCAGCTCGACGCCCCGACCGCCGACCTCGTCGACGCCGTACAGCCCGGGGGGCTCTTCCACACCCTGCCCACGGCGCTCGATCGGCCGCTGCTGTTCATCGCGGGCGGTGTGCCGATCCACCGGGACGGCCGGCTGATCGGGGCGATCGGTGTCGGCGGCGGCGCGCCGGAGCAGGACCATGGGTTCGCGACGGCCGCGATCGAGGCGCTCGCCTGACGCCACCTCAGTATCGACAAAGCGCCGGTTCCCGATGGGGACCGGCGTTTCCCACGGGTGCCGCCCGTGGTTGAGCGCCTCAGCCCGCCGCCACCGTGAGCGGAGCGAAGCGTCGGGTCCAGTCGCCGGGCAGCTCCGAGATGCCGTATGACATGACTGAGTTGAAGGCGACCGACGTCAGACCGTGCTCCTTCGCCCAGTCCAGCAACTCCTCGTGGCGTACGTCGATGTCCGTGCGCAACGACCGGTCGGTGTGGGCGGCGAGGGAGGCGATGAGCGCCTTGGCGGTCTCGGTGTCGCGGGCGATGAGCGGACCCACGACCTGCGTGTCCATGTTGGGCCAGGCGCCCGCGTAACCGATGATCCGGCCGTTCTCCTCGGCGACGCGAAGCTGGTCGGCGAAAGCGGGCAGCCGCGTGATGATGTGCGTGCGGTCGGCGCCGAACACTTCCTCGTCGAGCCGCACCATGGCGCTGAGGTCCTCGGCGGCGGCCGCACGTGTGACCACCGAGGGCGGCGAGGCGTCGGGCCTGAAGTGCCCGCGGAGCATCTCCGCCCGTCCGGTGACCTTGAAGCCGAGCTCCTCGTAGAGCGGGCGGCCGTACGGCGTCGCGTGCAGCGTCAGCGGTGTCGTGCCCATCGAGTCGACGATGTGACGCATCAGCCGGCGTCCGATGCCCCGGCGGGCATGCCGCTCGGCGACCAGGACCATGCCGATGGCTCCCAGCCCGGGGCGCTCTTGCGGTCCGTACTCCGTGACGACGCATGCGCTCACGAGCCCACCGTCGGGGTCGTCGATGCCGTAACCCTTCCCGGCTGTGAGGAGGAACCCCCACTTGTGTTCCTCACGGGGCCAACCCCGATCCTCGGACAAGTCGGCGCAGGCGGTGAGGTCGCGAGGCGTCAGACGGCGGATGGGCAGAGCGGCGAGGGAAGGAGTCGGCACGCAGGTCAGGCTGTCTGACGACCGCCCTGGTCGTCCACCTGTTTCCAGCGAGACGTACGAGCTTTTGGCCATGTCATGGTCCGCCGCACAGCGCTCTGGTAGGCGCTGGGTGTTTCACGTGAAACATGGGCGAACGGCCAGCATCCATCGAGGGCTTTACATGATTGTTCATGGAGACGGGCGAGGGCGCTCGGAATGGGAGTGAGAGATCTCCATCCACTGGATCGAGCGCTCGCCATTAGCCTCGTGCCTCATGGCGAGACTGCACCTCTTCGATCTGGACGGCACGCTCCTGCGCGGCACATCCGCGCCCGTGGAGATCTCACGACAGCTCGGGCTGGAGGCGGAGACCGTTGTGCTCGACCGGGACATCTCGGCGGGGCTGATCGGGCCTCCGGAGTACGCGCAGCGGGTACACGCGCTTTGGGCCGATCTCACCGAAGCGCATGTGACGGCCGCCTTCGAGGCCGCTCCGTGGCTGACTCGGATCCGCGAGGTCTGGGCGGAGATCAGGGGACAGGGTGACTACTGCGCTGTCGTCTCGCTCTCGCCCTCCTTCTTCGTGGAGCGGCTGACGGGCTGGGGAGCGCACGCGGCGTACGGCTCGGTCTTTCCCTCCGTGCCGTTCACCGAGCCGGTCGATCCGGCGGGAGTGCTCAGCGCCGAGGCCAAGGTCCGCATCGCCGACCGGCTCTGCGGGGAGTTCGGGGTGACACGGGGCGAATGCGTCGCCTATGGCGACTCGTTGTCGGACAAGGCCCTGTTCGGTGTGGTCCCGGTATCCGTCGCGGTCAATGCGGACCGTCATCTGGCCGGGCTCGCGACCCATACCTACATGGGGATGGATCTGTGGGAAGCCTATGAATTGGTGCGCAGCGGCAGGTAATTGAAGGAATTGGCCGTTCATCCCCTCGTCCATTTCGTGAGCAAGCGAGGGGGGACTTGTGATCGGGGCGACGGCCGGTATGGTCGACTCCGGTTCGTTTCCGAGCTGTGATGCAGACTCCCGGCTCGGACCGAACGCAGGGCAAGGCAGCCTAATGGGACGGAGAGATCGAAGACCCGCATTCTCGGTTATGGAGCCCGGGCGCCGACTCACGGTGGGAGGCTGCGGTGAGAGTACTGCGGCCAATGTCACACTCTCGCCTTACTTGTCCGTAACGGGTGTGAATACGAGTTGAATGTGGCCGTATTGGTTCGCGGCAACGAACGGGGAATGCAAGCCGTCGCGGGGGAAGCAGGCACCTTCCGATCGAGGAAGTGCGCAGACCGACCGAAAGATGTTCGAGGCGAGGCTCACCATGGACGCTCCGACCACCGCGTCGGCCGACAACGGCACTTCCGGCGGCGGGGGCGGCTGGTTCACGCCGCGCAAGCAGCCGACGACGACTCCGGGCAGCGAACAGGAGGCGGCCGAGGGCCGGCGCCTGGCCGCGATGCGCCCGCTGGGCCGGACGATATCGACCGATGACTCGGCTCCGTCGGCCCAGGACAGTGGCTCCGGCCCCGACCACGCGCACCGCGTGAGCGACGGAACAACGGATCCCCAACGAGGGGCACCGCCCCCGATATCGAGCCACGGGCATGCCCCGCCACCGACCCCTCAGCCGGCCCCGACACCGCCTCGCGAGGCGTTCGCGACATCGCCCCAGGGACCACCGGCTTCCGGTCACCTACCGCCCACGCACTCGGCACCCGTCTCCGCCCCCTCCCCGGCCCCGCACCGAGCACCGTCGGCCGCCCAGGCCGCCTCAGCACGGCCCCATCCATCGGGCTCCACGCCCCTCACGCCGTCTGCCACGCTCGCGCCGCCGACTTCCCTCGCAGAGCCCGCCCCGCAGCCGCACGTCCCGTCCCAGCGCCCCGCACCGTCCCCATCCGCGTCCCCTGACGCGGCTCTGATCCGCCGGACGATGTCAGAGGTCGCCCCCGTGGCCGACAAGGTCACGTCGTACTTCTACGCGCTGCTCTTCGTACGCCACCCCGACCTGCGCGAGCTGTTCCCGGCCGCGATGGACACCCAGCGGGACCGGCTGCTCAAGGCCCTGCTCACCGCTGCCGAGCACATCGACAACACGCCGGTCCTGGTGGACTACCTGCAGAATCTGGGCCGCGGTCACCGCAAGTACGGCACCAGGCCCGAGCATTACCCGGCCGTCGGCGAGTGCCTCATCGGCGCGCTGAGCAAGTACGCCGCGGGCGTCTGGGACGGGGAGACGGAGGCCGCCTGGGTCCGGACGTACACGACGATCTCGCAGGTCATGATCGACGCCGCGGCGGCGGACGAACTACGCGCCCCTGCCTGGTGGTACGCGGAGGTCGTGGCGCACGACGTCAGGACCGCGGACATCGCCGTCGTCACCGTCCGCCCCGACCAGCCCTATCCCTTCCTCGCCGGGCAGTACACAACCCTGGAGACACCTTGGTGGCCCAGGATCTGGCGGCACTACTCCTTCGCTTCGGCGCCCCGCTCCGACGGCCTTCTGTCGTTCCATGTGAAGGCCGTGCCCGCGGGCTGGGTCTCCAACGCTCTGGTGCACCGCGCCCGGCCGGGAGACATCATCCGGCTCGGCCCGCCGGCCGGTTCGATGACCGTGAACCACACCACCGACAGCGGTCTGCTCTGCCTGGGCGGAGGCACGGGCATAGCGCCCATCAAGGCGCTGGTCGAGGATGTCGCCGAGCACGGCGAGCGACGATCGGTCGAGGTGTTCTACGGCGCCCGTACCGACCAGGACCTGTACGACATCGACACGATGCTCAGGCTCCAGCAGTCCCACCCCTGGCTGAAGGTCCGCCCGGTGGTGGACCGGCACGGACTGCTCCAACTTCCCGAGGCCATACGCCAGTACGGGCCCTGGAACGAGTACGACGCCTTCGTCTCCGGACCGCCCGGCATGATCCGCAGCGGTGTCGACGTACTGAGAGACCTCGGTGTCCCGGCCGAGCGCATACGCCATGACTCGGTGGAGGAGCTCGTCGCCGCCGCGAACTGACATCTGCCGACGGCCAAGCCGCCGTCGGATCAGCCCAGGTCGGGCGCGTGCATGGCGCGGACGCCCTCGATGTTCCCGTCCAGGTAGTGCCGCAGCGACAGCGGCACGAGATGGACGGAGGCGATCCCGACCCGTGTGAACGGCACCCGGACGATCTCGTACTCGCCGACGGGCTCGTCCACTTCGGGACCGTGCCGCAAGGAGGTGTCCATGGACCCCAGGCGGCAGACGAAGAAGTGCTGCACCTTCACGCCGGTCGCTCCGCCGTCCTCGCCGATGTGCTCGACGGTGTCGACGAAGCAGGGCACCACATCGGTGATCTTGGCGCCGAGTTCCTCGTAGACCTCGCGATGCAGGGCGTCGACTACGGTCGAGTCCGTCGGCTCGACCCCGCCACCGGGCGTGAGCCAGTAAGGATCCAGGCCGGGCTTGGTGCGCTTGATCAGGATCAGATCGTCGCCGTCCAGCAGAACGGCGCGTGCGGTGCGCTTGACCACGGGTCGGACGGTCATGGGAGAAATGTGGCCCGGCTGGTTCCACGTGAAACATCGCGAGACGTCACCGGTTGAGATCGTTGCGCGATGTTCCCGAAAGTCCTGCTCAGGCCCAGTTGCCGGCCGCCCGCAGCAGCCACTCGTGGGCCCGCGCGATATGCGGCATCGCCAGCGTTCCGGTGCGGACCACCAGGAAGTACGTCCGCAGCGGCGGCACCGGCGGATCGTGCAGAGCCACGATCTCGCCGCAGCCCAACGCGTCCGCGCACAGATAGCGGGGCAGCACCGCAAGCCCGGCTCCCGCGACCGTACAGGCGAGGACCGCGCGCAGGTCGGGGACGATCACCGTGCCCGGAGCGGCGGGGCGGCAGTCGTAGACCGATGCCCAATAGCGGGAGACGAAGGGGAGGGACTCATGCACCTCCACCACCGGCACGTCCTCCAGCGCGTGAGCTCCCTTGTGGCGCAGCTGCCCCGCGCCGATTCGGTCCACCCAGCGGGGAGCCGCGACGAGTACATGCTCCTCGTCGCAGAGCGCAGTCGCCGTGAGCAGCGCGCCGCGCGGACGGGCCGTACTGATGGCCAGATCATGATGTCCGGCGGACAGGCCTTCCAGGGCCTCCTCGGCATTGCCGAAGGACGCGCGCAGTGCGAAGCCCTGGCCGTCCTCACCCCTCAGCTCGGTGAGCGCGGGCAGCGCGCGCTCGGCGGTGAACTCAGGAGGGCCGGCGAGGTGCAGGGTCCGCAGGGAGGACTCGTCGTCGATGCCCGTCTCGGCGATCTCGACCAGGGCGTCGAGATGCGGTGCGGCCTTGTGGGCGAGTTCGTCGCCGATGGTCGTCGGTGTCACTCCGCGGGCCTGCCGTAGGAACAGGGGGCGGCCCAACTGGCGTTCCAGGGTGCGGATCTGTGAGGTCACGGCCGGCTGCGACAGTCCCAGCAGCGCGGCGGCGCGGGTGAAAGAGCCGGCCCGGTGCACGGTCACAAAGGTGCGCAACAAGGCCAGGTCCATCCCACGCCCTCCCCTTCCCCGCCCTTCTCCTCACCCCCAGGGCAGGTCCCAACTATAAATAAGTCGATAGGTCGCTGTCGCTACTGTGATTGGACACTGACAGAGAGTCAACTAGCCTTGTTCGCGCGGTTCTTCGCGCGCGGAACCGAGGGCGGTCCGAGCCACGAGGGGGGAGGTTCGGACCGCCCGTTGTACGTAATCGGACGATGGCGGCCGCAGGGCCGGACCCGGTCACCGGGCCGATTCGTGCAGCGCGCTCAGCACATCCGCGACCAGATCCTCCGGATCCTCGGCGCCGACCGACATACGAATGAAGCCCTCCGGTACGGCATCGCCGCCCCAGCGTCCGCGGCGCTCGGCCGTGGACCGGACTCCGCCGAAGCTGGTCGCGTCGTCGACGAGCCGCAGGGCGTCCAGGAAACGGTCGGCACGCGCGCGCGTGGGCAGCGTGAAGGACACCACGCACCCATAGCGCCGCATCTGCTGCGAGGCGATCTTGTGCGAGGGGTCCCCCGGCAGCCCCGGGTAGCGCACCCCGAGCTCCTCCGGCCAGTCCCGCAGAGCCTCGGCGACCGCCAGTGCAGTGGCGTTCTGCCGCTCCACGCGCAGCTGGAGCGTGGCGATGGATCGGTGGGCGAGCCACGCCTCCATCGGCCCCGGAATCGCCCCGACGACCTTGCGCCAGCGCCGTACGGCCGCCATGGCATCGGCGTCGCGGCCGGTGACGTATCCCAGCAGCACGTCGCCATGTCCGGTCAGCTGCTTGGTGCCGCTGGCCACGGAGAAGTCGGCGCCGAGCTCCAACGGGCGCTGCCCGAGCGGTGTCGCGAGCGTGTTGTCGACGGCGACGAGCGCGCCGCGCGCGTGTGCCTCCGAGACGAGCCGCCGGATGTCGCACACGTCGAGGCCGGGATTGGACGGGGTCTCGGTCCACAGCAGCTTCGCGCCGTCCAGGACGCCGAGCTGCGCGTCCCCGCCGGTCGGCGCGGTCCGCACCTCGATGCCGTACGCCTCCAGCTGCCCGCGTGCCAGGGGCAGTGCCTGGTAGCCGTCGCTGGGCAGGACGACCGCGTCGCCTGTCCGCAGCTGGGAGAAGAGCACCGACGACGTCGCGGCCATGCCCGAGGCGAAGACCAGCGTCTCGACGCCGTCCTCCCCCGGCGCCTCCAGTTCGCCGATGGCGCGCTCGAGGTGGGTCCAGGTCGGGTTCTCGTCACGGCCGTAGGTGTACGGCCCCGTGGGCTCGCCCGGCAGATGGAAGTGGGCGGCGAAGACCGGACCCGGCAGGGTCGGTTCGTACTTGACCGGCTCGGGCAGGCCGGCCCGCACCGCGCGTGTGCCGTCCCCGCCGAGTCCCTGTGCCTCCGTACCGCTCATGCCGCCTGTCCCTCCACTTGTCGGCGGACCACCGCGAGGAGGCCCGTGCTCGCCGCCTCCACCATCTCGAGGCAGTCCTCGAAGCCGTCCCGGCTGCCGTAGTACGGGTCCGGTACGTCGAGATCGTCGCCCGCGGCGGGGTCGTAGGAACGCAGCAGGCGCACCTTCGCGGCGTCCTCCGGCGAGGGAGCGAGGCCGCGCAGGGCCTTGAGGTGGCCGGAGTCGAGGGCGATGACGAGGTCGAGGCGGTCGAACCAGGACGGCTGGAACTGCCGGGCCGTGTGGCCGCCGCCGTAGCCGTGCTCCTGAAGGACGGAGACGGTCCGCGGGTCGGCCGGGTCGCCCTCGTGCCAGCCGCCGGTGCCGGCGCTGTCGACCTCGACCAGGCCGTCGAGCCCGGCCTCCTCGACGCGGGCGCGGAAGACGGACTCGGCCATCGGCGAGCGGCAGATGTTGCCGGTGCAGACGAAGCAGACGCGGTAGGTCATCGCTTGCTCAGTCCCCGTCGGGCAGGGCGAGGTTGAGCGCCCAGGAGACGATGGAGATGATCAGGCCGCCGAGCACGGCGGTCCAGAAGCCCTCGACGTGGAAGCTCAGGTCGATCTTGTCGGCGAACCACGAGGTCAGCAGCAGCATCAGCGCGTTGACGATCAGGGTGAACAGACCGAGCGTCAGGATGAGCAGCGGAAGGCTCAGGAGCTTCACGATCGGCTTGACGAGGAAGTTCACCAGACCGAAGATCAGCGCGACGATTATCAGGGTGCCGATCTTCTTGCCCGTGCTGTCACCGGTGAGGGTGATCTTGTCGAGCAGCCAGACGGCGACCGCCAGGGCGCCTGCGTTGGCGATCGTCTTGACTACGAAATTCTTCATGTGTCTGATCGTGGCAGACGAGATCGGCCATGAGCACTGGGATGAGGGCGGACATCTGCGATGAAGGCATTCCGGCTGGATGAACTGGAGGCGGAGCGCGCCGCCAATGAGGGCGCCTACCTGCAGTTTCTGCGGGAACGGAACATGTCCGTCGGCCTGTACGCGCTCAATGCGGGAGATCAGGATCCACAGAAACCGCACAACCAGGACGAGGTCTACTTCGTCGTGAGCGGCCGGGCCCAGATCACCGTCGGCATGGAGACCACCCACGTGGCGCGCGGCAGCGTGGTGTACGTACCGGCCGGAGTCGCCCACAAGTTCCACCACATCAGCGAGGATCTGCGGGTGCTCGTGATGTTCTCTCCGCCCGAGAGCTGACCCTTGGCCTCAGGGTTCCCTAGGGGATCGATCAGGGGAGGACAAGGGCTGCGAGGGCCCCGCCGGGGCACCTGCCGGTCCTAGCATCGAGTGCAGGGAATCAGCAGATTCGAGAATCAGGTCCCGGCACAGGACGGGCGGAGAGGTAAGGACGAGGGCGATGCGTGAGATCTTCGCGGGACTGCCGTGGTGGGTGAAGTGGATCGCGGTGCCGGTCATCGCCCTGGTCGTGTTCGGGGGGCTGATAGCAAGCGTGGTCGGGTTCGTGATCGGACTGCTCTTCAAGCTGCTGGTCTTCGTGGCACTGGTGGGTGGACTGATCTACGTCGTACGGAAGTTCATGTCGAGCTCTTCGTCACGCAGCGACTGGTGAGGGCCGTGGGGACCGGTGGGCGGTAACAGGAATCACCGGTTCCCTCGGGCGGGGGAAGTTTCCCGGACCGGGCGTCTGCGGGTGGCGACGGGCCAATAGAGTCCGAAAATCGACGCGGGGACCGGCCCCGCGAGCGGCGTACACCCCCACCCGTGTTCCCCAGCACGGGCTGCCCCCCTCGCGCTTCGGGAGTGACCCTTGGCCACGGTTGACACCGCACCCTCCGAACCTCACGCACCCCCAGGACGGCCCCGCTCGTCCGTACCTCAGGTACCGCGACAGGCCTCCCCGCAGACCTCCGAGCAGTCCAACTCCGCGACGCTCATCGGATCCGTCCAGCGTGCGATGCGCCTGCTGGAATGCGTCGCCGAGCACGAGTGCGGCGCTCCCGCCAAACAACTCGCCCGCGAGACGGGCCTCGCCCTGCCCACCGCGTACCACCTTCTGCGCACGCTGGTGCACGAGGGCTATCTGCGCCGCGACAGAGGGCTGTTCTTCCTCGGTGAGGCCGCCGTGCGGCTGAGCAGCAGCGGAGCCGAGCAGAAACGTCGCAGCACGGTCGCCGACGCGCTCGCCCAGTGCCGTGACGCCATCGGGGTCCCCGTGTACTACGCCCAGTACCGCGAGGGCGAGATCGAGGTCATGTGCGTCTCGGACACCCCCGGCAATCCGGCGGTCGAGGAGTGGGCCGACTTCCGTGAGACCGGGCATGCGCACGCCATCGGGCTGTGCCTGCTGTCCCAGCTGGACGAGGACGCCCGGCTCGATCACCTCGAGCGCCATCCCGTGCAGGCCATCACCCCGTACACGGTCCGAGACAGCCGCGCGCTGCTGCGCCGTCTGGAACGGATGCGTCGGATGGAGCCGGTGACCGAGCGTCAGGAGTACGCGCTGGGCACGGTGTGTGCGGCGATCCCGATCACGGTGGGCACCACCGCCGCGACGATGGCCATTTCCCTGCCCGTCGAACAGGCCGATCGACTGCTGCCGGCGGCGCGTCAGCTGCAGGACGAGGTCGGACGACTCCTGGGGTCACTGGCGATCTCTATCAGTATCTGAAAACTCACTCCTTGTGATCTCTCGTGTACGTTCAGCAAGATTCCACCAGGCTCGGGATCCGGTCCCGGCCAGTCGAAGGCAAACGACGGGGTAGGCGATGCGCGAGTCCGTACAGGCAGAGGTCATGATGAGCTTTCTCGTCTCCGAGGAGCTCTCCTTCCGCATCCCGGTGGAGCTGCGCTACGAGACGTGTGATCCCTACGCGGTACGGCTGACCTTTCACCTGCCCGGTGATGCCCCGGTGACCTGGGCCTTCGGTCGTGAGCTGCTGGTCGACGGGGTGGGCCGGCCGTGCGGGGAGGGAGATGTACGGGTCTCGCCGGCGGGTGCCGAGACGCTGGGCGACGTCCTGATCCGGCTTCAGGTGGGGCCGGACCAGGCGCTGTTCCGCTCCTCCGTGGCGCCTCTTGTGGCCTTCCTCGACCGCACCGACAAGCTGGTGCCGCTCGGGCAGGAGGGCACGCTCGCCGACTTCGACGCCCATCTCGACGAGGCCCTGGATCGCATCCTGGCGGAGGAGCAGAGCGCCGGGTGAAGCGTTACGTCAGCGAGGGCGGCGTGGCGTAACGCTTCAGCGGGTGCGCAAGGGGCGCGTGCGGGCGCTTCCGCCCCGCCGGAAGTGCTTCACGCTCCGCCGGACGGGCGGAGTCGGCGACGCAGGACTCGGGCGGAGTCAGCGACGCAGACTCGGGCGGCCGTCAACCGGCTGCTCTGCTGTCAGCATCGGCTGTCCCCGTCGGGCTGTCATACGACGCCCTCGGCGGCCGGGAGGTCGACGGCCGGCGCATCTGCCGTCAACGCACTCTGCCGTGACCGCTTCCGCGGCACAGCTGACGCCCTCAGCGCTTACGCCGTCGTCCCCTACCGCCGCGGCCGGGAGCCGGCTGCGTGCCCGCCATGACTGGCTGGGTGCCCGTGGGCGCCGCCCCCTTCTCCGGCCGGTCTGCCGAGACCACCAGGGCCGCGAGAGCCGTGGTCACCGGAACCGAGGCGACCAGTCCGATGGAGCCGACCAGTGTGCGCACGATCTCCTCCGCGACCAGCTCACTGTTGGCGACCGTACCGACGCCGCTCTGCGCGATCGAGAAGAGCAGCAACAGCGGCAGCGCGGCGCCCGCGTAGGCGAGGACAAGCGTGTTGACGACGGACGCGATGTGGTCGCGGCCGATGCGGATGCCGGCCCGGTACAGCCCGCGCCAGCCCATCGTCGGGTTGGCCTCGTGCAGCTCCCAGACCGCGGAGGTCTGGGTAACCGTCACATCGTCGAGGACACCGAGCGAACCGATGATGATGCCGGCGAGCAGCAGACCGCTCATGTCGATCGACGGATACAGACCGTGGATGAGGCCGGTGTTGTCGTCGGTGTTGCCGGTGAGCGCGGCCCAGTCGATGAACACCGAGCCGAGGACACCGATCAGCAGCAGCGAGATCAGTGTGCCGAGCACCGCGACCGATGTCCGGGCCGAGAGGCCGTGGCACAGGAAGAGCGCGATCAGCATGATCGCGCTCGACCCCACCACCGCCACGACCAGTGGGTTCGAGCCCTGGAGGATCGCGGGCAGGATGAAGAAGTTGAGCAGCAGGAAGCTGATGGCCAGCGAGATCAGCGCCATGAGGCCCCGCAACCGGCCGACGACCACGACGGCGAGTGCGAAGATCCCGGCGAGCACCGACAGCGGAATGCGCCGGTTCACGTCGGTGACCGAGTACTGGAGGTCCTTGGGCGCGGAGGGCTCGTAGGCGACCACGACCTCCTGGCCCTCGTGCAACTGGCGCGACTGGTCGGGCTGGACGATCTCCGTGAAGGTACGGCCTTTGTCCTTGCCGGTGTCGACACGGATCGTCGCCTTCTTGCAGGTGCCGCTCTCCTGCTGCGCTGCGGAGGAACCCTCGGCGGTGGAGGTGTCGCCGGTCGGCGGCACGCCCGAGGCGCCCGCGTCCTTGCAGCTCAGCTCGACGACCTTGGTGACCGTGGCCTGCTGTGTCTGCCGGTCGAAGCCGACTCCGGTGCGCTCGTGCCCTGGGGCACCGCCCGGCCACAGCACCGCGAGACCGACCACCACCGCCGCGGCGAACGGGATCAGAACCGCCGCGATGACCTTGCGCAGATGCCGGGAGACGGGAGCCGCCGGACCGTGGGCGTGACTGTGCGAGTGCCCATGCCCATGTCCGTCATCGTCGCCACCGCCCCGCGGCCCGCCGGATCCGGGTCCGTGACCATGACCATCACCGGCATCGTGACCGGGCCGGTCACCCGGACCGGGCCCCTGCCCCGTCGAGCCGCCGGAGCCGGGACCGTAGCCGTGCCCGCCGGGGCCGCCGTGCCCGCCAGGGCCACGCTCGTACCCCCCGCCGACTCCGCCCCGCTGCTCCGGCATTCCTTCGGACCCGGGCCCGGGCCGGCTGCCGTGTTCGTGCCAGCCGCTGTTTCCAGCCGCCCGATCGTCTTGGCCACCCGCGGAACCACGGCCGTATCCGCCGTCGTATCTGCCTCCGGGAACCCCTGAACCCCGGCCGCCTGCCGGGCCGTTACCCCGTGCGGGACCGTTCCCGGGGCCGCTTCCGGGGCCGCTTCCGGGGCCGCTTCCGGCGCCCGAGCCGCGGGGCGGCTCGGGCGGTGGGTACGGAGGTTCATGCGTCGTGGTCACCGACCGATCATCGCAAGAACGGCCGGGGCCCCCTGTTCACCGCGCCCGAATTGACGCTAGCGTGGGACCACCTTTGTACACGCGGGAGCTCGGAGCACCGGGCTGAGAGGGCGCTGACCTCCGTCCCAGCGATGTTTCACATGAAACATCACCCATCGCGAGTGATGTTTCACACGAAACGTCGGCAGACGGATAACGCTGCGTCGACCGCCGAACCTGTTACCGGGTAATGCCGGCGTAGGGAGTAGGTCTCATGACCATCAAGGACGCGCGCACGCCTGCCTCCGTTCAGGACGAGAAGTCCCAGGAGGCCGGGAAGTCCATCGGCTGGCACAAGGCGTATGTCGAGGGTTCACGCCCCGATCTGCGGGTGCCGGTCCGCCAGGTGCACCTCACCAACGGGCAGTCGGTCACGCTGTACGACACATCGGGCCCGTACACCGATCCACTCACCGAGACCGACGTCCGCCGCGGACTGTCTCCGCTGCGGGAGAACTGGATCATCGCCCGCGGAGACACCGAGGACTACGCGGGTCGTCCCGTCCGTCCCGAGGACGACGGGATCAAGCACACCTCACCGCGTGGTGGCCTGCGCAACCTCGACGCGGTCTTCCCGGGACGACCGCGCCAGCCGCGTCGCGGCCGCGACGGCCAGGCCGTCACGCAGCTCGCCTATGCGCGCCGCGGCGAGATCACACCCGAGATGGAGTTCGTGGCCATCCGGGAGAACGTTTCTCCCGAAGTGGTCCGCGAAGAGATCGCCGCGGGCCGTGCGGTTCTGCCCGCCAACGTCAATCACCCGGAGATCGAGCCGATGATCATCGGCAAGCGGTTCCTGGTGAAGGTCAACGCCAACATCGGCAACTCCGCGGTGACGTCCTCCATCGAGGAGGAGGTCGAGAAGATGACCTGGGCGACCCGTTGGGGCGCCGACACGGTCATGGATCTGTCGACCGGGCGCAACATCCACACCACCCGCGAGTGGGTGCTGCGCAACTCCCCCGTCCCGATCGGCACGGTGCCGCTCTACCAGGCCCTGGAGAAGGTCGACGGCAGGGCCGAGGAACTGACCTGGGAGATCTACAAGGACACGGTCATCGAGCAGGCCGAGCAGGGCGTGGACTACATGACCGTCCACGCGGGCGTCCGCCTGCCGTACGTACCGCTCACCGCGAACCGCAAGACCGGCATCGTCTCGCGCGGCGGCTCGATCATGGCGGCGTGGTGCCTGGCGCACCACAAGGAGTCGTTCCTGTACGAGAACTTCGAGGAGCTCTGCGAGATCCTCGCCGCGTACGACGTCACCTACTCGCTGGGCGACGGCCTGCGGCCCGGCTCGATCGCGGACGCCAACGACGAGGCGCAGTTCGCTGAACTCCGGACTCTCGGGGAACTCAACCAGATCGCCAAGCGTTTCAACGTACAGACCATGATCGAGGGCCCGGGCCACGTCCCGATGCACAAGATCAAGGAGAACATCGACCTTCAGCAGGAGATCTGCGATGAAGCTCCGTTCTATACGCTCGGCCCGCTGACCACGGACGTCGCGCCGGCGTACGACCACATCACCTCGGGTATCGGTGCCGCCATGATCGCCTGGTGGGGCACGGCGATGCTCTGCTACGTCACGCCCAAGGAGCACCTGGGCCTGCCCAACCGTGACGACGTCAAGACCGGCGTCATCACCTACAAGATCGCTGCCCACGCGGC
This sequence comes from Streptomyces sp. NPDC056479, assembly GCF_042795335.1. Taxonomy (NCBI): domain Bacteria; kingdom Bacillati; phylum Actinomycetota; class Actinomycetes; order Kitasatosporales; family Streptomycetaceae; genus Streptomyces; species Streptomyces sp. NPDC056479. Next base: position 230,261 of record NZ_JBHTRZ010000005.1, on the reverse strand, counting down.
GGACCTCGCCAAGGGGCACCCCGGTGCGCAGGACTGGGACGACGCGCTGTCCGACGCTCGCTTCGAGTTCCGGTGGGAGGACCAGTTCAACCTCGCCCTGGACCCGGACACGGCACGGGAGTTCCACGACGAGACGCTTCCGGCCGAACCCGCCAAGACGGCTCACTTCTGCTCGATGTGCGGGCCGAAGTTCTGCTCGATGAAGATCTCCCAGGACATCCGCCGCCAACACGGCGGTTCCCCGCAGGAGATCGAGGAGGGCATGGCGCAGAAGTCGCAGGAGTTCGCCGCGGCGGGCAACCGGGTGTATCTGCCGATCGCGGACTGACGTCGACGTCCTGCCCGGCTGTTCGGCTTGCGCCTCCCCGAGGAGATGTCCCCGGGGTTCCGTCGAGGAGGAGGTCCCCTGCGGGGGGCCCGCTCACGGCGGGGGCGCAAGCCGAGGGGCTACTCCGGCTGGTGTTCCGGCCCTCCGAAGTCCGGGCTGGTGTAGTCCGGGCTGCTGAAGCTCGGGCGCGGGCCCGCGGAGGAGCCGTCGCCCGGGCTGCTGAAACCGGGGCGGTCGTAGCCGAGGTTCGGGATACGGCCGGCCGGGGTCGACGGTGGCGTGCGGTGCAGGGCCGCCGCCGTGCCGGGGTCGACGAGCGCTTCCCTCAGGAAGGGCAGGACACCGCGCTCCAGCAGGGCTTCGCGCCAGGCTTCCCTGGCCCGGGCCACCCCTTCGCTCAGTTCGCCGTACGGCCCCGAGTCGAAGGCCGGACGGTTGCGCAGGGCGGTGAGCAGAAGTCCGACGGCGGCGACCAGGATCGCGGCCGCCGCGATGGCGCCGAACACCCATCCGGTGGTGAGCATCGTCTGGGCGAAGGCCGGCTCAGGGTCGAACATCTTCAGGATGTAGCCGACAAGCAGGAAGATCGCCGCGGCGGTGCCCGCGAGGACGGGTGCCAGCACGGCGACCACGGCGACGACGCCGGGGCCGGCCGTCTCGGCGACTTCTCCCATGGTGGTGGCGAGCCCCATCGCGCCCGTACCCGACTCGGTGGAGCCGGACTCGCGGGCGGACGACGGGGTGGACGGCGCCGGCTGGCGCAGTTCCTCGCGGACCTTCACGTAGTGCTGGTACTCGGTCGCCGCGGCCGCCGTGATGAGTGCGGTGGCGTTCAGCGCCATGGTGCGCAGCTGTTCGGGGTTGAGCCGCTGTCCCACAGCGGCCAGTTCCGGGCGGTGTGGTGCGGAGCGCAGCGCCTCGTCGAGGATCCGCTCGTACTCTTGGCGGTCCTCGCTGTGCAGGTGCTGCGGAACGCTGTTCATGTGCATCCCCCGATGCTCCGTAGGGCTTGGGGCTCGCATGCCAACGAGCCGTCGGGCAGAAACGGAGGGGAGCCTGCTACGGATAAGCCGATGGTAGAGCGGTGACGGCACACGGTGACAGGGGGTTTGCCAAAATTGGGCCCTGGCCTGCGCCGTCCTCCGTCGCTGCGGGATGGGGGGACGCCTGCCCGGTGAACGTTCAGATATCCAGGGGAAGTTGCTGAACCAGCAGCTTTCCGGCCATGGTCACGCCGCCGTCCATCGCGATGGCGAGGCCCTCCGCATAGAGATGCGGCCCCTCGATCACCGGCCCCGTGTTGTCCTCGCCGTCTTCGGAGCCGACCTCGCCCAGCAGATACGGAATGGGGCTGTGGCCGTGAACGATGCGGGTGCCGCCGTACGTATCGAGCAGGGAGCGCACATGGTCGGGGCCGCCCTCGTCGCGGAAGGAGAAGCGCCTCGTGAACTTGCGGAAGAGATCCCAGCACTCGTCGGCGTCATTGCGCGTGAGCGTCTCGCGGACGGTGTCGTTGACCGCCTCGATCGAGTCGCCGTAGTCGAGATAGGCGGTGGTATCCGAGTGCACGAGGAGATGGCCGTCGACCTCCTCCATGGCGTCCAGCCGGGACATCCACTGAAGGTGGTGGTCCTGGAGACGGTCCATGTCGGTCTTCTGGCCGCCGTTGAGCAGCCAGGCCGCCTGGAAGGTGGCGGTGCCCGCGCCGGAGTTGACGGGGGTATCGCCGAACCGCTTGGCGCCGATCAGCAGCAGTTCGTGGTTGCCCATCAGGGCCTTGCAGTAGCCGCCGGCCGCGGCGGACTCGGCGGACAGCCGCATCACGAGGTCGATGACGCCGATGCCGTCCGGGCCGCGGTCGGTGAAGTCGCCGAGGAACCACAGCCGGGCGGTGCCCGCGCACCAGCTCCCCTCCGAGTCGATGAGGCCCTTCTCCTGGAGGGCGGCTGTCAGCTCGTCGAGATAGCCGTGCACATCGCCGACGACGAACAGCGGACCGGAGCCTTGGGTGGACTGCTGGGCCGGCAGGGAGGCGGGGTCGACGTGCACCTGGACCGTGTCGCCGCGGTTGATCACCGGCAGGTCGCGCTGCGTGGGCGTGTACCCCTCGGGATAGGCCTCGTCGAGGGGCGGGGCGACCTCGCCCGGGTGCGTGCTGTGGGCGTACGGACCGGTCTCGTGGACGTACGCGGGCACCCGGAAGTCGCGCAACGTCGCCGTGCGCTCCACCTCGGGTCCCTGACCGGCCCCCTGAGTCATCAGACCCCTCCACCATCGCGCCGCATCTGCACCGCATCGGACTGCCTGGTCGCAGCGGCCCGCGGGTGTCGTGGGCCCATCATAGGAATGCCGATCGCGCCATGTGATGACCCAGGGGTGGTGAATCGGAGCAGGACTCCTGTTCACCGCGGCTTTCGCCCCGATTGGGCAGGGCTTCGACCACTCGACGGCTGGGCTCGGCCGGCCCCCCGACCAGCCGTTCCCTTGCTTCGCCGCGCTCCTACCGCTCCTCGGGGGACCGCGGCGGGCTGACGGTCGTGCGCGGCGGACGTCGCTGGGACGAGGTACGCACGATCAGCTCGGTCGGTATCACCTGCTCGACCGGCTGGTCCGACTCGACCCCCTCGATGGCGTCGATGAGCAGTTGGACCACCGCCGTACCGATCCGGCGCGGCTTCAGGGAGAGCGTGGTGAGGGGCGGCTCGGTGTTGGCGTACACCGTGGACTCGCTGCAGCACACCAGAAGCAGGTCGTCCGGTACGCGCAGGCCGTAGCGGCGGGCGGCGGCGAGCAGGTCGGTGCCGTTCGGGTCGAACAGACCGTAGACCGCGTCGGGGCGGTCGGGACGGGCCATCAGCCGGTCGGCGGCGACGGCGCCCGCGCACGGGTCGTGCGCGGGGTAGGCCTCGTACACCGGGTCCTGTCCGACGCGCTCGCACCAGCGCAGGTACGCGGTGGTGGACAGATGGGTGTACGTGTCCGTCGAGGTGCCCGTCAGCAGGCCGATCCGACGGGCGCCCGCGTCGGCCAGGTGGTCGAGGATGCCCATCACGGCGGCCTCGTGGTCGTTGTCGACCCAGGCGGTGACCGGGAGCGAGCCGGCCGGGCGGCCGTCGGAGACGACCGGGAGCCCCTGTCTGACCAGTTCGCTGACGACCGGGTCCTGGTCGGACGGGTCGATGACGACCGTGCCGTCAAGGGCGACGTTGGACCAGACGTCGTGGCGCGAGGTCGCGGGGAGGATCACGAGGGCGTAGCCGCGGGCGAGCGCGGCCGAGGTGGCGGCGCGCGCCATCTCGGCGAAGTACGCGAACTCGGTGAAGGTGAAAGGTTCATCCCCGTAGGTCGTCACGGTCAGGCCGATGAGTCCCGACTTGCCGGTTCGGAGTGTGCGGGCGGCGGCCGAGGGCCGGTAGCCCAGCCGGTCGGCGACTTCGCGGACATGGCGTCGGGTGGCGTCGGGGAGTCGGCCCTTGCCGTTGAGAGCGTCGGAGACGGTCGTGATGGAGACTCCGGCGGCGGCCGCCACGTCTCTGATGCCCGCCCGACCGGGCCGACTGCCTCGACGTGAGGTTTCCGCGCGGCTCACCTGGTGCTTCCCTGCTGCTGTCATGGCGAGCCGATAGTAGGGCTCATGCGGTGGGGTAGTGCGGACGCATATGCAATCGTTGACAGGCACGTTTCTGCAAGGTCATTGGACGTCAAGTGCCTTTGAAAGAAAGGGAGTTGAACGATCCAATGGCAGGACGTGACTTGTCGGCGCGCATGGGCCTGCCAAGTGTCCGATGTTTCGAAGAGGTCTCAACTCACCTTCACGGGTGATGCGCGCCAGGGCGCGAGCCACCGGCGCGTAGATATATGTGTGGCGCGCCCCCCAATTCGTACGCCTTCGTACAGCGATGCCCCTGATGCTGGTGTGGCAGCTGGGGTCAGCGGCCGGGCAGACCTCGGCCGTACGCATCGGGCGTTGCTCACCTGTACGCATCGGCGCCGAATCCTCATAAGGTGAGAAGTATTGGAGCCGGCGGCGGTGATGGGCCGCCGGTGGTCGCGAGGAGGACTGCGGTGAGCGAGACGAGCCCCAAGCTGCGCGCCGAGCTGGAGGGTATCCCCACCTACAAGCCGGGCAAGCCCGCCGCGGCCGGTGGCCCTGTGGCCTACAAGCTGTCCTCCAACGAGAACCCCTATCCGCCGCTGCCCGGTGTGATGGAGACGGTGATGGCCACCGCCTCGTCGTTCAACCGCTACCCGGACATGATGTGCACGGGGCTGATGAACGAGCTGTCCGAGCGCTTCGGCGTTCCGCTCTCCCACCTGGCCACCGGCACCGGCTCGGTCGGCGTCGCTCAGCAGCTGATCCAGGCCACCACCGGACCCGGCGATGAGGTCATCTACGCCTGGCGGTCCTTCGAGGCGTACCCGATCATCACGCAGATCAGCGGCGCCACCTCGGTGAAGGTGCCGCTGACGCCGGGCGAGGTGCACGACCTGGATGCGATGGCCGCCGCCATCACCGACCGCACCAGGCTGATCTTCGTCTGCAACCCCAACAACCCGACGGGCACGGTCGTGAAGCGGGCCGAGCTGGAGCGGTTCCTCGACCGGGTGCCCACCGATGTCCTGGTGGTGCTCGACGAGGCGTACCGCGAGTTCATCCGTGACCCCGAGGTGCCGGACGGGGTGGAGTTCTACCGTGAGCGGCCGAACGTCTGTGTCCTGCGGACGTTCTCCAAGGCGTACGGCCTCGCCGGCCTCCGTGTCGGCTTCGCGATCGCCCATGAGCCGGTGGCGGCGGCCCTGCGCAAGACGGCTGTGCCCTTCGGGGTGAGTCAGCTCGCGCAGGAGGCGGCCATCGCCTCGCTGCGTGCCGAGGACGAACTGCTCGGCCGGGTCGGGTCGTTGGTGTGTGAGCGCAACCGCGTGGTCGACGGGCTGCGCGCACACGGCTGGACCGTGCCCGAGACTCAGGCCAACTTCGTGTGGCTGCGGCTGGGGGAGCGCACGGTCGCCTTCGCCGAGGCATGTGAGCAGGCGGGCGTGGTGATCCGGCCGTTCCCGGGCGAGGGTGTGCGGGTCACGGTCGGGGAAGCCGAGGCGAACGACATCTTCCTGAAGGTGGCGGAAGGGTTCCGCAAGGACTTCTAGGCGTCCGCCGGGTCGAACAGTTCCACGCGCACGGGGTCACCGTCGCGGACCGTCGCCAACAGGCGAGGGTCGCCGTCGATGTGGCCCAGGACGTTGCACGGACTCGCGAGGCGGCACTCGTCGCCTCGCGAGATCGGCGTGGGTCCGTAGGGGAGGGCGAGTGCGTCGCCGTCCGTCCAGAAGGCGACGGTGCCCGGGTCGACGACCTGCCGGGCGTCGGTTTCACGTGGAACGGACACTCCTGTGTCGAAGTACACCTCCTCGCCCCAGGTTCGGGCGGTCGAGCTGAGCGGCAGGGCCTTGCTGAGGGCTTGTGCGGTCGGGGTGTCGTCGAGGGTCGCGGTGAGGTGTCCCGCGGGCCAGGAGATCCGTATCTGAAGCGGTGTCTGTGTCGGCATGCTGGCGATTCAACAATATGTTGAAGTTCTCGCCAAGGGGTGAGTCTTAACGAGGGACCCCCCTGTGGGGGGCGATAGTGACCGTGCTGCATAATTGCTTGTGAATGTGAACGCTTTCACAAGCGTATGTAAGGAGCGGCGACGTGGACCTGGCTTTGGCGCCGGAGACCTTGGCGCGATGGCAGTTCGGCATCACCACCGTCTACCACTTCCTGTTCGTCCCCCTGACGATCTCGCTGGCGGCCCTCACGGCCGGGTTGCAGACCGCCTGGGTACGCACGGAGAAGGAGAAGTACCTCAGGGCGACGAAGTTCTGGGGCAAGCTCTTCCTGATCAACATCGCGATGGGTGTGGTCACCGGCATCGTGCAGGAGTTCCAGTTCGGCATGAACTGGTCCGACTACTCCCGCTTCGTCGGTGACGTCTTCGGTGCTCCGCTCGCCTTCGAGGCGCTGATCGCCTTCTTCTTCGAGTCCACCTTCATCGGCCTGTGGATCTTCGGCTGGGACAGGCTGCCGAAGAAGATCCACCTGGCATGCATGTGGATGGTCTCGATCGGCACGATCCTGTCGGCGTACTTCATCCTGGCGGCCAACTCCTGGATGCAGCACCCCGTCGGCTACAAGATCAACGAGGCCAAGGGGCGGGCCGAGCTCACCGACTTCTGGCTCGTTCTGACCCAGAACACCGCGCTCGCGCAGGCCTTCCACACCCTCTCGGCGGCCTTCCTCACGGGCGGCGCTTTCATGGCCGGCATCTCCGCCTTCCATCTGCTGCGCAAGAAGCACATCAGCGACATGAAGACCTCGCTGCGGCTCGGCCTGGTCACCGTCGCCGTCGGCGGACTGCTCACCGCGGTCAGCGGTGACACGCTCGGCAAGATCATGTACGAGCAGCAGCCGATGAAGATGGCCGCGGCCGAAGCGCTGTGGGACGGCGAGAAGCCGGCACCCTTCTCGGTCTTCGCCATCGGCGATGTCGACAAGGGCCACAACAAGGTCGCCATAGAGATTCCCGGCCTGCTGTCCTTCCTGGCCAAGGACGACTTCACCTCGTACGTCCCCGGCATCAACGACGTCAACAAGGCCGAGCAGGAGAAGTACGGTCCCGGCGACTACCGGCCCAACATCCCCGTCGCCTACTGGGGCTTCCGGTGGATGATCGGCTTCGGCATGGCGTCGTTCACCATCGGCCTGATCGGACTCTGGCTGACCCGCAAGAAGTTCATGCTGCCGCAGCATCTGAGGGTCGGTGACGACGAGGTGCCGCATCTGGTGCTGCTCCCGAAGAAGGCGCTCGGCCCGAAGCTGACCAAGTGGTACTGGCGCATCGCGATCTGGACCCTGGCCTTCCCGCTGATCGCCAACTCCTGGGGCTGGATCTTCACCGAGATGGGCCGTCAGCCGTGGGTCGTGTACGGCGTCCTGCGTACCCGTGACGCGGTCTCCCCCGGAGTCTCCCAGGGCGAGGTCCTCACCTCGATGATCGTCTTCACCACGCTGTACGCCATCCTCGCCGTCGTCGAGGTCAAGCTCCTCGCGAAGTACGTCAAGGCCGGCCCGCCCGAGCTGACGGAGGCCGACCTGAACCCGCCCACGAAGATCGGCGGCGACTCCCGTGACGCCGACAAGCCGATGGCCTTCTCGTACTAGGCCGAGGGAGCTGCACAGTCATGGAACTTCACGACGTCTGGTTCGTCCTGATCGCCGTCCTGTGGACCGGCTACTTCTTCCTGGAGGGCTTCGACTTCGGGGTCGGCGTGCTCACCAAGCTGCTCGCCCGCAACCGGCCCGAGCGGCGGGTGCTGATCAACACCATCGGTCCCGTCTGGGACGGCAACGAGGTATGGCTGCTCTCGGCGGGCGGCGCCACCTTCGCCGCCTTCCCCGAGTGGTACGCCACGCTCTTCTCCGGCTTCTATCTGCCGTTGCTGCTCATCCTGGTCTGCCTGATCGTCCGCGGTGTCGCCTTCGAGTACCGGGCGAAGCGGCCCGAGGAGAACTGGCAGCGCAACTGGGAGCAGGCCATCTTCTGGTGCTCGCTGCTCCCGGCGTTCCTGTGGGGAGTGGCCTTCGGCAACATCGTGCGGGGCGTGAAGCTCGACGAGAACCATGAGTACGTCGGCAACGTCCTGGACCTGCTCAACCCGTACGCGCTCCTCGGCGGTCTGGTGACGCTGACGCTGTTCACCTTCCACGGCACCGTGTTCACCGCGCTCAAGACGGTCGGAGAGATCCGGGAGCGGGCGCGGAAGCTGGCGCTGTGGGTCGGCCTCGCGACGGCCGTACTGGCGCTCATCTTCCTGCTCTGGACGCAGGTCGAGAACGGCGACGGCAAGAGCCTGGTCGCACTGGTCGTGGCCGTCGTCGCGCTGGTCGCGGCGCTCGTGGCGAACCAGGCCGGGCGGGAGGGGTGGTCGTTCGCCTTCTCCGGCGTCACCATCGTGGCCGCCGTGGCCATGCTCTTCCTGACGCTCTTCCCGAACGTCATGCCGTCCTCGCTCAATGACGAGTGGAGCCTCACGGTCACCAACGCCTCGTCGAGCCCCTACACCCTGAAGATCATGACCTGGTGTGCGGTCATCGCGACACCGGTCGTCATGCTCTACCAGGGCTGGACCTACTGGGTCTTCCGCAAGCGGATCGGTACGCAGCACATCGCTGAAACCGTGCACTGAGGTGTGTTTCACGTGAAACCAATCGACCCGCGTCTCCTCCGATACGCCCGCGCCACGCGCCTCTTTCTGATCGCGGTCGTAGGGCTGGGTGCCATCGGTGCGGTACTTGTCATCGCCCAGGCGATGCTCATCGCCGAAGCAGTGGTGGGGGCGTTCGAGCTGGGGATGTCCGCAGCTGAACTGCGCACTCCCCTACTGCTGTTGGCCGCCGTCGCAGCCGGGCGCGCGGTGGTCGCCTGGCTCACCGAGCTGGCCGCCCATCGTGCCAGCGCGGCTGTGAAGTCGGAGCTGCGGGGACGGCTCCTGGAGCGCGCGGGCGAGCTGGGGCCCGGCTGGCTGGGCGGACAGCGGACCGGATCGCTGGTCGCCCTGGCCACCCGGGGCGTCGACGCCCTCGATGACTACTTCTCGCGCTATCTCCCGCAGTTGGGGCTCGCGGTGGTTGTGCCGGTGGCGGTACTGGCGCGGATCGTGACCGAGGACTGGGTCTCGGCGGCCATCATCGTCGGCACTCTGCCGCTCATTCCGATCTTCATGATGCTGATCGGCTGGGCCACGCAGTCACGGATGGACCATCAGTGGCAGCTACTGTCCCGACTCTCCGGGCACTTCCTGGACGTGGTCGCGGGGCTGCCGACTCTGAAGGTGTTCGGACGGGCCAAGGCACAGGCCGAGTCGATCCGGCGGATCACCGGCGAGTACCGCCGGGCCACCATGCGGACCCTGCGGATCGCCTTCATCTCCTCCTTCGCGCTGGAGCTGCTCTCGACGCTCTCGGTGGCACTCGTCGCCGTGACGATCGGCATGCGGCTCGTCCACGGCGAGATGCATCTGTACGACGGCCTGGTCATCCTCGTCCTGGCGCCCGAGGCCTATCTGCCGCTGCGGCAGGTGGGAGCGCAGTACCACGCGGCGGCCGAGGGACTGTCCGCCGCCGAGGAGATCTTCGAGGTTCTGGAGACCCCCGTGCCGGCGTCCGGCACGGGGGCGGTTCCGACGGGCCCCGTCTCCTTCGAAGCGGTCTCGGTTCGCTATCCCGGCCGGACCTCCGACGCCGTCTCGGGCGCGTCCTTCACCGTCGAACCCGGTGAGACGGTCGCCCTCGTCGGGCCGAGCGGTGCGGGCAAGTCGACGCTGCTGAACGTGCTGTTGGGCTTCGTGGGGCCGACCGAGGGCCGAGTCCTGATCGGGGGAGCCGAACTCGCCGGACTCGATCTGGCCGAGTGGCGCTCGCGCATCGCCTGGGTGCCGCAGCGGCCGCATCTGTACGCGGGGACGATCGCGGAGAACGTACGGCTGGCGCGTCCCGCCGCGGACGACGACGCCGTACGGCGGGCGCTGGCGGATGCCGGAGCCCTGGAGTTCGTGGACGCGCTGTCCGAGGGCGTCGAGACCGTGCTGGGTGAGGACGGTGCCGGGCTGTCCGCGGGGCAGCGGCAGCGGCTCGCGCTGGCCCGTGCGTTTCTCGCGGACCGGCCCGTCCTGCTGCTCGACGAGCCGACGGCCGCGCTCGACGGTGCCACCGAGGCCGAGGTCGTGGCGGCCGTGCGGCGTTTGGCGGTGGGACGCACGGTGCTGCTGGTCGTGCACCGGCCGGCGTTGCTGGGTGTGGCGGACCGGGTGGTGCGGCTCGCTGAGGTCGCTGCACCCGTGGCGGGGGTCCTGGCCGGCACGTCGGTCGAGCGGCCGGTCGAGAACGAAGCACACGAGGATTCCTCCTCGGCCGACGCCGAGGCCGTGCCGCTCGGGACGGACGCACGGGGCGTTCTCGCTCGCGTCCGTGCCATGTCCGGACCCCGGCGTGGCCGCCTCTTCCTTGCCCTGCTGCTCGGCAGCCTCGCGCTCGGCAGTGCCGTCGGGCTCATGGCCACCTCCGGGTGGCTCATCTCGCGGGCCTCGCAGCAGCCGCCCGTGCTGTATCTGATGGTGGCCGTGACGGCGACGCGGGCCTTCGGTATCGGGCGGGCCGTGTTCCGGTACGCCGAGCGGCTGGTGTCGCACGACGCGGTGCTGCGGATGCTGGCCGATACCCGGGTCGCCGTGTACCGGCGACTGGAGCGGCTGGCGCCCGCCGGGCTGCGCCGTACGCGCAGGGGCGATCTGCTGTCGCGGCTCGTCGCCGATGTGGACGTCCTTCAGGACTACTGGCTGCGGTGGCTGTTGCCCGCGGGCGCCGCGACCGTCGTCTCGGCGGGTGCCGTCGGCTTCACCGCCTGGCTGCTGCCCGAGGCCGGTGCCGTGCTCGCCGTCGGGCTGCTCACGGCCGGCGTCGGAGTCCCGCTCGTCACGGGCGCTGTCGCCCGCCGCGCCGAGCGCAGGCTGGCGCCCGCTCGCGGGGTGCTCGCGACATGTGTGACGGATCTCCTCACCGGCACCGCCGAGTTGACCGTCGCCGGTGCCCTGCCCGGCCGTACGGCCGAGGCGCGGCGGGCCGACGGGGTGCTGACCCGGATCGCCTCGCGGGCGGCCACCGCGACCGCCCTCGGTGACGGACTCACCGCGCTGATCTCCGGGCTGACGGTCGCCGCCACCGCCCTAGTGGGCGCCTCTGCGGTCACCGACGGCCGGCTGGCCGGTGTGACGATGGCCGTCGTCGTCCTCACCCCGCTGGCCGCCTTCGAGGCCGTGTTGGGGCTGCCGCTCGCCGTGCAGCACCGCCAGCGCGTGCGTAAGAGCGCCGAGCGCGTCCACGAGGTGCTGGACGCGCCCGAGCCCGTACGGGAGCCGGAGCGGCCCCGGCAGGCACCCGCCTCGCCCTTCCCGGTCGCCGTCAGGGGCCTGACCGCCCGTCACGCCGGGCAGGACCGGGACGCGCTCGCCGGCTTCGACCTGACTCTGGAGGAGGGCCGCCGGATCGCCGTCGTCGGACCGTCCGGATCCGGTAAGACGACGCTGGCGCAGGTGCTGCTGCGGTTCCTGGACGCGGGCGGAGGTTCGTACACGCTGGGTGGCGTGGACGCGTACGCGCTGGACGGCGACGACGTACGGCGGCTCGTGGGGCTGTGCGCGCAGGACGCGCATCTCTTCGACAGTTCCGTGCGCGAGAACCTGCTCCTCGCCAGGAAGGACGCGACCGAGGACCAACTCCGCGACGCCTTGCGGCGCGCCCGGCTGCTCGACTGGGCCGACGGCCTGCCCGACGGGCTGGACACGCTCGTGGGCGAGCACGGGGCGCGGCTGTCGGGCGGACAGCGGCAGCGGCTCGCGCTGTCCCGCGCACTGCTCGCCGACTTCCCGGTCCTCGTGCTCGACGAGCCCGCCGAACACCTCGACCTGCCCACCGCCGACGCCCTCACCGCCGACCTGCTGGCCGCCACCGAGGGCCGTACGACGCTGCTCATCACGCACCGACTGGCCGGGCTGGAGGCCGTGGACGAGGTGGTCGTCGTGGACGAGGGGCGTGTGGTGCAGCGGGGGGCGTTCACGGAGCTGGCCGCCGTGGACGGGCCGCTGCGGAGGATGGTGGAGCGGGAGGAAGCGGCGGATCTGCTCGTGGGGGCGTCCTAGGGTCCGGGGTTCCGTGTCGGTCGGACCGGGGCATCCCTGGCGCGGCTCGCGTCAACGTCCGTACTGACCCGTCCGCAGCAACGCGTCCCCCAGGCGTACGACCTCAACAGGACCTGGCCCCCACCCAGGGGCCAGGATCGCTGATATGCGCTCATATCGCCGTCGCCGCCAGGTTCTTCCGGCGCTGCTGTGTGCGCTCGTCCTGCTCGTGGCCCGGCCCGCCGACGCCGTTGGCAAGGCAACCCCGGGCCGCAACGGCACCGGATCCGGTGGTGACCTGGGCCTCAGCGCGCAGGTGGCGCAGCTGTACGAGGACGCGGCCAAGGCGACCGAGCGATACGAGGCGGGGCGGCAGCGGGCCGAGGGACAGCGTGCGCGGGCGCAGCGGATCGAGACGCTGCTCGACCGCGAACGGCGGGAGATCGGCGGGCTGCGCGAGGACCTGGGCCGGATCGCACGCGCCCAGTACCGCACCAGCGGCGGGATGCCGCTCACCGCGCAGATCGTCCTCGCGACGAGCCCGGAGCAGCTGATGCGCGGTCAGCACGTGTTCTCGCAGACGAACCTGGCCGTCGGCAACGCCATCGAGAAGAGCCGCCGCGCCGAGACCCGGCTCGCCAAGGACGAGGCCAGGGCCGAGGCGGCCTGGCAGAACCTGGAGAAGCGCAACGCCGAGCTCGCCGAGCTGAAGAGGGGCGTCGAGCAGAAGCTCGAAGAGGCGCGGTGGCAGTTGCAGGGGCAGGCCGAAGCCTCCGTGGCCGCAGGTTCCTGCCCCGGCGCGGTCCGGCTGGACCAGAAGCAGAAGGAGTTCACCAGCGCATGGGTCCCGCCGGTGAAGTCGTACGAGCTGTCCGCCGGGTTCGGCAGCGGGGGGCGGCGGTGGACGAAGCGGCACACCGGGCAGGACTTCGCGGTGCCGATCGGCACGCCGGTGCGGGCGGTCGGGGACGGGCGCGTGGTCAAGGTGGCGTGCGGCGGCGCCTTCGGCATGGAGGTCGTCGTCCGGCACACGGACGGCTACTACACGCAGTACGCCCATCTCGCGTCCCTCGCCGTCGACCAGGGCGAGCAGGTCGACACCGGCCAGTGGATCGGCCAGTCGGGCACGACCGGCAACTCCACCGGACCGCATCTGCACTTCGAGGTGCGGATCACGGCGGAGCTGGGTTCGGGCGTGGATCCGGTGCCGTGGCTGACGAAGCGGGGAGTGGAGCTCGGGTAGGTCTGGCCCGACCGGCCTAGGGCCGCTCCAGCATCCGCTCGATCACGACCGCGACACCGTCCTCGTTGTTGGCGACCGTCCGGCCCGACGCGGCGGCGATCACATCCGGGTGCGCGTTGCCCATCGCGTACGACTGGCCCGCCCACGTCAGCATCTCGACGTCGTTCGGCATGTCCCCGAAGGCCGCGACCTCCTCGTGCGAGATACCGCGCTCGGCACAGCACAGGGCGAGCGTGCTGGCCTTGGAGACGCCGGGGCCGCTGATCTCCAGCAGGGCGCTGGGGCTGGAGCGGGTGACATTGGCGCGATCACCGATGGCGAGGCGGGCCAGGGTGAGGAAGGCGTCGGGGTCGACGGTCGGGTGGTAGGCGAGGATCTTGAGCACGGGCTCACCGGCGCCGGGCGCGTCCGGCGCCAGGAGGTCCTCGGCCGGCGCGAGGTTGTCCGGTATCTCCATGTGCAGCTTGGGATAGTGCGGCTCCTGGTAGAAGCCGTACGTCTGCTCCACCGCGTACACCGTGCCAGGCGCCGCATCACGCAGCAGCCGTACGGCGTCCAGCGCGTTCTCCCGGGCCAGCTCGCGCACCTTCACGAAGCGATGGGCTCCGGGGCCGCCGTGCAGGTCGACCACCGCGGCGCCGTTGCCGCAGATCGCGAGGCCGTGACCATGGACGTGGTCGCTGACGACATCCATCCAGCGCGCCGGGCGGCCGGTGACGAAGAACACCTCGATGCCCGCCTCCTCGGCGGCGGCCAGCGCGGCGACCGTACGGGGCGAGACGGACTTGTCGTCCCGCAGAAGTGTGCCGTCCAGGTCGGTGGCGATGAGCCGGGGGCGCACACCGGCGGCCGGGTTCTGAGGCTGTCGAGTCGCTGAGGTCACCGGGTCATTCTCCCGCATATGCGTGCACGGCCGTGCGGCGGTCCGCACATCTGAGGCGGCACCTGAGCAGATACCGCCGCTGACAGCGCTCTGACCAGCACTGCCACCACAGCCGGGCGCGCCTGGGCTGCCGGGCTCACCGCAGCTGTGCGCCCGCTTCCATGGCGATCTGCTCGAAGACCTTCTCGTCGGCCGCGAAGTCCGAGTCGGGGATCGGCCAGTGGACCACGATCTCGGTGAATCCGAGCTCCTGATGGCGCCCCGCGAAGTCGACGAAGGCGTCGAGGGACTCCAGCGGACGGCCGCGGTCCGGGGTGAACCCGGTGAGCAGAATCTTGTCGACCTCGGCCACGTCCCGGCCGATGGCCGCGCATGCGTCGGCCAGCTTCTCGACCTGTCCGCGAATGGCTTGAACCGACTGTTCAGGAGTGCCGTTCTCGTACAGCTTGGGGTCCCCCGTGGTCACCCATGCCTGCCCGTACTGCGCCGCCAGCCGCAGCCCGCGCGGCCCGGTCGCGGCGACCGCGAAGGGCAGCCGGGGGCGCTGCACACAGCCCGGGATGTTGCGCGCCTCGTGCGCCGAGTAGAAGTCGCCCTCGTACGACACCGAGTCCTCGGTCAGCAGCCGGTCCAGCAGCGCGACGAACTCGCCGAACCGGTCGGCCCGCTCACGTGGGGTCCAGGGTTCGTGGCCGAGGGCGGTGGCGTCGAAGCCCGCGCCGCCGGCGCCGATGCCCAGCGTGACCCGCCCGCCCGAGATGTCCTCGAGGGAGATCAGCTCCTTGGCCAGGGTCACCGGATGCCGGAAGTTCGGCGAGGTCACGAGGGTGCCCAGGCGCAGTCGATCGGTGACGGCCGCTGCGGCGGTCAGCGTCGGCACGGCACCGAACCACGGGCCGTCCCGGAAGCTGCGCCAGGACAGGTGGTCGTAGGTGTAGGCGCTGTGGAAGCCGAGCTGTTCTGCGCGCTGCCATGCCGCGCGGCCCCCCTCGGACCAGTGGCGGTACGGGAGGATCACGGTGCTCAGGCGCAGACTCATGCATCGAGCGTATGCGGCCGAATGGGTTTCACGTGAAACCGTCACCGCACGCGGCTGCTCAGCCACGGAGTGAGGCTGATCATCGGCATGAACTCCCTGTGCGTCCGGTCTCCCGGCAGCGGCACGATCAGGAAGTAGCCCGGCGGGAAGCGGCGCGCCTTCACGTGGGCGAGGCCCTCGAAGAGAGAGCGGAGGAAGGCGGGGACATCGTCGCGCGGGACGTCGGGGCACTCGATGCCCTCGACGGTGATCAGCGCGTCGTCCTCCGGGTAGAGCCGCACGCTGACCCTGGGCGAGCCTCCCAGCTCGACGTATGCCTCATGGGGCAGCGAGCCGTCCGGGTCCGTGGTGACGCCGACGCCCGCGGCGCTGCGGCGGGAGGTCTGGTCGGCGCCGATGTCATGGCTCACCTCGATCTCGCGGCCGTACTCGGCGGCGATGGCGCGCAAGGCGGAGAGGGCGGCCTCGGTGGTGGGGAATTGGTCCATACCACTGATCATGCCGGAAGGCAGGTCAGTGCGACTCGGGGAAGCGCAGATACTCAGGCGGCACGGCCTTCGTCAGCCACACCCCGTTCGCGCTGACGTGGAAGACATGGCCGTCGCGGTGCATGGCGCCGGCGTCCACGGAGAGAACCACCGGGCGGCCGCGCCGGGCGCCGACCCGGGTCGCGGTCTCACGGTCGGCCGAGAGGTGCACGTCATGCCTGTTCATGGGCCTGAGGCCCGCGCTGCGGATCGCGTCCAGGTTGCGCGCCACGGTGCCGTGATAGAGGTACGGCGGCGGGGTCGCCGGGGGCAGTCCGAGCTCGACGTCGATGCTGTGGCCTTGGCTGGCGCGGATCCGGGTGCCTTCGATCGCGAAGCGCTTCTTGTCGTTGTTGGCGACCACGTGGTCCAGCTCTTCCCGGGTGAACCGGAATCCGTGCGCGGCCGCGGCGGCGATCAGCGCGTCGATCTCGATCCAGCCGCCCTCGTCGAGGATCAGCCCGATCCGCTCGGGCTGGTGGCGCAGGTGCTTCGAGAGGTACTTCGACACCTTCACGGTGCGTCTTTCGTCCATGGCACCAGCCTGCCGTGGGCGGCACGAATCACGCGAATGATTTCACTCTCGATGTTTGATCCACAGCCAAGTGCGGTTATCCACAGGGGAATTGGCGCTTCTGTGGACAACGAGCCGTCGTTTCAAGGGGTTTCGTCAAGATCTGTTGACGGGTGGTGGCTTCCGGCGAGTCGGTCCAAGGCCCGGGCGCGCACTTCCCGTTCGGCGGCCAGCGTGATGAACTCGGCGGCCTGCTTCGGGCCAACCAAGCCATCCACGGCTCGCATTGTCGATGCCGGAATGGCCACGTTTCGCGTGTTTTTCTCCGCGTCCGGAACCTCACTCGTGCCCAGCTGCCGGTGCAGGTGCCGTACCGCCAACAGGCGCATCGCCCGGGCTAGTTCCGCGTCCACCGTGTGCTGGGCGAGCGGGCGCAGCCGCCGTACGAGTGAGGCCGCTTCGGCCGCCTCCGCGTCCGTCGGACGGTGCGGTCCTTCGAGGTAGCGGGCGAAGACGTGCTCGGTGGTGAACTCCAGGAAACGGGCCGCGATGTGCTCGACCTGCCCCCTCAACTCCCGTAGGTGGCCGGAGATCGCGGACAGCGGCACCCCTGCCGCGTGCAACTCCACCGCCACGGCGAGCTCTTGGGGGCTGGGCACCACGAAGGAGTCCTCGTCCCCGGGGACCGGCTCCAGCACCCCGAGCTCCACGGCCTCGGCCACCGCCGCGTCGTCAGGGGCGCCGCCGAAGCGCTCGTCCAGCTCGGCGCGGGAGATCCGTACCGCCTCCTCGTCGGTCCACGGCCCGTCCACCTCGGCCGCCAGCCCGAGCACCCCGCCCAGGCCGCGACCGGCGTCCCAGGCCTCCAGGAGCTCCTTGATGGAGGCCAGGGTGTAGCCGCGGTCGAGAAGGTCGGCGATCTGGCGCAGGCGGTCGAGATGGGCGTCCGAGTAGACGTTGGCGCGGCCGCGGCGCTCGGGGCGGGGGAGCAGGCCCCGGTCCTGGTAGGCGCGGATGGTGCGGACGGTGGCACCGCTGAGGTGCGCGAGGTCCTCGATCCGGTACGCGGACGGGGCCGGGCCCTCGGCCGTGCGGCCGACCGCGCTCATGGCAGCGGCTCCCTACTCATGTCGGTGGTCCGGGCCGGCAGCGGCGGTCCACGCTCACAGCGGCGGCTCCAGCCGTGCGATCCTGCGCAGCGCCTTCGGTGTGAACCTCGACATCAGATACGCCCCCCGCGCCTCCGGCGTCACCGGAACGACCGCCTCACCGCGCACCACCGCCCGCAGGATCGCGTCGGCGACCTTCTCCGGCGGGTAGTTCCGCAGTCCGTACAGCCGCGCGGACTTCTTCTGGCGCCGCTTCTCCTCCTCGGTGTCGACCCCGGCGAAGCGCGCGGTCGAGGTGATGTTGGTGTTGACGAAGCCCGGGCATATCGCGGTGACGCCGATGCCCTGCCCCGCCAGCTCCGCGCGCAGGCACTCGCTCAGCATCAGCACGGCGGCCTTGGAGGTGCTGTAGGCGGGCAGCGCCTTGGAGGGCTGGTACGCCGCCGCCGACGCGGTGTTGACGATGTGGCCGCCCTGTCCGCGCTCGGCCATCTGCTTGCCGAACAGCCGGCAGCCGTGGATGACGCCCCACAGATTGACGTCGAGGACCTTCTTCCAGTCCTCGGGCGTGGTGTCGAAGAAGGAGCCCGACAGTCCGATGCCGGCGTTGTTCACCAGGACGTCCACCACGCCGTACTCGGAGGCGACACGCGCGGCGAGCTTCTCCATGGCCTGCTCGTCGGAGACGTCGACCGTCTCCGCCCAGGCCTCGGGCGCGCCGATCAGCCGGGACATCTCGGCGGTGCGGGCGGCGGCCTCCGCGTCCCGGTCGACGGCCACCACGCGCGCGCCGGCCTCCGCGAAGGCGTACGCCGTGGCCCGTCCGATGCCGCTGCCCGCGCCGGTGACCAGGACGAGCTGTCCGCCGAAGCGGTCGGCGTACTTCCCGGTCGCCTTCACCCCCTCCGGCCGCCCGCCTTCCACGGAGGTCACGAACTCAGTGATCCAGGCGACCAGCTGGTCCGGCCGGCTGCGCGGGATCCAGTGCTTGGCCTGGAGCGTGCGCCGGGTCAACTGCGGAACCCACAGCTCCAGTTCGTCGTAGAGCCGCTCCGACAGGAAGGCGTCCCCGAGGGGCGTGATGAGCTGCACGGGCGCGTGTGCGAAGGCGTCGGCGCGCGGGCGGGTCAGCCGGGGCCGTACGTTGTCCCGGTACAGCCACGCCCCGTGCGCCGCGTCCGTCGGCAGCGACGAGGTCGGGTAGCCGTCGCCGGGTATCCGCTCCACCCGCTCCAGGATGCGCGGCCAGCGCTTGCCGAGGGGGCCGCGCCAGGCCAGTTCCGGCAGCACGGGCGTGTGCAGCGCGTAGACGTACCAGGACTTGGCGCCCTGGCCGAGGAGCTGTCCGACCCGGCGCGGGGTGGGTCGCTTCAGGCGCTGGTTGATCCAGTGGCCGAAGTGGTCGAGGGACGGCCCGGACATCGAGGTGAAGGACGCGATCCGGCCCTCGGTGCGCTGGACGGTGGCGAACTCCCAGGCCTGCACCGAGCCCCAGTCGTGCCCCACGACATGCACGGGCCGGTCCGGACTGACCGCGTCCGCGACGGCCAGGAAGTCGTCCGTCAGCTTCTCCAGGGTGAACCCGCCCCGCAGTGGCTTGGGCGGCGTCGAGCGACCGTGGCCCCGGACGTCGTACAGCACGACATGGAAGCGGCCGGCCAGCCGCGGCGCGACCTCGGACCAGACCTCCTTGCTGTCCGGATAGCCGTGCACCAGGATCACCGTCGGCTGTCCCGGATCGCCCAGCTCGGCGACGCACAGCTCGACGCCGCCGGTCCGCACCCGGCGCTCGCGCGCGTCCTGAAGAGTCACCGGCACCGTCACTTCTCCTCCGCCCAGCGCCGCACGTGCGGCAGATCGTCGTCCAGCCAGAAGGCGCTCTCCTCGGGATCCTTGGAGTCGGTGACGACCAGGATCTCCTCGAACTTCGCGCCCGTACCCCGGAAACCGAGGTGCGGTTCGACCGCCCACAGGCCGGGCCGCGGCGGGTGGTCGGAGAAGCGGTACGGCGACCACAGCGGGGACCAGCCCTCGCGGTGACCATGCAGCGCGTCGCTCGCCAGGCCCTTCAGGGACTGGGTGCCGAACCCGAACACATGCGGTGACCAGCGGCGCTGCTCGACCCGGTCGACCTTGTGCGCGATCACGCCGAAGGGATAGGCGCGGTGCCGGTTGGCGTAGCCCTGGCGAACCATGAGCCGGTCCACGTCCTCATAGATGTCCCGCAGCGGCCGCCGCTCGCGCACCGCGCTGAGGATCAGCTCCCGGTGCGCCTCCAGGTCGGCCATCAGCTTGTCCTGCACGGGATTGATGCCGAGCGAGCCGGAGTAGCCGATGTCGGCCGTGTAGCCGTCGTACACCGGGGCCATGTCCAGGATGAACGGCATCCCGGGCTCCAGGCGGCGGTTGGTGGGGAAGAACTGCAGGGGGATGCGGAAGTTCACGAACGCCGTGCGGTCCCCGAACCAGGCGAAGGGCAGATGGAACCAGTCCCGCACCCCGCGCTCTCGAAGCCACTCGCGCTGCATGCGCGCCGCCTCGCGCTCGGTGATGCCGGGCTCCAGCTGCGCGGCGACGGCCTCCGCGCACTCGTACGCCAGCCGCTGGACTCGTCTGAACCCCTGCAACTCCGCCGACATCGCGGAGAGTCCGCCTGAAACCGCCGTAGTCATGCCACCGCCCCACCTGTCCACGCCGACTGCGGTACGTGCCCGTAACTTGACACCGGTGAATGTGACAGTTGTTAGAGGCTGCGTCAATAGGGCCGTCGAGAGCTGTGGAAAACCCCGCAGATGTGGAAAACCAGGCCCTCGTTGTTCGACCTCAGGGTGACCCCTAGGGCCCCGTAGTCCTGGAGTCTGACCCGAATACAGCTCTGCGGGGTGACGACCGGCGTGGTAGGCGTCACTACCTTCGAAGCGTGACTGTGATCGCGACCGAAAGCCTGAGCAAGCGGTTCCCCAGGGTGACCGCGCTTGACCGGCTGACCATGGACATCGGGCCCGGGGTGACCGGACTCGTCGGAGCCAATGGAGCCGGCAAGTCCACCATGATCAAGATTCTGCTGGGTCTGTCCCCCGCCACCGAGGGCCGTGCCGAAGTGCTCGGACTCGACGTCGCCACCAAGGGCGGCGCCATCCGCGAGCGGGTCGGGTACATGCCGGAGCACGACTGTCTGCCGCCCGACGTCTCGGCCACCGAGTTCGTCGTGCACATGGCCCGCATGTCCGGCCTGCCGCCCACCGCCGCGCGCGAGCGCACCGCGGACACCCTGCGCCATGTCGGCCTGTACGAGGAGCGCTACCGCCCCATCGGCGGCTACTCGACCGGCATGAAGCAGCGCGTGAAGCTGGCGCAGGCCCTGGTGCACGACCCGCAGCTGGTCTTCCTGGACGAGCCGACCAACGGCCTCGACCCGGTCGGCCGCGACGAGATGCTCGGCCTCATCCGCCGTATCCACACCGACTTCGGCATCTCGGTCCTGGTCACGTCCCACCTGCTGGGCGAGCTGGAGCGCACCTGCGACCACGTCGTCGTCATCGACGGCGGCAAGCTCCTGCGCTCCAGCTCCACCACCGACTTCACGCAGACCACGACGACCCTCGCCATCGAGGTCACCGACACCGACGACCACCCGGACGGCACCCGCGCGGTGCGCGACGCGCTCCACGCGCGCGGGGTGGACGTCCTCGACGGCAGCGGCGGCCTCCCCGGCGCCGGCCACATCCTGCTGCTCACCGCGCAGGGCGAGGAGACCTACGACCTGGTGCGCGACGTGGTCGCCGACCTCGGCCTCGGCCTGGTGCGCATGGAACAGCGCCGGCACCACATCTCGGAGGTCTTCACCGACGGCGAGCAGAGCACCAGCACCGGCACCGGCGCACAGCGGAAGGAGGCGGTCGGCCATGGCAGTTGAGCACCCCGTAGCCGCACAGCCGGGTGACCAGACCCGCATCCACAACATCGGGTACCGCAACTACGACGGTCCCCGCCTCGGCCGCTCCTACGCGACCCGCTCGCTGTACTCGCAGTCCCTGCGCGGCTCCTACGGCCTCGGCCGCTCGGTGAAGTCCAAGGTGCTGCCGATGCTGCTGTTCGTGGTGATGTGCGTGCCCGCGGCCATCATGGTCGCCGTCGCGGTCGCCACCAAGGCCAATGACCTGCCCGTCGACTACACGCGTTACGCGATCATCATGCAGGCCGTGATCAGCCTGTACGTCGCCTCGCAGGCGCCCCAGTCCGTCTCGCGCGACCTGCGCTTCAAGACCGTGCCGCTGTATTTCTCGCGACCCATCGAGACCGCCGACTACGTCCGCGCGAAGTTCGCCGCGCTGGCCTCCGCGCTGTTCATCCTCACCGCGGCGCCGCTGCTGGTGCTCTATGTGGGCGCGCTGCTGGCCAAGCTCGACTTCGCCGACCAGACCAAGGGATTCGCACAGGGACTCGTGTCCGTCGCCCTGCTCTCACTGCTGTTCGCCGGCATCGGCCTGGTCATCGCCTCGGTCACCCCGCGCCGCGGCTTCGGCATCGCCGCCGTGATCGCCGTGATGACCATCTCCTACGGCGCCGTCTCCACGCTTCAGGCCATCGCCGACGCGCAGTCCATCAACGGCGGGGGCAGCGCCGACGCCATCGCCTGGATCGGCCTCTTCTCGCCGGTCACGCTCATCGACGGGGTGCAGTCCGCCTTCCTGGGCGCGAGCTCCGCCTTCCCCGGCGGAGTGGGCCCGGGCAACGGTCAAGGCGTCGTCTACGTCCTCGTCAGCCTGGGCCTGATCGCCGCCGGCTACGGCCTCCTGCTGCGCCGCTACAAGAAGGTGGGCCTGTGACCACGCTCCAGATCGACCACGTCTCCCGCTGGTTCGGCAACGTGGTCGCCGTCAACGACATCACCATGACGATCGGCCCCGGCGTCACCGGCCTCCTCGGCCCCAACGGCGCCGGAAAGTCCACCCTCATCAACATGATGGGCGGCTTCCTCGCCCCCTCCACCGGCACCGTCACCCTCGACGGCCAGGCGGTCTGGCGCAACGAGGCGATCTACAAGCACATCGGCATCGTCCCCGAGCGCGAGGCGATGTACGACTTCCTCACCGGCCGCGAATTCGTCGTCGCCAATGCCGAGCTGCACGGCCTGGGCGCCAAGGCCGCCCAGAAGGCGCTGGCCACGGTCGAGATGGAGTACGCCCAGGACCGGAAGATCTCCACGTACTCCAAGGGCATGCGCCAGCGCGTGAAGATGGCGAGCGCCCTGGTGCACAACCCCTCGCTGCTGCTGCTCGACGAGCCCTTCAACGGCATGGACCCGCGTCAGCGCATGCAGTTGATGGACCTGCTGCGGAAGATGGGCGACGAGGGCCGCACGGTGCTCTTCTCGTCCCACATCCTCGAAGAGGTCGAGCAACTCGCCTGGCACATCGAGGTGGTCGTCGCCGGCCGGCACGCGGCCAGTGGTGACTTCCGCAAGATCCGCCGCCTGATGACCGACCGCCCGCACCGCTATCTGGTGCGCTCCAGCGACGACCGCGCTCTCGCGGCCGCGCTGATCGCCGACCCGTCGACGTCCGGCATCGAGGTCGACCTCACCGAGGGCGCGTTGCACATCCAGGCCGTCGACTTCGGCCGTTTCACCACCCTGCTGCCCAGGGTGGCGCGTGACCAGGGCATCCGCCTGCTCACGGTCTCGCCGTCCGACGAGTCCCTCGAGTCCGTCTTCTCGTATCTGGTCGCGGCGTAGGAGGCCGAAAGATGTACGACCCCACAGTCGCCCGACTCACTTACCGGGCCCTGCTCGGCCGTCGCCGGGCCCTCATCCTGGGCGCCCTGCCCCTGCTGCTCATCGCGATCTCCGTGGTGGTGCGCGCCCTCGCCGGCGCCGACGACCAGACCGCGTCGGACCTGCTCGGCGGACTGGCGCTGGCCACCATGGTGCCGATCATCGGCGTCATCGCCGGCACCGGTGCGATCGGGCCGGAGATCGACGACGGCTCGGTGGTGTATCTGCTGTCCAAGCCGGTGAAGCGGCCGACGATCATCTTCACCAAGCTGATCGTGGCCATCGCCGTGACGATGGTGTTCTCGGCACTGCCCACCTTCATCGCCGGGTTCATCCTGAACGGCAACGGCCAGCAGATCGCCGTCGCCTACACGGTCGCCGCGCTGGTCGCCTCCATCGCGTACGCGGCGATCTTCCTGCTGCTCGGGACGGTGTCCCGGCACGCGGTGGTCTTCGGGCTCGTCTACGCGCTCGTCTGGGAGGCCCTGTTCGGCTCCCTGGTGTCGGGCGCGCGCACGCTGAGCGTCCAGCAGTGGTCGCTGGCGGTGGCCCAGAAGGTCGCCGGCGGGGACATGGTGACGTCGGACGTCGCACTGCCCACGGCAACGGTGTTGCTGGTGGTGGTCACCGCCCTCGCCACCTGGTACGCGGGGCAGAAGCTGCGGTCGCTGACGCTGGCGGGTGAGGAGTAGGCAGGCGGGGAGTAAGGAGCCGGGCCCCTGACGGGGCCCGCTCCTGACGGGCGCTTCACCTCTGTCCGGGCACACTGGGCAAAGGTGGTGCACTGCACGAACTGGAGGACGGGGATGGCAGGCGGTACGTCGCAGCACGGGGATCGCGAACGCTCCGGGGACGACACCTGGGACGACCTGGTCTTGGACGACGACTTCATACGCGCGGCCGAGACCTCCGAACCCTCCGCCCGGGCCCGGATGCTGGCCGCCCGCTGGCGCCGTGAGAAGCCCGAACCGCAGCCGTGGCGCTCCGACGAACCGCCCGCCGGGTGGTTCTTCAGCAAGGGGCGCCGGCGCAAGTGGCGTCGGCAGTAAGGGACGTTCGGCGGTAAGAGACGTTGGCCGTAAGAGACGTCGGCGGTAAAGGGCGTACGACGCCTTTCCGGGCCTCTTTAATCAGTGGCGCCCAACTCGGCGTACAGGCACAGTGGTTATGTCCACATCGCCGGACGGTGAGTCCGGCGCCACGTTCTGGGAGAGGAGCGGACGATGTCCATGCACGGCAGTACGTCCGACTCCCGTCAGGGCAGCCGGCGGCGGGCTCCGGGGTAATCCCTACTCCTCCGTAGAGTCCGAACCGCACGGGGAGCTGCCCGGGGCGGCCGCTTCGAGCACGCGATGTCGCTCTCGCGTGGGCCGCCCACCCGGAGGATTGGCCGAGTGGTAAGGCACTGGCTTGCTAAGCCAAGGTCGGGCCTGAAAAGCCCGCGCACGTTCGATTCGTGCATCCTCCGCGAGACGTTGCCACTGGGGCTGGGCCCGGCCTGCGGGGCTTGAGGTGCGTTGACCGGGCACCCGGCGCCGCAGGCCGCGCCCGTGCCCACCCGTTCCGCCGAGCGCCACGCGCGGCGACGTGCTCGCAGCCTCAGCCGAGCAACCGCTCCAGCACCACCGCGATCCCGTCCTCCTCGTTCGAGGACGTCACCTGGTCCGCCACCGCCTTCAGTTCCTCATGGGCGTTGGCCATCGCCACGCCATGCGCCGCCCAGGCGAACATCGGGATGTCGTTCGGCATGTCACCGAAGGCGATCGTGTCCGCGGCCTTGAGGCCCAGGCGGCGAGCCGCCAGGGACAGGCCCGTCGCCTTGGACAGGCCCAGGGGCAGCAGCTCCACTATGCCCTCGCCCGCCATCGCCACGGTGACGAAGCCACCCGCGCTCTGGCGGGCCGCCTCGGCCAGCTCGTCGTCCGACAGGTCCGGATGCTGGATATAGATCTTGTTCAGCGGGGCGGTCCACAGATCCGACGCGTCCGAGAAAGGGGTCGACGGGAGCCTGCCCGTGACCGCGTAACCGGGGCCCACCAGGACCTCGCCGTCCAGGCCGTCACGGCTCGCCGCGAGGAACAGCGGGCCGACCTCGGCCTCGATCTTGGCCAGTGCCACGCCCGCCAGTTGCCGGTCCAGGGTCACCGAGGTCAGCAGGCGGTGCTCGCCGGCGTCGTACACCTGCGCGCCCTGGCCGCACACGGCGAGACCCCGGTAGCCGAGGTCGTCGAGGATGTGCCGGGTCCACGGGACCGCGCGGCCGGTGACGACGATGTGTGCGGCGCCCGCCTCGGTGGCGGCGGCGAGGGCGTCACGGGTGCGCCGGGAGACCGACTCGTCGGAGCGCAGGAGCGTTCCGTCGAGGTCGGTCGCGATCAGCCTGTACGGGAATCCTCCCGAGCTGGTCGGGAGCCCGGCCGAAGCGTCCTCGAAATCCCCGGCGGGAGCCGTGCCGCTCACTTGGCCACCGGCTCCAGGACCTCACGACCGCCCAGGTACGGGCGCAGCACCTCGGGGACCCGGACGGAGCCGTCGGCCTGCTGGTGGTTCTCCAGGATCGCCACGATGGTGCGCGGTACGGCGCACAGCGTGCCGTTGAGCGTCGCCAGCGGCTGCACCTTCTTGCCGTCGCGCATGCGGACGGCAAGCCGGCGCGCCTGGAAGCCGTCGCAGTTGGATGCCGAGGTCAGCTCGCGGTACTTGCCCTGGGTCGGGATCCACGCCTCGCAGTCGTACTTGCGGGATGCCGACGAGCCCAGGTCGCCCGAGGCCACGTCGATGACCTGGAAGGGCAGTTCGAGGCCGGTGAGCCACTGCTTCTCCCAGTCCAGGAGCCGCTTGTGCTCGTTCTCCGCGTCCTCGGGGGCGACGTACGAGAACATCTCGACCTTGTCGAACTGGTGCACGCGGAAGATGCCGCGCGTGTCCTTGCCGTACGTGCCGGCCTCGCGGCGGAAGCACGGCGAGAAGCCCGCATAGCGAAGCGGCAGCTTGTCCGCGTCGAGGATCTCGTCCATGTGGTACGCGGCGAGCGGGACCTCGGAGGTGCCGACCAGGTAGTAGTCGTCCTTCTCCAGGTGGTAGACGTTCTCCGCGGCCTGGCCGAGGAAGCCGGTGCCCTCCATGGCGCGCGGGCGGACCAGCGCCGGGGTGAGCATCGGGGTGAACCCGGCCTCGGTGGCCTGGGCGATCGCGGCATTGACCAGCGCCAGTTCCAGCAGGGCGCCGACGCCGGTGAGGTAGTAGAAGCGGGAGCCGGACACCTTGGCGCCGCGCTCTACGTCGATGGCGCCCAGCGCCTCGCCGAGCTCCAGGTGATCCTTGGGCTCGAAGCCCTCGGCCCCGAAGTCGCGGATGGTGCCGTGCGTCTCGAGGACGACGAAGTCCTCCTCGCCGCCCACGGGGACGTCGGGGTGGACGAGGTTGCCGAGCCGCAACGCGAGGCGCTTGGTCTCCTCATCGGCGTCGTTCTGCGCGGCCTCGGCCGTCTTGACGTCGGCCTTGAGCTGCTCCGCCTTCTGCAGGAGCTCCACGCGCTCCTCGGGAGAGGCCTTGGGGATGAGCTTGCCGAGCGACTTCTGCTCGGAACGCAGCTCGTCGAAGCGGACGCCGGACGACCTGCGCCGTTCGTCGGCAGACAGGAGGGCGTCGACGAGCGCGACGTCCTCTCCACGGGCGCGCTGCGAGGCGCGCACTCGGTCGGGGTCCTCACGAAGCAGGCGAAGGTCAATCACGCGCTCAAGGCTACCGGGGAGGGGTGACAGCCCACGACCCGCTATTCCGAACTGCGGCTTACGTTCAGTTATGGGCGAATTGCGAAACGTGTCAATAAAGAGCGTCTCACTCCCTGGGACGGGGCAAGCGTGAGGCGGCCGGTTGACCGGAATCCCTTGTGGAGAAAGGGACTTGGGCCTCGGTTGTCCACAGGGATCCCCAACCTCCGAAGAGTTATCCACAGGGTGTGTGGATGGACTGTGGATGCCGGAATTGATCACTCCGTAACACGTTGATCAAGTTGAGGATTCCCAGGACAAACTCACTCCACCCGCACTTTCGAGTGGAAATCGGTCGCCCCAAAGGATTGCCCAAAGGAAAAGAGTGGACGAAGGGTGACTTGCGCGCCGGTGGACGCGGAGACGGCCTGGAGAGCGATTTGTCGACAGACTCACCTTCCCCTGTCGACTTGTCCCCAGGTCGAGATGAGTACCTGTGGATAACTCCTGTGGATAACGACGATCGGCTGGTAGGACCGGCGGAAATCCAGCCCCGCGCCCGAAGGCCGACGGCCCTCAGAACCGCCCGTCCTGGCACCGCGCCACCCAGTCCGCCGCCGACACGAACGCCTCGTCCGACGTCCCCAGGCGCGGCCGCTCCGCATCCCCCGGCTTGATGTCCGCCCGCGGATACGAGCCCAGGAAGCGCACCTCCAGGCAGATCCGCTTGAGCCCCATCAGCGCCTCGGCCACCCGGCGGTCGGAGATGTGGCCCTCGGCGTCGATGCAGAAGCAGTAGTTGCCGATGCCCGCGCCGGTCGGCCGGGACTGGAGCAGCATCAGGTTGATGCCGCGCGTGGCGAACTCACCCAGGAGATCGCGCAGTCCACCGGGATGGTCGTCACGCTGCCACAGCACGACGGACGTCTTGTCCGCGCCGGACGGCGCCGCGGGCCGCGCGGGCCGGCCCACCAGCACAAAGCGTGTCTGCGCGTTCTCCGCGTCGTGGATCCCGGTCTCCAGGGCCTCC
Source organism: Streptomyces sp. NPDC056479 (assembly GCF_042795335.1). Lineage (NCBI taxonomy): Bacteria > Bacillati > Actinomycetota > Actinomycetes > Kitasatosporales > Streptomycetaceae > Streptomyces > Streptomyces sp. NPDC056479. The sequence goes on along the minus strand of NZ_JBHTRZ010000005.1, from coordinate 202,393 downwards.
AGCCCGTACAGCGCGGCGGCGAACTCGCCGGCGAAGGCCGCGTCGTACTGGCCCTCCTGGACCAGGCGGGCGGCGTCCGCGTTCGAGGCGGCCGACTCCCAGTGGGCGTCGGGGAGGTTGTTCCTGAGCCAGTTGCGCACCTGCGGCTGGGCGGCCGGGTGCGCGGAGACGGTCTTGATGTCCGACAGCTTCGTGCCCGGCCTGACCAGCAGCGCGAAGGTGATCGACAGCAGCACCTCGCGGTAGATCATGAGCGGCGCGCCCGCGACCAGCTCGTCGAGCGTGGTCGTGATACCGCCCTCGACGGAGTTCTCGATCGGCACGAACGCGGCCTCGGCCTCGCCGACGCGCACCGCGTCGAGCGCGGACTGCACGGACACGTAAGGGATCAGCTCCCGGGTGGCGGCCTCGGGAAGCGTGCGCAGGGCGGCCTCGGTGAAGGTGCCCTCGGGGCCGAGATAGGCATAGCTCGCTGGCATGACCTCACCCTAATGGGCCTTGCGAAACCCGGCGCACGCCTCTCCGTCGTGTCACCCCTCCAGCAACCGCTGCCCCACGTACTCCCCCTCGGCCGCACCGCCCGGCACCGCGAAGAGGCCGCTCGCCTCGTGGCGGATGTACTTCGACAGTGCGTCGCCCCGGTCGAGCTTGCGCTGGATCGTGACGAAGCCGCGTAGCGGGTCGGCCTGCCAGCAGATGAAGAGCAGGCCCGCGTCGGGCACGCCGTCCGTGTCGATGCCGTCGTGGTAGGAGAAGGGACGCCGCAGCATCGCCGCCCCGCCGTTCTGGTCGGGCCTGGTGATGCGTGCGTGGGCGTTGATGGGGACGACCAGATTCCCGGCCCGGTCCGTCTTCTCCAGGTCCATCTCGGTCGTCTCGGTCCCCCCGGACAGCGCCGCCCCGTCGGACTTGCGGCGCCCGATGACGTCCTCCTGGGCCTTGACCGAGAGCTGCTCCCAGTCGTCGAGGAGCATGCGGATACGGCGTACGACGGCGTAGGAGCCGTTCGCCATCCAGGCCGGGTCCTTCGAGCCGGACGCCGGGACGAAGATCCGCTGGTCGAAGTCGGCGTCCGTCGGCTTCGGATTGCGCGTGCCGTCCATCTGGCCCATCAGATTGCGGGCCGTCATGGTGTGCGCGGTGGCACCCGGCGAGCGGTTGAAGCCGTTCATCTGCCAGCGCACCTTGGCGGCCTTGCCCGCGTCCTTCTGGATCGCGCGCAGGGCGTGGAAGGCGACCAGGGCGTCGTTCGCGCCGATCTGCACCCACAGATCGCCGTTGCTGCGCGCCTTGTCGAGCTGGTCGGAGGAGAAGTCGGGCAGCGGATCCAGGGAGACCGGGCGCTGCTTCTCCAACCCGGTCCGGGCGAAGAAGCTGTGCCCGAAGCCGAAGGTGATCGTCAGCGACGACGGCCCGGCGTCCCGGGCGACATCCGTGTCGTCCTGCTGTGCCGCCTCGCCCGCCATCAGCCGCCGAGCCGTCTCCGACCAGCGGCGCAGCAACGCCGCCGCCTCCTTGCGGCCCGCGCCCGCCGCCAGGTCGAAGGCGACGACGTGCCCGCGCGCCTGAAGTCCCTGAAGGATGCCGGGCTGATGTTTCCCGTGAAACATCACCTGATCGGCCCCCAGCGAGGTCAGCGGCGTAGCCTCGGCCGGCCGGGCGGCGTAACCCACGGCCCCGCCGGCCGCGCCGAGCACCAGCCCGGTGGCACCGGCGGTCCCGAGCAGCCGTCGTCGCGACATGCCCTCCCTGTCGGCGGCGCCTGCCGGAAGACCGTCGTCGAGTGCGGTCTTGCCGTCAAGTGCCTTCTCAGGAGTGCGGGCCTCCGGAATGGACTGGTCAGCCATGGTGAGGTTCAGCCGATCTGCGCGTTCTTGGAGACGGTGGCCTGGTCGATGTCGGAGGTCCGCACGGTCACGGCGATCTTCCATTCGCCCGCCATGGGGATCTGCACTCCGCTCGCCGACCAGTGTCCGGTGGCGATGTGGTCGGGAACGACGGGCAGCGGCCCGATGTCCTGGGACTCCAGGGTGAAGGCGACCTTCACCTCGGGGATGTCGAAGGCGCGTCCGTTGGGCCGCTGCACATACACATGCATCTCGTTGCCGCCCACGCGCGCGGGATCGAGGTCGACGCGTACGACGCCCTTGCCGTCCGTGCCGCCGGTGTCGAAGGACATGTCCAGGGTCAGCGCCCCGGCTGCCGCCGCATCGGCGGACGAGGCCGCCGTGGCCGCCTTGGCCTGCTCCTCCGTACGTCCCGGCTCGGTCGACGTCAGCATGGTGGTGACGGCCAGCAGTACGACCGCGACGCCCGCCTCGGCCAGCACCGAGCGGCGCAGTCCGAACCGGTTGGGGTCGGCGTCCCGCCGCTGCTTTTGTCGTGCGGAGTCGATCGCGGCCTGCTGCCGGGCGAGCTGCGTGGCCCGGTCGGAGTCGCCGTCACTCTCGTCGGATCCGGCGCCGGTGGCGCCCTTCTTGCCGGACACCGGGGCCGAAGCACCCTTCCCGCCGGACGCTGCGGCCGAGGCACCCTTCCTGCCGGAGGCAGCACCCGTCTCGGCCGAACCGGAACCGGAGGAACCGACCCGCGCGCCGGCGTGCTCCTTCTCGCCCTCGCCCTCGAGCGCGTCCTTCTCTTCCCGCGGCTTCACCACGACCGACTCCGCCAGCCGCGCGGTCCACCGCCGAGAGACCCACGCGATGCCCACCAGCAGCACCACGAGCCCGATCTTGACCAGCAGCAGTTGGCCGTATCGCGTGTCGGTGAACGCCGACCACGAGCCGAGCTGACGCCACGACTGGTAGATGCCGGTCGCGACCAGCGCCAGCACACTGCCGAAGGCGACACGCGAGAACCGCCGTACCGCCGACCCGTCGACCGGTGTGTCCGCGGGCGCCCGGTAGAGGGCGACGAGCAGTGCGGCCAGCCCGCCGAGCCAGCCCGCGACGGCCAGCAGATGGAGGATGTCGACCGGCATCGCGATCCCGGCCTGCAGCCCGGTCGAGGCGTGCTCGGACATCGCCCAGCTCGCCGCGAGCCCCGCCGCCACGACCGTACCGCCGATGGCGAGCCCGAAGGTCAGGTCCTGCTTCTCCTCTTCCTCCCGCTTCTCGTAGGCCCCGAACAGCACCGCGATGAAAAGTGCCGCCGCGGCGAGCAGCAGCAGCCGGGACACCAGGGCCGCACCGGTCTTGGTCTGGAGCACCTGCCCGAGCAGGTCCAGGTCGAAGATGTCGCCGACCTTGCCGCTGCTGGTGTACGAGCCGCGCAGGAGCAGCAGGCCGAGCGTCGCGGCGGTCAGGGCGAGCCACCCGGAGACGGTCAGCCGCTGCAGCGCCCGCACACCCGCCCCGCGCTGCCAGCAGGCGAGCACGAAGGCGGCACCGCCGACCATGACGATGAAACCGGCGTACGACACATACCGCCCGGTGCCGTAGAGCGCGCCGACGACCCCGCCGCCCGCCGTCTGGCCGGAGACGGAGACGGTGGTCTGGGAGGGGGCGCCGATGGAGAAGGTGTAGGCGCCGGCGACGGGATGGCTGTCCTCGGAGACCACCTGGTAGGTGACGGTGTACGTGCCGTCGGGCAGGCCGCTGTGGAGCTTCACGGCGTAGGTCGTGCCGCTGAGGTTGGCCGGGTCGCCCTGGTCTATGCGCTTGCCCTTGGGATCGAGCACGCGCACGGAGTTGTCGGACAGGGCGACCTTCTCGGAGAAGGTCAGCGAGACCTGCGTCGGGGCCTTGTCCACCACCGCCCCCTGCTGGGGGTCGCTGCCGGTCAGCGCGGCGTGCGCGGAGACCGGTCCGGCGCCGGCGAGGAGCAGACCGGTGGCGGCCAGGAGCAGCAGCACCAGGGTCCGGACGCGGGGGGCGATGGTCTGGGTCAAGGCGATATCTCCCTCAGTGTCCGCTCTTCGGGGTGTACGTCGCCGACTTCACCGGCATCTGGACCGTGACCGTGCCGGATTCGGCGAACTGGAGCTTCAGGGTCACCGTCTCGCCCTGCTTCGGCTGCCGCTTCAGCTTCTCGAACATCAGATGGTTGCCACCGCTTTTGAACACGAGTTGACCGTGCGCGGGAACGGCGGCGTCCTTGACCTGCTGCATCGAGGAGTCGACGGTCTCGTGGGCGGTCACTTCGCCCACGTCGCTGGTGACGGACGTCAATTCGTCCTGTGCTCCGCCCTTGTTGGTGACCGTCAGGAAGCCGGCCGCCATGGAGTCGGAGACCGGCTGCGGCATGTAGGCGCCGCTGACGGACAGTTCGGCCTTGGAATCCGCGGAACCGCAGCCGGCCAGGACCAGGGCTCCGCTCAGTACCGCGACGGGCGCGACGAGACGCCTCACGGCTTCTCCCCCTTGATCAGCTTGGGGAGGTCCTTGGTGTAGTCCTCGACCGTGGCGTCCTCGGTGTAGAGGACGTACCCGGCGTCGGTCTTCGGCGAGAACGCCACGACCTGGGTGCCGTGGGTGGAGACCATCTTGCCGTTCTTGTCCTTGTGCGGCGCCTCGATGGAGATACCGAGGGTGCGGGCGCCGGCCTGGATGGTGGCGAAGTCGCCGGTCAGGCCGACCACCTGCGAGTCGATGCCCTTGAGCCACTTACCCAGCGCGGGAGCGGTGTCGCGCTCCGGGTCGGTGGTGACGAACACGATGCTCAGCTCGTCCTGCTGCGCCTTGGGCAGCTGCTTCTTGGCGACGGCGATGTTGTTCATCGTCAGCGGGCAGACGTCGGGGCAGTTGGTGTAGCCGAAGTAGATCAGCGTCGGCCTGCCCTGGGTCTCCTTGCGGAGGTCGTACTTCTTGCCGTTCGTGTCGGTGAGGACCAGGTCCGGCTTCTCGAACGGCTTGTCGAGCACGATGGCCGCCTTGTCCGAGCCGGCCTCCTCGGAGACCACGGTGACGGGCGAGGCGCTGTCGTCGCCGTTGCCGCAGGCGGTCAGGGTCAGGGTCGCGGCGGCGAGCAGGGCGGCAGCCGCGAAGGTCGTCTTACGGGTCTTCGTGTGCATAGAAAAATGTCCCAGTTGTGAGAGCTCCGGCGCGCACCGGGTGCCCGGCGCGCGCCGTGAACCGAAGAGGCCGTCAGGCGTCGCTGCGCCGACGGCCGGCGAGCACGCCGTAGGCCACACCCAGCGCGCCGACGACGATGCCGACCACGCCCAGGACGCGGGCTGTGGTGTCGCTGCTGTCGGCGGGCTCGGCGGCCTCGGTCTTCGCGGAGGCGGCCTCGGCGTCGTCGGAGTCGGAGGCCTTGTCGGAGGACGACGAGCCGTGGTGACCCTCCTCGGCGGCGGACAGCTCGAGCACGGGCGCCGGGTTCTCGGGCTCGTCCTGGCCCTCCTGCGGGACCTCGATCCAGCGCACGACCTCCTTGTTGTCGTATGTCTGGATCGCCTTGAAGACGAGCTCGTCGGTGTCCTCGGGCAGGGTGCCGACGGAGACGGGGAACTTCTGGAAGAAGCCGGGCTCGATGCCCTTGTCCTCGGCGGTCCAGGTGACCTTGGTGACGGCCTCCGTGATCTTCTTGCCGTGCATCTCCAGCGGCTTGTCCAGCGTGGACTTGGTGACCACGGCCTTCCAGCCGGGAACGGGCTGCGGCATCACGGAGGCCAGCGGGTGGTCGGTCGGGAAGGTGACCTCGAGCTTGGTCGTCGAGGCCTTGTCGCGCTCGTTGGGCACCTTGAAGTCGACGACCGCGTAACCGCCCTTGGCGGCGGTGCCCTCCGGCTGCACGCTGACGTGGGCGAAGGCGGGCACGGACAGGGCGAGCACGGTCGTGCCGGCGAGGACGCCTGCGGCGGCGATACGAGAGGCCTTCATGCGGAGCACTCCACTGTGAGTGAGATTCGGATTCCGGTGGTGAAGAGGGGTACGTGCGCGCAGGGGTGCCCGATCAGACGGAAGGAGATGTGCCTCGATCGGAGAACCTGGGCGCGTACGCGTGCCGCACGACGGCGGCCCTCATCCCCACGGAAGTGGAGTGTGGTGGTCGCGTCGTGTCAGGCGGCGAGGTCGAGCGCGGCGGCCGGCGGGCCTCGCCTGATCACCGTGTGCTGAAGGGCGACGGTGCGCGGCGCGCGCCGCGCGGGCGACTCGGTGCGCAGGAAGCGCGGGCCCGCCTCGGGTGCGCCCGGCAGTCCGGCACGCAGGGCGCGCACCAGCGCGAGCGCCCCGCGCAGAGAACGTACGAGAGCCCCCTCGGCGACCGAATGCGCCGACGGCGCGGACATTTCGACGATCCGCAACAGGGCCAGGTCCCCGCGCCGCAGCAGCCACCCCGCGACGACGGCCGCGAGCACGTGGGCCAGCAGCATGGGCAGGGAGGGCAGCAGTGCGGCGGAGGAGTCGGTGACGGCGGACATGGCGTCCGCCGACCGGTGCGCGGCGTGCTCTCCCGCGCCAGTGTCCGTGCCCGTGCCCGTGCCTGTGCCCGTGCCGATCCGCGCCTCGATGAGGAGCCGTTGGGCCTGTGCGGGGCTGATGGCCGCCGCCGCGGTGCCGCACACGAGCCGCGCGGCCTGCTCGACGAGCGCGGCGTCGGACGCCGCGGCCGAGGACGTCGCCCCGGTGGTCGCCGCCCCGTGCTGCCCCAGCCCGAACAGCGTGTGCAGCACGGTCTGGCCGAGCGCGAGCAGCGCCGCGATCCCGGGCAGCGAGCGCTCGCGTCCCGCGAACGGAACGGTGACGAGAAGGACCCCCAGGAACCCCGCGCCCATCGTCCACAGCGGGATCGTGGCGCAGGAGCCCAGCACATGCCCGATCCCGGCCAGCACGACGCAGACCGCGGCGAACACCGCGGCCCGCAGTATCCGGAGATCGCTTCCGGAGCGCACCGTGCGCGGGTGGGGGGCAGTCATGGCGGGCTCATCATCGCACTGGCCTTATGACCGCCATACGGCAGGTCCACAAGATGACGTACGAGCGGAAGATCACCTTCTGGTGTGGCCCGCCCCCACATACACCGATTCCCTCGTAGGCGCATCGACCATATGGGCGGCATCACGTCAATGATGTGCTTACAGACGGGCACTCGCGGCAATACGTAACGGTATGTCGAGCCGCGGCCAGGAGGCTGGAGCATGAGCATCTGGTGGTCACTCCATCTGCGCCGTGAAGCCGCGAGTGTTCCCCTCGCCCGGCGCCTGTTGCTCGGCACCATGGAGACGGCGGGCGTCGACCCGGACGTCAGTTACGACCTCTCCGTCGCCCTCAGCGAGGCCTGCGCCAACGCCGTCGAGCACGGCGGCGGCACCACCCAGGACGGCTCGCCACAGGCGTACCGCGTCACGGCCTATCTGGACGGCGAGAAGTGCCACATCGAAGTCGCCGACTCGGGCCCGGGGTTCACGGCACTCCACCGCGCCCCGCGCCCGGCGCCCTCCGACGCCGAGGACGGGCGGGGCCTGTGCCTCATCAGCGAACTCGCCGACCATGTCCAGATCGGCAACAAGCCGGGCCTGGGCGGTGCGGTGGTGAGCTTCGACAAGATCCTCAAGTGGCGCAAGGACGCGCCGCTGATGGCGGTGTAGCAGCCTCGGCGGTGGCGCGGCCGGGCCTGCGGCGCCGTCCCGAAGCCGTCGGCTTCAGCTTTCTCAGCACTCACAGCCGGCGCACAGCGCCACCCCAACCCCCTGATGGGTGGCGTCCGTAATTTCCCGGCCATGACGGGAAACCACAAGGACAAGTCGATCACCCGGCGCCGCGCCATCGCGGTGACCGGAGGCACGGTCGCGGCGGGCGGCCTCGCCGTCGCCGGCTACCAGTCCGCCTTCGCCGACACCTCCTCGACCGCGACCGACGCCACGGCCGCGGCCTCCGCGAGCGCCTCGGAGAGCTCCGGCTGCATGACGCTGATGTCGAGCGTCACCGAGGGCCCGTACCACCTCGACGGTGCCCTGGTGAGAAAGGACATCACCGAGGGCAAGAGCGGTGTCCCGCTGACGCTGCGCCTCACCGTCGTCGACGCCACCGACGGCTGCACCCCGGTCAAGGGCGCGGCCGTCGAGATCTGGCACTGCGACGCCTGGGGCTACTACTCCGGCTACACCACGGCCAACCCCGGCGGCTCCGCGCCCGCCGAGAGCGAGGACGGCTCGACCGCCGACGACGACACGTATCTGCGCGGCTATCAGATCGCGGGCGCCAACGGGGTCGTCAAGTTCGAGACGATCTTCCCCGGTTGGTACACCCCGCGCACCTGCCACATCCATCTGAAGGTGCACACCGGCGGCCAGAAGGAGGACGGCACCTACGAGGGCGGCAAGGTCAACTACACCGGCCAGCTGTTCTTCGACGACGAGATCGCCGAGGAGATCTTCACGCTGGAGCCCTACTCCAAGCACTCCGGCAGCTACACCACGCTCGACAACGACATGGTCTACGACGGCGGCGGCGCCTCCAGCGGCCTGCTGACCCTGAAGGCCGTGCACAAGAAGGACCCCGCCAAGGGCTACAAGGGCTTCCTCACCGTCGCCGTCGACCCCGACGCCGAGAACACCGGCGCGGGCAGCGGCGGCGGTGGCGGCGAGGGCGGTGCCCCGCCGAGCGGCGCCCCGGGCGACGCGCCCGGCGGCACCCCGTCGGCCTCCGCCTCCTCGTAGGGGTACGGCCGTGAGCAGCCGCGAGGACGAGGCGCTGGCGCATGCCGCCGTGACCGCGCTGACCGGGCAACTGGCCCTGGCTCCCAAGCCGGGCCTGCCCGACCCGCGCGACCTGGGTGCCCGCGTCACCCGCCGGGACCACCGCATGCTGCGCTGGTCGGCGAAGTCGCTCGCCCCGGGCCTCGCGGCGATGGCCGCCGCCGCCCGGCGCACGGGCGAGCCGACACCGGTGCTCCGTACGGAACTCGGCGCGATCGGCAGGTGCACCGAGCACTCGGTGCACCTCGCGGGCGGCGGACACCGGGGTGCGCTGTGGGCGCTGGGCCTGCTGGTCGCCGCGGCCGCACTCGACCCCCGGGCCGGCGCGCGGGATGTCGCCGGGACCGCCAAGCGCATCGCCGCCCACACCGACAAACGCGCCCCGCGCAGGCCCTCCCGGGGCTCCTCGGTGTCCGCGAAGTACGGCGCCGCGGGGGCCCGGGGCGAGGCACGGGCCGGATTCCCGCATGTGCGGCGGGCGTTGGACACGCTCACCAGGGCCCGCGCGTCCGGCGCCGCCGAGGAACAGGCCCGTCTGGACGCCCTGCTCACGGTGATGTCCACCCTCCAGGACACCGAACTCCTCTACACGGCGGGCCCGATCGGACTGCGGCACGTCCAGGCGGGCGCCCGTGGAGTCATGGAAGCGGGCGGCACGGCGACGGATGCGGGCGCGGAGGCCCTGACGGCACTCGACGCCGACCTGCACGCGCGCGGGTGGAGCCCACGGGGGAGTGCGGGCCTCCTGGCAGGCGCGCTCTTCCTGGACGCATTGCCGGTCATGGGATGGGCGACGACTGCCTGACGCCCTCAAGGGGCGCGGGGCCGTATCAATATGCGGCCCCGCCGCGTGGGCGCGACCAGCCCCCACCGGCCCGCACCCGCAACGATGGCCGGACACCCCTTCGGTGCCCGGCCATCAATCCGACGTCAGCCCTTCAGAGAAGCCATCCAGCTCTCGACCTCATCAGATCGCCTGGGCAGCCCGGCGCTCAGGTTCCGGTTGCCGTCCTCGGTCACCAGGATGTCGTCCTCGATCCGCACGCCGATCCCCCGGTACTCCTCCGGCACGGTCAGGTCGTCGGCCTGGAAGTACAGCCCCGGCTCGACGGTCAGCACCATGCCCGCCTCCAGCGTGCCGTCGACGTACGACTCCACGCGCGCGGCGGCGCAGTCGTGCACGTCCATGCCGAGCATGTGCCCGGTGCCGTGCAGCGTCCACCGCCGCTGAAGGCCCAGCTCCAGCACCCGCTCGACGGGGCCCTCGACGAGCCCCCACTCGACCAGCCTCTCGGCGAGCACCCGCTGCGAGGCGTCGTGGAAGTCCCGGTACTTCGCGCCCGGCTGCACGGCCGCGATCCCGGCCTCCTGGGCCTCGTACACGGCGTCGTAGATCTTCTTCTGGATCTCGCTGTAGCGGCCGTTGATCGGCAGCGTGCGCGTGACGTCGGCGGTGTAGTACGTGTGCGTCTCGACGCCCGCGTCGAGGAGCAGCAGCTCACCGGAGCGCACGGCCCCGTCGTTGCGCACCCAGTGCAGCGTGCACGCGTGCGGTCCGGCGGCGCAGATGGAGCCGTAGCCGACGTCGTTGCCCTCCACGCGCGCGCGGAGGAAGAACGTGCCCTCGATGTAGCGCTCGGAGGTCGCCTCGGCCTTGTCGAGGACCTTCACCACGTCCTCGAAGCCGCGAACCGTGGAGTCCACGGCCTTCTGCAGCTCGCCGATCTCGAACTCGTCCTTGACCAGCCGCGCCTCGGACAGGAAGACCCGCAGCTGCTCGTCCCGCTCGGCGGTGACCTTGTCGGTCAGCGCGGCCTCGATGCCGGCGTCGAAACCACGGACGACCCGGACCGGGCCGGTGGCCTCGCGCAGCTTGTCGGTGAGCTCGCGCACATCGGAGGCCGGGATGCCGTACAGCTTCGCCGCCTCGGTGAGGGAGTGCCGGCGGCCGACCCACAGCTCGCCCTGGCCGGAGAGCCAGAACTCGCCGTTCTCGCGGTCGGAGCGGGGCAGGAGGTAGATCGTCGCCTCGTGCCCGTCCGCGACGGGCTCCAGGACGAGCACGCCGTCCTCGGTCTGGTTGCCGGTGAGGTACGCGTACTCGACCGACGCCCGGAAGGCGTACTCGGTGTCGTTCGAGCGGGTCTTCAGATTGCCCGCGGGGATCACCAGACGCTCGCCCGGGAACCGCGCCGACAGCGCGGCGCGCCGCGCGGCGGTCTCGGCGGCCTGCGGAATCGGCTCCAGGCCGTGCAGCTCCGTGTCGGCCCAGCCGGACTTCATGTTCTCGGCGAGCTCGTCGGACACGCCCGGGTACAGGCCGTTCTTGCGCTGCTTCACGGGCTCTTCTTCGGCAGTCTCCGGCCCCGCTGCGGTAGCAGCAAATTCCACAGAGTCCGAGAGCTCTTCTGCCACGGCGGTCATCCTCCTCGATACGGCACTGGACGCCGTCCATCGTACGGTCGTACCGAGCGGTCCCCAGGAGCGAAGGATCTGCTGCCGGGCATTGCTATGGCGCAGACCACGTGCCTGTTATGGGTGAGTGACCGAGGCGCCACGGGCCGCTACTCGAAGCGAGCGGCCAGCAGGACGACGTCCTCCTCGCTGTCCGTCTGGTCCACCCCGCCCGGCAGCACGGTCCGCAGGACGTGGTCGACGACGGCGTCCGGGTCGTGCCGGATCGCCCTTGGCACCCCGGCCGCCGCGGCGTGCAGCCGGGCGAAGGCGCGGTCGGTGGGGTCGCCGGTGCGGTGCAGCAGCCCGTCGGTGTACAGCAGAACCGTCTCTCCGGCTTCCGCGGTCAGCTCCACGCTCGGCGCCTCCCAGCAGGCCAGCATGCCCAGCGGCGCGGAGACGGACGTCTCCACGAACTCCGTGCGCCGGTCGCCGATCAGCAGCGGCGGGGCGTGTCCGGCGCCGGCGAGCGTGATCTTGCGCAGGGCGGGCTCGCAGTAGGCGAACAGGGCGGTGGCGGAGCGGGCGGGCTCGGTGAGCCTGAGCAGCAGCTCCAGATCGGACAGGACCGCGACCGGGTCCTCGCCCTCCATGACGGCGTACGCCCGCAGGCTGGCCCTGAGCCGTCCCATCGCGGCGACGGCGCTGGGCCCCGACCCGGTCACCGAGCCGACCGCGAGGCCGAGCGCGGCGTCCGGCAGCGGCAGCGCGTCGTACCAGTCGCCGCCCCCGCGCGGGCCGGTGCGATGCCGGACGGCCAGCTGGACACCGGCCATGCGGGGCAGTCGGGAGGGGAGCAGTTCCTCGGCCATCGTCCGCATGCACGCGCGCGTGCGCTCGACTTCGAGGAGCCGGGCCAGGTGCTCGGTGGCGTAGCGGGTGTACAGGCCGATGAGGTGGCGCTGGCGCTCGGCCGGTTCGGCGGGCTCGTCGTACAGCCATACGGCGGCGCCGAGGCGGCCTGCCTCCTCGGTGGCCAGGGGGAGGGCGTAGCAGGCGGCGTAGCCGAGGCGGGCGGCGACCTCGCGGTGGCGGGGGTCGAGTCCGTCCTCGGAGAGCAGGTCGGGCTGGGCGATCTCGCCGTCGCCGCCGGGCAGCCCGTCGAGGATCTTGCCGTACGACATCGCGCTGCGCGGCACGGTCTCGATGTGTCCGAGGTCCGCGCGGGCCAGGCCGAGGCCGATGGTCGTGTCGGGGCCGAGTCCGTCCGCCGGTTCCAGGACGACCAGGCCGCGCCGGGCGCCGACGAGGGCGGATCCGGCACGCAGCAGTTCCTCCAGGGCCTCGGCGAGCGCACTCGTACGGGCCAGGCGCTCGGTGAGTTCGTGGAGCGTCGTCAGGTCCGAGACCCAGCCGGCGAGTCGGTCCTGGAGCAGCGCGCCCGGTGCGTTCGGAGGGGTGACCGCCGAGCTTCCTGAGGTCGCGGGCGCGGGCGCGACAGTGTGTGCGGGCGAGGGAACCGTCGAATCGATTCCGGCCACTTTCGGAGGGTGAGGGGCGTTCATGGCGTCCGGCTTTCCGACCGGTGCGTATTGCTCAAAAGCATCGCAAACCCCCATGTCATTCTGCGCCGCTAGCAGTGTCTCCACATGTACACGCACTCGTAAGGGGATGTCCAGCATTGTCCTGCTGGGATTCCTGGTGTCCGTGGGCAACCAGAGCACTCCTCGTAGACCTCTTGCGCAAAGGCAAAGTTGGCTTAAAACTGCCTCAGGGAACGGGGTATTGCGGTCGACTGGTTTCGCTCCACGGAGCGTCACAGCGGTCGTGATGGGTACGTACTCGGTGAAGGCCAGGGGTGGTTGAGAACCACCCGGAACCTGGCGACGGACCCGGGCGTCTTAACCACTGACGATCGTGCCCCATCCTCCCGTGGCGGAGGCGAAGAGAAATACGCGCGACGGCAAAACGCCAGACTTCGCCACCCCACGCCACGCCCATGCTTTTGGTAGACGCAGTATGGACGAGGCTGCCGCGGAAGCAGCCAACGCTCGGCCCATAGGGGTTCCCCTTGCTCAAGGCAGGGGTGTGATGCGCCAACAGGTACGCACAGTGAAGTGATCGACACATGGTGTGATGTGGTCCACGGTGTTGCCAGCGGTGCAACGGAAAGGAACGAGCGCTCATGCGCGAGATCCTCGGAAAGCGACGCAGGCTCCTGCGCGGCGACGGGAAGCCTGAGCTGATCAGCGCGGCCCTGACCTTCGCGACGGAATGGCAGTGGTCCGTACTCCCGGGAGTGGCGACGCACCCGCAGGGGCACTCCCGCTGCGGCTGCCCCGATCCCGAGTGCACGGTGCCCGGTGCCCACCCCTTCGACCCCGGCCTCCTCGCGGCCACCACCGACGAGCGCATGGTGCGCTGGTGGTGGGGCAACCGGCCGACGGCGCCGATCATCCTCGCCACCGGCGGCAAGGCTCCCTGCGCGGTCAGTCTGCCCGCCCTGCCGGCCGCGCACGCCCTGACCGCGCTCGACCGCATGGGCATGCGCCTCGGCCCGGTCGTCGCCTCACCCGCCCGCTGGGCGATCCTGGTGAAGCCGTACTCCATGGAACAGCTGGGCGAACTGCTGTACGCCAAGGACTTCGTCCCCGGCTCCCTTCGCTTCCACGGTGAGGGCGGCTACATCGCCCTGCCCCCGTCCGAGACGGGCCAGGGACCGATCACCTGGCAGCGCGCCCCGCTCCCCGGATCGGCCTCCCCGTGGGTGCCCGATGTCGAGGCCGTGGTCGACGCCGTGGTCGAGGCCCTCACTCGTACGGGTGTGAGCGCACCCGAGTTGTAGGGGTGTCCGGCGCGCGCGGAACGGCGCACGCGCGTGCGGTCGTTATCTTCCGGATATGCCGCGTCATTCCAGGGGAAAAAGGGCACCGTCGTCACATCGCCGCGGGCCCAACCAGCGAAGAGTCCGTCTGATCGCCCTCGCGTCCGTCGCGGCGGCCGCGGTCGCCCTGCCATTGGCCTGGGCGGCCGCCGGCCAGGTCGTCGAGGCGGGCCGCGCCGCCGTCGGGACGTCCGAAGGGTCCACCCCGCACGCCCCGAAGGGCACCGCCGTACCTCCGTCCCCTCGCGGCGACGCCAAGGCGCCCGCGGCCACGCCGGCCGACTCCGAGGCGCTGCTCGACCTGGGCCTCGCCACCGCCGTGCGCTGCGGTCCCGAACTCACCTCGCCCGAGGGTGTCGAGGCGCAGACCTGTGTCCTCACGCAGGGTGAGAACACCTGGGCGCGCACCTACTTCCGCAATGCGACGGGCGGTGCGCTGGACTCCGTACTGAGCCTCATGGGGCCCGGTGGGCGCACGGTGCAGATGCGCTGTGTGGTGGGCGCCGAGGACGAGCCAGGGACGTGCGAGACGCCCCGGGAGCGCACGCGCGCGGGGATGGACGCCTACACGGCGGTCACGGAGTTCGCGGAGCGGGCCGGTGGCGGGGCGCTGCTGCTGCGCTCCGCGAGCAACTCCGCGCCGGACAATTCCGGGGCGCCCACGGGCGGTTGACGTTCGACGTCGTTCCGTAAAGAACGGTGCACATGGAAAGACCCGGTTGCTGGCGACGGGGGATGCACCAGCAACCGGGCTAATGGAACGGTAACAAGAGATCGGCGGTTCGCAAATTCGATCCGGGCTTTCAAGTCACGGATTCCCTTGCTCCGCAGGGGAGTTGTGATCGGATTCACCTCTCCCGCGCGGGCCGGTTCGGCTGAACGACCGTTCAGCCGAACCGGGTCTCCGCGGTGTGTGTCAGCTGAGCGTGACCTGCCGGTTGGTCAGGCCGCCGCGCGCGCGACGCTCGTCCGGGGTGAGCGGAGCGTCCGTGGCCAGGGCCGCGGCGAGGCGCTCGGCGAACTCGGCCGCCGGCTTCTCCACGTCCTCCGCGCCGACACCGCTCGGCAGGTCCCAGACCGGCACGGTGAGGCCGTGAGCGCGGAAGGAACCCACGAGGCGGGTGCCCTCGCCGAGGCTCGACCGGCCCGCCGCGTGCAGCCGCGCGAGGGCGTCCAGAAGCTGCTCCTCGGGGTGCGGCATGACCCAGCGCAGGTGGTTCTTGTCCGGCGTCTCGCACCAGTAGGCGGCGTCCACGCCGGTCAGCTTCACGGTCGGGATGGCCGCGGCGTTGGCCCGCTCCAGGGAGGCGGCCACCTCCGGAGTGGCGTTCTCCGCGTCCGGGACCCAGAACTCGAAGCCCGGGTGCACAACTGGCTCGAACGCGCCTTCGGGATCGAGCAGATCCTGCAGTCGCGGACCGTCGGCGGGGGCGCGGCGGCCCTGGACCGGGGTGCCGGGCTGTGCGGTGAGGGCCTGCTGGAGGGTGTCGGCGAGGTCGCGGCTGATGTCGCCCGACGCCGTGTCGTTCTGCAGGCCGAGCAGCACCGAGCCGTCGTCGCGGCGCAGGGCGGGCCAGGCCATCGGCAGCACGGTGGCCAGCGTGACCGACGGCACGCCCTCGGGGAGGCCGCCCTTCAGCGGCAGCTCGACGGTGGCGGCCGGCACCAGCTCGCGCAGGGCCACCCAGTCGCACTCGCCCGGCAGTCCCTCGAACGGGCGCTGCACCAGCTCGGTCACCGCGTGCGCGGCGGCCCGGCCGTGACAGGCCTTGTAGCGCCGGCCGCTGCCGCAGGGGCAGGGCTCGCGTGCGCCGACGACCGGGATCTCTCCGTCAACGATCTGCGGGCGCTTGGCCTTGGTCTGGACTCGCTTCTTGGCCATGGTGGGTGTCTCCCGGTTACGGCTCGTCTGGTACGGGCGCGAGCCTAGCCGTTCACGCCATGGCCGACGGGAGGCTGTGGACAACCCGTCGGGTCGTGCCGGGAGAGAAGCCCGTTTCCGGGATGAGCAGGGCTTCTGCCGAAACCGGTGCTTTCAGTCCATGTCGTCGAAGGCGTCCCTGAAGTCGAGGCCGGATATCGCGCCCACCGACGGAGCCGTGACGCGCGTAGCGAAGTCGTCCCGACGGTGGCCGGCGTTCGGATCGTGCACGTCGTCGTGGACCACGACCCAGACCGTCACCTCGCCCCGGGCGTCGTCCCGTACGCCCCAGTCGTCGGCGAGTGCGGTGATGATGTTCAGCCCGCGGCCGCCATGTGCGGTGACCGAGGGCGTGGCCGGAGCAGGGCGAGTGGGTCCGCCGCCGTCCGTCACCTCCACGGTGAGTCTGCCGCCCGTGTCCACGCGCCAAGCGGCGCGGACGTCGCCGTCCCCGGACAGCGCGTCACCCAGCGGTCGGCCGTGTTTGCACGCGTTGCTCAAGAGTTCGGAAAGAATCAATACGGCATCGTCGATGACCGATTCCGCCACGCCACCCGTGCGCAACTGCGAGCGCATACGGTGTCTCGCTTTCCCCACGCCCGCAGGACCATGGGGTACGGCCATGCTCGACGACGTGGGCACCTCCTGTGCCACCACCAACGCCACCCCCGAGACCTCCTTTGCCCCACGCCACGGTGTGGATGCCCCATTGGCCTGTACCGGAAACCGGCCAATCGCTGTCCGGCGACGCATTCACCACGATCGAATACGGACCGAACGCGCCGGAGCACTCCCCGTAATCGACATGGCTGGAAATCTTCGGTGTGGCCGAGAGTGGAGGATGGGGCTGAAGTGGCTGTGGGGTCAAGAGGTTGTGCAGGGGTTCACGCGGTTTTAGGGGTTTCCCTGTGTGTGTCCGCGGCCGAGCTGGTGCAGCACCGCGCGCGGGCGGTTGGTGATGATGGCGTCGACGCCCAGTTCGACGCAGAGGTCGACGTCCTCGGGCTCGTTCACGGTCCATACGTGCACCTGGTGACCGGCCCCCTTGAGACGCTCCACGTACGCGGGGTGATTGCGCACGATCCGGATCGAGGGACCCGCGATTCCGACGCCCGCGGGCAGCCGCCCGTCCCGCAGTCGCGGTGAGACGAACTGCATCAGGGAGACCGTCGGCAGTGTCGGCGAGGCGGCATGCACGCGGTGCAGCGAGCGGGCCGAGAAGCTCATCACGCGCACCGGCGACTCGGCGGCCGAGGCGGGAGCGTCGAGTCCGAACCGTTTCAGCAGGAGCAGCAGCCGCTCCTCGACCTGCCCCGCCCAGCGGGTCGGATGCTTGGTCTCGATCGCCATCTCCACCCGCCGCCCCGCGTCCGCGACCAGCTCGAGCAGCCGCTCCAGGGTCAGTACGGACGTGTCCTCGGGGTCCTCGGGGCGGAACTCCCAGTCGGGCTCCTCGGGCCGGTTCTTCCACGAGTCGCGGTTCTTGCGGGACCCGAAGTCCAGCGCGGCGAGCTCGGCGAGCTCCAGGGCCGAGACCGCGCCGCGGCCGTTGGACGTACGGTTGACGCGTCGGTCGTGTACGCAGACGAGATGGCCGTCCGCGGTGAGACGTACATCGCACTCGAGGGCGTCCGCACCGTCCTCGATCGCCTTCTTGTACGCGGCCAGGGTGTGCTCTGGAGCGTCTTCGGAGGCTCCGCGATGGGCGACGACCTGGATCTGTTGGTGCCGTGCGTGGGTCACCGCGTCATGGTGCCACCGGACCGGGGTAGACGTGCGACCGGAGCAGTCGCCAGAGCGTTGAGATTGCGCCCGTTTAGTCATACATGACCTATATAAGGAATGGCCGTGGACGCACAGCAACGGCTTATGGTGCTCTGACGGCCCGTGGGAAAAGCTGACGGCATACAAAAGACATGCACAGCTGAAGCGCACCGGCCATGAACAAACGTGAACGGGCGTGACCGAGTGCGACCGACAACCCCAGCCGTGGATCTATAGGAGAGAAGCTGTGAGCACCGAGAACGAGGGCGCCGCGGTACCCCCGGCCCCGTCCGCACCCCCCGTGCCGGCGGATGCTCCTGCTGCTCCGGCCCCCCAGGAGCGCCCGGCTCCCCAGGCCGACGCCGCCCCCACCACTCCGCTCCCGCCCGTGCCGCACGACGCCCCGTCGACCTCGAACGGCGCGCAGCCGTACGCCTCGAACGGCACGCAGCCCTACGCCTCGCACGGCGCTCAGCCGCCGGCGTCGAACGGCGCGGAGCCGCCCGCATCCCAGGGCTCGGCTCCGGACGCCTCCTGGCCGCCCCCGCCGCCCGCCACCGCGCCGTACGGCGACGGCGGCGCCGCCGCGGGTGGTCCCGGAATGGCGGGTGCAGGCATGGGCGGTGCGGGTATGGGCGGCGGGGGCGGCGGCTCCGAGTGGGGTGCCACGTACCAGCAGCCGGCCCCGAAGTCCGGCCGTGGGCGCGGTGGTCTGCTCGCCGCGGTCCTGATCGCCGCGCTGGTCGCGGGCGGTCTGGGCGGCGGCCTCGGCTACACCCTGGCCAAGAACGACGACAACACCTCCTCGACGACCGTCTCCGCCTCCGACAGCGGCGGCTCCGTCAAGCGCGACCCGGGCACCGTGGCCGGCGTGGCCGGCAAGGCGCTGCCCAGCACGGTCACGATCCAGGCGGAGAGCAGCGCCGGCGAGGGTGGCACCGGCACCGGGTTCGTCTTCGACACCGAGGGCCACATCGTCACCAACAACCACGTCGTCGCCGACGCGGTCGACGGCGGCAAGCTCACCGCGACGTTCCCGAACGGCAAGAAGTATGACGCCGAGGTCGTCGGCCACGCGCAGGGCTACGACGTCGCGGTCATCAAGCTCAAGAGCGCCCCCTCGGACCTCAACCCGCTGACGCTGGGCAATTCCGACAAGGTCGCCGTCGGCGACTCCACGATCGCGATCGGCGCCCCCTTCGGTCTGTCCAACACGGTCACGACGGGCATCATCAGCGCCAAGAACCGCCCGGTGGCCTCCAGCGACGGCACCGGCAGCAACGCCTCCTACATGAGCGCCCTCCAGACGGACGCCTCGATCAACCCCGGCAACTCCGGCGGCCCACTGCTGGACGCGCAGGGCAACGTCATCGGGATCAACTCCGCGATCCAGTCCGCCGCCAACGGCATGGGCGGCACCAGCCAGTCCGGTTCGATCGGCCTCGGCTTCGCCATCCCGATCAACCAGGCCAAGTACGTCGCCCAGCAGCTGATCAAGACCGGCAAGCCGGTCTACGCCAAGATCGGTGCCTCCGTCTCCCTGGAGGACACCAGCGACGGCGCCAAGATCACCGAGCAGGGCGCCAGCGGCTCGGACGCGGTCGAGGCGGGCGGCCCCGCCGCCAAGGCCGGCCTCAAGCCGGGTGACGTCATCACCAAGCTCGACGACCGGGTGATCGACTCCGGCCCGACACTGATCGGCGAGATCTGGACCCACCAGCCCAACGACAAGGTCACGATCACCTACGAACGTGACGGCAAGTCCCGCACGGTCGAGCTCACCCTGGGCGCCCGCACGGGCGACAGCTGACGCGACGTCCACGCGCGCGTGGGATCGGCTCTCGTCGGAGCCGGCTCCACGCGCGCGTGCTCGTCCGGACGTCCGTCCCTCAGGTCCTCCGGCCCCGTGTCGGGCGTGGGCTGACCATGTCCATGCACTCGAATGGACTATCGTGCCTTCTCGACCTGGACTGTTCGCGAATGGGAAGCAGAGCCGCGGATGGGAAGCAGAGAAGGGGACGGTCTCGCGGTGACCGATCAGGGACGGCTCGTCGCCGGCCGGTACCTGCTGGTGGAGCGGGTGGGCAGCGGCGGCATGGGCACCGTGTGGCGGGCCGAGGACCGGCTGCTGGGCCGTCATGTCGCCCTGAAGAAGCTGCACATCCCACCGCACCTCCAGGACGACGAGGTCCCGACCCTCTACGAGCGCACCCGCCGCGAGGCCCGCAGCGCCGCCCGGATCGCCCATCCCAACGTGATCGTGGTGCACGACGTGCTCGACGACGAGGGCCTGCCCTGCATCGTCATGGAGTACGTGCCGTCGGTGACGCTGAGCGACGTACTGAAGCGGCGCGGTGCGCTGCCACCCGACGAAGCCGCCCGGATCGGCCGTGCCATGGCCTCCGCCCTGCGCGCCGCCCATGACGCCGGGGTCCTGCACCGGGACATCAAGCCCGCCAACGTCCTGCTCGGCGACGACGGGCGGATCGTCCTCACCGACTTCGGGATCGCCATGGAGTCGGGCACGTCCTCGCTGACCAAGCCCGGCGAACTGATCGGCTCCATCGGCTACCTGGCGCCCGAGCGGCTGCGGGGCGCGCGTCCCGGGACGAGCCCGGCCAGTGATCTGTGGGCTCTGGGGGCGACGCTGTATCAGGCCGTCGAGGGGCGGGGCCCGTTCCGTCGCGACACCGCGATCGAGACCGCATACGCCATCGCCACCGACCCGTACGAACCCCCGCGCAACGCCGGCGGCCTGGGCCCCGTGATCGAGGGCCTGCTGGTCAAGGATCCCGAGCAGCGTATGGACGTCCACGAGGTCGAACGCCGCCTGGCCGAGCTGACCGGCACCCGAACCGAGCGTCTCGATCCGCCCACACGGCCGGACCGCACCGACGCCCTCGTGCCTCCCGCACGAAAGACCGGCTCAAAACGCCGCCGTACGGTCGTGCTGTCGGCCCTGGCCGTGACGCTCACCGCCGCTCTGGCGAGCGGTGCGGTGTGGTGGCTCGGCGCCAGGGCCGATCGGCCGGGGGGCCACGCATCCGGCCCCGAGGCCACCACCCCCGCCCCGAGCATCAGCCCCGGCTCCAGCGTGCCGCCGCTGCCCGCCGGTTACCACCTCGAGAAGCCGGACACCGGCATCTCCGTGCCCGTCCGGAACGGCTGGACTCGC
This sequence comes from Streptomyces sp. NPDC056479, assembly GCF_042795335.1. Classification (NCBI taxonomy): domain Bacteria; kingdom Bacillati; phylum Actinomycetota; class Actinomycetes; order Kitasatosporales; family Streptomycetaceae; genus Streptomyces; species Streptomyces sp. NPDC056479. The sequence continues at coordinate 181,614 of NZ_JBHTRZ010000005.1, read as the reverse complement.
GACACGTTGCCCGGCGGAGAGGTCGTCTACCTGGACCGGTCGGAACGGGTGGGCCTGAGGGTCAACGTCATCGAGTTCGCCGGTACCGATCCGCTGCAGCACTGGCGGGAGACGGAAGAGGAACAGACCGCGCGCGACAACCCCGGCTACGAGCGGGTGCGGATGGCCAAGACGACCTTCAGAGGACGGCCCGCCGGGTACTGGGAGTTCACCTTCGACGGCAGAGCACGGAAGTTCCGGGCCGCGGAACTGGCCTTCGCCGGCACCGACGGCACCCAGTACGTGATCTACCTCTCCGCCCCGGACGCCGAGTGGCACAAGTACCGGCCGGTCTTCGACGCCGCGGTCAACGGAGTCCGTCTGAAGGGCACCAGCTGACGCGTGTGGGCCACGGCTCACGCCGCCGGTGGGTTCGTGCTGTGTCGTCAGGCGGGCAGCAGCCCGGAGACGAGACTCCGGACGCGCTGTTCGATCTCGTCGCGGATCGGACGTACGGCGTCGACGCCCTGTCCGGCGGGGTCGGCGAGTTCCCAGTCCAGGTAGGTCTTGCCGGGGAAGACGGGGCAGGTGTCGCCGCAGCCCATGGTGATCACGACGTCGGATGCCTGGACCGCGTCCGTGGTCAGGACCTTCGGGATCTCGGCGGAGATGTCGATGCCGACTTCCTTCATGGCCTCCACCACGGCCGGGTTGACGCTGTCGGCCGGGGCCGAACCGGCTGACCGGACCTCCACGAGGTCTCCCGCGAGGTGAGTGAGGAAAGCGGCGGCCATCTGCGAGCGGCCGGCGTTGTGTACACAGACGAACAGAACGGATGACCGGTTCGGGGTCGCGGGGGCGGGGGTGGGCGCGTTCATGGCGGGGTGTCTCCGGGGGCTCAGCGGGCGGAGGTTGTGGTGGGGAGGGGGTGCGCATCCGGGAGATGTTCCGGATGCGGAATGGCGGCGTCAGCGGAGCGGGCGACGTCAGAGGCGTGGGCGGCGTCAGAGGCGTGGGCGGCAGGAGCCGTACGGCCGAACACCGCGGCCAGCAGCACCAGACCGACCGCCGCACCCACGAACTGGGCGGCGACGAACGGTCCGACGGAGGCCGGGGCGATCCCGGCGAAGGTGTCCGTGAAGGCGCGGCCGATGGTCACCGCGGGATTCGCGAAGGAGGTCGAGGAGGTGAACCAGTAGGCGGCTCCGATGAAGGAAGCCACGGCCGCCGGAGCGAGCCGGTCACGACCGGATCGCGTCAGGCCGAGGACGAGCAGGACGAGCCCGGCCGTCGCGACGATCTCGCCCAGCCACAGATGGCCGGCGGACCGATCGTGAGCGGACCACTTCACCAGGGGTTCCGCGAACATGGCGTTGGCCACCACCGCGCCGCCGACCGCGCCCAGGATCTGCGCGGCGGAGTAGGCGACGGCTTCCCCCAGCTGCGCGGCGCCGCCGGTCCGACGCCCCGTGATCCAGACCGCGAGGGAGACGACCGGATTGAAGTGAGCTCCCGAGACCGGCCCGAGCAGAGTGATCAGCACGGCCAGACCGAAGACGGTGGCCAGGGAGTTGGCCAGCAACTGCACCCCGACGTCGTGCGACAGCCTGGTGGCCTGGATGCCGGAACCGACGACCACGGCTACGAGTGCGCCCGTACCGATGGCTTCGGCGGCGAGCCGGCGGCCCAGCGGCGCGGCCGGGGCGCTCACGCGGTCACTCCCTGAGGCTGAGGCAGTCGTAGGAAGGAGCCGAGCCGGTCCAGCGCGGCGGGCAGTACCCAGTAGTAGACCCATGTGCCGCGCCGTTCGCAGTCGACGAGTCCTGCCTGTCGAAGCAGCTTCAGGTGGTGGGAGATGGTGGGCTGCGAAAGGTCGAAGGCGGGCGTCAGCTCACATACGCAGACCTCGCCGCCGTCACGGGAAGCGATCATCGACAGCAGTCGCAGCCGTACCGGGTCGCCGAGCGCCTTGAAGACTTTCGCCAGGTCGGCGGCCTCTTCCTCACCCAGCGGGGCCGCGGCGAGGGCTTGGCAACAGGCGGCGTCCGAGTCCTGCCCCAGCACCGTGAGCTCTTGATTCGACATTCCTCTATGTTGACGAATTTCGAATCAGGGCGCAAGCTGGCCTGTATCGAAGAGCGTCAATGCAGGCAGTTCGGAGGAGCGAGAGATGAGCGAGCATTCCCTGGACGACCCGGATCTCCGTGAGACCGTGCGCCGGCGCTACGCGGCAGCGGCGGTGAAGGTCACCGAGGGCGGGAGCGCGTGTTGCGGGCCGCAGGCTGTCGAGGTCGACGAGAACTTCGGCTCCACTCTGTACGCGTCGGACGAGCGCGACGAACTCCCCGCGGAGGCCGTCGCCGCCTCACTCGGCTGCGGCAACCCCACCGCGGTGGCCGAGCTGCGCGAGGGGGAACGCGTCCTGGACCTGGGCTCGGGCGGCGGCATCGACGTGCTGCTGTCCGCCCGTCGGGTCGGACCCACCGGCAAGGCCTACGGGCTGGACATGACCGAGGAGATGCTGGCCCTGTCCCTGGCCAACGCGGCGAAGGCCGGCGCGACCAACGTCGAGTTCCTCAAGGGCGCCATCGAGTCCGTCCCGCTCCCCGCGAACACGATCGACGTGGTGATCTCCAACTGCGTGATCAACCTGTCCACGGACAAGTCGGCGGTGTTCGCCGAGACGTTCCGGGTGCTGAGGCCGGGAGGCCGTATCGGCGTCTCCGACGTCGTGGCCGACGACTCCCTGACCACCCCCCAGAGGGCCGAACGAGGCTCCTACGTCGGCTGCATCGCAGGCGCCCTGTCCTTCGCCGAGTACCGACAGGGCCTGCGGGCCGCCGGCTTCACCGACATCGAGATCACTCCGACGCATCAGGTGGCCGACGGGATGCATTCGGCGATCGTGCGGGCGGTCAAGCCGATGTCGTCAGAGCGGGTGGTGTCGATTGGGCCGGCGTCGGTCGAGCCGGGGACGTGCTGCGGTGGCACGGCATCGGGGTGCGGCTGCTCCGACTGACCCGACCCTCAGCCCCGTCACCCTGAGGACCGGAACCGGGGTCCGCGTACCCCATGTGGACCATGCCCCCACGATCCGCCGCGCGCCCGGTACGCTGTACCCGCTCCGCCCCAGGTGGGCGTGAGCGAGGTGGGTTGCCCGAGCGGCCTAAGGGAACGGTCTTGAAAACCGTCGTGGCAGCGATGTCACCGTGGGTTCAAATCCCACACCCACCGCACGTGAACGGCCCCTGACCAGGCGATATGGTCGGGGGCCGCTGCTTTGCCCGCCGCCCGTTCGCCCCCGCCTTTCCCCCTGGTTTCCCGGTCTATCGGGCACGGATGGGGCACGCGAGGGGCACGCCCGAGGCGCGGCTTCGAAAGATCCAGTAGGCGGCCAACCGCTCACCCGCTAACGGCTGATCGGGATCTCGTAGACGATCTCGCAGTGAGCGGCGGGCACGATGATGTCCGCCGTCTCAACCGGCCGACCCTGGTCGCTGTAGTACGTCCGTCGGATGTGCGTGACGAGTGCGGCTTTCTGAATGCCGAGTAGCGACGCCTCCTCGGCGGTCGCCTGCCTCGGCTCGGGCTGCTCCACGGCATGGCTGACCGTGACTCCGATCGCGGCCATCCGGTTCACGACTCCGGCCCCGGCGTGCGGGCCTCCCTCGGGGAGGACCACCAGCGTGCCGGCGGTGAGGTCGTACGGCTCCCAGCTCGTCGACAGCTGGATCGGCCTGCCGTCCGCCAGGAACTCGTATCTCGTCCGGACGCACAGCTCACCCTCGGCAATGCCGAGCCGCGCCGCGATGTCGTCAGGCGCCGGCACCTTGGCGTCCGTCCGGCTCTCCCAGTCGCCCTGCCTTCCCACGGCCTTCATGTCCGTCCGGAACGGCGACCCGCTGGGCTGCTCCCGCGCCGACGACCGCACGACCCGTACCCGATGCCGGGGCTCGGCGACGTAGGTACCGGAACCCGCACGGCCTTCCAACACACCCTGGGAGATCAGCAACTCCTGCGCCCGCCGGACCACGTTCTCGCCCACGCCGCACTCCTGGCCGATCTGGGCGCGGGAGGGGAGGCGGTCCCCCGGCTCCCACACGTGCTCCGCGATGCGTCGCCGTAGTTCGTCGGCGATGCGGAGATAGGGCGGCTGCTCAGGCATATGGAAAATCTAGTCCACTAGCTCTAATCTAGTTAACTAGCTTCACTCAAAGTGATCGGTCGTGACGGAGGCTGTCCTGTGCCCGCATCGGGAGTTAGCGCGGCGGCCATCGCCGCCCGGCTGTCCGCCCTCGGGCTCCTCACGCGAGTGGAGGAACACCCCCGACACACGTCGGTCGAAGCGGAGGTGCCGGAATCGGTCTCCGCCGAGACATGGCGGGAGGTCTTAGAAGTGGTGGCCGAGGCCGATCGGTTCGGGTTCCTCGCCACCAGCCTGAACGGCCGCACTCTTTGGGCGGTCGTACGCAAAGCGGTCCCCACGACGGGCGATGTCGGGGGACCGAGCCATCAGCGATAGGAGCTGAACAGCGTGCTCAACCGTATCCGCCGCGCCGTCTTCCATACCAGGGCGCGCTACTTCCCCAAGGGCAGGCACCGCCGCCCCTTAACGCCCGCCCGGCTGTCGGCCTCTTCCGCCTCCCCTGCGTCTGCCGACGCGTCAACAGTCGTCGTGGAACGGGCCTCCGTCGGACCGGACCATCGACACTCGCTTAGGGGCGAGGACACCGCGCTCGTCCGCCCGTATGTGCTGGCCTGGGAGAGGCGTGTGCGGGCGCGCTCCGTGGTCATCGCTCCGTACCTGCCGGCCGACGCCTGGTCGACCCTCGCGGGGGCCAACTGATGTCTTCTCGACAACGACCGCCCATCACGGACGCCTTGGCTGTCCCCTATCGCTCGATCGCCTGCTGCATCGGCACGCACCCTGCCTGCGCGGAGTTCGCTCCGGTATCGGCGCCGGTCGACGTCCCGGTGATCTACGAAGCGTGCGACTGTCCGTGCCACTCGACATGCGACCAGTTCACGCCTGCGGAGGTGGCACGGTGAACGAACGGGCCTTCGGCGGTGCGCTGGTCTCCAACATCGAGGTTACGGCGGCGACCGTGCAGCGCGGCGACATCATCCAACTCGGCGGCCAGGCCTACCGGGTGGGCGATCTCTTCCAACTGCCCCAGGGAGCCAAGCAACTGGTCTTCGAGACGGGCGAGTTGCTGACCATCCACACGCGAACCCGGCTGGTGGCCGTGCGGACGCTGAGAAGGCGGTGACCGGGGCCGTGCCGTCTCGCCACCAGGACATCGCCGACGACATCCGGAACCAGATCACGACCGGCCGTATCCAGCCCGGCGAGCGTCTTTCGTCCGAAGCCGACTTGGCCGACCGGTACAAGGTCAGCACGGTGACACTACGGAGAGCCCTCGCGGTGCTCCAGGGCGAGGGCCTCGTAGAGAAGATCCACGGCAAGGGGAACTTCGTCCGCCGTCCCCATCGCAAGATCATGTACGTCGGCGGGTGGGGAACGCTGGACCCGTGGACCGCCGCCGAACCGGCTCTGCGTTTCACCGTTCGCAGCGCCACAGTGCAGGCTCACGGGCATCTCACAACCTTGCTGAAGGTGCCCGTGGGCAGTCCTCTCGCCGAGTTCTCCTGCGTCAGCCACGCGGGAGAGTCACCGCAAGGGCTGGCCCGTATCTACATCCCGCCCGACCTGGCACCCGTCGGAGACCTCGACGACACGTCCTCATGCTGGGAGGCGGTCACGAGATTCGCTGTCCTCGGGGCGCCGCCGGCCGCTGTCCGGGAGACGGCATGTGCCCGCCCACCGACACCGGACGAAGCCTCGGCACTCCGGATCGGTCACGCCGCGCCAGTCCTCGGGATCACGCGGGTCGCAACCGACGCCACTGGGCGAATCGTTGAAGTCGCCCTCCTGGTGTTCCCGGGGGACCGTGTCGACGCGGTCTTCGCCACGCACCACATGACCGACGAGAGGCAGATCCAAGCATGACGACTCGGAACGAACTGCGGCTTCTCCCGTGGTCGGGTCCGGAGGGCAAGCCCTGCTACCTGAGCACCGATGACGGGGACGGCTACATGTCCCGGCTGGCGGACAACATCGAGGCCGTCCAACTCGGGGCGGCGGCCGCACTGCTGGAACAGGCATGCGAAGCCCTCAACGACCAGGACATGGATCCGGAAGATGTACGACGGCTGACGAAGGAACTGACCGAGGCCTTGCGAGTTGTACTCCGCGTCGCCACCAGCCGCGGTCACCTTCTCCCCGCGAACGAACAACACGACACCTGAAAGAGCGGCTGACAACGGCACGTGCCGACCCCGGCCTCCATTGAATGGGAAAGTGAATGAGGGGAAGGGAGCCGGAGACGAACTCGGGCTCCCTTCTCAGAGCTAGCCCGAAATTCTCTACCCTGGGCTATTGGGAGCATCTCGCGCAGGCCCATCGTATGGCTCCCAATAGGGGTTCTGATACTCAGAAGACCCTGGGTATCCAAATTCGTCCTGTAGTTCCAGTGAGACGATATTGCCGATCGACGGAACCTCGTCGAACCATGCGCCGAGTTCGATGGTCTCCCCCGGAGGAAGCGTTGTGCTCCATTGACCGCCAGCGTCACTGCAGACAGTCTGTGCGGCATAGAAAGGTTCACCTAGGTCATTTTCTGTCGGCGCAATCAATTGTTTGACGGTATCCGGCTGCGTATACCCCTCGCAGTCCAACTCCTCAGGGGCGCCGCTATAGTTTTCGTACCGAATGACATAATAAATCCACGAAGGGTCACCACTCGTGTTAGGAACCTCCACGTAGACAGGTCCCCAACTTATACGAACGCTTCCGCTGTCGAATATCTTGTTCTGTTCCTCCGGCCCAGTGTTGTACCATCCGCTTTCAGGAGGGCGGGTCGGCATGTACGCCTGGGCTGACGCCGAGGTAGACCATGGAGACATTGTCGAAGCCGCCACTATGGCAGCAGCTGCCAGAGAGCAAATTTTGGCGTTCAGCATGTTCATTCACCTGTCCTTCGCCCCCCTTTGTCGACCAAGCGGATAGGTTGGTGTGGAAAAGGACCGGATCGCGGAGAACGGGTGGCGCTGTCAGGCACATCAGTCAGGCGTGAAGGACTGGGCCGCCAGAAATTCCCCGCCCTGCTTAGCTATGCGACCCGAGTATGAATCTGTGTGCGATTTGCAGTAGCTGTGATTTCTCGCACAGTTTATCGCAGCTATTGTCTGTCTCCCGACATTCCCGACGCTGTGCGCCGCTCGGAACCCTCCCCCGCAAATAGGATCCTTTTCAATGCATCGAGATCTGACTATATTTGGCCCTTCCAGGGTGGAGTCCGGGTAAGGGGAGGGAAAATTGCTCGCAAACCCGTAAAGCCGTGCCAGGCCAAGGTCACCAGTGTTGGGGTCCTCGTATAGCGGATCGCCGTAGAGTTGGACCGCCTTCACTACAGCCGACAAACCGTAATATCTGCGCAGGAACTCATCTACGATCCACGCTCCCTCGGAATATCCAGTCAGGACGACACCACCTCCGGATGGGCACTGTTTAAGGTAGTCTCTGACCGCCGTATCCAGCATCTCGACCCCCTGGTTAACGGCTGGAAGCGACGACATTTGTGGGTTCTCCGGATTCGCGCGTATCGCGGCAATAAATTGTTTAGTCCCCATCTTTGGATAGGGCAACATCTTCTTATCGCCACCGAACCCCCCGTGCTGTTCGCTGTATGCATGAAACGCGGCCCATGTATTCTTGAGAGTCGTGGAATTGGCATCTTCATTGAGGCCGTGCGCACCTACGAAAAGAACGCGACAGTCAGGAGGAGGCTGCGGCTGGGCCGCACTTGATACCGAGCAAGGAAGCGCTGCTGCAAGGGCAAATGTTGCAAGAATGGATGGAATCCGCTGCCGTATAGCTAGCTCTAGGCATGGCCCGCCCTTCCCCTTGGCTTCTATTGGCCCTGGGTCTGAGCACTCCTCGCTACCCTGCTTCGCAGCCAGAGAGCCCCTCACGACACCAGGGTGCGACCGAGAGACAGCGCACGCATCTTGGGGGACGAACGGCCTGCTCGGAGCGGGAGCACCGCCGTAGCCTGACCCTCTCGCGGCGGCGTCGCAGCCCCCTGACCTTTCCGAACCGCCGGCCTCTCAGCTTGGGAAGCTAATAGCATCTAGGGCTCGCTCTGGGTCTGACCTGCGACGGAGCTCGCAAACCCCTGGCGGAGGGTTGATGGGTTCCCTGCTGTTCACCGTGGTTCCCCGTACGACCTGGCACGCATCTGGCACGGGCTTGATCATGGAGTTGGCTTCACCACGTGGCCCAAGGCGATAAGGCCGAGTCCGATTGCTGTCAATGAGGGATGTTGAAACCCGCCGCATGCAGCGAGCAGGGCACCCGCTCCCCAGAGTCTCGGCAGTCGAACGTGGCTCTGTAGTCATCGGCCCGGCATACGTCCGAGGAGCAGGCCATGCAAGCCGAGAACAACACACGCGAGCCAGAGTGCCCCGACCAGGATCAGCAGCGGCAGAAGGAAGCCCGCAAACGATGTTGACATGGTCGTCCCCCCGGTGGGCTGGTTGCCTCGTGCCCCTGCGCTGAAGTCTGGCACGTGCATGCGAACGAAGGCCGTTGGACCTCTTCGTCCCGAAGCAACTTGGGTAGGGGCGCTGCCTTGGGCTGGTGCGCCTCTCACCTGCGCGGATGGTCCGCTGACGTTCGCGGGCGTCCGCCGGTGTTCGTCGGCGTTGTCACACTCACTCTTGGCGGCCTCAGCGGTCGATCCGCCGTGGGCGTCCTGGAGCCGGGCGCTTCCCGCATGAGATCCACTTGCTGTCCGGGGGGCACCGTGTGGTAGCCGGTCATCCGGAAGTTGGAGTAGGCCGAAGCGGCCACCGGGAGTCTCGGGGAAGTCGAGCACGCCCCATCCTTCTTCGTCGCACCACTCGCTGACTGATGCTCACCAGCGTTGGCCAAATTCATGCAGTAGGCATGCATGCGCAATCAGGTCCGCTTTCATCCGAATTGGCGGTGGTGGTGGGTTGTCCGGGCGTGTCGCATCCCCAAGGAAAGAACCTTGAAGGGCAGCCGGGGCCGGGCGCCCAGACCAGGTGTCCTCCGTCTGCCTGACAAGGGGAGAAGCGTGGCGAACGAGTTGAAGTACGGCGACCGTGTCCACCTGCAGAACGGCTACGGCAACTGGGGCGGTGGCTATCTGGACACCAACGGTGCCAGCAGCGACGCGGGGGCGAAGTACGGGGTGTCGACGGCCGACTCGCCGACGCGGGCAGCCGGCACGGGGACCTGGCAGATCCTCTCCGCCACGGGCAAGGCCGACGGCACCAACGTGGTCAGCGGGGACCTGGTCCACCTCAGGAACCTCTACGGCAATGACGGCGGCTACCTCGACACCAACGGAGCCGCCTCCGCGGAGCAGAAGAACGCCGGCGGCAAGTACAACGTCTCCACCTCCAAGGACAAGGACCGCGCCCCCGGCACCGGCCGCTGGCGCATCTTCGCCCAGTCGTCCGCGCCCGCCGACCAGAACGTCCGCGCCGGCGACGTCGTCCACCTGTTCAACGCCTACGGCGACAACGGCGGCTTCCTGGAGACCAACGGACGCGGACCCGGCGGCGGCAAGTACGACGTCTGCACCAACGCGTACTACAACCGCAGCGGAAACGTCGGCGACTGGAAGCTCCACCGCGCCTGACCCGGACGGCTCCACCTTTTCTCTCTGTGTGGCTCTTGCAGGACGCGGCAACCTGATCCACTGCGTCCTGCAAGCGGCAGCGCACCGGCGTCACCGCGGCAGCACGGCACGCACCGATGGAGGGCTTTACGGCGCAAGGAATGTCCCCCGGTAGAGGGCGATCGAACGTTTCTGCTGTTCCGGCCGTGCCCGACCACGGGACATGATCACGGCGCCCCACCCCCAGGGGCCCCGTACCAGTCCCGGAGGTGGCCGTCCGTGGTCTTCGTCATCGTCGTAGCCGTGCTCGCCCTGCTCGCGGGGCTCGCCGCGAACCGTTTCCTGCGACCGAGGCTGATCACCGTCGACGACGACGAGGGCATGGCGGTCAAGGACCTCGTCGGGCCGCTGCTGACACTGACCGTGCTTCTGCTCGCGTTCGTGCTGGTCACAGCCTCCGGCTCGTACGGGAAGGCCGAGATCGCCTCCCGCGCCGAGGCCCGGGCCCTGGACCAGCTCGTCGAGACCGCGGAATACGGACCCGAGACACACCGGGCCCGGATCCAGGCCGGCGCCGTCTGCTACGCCCGCGCCGTACGCCACCAGGAGTGGCTCACCATGGCCGACGGCTACGGCTCGGCCGCTCCCAGCGTGTGGTCGACCGACTTCCGGCAGACCTTCCGGGCCATGGAGGGCGAAGCGGTCTTCGGGATGCTGGTCGCCATCGACAACAATCGCTCCAACGAACGCGAGGAACGCCTGACCCAGGCGACCGCCAGCATCCCCAGCACCATTTTCTGGTTCCTGCTCGCGACACTGACCATCACGGTCGTGGCGCTCGGCGTCTGCCTGCCCCGCAGGAACAACCGGGGACAGCTGGTCACTCTCACCGTGATCACGGCACTGCTCACGACGACGCTGGTCATCATCCGGGACGTCGACCGGCCGTTCGGCGGCGTCATCAACGTGTCCCCGACCGCGATCATCGAGGCCGAACGGCAGGCCACCCGGGACTTCGTCGTGAACCATCCCGCCACCGAACTCCCCTGTGATGCCCACGGCGACCGCACCGCCTGACAGGTTCGGCTCTTTCTGCCCCGGCCATCACGGCAAGCGGTCGGAGAGCAACCGCCTGCCGTGAACGGTGTGGATCCAGGGCCCGCCTGGACCTCAGCCGACGAAAGTCAGCCACGGCGGCGGGTGCGCCGACCGACCAGGCGCGCGTGTGCCTCGCTGCACCCCCACCGGCATCAGCCACGCTGCCAATACCGTCGACGGGAGCCAGTCACGACAGGGGAAGCGTTGCGGCGAGGCCCCGAACACCGACCTCTTGGCGGCGCGTTGCGGGATCGATGACGAGGTACCGCGTGCGGGTCAGTTCGGGGAGATGGCGTTCAGCATCGCCTCCGTGACGTGGTCGGCGGCGTTGAGGTGGCCCTTGGCGTTGGGGTGCACGAGGGCCATCCGGTTGTCGGTGTCGAGGATGCCCTCGACCCACTTGCCGGCGTCACAGACGCTGTGCTTCTCAGAGGAGTCGTAGAGGTTGACGAAGGTGGCGGAGTCCTGGTTGCCGGCCGACTTCTCGATGACCTTGTTGAGGGGTTCCAGGACGTCCTGGCGCAGCCAGTCCAGGTCCCCGGGGGTGATCGAGAAGAACTGGTGGATGTCGTTGTACCGGCACTTGGAGGTGTCCTCGGGGATGACCGTGGGGTAGCCGACGGCCAGGATCTTGGCGTGCGGGCCCTTCTCGTGGAGCTTGGCGAGCATCTGGTCGTAGTCGGTGCCGACCTTGGTCAGCCTGGCGGGGATGTCGGCGGCGAGGGCGTCCTTGCACGGGGTGCCCACGCCGCCGCTGCCCTCACCCAGTTCCAGGCACTTGAAGAGGATCTCGCCCAACCCGAGGGTGTTGCCGCCCACGCCGACGGTGATCACGTCGGTGCCGGCCTTGACCGCATCGGACTGGGGAGGCACCGGGGCGAAGGGGGAGTCCGGGTCGGCGTTGCCCGGCACGCTCCGGCCGATGGGCACCTGCGCGTTGAAGGTGACGTCCTCGATCGTGGCGGCGCCGCAGCTGACGTTGGTCAGCTCGAGGAACGAGCCGAGGTCCCGGTCGATGACCTGCGGGTAGGACCGGTCGGTGCGCTCACAGCCGTCGCGGGGGATTTCGAATACGTCTCCGGCGGCCGGGATGACCCCGGCGGTGTAGGAGTCGCCGAGGGCGACCCAGTCGTAGTCTGCGGCGGCGGCGGGCTGCGCCCCGACGAGCTGTGCGGGAGCGAGGGCTCCGGCGGTGAGAGCCGCGGCCGAGCCGAGCAGGGCCAGCCGAGTGCGGAAGCTTGCCACGAATCCTCCAGGGATACGGTGTTGGCGACGCTTTGACCCTACGAGGCTCGTTACTTAAAGCACTAGATCCAATACGGACAGTCACATTCCGTGCGGTCCAGGGGTGTTTACAGTCGAGGCGGCCAGGTTCTGAACGGACGGCCTCGATATCCGGACTGTCTGATTCCGCCGTGTGACCGGCCCTGCTCGGTATGGGTGCAATGCGCGGCGTACTTGCCTGACCTGCACCTCGCTCGCCCTGCCGCATCGCTCTGACGCACTGTCTTGTTCGTGATCACTGGCTTACGCGAGTGTCGGCCAAGCGGCTGATCGTTGAGAGCGCGGCACGGACGCCGGCTGGGCTGGAGCGGGACGCAGGCAGGAGCGCAGGCCCGGCCGGGGGCCGGGCCGCGCGCGGGGAGCGGAGCGAGCCGCACTTGATGATGGAGAGAAGGTCTTATCCCGCTGAGGTGAGGCGCTTGCCGTCGTGGCTGCGGACGTGGGGGCCGTTGCCGTCCAGGGCGTCCAGGAGTCGGATAGCGAAGACCTCGGACATACGGTCGCTGACCTCGTCGGGAGTGAGCCAGGAGACAGCAGTGGACTCGCTGGAGGTGCGCTCGGCGCCGCCGGAGGGCTTGCAGCGGAAGACCAGGGCCACGATTCCGCGGGTCAAGTTCTTGTAGACGCCGGTCAGTTCGTCGACCTCGACGTGGATGCCGGTCTCCTCCAGGACCTCACGGGCGACGCCGGCCTCTGGGGTCTCGTTGAGTTCCAGGATGCCGCCGGGGAGTTCCCACGTGCCGTTGTCGGCTCGGCGGATCGCCAGAAGACGGCCGTCCTCGCGCACCACCACTCCGGCCACAGACACGGAGTGGAGGGGAGAGGGTGCCGCTTCCTGTGGTTGACTCATGTAGAGGAGCATAGGAGGCAGAGAAGGACTATGGGAACTGCGGCGGGAGGGGTCGGTTCCGGGCCTCGCTATGTACAGATCGCGGACGAGATCGTGCAGCAGATCCGGGCGGGGGTTCTCAAGCCTGGTGACATGGTGCCGAGTGAGTCTGAGCTGGTGGAGCGCTACGGCGTCTCCGGCGGGACGATCCGTAAGGCCATGGTCGAGGTACGGGCGAGCGGGTTGGTCGAGACCCGACATGGCAAGGGCTCGATCGTGAAGAACCGGCCTCCGGTGCGGCACCGATCTTCTGATCGCTTCCGGCGCTCGCTCCGGCAAGGGGGACAAGCGGCCTACCTTGCCGAGTCCGCGCAGTCCGGCGCCACGGCCAAGGTGAGCGTCCTCTACATCGGGCCCATGGAGGCTCCCGAGGATGCCGCCGAGCGGCTCGGCGTTTCCGCTGGTACGCAGGTGCTGGCCCGTCGGCGCCTGTACTTCCGTAACGGCACTCCGGTCGAGACCGCCACGTCCTACCTGCCCTGGGACGTCGTGAAGGACATCCCTGAGCTGTTCGCCGAGAACCCTGGCGGCGGTGGCATCTACGCCCGACTCGAAGACCACGGGCATGAGTTCGCGGAGTTCGTCGAGACGCTGCAAGCTCGGCCGGCCTCGAAGGACGAGGCAACTGAACTGGCGTTGAGTCCGGGTGCGCCCGTGGTTCACCTGATCCGGGAGGCCCGTACGACCGCGGGGCTCGTGGTGGAGGTGTGCGACACGCTCATGGCCGCTGACCAGTTCGTTTTCGAGTACCGGATCCCTGCCGACGACTGACGTCCGCTCAACTCCTCACAGCCCGTCGCGAGTTCTTCTTCGTGGCGGGTTGACTCATGTATAGGAGTGAGGCACTCTTCTTCATGTCACTCATGTACATGAGTGACGGAGTTCAGCATCTATAGAGGAGTGATCTCTGTGCGTCAGATTCCCGTCGACACCTCCGGCGCCGTGGTGATGGTCGCCAAGACCCCGCAGGTCAAGGTTCGTGACCGCCGTACCGGCGAGATCGCCACCGCCACCGAGACCGGGGCGAAGCTGATGACGGTCGACGTGATGTTCGCGGCCAACGAGGCGGTGGAGATCCTGTCCATCACCGTCCCAGAGCCGGGTATCTCCGGTGAGCTGGCCATGGGCACGCCGGTCGCGCTCACGGGCCTGGTCGCCCGCCCGTGGGAGAACGACTTCAACGGCCAGAGGCGGCACGGCATCGCGTTCCGCGCGGTCGCGGTCACCTCGCTCGCCGAGGCCGCTGCAGGGTCCAAGGCGGCCTGATCGTGACCGCCTTCACGGTCGCCCTGGTGCTGGTCGTCGCCGCCGTGGGTCTCCTGCGGTGGCGGCGCCCCGCCTGGTACTGGTTGACCTTCGGGGTCACGCTGGCCGTGGTGCGGGTCCTGGTCCGGTACGGCACGGTCATGGACGCGTGCGGGCTTACCGTCCCACCCGCGCGGTGGCGGCTCGCCCTGGCACGGGCCGCCAACCGGCCGATACCGGAGCCGCGTCCACCGCGCATCCTGCGGCTGCGGCCGACTCGCACCGGCCTGGTCCTGAGGCTCAAGCTCCGCCCGGGGCAGGACGCCTTCGACGTCGCCGCCGCCTCGGACCGGCTCCGGCACTCCTTCTCGATGTACGGGGTGAGCTCGCGTGAGCTGCGTTCCGGTGTCGTCGAGGTGCGGATGACTGGCTACGACGTGCTCAAGCGGGTACAGATGCCGGCCCGGACCGACCCGCGGCCGATGCGGGTTCCCGTCGCCCTGCGGCAGGACGGCTCGGTGCACTATCGCGACTACCGCGCGATACCCCACGCGCTCACCCTCGGTGCCACGGAGTCCGGCAAGTCCGTCTACCAACGCAACCTGGTCGCCGGCCTCGCCCCGATGGACGTCGCCCTCGTCGGCATCGACTGCAAGCAGGGGGTTGAACTGTTCCCGCTGGCCCGACGGTTCTCCGCGCTGGCCGACAACCCAGACACCGCAGCAGAAGTGCTCGATGCGCTCGTGGCACGGATGGAACGCGTCTATCAGCTCATCCGGGCTCAACAGCGGATCACCTCCGACGTGCCGGATGCGGAGATCGCCGCCGATATCTGGGACCTGCCCGACGATCAGCGCCCGGTACCGGTCGTGGTCCTGGTCGACGAGGTCGCCGAACTCGCCCTGTACGCAAGCAAGGAAGAGGAAAAGCGCCGGGACCGTATCGTCACCGCCCTGGTCCGCCTCGCCCAGCTCGGGCGCGCGGCCGGCATCTACCTCGAAATCTGCGGTCAGCGCTTCGGTTCCGAACTCGGCAAGGGCATCACGATGCTTCGCGCCCAGCTCACCGGCCGTACCGCCCACCGCGTCAACGACGAGTCGTCCGCCAACATGGCCTTCGGCGACATCGCCCCGGACGCCGTCCTCGCCGCCATCCAGATCCCGGCCGAGATGCGGGGCCTCGCCATCGCGGGCGACTCGTCCGGGGGTTGGCACCGCATCCGCGCCCCGCACACCTCGCTCCGCCAGGCCGTGAACATCTGCAACCGGCATGCCGACCGGACCCCGGAGTTGCCCGAGCTGGCCCCGTTCCGGCCCGCCCTCACCGGCTCCGACGCCGCTTCCGTGCCGCTGCTCAAGGCCTCCTCGGCCACCGCCTGATCCCTCCCGGATCCCCACGGCCCGCGTGACCGCCTTCGCGCCAAGTCCCTACCCCCGCCATGCCCAAGGAAGGGAGAACCCTCCATGTGCCCGAACTGCGAGGACTTCGCCCGGACCGTGCTCCTGCTCGGCCAACTCGCCCTCTACGCCGACATGGCCGGCGCCGACCTCGACTTCGTGGAAGCCGTCAGCCCGTCCCTCGCCGTCTCGCTGCCGGAGCCACCGCCCGGCATGTTCCCGGGTGGCTACGACTCAGACGACGGCCCCGCCTACCCCGGTGACGTCTGATGGGCGCCCGCAACGGACTCCGACTCCGGGTCGACGCGGTCCTGGTTCAGGCCGTGATCGCCGGTGCTCTGTCCTTCGCCCATCTGCACGACCTGGCCGCCGCAGCCGGACAGAACGGCTGGAAGGCCTGGGCCTACCCGGTCAGCGTCGACCTGCTCCTGGTCGCCGCCTGGCGGCGGCTGCGCAGTGAGGGGCCGTCCCGGCTGGCCTGGTGCTGGTTCGTCGTCGCGCTGGTCGCCTCGCTCGGTGCCAACGTCGCCACCGCCGGGTTCCTCGACATGGACAACCCTCCCGCCCTGCTCCGCCTCGGCATCGCCGGATGGCCAGCGCTCGCCTTCCTTGGCGGAACGCTCCTCGCCCATTCGACGGATCCGGAGCCCGTGTCGCCGGCATCTGTCTCCGACCCGGAGGACACCGAGCCTGTGGCTGCGGATGAGGCCAACCCCGCCCCGGCCGCGGGCACCTCCGCTTCTCCGGCTCCGACGCCGCCCGTGCTCCCGGCCACCGCTCCGCCTGTCCCCGTCGTCCTCCTCGACCACGCCCGCAAGGTCGCGGACGAGTACCGCGCCCGCACCGGCTCCCCGATCGACCCCGACACCCTCCGCTCGCGCCTAGGCGTCCCGTCTCACCTCGCCGACGCCATCGCCGCCCACCTCGCCTGACCAGGAAGGAGACACCGCGATGCCCGCCCGCGACCACTTCCACTCCCTGATGAGGATCGGCCCCGTGCAGATCGGCACCCACCGTGACCGCAACGGCCGTACCACGCACGCCGCTGTCTGCACCGCCGACCGCTGCGGCTGGTCCGCCGATTACTCCAGCCAGACCGCCGCCCAGCTCGCCGCCCGCACTCACCGCTGCCGCGTCGCCTAGGAGGCACCGCCCATGCAAGTACCGCTCTGGTTCGCGCTCCTCGCCGTCGGCTACCTCGGCGTCAAGCTCATCCGCCCGCCCTGGTGGCTCATCGCCGTACTGCTCCTCGGGGGCTACCTCCTCGCCGACAGCCTCTTCGCCCCCGTCATCGACAACGCAGTCAAGTAACTCGCTCCCGCGAAAGGAGATCCGCCCATGCTCCGGCCCAAGCTCCCGACCATGCCCCAGCCCACTGGCCTGACCACCCCGCCCGCCGTCATCCAGCCGACCACCATCACCCCCGGCACCCTGGCCACCACCCCCGTGCCGCCGCCGGCACCTGCCGCTCCGGCGCCGTCCCGCCCGGTCGTCCAGCTCACCCCCGGCACCGCGCTCGCCCTCGTCGGCGGGGGCACGGCCGTCGTCCTGGTCCTCGGCGCCGTCCTGGTCTCGCTGCTCCTGGCGGTGGCCGTCACCGGCGCCTCGGTCGCCGTCTGCGCGGTCGTCCTGCGCTCCCTGCTTGCCTCCGACGCCAAGCGTCGCTGACCGGCCCCCGGGCGGCCTCGATACCGCCAAGCATCCGCCGCCCGGGAGCCGTCCCCGCCGATCGATCTCGCAACCGGAAGGAACCCCAGCATGGCCCACCGGGCCTCACGCACGACACAGAGGACGCTCGCGCCGGCCCCGCCGCTCGACCCGGCCACTCTCGGAGACGTCCTCCGGGTGGCCTCGGCATCCGACTACACCCGCTGGGAAGACCAGATTCGTCGCACCGGCGGGTGCTCCGACCCGATTCACCTCACCGGCTGGGTGCTTCACAAGGACAAGACCACCGGCGAGACCCTCCACCACTACTCCACCGCCAAGGAGCCGGGCGGACGCCTCCGCCTCGCCTGCGGCAACCGCCGTGCCTCCCGCTGCCCCTCCTGCGCCTTCACCTACGCGGGCGACACCTACCACCTCATCCGCGCTGGCCTCGCCGGAGACGACCGCCGCGACATCCCCGCCGCCGTCCGCGACCACCCGCGCGTCTTCGCCACCCTCACGGCTCCCTCATTCGGCCCGGTCCACAACCGCCCGGACCATGGCGGCACTTGCCGCTGCGGCACCCCGCATGCCGCCGACGCCCCCGAACTGGGTACCGCCCTGAACCCCGACACCTACGACTACGCGGGCGCCGTGCTCTTCAACAACCACGCCGGACAGCTCTGGCAGCGCTTCACGACCCGCCTGCGCCGCGAACTCGCCGCCCGCGTCGGCCTGCCTCGCCGCGAACTCCCCGACCACCTCCGCGTCTCCTTCGGCAAGGTCGCCGAATTCCAGAAGCGCGGCGCCCTCCACTTCCACGCCGTCATACGCCTCGACGGTCCGGACGGCCCCGGCACACCGCCGCCCGCCTGGGCAACGGTCGGCCTCCTCACGGACGCGATCCACGCCGCCGCCGCGCACTCGTACACCTCGGTCTCAGTCCCGGCCGTCGACGACCAACCTGCCCGGACCTTCCGCTGGGGCCGACAACTCGACGTTCGACCGGTCAAATCCTTCGGCGACGGCTCAGACATCACCGAACAGGCCGTCGCCTCCTACGTGGCCAAGTACGCCACCAAAGCCGCCGAGAACACCGGCACCCTCGACCGCCGCATCGGCGAACTCGCCGAACTCGACCGACACCACGTCCCCGACCACGCGCGCCGACTGATTCACCGCATGCCGCGACCTCGACGCCCTCTACCCGGACCGACGCCTGTGGGCCTGGGCGCACATGCTCGGGTTCCGCGGGCACTTCTCGTCCAAGTCGCGCACCTACTCCACCACCCTCGGCGCCCTCCGCCAGGAACGCGCCGACTACCGCGCCGCCCAAGAGGCATCCGTCCTCGGCTTCGACGACCGCGAGCCGGACACCGTCCTCGTTCTGACCGACTGGAAGTACGCAGGCCACGGTCACACCCCGGGCGAAGCGGCCCTGGCCGCGACTATCGCCCGCGACCTTCAGACCAACCGCGAGACAGCGCGTGATGCCTTGAACGGGCTCGCCGCCGACGAGAGGGAGTGACGACCGTGGACCGACTCCTCACCGTGGACCAGGTCGCCGAACGTCTCGGCACCGGGCTCCGCTTCCCACGTCGGCTCATCGAGGAACGCCGCATCACCTTCGTCAAGGTCGGTCGGCACGTCCGCATCCCCGAGAGCGCCGTGGACGCGTACGTCAGCACCAACACGGTGGAGCCGATCGACCTGCGGCGGCCCTCTGCCTACCGGAGGGCTGCCTGATGGCGGGCAAGCGGAAGTCCCGCCGGGCCTTCGGGCGCGTTCGCAAGCTGCCGTCCGGCCGCTTCCAGGCTCGCTACCCGGGCCCTGACGGTGTCCTGCGCGCCGCTGATCGGACGTTTGCCACGTCGACGGACGCCGATCGCTGGCTGGCGCGGAAGCGCATCGAGATCGAAGAGGGGCGTTGGCTCGACCCGACTGAGGGGCAGATCACCGTTCGCGACTGGTCGGCACGCTGGCTCGCTGCCGTCTCCCCGCAGCTCAAGCACAAGACACAGGCGTCGTACCGGTCCCTGATTACCTCGCTGATCGTCCCGACGCTGGGCGACAGGGAGTTGTCCAGCCTCCGTCCCATCACCATCGCTGAGTGGGTCGGCTCCTTGAGGACCCGAGGCCTCAGCGCGTCACGGATTCGCCAGGCCTACCGAGTGCTGTCGCAGATCATGCGGGCGGCCGTCGACAACGAGATGATCGCGCAGACCCCGTGCCGGGGAGTGAAGTTGCCCCGGATGCCTCAGACCGAGCCGCACATCCTCACCCCGTTAGAAGCGTCGCGGATCGTCCGGAACGCGGCCAAGCCCCATGACCTGCTGATCGCCCTACTCGCGTATGCGGGCCTGCGGGTTGGTGAGGCGTTCGCGCTGCGGCGGGCGGACATCGACGTCTCGGGCGGCCTGGTCCTGGTCGACGAGAACCTGGCCGAAGCCAACGGGACCCTGGTCTTCGACACACCCAAGTCCCATCAGAAGCGGGTCCTGCGGATCGGTCCCTCGCTCGCCACGCGACTCGGCCGGCACCTGGAGACGCTGCCTGACGGGGGAGACGCTCTGCTCTTCCTGACCCAAGGCGGCAAGCCGTTGCGCTACAACCAGTGGCGCAAGGCGTACTTCGACCCTGCCGTGGCGGCGGCCGGGCTGACGGACGTCACCCCGCACGATCTCCGGGCCTCGCACGGGACATGGGTCGCCGACCGGTACGGCGTGATGACCGCCGCCCAGCGGCTCGGCCACTCGAACGCGAGCGTCACCACCCGGCACTACGCCCGGCCGGTCGCCGGTCGTGATGACCAGGTGGCGGAGGCGGCCGATGCATGGCTCGGAGGGGAAGAAGGGACTGGCTCTCCCGAAGTGCACAAGCCGCTCTGAGACGCCTGCACTTGTGACGCCCCTGGCCAGAAATACGGCCAGGGGCGTCGCGCTGTGTGGCACCCGAGCGCCGTGTGATGTCGTTCGATTCCGTGGCAGCTCACGGCCGGGCACGCATGGGGGCGTGACCAATTCACGTCTATGCGTTGCGCATATGCGCCACTACTCTGCGTGCTCATGGGGAAAGTAGTGCGTCTGTACTGGGGATACATGGTGGCTGCTGCCTTGGTCGTTGCTTGGAGTCAACAGTGGGCATTCCCAGTGATCGTGGCTCTGTCAGTCGGCGTCTCGGTCTATGCCGCCTTCCAGGTGCCGGTCTGGTGTGGAGCGGTCAACCGAGACGGGCAGACCTACTGCCGCAACAACGCATACGGCGTGTTGATGGGGTGCTCGAAACGTCAGCACAGGTGGCAGAAGATGAAGATGATCGTTCTGCGTAGCAAGGTCGGGAACGTGAGTCGCTCCGTGTTTCCAACGGCCAAAGAGAAGTTCAATGGCGCTCTCGCCGTAGGAGGGTTGCTGTCGGCTGTCGCCGCAGTGATCGTTCCCGCTGTGACTGGCGGGTGAGAGGGCACGATCGTGCGCCTGGGGCACGTAGAGGGCACGACAAGCATGGGTGCGACTGCGGCGGCCCGGGTTTCGCTCGTCTGACCTGCGTGGGAGCGGAGATCCCGCCCGGCCGACGAAAGGTCTTGAAAACCGTCGTGGCAGCGATGTCACCGTGGGTTCAAATCCCACACCCACCGCACATGCCGGAAGGGGCGTCTCTCACTGAGAGGCGCCCCTTCGCCGTGGCCGACGCGGGGCCGTCGCTGTTCGGCAGCTGGGCCCACGGCAACCGCAACCGGAGCCGACTTGTCGGCCGCGGACGCCTCATCGCCGACCGCACGCTGCCGCTAGAGCTCGTAATCCCGTGCCAGCCCCTCCCAGTCGACCTCCCGCAGCGCGTCCTCCGCGTCGCAATCGGCCGGCACGCGCGTGGTGGGCTGGAACCAGATGATCGTGAGGGTGGAGCGGTGCAGGACCGGGTCGCGGCCGGGGTCGAGGGCCGTGGAGTGGAAGGTACCGACGCATGCAACGCGTGGCAGCACCTCGACCGGGCCGAACGCGCCCGCGTACTGGTCGGGATACTCGCGCGGCGGCGCCACCAGGTGCACCGGCGTGGAGGGATGGTCTCCCTCCGCGGCGCGCAGGAGGCTGCTGATCTTCATGTCGTTGACGAGCTTGCAGGGGTAGCCCTCCAGCATCCCGCCGTAAGTAGAGGAGAACCGCAGCTCGGCGAGGTCGAGCGAGCGGCCGGACGTGAGGACGACGCGAGCCAGCGACATGGTCGGCACTCTAGGGCGGTGGTGCATCGAGCTCCCGTGAATTTCCGGGCCGGTCGGTCGCCTGACTCGGTCAGGTTGGTCGCTTTTTGTGTTTGTCGGAGGAGCAAGGAGGCGGGGCGGGCGCCGCGTCCGTCGGTTCCGTGTGATCACCGCGTCCGCCAGCCGTCTCCCCCGTCTCCCTCACCCGTCTCCCTCACCCGCCTCCCCTCATCAGGGCCGATGCCCCGTCATCCGCGCAGCCGACGCGATCGTCGCGCGGGCCTCGCGTTCGGTCAGGCCGGTGTTGAGGGCCGCCTCGACCAGGGGGTCTACGAGTGCGGGGCCGATGCCGTCCTCGTAGGCGCGGCAGGCTGCCCAGAACAGGCGGGTGTTGCGCTGTCCCTCGTGCGCGGCGAGCACGAACTGGACGAGGCCCTGGCCGTGGCCGCCGGTCGACGGGGGCGCGGGGTGTTGCGTGCGGGGTGGTGGGGGGAGCAGAAGGCGCAGGAGGGCGCGCGGACAGGGCGCGGGGACGATGTGGGAGGTACCGGGGGCGGTGCTGTAGACGCCGTGGTCGGTGCGGGAGCCGGGTCCGACCAGGTAGCCGCCGGCGCCCCGGATGTCGATGCCGGGGGCGAGACGACCCGCGGAGTTGGGGACGACGGCGTCGGAGGGGCCGGTCAGCCAGAGGTGGCGGCCGCCGCTCGGGGTCAGGACGACCACCGTGGGCGGAATCGTGAACAGGTGGCGCAGCGCCAGTTCGCGCAGGGCGGCGGAGGAGTCCGTACCGGATTTGGTGTCGAGGTCGATGCCGATCAGATGGTGCGGCGGCAGGCCGCACGCGATGCCGTAGCCCGTCGCCCAGGGGGCGGCGGCGAAGAGTTCGCGGATGCGGGCGGGGTCGGTGGAGGCGTCGTAGACCCCGTGCCCGAAACGGCCGCACTCGCCGTGACAGGTCTTGGGATCGGGGTCGTCGCGGTGTGGTGAGCGCAGGGCCGGGAGCTTCGTCCGGGACAGGGGGATGACGGCCAGTCCGCGTTCGGCGGCTGACAGGGCGTGTGCGAGGGCCAGCGTCGTGGCCTGCCGGTCGGTGGTGGCCATGCTTCTATGTTCGTACGAGTGTTCGAAAAAAGAAAGGGGAAATCGCCCCGCCCCGCCGCCGACTCGCCGATCGCCGGAGATTGGCCGGAAGTGCGCCGGAACCTTTCCCCTCTTGTGCCGCTTGGGGTGGAGTCATCCGTACTGCCCCACCTGGGAGTTGGAAGTGGCGAAAGGGGTTTATCGACTTGTCATCACGCTTGAGGGCGAATCAGGGCTTCCGGGGTGGTTCGCCGGGGATTCGGTGGGCAACTCTGATCTCGCGACGTCGTGAACGACTCCGGGGCGGTCGGCCAACTGCCTGGGGGAAAGCAGTACTTCATGCACCACCGATGCGTCCGGCGGGGAGCCTGGGCGCACCTGTTCTGGAGGAACAACATGGCAAGCATCCGTACCGCCCGCGTCATCGCAGCCGTCTCCGCCCTTCCGCTCGCGGTCGCCCTCTTCTCGGGCATCGCGACGGCGGACAACGGCGCCATCGCGGACAACGGATCCAGCGCGTCTGTCACGGAGACGGAGGCTGCTCAGGGCCTTATCGGCAGCGGGGTCGGCGGCGACAACTACGGCACCTCGTCCACGACCCAGCAGCAGGCGACCGGCTCCGGTGCCTCGAACCAGAGCAACACCGCCCAGGTCAACGGCTCCGCCTTCACCTCGGTCAACCAGGGCAACGACAACACGTCGGTCAACTTCACTCCGCTCTGGTGGTGAGCTGAGGGGGTCGGTGCCCCTGTGCTCAGGCATCGGCCCCCTCGCAACTGTGGGTGTGCTGTGGGGTGTAACGCGTCTGCGCGGCGGTACTTCGGTACCGCCGCGCAGGCGTTTTCGCGTCCGCCGCCGGGCCGTTCCCGGCGGCCTTGACAGTGCATCGCATCTGACGGACAGTCAGAAACCTTCCTGGGGCAGGGACCAGGGCGAAGACCCCGGCTTCATGGGGCCTGTGGACGTTCCTGAAAAACGTGGGAACCGGATCGGCGGTCGCGGTGTACCAGAAGTGTCAGTGCGATGCGCGGTGCGGCGGGCGATGAGGACGAGGGGGCGGCGACGGTGAGCTACGGGCCGGGGGTGAGCCACGAGGTGGCAGCGGACGAGGAGTTCGAGGCGCGGCTGAAGGCCTACGAGGGGCAGCCCGCCGCGGTGGCACACGCGGGCAAGGACCCCGTCAACGCGCCCATGATCCGGCACTGGTGCGAGGCGATGGACGACACCAACGAGGCGTATGCGGGACCGGCCGCCATCGCGCCGCCCACCATGCTCCAGGTGTGGACGATGGGCGGCCTCTCCGGCCATACGGGACGCACGCACGCGTACGACGAGCTGCTCGGCATGCTCGATGAGGCGGGTTACAGCTCGGTGGTCGCCACGGACTGCGAACAGGAGTATCTACGGCCCCTGCGGCCAGGGGACGAGATCACCTTCGACTCGGTGATCGAGTCGGTGTCGGAGCGGAAGGCGACGAAGCTGGGCACCGGCTACTTCGTCACGACCCGCATGGACATCCGCGTCGGCCCCGACCTCGCGGGCACCCACCGCTTCCGCATCCTCAAGTACGCACCCATCCGCAGGGCGCCCCGGCATGACCGGAAGGATCTGCGACAGGAACCCCGACAGGAACCCCGGCAGGAACCCCGGCAGGAACCCCGGCAGAGACCGTCCCAGCAAGCCCGGCCGCAGAACCCCACTCGCCCTCGCCCCGTCATCAACCGCGACAACGCCCTCTTCTGGGAGGGCATCCAGCGGAACACCTTGCTCATCCAGCGCTGCACCGCCTGCGGCACCCTGCGCCACCCCTGGCTGCCCGGCTGCAACGCGTGCGGAGGACTGGACTGGGACACGATCGAGGCGACCGGTGAGGGCACGGTCTATTCGTACGTCGTGATGCACCACCCCCCGTTCCCGGCCTTCGACCCGCCCTACGCGGTCGCCCTGATCGAACTGCCCGAGGGCGTGCGGATGATCGGCAACGTCCTGGGGATGCCGTACGACAAGGTGCGGATCGGGCTCCCGGTGAGGCTCGAATTCCAGGAGTGCGACGAGGAGTTGGTACTGCCGGTCTGGCGCGCTCAGGAGGGGACTGCTCGGGAGGGGACCGCTCAGGCGGGAACCACTCAAGAAGGGACTGCTGGGGAGGGAACCCATGAACGCCGGTGACGAACTGCCCCCGCTGGAGATCCCGATCACCCGCACCCTGATCGTCGCCGGCGCCATCGCCTCACGCGACTACCAGGACGTGCACCACGACACGGAGTTGGCCCGCCAGAAGGGCTCCCCCGACATCTTCATGAACATACTCACGACCAACGGCCTGGTCGGCCGCTACATCACCGACCACTTCGGACCGACGGCCGCACTGCGCAGGGTGGCGATACGGCTCGGGGCACCCAACTACCCCGGGGACACCATGGTGCTGACCGGCAAGATCGAGGAGGTCGACGGCGACACGGCGACGGTACGGGTCGTCGGGGCCAACGGCATCGGCAAGCACGTGACCGGCACGGTGACGGTCACCGTGCCGACGGGAGCAGTGCTCGGCGTGTCCGCGGAGGGGTCGGCATGAGTGTGCGCGAGCGGGACGCCCTCGGCGGCCGGGCGGCGATCGTCGGTGTCGGGGCCACCGAGTTCTCCAAGGACTCCGGGCGCAGCGAGCTTCGGCTGGCCGTGGAGGCGGTGCGGGCCGCGCTGGACGACGCGGGGCTGACGCCGGGGGACGTGGACGGGATGGTGACGTTCACGATGGACACCAACCCGGAGATCACCGTGGCGCAGGCGTGCGGGATGGGTGAGCTGTCCTTCTTCTCCCGCGTGCACTACGGCGGCGGCGCGGCCTGCGCGACCGTCCAGCAGGCGGCGCTCGCGGTGGCGACGGGGGTCGCGGAGGTGGTGGTCTGCTACCGGGCGTTCAACGAGCGATCGGGCCGCAGATTCGGCTCGGGCGTCCAGCACCGGGAGCCTTCGGCGGAGGGCGTGGCACTGGGCTGGTCCCTGCCCTTCGGGCTGCTCACCCCGGCCTCCTGGGTGGCGATGGCGGCCCAGCGCTATCTGCACACCTATGGGCTGACACCGGAGGCGTTCGGGCATGTGGCGGTGTTGGACCGCAAGTACGCGGCGACCAACCCGGCCGCCTACTTCCACGGCAGACCCATCACCCTCGCCGACCACGCGGCCTCGCGCTGGATCGTCGAGCCGCTGCGGCTGCTCGACTGCTGCCAGGAGACGGACGGCGGCCAGGCGGTGGTCGTCACGTCCGTCGAGCGGGCGCGCGACCTGCCGCATCGGCCCGCGGTCGTAGCGGCGGCGGCTCAGGGCGCCGGCCGGGGACAGGAGCAGATGACGAGCTTCTACCGGGACGACCTCACCGGCCTGCCGGAGATGGCGGTGGTGGCGCGGCAGCTGTGGCGGACGGCGGGGCTCGGGCCGGGGGAGATCGACGTGGGGATCCTCTACGACCACTTCACTCCCTTCGTGCTGATGCAGCTGGAGGAGTTCGGGTTCTGTGGAAAGGGGGAGGCCGCGGACTTCGTGGCCGAGGAGCGGCTGCCGCTCAACACGCACGGGGGGCAGCTCGGGGAGGCGTATCTGCACGGGATGAACGGAATAGCCGAGGGAGTGAGGCAGGTGCGGGGCACGTCCGTGAACCAGATACCCGGGGCCGCAAGAGTGCTGGTGACGGCCGGGACGGGGGTGCCGACGTCGGGTCTGGTGCTTGCTGCCGACGGGTGACCCTCAAGGGTAATCCCGCAGTACGGGTCCCTCGCTCGTCCACCTTCAGGAGGTGGAGTCAGCCCCACCCCTACAACCTGAGGCGGACGTTGCTTCGGCACCTGCGGCCGATCCGCTGAAGTAGGGGCCGCTCATAGCGTGGAGCCATGACCACACCCGTCTGCACCAGCGCTTCCGACGCCGCGACGCGGTCCCTTCCGAGCGCGACGTATCCCTCCTTCACGTCGTACATGCGGGCCCGCCAGCCGGTGCTGCTGCGTACCGCCCGCTCGCTCACCGCGAACCCGAGCGATGCGGAGGATCTGCTGCAGACCGCGCTCACCAAGACATACGTGGCCTGGGAGCGCATCGAGGACCATCGCGCGCTCGACGGCTATGTGCGCAGGGCGCTGCTGAACACGCGGACGTCGCAGTGGCGCAAGCGCAAGGTCGACGAGTTCGCCTGCGACGAGCTGCCGGAGCCGGAGCCCACGGCGGGCCACGACGACGATCCGGCGGAGCAGCAGGCGCTGCACGACGCGATGTGGCGCGCGATCATGCGACTGCCGGCGCGGCAGCGGGCGATGGTGGTGCTGCGGTACTACGAGGACCTCAGCGAGGTCCAGACGGCCGAGGTGCTCGGGGTTTCCGTGGGCACGGTGAAGTCGGCGGTGTCGAGAGCGCTGGGGAAGCTGCGCGAGGACCCGGAACTGGTGCTGGTCCGGTAGAAGCGGCACACGGTCGACGCTGAGGCGTCCCATCCCTGGCGGCAACCATCCGTCGGCGGCCGCCGCCCCCTCGGGTGGCACCGGCCCCGTCCGACCGCATTCGCCCGCTACCGGCGCCCGCCCCCGGGGCCTCTCCTGCGAGCGGCGCCCACCCTTGGGGCGCCCACCCCGTCGGCGGCCCTCGCCCTCGGTGGCACTGGCCATCCGGCTGCGTTCGCCCGCTACCGGCGCCGCCCTCCGGCGGCCTGGCCTATTAGTGGCACCCACCCCTCGCGGCACCCATCCCTCGGTGGCCCTCGCCCCATGTGGCACTGGCGCCTCCGCCCGCTACCGGCGCTCGCCCACCGGCGGACTCGCCCGCCAGCGGCGCGTACCCCCGGCGGCGGCCATCCCTTGGCGGCCCTCGCCCTCTAGTAGCGCCCGCCCTCGACGGCCCCCCTTGCGGCACTCAACCTCGGCGGGCCCACCCCTTGCGGCACTCGCCCTCGGGCGCCCCATCCCTTGCGGCACTCAACCTCGGCGGCCCCACCCCTTGCGGCACTCGCCCTCGGGCGCACCCACCCCCCGGGGCGCACCCACCCCCCGGGGCGCACCCACCCCCCGGGGCGCACCCACCCCCCGGGGCGCACCCACCCCCCGGGGCGCACCCCCCGGGCGCACCCCCCGGGCGCACCCACCCCCGGCCTGCACCCCTCCCGGGCCCGCCCCCGGCCCCCTACCGGCAGAGTTCCGTGAACGCAACGTGACATGATCGATCGGCCGACCCTAGTGACATACCAAGCGGTATGCGCGCAGAATCTCCGCAACCCTTACCACCGCGTAGGCAATGTCGCCCCCGGGAGGACTCCGTGCTGAGCACCATGCAGGACGTACCACTGCTGATCTCAAGGATCCTGGCCCATGGGTCGACGATCCACGGCACGTCACAGGTGACCACCTGGACCGGCGAGGGCGAGCCGCATCGTCGTTCCTTCGCCGAGGTCGGCGCCCGTGCGGCCCAGCTGGCGCATGCCCTGCGCGAGGACCTGGGCGTGGCCGGCGACGAGCGGGTCGCGACCCTGATGTGGAACAACGCCGAGCACGTCGAGGCCTACTTCGCGATCCCCTCCATGGGCGCGATTCTGCACACCCTCAACCTGCGCCTCCCGGCCGAGCAGCTGGTCTGGATCGTCAACCACGCGGCCGACCGCGTCGTCATCGCCAACGGTTCGCTCCTCCCCCTGCTCGCCCCGCTGCTGCCCCACCTCAAGACGGTGGAGCACGTGGTGGTGTCGGGGCCGGGTGACCGTTCGGGCCTCGCGGCCGCCGACGTGCAGGTGCACGAGTACGAGGACCTGATCGCCGGCAAGCCGACGACGTACGACTGGCCGGAGCTGGACGAGCGGCAGGCCGCCGCCATGTGCTACACCTCCGGCACCACGGGCGACCCGAAGGGCGTCGTCTACTCGCACCGTTCGATCTACCTGCACTCCATGCAGGTCAACATGACCCAGTCGATGGGCCTGACGGACCAGGACACCTCGCTCGTGGTGGTGCCCCAGTTCCATGTCAACGCCTGGGGGCTGCCGCACGCCACCTTCATGACCGGCGTGAACATGCTGATGCCGGACCGCTTCCTCCAGCCCGCTCCCCTCGCCGAGATGATCGAGGGCGAGAAGCCGACCCACGCGGCCGCCGTGCCCACCATCTGGCAGGGCCTGCTCGCCGAGCTCACCGCCAGGCCCCGGGACGTCTCGACCCTCGGCCAGGTCACCATCGGCGGCTCGGCCTGTCCGCCGTCGCTCATGGCGGCGTTCGACAAGCTGGGCATGCGGGTCTGCCACGCCTGGGGCATGACGGAGACCTCCCCGCTCGGCACGGTCGCCCGGCCG
Organism: Streptomyces sp. NPDC056479; assembly: GCF_042795335.1. Taxonomy (NCBI): domain Bacteria; kingdom Bacillati; phylum Actinomycetota; class Actinomycetes; order Kitasatosporales; family Streptomycetaceae; genus Streptomyces; species Streptomyces sp. NPDC056479. The sequence goes on along the minus strand of NZ_JBHTRZ010000005.1, from coordinate 152,774 downwards.
CCGGCCCACGCGGTGGGCACGGAGGAGGAGTTCGCGTACCGGCTCACGCAGGGCCGTTTCCCGACGAGCGTCGAGGCCCGCCTGACCGGCCCCGGCGGCGAGCGCATCCCGTGGGACGGCGAGTCGGCCGGCGAGCTGGAGGTGCGCGGCCCCTGGATCGCGGGCGCGTACTACAACGGCCCCGAAGCCGAACCGCTGCGCCCCGCAGACAAGTTCAGCGAGGACGGCTGGCTGAAGACCGGCGACGTCGGCATCATCTCCGCCGACGGCTTCCTCACCCTCACCGACCGCGCCAAGGACGTCATCAAGTCCGGCGGCGAGTGGATCTCCTCGGTCGACCTGGAGAACGCGCTGATGTCCCACCCGGACGTCGCCGAGGCCGCCGTGGTCGCCGTCCCCGACGACAAGTGGGGCGAGCGCCCGCTGGCCACCGTCGTCCTCAAGGAGGGCGCCAGCGCCGACTTCGAGACGCTCCGCGCCTTCCTCGCCGACGAGGGCAGGATCGCCAAGTGGCAGCTGCCCGAGCGGTGGACGGTCATCGAGGCGGTGCCGAAGACGAGCGTGGGCAAGTTCGACAAGAAGGTGCTGCGCAGGCAGTACGCCGAGGGCGGCCTGGACATCACCAAGCTCGGCTGACGGCACGGGACGACACCAGGCCGACACAGCCGTACGACAGAACAGCCCCCGGTGTGCGCCGGGGGCTGTTCGTCGTGCCGGGGCGTCGGCTAGTTCTTGCCGTTGTCCACGATGACCGGGGTCCCCCCGGAGTCCGTGCCGCACGGCACCGCGTAGACCGGGTTGGCCTTGGCGGCCTCCTTGTAGGCCTCGAGGCACTGGTTGTACAGCACGTTGTCGCTCAGCGACCGTTCGATGATCTTGTTGGCGCGGGCGATGCCCTCCGCCTCGATCCGCTTGCGTTCGGCCTCCGCTTTGGCGGTGCGGGATGCCTCGACGGCCCGCTCGGTGGCCTGTTCCTGCTGGATCTTCTTGTCGATCTGCTCCTGCAGCTTGTCCGACGGCCGCACGTTGCGCAGGTTGACGGTCGTGACGTCGATGCCGCGCGGCGCCAGGCGCTCCTTGACGATCTTCTCGATCTCCGCGCCGATCTGCTCGCGTCCGGAGGCGTATCCCTCCTCGCTGGTGTGCTTGGCGAAGACATTGCGGATGATCTCGCGGCTGTCCGGCAGCACCAGCCGCTCCTCGATGGCCTCCTGGCTGCCCGCCAGCCGGTACAGCGCGACCGCCTTCCCCGGCACCACGGCCCACTTGATGGTGACGTCGGCGTACAGCACACCGCCCTGCGAGGAGCGGACCTCGACGACGTCCTTGTCGTAGAGGTTGAGGTCCACCGGGCGGGTGGAGAAGGACGTGACGTCGGTGAACGGCGACTTGAAGTGGATACCGGAGGCCAGGGGAGAGCCGACCTTGCCGAAGGTCACCGGCACCCCGACCTCATAGGCGCTCACGACGAAGACACAGGCGAAGGCAGCGGCCAGCAGACCCCCCACGGCGCTGACGGCCGCCCCGAGTCTCCACCCCCCGGCGCCGGTGCGGGCACGGCCGACGAGGAAGAGCACGACCGCCGCTATGAGCAGCAGGATGGACAGCACGAACACGGGAATCCCCCTACGAAACGGATCAGCGCCGCCTCGGAGGCGACGCGCAGCGCATCGTAGCGGGATCAAGTTCCGGCGGAACGCCGCCCCCGTGGGCCGGTCAACCGACCCCGGTCTCCCGCGGGCCGGTCGACCCCGGTCCCCCGTAGGCCGGTTGACCGCGATCCCCTATGGACCGGTCGACCCGATCCGCTTCGGGGTCAGTTGGTCCCGATCCGCGACAGCAGATCCACGATCCGCGCCTGCACCTCACCGCTCGTCGACCGCTCCGCCAGGAACAGCACCGTCTCGCCGGAGGCCAGCCTCGGCAGGTCGGCCTGGTCGACGGCGGCGGTGTAGACGACGAGCGGGGTGCGGTTGAGCCGGCCGTTCGCGCGCAGCCAGTCCACGATCCCCGCCCGGCGCCGGTGCACCTGCATCAGGTCCATCACGACCAGGTTCGGATGGAAGTCGCCCGCCAGCAGTACCGCGTCGGCGTCACTCGCGGCCCGCGCCACCTGCATCCCGCGCCGCTCCAGCGTCGCGGTCAGCGCCAGCGCGATCTCCGCGTGCTCCTCGATCAGCAGCACCCGCGGCGGATGCTGCTCGCTGTCCCGGGGCGCGAGCGCCTTCAGCAGTACGGCGGGATCGGCGCCGTACGCCGCCTCCCGCGAGGCCTGTCCGAGCCCCGCCGTCACCATCACCGGCACCTCGGCCGCGACGGCCGCCTGCCGTAGCGACTGCAGCGCGGTCCGTGTGATCGGCCCGGTCAGCGGGTCGACGAACAGCGCGGCGGGGAACGCCGCGATCTGCGCGTCGACCTCCTCGCGCGAGTGCACGATCACCGGCCGGTAGCCGCGGTCGCTCAGCGCCTGCTGGGTCGTCACATCCGGCGCCGGCCACACCAGCAGCCGCCGCGGGTTGTCGAGCGGCTCGGGCGGCAGCTCGTCGTCCATCGGCTGCGGGCGCGGAGTGTCGGCGACCTCGATGGCCCCGCCCGGCCCGTCCAGCGGTTCGGGTCCCTCGGCGGCGTTCTCGTCCGGGGCGCCTATGGCGTACGACCGTCCGGCCGCCTCGGTCATCGGCGCGAGCCGCGACTGTCCGGCCATCGACGGCTGGGACGGCTGGGGCTGTCCACCCGACGACCCCTGCGGCTGGGCGGGTGACGAGGGCACCGGCTGCTCGGCCGACGGATGCGGCCGTGCCGCCTGCTCCGTCGAGGCACCGCCCCGCGCGGCGGGGTCGGGCGGCGTACCCAGCTTGCGGCGGCGCCCGCCGGCGGTCTGGTGCGGGGGCGGCGTGGCCGTCGGCAGCGCGGGCTGCTGCACCTGTGCGGCCTGCCGCGTGAAGGGCACCCCCTGCCCCAGCGTCCGCACACTGATCGCGCGCCCCTGCGTCGAGTTCGGGTCGACCGCGGCACCGGGCACACCGGTCCCGGCGGGAGCGGCGCCCTCGGCGGGCAGCGGCTGCGCCACCCGCTGCTGCCCGGTTGCCCCGGCAGCCGCCGCGGCTTCGGGCGGCAGGGGAGTACCAGGAGCCGGTGTGCCCTGCGCCGCCTTGGGAGCCGGTGCGGGCTGGGGGGCGTTGGGATTCGTCGGTACGGGGGTGGCGGCGCCGTTCGCCGGTACCGCCCCGGCGCCGGAGGTGTCGTCGTCAGCGGGCCACGGCTGCGGAGCCGGGACGCCCTGCGCCGGCGTGCCCTGCGCGGGCGCCGCCTCGGCGGGCAGGGGCCGGGCCGGGGCGGACCGGGTCCGCGCGACGGCCTGCGCGGGCTGCCCGGGCACCGGCTGAGCCTGCACCGGCTGTCCGGGAGCCGCCTCGGCGGGCACGGCCTGTCCTGGCACCGCCTGTCCGGGCACGGCGACCGGAACGCCCCGTCCCGGAGTGCCCGGCACGGGCTCACCCGCGCCGGCCTGCGCGGCGCCGGCCGCTTCCGCCGGCTGCGCCACGGCCCGGCGACGACGCCCGGTCGGCGCGCTGGTGGGATGCGGCTGCGGCGGGGTGTGGTCCTCGGACTGGTCGTGCGGCACGGCGTCGTGCCGGCCGTCGTCGCGTACGTCGCCAGGGGCCGCCTGCCCGGGCACCCGACCAGGCACCGCGGGTGCCTGCCCCGGAGCCACGGCACCCGGGGCCTGGGTCATGGCGGGGGCGGCAGCCGGCTCGGCACCGGCCGGCCGCTGGGTCCGCTCGGCTGGAGCCCGGTCCGCCTCGGCGGGCGGCAGCGCGAACACCGTACGGGCGCCCGCCTCCTGCGCGGCCGCCCGCTCGGACGCCGCGGCCAGGGCACGCCGACGTCGCCCGGTCGGCTGCGCGGCCTCGCCCGAGGCGGCCGTACCGGATCCGGCAGCCGCCTGAGCGGAGTCACCGGTCGGGGCGGGCGGCAGCGCGTGCTGCTCCCCGCCGTCGCGCCGGACACGTCGTCCACCGGGTGCGGGCACGCCCTGCGGCGGCACGGTCCCGCCCAGGCCGCTGCCGATGGCCGCGGTCCCCGCCGCATGCTCGGCGGCCGTCATGACGGCACCCTCGGCGACATCGTCCCCGCCGTTCTCGGCGGGCCGTCCACGGCGTCGACCGGTACCGCCGGAGGCCTCGCCGTCACCATCACCGGCACCCTGCGGGAGCTCCGCCGCGGCCGCGCGCCTGCGCCGGCGTCCCGTGGGCGCGCCGCCCTCGGCCTCGGCGCCGCCCTCGGCGTCGGTAGCGGGCGTGTCGCTCTCCAGGAAGGCGTCCACGGAGGACCGCCGGGCCCGTCGCCGACCGCTGCCGGCGCCGGCACCCTCGGTCCCGTTGCTCCCGTCGCCGGCCTCGAGCGCGGCGATACCGGCGGGGGCGGCGGGAACGGACCCCGCCCCACCCCCGATGGGCACTTCGAGGACGTACGCACTGCCGCTCATCCCGGGCACCTCGTGCGTCTGCAGCACCCCGCCGTGAGCCCGCACGATCCCGCGCACGATCGGCTCGTGCACCGGGTCTCCCCCGGCATACGGCCCGCGCACCTCGATCCGTACGACCTCACCGCGCTGTGCCGCCGCGACGACGACGGTGTTGTCCAGGTAACCGCCCGCCGACACGGGCGAGTTGCCGGTCGCGTCGACCCCGGCGACATCCGCGACGAGATGCGCGAGCGCGGTGGCGAGGCGCTGCGGGTCGACCTCGGCCTCGATGGGCGGCGCGTGCACGGCGAACTGCACCCGCCCCGGGCCGATGAGTTCGACGGCCCCGTCGACACCCGCGGCGACGACGGCGTCCAGCATCACCTTCGTACGGACGACCTGGTCGCCGCCGGAGTCGAGCAGCTGGAATCCGAGGACGTTGTCGATGAGCGTCGTGATGCGCGAGTAGCCGGCGGAGAGGTGATGCAGGACCTGGTTGGCCTCGGGCCACAACTGCCCGGCGTCGTCGGCGGCGAGCGCGGCCAGGTCACGGCGCAGCTCGTCCAGCGGACCGCGCAGCGACCCTCCGAGCAGCGTCAGCAGCTGCTCGTGCCGTGCCGCGAGCGCCTCGTGCCGGTCCTTCTCCCGCTCACCGAGGGCGGCGTAGCGCTCCTCGCCCGCGGCGAGTTCCTCGGCGTGGCTCTCCTGGAGCTCCTCGACCTCGGCGACGTGCTTCTGCCGCAGGGCGGTCAGCTCGGAGGCGTGCTCCTCGGCGAGGCGCTCCAGCTCCTCCTCGTGCTGCTGCTCCGCGGCGGCCTTCTCCTCGGCGAGGGTGTCGTAGGACCGCCGGTCGCTGAAGGTCATCACGGCGCCGACGAGCTGGTCGCCGTCGCGCACGGGCGCGGTCGTCAGATCGACGGACACCTTGGCGCCGGTCTTCGACCAGAGCACCTGTCCGCGCACCCGGTGCTTGCGTCCGGAGCGCAGGGTGTCGGCGAGGGCCGACTCCTCGTACGGGAAGGGGGAGCCGTCGGTGCGCGAGTGCAGGACGAGCGCGTGCAGCTCCCGTCCGCCCAGGTCGCTGGCCCGATAGCCCAGTATCTGAGCGGCGGCCGGGTTGACCAGGACGATCCGCCCGTCGGTGTCGGTTCCCACGACACCCTCGGAGGCGGCCCGCAGGATCATTTCTGTCTGCCGCTGCGAACGCGCCAGCTCGGCCTCGGTGTCGACGGTCCCGGTCAGATCCCGTACGACGAGCATCAGCAGCTCGTCGCCGCTGTAGCCGTACCCGTCGTAGGCCTGTTGCCCGTTCTCGAGATTCGCGGACGTGACCTCGACCGGGAACTCGCTCCCGTCGGTCCGCCGGGCCATCATCCGAGTCGGCTTGGTCCGGCCCTGCGGGTCCATGTGATCGGGCCGCCGCATGGACCCCGGAATGAGCTTGGAGTCGAACTGCGGCAGCAGATCGAGCAGCCCCCGCCCCACCAGAGCCGTCCCCGGCGCCTCGAAGGCCTCCAGGGCGATGGTGTTGGCGTTGACGACGGTCCCATTGGCGTTGACCAGCACCAACGCATCGGGCAGCGCGTCGAGTATGGCTGCGAGGCGAGCAGCGCCTCGGGATGGCCTGCTGCTCACGAGACGCTTCCTCCCTGTTACCGCACCTTGCCGACCGCTCGGGCCATCTTGCCAATCGGTCCGCAGCGTGTCACGCGAGGGAGTCTAAGGGTTGAGGTTGCGCTCGCGACGCCGGATGAGAGGGAGGTCGCACGACGAAGTGACCCAGAACGTATGACCGCCTGCGGCGTCGTCCTTCCCACGTCCGCCCCGTGTCCATTCAGGCTTCGCGAGACCTTCGCGGGACTTTTGCGGACCCGGTACGTCCGGTATGGAAAGCCTGTGCGACGGGCGACGCGGGATGCCCACGGCGGACCGCACCCCAGCCCGGGGCGGTACCCGAGGCCCGTCGGCCCCGAGCATGCGCCTACGCCGGCCGCCCTTCCACCCGCAGATCGGGAAGCAGCGGCACGAGCCGGTCCCACCGCGCGATCTCGCACCCGTTGCTGCGGTCGTAGCGCGCGTCGACGGGGCGCCCGGCCCAGGTCCCGGTGATCTGGGCGGTGGCGGATCCGCCGTACTGCATGGTGCAGAGGCTGTCCTGCGGTACGGGAGCGAAGGTGTCCTTGCCCCAGCGGGTGCCGCGATCGAGTACGGCACAGGCGTCGGCGGCGTCAGGGTGGTCGCCGCCGGTCGGATGGCAGATCAGCTCGTGGATCGCGTCGGCACCTGAGCCCGCGTCGCGGACGGTGACGGTGAGGTGGTCGCCGGCGCGGTCCGGGGCCTGGAGGGACGGGACGGCGAGCGCGGGTGCGGCCTGGGGGGACGCGGAGGCGGGCGCGGCGGAGGTGAGGCCGACGGCGACGAGGGAGCCGGTGGCGCCGAGGAGCACCCGGCGAAGGCGCCCGGTCCGGGCGGAACGGTTGACCTGCAACATGACCTGACTAACGCCGCACACCCTCGGACGTTGCGCCCTCGAAGCACGCCGGGAAGGGCTTTGCCCTGCGACCTGTCCGCCTAGTACCGTGGGAGTCGATTGGTGACAGCACGCTCGACTGTGTCATCATCTGCACGCACCACTCGCGCTCGCGCGAGCGGCTGTGCTGGAGGCGTCGCCTAGTCCGGTCTATGGCGCCGCACTGCTAATGCGGTTTGGGCCTTAAAGCCCATCGAGGGTTCAAATCCCTCCGCCTCCGCGCCTGATCACGAAGCCCCGGTCCCTGGACCGGGGCTTCGCTGTTCTGTGACCGAGCTCACCGCTCTGCCATGTCGGCCGCCGAGGGCTGTTTCCGGGCGTTTCCGCAGCTCACAAGGGGTGCGGCAAACGGATTTCACATGGCGGCGGCAGTCATGTAATGTTCTTCCTGTCGCCGCGAGCGGGCCGGAAGGGCCGGGAGCGGCGGGAAAACAGAACAAGCACTCGTAGCTTAACGGATAGAGCATCTGACTACGGATCAGAAGGTTGCAGGTTCGAATCCTGCCGAGTGCACACAGGTCAAAGGCCCGTTGGGATCATCCCAACGGGCCTTTGGCATGAGCGGTGACATCAACGCGGCTGGCGGAGGCCCCATCAACCGCCGACTGAAGCTGAGCACAGGCATCGGGAGGGTGAGGTCACAGGCTGTGGGCGATGGGGTGCAGCGGTTCGTACAGCGGGAGTTCGGCGCCGCTGGGGAGTCGGATCGCAGTCAGTTTGCCCCAGCGCTGTTCGCTGACCGGGCGGGAGATCTCGACGCCCTTCGCGCGGAACTCGGCGAGCTGGGAATCAAGGTCGTCGCACATCAGGTAGAACTCGTGCTGGGGCGGGCCATCGGTCGGGTGCACGGCGACTTCGGCCGGGGGCAGCTTGAAGATGAGCCAGCCGCCGCCCGCGTCGACCCCGGGAAAGTCGAGGACGTCACGGATGAAGGCACGGTCCGCCTCGGCGTCCTGGCTGTAGAGGATGACATGTGCACCGCTGATCATGGCTGGCTCCTGTCCATCGACGTGCCGGCAGTCGTGTCCCCGGCATCCTGGCACGCCAAGGCCAAGTGGATCTTCGACCGGGTTCGATGACGCGGCGACCGGGTTGAATGCCAACAGACACCCAGGGCGGCGTGAGGCGCGCCCGGTTGTGGGGAGGCCGGGCGCGCCAGTGGCTTGTCGGGGCGGGGGGTGCGTTTCAGTTCACCCGTGTGGTGTGGGGGTCAGCGGCGGTAGCCGCCGTGGTGGCGGTCGTTGCCCCAGGACTTGTCGTCGATGAAGCGTCCGCGGTCGTTGCGGAGGGTGGCGGTGTCGGAGCGGTTGTCCCAGACGTAGTGGCGGCTGTCCTGGTACAGGTCGCTGTCGGTGTCGCGGCCGAAGCCGGTGTGGACGCGGACCGTGGCGCGGCCTTCCAGGCGGTAGTGGTCGAAGGTGTAGGTGTTTCCGTCCTCGTCCTCGAGGGTCCAGCCGTCGAGGTTGACGGTGTGGCGGGTGGTGTTGGTGATTTCCACCCATTCCCGGTTCAGGGAGCGGTTGGAGCGGTCCTCACGTCCCGGGGAGTCGTACTGGACGTCCGAGATCTTCACCTTCGGCCGCTCGGGGCGGGAGTGGTCGGCGGCGGACGCCGGCAGTGTGGCCACCGAGACCAGGGCGCCGGCGGCGAGCGCGGCGGCGGCGAGACGGCGGGCGCTGACAGATGCGGAAGCGGACAAGGGGTCTCCCATGGTGCGGACACCTTCCCCGAGAGGCCGGAGCGGGCTCCCGGGGAGTCGGTGCGGTGTGTGGTGGCGGCCGGCTGGCCGCACGCACACTTTGTCCACGTCGTGGAGGACTTCAGGAGAAGACGTCACCTCTGTTACTTGTTGCCCATATTTCTATGACTCTCGGATGCAATGCCCACTTATGCGGTGCAGGGCTCTGTCTTGACGCGCTGACAGGTCGAGAGGCCTTGCGGGCGTTGGGCTGTGACGTCTCACCACCGCGGTGCGCCACCTCGCGGGGATCGGGTCATCACCCGAAAGTGAGTAACAGCGGATTGCCGATTGGTTCGGTCAGTCCACGCCGATGCTGTTCAGGATCGCCGATGCGACGTGGTCGGCGGCGTTGCGGTGGCCCCTGGCGTTGGGGTGCACGAAGGCCAGTTGGTAAGGGAGGCTGGTGTAGAGGCCGTCGACCCACTTGCCGGCGTCGCAGACGCTGTGGTTCCGGGTGGAGTCGTAGAGGTTGACGAAGCCGGCGGCGTCGAGGGTGCCGGCCGATTTCTCGATGGCGTTGTTGAGGGGTTCCACGACGTCCTGGCGCAGCCAGTCCAGGTCGCCCTGGGTGATCGGCCCGAATTGTTCCAGGTCGTTGTAGCGGCACTTGGTGGTGTCCTCGGGGATGACCGTGGGGTAGCCGACGGCCAGGATCTTGGCGTGCGGGGCCCGTTCGTGGAGCACGGCGAGCATCTCGTCGTAGTCCTTGCTCACCTTGGTCAGCTTGGCGGGGATGTCGTCGGCCAGGTCGTCCCGGCACGGGGTGCCCACGCCGCCGCTTCCCGAGCCCAACTCCAGGCAGGTGCGCAGGATGTCGGCGATCCCGAGGGTGTTGGCGGCCGCCCCGACGGTGACCACATCGGTGCCGGGGCCCACCGCCTCGGACTGGGGCGGTACCGGGGGGAACGGGTAGTCGGGGTCCTCGGAGAAGGGGGGCAGGTGGCGGCCGAGCGGTTCCTGGGCCCTGAAGGTGACGTCCTCGATCGTGGCGCCGCCGCAGCTGACGTTGGTCAGCTCGATGAGCCCGCCGAGGTCGCGGTCGATGACCTGGGGGTAGGACTGGTCGGTGCGCTCGCAGCCGTCGCGGGGGACTTCGAAGGTGTCGCCCGCGGCCTGGATGACGCCGGCGGTGTAGGAGTCACCCAGGGCGACCCAGTCGTAGGACGCCGCGGCGGCGGGTTGCGCTCCGGCCAGTTGAACGGGAGCGAGAGCGCCTGAGGTGAGAGCCGTGGCCGAGGTGAGCAGGGCCAGACGGGTGCGGAAGCTTGCCACGAATCCTCCAGGGATACGGTGTTGGCGTCGCTTTGACCCTATGAAGCTCGTCACTTAAAGCACTAGATCCAATGCGGACAGTCACATTCGGTGCGGCTGAGGGGTGTGCCGGGATCGCAACAGGCGAGTTCTGGATGGGTGAGTTCGATGTGACGATCACACGCAACCGCCATCCGGCCGACTCGATGCGGGATATGAGCGGTCAAGACAGGTTTCTGGTCGACCCGCGCAAGGCACGCCGGCGAGACAGGCCTTGCGAGCTGTCCTGTTCGCGATCGTCTACTTGCGGTCCTCGTGTTTTTCCAGCCGGAAAGTCGGTCGATGATCCATCGTCCGGTCCGGGACCAGTTGGGAGAGGGCCTCCGAGAGGCGTTCGCAGGCTTCTCTCAGGGCCCGGACCGTCTGGTTGCGTTCGGCGACGGTGGCCGAGAGAAGGAGGGAGGTCAGGGCCACGGTGCCGTTGAAGGCCTGGAGGATGACCATCTTGGCGAGCAGGTCCTGGCCGGAGAACGGGCCCGCGTCGGCCGCGCCGGCGGTGATCGCCACGACGGAGGCGATCAGCGCGCAGGGCGCGGCGCCGGGGAGCTGGAAGCGGAAGGCCGCCCAGATGAGGAAGGGGACGACCAGGAAGAGGAGGTTGAGGGAGCTGCGGGTGACAAAGAGGGAGGCCGCTGTCGTGCCGGCCACCAGGGCCGCCGCCTCGACCCAGCGCAGGACGTTCACGCCGTCCGGCCGTCGTATCGTGCGTGCCGCCAGCAGGAGGGGCGCGATGATGAGGATCCCCACCGCGTCGCCCGTCCACCAAACCGACCAGGTCGGCCAGAAGTCGTCGGCCGCCAGGGCGTTGGAGGCCACCAGCACACCGGTGCCGATCGTCGCGCTGATCAGCATCCCGACCAGCGCCCCCAGGAACACCAGGGCCAGGGCGTCCTGGAGCCGGTCCAGGGCCGGGCGGAAATTCACCCGCCGCAGGAGGAGGCAGGCGCAGACCGGGGCGATCGTGTTGCTCGCCGCGATGGCGATCACGGGGAGGAGCGACGGTCCCAGCGTCACGTTCACCAGGAAGGCCCCGGCGGCGATGGCCGGCCACATCCGCATGCCCCACAGCAGCAGGGCGACGAGCGCGATGCCGGTGGGCGGCCAGAACGGCGTGACCTGCCCTCGTACCAGTTGCTGCTCCAGGCCGAGCTTGGCGCTGCCGTAGTAGGCGGCCGTCACCGCGGCCAGCTGCAGTCCCACGACGGCGTACCGCCGCAGCCGGAGCTGTGGGCCGCCGGTCTCGCGCGGTGCCTGGGGGGCGACCAGTACGTGCATGGCGTTCACCCTCCGTCGCCGTCGTCCTCGCCGTAGCGCAGCACGAGGACCGCGGCGTCGTCGCTGTGGCCGGTGAGGTCCGCCACCTTGATCACCTCGGCGGCCAGTTCGTCGGGGTCGGTGCGGCAGGCGTCGGCGACCAGTTCAGCCACCTTCTTCAGCCCGTCGTCGATCGGATAGGAGGGGCCCTCCACCACGCCGTCGGTGAGCAGCACGAACGCGCCCGTGTCGGTCAGCCGTCGGCGCGACGACGGGTAGTCCTCGCCGGCGTGGATGCCCAGCGGCAGTCCGCCTTCGTTCAGGACGATCTCGCAGCGGCCGCCGGTCGTGGCCCAGACGGCCGGGACGTGCCCGGCGCGGGCGTCGCAGAGCTCCTTGGTGGCCGGGTCGAAGCGCAGGAAGGAGCAGGTCACGAAGAGCTCGGACGCCATCGCGACGAGCAGGTCGTTGGTGCGCCGCAGCACCTCCGCCGGGTCCGTGGTGGAGGTCGCGACGGCGCGCAGACAGGTGCGCACCTGCCCCATGTGGGCCGCGGCCTCGACATCGTGGCCCTGGACGTCCCCGATCGCGAAGCCCATCGAGCCGTCCGGCAGCTGGAAGCCGTCGTACCAGTCGCCGCCGATGTCCAGCCCGACGCGTGCGGGCGTGTACCGTCCCGCCGCCCGCAGCCAGGGCACGGCGGGCAGCTCGGCCGCGAGCATCTGGCGCTGTAGCGCGGCGGCGAGCTCCACGCGCGCCTGCTGGAGCTTGATCTGGTCCAGTATCCGGCCGGTGAGATCCCCGAGCTCTTTCAGCAGCTCTCTGGTGGCACCGGCCGAATCGGTGCGGCGACGGGCCATGGCATCACACCCCGGGTTCGCGCGGAGCGCCATATGCGGCATGTGTCACAGAAGTGGCGCTCTTACGGTACCGCGATGGCGGGAGAGTCTTCCTGTCCCGGGATCACCCCAGGTCGCGACCCGGTTCAGTCGTGGTCGCCGAACGCCAGCGCGTCCAGGTCCCCGTCGAAGTCCTCCCCCAGCCCCGGCAGGCTCAGGAACACTCGCTCCAGCGGGTCGGGCACCGGATCGTCGTGGGTGTCCCGTACCGCGCCGGGCTTTGTCTGCAGCGCCTGTTCCGTCCAGATGCACTTGCCGGTCGGTGTGTACCGGGTCCCCCAGCGCTGCGACAGCGCGGTGATCAGCTGGAGCCCCCGGCCCCCCTCGTCCGTCTCCGTGGCCCGGCGTATGCGCGGCATTGTCAGGCTGCCGTCGAAGACCTCGCAGATGAGGTCGGCGCCGTACAGCAGCCGTAGGCGCAGCGGGCCCTTGGCGTGCCGGATGACGTTGCCGACGAGTTCGCTGGCCAGGAGCTCGGTGGTGGAGGTGAGGGACTCCAGGCCCCAGGCCGCCAGCTGCTCGCGGATCAGTGCGCGGGCCTGGCCCGCCGCCCTGGGGTCCTTGGGCAGGGGCCACGCGGCCATGCGGGAGTCGGGCAGCGCGTGCAGACGGGCCAGGAGGACGGCCGCGTCGTCGGCCGCCTGCTGGTCGGCGGGGAGCAGGGCGGAGGTGACCCTCTCGCAGAGGTGGTCCAGGTCCGTCGCCGTGCCGTCCGCGTGCGCGGTGCGCAGTACGTCGGACAGCGCCGCCATGCCCTCGTCCATCTCGCGCTTGGCGGACTCCACGAGGCCGTCGGTGTACAGCACCAGCACACTGCCCTCGGGGACCGGGATCTCCGTCGTCTCGAAGGGGGGCTCGGCAGCGCCCAGGGGCGGGTCGGCCGTCAGGGCCGGGAAGACGACCGTGCCGTCGGGGTGGAGCAGGGCCGGCGGTGGATGGCCCGCCCGTGCGATGGAGCAGACGCGGGTCGTGGAGTCGTAGAGCGCGTACAGACACGTCACGTACGACTCCTCGCCCATGGCGCCGACGATGTCGTTGAGGTGGTTCATGATCTCGTCGGGCGGCAGTTCGAGGTCGGCCAGCGTGTGGACGGCCGTGCGCAGCCGGCCCATGGTGGCCGCCTCCGGCAGGCCATGGCCCATGACGTCGCCGACGACCAGGGCCACCTGGCCGCCCGACAGCGGGATGATGTCGTACCAGTCGCCCCCGACGTCCATGCCCTGGCCGGCCGGAAGATAGCGGGCGGCGGCCGTGCAGGCGGGGACGACGGGCAGGTCCCGGGGGAGCAGGCTGCGCTGGAGCTCGCGGGAGCGGGTGTGCTCGGCGTCGAAGAGACGGGCCCGTTCCAGGGCCTGGGCGACCAGGGCGCTGGTCGCGGTCAGCAGGGTGCGCTCCTCGTCGGTGAGGCGGCGCGGGTGGTCGAAGGTGACCGCGCAGATGCCGAAGGTGTGGTCCGAGGCCGTCAGCGGAAGCAGCGCCCAGGCCTGTTTGTCGGCGCGGGCGGGCAGGTCGGCCAGGTCGGGGTAGCGGGCGGCGAACTCGCGCGGGGTGGACAGGAACAGAGGCGCGCCGGCCAGGATCGCGTCCCACATCGGGCTGGGCTGCGTACGCTCACGGCCGTCGAGCACGGCGAGGATGTCGTCCGGGTAGCCGACGGAGCCGACGGTGTGCAGCCGGTCGCCCTCCACGGTCTGCACCACCAGACCGGTCGCCTCGAACGGCGGCAGCACCCCGCTGGCGACCGCGTCCACCACATCCGTCGAGGTCGTCGCCTTGGCGAGGGCGGCCGTCAACTCGCCTATCCGGGCGGCCCGTTCGACGGCGGCCCGCTCGGCGGACCGGCGCTCCTCCTCCAGCCGCCGCCTCTCGGTGACGTCGGTGAAGTAGATCGTGCGGCCGTCGGGGCCCGGAACCAGCCGGAGGTGGCACAGCCGACCGTTCGGCAGCCGTACGTCGAAACTGACCGACTTCTCCGCGGCGGCCGCCTGCCGGCAGCGGATCTCCAGGCCCGGCACCTGCTCGGCGGCGGGCAGGTCCCACAGCAGACAGCCGAAGAGCTCCTCCTCGGAGAAGCCCAGGGTGCGTTCGGCCTCCAGGTTGGCGAAGGTGATCCGCCAGTCGTCGTCCATCGCGAGGAAGCCGTCGCTCATATGGCGCAGGGCACGGCTGAGCGCGTCACGAGCGGAGCGGGGCTCGGTGCTGTCCCAGCCCACGCCTATCATCCGCAGGGGCTCGCCGTTGTCGTCGTACGTCGCTCTGGCGCGGGCCTGGGTCCAGCCCCATGTGCCGTTGAGTTTGCGCACCCGGTACTCGGCCTCGAAGACGCCGTGCTCCCGAATCGCCCGGTCCACCAGCACCAGGGTCGGCGGGAGGTCGTCGGGGTGGACGCATCTCATCCAGTTCTCGACCTGGCCGACGTAGTCCTCCGGCCGGGTGCCGTACAGCTCCAGGGCCGCCTCGTCCCAGAGCAGTTCGCCGGTCCGGATGTTCCAGTCCCAGGAGCCGACACTGACCTCCTTCAGGGCCTGGCGCTGGCGCACGCCGTTCGGCCCCGGCCGGGTGGGACCGCTGGTCGGCGGTGCCTGCGCCATGCGGTCCTCGGTCCAGGCGATGACGGCGCGCAGGAACTCCCAGTGCTCGGGGCTCGGTTCGCCCTGGTCGCCCATCAGGACGCTGAGGGCGCCGGTGCCGCGGTTGCCGGTGTACAGCGGCAGTGCGGCGAGGCCGGTGCCGGGCCAGGCGGCGTCCGGGATGTCGGCCGCACCGGCCGGACTGAGCGGGACCCAGACGCCGTTGCCCTCGCGCAGCGCGCGGGCCGGGGCCAGCGGCAGCTCCTGGTCGACGATCTCCCAGGAGCGGGTGAGGGCGGGCGGGAGCCCGGTCGTCGACACCAGGCGCAGCGCGGACATCGGGCCGCGGAGATGGATCATGCCGCCCAGCGCACCCAGCTCGCCCACCGCGTGCTGGAGAGCCAGCCGGAAGACCTCGCTACCCGCGACACCGGGGGCCACCGTGCCGAGCAGTGCCAGCCGAGCGTTCATGCTGCGGACCTTACCGTTCCGGGCTCAACCGATTCGCTGGATCCCAAGATCCTTACCTGCCTTGCGCGGACGCTCGACCGGGCGTCAACAGGCGGAATGTGTCGTCGAGTTGAGGGCGGGGCCGACGGCTATACGGCGGACGGGACCATCGCGGAGTACGCGGGGTGCCGGGGGCCGGTGCCGGCGCGGCCGGCGGACAGGGCGGCGCGGGACCGGGCCGGGGCGGGCGCGCCCGCCTTCCCCTGCCGCCGCTCGGCGAACACGAACAGCCGCAGGACCAGGAACCGCCCGATGCCGGCCAGCCCGGAGGCGGTGAGGTAGACGCCCTGTTCCCAGACCATCCCGGGCGCCGGCTGCACGGCGTACAGGACGAGCATCGCGGCGCTGGTCGCCAGATAGGCGGCGACGGCCGACCCCGAGGACTGCAGGTGGCGGCGCCAGCCGGGTCGTCGGCCGGTGCCGAAGGTGAACAGGGCGTGCAACTCGGTGCACAGAAGCGTGCCGACGACGGTGACCAGGGCGTTCGCGACCGCCCAGGGCATTGCCGCGGCCATCATCGGTACGGCCGCGCTGGAGAGCAGTCCGACCCCGCCGCCGCACACCACGAACCGGGCGAACGAGGAGAGGGGGCCGGGGCGCGCCTGGCTCGGCCCGGCGGGGTCCACCTGCGCGGGTCCCGGCTCAGGGGTGCTCGGCTGCGACAGGCGCTGCGACTCCATGGCGGTTTCCTTCCGGGCGAGCGGCATCCTCTGCGGGATTCAGCTCATCCCGGCACGGCTTCAGCGCGGCCTCAGGCCGGCTTCAGCCGGTGTCGATCGGGTTTCAGCCGCGATCGCGTGGGCTTCGGCCGGGAGCGGCCGAGGCCAACGATGCCGTTGTCCGAAGGCGGAAACGATGGAGCGGTCTACCGGATCGATGGTGGGGCAGGCTCCACCATGCGAGCCGCCCGCTCGGCCGCCGGCACCCACCACCGAGCCGCCTGCTCGACCGCTGGGCACCCACCACCGAGCCCGTTCCGCGGCTTACTTGAGCCACCCACCACCGAGCCCGTTCCGCCGCTTACTTGAGCCACCCACCCCCTACTTGAAGGCCCCCGCATTCCGGCCCGCCCACTCCGCGAACGTACGGGCCGGTCGCCCGAGGACCCGTTCCACGTCCGGGCTCACCGCTCGCAGCGCGGCCGGCGGGGTGCCCAGCAGGTCGAGCGTGCTCTCGACGACCGGCTCGGGCATGGCGTGCAGCATGTGCTCCCGGGCCTGCGCGCGGGTCAGTTCGAGGAAGTTCACCGTCTCTCCAAGGGCGTCCCCGATCGCGGCCGTCTGCTGCCGGGGCGAGACGGGCGCGGGGCCGGTGAGCTCGTAGACCTCGCCGTCGTGTCCCGGCTCGCGCAGGGCGTGCGCCGCGACCTCCGCGATGTCGGCGGGGTCGACGGTCGGCAGCGCCACGTCGCCGAAGGGGGCGGCCACCTCGCGGCGCGCGCGGACCATGTCGGCCCAGTGGAGGGCGTTGGAGTGGAAGCCGCCGGGACGCAGCATCGTCCACTCCGGTCCGGATGCCCTGACGGCGTCCTCCAGCGCCGAGGGGTGGTCGCCCGTGCCGACGCCTTGGGACGACAGCAGGACCACACGCCGGACGCCCGATTCCCCCGCGACGTCCAGGACGGGACCGAGGTCGCCGCCGGCCGCCATGAAGTCGCCGGAGGTCAGCAGGAACAGGGCCTTGGCCCCGGCGAGCGTGGGCTTCAGACGGTCGGGGTCGATCAGGTCGGCCTGGTGGTGGCGGGTCCCCGCCGGAACGTCCCCTGCGGAGACGCGGCGGGAGACCGCCGTCACCTGCTCGCCGGCCTCGACGAGGGCCCGCACAAGTGGCCGTCCGACATTGCCCGTTGCTCCGGTCACCACGATCATGATCGGTCTCCGTTCCGAGTTCGGATCTCGCAGTTCGGATCTCGTACGGCGACGCTACTGTTCTGGGGGTAGTAGGTACCTAGAGGAAAGTATTGGCGAGCAGGGGGAGTTGTGACTGAGGACACAGGCAGCAAGGCCCCGCGCGGCGGCGATCCGGAGAACGCCTGCCCGATCGCACCCGTCGTCGACATCGTCTTCAGCCGCTGGACCACGCCCATCCTGTGGGCGCTCCACGAGCACGGCCGGCAGCGCTTCGTCGAACTGGAGCGCCGTATCGCCACGATCACGCCGAAGGTGATGACCCAGCGGCTGCGGCAGTTGGAGCGCGACGGGCTGGTGGTGCGCACCTATCACGCCGAGGTCCCGCCGCGGGTGGAGTACGAGATCAGTGAACTGGGGCGCAGCCTGGCGCCGTTGTTCGCCGCGCTGTCGGAGTGGTCCGTCCATCTGGGCGAGGTGGAGTGCGCGCGGGTGGCGTACGACGGACGCGAGGGCGACCGCGGCCGCTGAGCCCGGCGCGTCAGTCGGTGCGGCAGTGCTCCTCCAGATAGTCCGCCGCCAGCGCGCTGGCGCGGGTGAACCAGTCGGTCAGGACGGCGATCTCCTCGGCGGAGTAGTCCCCGAAGAGGTCCATCAGCCGGGCGTAGTACGGCTCGTAGATCTCACGGATGCGGGCTTCCGCGTCCGGCTGCGCGGCCACGCGCACCCGGCGGCGGTCCGCGGGGTCGGGGCGGCGGGTGACGTAACCCGCGCGCTCCAGGCGGTTGAGGATGCCGGTCACCGCGCCCGTGGTGACGTGGGCGCGCGCCGCCAGGTCGCCGGCCGTGAGCAGGTTCTCGCCGGCCTCGAGGACGTAGGCGAAGCAGGTGAGGTCCGTGACGTTGAGGCCGACCTGCGCGGCGATCTCCTGCTGCCCGACCATCGACGTCGCGATGAGGTGGTCCATCGCGGACAGTGCCTGGGCCGGGGAGGCGGAGGGGCGCGGCTTGGCTTGCATCTTCCTGATTACCTTAGCTTGTGAGAGATTTAGTGCCTAAACTTCTTACGAAGTGAGTGATTCTGGGAGGTGGGCACGTGAGCCAGTATGACGAGGGGCACACGGTCGCGGGGTGGACCGGAACGGCGATCGCGACGATCGGCACCGCCGTGCTGGGGGCGGGGACATGCATGGTCTCGGCCGTGCTGATCGGAGGCGGGCTAGGGATCCTGGCGGCGAGCGTCCTTGTCACCTGGGCCCTGCACCTGACCGGTTGGGGCAAGCCTCCGGGCGTGCGGCCGCGTGGGCAGTGGCCGATGGGGGCGCGCGACCTGACGGCGCGGGACGGGCATCCGGACTGCTGGGGGTGCCGGCTCGCGGGGCGTGGCAGGCGTACGGCCGTGGTGGCGTCCGACGTGGTCGCCGTGACCGGCGAGCGCGAGCCCGCTGTCGCCGAGCCCGCTGTCGCCGAGGCAGGTCGCTGAAGCGGCGTTGTCAGTGGCAGCCCCTAGGCTCGACGAGCGATGGCACAGGCATGGAGATGCAAGGGGCTGCGCTGGTCGGCCGATGGCCCCGAGCTGGCGTGGGACGGCGGTCGGCGCTCCGCGCTGACCTGGGGGAAGCGGGTGGCCTTCGGGGTTGCGGAAGGGGGAGTGCGGACATGCGTGGGAGCGCGGGGGCATGCGTGTCCGGTGCGGGCGGTCGTGCCGGGGCGGAGCACGGGGGCGCGGTGCGAGGAGTGCGCGCGGCTGGACCGGGCGCACTCGGTGGCCGCCGACACGATCGCGGACGACCCGCGGCCGTACCACGTATATCTGGCCTGGTTCGGCCCCGGCATGACCAAGGTCGGCATCACCGCCCTTGAGCGCGGCTCGGCGCGGCTGCTGGAGCAGGGCGCGGTCTGTTTCACCTGGCTGGGCGCCGGACCGCTGATGGCGGCGCGGCGCACGGAGGAGCTGCTGCGGGCGGCCCTGCGGGTGCCGGACCGGATTCCGTACGCCGCCAAGCGCGCCGTGCGTTCCGCGCTGCCGGTGTCGGCGGTGGAGCGGGCGGCGGAGGTGGCGGACCTGCACGCACGGGCGGTGGCACTGGAGGGCTGGCCCGAGTCCCTTGCTCGCGAGCCCTGCCAACCGGTCGATCACGCGGGGGTGTTCGGGCTCGAGGGTCTGCCGGACGCTGTGGGGGCGGTGACCGAGCTCGTGGCGGGCGGGGCGGTGAGCGGGCGATTGATCGCGGCGGCGGGGCCGGATCTGCATGTGGAGACGGGGGGTGGGGTGGTCGTGGTCGATACGCGGCTGATGACGGGGTGGGAGCTGGTGCCTGCCGCTAGGGGCATTGAGAACGCACTGCCGGTAAGGGAGTTCAGGGGCGAGGAAGTAGGCGTGCAGGACGGGCTGTTCTGATCGCAGCTCCCCGTCCGGCGGCTGGGGCTGCGCTGGTCGGACGTGGACCTTCACGAAAGGCGATCCGCGTTGAACCACGCCCGCCCTGCGGGGCGGTTGCCGTTATGCACTGCCGTCAGGGCGATACCCAGAGGCCCTGTCGATCACTCCACAGGGTCTCTGACAGATCACGGGCGGGCCTCCGCGGTGGCACGATGGCCGACGTGTCGTCAGAATTTGTAATTGGTGATCACGGCGTTGCCGAAGACGTCATAGATCGACGCATACCCTTGGTCGGAGTCCTTCCAGTCGGCGAAGGCCTTGACGATGGCGGTGGCAGTCGCCTGGGGGTCCTTCACCTGGGTCTTCCCGCCGTTGATGTCAGTGGAGATGTAGGCGTTTCCCGTCTTTTCGTTCCACTCGCCGATGATGCGCTGGACCCGTCCGGCCGCTTCCTTCTGCTGAGCGGTTCCATGTTCGTCGACCCAGGACCGAAATTCCCTGGCATTCTTCTTCGACTGCCCCTCATCCGGGTCGGTGGGCAGCGTTTCCGCGACTCCGATCTTGTCGGGTTTCGCAGCGCTTTCGGTGCTGCAGGCCGCAGTTCCGGCTATCAGGACGGCACCGAGTGCGAGAATGGCAGCGGTGTGGGGGGTGCGCTTCACAGGGGTCTCCGTCGCAGGCTTGGGCTGGATACGAGATGTCAGAGTACCGGCACCCCGAGTCCGGAGTGCCGGTACTGGTCAGATGGCTGAATCAGAACTTGATGGCGTCAACCTTGTCATTCCAATTGCCGCCGTAGGTGTAATCGATGTCCTTGAAGTTCTTGTACAGGCTGTACCCCGCCCCCAGGAACAGATGAGGGTCGAGCATTCCCGTCCGGAAGTCGTACAGCTCGACTCCGCGCTGCGGACGGTTTACGAAGGCGGATGTGGCCTTGTCCCGGAAAGACGGCGAGTACTGGTCGAGGTGGCGAGTCTTGGCCGTGTCGTAGGTGGGCCACTGCAGTCGTCTGCCGGTGTAGTTCGAGTCCTGCCAGAGGCAGACGTAGTTACTGGGGCAGTCCTGGTACTTCCGGGCGGTCAAGGCCTGCTTGGCTCCGGCCCGGGTCTCCGCTGTCGGTGCATGGGCGGCGAGGTATCTGTTGGCCTCGGTGTTGCTGTCGAAGCACTGCATCGTGCCGTCCTCCGACACCTCCGCACAGACCTCAGCACCGTTCCAGCCGGACGCCGGGTCCACTTTCTCGCCCTTGTAGTACATGTCCACCTTGTCGGTGGGGTCCGCCTCCGCGTGGACTTCCGCCTCCTCCTCGGGTGTGAGGACACCCGAGGCGACATCGGGTATGGCACCCGGTTCGTCGGCGGCCAGAGACGGAGTGGCGGTGACGCCGGTCAGCGCCATCGATCCGACAGCCGCAATGGTCAGCATGGTGCGTATACGCACGAAAACCCCCTGTTTTATTCGTGCACAATAGGAAACATCTTGAGAATGGGCGCGTCTGAGAATCTGGTCATAAACCAGCGACCGGGCGTCAATCAGTGCTGCGCCGAACGGTGAACGCGCCAGCGGAAACTAAAGTCGCGTGCGAGATGTCAGCCCGTGATTCGTCTTCTCAGTCGAACCGTCAAGGCCACTCCGGCAGCTATCTCCGCTCAAGATGTATCCCCCCGTTTTTTCCTCTTCCGATTCCTTGCTGGGGCACTTGGTCGGAATGCCCCGGTCCGCTTTCAAGCCTCACAGAGGGGCTCCGAAGTGCGAATGATCGGAATCAGGAAGGAATCTAACACACTGATCGACACCGGCGCCTAATGTTTAGCCGTGAACAAGAAGTCACGCCGCACGCGCTATGGGTCTTGGCGCCCGTGGTCGGTTCATCCTGATTCGCGTCGGCCACTATCTGCGAGGCTCGTGCCGAAGTGGCTGCTTCCTAAAGCCGCAGCCGAATGCTGTGCGCTGCGCGGGGGCCAAATGGGCTGGAGCGGGGCGTAGCACCAGGGTGAAAGGGATCATGGAGGTCGCATTCCTGGCCCGCGTTGCCATCAGTACGGCTCTTCAACCAGACGGTCGACGCGTCCAACTCCCGCAAAAAGACGGACAGTTGAGGACCAGACGCGCGTGGAGCCGTTGTTCCGGCTGCCCTCCAGGCCACGGCGGCCTCGCGGTTCGGCTCGTGCCGGGGCGATGGGTGCGGTGGCAACTCAACTACCGGTTCAGCAGCTCCACCGGAACGGGGCGCTCTCGATCAAGGACTTCCCAGGTGCTCCCTGAGAGCCTCCTGTGCGTTTCTTAGGAAAATCACAGGTTGCGGAAAGCGTGTTCTAAGCGGACCCCGACATCGTGTCCGCTATGACCACGACCTCGCCCCAGGGGCGCACCGAACTGCTGAGGCCGGACGGGAGCCCCGTCCGAGTGCTTGTGGTGGACGACGAGTTGTCGATCACCGAACTGCTGTCCATGGCCCTTCGCTATGAAGGCTGGCAGATCCGCAGCGCGGGAGACGGCACCGGTGCCGTCCAGACCGCGCGCGAGTTCCGGCCCGACGCCGTCGTCCTGGACATGATGCTGCCGGACATGGACGGCCTGACCGTCCTCGGGCGGCTGCGCCGGGAGCTCCCGGACGTGCCGGTGCTGTTCCTGACGGCCAAGGACGCCGTCGAGGACCGTATCGCCGGGCTCACCGCGGGCGGGGACGACTACGTCACCAAGCCGTTCAGCCTGGAGGAGGTCGTGGCCCGGCTGCGCGGGCTCATCCGGCGTTCCGGCGCCGCCGACCGGCGGTCGGACTCCGTGCTCGTCGTCGGCGACCTGACGCTCGACGAGGACAGCCACGAGGTCTCGCGGGCCGGGGACAACATCCACCTCACCGCCACCGAGTTCGAGTTGCTGCGCTTCCTCATGCGCAACCCGCGGCGGGTGCTCAGCAAGGCCCAGATACTCGACCGCGTGTGGTCGTACGACTTCGGCGGCCAGGCCAATGTCGTCGAGCTGTACATCTCCTATCTGCGCCGGAAGATCGACGCCGGTCGCGAGCCGATGATCCACACCCGGCGTGGGGCCGGTTATCTGATCAAGCCCGCGGCGTCATGAGCGGGCGACGACGACCGCGAGCGCAGAGGAGACGTGGGGGTCCCCCCGCTCGAGCGAAGTCGAGAGTGGGGGAGGGTCAGCCGCGTACGCTGCGGACGCGGCTCGTCGTCGCATCCGTGGTGCTGATCGCCGTGGTGTGTGCGGTGATCGGTACGGTGACGACGCTCGCGCTGCGCACCCACCTGTACGAGCAGCTGGACGGTCAGCTCAGCGAGGTCGCGGCCCGGGCGTCCGGCGCTTTCCGGCCTCCGGACCAGCCCCAGGACGGCGCAGGGCACGACCAGGGCAAGAAGGAGCCCAAGGAGGTCATCCTCACCGACTTCGTCACCAAGGGACCGCAGCCTAGCGGCACCATCGGGGCGAAGGTCGAGAACGGCTCCGTCACCGAGGCCAAGGTCGGCGACAAGACCAGGGACGACAACGGCGTCCCCCAGATGACGGCCGGGGCGCTCACCGAGGCCGCGACCCAGGCGCTGGGCGCCGTCGCCCAGGACGGCAAGAAGCACACGGTCGACATCCCCGGCTACGGCGGCTACCGCGTCCAGTACGCCAGCGGCCCCAACGGCACCTACTACGTCGCCATCCCGACCACCGACGTCGACAACACCCTCAACACCCTCGTCCTCATCGAAGCCAGCGTCACCGCCGCCGCCCTGGTCGCCGCCGGTATCGCCGGCACGGTGATCGTCGGCGTGGCCACCCGCCCCCTCCGCCGAGTCGCCACCACCGCGACCCGTGTCTCCGAACTCCCCCTCCACACCGGCGAGGTCAACCTCAGCGAACGCGTCCCCGAGTCCGAGACCGACCCGCACACCGAGGTCGGCCAGGTCGGCGCCGCGCTCAATCGCATGCTCGACCATGTCCACGCCGCCCTGCACTCCCGCCAGCAGAGCGAGATGCGGGTACGGCAGTTCGTGGCCGACGCCAGCCATGAGCTGCGCACACCCCTCGCCTCCATCCGCGGGTACGCCGAGCTGACCAGACGCGGCAGAGAGGAAGTCGGGCCCGACACCCGGCACGCGCTGGGCCGTATCGAGTCCGAGGCCGGGCGGATGACCCTGCTCGTCGAGGACCTCCTGCTGCTCGCTCGGCTCGACGCCGGACGGCCCCTCCAGTTCGAGCAGACCGACCTCATCCCGCTCGTCGTCGACACCATCAGCGACGCGCGCGCGGCCGGCATGGACCACAACTGGCGCCTCGACCTGCCCGACGAGCCCGCGCTCGTCTCGGCGGACGCGGCACGTCTGCAACAGGTCCTCGTCAACCTGCTCGGCAACGCCCGCAACCACACCCCGCCCGGCACGACGGTCACTGCCCGTGTTCAGCGGCGGGGTCCCTGGCTGTGCGTGGACGTGGCGGACAACGGGCCGGGAATCCCGCCGGATCTGCTGCCGCACGTCTTCGAGAGGTTCGCGCGCGGCGACTCCGCGCGCTCCCGTGCCACCGGCTCGACCGGCCTCGGCCTGGCCATTGTGCAGGCCGTGGCCACCGCGCACGGTGGCGCCGTGACCGTCGACAGCGCGCCCGGACACACCATGTTCACGGTGCATCTGCCGGCCCTTCCCGCGCCGCCGAGCCCCGAGATGAGCTGGCAACAGCACTCACAGGCACAGCACAGCGTCACCACATGGGTGGAACAGGGCGCCTGACGAAAGTCGGTTCCATGCGAACCGACTCTTCTCCCGGCACCCTGCCGGCGCGGGAGCACCTCCCGGCCGGAGACGCCGGTACGCCTGTCCTGGACGTAGTGATCCCCGTCTACAACGAGGAGAAGGACCTCCAGCCGTGTGTGCTGAGACTGCACGATCACCTCAAGCGCACCTTCCCGTACGCGTTCCGCATCACGATCGCGGACAACGCCTCGACGGACACCACCCCCCGGGTGGCGTCACGGCTGGAGGCGGAGCTCCCGGAGGTCAGGTCCTTCCGGCTGGAGCAGAAGGGCCGCGGCCGGGCGCTGCGGACCGTCTGGTCCGCCTCGGACGCCCCGATCCTCGCCTACATGGACGTGGACCTGTCCACCGACCTCAACGCCCTGCTGCCGCTGGTGGCGCCGCTGATCTCGGGTCACTCGGATCTGGCGATCGGCTCCCGGCTCGCCCGTAGCTCGCGGGTCGTGCGCGGTCCCAAGCGGGAGTTCATCAGCCGCTCGTACAACCTCATCCTGCGCGGCTCGCTCCAGGCCCGCTTCACGGACGCGCAGTGCGGTTTCAAGGCGATACGCCGGGACGTCGCCCGGATCCTGCTGCCGATGGTGGAGGACACGGGCTGGTTCTTCGACACCGAGATGCTGGTGCTCGCCGAGCGGGCCGGACTCCGTATCCACGAGGTTCCCGTCGACTGGGTCGACGACCCCGACTCGACCGTGCACATCGTCAGGACGGCGACCGAGGACCTCAAGGGCGTGTGGCGGGTGGGCAAGGCCCTCGCCGGCGGGGCGCTGCCGCTGGACCGGCTCGCCCGCCCCTTCGGCGACGACCCCCGTGACCGCGACGTCCAGGACGTCCCCCGGGGCCTCGCCCGCCAGCTCGTCGGCTTCTGCGTCGTCGGCGGCCTGTCCACCCTGTTCTATCTGCTGCTGTACAGCGGCTTCCGCGTCTTCACCGGCTCGCAGATCGCCAACGCGCTCGCCCTGCTGGTCTCCGCGATCGCCAACACGGCGGCCAACCGGCGCCTCACCTTCCAGGTGCGCGGCCGGGCCGGCGCCATCCGGCACCAGGCGCAGGGTCTGGTCGTCTTCGGCATCGGACTCGCCCTGACCAGCGGTTCGCTGGCCGCCCTGAACGCGGCCAGCAGCGAACCGGCCCACTCCACGGAACTCGCGGTCCTCGTCGCCGCCAACCTCGCCGCGACGGTGCTGCGCTTCCTGCTCTTCCGAGCGTGGGTGTTCCCGGACCGGCGCGACGAAACCGACTCGACGGTCGTCGCCTCGCGCACGCCGGTCCCCAACTCGTCCTCGCCGGCCTACTCCATGGAACCGCCGGTCCACTACGGCCCGCTCCCGCAGCGTCCGACGGGCGCACCCCACCCCACGTACGTCAACGATCGATTCCGCGCCGGTGAAGCCGCGGACGGCAATTGGCGGGACGCCACCATGCAGTTGCAGCCGGTGCGCCCGCACGACACCGAGTCGAGGGAATACCGATGACCGTCCACTACGACCAGACGAGCTACGACAGAGGGACGAGCCCCGACACCTGGGGCCCACCTCCCACGCCCCCGCCCGCCGCCCCGGACGCCGGTGAACCCGAGCAGCCCTTCGTACGGCGGCTGTGGCGCGGGCGCCCCGAGGACCCGCGCTGGGCGCGCCCGGCCTTCCTCGGCCTGCTGCTCGTCACGCTCCTGCTCTACCTCTACAACCTGAGCGCCTCCGGCTACGCCAACTCCTTCTACTCGGCGGCCGTCCAGGCGGGCAGCGAGTCCTGGAAGGCCTTCTTCTTCGGCTCGCTGGACGCGGCCAACGCCATCACCGTCGACAAGCCCCCGGCCTCCCTGTGGCCGATGGCGCTGTCGGTGCGCCTCTTCGGCCTCAGCTGGTGGGCGATCCTCCTCCCCGAGGTCCTCATGGGCGTGGGCACGGTGGCCGTGGTCTACGCGGCCGTACGCCGCCGGTTCAGCCCCGCGGCCGGTCTGATCTCGGGCGCGGTACTCGCGCTCACCCCGGTCGCGGCGCTGATGTTCCGGTTCAACAACCCGGACGCCATGCTGGCGCTGCTGATGGCGGTGGCCTGCTACTTCGTCATCCGGGCCATGGAGGACGGCCGTACGAAGTGGCTGGTGTGGGCCGGAGTCGCCATCGGCTTCGCCTTCCTCGCCAAGACCCTCCAGGCCTTCCTGATCCTTCCCCCGCTCGCCCTCGTCCACGGCGTCTGCGCCCCGGTGTCGGTGAAGAAGCGGATCGGTCAGCTCGCCGCGGGCCTCGCCGCGATCGTCGTCTCGGGCGGCTGGTGGGTCGCGATCGTCGAACTGTGGCCCGCCTCCTCCCGGCCGTACATCGGCGGCTCGCAGAACAACTCGTTCCTTGAACTGACCTTCGGCTACAACGGTCTGGGCCGGCTCAACGGCGACGAGACCGGCAGCGTCGGGGGCGGCGGTGGCGGCGGAAACGGCGGCGGCAACTGGGGCGAGACCGGCTGGGACCGGCTGTTCGGCTCCAGCATCGGCGGCCAGATCTCCTGGCTGATCCCGGCCGCGCTGATCCTGCTGGTCGCGGGCCTGGTGGCCACGCGCAAGCTCAGGCGGGCGTCGGTGACGCGCGGTTCGTTCCTGGTCTGGGGCGGCGCGCTGGTCACGACCATGCTGGTGTTCAGCTATATGCAGGGCATCTTCCACGAGTACTACACGGTGGCCCTCGCCCCCTACATCGCCCCGCTGATCGGCATGGGCGCGGCGCTGCTCTGGGACAAGCGCGACAAGATGTGGGCGTCGCTGACCCTGGCGGGCGCGATGACGGCCACCGCGGTCTGGGGCTACGTCCTGCTCAACCGCTCCTCGGACTATCTCCCCTGGCTGAAGTGGCTGGTGCTGGTCGGCGGTCTGGCCGCGGCGCTGGGTCTGATCTTCGCCTCGAAGCTCGGACGTCAACTGGTCATGGGCGTCGTCGGGTTGGGTCTGGTGGCCACGCTGGCCGGCCCGACCGCGTACACCCTCACCACGGTGAACGAGGGACACTCCGGCTCGATCGTCACCGCGGGTCCCGCGGTCGCGGGCGGTCGCGGCGGCCCCGGCGGTGGCGGCGGCATGGGCGGCGGTCCCGGTGGGGGCGGCATGCCCGGCCAGAACCAGCAGGGCCAGAACCAGCAGGGCGGCCAGAACCAGCAGAACGGCAACGGCTTCCCCGGCGGCGGCATGCCGGGTCAGCAGAACGGCAACGGCAACACCCAGGGCCAGGGCCAGAACCAGCAGGGCAACCAGCAGGGCGGCGGCCAGATGGGCGACGGCGGCGGCATGGGCGGCGGTGGCGGCATGGGCGGTCTGCTCAACGGCGCCAGCGTCAGCGACGAGGCCAAGGAACTGCTGGAGAAGAACGTGAGTGACTACACCTGGGCGGCCGCGGCCATCGGTGCCCAGAACGCCGCGAGCTACCAGCTCTCCACCGGCGACCCGGTCATGGCGATCGGCGGCTTCAACGGCACGGACCCGTCCCCGACGCTGGCCGAGTTCAAGGAGTACGTGACGGACGGCAAGATTCACTACTTCATCGCCAGTGGCAGCGGCGGCGGCATGGGCGGCAGCAGCAGCGGCACGTCCTCGCAGATCACCGAGTGGGTCGAGGCCAACTTCAAGCAGGTGACGGTCGGTTCGGCGACGTTCTACGACCTGACGCAGCAGACCGGCAGCTGACGGTTCTCCAAGACGAAGGGCGTACGGCCGCCGAGGCCGTACGCCCTTCCGGCTTTCCGGCCTTCTGGTCCTCCGGTACGGCGCAATTCGCGTTGTACGGTGTATGGGATCTGTTCTACGGTGTACAGCATGACGACGTCCCCCCGGGAACAGGCCCCGGCCCCGCCACAGCCCGCGGCGCCGGGCGGCCACCCGCAACGCTGGCTGATCCTCGGCGTCCTCTGCCTCGCCGTGCTCACCGTGGTACTCGACAACACCGTGCTGAACGTGGCCATCCCCTCGCTCACCCGCGAACTGGGCGCGGCCACCTCCGACATCCAGTGGATGATCAACGCCTACTCGCTCGTCCAGTCGGGTCTGCTGCTCTCGGCGGGCAGCGCGGCCGACCGCTACGGCCGTAAGAAGATGCTGGTCGCGGGCCTGGCACTGTTCGGCGTGGGCTCGCTCGTGGCCGGCCTCGCCGATTCCACGGGCCAGTTGATCGCGGCGCGGGCCGGGATGGGCGTCGGCGGCGCGCTGCTGATGACCACCGTCCTGGCCGTGGCCATCCAGATCTTCACGCCCGAGGAGCAGCCGAAGGCGATCGGCATCTGGGCCGCGGTGAACTCGCTGGGCTTCGCGGCCGGACCGCTGCTCGGCGGCTTCATGCTGGACCACTTCTGGTGGGGCGCGATCTTCCTGATCAACATTCCGGTCGCGGTGCTCGCCCTGGTGGCGGTGGTCGTGCTCGTCCCGGAGTCGAAGAACCCTCAAGGCGACCGTCCCGACCTGCTGGGCGCCGTGCTCTCCACGATCGGCATGGCCTCCCTGGTCTTCGCGATCATCTCCGGGCCCGAGCACGGCTGGACGTCCGGCCGGGTGCTGGTGACGGCGGCCGTGGCGATCGTCGTGCTGGCCGCCTTCGCGTACTGGGAGAGCCGGATCCCGTACCCCATGATCGACATGCACTTCTTCCGGAACCGGCAGTTCACGGGGGCGGTCTCGGGCGGTGTCCTCATCACCTTCGGCATGGGCGGATCGCTCTTCCTGCTCACCCAGCACATGCAGTTCGTGCTCGGCTACGAGCCCCTGGAGGCCGGCCTGCGCACGGCGCCGCTCGCCCTGATGATCGTGGCGCTGAACTTCACCGGTGTGGCGGCGAAGTGGGCCGCCCGGCTGGGAACCCCGCTCGCCATCGGGCTCGGCATGGCGGTCATGGCGGCCGGCCTGGCCTCCATCGCCACGGTGGCCTCCGGCGGCTACACCGGCACGCTGCTGGGGTTGGTGCTCATCGGCGGCGGTGCCGCGGTGGCGAGTCCGGCGATGTCACACGCGATCATGAGTGCGATTCCGCCGGAGAAGGCCGGGGTCGGCGGGGGGATCAACGGGACGGTGGCGGAGTTCGGAACCGGGCTGGGGGTCGCCGTGCTGGGGGCTTTGCTCAACTCGCGGTTCGCGGCGTTGATTCCGGTGGCGGCGACGTCTTTGCCTTCGGCGTTGGCGGCTGCGGGGTCGGCTGAGGAGAAGGCGCGTGTAACGGACGCGTTCTCCTCGGGGCTCGAGATCAGTTTGTTGGTGGGGGCGTTGGCCGTATTGCTCGGGGGGATGGTCGCGGGGGCGTTGTTGCGGCGGGCCGAGAGGGCAGACTTCGCCTGAGAGCTCGGGACATACGGTTGTCGGGCGACTGCGGGGCCGTTGTGGCTGGTCGCGCAGTTCCCCGCGCCCCTGCGGGGCGCTCCCCGCGACCGGCGATTCGAATGTCTAGGAAGGTGCGCCATGGCCAGGGCAGCCCGGCAGTCCGCGCGGACCAGCGTCTGGCTGGAAGGCAAGGAGCGTCGAGGTGGACGCGGTGGAGGCCAGCCCTCGGGGCTCGACCGGGACCGCATCACCGAGGTGACCGTACGGCTTCTGGACGCCGAGGGGCTGGCCAAGTTCTCCATGCGCCGGCTGGCCGCCGAGCTGAACGTGACCGCGATGTCCGTCTACTGGTACGTCGACACCAAGGACGACCTCCTCGAACTCGCCCTCGACGCGGCCTTCGGCGAACTCACCCTCCCCGACCCGGACACCGACGAGGACTGGCGCGACCAGCTGCGCACGCTGGCCCGTGAGTACCGCGGCCTGCTGGTGCGCCATCCCTGGCTGGCGCCCCTGATCGGCACCTACGTCAACATCGGCCCGAACAGCCTGGCCTTCTCCCGCCTGGTCCAGCGAGTCGTCCGCAGAACCGGCCTGCCCGCGCACGGCCTGGTGGCGGCCATCTCCGCCGTCTTCCAGTTCGTGTACGGCTTCGGCACGATCGAGGGCCATTTCATCGCCCGCAGCACGGCGCTCGGCATGAGTCCGGACGACTACTTCCGCCACGCGATGAGCACGGTGACCCAGTCCCCGGAGGCCGCCGACATCGTCCAGGAGTCCGCGGAACTCATGGAGGCCCGCGGCGGCGACACGGTCGAGGAGATGTGGGAGCGCGACTTCGAGTTCGCCCTCGACCTGCTGGTGGCGGGGATCGAGGCGATGGTCGAAAGGGCCGGGCACGAGTAGCGCCCCCTTGAACGGCGCACACGAACGGGCGGCGCGCTTCGACCGGATGTCGAGGCACGCCGCCCTTGGATGGGACGAGTTGCGGGGGTGACCCGCGTGGTCATGACGGCTATTTCTGGTCGGCGTTGAACTTCGCGGTCGACCAGCGGTAGCCGAGCACCGCGAGGCCCAGGCACCAGCCGACGGCGAGCCAGCCGTTGTGGCCGATCTCGGTGCCGAGCAGCAGGCCGCGCAGGGTCTCGATGGCCGGCGTGAAGGGCTGGTACTCCGCGATCGGGCGGAACCAGCCCGGCATGGAGTGCAGGGGGACGAAGGCGCTGGACAGAAGCGGCAGCAGGATCAGCGGCATCGCGGTGTTGCTCGCGGCTTCGGCGTTCGGGCTGATCAGGCCCATGCCGACCGCGATCCAGGTGAGGGCCATGGCGAAGAGAGCGAGCAGTCCGAACGCCGCGAGCCACTCCAGGACGGTGGCGTCGGTGGACCGAAAGCCGATCGCCACGGCGACGGCGCCGACGAGCACCACGCTGATGATGGACTGCAGCACGCTTCCGATGACATGTCCGATGATCACGGAGCCGCGGTGGATGGCCATCGTGCGGAAGCGGGCGATGATGCCCTCGGACATGTCGGTGGAGACGGAGACCGCGGTGCCGATCGTGGTGCTGCCGATGGTCATCAGCAGCAGGCCCGGGACGATGTAGGCGATGTACACGGAGCGGTCCGGAGCGCCGCCTCCGATGCCCACGCTCATGGTGTCGCCGAAGATGTAGACGAAGAGCAGCAACAGCATGATCGGGGTCAGCAGCAGGTTCAGCGTCAGCGACGGGTAGCGCCGGGCGTGCAGGAGGTTGCGGCGCAGCATCGTGGACGAGTCGCGCAGGGCGAGGGAGAGGGTGCTCATCGGGCGTTCTCCTTGGGCTGGTCGGGGATGGTGGCGCTGCCGGTGAGGGCGAAGAAGACGTCGTCGAGGTCGGGGGTGTGCACGGTCAGCTCGTCGGCCTCGATGCCGGCGGTGTCGAGCCGGTCGAGGAGGGAGCGCAGCTCGCGCTGGCTGCCGTCGCTGGGGAGTTGCAGGGCGAGCGCCTCGTCGTCGCGGGAGGCTTCGGTGAGTGCGGAGGCGGCGCTTCGGTACGCCGCCGGGTCGTTGAAGCGGAGCCGGACGTGTCCGCCGGGGATGAGTCGCTTGAGCTCCTCGGCGGTGCCTTCGGCGGCGATCCTGCCGTCGTTCAGCACCGCGATGCGGTCGGCGAGTTGGTCGGCCTCTTCCAGGTACTGGGTGGTGAGGAAGACGGTGACGCCGTCGGAGACGAGTTCGCGGATGATCTGCCACATGTTGTGGCGTGAGCGTGGGTCGAGACCGGTGGTCGGCTCGTCGAGGAAGATGATCCGGGGGTTGCCGACCAGGGTCATGGCGATGTCGAGGCGGCGCTTCATGCCGCCGGACTAGGTGGACGCGGGCTTCTTCGCGGCCTCGGTGAGGTCGAAGCGCTCCAGCAGCTCGGCGGCGGCCTGCCGACCCTCGAGCTTGGGCAGATGGTGCAGGTCCGCCATGAGCCACATGTTCTCCTCGCCGGTGATCAGACCGTCGACGGCGGAGAACTGTCCGGTGACACCGATCGCGGCACGCACCGCCTGGGGGTCGGCGGCCAGGTTGTGGCCGCCGATGTGGATGGCCCCCGTGCCGGGGTCGGCGGAGACGAGCGTGGACAGGATCTTCACGGCGGTGGTCTTGCCGGCGCCGTTAGGGCCGAGCAGGGAGAAGATCGTTCCCTCCGGGACGGCCAGGTCGACGCCGTCGAGGACGGTCTTGTCGCCGTAGGACTTGCGCAGCCCGTTCGCCGCGATGGCCAGGTCGGTCATGAGGAGCGCTCCTTTGTCATGGGCTGCGGATCAGAGGCTGCGGGCGGTGATGTCACCGTGGGAGGTGGTCGCGCGGATCTTCAGGCCGGGGGTGCCGTCGGCGTTCTTGAGCGCGTTGTCGATCCGGCCGTAGCCGGTGCCGGCGTCCAGGGCGGCGGAGACCCCGCGGGCGGCGCCGACCGACACGTCGCCCATCTGGGTGGTCAGCACGACCGTGCCGCGCACGGCCGCGGTGATCCGGATGTCGCCCTTCTGGGTGCTGATCTCCGCGGGGCCGCCCAGGCGGCCGACCGAGATGTCGCCGTCGAGGGTGGTGAGGCGGGCGCTGTCGGTCTCGTCGAGCTTGACCGTGGCCTGCTGGCCCTCGAACGCGACGTCGCCGAGCCGCCCCACGCCCCGGAACTCGGCGCTGGCCGCCTTCGCCTCGACGCGGGAGCCGGCGGGCAGCTGGACCGTCACCTCGATGAATCCCGAGTTGCCGAGGATGCGGTTCGTCGCCGCCGGGACCTCGATCCGCAGGACGCCGTCGTCGTAGGAGACCTCGGTCCGCTCCGCCGCCTTCACATCGCGGCCCTTGGAGGCGTCCGCGGGGAGGATCTCGACCGTGGTGTCGGCGCGGTCGGCGGCGATGAACCGGATGCGGCCCGCGGGGATGTCGAGGACGGCGGAGACCGGGGTGGGGGTGTCGAACTTCTGCATCGTGCTCTCCTGTGCTCGTTGGTGTTTCCGACACCGGAAAAGCTACGTTGCGTTCAAGAATCTGGCAACGACGTCGTTGCGCAGAAGTGACATCAATGCAGGTGAAGGCCTAGAATTCGTTGCAATGATTCTGCTTCTAATGCAACAACCCTCATCTTGGTCGTTGCAATGGATTGAGGGTGAAGGCTATGCTGGAGGCATCAAAGGAGCACGGAGGGAGATCGCGATGCCGGGAGGCAGGCTCACCCAGCAGGAACGCCAGCAGATCGCGCTGGGGCTGGCCGACGGGCTCGCCTACGCGGAGATCGCGAGGCGTCTCGACCGTCCGACCTCGACCATCACGCGCGAGGTGATGCGCAACGGCGGCCCCACCGCCTACCGCGCCGATCTGGCCCACCACGCCACCGAACGCCGCGCCCACCGGCGCAAGCAGGCCACGCCCCAAGGGCGGGAGGCGCCCGCGCAGGCGCACGGACGCGACGCCGAGGCCGTGCGCGAGTACACGGAGACGTTCACGGCCCTCTTCATGCAGCAGGGTCTGCCCAAGATGACATCCCGGGTGCTGGCCTGCCTCTACACCACCGACGCGGGCAGCCTCACCGCGTCCGAACTCGCCCAGCGCCTCGAGGTCAGCCCGGCGTCCATCTCCAAAGCGGTCACGTTCCTGGAAAACCTGGATCTCATCCGCAGGGAACGCGACGAACGCCGCCGCGACCGCTACCTCGTCGACAACGAGCTCTGGTACCAGGGGATGATCGCCGCCGCCCGGTCGCAGGCCCAGCTCGCGGAGACCGCACGGCAGGGCGTCGGCATCCTCGGCCCCGGCACCCCGGCCGCCGTCCGCCTGGAGAACATCGCCCGCTTCGTCGACTTCGTGGGCGAGAGCATGATCCGCGCCGCGGAGCAGGCCCGTGAGGTCCTGTTCACGGCCGACCGGGCGACGGAAGCGTGAGCCTCAGTCCCCCTCGACAGCCTCAGTCCCCCTCGACCAGCCGCGCCGGGAACCCACCGGTCGCCACCGGTCCCCACTTCCGCGGAGTGAGCCGAATGATCGACTTCCCCTGCTTCAGCATCGCCGCCCGGTACTCGTCCCAGTCCGGATGCTCCCCGGCGATGTTCCGGTAGTACTCCACGAGCGGCTCGACGGACTCCGGCGAGTCGATCACCTCGGCGGAACCGTCGATCTGCACCCACGGCCCGTTCCAGTCGTCGCTCAGCACGACCAGGCTGATGCGCTCGTCCCGCTTGGCGTTGCGCGTCTTGGCCCGCTCGGGATACGTGGAGACCACGATCCGCCCCGAGTCGTCGACCCCGCAGGTCAACGGCGAGGCCTGCGGGCTGCCGTCGGCCCGCCGGGTGAGCAGGATGGCGCGGTGCCGGGGGCGTACGAAGTCCAGCAGGTCTTCGAGCGAGACGCGGGTGTTCGTCGCGATGTTCGGTGCCATGGTCGTCAGCCTAGGGGCCGGCGGGCCCTCTCAGCCTGACCCTGCCGTGACTACCCTTGCGGCAGCGACTCCCCCTGCACCGCCTGAATGTCCAGCTCCACCTTCAGCGTCGTACCGATCGCCGCGATCCCCGCCTGCACCACCTGGTTGTAGTTCATGGCGAAGTCGTCCCGGTGCAGCTCCGTCGTCGCGCGGAACGCCGCCCGCGTCCCGCCCCACGGGTCGGCACCCGTCCCGAGGTAGGCCAGGTCGAGGTCCACCGGTCGCACGACACCGTGCATGGTCAGCTCGCCGTGCACCGTCCAGCGGTCGGTGCCCGTGGCCGCCGTGAGCCCCGTCGAGCGATATGTGATCTCGGGGTACTTCTCGACGTCCAGGAAATCCGGCGACTTCAGATGTCCGTCCCGCATGCCGTTCCCCGTGTCGATCGAGCCGGCCCGGATCACCGCCTCCACACGGGACTTGGTGACGTCGTCCGGCGCGATCTCGATGGCGCCGGAGAACTGGGTGAAACGACCGTGCACGCTCGAGATGCCCAGGTGCTGGGCTACGGCGGCCACGCTGGAGTGCGCCGGGTCGACGGTCCACGGTCCGGGCGGCGGCAGCTCGGTGCCGCCCCGGCGGGCCAGCGTCAAGGTGCCGACCTCGGCGCGGCCGCTCGCGGTGACGATCGCGCTCGCGGCGGCGGGCGCGTAGCCGACGGCGGTGACGATGACGGTGTACGCCCCCGCAGGCAGCGGATTCGCGTCCCGTACGGCCCCCTCCGCGTCCGCCTCCGCCCGCAGCACCTGCGTTCCGGTCATGTCCGTCACCGTGACGACCGCGTGCGACACGGCCCAACCGTCCCGGGTACGGATCCTCGCGGTCAGTCCCATCTCACGTACTCCTCAGAAGAAAGTCCCAAAGAAACCGGCCCGCGGCGCCGGCGCACCTCCGCTCAGAGCGCGCCGCCCGCCACGGGCCGGAGTTCGACTACTCGCCTGGATGGGCGAGTTCGACGTCGTGGTCGTCGACCCCACGACCGGTCACCGTCAGCGCGGTCGCCACCGGCGGGTAGCCCGTCGCGATGACCGTGTACTCGCCGCCGTCCAGGTCGGTGAAGGCGTACGCCCCGTCCGGACCGGTCGTCGCCGTGCCCACGACGTTGCCCGCGGCGTCCACCAACGTGACCCGCGCGTCGGCCAGCGGCCCGTGCGGCGCCCGTACGACGCCCTGGACCTGCGCACCGGCCTCCAGGTCGACCTCGATCCGGGTGACCCCGGTGCCGCCGACCTCGACGGGCAGGGCGCGCGGCCGGTAGCCGGCGGCGTTCACCGCGACGGTCACGGCACCCGGCACCAGCTCGGCGAAGCTGAACTCGCCCTGCTCACCGGTGGCGGCGGTGGCCAGCAGGTCCCCGCGCACATCGGTCACGATCACCATCGCGTCCTTCACCGGCAGCGCGCTCTGCACCGTGCGGACCACACCGTTCAGCCCACTGGTGCCGCTGAGCAGGACGTCGTAGGCCACCGGCTCGTCGCCGTTCACGACGATCGTGGACGCCTGCGGCTGGAAGCCGTCGGCGGAGGCGATCAGGACGTACGAGCCCGCGCCCGGCGCGTCCACCGCGTAGGAACCGTCGGCCTGCGCGACCGAGCGGCCCAGCTGCCGTCCGGCCAGCGAGATCAGCGTGACCGCCGCCTGCGGCACCGGCGCGCTCTCGGCGCCCCGCACGAAGCCACGGACCGGGACACCGCCGGACGCACCGCCGCTCTCCTCGGCGCGGGCCACCGTGGCCACGGCGGCGAGCTGCTGCGTGCCCTCGGGAGCGGCCTCGGTCTCGACGGACGTGACGGCCCAGCTCGGCACCCGCTCCTGCGCCGCGGCCGGCGCGACCGCCGGGGTCTCGGCCGGCGCCGGGTTCTCGGCCTCGGCGGCCTGTGCCAGGGCCCCCTTGGTCTTCAGCGGGACCTCCTTGATGAACAGCGCGAACAGCAGGGCGAGGAAGGCGATCGGCGCGGCGTACAGGAAGACGTCGGCGACGCCGTGGCCGTACGCGCTCTCGATGACCGTGCGCACCGGTCCGGGCAGCGCGTCGAGGTCGGGGATCTCACCGTGGCCGGAGGAGCCCTGCACGCCGAGCTTGGTGAGGCCCTCCTCGGCGTAGTGGGTGATGCGGTGGCTCAGAACCGCGCCCAGCGCCGAGACGCCCATGGCGCCGCCGAGGGAGCGGAAGAAGTTCACGACCGAGCTCGCGACGCCCAGGTCGCTCGGGGCGACCTGGTTCTGGGTGGCGAGGACCAGGTTCTGCATCATCATGCCGACGCCGAGACCCAGCAGGGCCATGAAGATCGCGACGTGCCAGTACTCGGTGTCGTAGCGGATCGTGCCCAGCAGTCCGAGGCCCGCCGTCACCAGCACACCGCCGGCCAGCAGCCACGCCTTCCAGCGGCCGGTGCGGGTGATGACCTGGCCGGAGACGGTCGAGGAGATGAACAGGCCGACGATCATCGGGATGGTCAGGACGCCGGACATGGTCGGCGACTCGTTGCGCGCCAGCTGGAAGTACTGGCTGAAGAAGATCGTGCCCGCGAACATCGCGATGCCGACGAACAGGGAGGCCAGCGAGGCGAGGGTGATGGTGCGGTTGCGGAACAGGCGCAGCGGGATGATCGGCTCGCTCGCCCTGGCCTCCACGAGGATGAAGATCAGCAGCAGTGCCAGCGCGCCACCGGTCATCGCGCCGGTCTGCCAGGACAGCCAGTCGTACTTGTCACCGGCGAAGGTCACCCAGACCAGCAGCAGGCAGACCGCGGCGGTGATGAAGAAGGCGCCGGACCAGTCGACCTTGACCTTCCGCCGGACCACCGGCAGGTGCAGGGTGCGCTGGAGCACGATCAGGGCGACGACGGCGAAGGGCACGCCGACGTAGAAGCACCAGCGCCAGCCGAGCCAGTCGGTGTCGGTGATGACGCCGCCGATCAGCGGGCCGCCGACCATCGCGGTGGCGAAGGTGGCGCCGAGGTAGCCGTTGTACCGGCCGCGCTCACGCGGCGAGATCATCGCGGCCAGGATGATCTGCGCCAGCGACGACAGACCGCCCATGCCGATGCCCTGCACCGCACGGAACGCGATGAGCATGCCGGAGTTCTGCGACAGACCGGCCAGCGCGGAGCCGGCCACGAAGATGACCAGGGCCAGCTGTATCAGCAGCTTCTTGGAGAAGAGGTCGGCCAGCTTGCCCCACAGCGGGGTGGACGCGGTCATCGCCAGCAGCGACGCGGTGACCACCCAGGTGTAGGCGCTCTGGCCGCCGCCGAGGTCCTTGATGATGTCGGGCAGGGCGTTGGAGACGATCGTCGACGACAGGATCGCGACGAACATGCCGAGCAGCAGCCCGGTCAGCGCTTCCATGATCTGCCGGTGCGACATGGGAGTGCCGTCCCCGGCTCCGCTCCCGTGCTTGGCGTGGGCCCGCACACCGGCTGGTGTGGTCGTTGCCATGAAGTTCCTTTTCCTACTGGGTGATCGCGGGTGTACGGCAGTCGTCGAAGCTGGCCCTCAGCCGGGCCATGAGCCGGGTGAGCGCCTCGACCTCGTCGTCGGTCCAGTCGCTCAGCCGCTCGGCGAGCAGTTGTGTGGTCCGCCGGGACATCTCCCGGACGCGGTCCTCGCCGGCCGGAGTGAGGCGGAGGATGCGGCTTCGCTTGTCCGCCGGATCGGGGGAGCGCTCGATCCAGCCGCGCTCGGCGACGTGGGTGACATGGCGGCTGGTGACCGACATGTCCACGGCGAGCAGCTCCGCGAGCTTGCTCATGCGCATCTCTCCGTGGCGGGCCAGCAACGTCAGTACGGCGGCGGAACCGGCTGGGCAGTCGGACGGCAACGTCCGTCCCATCTCCCGTTTCACGGCGCCGAAGGCGCTGAACTGGCGGACCAGCTCCTCGTACTGCGCCTGCTCGGCCATCACACCCCCCCCGCTCTTTGTTGCTTAGGGCAACCATAGAAGCATTTGGTTGCTACAGGCAAACAAAGGGATCGAGGGCGGCGCAAAAACTTGGCAAAGGCAAGTATTGCGACCGTAAATGTGCAGGTGGGGTGGGTCCTGTGCCCCCCTGTGCAGGCCCGGAGCCCCCACTTGGGCCGAACGGACGGATTCGCTAGGGTCTCTGGCCATGGCTAACACCCAGGGCCCCCAGGGCAACCACGACCCCGCAGGCAGCACCCAGATGTTCCGTGCGTTCGTCGACGAGGGCCCGCAGGGCGGTCGTCAGCAGGCGGCCGCATCCTCCGGTCCGCGCATCGGCCTGATCGTCGGCGTGATCGTCGCCGTGGCGATCGTGGCGGCGGTGGCCTGGCTGGCGCTCAAGTAGTCGTCGCCGGGTTCACTTCCACCGGACGGAGACGTCCCGCGTCTCGATGTGCATGCCGAGCGGCACCCGCCAGGCGTCCACGCACACCGTCCAGGTCTTCTCCTTGCGTGCCCCGGCTCCGATCGGCGCCGGGAGCTTCCGCGTCGACTCGATCGTCGCCCAGTCGATGCCGAGCGCGCCGATGATGTGGGTGCCGAAGGTCACGGTGCCCGAACGCACGGCCGTACCACCCGAGTTGTGGAGGCCGAGGGTCACCTTCTCGCACCAGCGCTCGTCCGTGGGCTCCCGTTCGGGGTCGCTCACGGTGAGCTTCGCGGGCGCGTGGGCGGGTGCGGAGGTCGAGGCCCCGGCTGAACTGGTGGGCGGGGTGGCCGAGTCGGAGGGTGTGGCCGCGGGGCTGTGGGTGTCGCTCGGGGAGCGGGCAGGACTCTCCGTCCCTTCGCGCCCCGTTCCCTGAGAGGACGCCGGCGCCCGACTCCCGCCCTGCCCGGGGGAATTGCCGGAGCCGCCGGCTTCACCGCCGCGACTTTCACCGCCGGCGCTGACGCCGCCGCTCTCCGGTCCGTCGAGCGGCACCAGCGTCACCTCGTCCGTCGGCGCGACAGCCGTCCCCGAGACGCGGGGCGGTCCGCCCGCCGCCCCCGTGGCGACGTAGCCGTCACGGTCCCCGCCGCCTCCGCACGCGGCGAGCATCCCGCCCAGGCAGACGACGGCCGCCGACGCGCCGATCAGGGCGCACCGACGGCCAGGTGTCGAGGTCGTCCATGTCCGGCGAAGCATCCGGCCATGGTGGCTGACGCTCCGTCAAATATGAAGGGGTCAGTCGGAGATGAGACCCTCGCGCAGCTGCGCCAGCGTCCGGGTCAGCAGCCGGGAGACATGCATCTGGGAGATGCCGACCTCCTCGCCGATCTGCGACTGGGTCATGTTGGCGAAGAAGCGCAGCATGATGATCCGCCGCTCGCGGGGCGGCAGTTTGGCCAGCAGGGGCTTGAGGGACTCGCGGTACTCGACCCCCTCCAGCGCCGTGTCCTCGTAGCCCAG
Source organism: Streptomyces sp. NPDC056479 (assembly GCF_042795335.1). NCBI lineage: Bacteria > Bacillati > Actinomycetota > Actinomycetes > Kitasatosporales > Streptomycetaceae > Streptomyces > Streptomyces sp. NPDC056479. Next base: position 112,912 of record NZ_JBHTRZ010000005.1, on the reverse strand, counting down.
CCGGTCGGCCAGGGAGCCCTCGCCGCCGTCGTCCTCCGGGGCCGGGGAGTCCAGCGAGGAGGCCGTGTAGGCGTTGCCGACCGCGAGGCCGTCGACGACGTCCTCCTCGGACACACCGAGCACGGCGGCGAGTTCGGTCACCGTCGGGGAGCGGTCCAGCTTCTGGGAGAGCTCGTCGCTGGCCTTGGTGAGGGCCAGGCGCAGCTCCTGCAGGCGGCGCGGGACGCGCACCGACCAGGACGTGTCCCGGAAGAAGCGCTTGATCTCGCCCACGACCGTCGGCATCGCGAACGTCGGGAACTCCACGCCCCGTTCGCAGTCGAAGCGGTCGATCGCCTTGATCAGGCCGATGGTGCCGACCTGGACGATGTCCTCCATCGGCTCGTTGCGGGAGCGGAATCGGGCGGCCGCGTAGCGCACGAGCGGGAGGTTGAGCTCGATCAGGGTGTCCCGGACGTAGGCACGCTCGGGGCTGTTCTCGTCCAGTGCGGCGAGCCGCAGGAACAGGGAGCGGGAGAGGGTGCGGGTGTCGAGATTCGCCGAGGCCGGCCAGGCCGGGACGTCGGCGGCCGGGAGGGCCGGAGCATCGGCGGCCTCCAGGGCCGGTACGTCGTCGAGCGCGGCGTCGGGCGCGGACTCGCTCTTCGTGAGCGTGAGCACCTTCGAGCTGCCCTGGTCTGCGGACATGCCACCCCCTTTGGGTCGCGGGACGGTCGTGGCGAACGCTCCGATCGAGGAACGCCAGCCTTCACCTGAATACCGGAGCCGAAGCCACGGCAAACGCGCTTCCCGAAGAATGTCACATGTCGGCAACACGCTGTAGTGACATGTCGACATGTGAGACTCGAATCCGCCCTGGATAAAGGGGGTCTGACGGTATTTCGGGCCTGAACTGTCGGGATCCGCCCTGGTGAGCGATTCGCTCGCGACGGTGACCGCTCGATCCTGTATGCGGTTACGCGTCGATCCGGTTCGCCGAACGCAGCCGCTGGAAGCTACGCGCGAGTAGCCTCGAAACGTGCATCTGGGATACCCCGAGTTCCGCACTGATTTGCGACTGGGTGAGGTTGCTGTAGTACCGCAACAGAAGGATTCTCTGCTCGCGTTCGGGGAGTTGCACCAGCAGATGCCGTACGAGGTCCCGGTGCTCCACGCCGTCCAGGGCCGGGTCCTCGTAGCCGAGCCGGTCCAGCAGTCCGGGCAGCCCGTCGCCCTCCTGGGCGGCCTCCAGCGAGGTGGCGTGGTACGACCGCCCGGCCTCGATGCAGGAGAGCACCTCGTCCTCGGTGATGCGCAGCCGCTCGGCGATCTCGGAGGTCGTCGGGGTCCGTCCGAAGGCGGTGGTCAGGTCCTCGCTCGCGCTGTTGACCTGGACCCACAGCTCGTGCAGCCGGCGCGGCACATGGACCGTGCGGACGTTGTCCCGGAAGTACCGCTTGATCTCGCCGACGACCGTCGGCATGGCGAACGTCGGGAACTGCACGCCCCGGTCCGGGTCGAAGCGGTCGATGGCGTTGATGAGCCCGATCGTGCCGACCTGGATCACGTCCTCCATCGGCTCGTTGCGGGAGCGGAACCGGGCGGCCGCGTAGCGCACGAGCGGGAGGTTCGCCTCGATGAGCGCTCCGCGCACGCGGTTGTGCTCCGGCGTGCCCGGCTCCAACTCCTTGAGCTCCCCGAAGAGCACCTGGGTGAGCGCCCGGGTGTCGGCACCGCGGCTGCGGGGCGGCGGGGACGCGGGAGGCTCCTCCTGGGTCGGGGCTTGAGGCGCAGTACTGGCCGGCACGGTCAACTCCACCTCGTGATCCATCAACTCATCCGTCAAAAGCGGTCATAGCATCACAAGACAGTTCATTGTGTTCAAGTACCGCATAATCCCGTGTTGGCGACCAAAGGCCGCGTAAGACACGCGAAAGCCCCCCGCCGTTCCGGCGGAGGGCTTCATGGGGGTCGGGGCACCGCCCGGCTCAGAATTCGTAGTCGGCGATCACCCAGGTGGCGAACTCCCGCCACAGCGCGACGCCCGCCTGGTGCTCGGGGTGCTCCGCGTACACGCGCAGGGCGGCCGCGTCGTCGAAGGCGGAGTTGATGGCGAAGTCGTAGGCGATGGGGCGGTCGCTGAGGTTCCAGCCGAGCTCCCAGTGCCGGATCTCGGGGATCTTGCCCTCCAGCGAGCGGAAGGCCTTCTCGCCCTCCACGACGCGCGGGTCGTCGCGCTCGACGCCCTCGCCGAGCTTGAAGAGGACCAGGTGGCGGATCATGGGTACTCCCTAGCTGTCGCCTCCGTTGGCGATCCACGTCATGAAGTCGCCGATGGCCTTGGCGGCGTCCGAAATGCCCTCGAACCCTACCTGGACGTAGTCCGCCGCCTTGGCCGGGTCCGTGATGATCACGTAGAGCGCGAAGACCGCGAGCACATAGACGGCGATCTTCTTGGAATTCACCGCCATCGCGGCCTCCCCTGTGGCTGCTGTGCTGTGACTGCCATGACTGCCGTGCCGAATGAGTCGAAAGAGCCGAAAGGGCCCCGTGTTACCGGCGGTGAGTGTAACCTTCGCGCCTCACGGGAGATCAACAGCACGAAGGGCCCCGTCCTCGGACGGGGCCCCTCTTCAGCGGTAGCGGAGGGATTTGAACCCTCGGTGACTTGCGCCACACTCGCTTTCGAGGCGAGCTCCTTCGGCCGCTCGGACACGCTACCGAGGGAGACCTTACAGCACGCCGGGCCATGCTCAGAAATCGGTATTCACGGAGCTCGTACGCCCGGCCCGGCTCACCGCGCCCGGAAGAACTCGGTGAGAATCCGGGCGCAGTCCTCGGCGAGGACGCCCTCGATCACCTCGGGCCGGTGGTTGAGCCGCCTGTCGCGTACGACGTCCCAGAGGGAGCCCGCAGCGCCGGCCTTCTCGTCCCGGGCGCCGTAGACGACCCGGTCCACCCGGGACTGCACGAGCGCACCGGCACACATGGTGCAGGGCTCCAGCGTGACGACGAGCGTGCAGCCGGACAGCCGCCACTCCCCGAGCTCGGCCGCGGCCCGCCGGATCGCCAGCACCTCGGCGTGCGCGGTCGGATCGCCGGTCGCCTCGCGCTCGTTGTGACCGGCGCCGAGCACGGTCGTGCCGTCGGCGGACAGCACGACCGCGCCGACCGGGACGTCCCCGCCCAGGACGGCCAGCCGGGCCTCGTCCAGGGCGAGCCGCATCGCGGCCCGCCAGCGGTCGCGTACGGGGTCGGGCGGCTCGGCCGCCGACCCCTGCCCGAACGAGGTCAGCGGACGGTCTCCAGCACCTCCGAGGCGCCCAGCGCCTCGGCGATCGTGCTGAGCGCGTCCTCCGCGTCCAGGGCCTTCAGCTCCTTCTCGCCGACGCCGAGGTCGTCGAGGATCTCGCTGTCGCCGACGGGGCTGTGCGGGACCGCGTCGGCGGAGCCGCCGTCCTCCTCGTCGTCGGAGTCGCCGTCGGGCTCCTCCGTGCCGTCGAGGTCGAGGGAGTCCAGGTCGGCGTCGTCTTCGCCGGGCTCCCTGCCGAGCAGTTCGTCGGTGAGCAGGATCTCGCCGTAGCTGCTGCGGGCGGCTGCGGCGGCGTCCGAGACGTAGATACGAGGGTCGTCCTCGCCGTCGATCCGGACGACGCCGAACCAGGCGTCCTCCTGCTCGATGAGCACCAGCACCGTGTCGTCCTCGGGCGAGGCTTCACGGGCCAGTTCGGCCAGATCCGACAGGGTCTCCACATCGTCGAGCTCTGTGTCGCTCGCTTCCCACCCGTCTTCGGTGCGCGCGAGCAGTGCGGCGAAGTACACCGTGACTCTCCCACTGGTCATAGGCGTGCCGGTTGGGGGTCCCCCCGGCGGAGGTTGGGGGCGGGGAGAGCTGTGCTCCGAGCCCACCCACTCGGAATCGTGGCAGAAACAAGGCGTTCAGGGGACGTCTTCGGCACCCTGTGTCCGGCAGTTTTGATCGCGTTGGCCCGAGGGGATCCGCGAGCACGTCCGTGAAGGACTCACCAGCACACTCGTTGCCGCCACGTGCGGATCGTACGCGGCTTTCCCGGCGTCCACGCACGCCCACCGCTCCAACGTCCCCGTTGGACGCGGATCTTCCCCGTCGCGTCGCCTCGCTCTACCAGCGGAACGTTCGCATACGCATGGCGTGGCGAAGACGGGCCGCCTTGGCGCGGCGCGGCTGGACGCGGTCCCGCAGTTCGCGGGCCTCGGTGAGCTCCCGCAGGAACTGGGCCCGGCGCCGCCGGCGCGCGGCGTCGGTCGGCTCCTGCGCGTCCTGCGCGGGATCCGTCGGCGACTCAGGATTCGGCATAGGTTCACCACCCCCTGTACGTCCCTCCCACTTTCCCTCCGATGGGCGGTTTGATGCCAGCGCACAGGTGAACGCGAGACCCTGGACTTGCCGCGCGTGGGGACGCCGGGCATACCCGGCCCGGCTAATGTTGTGGACATGCGTCTCCACGTCGTCGACCACCCTCTGGTCGCCCACAAACTCACCACGCTGCGCGACCGGCGCACCGACTCCGCGACCTTCCGCCGGCTCGCCGACGAACTGGTCACCCTGCTCGCCTACGAGGCCACGCGGGACGTGCGGACCGAAGCGGTCGACATCACGACCCCGGTCACCTCCACCACCGGCGTCAAGCTCTCCTACCCGCGTCCCCTCGTCGTGCCGATCCTGCGCGCCGGGCTCGGCATGCTGGACGGCATGGTCCGGCTGCTGCCGACCGCCGAGGTGGGCTTCATGGGCATGGTGCGCGACGAGGAGACCCTCCAGGCCTCCACGTACGCCACGCGCATGCCGGAGGATCTCTCCGGACGTCAGGTGTACGTGCTGGATCCCATGCTGGCCACGGGCGGCACGCTCGTTGCGGCGATCCAGGAGCTCATCAAGCGCGGCGCCGACGATGTGACCGCCGTGGTGCTGCTCGCCGCGCCCGAGGGCGTCGAGCTGATGGAGCGGGAGCTGGCGGGGACGCCGGTGACCGTGGTGACGGCCGCCGTCGATGACCATCTCAATGAGCACGGGTACATCGTGCCGGGGCTGGGGGATGCGGGGGATCGTCTCTACGGCGCGGCTGAGTAGGGTCGGTCGCGCCCACGCGGCGTAACCGCATATCGACGCGGCCCCGCGCCCCTGAAGGGGCGCTTCTCAGCAGCTCTTCTTGTCGGTTGGCGTCGGCTTGGGCTGCGCCAATGCCGCCAGCGCCCTGTCGGCGTCCGGCTTCTTCGCGAGGTCCTTGAAGGCGTTGCCGATGATCAGGTCCACGGTGGCGTTCTTGCGGGCGGCGTCGGTGCGGCGCTCGGCCGTCGTGAGCTGGGTGGCCAGGACCGGCAGTGAGGTGTTCAGGGACGCGGCGGGGCCGAGCAGTAGCCCGGTGCCCTTGACCTTCTTGTCGTAGGTCTTGGTCGCGTTGCCCACGTCGCCGATCTTGAAGCCGCGCTTCTTCAGCTCGTCCGCGGTTTTCTTGGCGAGCCCGCTGCGGGTCGTGGCGTTGAAGACGTTGACGGTGATGCCGCCCGGCTTGGGCAGCGGCGCGGTCGCGGTGGGCGAGGGGGTCGCCCCGATCCCGCAGCCGGACTTGGGGCCGGCCGCCGAAGCCTTGCCTCCGCCGCCCGTGAAGACGTCGATGAGCTGCAGCGTGCCCCAGCCGGCCATGCCGAGCGCGGCGGCGGAGGCGACGGCGATGACGGCGAGCCTGCCGTGCCGTCGACGCCGTCGCATCCGTGGGTATTTGTTCCCCTTGATGCGGTACTGGCCGCCCATGCCTTGGGGAGTCAGCATGCTCATGAGCGCAGCGTAGTGCGCCCGGGCGGCAATGCCTACTAGATGATCATTCAATGCCGCCGTTCGGACCAACCCGAAAGGGGCAACTGGTGACGTGCCCGGGCGCGTCGGCCCGGGGTCAGTCCAGTTCCAGGACTCTCGCGTGCAGCACCTGGCGCTGCTGCAGCGCCGCGCGCACCGCGCGGTGGAGGCCGTCCTCCAGATACAGGTCGCCCTGCCACTTCACGACGTGCGCGAAGAGGTCGCCGTAGAACGTCGAGTCCTCGGCGAGCAGGGTTTCCAGATCGAGCTGGCCCTTGGTCGTCACGAGCTGATCGAGGCGGACCGGGCGCGGCGCGACGTCCGCCCACTGCCGGGTGCTTTCCCGGCCGTGGTCGGGGTACGGCCGGCCGTTTCCGATGCGCTTGAAGATCACACGGAAAGCCTACCGGTCAAGACGTTCCGGGCGCAGCCATGGCGGCGGAGTGCGACGCTGGAAAAGACATGTCAAACCCGGATGAAACGGCAATCGTCGCGGGAATGACGGCCGGATCGGAAGCCGGAACGGACCCGACCGGAAGCCTGGTGGGCGGCGGGGTTCGAGTCGAACACGGTGCCGGATCGGAAAACGGTTCGGGTCCCTGCGCCGGCCGGGTGAGTCGCCACGGCCCGCGAACGCCGGAGCACGAGCGCGCGGAGGCCTGACATGAGCGACCGCAAGACCACGCCCGGGACCGGTCCGGGGACCGTGCCGCCGGCCAAGGCGCCCGAGGGGCGGGGCGGTGGCCCCGCGCTCGCGCAGGAGGCCCTGGAGATCGCCGCCGGATACGCCTTCACCGGGCCCGCCCTCGACCTGGGCGCCCTGCTCTGGGACGGGCGGTGCCTGCCCGACGCGCAGATCCGCGTGCCGCTGCCCATGCTCAACCGGCACGGCCTGGTCGCGGGCGCCACCGGCAGCGGCAAGACCAAGACGCTCCAGCTGATCGCCGAGCAGCTGTCGGCGCAGGGCGTGCCGGTGTTCCTGGCGGACGTCAAGGGCGACCTGTCCGGGGTCTCGGCGCCGGGGCAGTCGAACGACAAGGTGCGGTCCCGTACCGCCGAGGTCCATCAGCAGTGGGCGGCGAAGGGGTTTCCCGCGGAGTTCCACGCCCTCGGCGGCATCGGCCGCGGCATCCCCGTACGGGCCACGATCACCAGCTTCGGCCCGGTGCTGCTGTCCAAGGTCCTCGGGCTGAACCAGACCCAGGAGCAGTCCCTCGGCCTGATCTTCCACTACGCCGACACCAAGGGTCTGGAACTGGTCGACCTGAAGGACCTCAGGGCGGTCGTCGCCTTCCTGACCTCCGACGAGGGCAAGGCGGAGCTGCGGAACATCGGCGGGCTCTCGACCGCCACGGCCGGGGTGATCCTGCGCTCCCTCACCGCGTTCGAGGCACAGGGCATGTCCGGCTTCTTCGGCGAGCCGGAGTTCGACACGAGCGAGTTCCTGCGGACGGCGCCGGACGGGCGGGGCGTGGTCTCGGTGCTCGAACTGTCCGCCGTGCAGGACCGGCCGCAGCTGTTCTCGACGTTCCTGATGTGGCTGCTCGCCGACCTCTTCCACGATCTGCCGGAGGTCGGGGACGCCGAGCGGCCGAAGCTGGTGTTCTTCTTCGACGAGGCGCATCTGCTGTTCGACGACGCGTCCAAGGCGTTCCTGGACTCGATCACGCAGACCGTTCGGCTGATTCGCTCGAAAGGGGTCGGTGTCTTCTTCGTGACGCAGACGCCCAAGGACGTACCCGCCGCGGTGCTCGGCCAGCTCGGCAACCGGGTCCAGCACGCGTTGCGCGCCTTCACCCCGGACGATCAGAAGGCGCTCAAGGCCACGGTGAAGACGTTCCCCAATTCGGCGTACGACCTGGAGGAGCTGCTCACCGGTCTCGGCACCGGCGAGGCGGTGGTGACCGTCCTGAGCGAGAAGGGCGCGCCGACGCCGGTCGCCGCGACCCGGCTGCGGGCGCCCGAGTCGTTGATGGGGCCGGTCGAGGCGGGTGCGCTGGAGCGGGCGGTGACGGAGTCCGCGCTGTACGAGCGGTATGCACAGGCTGTGGACAGGGAGTCGGCGTACGAGCGGCTCCAGGCGTCGCGCGGGGCGAAGGGCCCGGACGAGATGCGCGAGGCGGCAGAAAAGCACAGGGCCGAGCAGAAGGAGCAGCCGTCCGTCGTCGAGCAGGTCGTCGGGAGCGGCATGTTCAAGTCCCTGGCCCGGTCGGTGGGTACGCGGATCGGGCGGGAGATCACCCGGTCGCTCTTCGGTACGGCGCGGCGGAGGCGGTGACCCGGAGAAGCCCGCCTCCGCCGCGGCCGCGTCAGCCGCGCTCCTGGTCCTTCGGGGGCTGCGGCTGGGCCTTCTTCGCCTGCGGTTTCGGCGTGTTGCGGGCGGCCTCCGCCCGCAGCAGGGCGCGCAGGACGGCGTAGTGGTCGGTGGGCATGACTGTGCTCCCTTGCGTCGTACTGACTGACCTCGTGGAGGGGCCTGTCAGCAGCGCAGGACCACGGTGCGCAGGGGGTGCGGGACGTACGGCGGCCGGTGCGGCGCGGTGAGCCGCGGGCCCGGCGAGGCGCAGGGCGCCGGCTTCGACGGCGGGGCCGGACGGGTGCGTAGGGCAGTGCGCCGGTCGGCACGGGCGGCGGGCCGCAGGGCCGTGTCGAGGGCGTCGTGCTCGGCGATCTCGGCGGAGGCGACGGCGACCGTGGGCAGGGCGTGCGCCTGGGCGTGCGCGCCGGGCACCAGCAGGGCGAGCAGCAGCACGAGGGCCCGCAGCCAGGCGTGGCTGCGCGAGCGGCATCGTGCGGTACTCACGGGAGGTCATCTCCCCGGGGGCCGCACGGCGTCCATCCCGTTCGGCGGGAATCCGCCCGCTCGGCGTAGGGGGCAGGGGTGGGTATCACTGTGCGTGTCACAGTTCGCGCGGGATCTGACGGGCCGTCCCCCGCAGCCGTAGCGAGGTGACGATCTCGATGAGGCCGACCGCCACCAGCCAGCACCCGCCGAGCACCATCAGCACGGTGACCGACTCGACCGGCGAGACGATCAGCACGATCCCGGCGAGGAAGGTGACGACGCCGAGGAGGATCTGCCAGCCGCGGGCCGGCACGGACTGGTCGGAGGCGGCGGCCAGACTCTGGGTGATGCCGCGGATGAGCCAGCCGATCCCGATCCACAGGGCGAGCAGCAGGGTCGACTGCATCGCGCCGCGGAAGCAGAAGAGGCCGAGCAGGATCGACAGGGCGCCGCTGACGAAGGCCAGCACGCGCAGCGAGGTCGTCCGGTGCGTACCGAAGGCGGCGATCAGCTGGAAGACGCCGCTGACCAGGAGGTAGAGGCCGAAGAGGATCCCGGCGACCCGCAGCGAGGCATCCGGCCAGACGAGGATCAGCACACCGAGGACCAGGGAGGCGACCCCGGTGACGAGCACGACCTGCCAGGCGGCACGGGAGAGGGCGTGCAGCGGGCCCTCGAAGGGAGGCTCGGGCTCATGCGACGCCACCGGCCCCGGCGGTCCGGGCGTATGACCGGAGTGGATCCGGCGGTCGTCGTAGTCCCGGCCCCAGGGGGAGCCGCTCGGCGCCTCGTTCATGCTCCATGCTGGGAACGAGGCGGTGGGGCCCGCCATTCGGGACCGGCCAGTCGGCTGACGGCCGCGCCCCCTGACGGCCCGTTCGCCCTCGGCCGGGCGTCGCCTACTTCCCCGCGGCCTTCGCGGCCTTCGCCGCCGCCTTCATCTCCTGCTTGTGGGCGCGCACCTTGGCCAGTGAGTCGGGACCCGTGATGTCGGCGACGGAGCGGAAGGACTTCGTCTCGCCGTAGGCGCCGGCGGCCTCCTGCCAGCCCTGCGGGTGTACGCCCAGTTGCTTGCCCAGCAGGGCGAGGAAGATCTGGGCCTTCTGCTTGCCGAAGCCGGGCAGGTCCTCCAGGCGGCGCAGCAGTTCGCGGCCGTCGTCGACGCCCTTCCAGACGAGCTCGGCGTCACCGTCGTAGCGCTCGACGAGGTACTGGCACAGTTGCTGGATCCGCTTGGCCATGGACCCCGGGTAGCGGTGCACGGCCGGCTTCTCCGACAGCAGGGCCACGAAGGCGTCCGGGTTCTGGGCGGCGATGTCGTGCGCGTCCAGGTCGTCCGCGCCGAGCCGGTCCGCGATCGTACGGGGCCCCTTGAACGCCCACTCCATCGGAACCTGCTGGTCCAGCAGCATGCCGACCAGCGCGGCGAGCGGGCTGCGGCCGAGGAGTTCGTCGGCCTCGGGGTCCTGGGCGAGATGCAGGGTGACGTCCATGCCCCCGATCATGCCGCGCCCACCGCCCGGACGCGCGCGGGGGCAGGGGCGTGCCAAGGGGAGCGCGCCCCTGCCCGGTTCAGGCGCGCCAGTACCCCAGCGCGTTCACCCGCTGCTTCGGCAGACCGAGCTCCTTGCGGACGTACGAGATGAGGGCCCGCGTCGTCGCCGTGTCGCAGGCGATCCAGACGTACGGGTCCGAGGCGCCCTTGAGGAGTTCGGGCAGGGTGTCCTTCACTTGGGCGACGAGGTGCGCCCCGGCGTCCCGCCTCGGCAGGGTCCTTACGTCGTGGCGGGACTCGGCGGTGCGGAAGGGCAGGCCGTCCCGCTCGCCCTCGAACCACACCGTGGCCGGGGCCGCGTCCAGGGCGGTGAGCAGCGAGTTGAGGGCGGGGAGCGAGGCGGTGTCGGCGATCGCGAAGACGTGGGAGGGAGCGGGGTCGGGGTGCTCGAAGCCCGTGCCGTGGATGGTCGCCTCGATCGTGTCGCCGGGCTTCGCCGTGCGCGCCCAGTCGCTGGCGACGCCCTCGTGCAGGGCGAACTCCAGGCTGAAGGTGCCGGCCGCCGGGTCCGGGTCGACCAGGGTGTAGGCGCGCTGATGGGGCTTGCCCGCGTTGTCGAACCACAGCCGGACCCACATGGTGGGGTGGACGCCGGTCGCCGCCAGCATGCCGCCGTCCGTGAGGTGGACCCGGCGGTAGTTCTCGGTGACGTCCTCGGCCCCGGTCACCGTGAACACGAAGTCCTTCGCGCGCAGCAGCTTCAGGACCGCGCCCTCCCAGCCGTGCCCCTGCCCCATGGTGTCTTCACCCTTCGCGTACGATTCCCGCACCAATAACTTAGGGAAGCCTAACCTAAAGCAAAGGAGGGGCACAGGTGACCGGCGAGATCTTCCGCGATGCCTGGGGCATTCCGCATCTCCGCGCCGTCGGGGCGAGAGAACTCGCCCGGATACAGGGCCGCGTCACCGCCCTCGACCGGGCCTGGCAACTGGAGGTCGAACGGCACCGGGCGCAGGGCACCTCCGCGTCCTTCCTCGGCGCCGAGGCCCTGCCCTGGGACCGGTTCGTCAGACGGGCCCGCCTCGACGACACGGCGAGACGCTGCTTCGCGCAGCTGGAGGAACGGGACGCGGAGACGGCGGGGTGGGTGCGGGCGTACGTCGACGGTGTCAACGACGGGCTGGCCGAAGGCGCCCGCCGCACCCCCGAGTTCGCGACGACCGGTCTGACTCCGGGCCGTTGGGAGCCGTGGACCCCGCTCGGCGTCTGGCTCGGCATCCACATCCTCTTCGCGGGCTTCCCCGCCAAGCTCTGGCGTGAGCAGGTGGTCCGGCATCTGGGCGCCGAGGCGGTCGGGCTGTTCGCCGCCGACGGACCGGGCACCTCGGGCAGCAACGGCTGGCTGGTGAGCGGGGAGCGGAGCGTCACCGGGCAGGCGATCATCGCCGGTGACCCGCATCGCTTCATCGAGGAACCCGGCGTCTACCAGCAGATCCACCTCTCCTGCCCGGAGTTCGACGTCGTCGGCCTCGCCGTCCCGGGCGTCCCCGGCATCGCCCACTTCGGCCACACCGGCACGGTCGCCTGGGCCATCACCAACGCCATGGCCGACTATCAGGATCTGTACCGGGAGCGGCTGCGGCGCACCGGGGCGGGCGTGGAGGCCCTGGACCCGGACGGCGTGTGGCGCCGGGCCGTCCGGCACACGGAGGTCGTGGAGGTCGCGGGGGAGGAGCCGGTCGAGGTCGAGGTGATCGAGACGGCGCGGGGGCCGGTGGTCATCGGGGGTCCGGAGGGGCTGCCGGACGGCTTGCAGGAAGGATTCTCCAGCGAGGTCTTCAGCGAGATCTCCGGTGAGTTCTCGAGTGAGTTCTCCGGTGAGCTCCCGGGCACCCCGCCCCTCGCCGTGACCCTCCGCTACCCGCCCCGCGTCACCGCCGACCTCGGCTTCAGCGCCCTGCTCCCCCTCCTGCGCGCCCGCCGCGTCGCCGACGTCGACCGTGCCGTCGACCTGTGGGCCGAGCCCGTCAACGTCGTCCAGGCCGCCGACACCGAGGGCGGGCTGCTGCACCGTGTCGCCGGAAAGGTGCCGGTGCGGTCCGCGGCCAACGGCATCCGGCTGGTGCCCGCGTGGGAACCCGGCCACGACTGGGAGGGCTGGCACGAGACGCCGCGCGGCGGGCTCAGCGACGGCGTCGCCGCCATGGCCAACCAGCGCGGCGTCGCCGCCCCGCTCGGCGTCGAGTTCGCCGCGCCCCATCGCGCCGACCGCATCACCGCCCTGCTGGCGGAGAAGACACGCTGGTCGGCCGCCGACATGCCGGCGATCCACATGGACACCCGACTGGCCTCCGCGGAACCCCTGCTGGACCTTCTGCGCACTCTCGACACCCTCACCCCCGAGGCCGCCCGCGTCCGGGAGACCCTCCTGAACTGGGACCGCCGCATGGACGCGGACAGCGCCGCTGCGGCCGTGTATGCGCAGGTGCGCGGTGCCGTCGTACGGCGCATCGCCGCGCACCCGGCCTTTGCCGCGCTGGCCGCTCCGCCGGCGTACCCGGAGGTCCTCCTCCCCTGGCTGGCCCTGCTCCCGCGGGTCGGGTTCGCGCTCGAACACCTGCTGCGCGCCGAGGAGTTGTACGGCATCGACCGTGCCGAGACGGTTCGCGCGGCGGTCGAGGAGGTGGCCGGGGGCGCGGCCGCACAGCCGCCCATCGAGGCTCGCCGGACCTGGGGCGACACCCACCGCCTGGCCCCTTGGCGTGCGCTCCCCGACCCGGCGTACCGGGAACCCGGTCTCTCCGGCGACCACGACTGCGTCCTGTGCACCTCATCCGTGCCCGGCCTCACCGACCTGAGCGCACGCGGCCCCTCCGCCCGCTACATCTGGGACCTGGCCGACCGCGAGGCCAGTAGCTGGGTGGTCCCGCTCGGTGCCTGTGGCATCCCCGGCTCACCCCACCACCGTGACCAACTCCCCCTGTGGCTCCAGGGGGACCTGGTCCCGGTCGTCACCGATTTCACCCAGTTCGAGAAGGAAACCGATGTCTGAGCTGCCCACGGCCGCCCGCGAGAAGCACCCCGTTCATCAACAGGCTGTGGACGGCTTCGGCACCGTCCAGATCCGCCCCCTGGACCCGCACGCCGACGCCGAGGCCGTGCACGGCTGGGTCAGCCAGGAACGGGCCTCCTTCTGGGGCATGAACGGCCTGACCAAGGACCAGGTGGCCGAGATCTACGCCCATATGGCGACCCTGGACACCCATCACGCCTTCCTGGTCGTGCGGGAGGGCATCCCGGTCGCGGTGCTTCAGACCTACGAGCCGGAGGCCGACCGCGTCAGTGAGTGCTACGACGTCCTTCCCGGCGACATCGGCGTCCATCTGCTGCTGGCACCCGCCGGTCCCGAAGGCGCGCGGCCCGGCTGGACGTCGGTGCTGCTGACCGTCGTCGCGGCGTACGTGTTCCGGACGCTGGAGCGCACACGGGTCGTCGTCGATCCGGACGTGCGCAACGAGAAGGCCGTCGCCCGTTTCCTCCGGCAGGGCTTCACGGCCGGCCCGGTGGTCGTGCTGCCGGAGGTCGACCTCCCCGATGTGTACATCCCGGAGAAGAAGGCCCAACTCGCCTTCCTGGACCGGGAGGTAGCCTTCCGGGCGTGACCCCGGAAGAACTCGTCGCGCACTACTCCCTGGAGCCCATCCCGCGCGAGGGCGGGCTGTTCCGGCAGACCTGGGCGGGGCCCGAGCTGTCGGACGGGCGGCCGCAGGGCACCGCGATCGTCGTCCTGCTCACCGCGGACGACTACTCGGCCCTGCACCGTCTGCCGTCGGACGAGGTCTGGCACTTCTACCTGGGCGACCCCCTGGAGATGCTGCTCCTCGCCCCCGACGGCACGTCCCGCACCGCCGTGCTCGGCCCCGGCATACAGCGCGGCCAGCACATCCAGCACACCGTCCCGGCCGGGACCTGGATGGGCGCGCGGGTCGCGGCGGGCGGGTCCTGGACCTTCTTCGGCTGCACGATGGCGCCCGGTTTCACCTACGAGGGCTATGAGCACGGCGACCTGGCGGAGCTGACGGCGCGCTATCCGGCGCAGGCCGCCCGGATAGCGGCACTGTGCCGCCCATGAGCGGACTCCTCGAAGGACAGGTCGCCCTGGTCACGGGCGCGGGCGGCGGCATCGGGCGGGGGATCGCGACGCGGTTCGCGCAGGAGGGGGCGGCGGTCGCGCTGCTCCCCCAGAGGGGGTACCCCCAGCCGTAACTCGGTGGAGGCGGCGGACGAAGCGGCGTCCCGGATCCGGGGGACGGGTGGCCGGGCCGTCGTGCTGCGGGCCGATCTGACCGACGAGGAGGCGTGCCGGCGGGTGGTCGGGGAGGCCGCCGAGTGGGGTAGGGGGCGGTTGACGGCACTGGTCAACAACGCGGGTGTGCAGCCCACGGGTGCGCTGCCGGGGATGTCGGTGGCGCAGTGGCGGGCGGTCGTGGACACCAACCTGTCGAACGTCTTCGCGTGCGCACAGGCTGCCGTCGAGATCATGCGGGGCCAGGTCGGGGGCGGCGGTTCGGTGACGCACATCGCCTCCATCGAGGCGAGCCGTCCGGCGCCGCTGCACGCTCATTACTCCGCGGCGAAGGCGGCGGTACGGATGCATGCCCGGTCGGCGGCGCTGGAGGAGGCGTGGCCGGACGGGGCACGGCGCTGGGAGCGGGCGGCGCCGGCCGGACGGCTGGGGCGGCCGGAGGACGTGGGGGACGCGTGTGTGTTCCTGGCGTCCGGGCTCGCGTCCTGGATCACGGGGCACGATCTGGTGGTGGACGGAGGGGTGTCGGCGCGGCCGACGTGGTGAGTGAGGGATTACGTGGCCGACTGGGAAGCACCGGTCCAGTCGCTTCAGCCCGTCCGGCGTTTGAGGACGAGGCCCGTTCAGGGCCGAAGCGGGGGTCTGGGGGCGGCAGCCCCCAGGCGGGCCGAGGCTGAAGGGCCGGCGTCCCTTTACGACCGCGCTGAGTCCGAAGGGCTCCGCGTCCGTACATACTCTGCGAGGCCTCAAGTCCGACGACGGAGATGTGACCCACGTGGGGTGCAATGACCGACGACAACCGCTCCGCCGACCCCGAGACCGGCGACGGCTTCAGCGGCTGGTGCTGCTGGGCACCCTGCTGGTCCTGTTCCTCCTCGGCGGCACGGGACCGGCGTCGGCCCACGCAGCCCTCCGCGCCACCGACCCCGAGGACGGAACCGTCCTCAAGTCGGCCCCCCGCGACATCACCCTGACCTTCACGGAGTCCGTCGGCCTGCTGGAGGACTCCTTCCGCGTCCTGGACCCCGACGGCCGCCGCCTGCGCACGGGCGAGCCGCAGCACGCCTCGGACGGCGCCGAAACCGCCGGCGTCACGCTGCCCGCGAAGCTGGCCGAGGGGACGTACACCGTGGCGTGGCGGGTGGTGTCGGCGGACAGCCACCCGGTGTCCGGGGCGTTCACCTTCTCCGTCGGCAAACCTTCCCTCACCAAGGCCGTCGTGGACACCGGCCCCACCGAGGACCCGGCGACCAAGGCCCTCTACAACATCGCCCGCTATCTGGCCTACCTCGCCGTCGCCCTGCTCATCGGCACCGCGACGTTCACAGCCGTCTGCCGCCCACCGGACGCCCCCGTCCTGCACCGGCTGCTCAGGACGAGCTGGTGGACGCTCTTCGCCGCCACCCTCGCCCTGCTGATGCTGCGGGCCCCCTACGAGACGGGCGAGGGTCCTCTGGGGGCCCTGAGCGTCGACTCCTTCACCCGCACCCTGACCAGCCGCCCGGGTGAGATCCTGCTCGCCCGGCTGGCCCTTCTGCTGGTGGCCGGCCTCTACGTCGTACGACTGTCCAGGACCCGCAAGCCCCCTGGCCGGCCGGGCGCCGTCCTCGCCGTAGGACTCGCCGCGACCTGGGCCGCCGGCGAGCACGCCTCCGCGGGCATCCAGGTGCCGGTGGCGATGACGTCCTCGGCCCTGCATCTGCTCGCCACGGCGGTCTGGCTGGGCGGCCTCACGGCCCTGCTCGTCACGCTGTACCGCGCCCGGCTGACCCCGGCGGCCGTCACCCGCTTCTCACGCCTCGCCTTCGCATCCGTGACGGTCCTCGTCGTCACCGGCGTCTACCAGTCCTGGCGCGGCCTCGGCTCCTGGGACGCGCTCACCGGCACGACGTACGGCAGGTTCCTGACCCTCAAGCTGGTCGCCGTGGTACTCCTCCTCGCGGCGGCGGCCGTCTCCCGCAGCTGGACGGCACGGCTGGCCACGGTCGACGCGACGGCGCAGACGGTCGTACGGGAGAAGGTGCCCGAGCCGGCCGGGGGCCCGCCGCTGCCCGAGCCGCCACGGACCGACGTGGAGCCTCCCCCGGACCCGCACCGCCAGGCCCTCCGCCGCTCGGTCCTCGCCGAAGTCGCCGTCGGCGCGGCGGTCCTGGCGATCACCACGCTGCTCACCAGCACCCTGCCCGGCCGCGCGGAGGCCGAGGCGGCGGCCGGGGCGCCCGCGGTCGTCGGCGCCTCCGTGACCAACGTGCCCTTCGACGTCGGCACCCCCGGCGGCCATGGCAAGGTGCAGATCACCCTCGACCCGGGCCGGGTCGGCGACAACTCCATCGAGGCCCTCGTCTTCGGCCCCGACGGCGGCGTGTCCGTCGTCCCCGAGCTGCGCGTCTCCTTCACGCTCCCGGCCAAGGACATCGGCCCCCTCGACGCCGAACTCACCGACAAGGGCGGCTACTGGGGCAACAGCTTCCTCAATCTGCCGATCGCCGGGAAGTGGGAGATGAAGGTGACCGTGCGGACGTCGGAGGTCGACCAGGTGAGCGAGACCAGCACCGTCATCGTGCGCTAGTCGTCCTGACGGGTTCGGCGGCGTCGTCGATCTCGCAGTCGTGAGGGACGCCGTCCAGGCCGGTGAACCTGAACATCGGCGTTCACGGTCGTCACGAACACGTCCCGGCGGACGCGGCGCGATGCCGCGACCCGGTAGAAGGTCGGGCTCGACCGCTCCGGCACGGTCAGCACCACCTCCAGGTACGCGAGTTCGATCACCTCGAAGTTGAACGAGGGTTCGAGATATCGGTCACGTTTCCGAAACGGCGATCGTCATCTCTTGACGCATGACCTGACATACGGCTGTTATTGCGCCACCGTGTTCGGTCAAGTTGATTTCTGATCGGTTACGACGGACTTCGACGCTCTCAACCCTCATGATCGAACCCTGCCCTCAGGAGCCGTAGATGCAGCACTTCTCCCCCTCCGGTCTCTCACTGCCCTCGCCCAGCCGTCGCACCCTGCTGCGCGGCATAGGCGGCGCCGCAGTTCTCGGCGCGGGCGTCCCGCTGCTGAGCGCCTGCGGCGGCAGCGGCACGGCGAGCGACCCGAAGACGGTCACCCTCGGCTCCAAGGCGTCCGACGCCGTGCCGAAGAAGGCGTTCGCGGACATCTACGCGGCCTACAAGAAGAAGTCCGGCATCACGGTCGACGTGAACACCAAGGACTCCAACACCTTCCAGGAGCAGATCAACTCCTACCTCCAGGGCACGCCGGACGACGTGTTCACCTGGTTCGCCGGCTACCGGATGCAGTTCTTCGCGGCCAAGGGCCTGGCCACCCCGATCGACGACGTGTGGAAGACCATCGGGGACAACTTCCCCGAGGCGATGCACAAGCTCAGCAAGGGCGAGGACGGCAAGTACTACTTCGTGCCGCTGTACACCTACCCCTGGGCGATCTTCTACCGGAAGAGCGTCTTCAAGGAGAACGGCTACGAAGTCCCCACCACCTGGGACGACTTCGTCGCGCTGTGCAAGCAGATGCAGAAGGACAAGCTGGTCCCGATCGCCTTCGGCGACAAGGACGCCTGGCCCGCGCTCGGCACCTTCGACCAGATCAACTTCCGCCAGAACGGCTACGACTTCCACGTCGACCTGATGGGCGGCAAGGCCTCCTGGACCGACGCCAAGGTGCGCAAGGTCTTCGACCTGTGGACCGAGATCCTCCCGTACCACCAGGAGGGCGCCGTCGGCCGCACCTGGCAGGACGCGGCCCAGACGCTCGCCTCGAAGAAGGCCGGCATGTACCTCCTCGGCACCTTCGTGGCCCAGCAGTTCACCGACAAGGCCGCCCTGGACGACCTCGACTTCTTCGCCTTCCCGGAGATCGACCCGACGTACGGCCAGGACACCGTCGAGGCGCCGACCGACGGCTTCATGATGAGCAAGAGCCCGAAGAACAAGGCCGAGGCCGTCAAGCTCCTGGAGTTCCTGGGCACTCCGGAGGCCGAGACCGTCTATCTCAAGTCCGACCCGAGCTCGGTCCACGCCTCCACCAAGGCCGACACCTCCTCGTACACCGCCCTGCAGAAGAAGGCGTACGACATGATCGCCGGCGCCAAGTCCCTGACCCAGTTCATGGACCGCGACTCCCGCCCCGACTTCACCTCCACGGTGATGCAGCCCGCGCTGCAGAAGTTCGTCCGTGACCCCAAGGGCGTCGACAGCCTGCTGTCCTCGATCGAGCGCCAGAAGAAGACGATCTTCGCGTCCGGCTGATCGACATGACAACAGAAACCACCAAGGAGATCCCGGAGGCGGCCGCCGTGCCGCCTCCGGGCGCTGCCCCCGCGAAGAAGGTGTCCCAGGGACACCGCCGCCTGCTGACCCGCCGTGACCGGATCACCCTCGGTCTGATGGCGGGTCTGCCGACCATCCTGCACATCGCCCTCGTGTGGGTGACGGCCCTCGCCTCCGTCGCGCTGGCCTTCACCACCTGGGACGGCATCGGCTTCGACTCGATCAAGTGGGTGGGCCTGGAGAACTTCAAGGAACTGTTCTCCAACAACCCGCAGTTCTGGCCCGCCGTCGAGCACAACGTCATCTGGTTCGTCGTCCTGATCGTGATCCCGACCCCGCTCGGCCTGTTCCTGGCCGTGCAGCTGGACAAGCGGATCCGGTTCAGCAGGGTGTACCAGACCGCGTTCTTCCTGCCCGTCGTGATGTCGATGGCCGTCATCGGCTTCGTCTGGCAGCTGATCTACAACCCCGACACCGGCCTGATCAACAGCGTCATCGGTGCCAACGAGCCCGGCAAGTACATCGACTGGATCGGCGACCCGGACCTCAACCTCTGGGCGGTCCTCGTCGCCGCGTCCTGGCGCCACACCGGCTACATGATGATCCTGTACCTGGCCGGCCTGAAGGGCGTCGACCCCTCGCTGCGGGAGGCCTCCGCGCTCGACGGGGCCAACGAGTGGCAGACGTTCAAGAACGTCATCTTCCCGACGCTGCGCCCGACCAACACCGTCGTCCTGGTCGTCACCATCATCGAGGCCCTGCGCGCCTTCGACCTGGTCTTCGTCTTCAACAAGGGCGCCGAGGGCACCGAACTGCTCTCGATCCTGGTCACCAACAACATCATCGGCGAGTCCAGTCGCATCGGATACGGCTCCGCGATCGCGGTCGTCCTGCTGCTGATCTCCCTCGTCGTGATCATCCCCTACCTGGTGGCCACCTTCCGGAAGGAGCGGCGCGCATGACCATCACCGCGATGACCAAGACCCGTACGCCGATCCGCCCCGCCCGGATCCTGCTGCACGTCTTCCTCGCCGGCGCGGCGCTGGCCTGGCTCGCGCCGCTGCTCTGGGCGATCTACGCGGCGCTGCGGCCGTACTCGGAGACGAGCGAGAAGGGATACGTGTCCTGGCCGGACACGCTGAACTTCGACAACTTCACGAACGCGTTCACCCAGTCGGACATGAGCCACTACTTCGTCAACACCATGATCATCGCCGTACCGGCGGTGCTGGTGACGTTGTTCCTGTCCTCGATGGTCGCCTTCTACGTGAGCCGCTTCGACTTCCGCATCAACCTGGCGCTGCTGCTGGTCTTCACGGCCGGCAACCTGCTCCCGCAGCAGGTCATCATCACCCCGCTGTACCGGCTGTACCTGCTGGTCGACCTGCCCGGCATCACGATGTCCGGCAAGCTCTACGACTCGGCGCTCGGCCTGGTGTTGATTCATGTCGCCTTCCAGTCGGGCTTCTGCGCCTTCGTGCTCAGCAACTACATGCGCACGCTGCCGCACGAGCTGACCGAGGCCGCGCTGGTCGACGGCGCCTCGGTGTGGCGGCAGTACTGGCAGATCGTGCTGCCGCTGTGCCGCCCGGCGATGGCGGCCCTGGCGACACTGCTGTCCATCTGGATCTACAACGACTTCTTCTGGGCCCTGGTCCTGATCTCGACCGGCGAGAACATGCCGATCACCTCGGCGCTGAACAACCTCTCCGGCGCTTACTTCACGGACCCGAACCTGGTCGCCGCAGGCGCGTTGCTGACCGCGATCCCGACGCTGATCGTCTACTTCGTGCTCCAGCGGCAGTTCGTGAGCGGTCTGACGCTGGGCGCCAACAAGGGCTGACGGCCCCTTTCTTGAAAGAGACACCCGTGCACCACCTCTTCACCCCCGTCGCCTCCGTGCCCGTGGACATGCGCACCGCCCTTGTCCACGAGGAGGGCTGGCAGTCCTGGAGCCCGAGCGGCGCCTACGCGCTCGGCGACAGCCCCCACCGCCCGACCAACGACAACTGGGCGACGGTCTGTTACCGACCCGGCGTGACCGTCCCCGACGGCACGTTCCAGGGCGAGGGCCTGCTGGCACTCGACCCCGGCGACGGCTCGCCGGTCCGTCTGTGGGCGGCGTCGGATCCGTTCGGCGAGGTCCCGTCCATCCGGCTGGTCGTGACGGACGACGCCGTCGCGGAGGTCACCGCCGACGGCCCGGTGAAGGAGTGGACGGGCACCGACATCCAGTCGGTGCTCGGCGACTGGGCCGACGGCCTCCAGCTGCCCGCCCCCCGCCCGGCCCCGACGGTCTGGTGCTCCTGGTACGAGTACTTCACCGCCGTCACCGAGGACGACATCGACGAGAACCTCCGCGCGATGGACACCCTCGACCTGCCCGTCGACGTCGTCCAGATCGACGACGGCTACCAGAAGGCCCTCGGCGACTGGCTCACCCTCTCCGGCCGCTTCCGCTCCCGCGCGGGCATCGCCGACGCCATCCGCGCCCGCGGCCGCCGCGCCGGCATCTGGACGGCACCCTTCCTGGTCGACCCGGCGAGCGACCTGGCCGCCGAGCACCCCGAGTGGCTGGTGCGCACCACCGACGGCGACTTCACCCACGCCGGCCGCAACTGGGGCCACGACCTGCGCGTCCTGGACACCACCCACCCCGAGGCGGCGGCCTACCTGACGGACGTCTTCCGGACGCTGCGCGCGGAGGGCTACGACTACTTCAAGGTCGACTTCCTCTACGCGGGCGCCCTGGACGGCGTACGGCACCAGCCGGTGGACGCGGTGACGGCGTACCGCACGGGCATCGAGCTGATCCGGGAGGCGATCGGCGCGGACGCCTACCTGCTGGGCTGCGGTGCGCCGACGTTGCCGTCCCTCGGACTGTTCGACGCGATGCGGGTCAGTCCCGACACGGCCCCGCACCGGCGCCCCGAGGCCGACGACTACAGCCAACCCGGCCAGGACCCGGCCGAGTTCACCGGCGCCGGCCGCCAGTGGCAGCACGGCCGCCTCTGGATCAACGACCCCGACTGCCTGATGGCCCGCCCGGCCGTCGAGACCCGGGAGCAGTGGGCCGCGCACGTCGAGGCGACCGGCGGCCTCGTGGCCTCCAGCGACCGTCTGCTGTCCCTCGACGAGTGGGGCGTGGCGACGACCCGCCGTCTCCTCGGTGGAGGTGCCCGATGAAGCGCGAACTGTCCGTCCCCGGCATCGCCTACGGCGGCGACTACAACCCCGAGCAGTGGCCCGAGGAGGTCTGGGCCGAGGACATGCGCCTGATGCGCGAGGCCGGGGTGACCATGGTCAGCGTCGGCATCTTCTCCTGGGCGCTGCTGGAGCCGAAGGAGGGCGTGTACGACTTCTCCCTCCTGGACCGCGTCCTCGATCTGCTGCACACCCACGGCATCGCGGCCGACCTCGCGACCCCGACGGCGGCGCCCCCGGCCTGGTTCTTCCGCGCCCACCCCGAGGCCCTGCCCGTCGACAAGGACGGCAGGGGACTGTCGTACGGCAGCCGTCAGACGTTCTGCCCGTCCAGCCCGGCCTACCGGGAGGCGGCCCTGCGCATGGCCGGCGAGCTCGCCCGGCGGTTCGCGGATCATCCGGCGCTCGCGATGTGGCACGTCCACAACGAGTACGGCTGCCACAACGCCGAGTGCCACTGCGACGAGAGCGCGGCCGCGTTCCGGCGCTGGCTGCGGAAGCGGTACGCGGACGACCTGGACGCCCTCAACGAGGCCTGGGGCACCCGTTTCTGGAGCCAGTGGTACTACGACTGGGACGAGATCCTCCCGCCCCGCCCCACCGGCGCCGTCCCGAACCCCACCCACCAGCTGGACTGGCGCCGCTTCTGCAGTGACGAGCTGCTCTCGCTGTACGAGGCGGAGCGCGAGGTGCTGCTGGAGGCGGCTCCGGAGATCCCCGCCACCACCAATTTCATGGTGATGTACAACTTCGACGCGCTGGACTACTGGCGCTGGGCCCCGAAGCTGGACGTCGTCTCCAACGACCACTATCTCCAGTCGGCCGACCCCGAGTCCGAGATCGACATCGCGATCAGCGGCGACCTGGTCCGCTCCCTCGCGGGCGGCCCGTGGCTGCTGATGGAGCACTCGACGGGCGCGGTCAACTGGCAGCCGGTGAACCGGGCGAAGGGCCCCGGCGAGCTGCGGCGCAATGCGCTGGCCCATGTCGCCCGGGGTGCGGACGGCATCGCCTACTTCCAGTGGCGCGCGGCCAAGGCGGGCGCCGAGCAGTGGCACTCGGCGATGCTCCCGCACGCCGGCACCGACAGCCAGATCTGGCGTGACGTCGTCCGGCTCGGCGCGGACCTGAAGGCGCTCGCGGAGGTGCGCGGCAGCGTCGGCACGGCCGAGGTGGCGATCGTCTGGGACTGGAACGCCCGCTGGGCCATGGAACTCCCCTCCCAACCGAGCTCCGAACCGCGCTTCCTGGACCTGGTCCGCGCCTGGTACGAGCCGCTGTGGCGGGCGGGCGTGGCGGTGGACTTCGTACGGCCCGACGCCGACCTGTCGGCCTACCGGGTGGTGCTGGCCCCCTCGCTGTATCTGGTGGACGACGAGGGCGCGAGGAATCTGACGGCCTTCGCCTCGGGCGGCGGAACTCTGGCGGTGGGCTTCCACAGCGGCGCGGTCGACGAGAACTGCCATGTCCGGCTGGGCGGTTACCCGGGCGCGTTCCGCGAGGCGCTCGGGGTGCGCACCGACGAGCTGTTCCCGCTGCTGCCCGGCGAGTCGGTGGGCCTGAGCGGCGGCGGCACGGGGGCCCTGTGGTCGGAGCGGGTACGCCTGTCGGGCGCGTCGTCGGTCGAGTCGTACACGAGCGGTCCGCTGACCGGGATCCCGGCTGTGACCCGCAACAGCCTCGGCGAGGGCGCTGCCTGGTACCTCGCCACCCTGCCCGACGAGTCGACCCTGACCGGGCTCCTGGACCGCATCCGCGCGGAGGCCGGCGTGCGGCCCGTGCGCGAGACCGCGCCCGGGGTGGAGGCGGTCCTGCGACGCGGTCCGGACGCCGACTACCTCTTCCTCATCAACCACACCGACGCGCCCGCCGAGGTCACGGTGTCATCGGATGCGACGGAACTGCTGACCGGCGATCCGGCGCCGGGTTCGGTCAGTGTTCCGGCGGGGGAGACGGCGGTGGTGCGCGAGCCGCGGTGAGGGCACGTCATGCCCTCTGTCACTCTCACGCGAACACCCTTTCGCACCGGGTCCGATGTGACAGGGTGGCGTGAAAGCGGCGGGGGATTTGGCGAGGGGTGGGCGACATGCCGGAGCTGAGCAAGGGCGGGAACATCGCGGTGGGCTCCGGGCCAGTCGTCGCCGAACTGCGGACCGTGGGCGGCGCGGTCGACCTCAGCGCCCTGCTGGTGGCGGCGGACGGCAAAGTCAGGTCCGACGACGACCTGGTCTTCTACAACCAGCCGACCGCCGAGTCCGGCGCGGTACGGCACATCGCCGCCGATGCCGAGGGCGCCGAGCGCGTCGAGATGGACCCGGCCGCCATTCCGGCGGAGGTGGACCGCGTCGTCCTGGTGGGCAGTTGCGATCCCGACGACGCGAGCCGCACCTTCCACGAGGTCAAGGACGTACTGATCCGCGCCTCCCAGCAGGGCGCCGACCCGGTCCACTTCCGGCCGCCGGCCCTCACCGACGGCGAACGCGCCGTGCTGCTGATGGAGCTCTACCGCAGGGGCGAGGGCTGGAAGCTGCGCGCCATCGGCCAGGGGTACGCGGACGGCCTGGCGGGCCTCGCGACGGACTTCGGCATAGACGTGGCGGAGCCCGCCGAGGAGTTCGCCGAGGAACCCGAGCAGGTAGAGGAGGCGCCGACGGTGGCCGCCCCGCCCCCGATCAGCCTGCGCAAGCCCCCGCTCGGCACGATCAGCCTGGACAAGGGCAGCCAGGTCTCGATGAGCCTGGACAAGGCGGACCGCGCTCTGGTGGTCACGGCGACCCTGGAGTGGGACGGCGGCAGCGACCAGCGCCGCCGGCGGGGCGCCGACCTCGACCTCTACGCCCTGTTCGTGCCGGCCTCGAAGGCGGTGCACGGCGAGCAGCCGCCCGGCACCCTCATCACCAAGAAGAAGCGCTCGGCCCCCGCGCCGGACACGGACACGGCGAAGAAGGGCAAGGGCGCCGATGTCGTCTACTACAAGCGCCTCGGCTCCCGGAAGAACCACCCGTTCATCCGCCTCGACGGCGACTCCCGGACACCCGGCCGCGAGACCCTCCGTATCGTCCGCCCCGACCAGCAGGGCTACGTCCTGCTGTGCGCCTACTCCGCGCTCAGCAACGGCTTCGGCTCCTTCCGCAGCTTCGGCGCGAAGGTCGTGGTCACCGACGGCCGCGGTTCGACCGTCACGGTCCCGCTCTTCGAGAACACCAAGACCCGTTACTGGGTGGCCATCGCCCTCGTCGACTTCACCGACTCCGACGGAGCGGCGATCCACCACATCGAGGCCTACAGCGCCCGAATGACCGAGCGCCGCCCGGTCCTCCACCCCGACGGGACGATCGAGATGAACGCGGGGCCGGTGGAGTTCAAGCGCCGGTGAGGGCGGGCGCGGGCGTGGGCGCGGGGGTGGGCCGCCGGCCCAGGAATTCGCTTCCTGCCGCAGTCGCGAGCGCCCTACGGTGACGCGAAGGCGACGCGATGGCCACGCGACTGATCATCCTCAACGGCGGTTCCAGCGCGGGAAAGTCCGGGATCGTACGGTGCCTGCATGCCGTGCTGCCGGATCCGTGGCCGGCGTTCGGGGCCGACTCGTTCGCGGAGGCGCTGCCCGCGAGGAAGCGGGCGGCGGAGGAGGGGATCGTCTTCGAGCCGGACGGCGGGGTGAGCGTCGGGCCGGCCTTCACGGCCCTGGACGCCGCGTGGACACAGGGCATCGCGGCGATGGCCCGTGCGGGCGCCAGGATCGTCGTGGACGACGTCTTCCCGGGCGGAGCGGCGTCCCAGCGCCGTTGGCGCAAGGCCCTCGGCGAGCTCCCGGCCCTGTGGGTCGGCGTCAGATGCGAGAGCGCGGTCGCGGCGGGCCGTGAGCCCGCCGGGGGAGACCGGGTGCCGGGGATGGCCGCGCTGCAGGCGGACGTGGTGCACGAGGAGGTGCGCCGAGTCCCTGGAGTGGGCACGAACGATCGCGGCGCGGGTCGCCTGACCGCCGATCCGGTACGGCCGGGGGAGGGCCGCACTCTGCGGGGTGCGGCCACCTCCACCCCCGACCGGGTGGCCCACGCCATGGCTCCACCGCACCGGCGGAGGGATGGTTGAACCCAGCGGATCCCAAAGGTCTGGAGTCCCCGTCCGGAAGGAAACCGGCCATGAAGTCGCTGCCCCGAACCCCCGCACCGCCATGGACGACCTGACCGAGACACCCCACGAGAGCGACCTCGCCCCGCTCCTCACCGCCTGGGACCTGGCCCACCCGACGGCCGACCCGGACTGGCGCCACCTCCTGGACGAGATGGCGAACCCCGACACCACCCAGGCCTTCCACCGCCTGGCCCGGACCGCGGCCTGACGCCTCGGCCCGGTTCCGAGGAAGCCGCGTCAGTGATGCCGGCCGTGTCGGGCCGAGCGTCTCCACCGGGGTCGCGCCCGACGAGGCCGCGTCATTGGTGGTGGCCGTGTCGGCCGAGCGTCTCCACCGGGGTCGCGCCGGGGCGGGTCCACTGCGGGACGGGGCGGCTGGTCGGGCCCCAGGTGGCGTTGCCGTCCGCGTCCGAGCGCCAGGACCAGCACGCGTCGAGCCCTCCGGGCCGGCCCTCGGGGTTGTCCTCCCACGCCTCGCCGCGGCCGTAGGGCGTCATGTCGAGGAGACCGAGGGACGCGTTGACCCGCTCGTTGCCCCGGCCCGTCGTGGAGTAGGTGAGGAACACGCGGTCGCCGTCGCGCAGATAGCTGGTGAGGTACCCCATGTCACCGCCGGCCGGCCCGTCCACGTCGCGTACCGAGTACCAGGGCTGGGTGTAGCCCATGAAGGCGACGTAGGAGGCCACCTCGTCCCAAGGACCCGTGGTCAGCACGGCGAACGAGACGCCGCGGGCGTTGAGGTACACGGCGTCCTGCACGTGCCAGGCCGTGGTGGTGCAGCCCTCGCACTGCCCCTGGTGCGGCGCGCCGTCGTACCACATGTGCTTGTAGACCACGAGCTCGTCACGGCCCTGGAACAGGTCCAGGAACGGGACCGGGCCATCGGACCCGACGACCTCGACCGTCCCGTCGAACTCAACCATCGGCAGCCGCCGGCGGGCCGCGGCGATGGCGTCACCCTCGCGGGTATGGGCCTTCTCACGGACCAGCAGCTCGTCACGAGCCGCCTGCCAGGTGGCCAGATCGACCACGGGCGGACGGCCGGGCAGGGCGGTGGTCGGATCGTCCGGAGCGGGCGTCATGGTGTCCTCCGCGGTGTCTGGTGCCGAGCGGCGTCGTACGACGCCCTACGACGTTCACCAGAACAGACTCCCGACCCGGCCGGAATTCATCGCACCACGCACAGCCCTCCTCGCGCTCCGAGAACGGACGAACGCCCTCTGGGCTGGCGGAGGCTACGAGATTCGAACTCAGCGGTGAGGGAGTGCACCTGGGCACAGGGGCGGCATGGCGTCACGCGGTGGCTGCTTCTTTGTCGGCCCCGGCCACGAACTGGTCAATCGGCTCGGGGCCTACTCGGCATCGCAAGTCGTGGCCTCGGTTCCAGTCCGGTCGGTAGACCTCGGGCCAGTACTCTCGCCCTTCTTGCCCCCTCGATGGGGGCGTGGCGCCGCCGTTGAAGCTCATCGCGTTCAACGTCCGGGATCGTCATCGACTCGGCAAGCACGGCGGCGAGCGCGTCCACTTGAGTGTTGTCGATGTCAGCGTGGAAGAGCCACCGGATGTTCTCGTCGCGCGTGATGAGGTCGATCGCCAAGCGCGCGCTTCTGTCCTGTGTGGTCGTTGCTCGGACGTATCGCACTCGGTCGATCGGGATGTCTTGACCGATCTCGCCTTGCTCAAGGAATGCGTTCGTCTTGGCCGTGATGATGCGGCGATCCGTGACAGCGACCAGTGCCCTTACCGCGACCTTGTCCCTCGCTGCCGCCAACTTCTCCTTCGCTCCGCCGAGGATCGCAGAAATGGGACCGAGGGCATCGAGCTGGTCGGGGAAGCCGAGGACACGGAGGGTCTCACCGCCGTCGAGGGACCATCGCAGGATGCGAAGGTACGGCTCGAGATCCAGCGATTCGGGTGCGCAGACGACGCCCGGAGCCTCGAGCGCAGGGGCCGGCGGATGGAGAGCGTCGGCTAGGGGCTCGATCGCCTCCAGAAGACGGGCGGAGGTTTCGCGGGCTGCCTTCACGTCCTTCCGCTTCCCCGGCAGCGGCCACGCGTCGGGTCCAGGCAGTTCGGCGTTGATCCGCAGCTCCCGCGTCAGCGCGTTGACCAGGCTCGTCGTCTCGGCGAGAGCGGAGTCGAACTCCGCGCGGGTGTCGCGCGCGATGACCTCGGCGTACTGCGCCTCTGCGGCGTCTTCGCGCCCAGCGGCTCTCGCCCTCGCGGCGCGGAGAGCGTGATACGCGGTCCATGCCTTGACGGAGGACAGAAGGGCGTAGGCGTCGAAGACGATCGCTTCGGCGTTCGTCAGCAGATACTCACGGTGGCTGCGTGCGTCGGGCCGACCGATCTGCCTGACGTGGTCGCGGACGTTCCCTCGGTAGAGCTCAAGCTGCTTCTGCAGCAGCGCTCCACTACCCGCGACGTCATCCCACAAGGATGTCGGGACCGATTCGATCTCTCGCGCCTGGTCGACCGCGCGATCGATGGCGGCGACGAGCCCCGTCAGTTCGGCCCACTGATCCTTGCGGATCGTGGTGAGGATCTGACTCGTCACAGCGAGGTTGGTCCTGACGAGACCCGAGACCTCACTCAGCATCATCTGAAGGGCGACCATGGCCAGCGCCGGCCCGATCGAGGCCGCGGTCTGCGCCTTGCTCACCGCATTCGCGGAGTAGAAGCGGGCCTGATGCAGGATGCGGCCAGGAACCATCACCGCTCCGAGGTTCCCGCCGTCTTTGACGGCGAGCGTCGCGCCGCTCCTCAGCAGGGCCTGCGCCGTGTCGCCGATCCTGTAGAGCCCCTGCACGCTGGCGGACGCGTTTCCGAGATTGCCGGCCACGGTCGCCGCGTTCCCGATCGAGGCGAGGATCGCTGAGATCTGCTTGCGGTCGGCAGCCGGCACGATCCCGAAGTCGATCAAATCGGGCTTCAGCTCCGGCGGGACGTCACCGGCGACGAGAGCCACCCCTGGGAGCACCTCCACCAGGACCGTCGACGCCGTCGTCGAGTCGATGTCCGAGTGGGACGTCGGATCGTCCCCAACAGGTGAGTCGGCCGTACCGCTCCGGCCGTTCTCCTCAGGTTCGGCGATCTCCATCGAGTCCGAAGGATCCTGCATGTGATCTCCTCCCCGCGAGCGCGCGCAACGCCGACGTTGTCGGCGTCAACTGCCGAAGTCTACGGTTCAACGCCCTGCGGACAGCCCGAATCCACCGGGCTCATTCCGGACTGGCCGGTGCCAGGGCATGGGTGCACCCGGCGGCGGAGAACCGCTCCCCGCGGCGCTTGTCGGCCACTCCAAGCAGGGTGCAGCGAGGGTGTCGCCGGAAGGGCCGAGCTGGAGGCGCACGGTCACGCCGGTCGCCTCCAGCGTGTGCTGAGGCCGCCTGCGGCTCCGCCACCAGCACGGCTGCGCCGACGAGTGCGGCCGCAGACCCGGCTACTGCCCACAGAAGATCAACACCCGGCGCGATGAGACCGCGGACTATGTGTGGAGAGGGCTACTCCACCGCTGTGGCTGCCTCGGGAACCGCGGAGGAACTTCGGGGCGGCATTCAGCACGGGGACGCGTCAGAGCCACCGGCGGATGCAGGCCGTCCGCCCAGGTCCGCGCCGATCCGAGCATGGCAACCGAGACCAAAACTGAGACCACGCACGTCGAAGGGCCCCACCGCAAGCGGTGGGGCCCTTCGACATCGTGCCCGGTGAGGCACTGGCGGAGGATACGAGATTCGAACTCGTGAGGGGTTGCCCCCAACACGCTTTCCAACTGTGGTGGTGGGATGGTGGGCTGAGTGTCTGGACGTTCACCTGCGTTCATGGGCGTTCGGCCGTGGGAGCCGCTACCAGAGATAGTCCTGTCTGAACGGCCGTGAACGACGCTGAATGAGACGGTGAACCGACGGAGGCTGATTCACTCCTCACCAGGTGGGATGAGGCGATCGGCGCTCTCAGCGTCGTCCACATGCCCATGGGCGTCGACGGTAATGGGGGTGGCTTCGCCCTTGAACGTGACCAGCCATGCGAGCACCTGCTCGGTCAACGGGCCGTCGTCGGGCCCTTCATCCTTCCAGTACGCGCGCCAGCCGCCTCCTGGGATGGCTGCCACCACCTGGCCGGCCTGCTCGAGGTGGGAGAAGTCCGGGTAGTCCGTCACCGGACGGCGAGTACCGCGTTTGGGATCGACTACAAGGGCAACGCCGGTCGCCTCCTCCCAGCGTCCACGTGCACTGTCCGACCGATCATCGTCTCCGTGCCGGTGAAGATCGCGAGCCAGCCTGTCCCGTTGAAGTAGCGCATGCGGTCATCGTCCATGACGGGCGCCGACCTTGAGGTAGGAGTGACCAACTTCTGTGCCCTGGCTGAACCTCAGCTTGGGAAGCTGCGGCACTCTGGGGGCCGTTGGCACGCCGACCTGGGCGAACGGCGACACGGGGGCCTCGTCGAGCAGGGCCGCTATCACCGTGATTCCCCGCTGTACCCCGCTGGATCTGATGCGCTTGTGGTGCGCGCCATGATGCGCCAGGCCGTGGAATCTCCATTGAAGGCATTCCCCCAGCGGGTGCTCATCAGCGCACCTGAACGGTGAACTGAAGCCTCCACATGGCTCATCCGTTCGAGTCGAACCCCTCGAACGAGGTACACGCAGTCAATTCTGCGATGCGTGATCAAGAACCTCAGGCGAGTCGCGCTTGCGGCCGCACTCCTTCTCGCACCCCTCGCGACACTCACCCCGGCTCATGCCCATCAGCGCTCCGCCGAGACCTACACACTCCCTATGGCGGCCGCGGTCCACCTCCTCCCGCTCGCCGCTGAGGTGAGGGACGGCTACCAGCGCACGAGCTTCAAGCACTGGAACGCCGGACAGATCCCCACCGACGGCTGCAACACCCGAGCAGAGGTCCTGCTCGCCGAAGCGGTCGAGCGGCCTCAGGTCCTCCCCGGCTGCAAACTCTCCGGCGGGCGCTGGTGGTCGTACTACGACGCGAGATGGCTCACCTCGGCGTCCGCCCTGGACGTCGACCACATGGTGCCGCTCGCTGAAGCCTGGGACTCCGGAGCCTCGCAATGGACGGCTGAGCGGCGTGAGGCATACGCCAACGACCTGGCCGTCGACCCCTCCCTCGTCGCCGTCTCCGCCGCCTCGAACCGCAGCAAGGCCGACCAGGACCCGGCCCAATGGCTCCCGCCGGCCGTCGAGGTCACGTGCCGGTACACCGCGGAGTGGATCGCGACCAAGCTGCGCTGGGGACTGACCGCCGACGCCGCCGAGCTCGAAGCACTCACCCAACAAGCGGAAGCGTGCCCCGGCACCACCGTGACCTACGAACCCGCGCCATAGAACTGTGGCCCCTCCCCGTCAAGAGGGACGGGGCCGCCAACTCGACTCCATGCAAAGCACCTTGGGCTCTGAGCTTGGGAAGCTGATGCATTTCGGGGGCAGTTGGCGCGCTGAGCTGGGCGAACCCTTGGTCCATCACCTCATTGGGCTGAGCCACTTTCCCCGTGATTCCCCGCTGTTCCCCGCTCTATCTGGTGCGGCTGTGGTGCACGGCGCTGTCAGTTGCTGTCCGCACGCTGCTGCCACGGCAAGGAGAGCGCGCGACCAAGGGGAGTGGCTCTGGTTGCTGCGCTGTGCTGCTGCACGACCGTGGCTCGAGCCGGACGCTGACCGACCGGGATCGCCGAAGCAGGCCGCAAAGTGTTGAGAACGATCAATGACGCGGTCAACTCCTGCGCTTGGGGGCGGTCCCCTCCCAGGATGCAGACGAGCACCGTAATCACGGTGACCGAATGGAGCTCAACGTGGCCGCTACATGGCATGTGGCCGTCGCCAGCATCCCGTGGCGGCATCGCCCGAAAGTCACCATCGCTGAGAGACCGTTGTGCTGATCACCACTTACGCATAACTTTGGAGTGTTTCACCCCGTCGGGGGGTGAGCTGGCCGTCCGATCGGAGGACAACATGGCCCTGAGCAAGCTTGCTCAACAGTTCGCTGACGAGATCAGGCTGCAAGACTGGTCCGACGCTCACATCCGGCTCGATCGTGCAGGTCATGATCGCGCGAGTGACACCAAGAGCCACCCCAACGACCCTGTTCTGAGTGCCGAACAAGCACAGAGGGTCAAGATCAACGTCATGTGGGTCACCGCTCAGGTACTCGGCTACAACGACCCGAACTTTGATGTCTTCGAGTTCGGTGAGGCATGCGGCATCAACGTCCTGACCAGCCGCGGAGCCAGGAACGGCATGATCGATGCGGGACTTCGTAGCTGGCGCGGCCAGTATCAGCGGCCTGGTACATGGAAGTTCGACCCGCTGACCGAGGTCGTGACCACGAACACCAGCGACGCCTACCACGCCAGCACTAGCTGCTCACTGTTCCGCCGCGGCTACCAGAACACGTCCATCCGGAAGTTCTCTCCCGACGCCGTGCCCAGCAAATGGAAGCCGTGCGAGTGTGTCACCGGCCTACAGGACTGACTCTCAGCGCCCCGCCCTCACCTGATGGCGGGGCTTGGTCCTACTCGGCCTCGTGGCGGTACCCGCCCTTCAGTATGTGCGTCAAAAGGCCTTGGACTACCAGCGGTCCAGGGCCTTTCTAGCTGCCTCTGGCAGGGCTTGAGCCTTAGACACCCACGGGTCTGGTGCACGATCGGGTGCCATGTGAACTGGCCTGCCCTCTGGGGCGGGTGGCTCGCGGCTTCGCCGGCCGAGCTAGCTGGCACGGATGCATCTGCTAGCCACCCTTGTTGACCCCTGCTTCTGGCACAGCCGTGGCACGGCACGGTGACCTCTTCGTCCCGAAGCAACTTGAGTGAGCCGTCGACCTGGGGCCGGGGCGCCTCTCACCTGTTGTGATGGTCCGCAGACGTACATGTGTGTCCGCTGCCGTCCGTCGGCGTTGTCACGCAGTTAGACACTCACAGAGTTGGCGTCTGGGTAGCTCCCGTGGCCTGACCTCTAGGGACCGAGGAGGCCCAGCGCGCCAAGTGTCAGGCAGGCCGTACCGAAGAGGAAGAAGCTACCCGTGGCAATCAGGGCCGTGCCGAGCCTGGCGACGCCGGCACTCCTGCCCTCCTCAGCGACGAGTGAGCCCGGCGCCTTTTGCCTAAGGTCGAGGTACGCCGGTAGCCGTCCCGTCCGCCGCAGTACCCGGCCGAGGCTGACAAGCGCAATGCCAAAGATCAGCGCCAACAGGCTTGTCTGGAGCTGGTAGGTGGGGTCGTGCCCGTCCGAAACCGCGATGATCAATGAAGCCCCCCAGGACGTGCCAGACAGCGCCCCTGTCCGGCGGAAAGAAACACCCCATCTTGCCCGACCGCTACCCCTGCGGGGAAACACGTATGACTGGGCGGCTCTGACCTGGGGTTTCCCTGTTGGCGGCTCTGGCTCGGCTCTCAACGTCGGTCGCAGTCGGTCGGCCTCGGGCGCCCTCGCACGGCCCAGGGACGGCCCAGGATCGGAGGTGCTCACTCAAGAGGCTGGGCCGCCACGCGCAGCTGCTCGCAGTGGAGCCAGGTGAAGGTGGGGTCGGGTTCGAAGTGGGCGTCTCCCCAGTGGATGACGTGGATGCCGTTCTCTGCGTCGGTCGTGAACTTGAGTGCGGCGACAGCCTGAGGGTGACACCTTGAGGGCGCCTGTCGATTCTCACCCACTCGTTGTCTGAACTGCTCTGAAGTGCACACCCACAGCCACTCGGCGAAGTTTGACACACATTCGACTGTGTCTCGGAGGAGAACTCCTGGACACTGAGCCCTGCGGAAGCAAGCGAAGGGGGGCGTCAAGTTGGAACTTAGTTCGCAGATCTTGGCGCTGGCGGGAGTAGCCGTTGGCGCAATTATCTCATTCGTTACAACGTCGCTCAATGAACGCTCTCGATTTACAAGGGAGCAGGCAAGTTGGTGGCAGCAAAGAAAATTAGATGCCTACATCGAGTACTTTGAGGCAGTCGACAGGGAAATGAATGTCGCACGAAGAATCGCGGCGGCAGGCAGTGTAGGGGCTACCGGGCGACCTCTAACCGGGGAAGACTCGCTCGAACTCTTGGCGCAGTGTGAAACCGACCGCGCTAAGAGCGCCAATCGGTTGGCACTCTTAGCAGGGGCGGAGACGCTACAGGCCATTCGAGAACTATCAAAAGAAGTATGGCGAATAGAGTGGATTGCGCGGGGCCTTCTGCACCCTACTGAAGATCAGTGGCAGAGCTGCCTCATTTCCTACACCCAAGCCCTTAATCTAGCGCAATCACATATAAGACGAGAGCTTCGAGTCCCGGGCGAATTTTTACCACGTGGCACATTTACATCACCTTACGTGCCTGAATTACCATCGCGCGGTGAGGGCTAACCCAAGCAATCTGAGCACATCATCTCGTTTACTCACGCCGAAGCAACTGAGCGAGCGTTCGACATTTGGGCATTCCGCCTCTGACCTTCGGCGATGGCTCGCGGGTGCCACACCTGGCCGCCGTCGTTGCCGTCACTGCGAGCGAGAGGGCCGGGAGGTCACCCGCTGCTCTGGCGCGCGAGCGGTACTTGCAGTGAACGCTGTTCAGGTGGTGTGCGCTCCCTTTGCGCGCTGGTTGCCACCTTGTGTGACTCGCCTGGGCGCAGCACGGTCTAGGTGGACGCTGCTCGGTGCCTGCAAGACCCTCGGGGAAGGGCGGTAAGTCGTGGGTTCAGCCAGTCAGTGGGCACGTGAGACCTTCGGGGACGTCGCCAGCGAACTGGCCGATATCATCCCGGCTTGCCTAGTCCGGGCTCATGATCGGGCTCGCACCGGTCAGGAGGGCGTCCATACCCAGACGCTCGAAGCCTACGGACACGGCCTCTACGCGGTGCAATATGAGGAACTGGCCGCCGGCATCTCCGAACTCGGGGAACCGGTGCGCCTTCAAGGACGCACGATGATGCTCGTCCGCGGCCACCTTATCTACCCTCTCCGCTACGCGAAGAAGGACGTGCCCGTCACGGCTGCGCGTCTCCGTCGGGCCACAGGCTTCCGCGCAGACTTGATCCGCCGCCACGGCCCGCCTCCCCTGCAGCAGTCATTCGACCTGGACTGGGGAGAACTTGACGAGTCCGAGGTGCATCCAGACCTGGAGCTGCTCCCCGAAGACGTGCGGCTCGTCCTCGTCGCTTACGCCTGCTCAATGGAGAAGGGCGTCATGCGCATTGAGTGGGGCTCCGCGGAGCTGCGCCGCGAGGACCGGTACCTGATTTGGCACCGTCACGAGCCGCTGCCAACCAGAGACTGACGGAGCCGTGAGTAGATGCATCCAAGCGGCAACGCCAGTTTTCCGGGTGCAGGCATAACCCTTCCAGTGTGGCAGATCAACTCTGGGGGCCCAGGCCAGAGCGGGGTGGGGGTGGTCACCTGTGGGTGCCGACTGTCAGCGTTGGTCGGCTTCGCACGGCCCAGGGACGGCCCAGACGGCTGAGCGGTCGCCCACGAGATCCCGCTGCCTTACCAGCCCTGAGCTCTGAGCTTCGGAATCACTGGAACATGCCCGGCGCCACGGGCGCCGGCTACGAGGATTGCCCTTGCTGCCCGTCGCCCGCCGGGTCACGAAGGTCGCGTTATCCTTATCAGGTCGATCACGGGACACCTAGAAGGTCGACAAACTCGTCTCCGGCCTCGGCTTGCCGTCTGGCGGTGTCCGCCGCCGTCCAACCTTGTTGGTGTCAGGTACTGGTGTCAGCGAAGAGGGGCGCTCTTGACAAACCAACACGGCGTACTACGCCCCGCCGGACTCAACTCCCCGTGGTGACTTCGGAGTTCAACACCGGGCTGGCAAGCTCAGATGTTTCTCAAATAGTTCCTGATTCCCTTGTGGCGGATACGGCGCGAGGCGAAGATCGTGAGCGACCGAAAAAGACGGCCCTGACCAGGCCCGAATAAGGGGGATTTCCTTGCCTCTCGGAATCAGGAAGCTCGCTGTCGTCGGCGCCGCCGCCCTCGGCGTGATCGCGCTCAGCGCGCCCAGCGCCTCGGCGACGTCTCAGCAGTCGGACTGGGTGAAGATGGCGATAAACCCGAACTGCCACATCAAGTTGTACGTGGACGACCACCAGTACGCTGGCAAGATCCGCGCCCAGGCGCACTTCACCTGCGACAAGGGCGGGAACCTCTTCACGCCGTACATCAGCATCGACCGTGACAACCAGCACGGCTTGGGAAGGAAGACCGCGGGCCCCAAGTGGATCGACAAGGACACGGGCTTCGGCGGCTTTGAGACCACCACCGCGAACAAGTCCGGCCGGCAGTGCTACAAGGCCGTACTGCAAATCGTGTACCCCGAGCCCGGTGAAGGGGGTAACACGACGCAGTTCGTCAAGACTCCGTGTCTCAACACGTGAGGTGAAGTGAAATCCCCTGACTGCCCTTTCCTCGCAGTCAGGGGATTTCCCCTACGCTTTTTCTCTTCTGGGGAGGAATTCTCTCAGTACGACTTCGGCAGCCCCAAAGACTGGTGTGAGACGAAGTTCAGGACCATTCCCCGGCTGACCGACGCGAGACAAGCGTGCGCTCCAGGGACCGGGAACTTCGTGACCCCTCACCTGCCCATCAGCGTACGGAGCGCCACGACAACCGCGCCTAGCTGCCGACTTCCTCAACCACCCCCCAGCTCCCATCCTGTCCGCCGTCGACCCACCGTGGGGCGGGCGTGGTTCATGGCGTCCAGGTGGAGCGCGCCACTGTACGAACGACCTGGACGCCATGGGCCGCGGCTGCTCGGCTCTGCCTGGGGCGATGGCGGACGGGATGGGAGCTCCCAGCGCACGCCACTACGGCCCGCAGTCGGGAACGGCGCCCCCTCCATCCCGGTGCCGGCCGATCCCCCGCCGGAGGCATCGTTCTGACCGTAGCTTGCCGTCCAGGTCTCGACTCAGGGCCGTAACTCGCTTGCGGCCCCAGGGGCCAGCCCGCGCTTGCGCGGGCCCTTGACAAGCTGGAGCCCGAGCACCTGGAGCGCTTCTACCGGAAGATGCAGGAAGCCGGGAGCTCTGCCGGCACCGCCCACCACGTTCATCGGACGATCCGGGTCGCCCTTGGTGAGGCCAAGCGGCGTGGCCACGTCGCCACCAACGTGGCCGAGATCGCCAAGGCTCCGCGGCTCGAAGAAGAGGACATCGAGCCGTTCACGATCGAGGAGGTTCAAAGCCTGCTCGTCGAGGCCGCCAAGCTCCGCAACAGCGCTCGCTGGGTCGTCGCCCTGGCGCTCGGTCTCCGCCAGGGGGAGGCGCTCGGGCTGCACTGGGAAGACGTCGACCTGGACGCGGGATATGTACGCATCCGCAAGAACCGACTGCGGCCCAAGTACGCCCACGGTTGTGGAGACAACCCGTGCGGCCGGAAAGCCGGCTACTGCCCCCAGAAGCAGCAGACCCGCCGAGAGCACAAGTCCACCAAGTCTCGCGCCGGGCACCGCACGATTGGGCTGCCCGACCCGCTGATCAAGCTCCTCCGCCGACACCAGGAGCAGCAGGAGAAGGACCGAATCGAGGCCGGCACCGACTGGGAGGACAAGGGATACGTCTTCGCCTCCCCGACCGGCGACCCCCTCAGCCCGAACACCGACTTCCACGTCTGGAAACGACTCCTGCGGGACGCGGGCGTACGAGACGGCCGTCTCCATGACGCTCGCCACACCGCCGCGACCGTCCTCCTGATCCTCGGCGTCCCGGACGTCGTGGTCGACGCGATCATGGGTTGGGAGCCTGGGGGAGCGGCCCGCATGCGCGCCCGCTACATGCACGTCACTGGAACGCTGCTGCGGAAAGTTGCCCAGCAAGTCGGCGACGTTCTCTGGGAGCCGCCGGAGACGAACTGAGACGGAAAGTGAGACGGACAACGTCGAAGGGCCCCACCGCAAGCGGTGGGGCCCTTCGACATCGTGCCCGGTGAGGCACTGGCGGAGGATACGAGATTCGAACTCGTGAGGGGTTGCCCCCAACACGCTTTCCAAGCGTGCGCCCTAGGCCTCTAGGCGAATCCTCCGCCGGAAACATTACATGACCGAGAGGAGTGCTCGCGAACTCGTTCCTACCCGCTGACGTCGGGTACTCTTTGCGGAGCCCCTCACGCGGCGCTATCTGACTGAACTCCCCCAGGGCCGGAAGGCAGCAAGGGTAGGTTGGCTCTGGCGGGTGCGTGGGGGGCGCTTGCGTTCCCGGGTGGGGCGCGGTCGGGGCACAGCCAGGCCCGAGCCCCGGCCCGAGCCGCGGCCCGAGCCGCGGCCGAGCCCGGACGGGAGGCCTTGGGCGGGATCCCGTTGTCAGTGGCCGCCTATAACCTCGTATGCGTGTCGTCTCTCGCGCTGTACCGCCGCTATCGCCCGGAGTCGTTCGCCGAGGTCATCGGGCAGGAGCATGTCACCGACCCGTTGCAGCAGGCGCTGCGGAACAACCGGGTCAATCACGCGTACCTGTTCAGCGGTCCGCGCGGCTGCGGCAAGACGACCAGCGCGCGGATCCTCGCGCGGTGTCTGAACTGCGAGCAGGGACCTACGCCGACCCCGTGCGGGGAGTGCCAGTCCTGCCAGGACCTGGCGCGGAACGGGCCGGGTTCCATCGACGTCATCGAGATCGACGCGGCCTCTCACGGTGGTGTGGACGACGCCCGTGAGCTGCGCGAAAAGGCCTTCTTCGGACCCGCGAGCAGTCGCTACAAGATCTACATCATCGACGAGGCCCACATGGTCACGTCGGCCGGCTTCAACGCGCTGCTGAAGGTCGTCGAGGAGCCGCCCGAGCATCTGAAGTTCATCTTCGCCACGACCGAGCCCGAGAAGGTCATCGGGACCATTCGGTCGCGGACCCACCACTACCCCTTCCGGCTGGTGCCGCCGGGGACGCTGCGGGACTACCTCGCCGACGTCTGCGGCCGCGAGAACATCCCGGTCGAGGAGGGCGTGCTGCCCCTCGTCGTGCGCTCGGGCGCCGGGTCCGTGCGTGACTCCATGTCCGTCATGGACCAGCTGCTCGCCGGAGCGCGGGAGGAGGGTGTGACGTATGCCATGGCCACCTCTCTCCTCGGGTACACCGACGGGTCGCTCCTCGACTCCGTCGTAGAGGCCTTCGCCACCGGTGACGGGGCCGCCGCCTTCGAGGTCGTGGACCGGATCATCGAGGGGGGCAACGATCCCCGGCGCTTCGTCGCCGACCTGCTGGAGCGGCTGCGGGACCTCGTGATCCTCGCCGCCGTGCCGGACGCCGCCGAAAAGGGCCTCTTCGACGCCCCTGCGGACGTCCTGGAGCGTATGCAGGCGCAGGCCGGCACCTTCGGCGCCGCCGAGCTGAGTCGCGCCGCCGACCTGGTCAACGAGGGGCTGACCGAGATGCGGGGCGCCAACTCTCCCCGCCTGCAGCTCGAGCTGATCTGCGCGCGCGTGCTGCTGCCGGCCGCGTACGGGGACGAGCGCTCGGTCATGGCCCGGCTCGACCGGCTGGAGCGGGGCGTCAACTTCTCCGGGGGCGGTGGCATGCCCGCGATGGGGTACGCGCCGGGTCCCGACGCGCATGGCGGAGCGCCGGCCGCGCCGGTTCCGTCGGGCGGTGGACCTGCCGCGGCCCGGGCCGCCGTACGGCCTTCCGGCCCGCCTCCGACCGGTCCAGGTGCGGGTGCAGGTCCAGGTGCGGGTGCGGCTCCGGCGGGGCAGCCTCCGACCCCCGCCGCGCCACCACAGAGCGAGCAGCCGCCGCAGTCACCGCAGGCTCCACCCGCCCCGGCACCCACCCCCACCCCCACCCCCACGCCCACACCCGCCCCGGCCGCCGCGCCCCCGCAGGCACCCCCCGCCTCCGCCCCCGGCGCCTGGCCCACTGCCGCGCCCGCGGGCGGTGGCCGACGCCCCGGCGGCTGGCCCACGGCTACCCCGGCGGGCGGTGGCGGCCCCCAGCCCCAGCCCGGACCCAGCAGCACCCCGGCCCCCGCACCGCAGCCCGCGGCTCCCGCGCCCACCCCCACACCTGCCCCCACAGCGGGAGCCGCACCGCCGAGCGGCGGTATCGACCCGCGCATGCTCTGGCCGAACATCCTGGAGGCGGTCAAGAACCGCCGCCGCTTCACCTGGATCCTGCTCAGCCAGAACGCCCACGTGGCAGGCTTCGACGGCACCACCCTCCAACTCGGCTTCGTCAACGCCGGAGCACGCGACAACTTCGCGAGCAGCGGCAGTGAGGACGTCCTGCGACAGGCGCTGACCGAACAGTTCGGCGTCCAGTGGAAGATCGAGGCGGTCATCGACCCGTCGGGCGGCGGTTCGGCTCCCCTGCCGAGCGGCGGCTCAGGCGGTTCCTCCGGCTTCGGCGGCGGAGGCGGCGGCGGAGGCGGTGGCTACGGAGGTGGCAGCGGCGGCACCAGCGGCTACGGCGGTGGCGGTACGCCCGCCCAGCACCCGCCCGCTCCCGAGCCGACGACGCCCACGGCACCCACCCGGCCTCCGGCGAGCCCGACGGCATCCACCGCCGCGCCCGCCCCGGCCTCCCGGCCGTCCACGAACTCCTCCCCGGAGCCTCCGCACCCGGTCGCCCCCGAGGACGACATCCCCGAGGACGACGACCCCGATCTCAACGAGTCCGCGCTGTCCGGCCACGACCTGATCGTGCGGGAGCTGGGGGCGACGGTGGTGGAGGAGTTCACGAACGAGTAGGGGACACCGGGCGCCGACTTGGAGGAACGTACAGGTCATCAACCCCCGGCCCCTCGGCACCCCGCACAAAAACCCCGTTAGGCTGACCCCCGTGAAGGTCCTCGTCATCGGCAGCGGCGCCCGCGAACACGCCCTGTGCCACTCCCTGTCCCTCGACCCCGACGTCACCGCGCTGCACTGCGCCCCCGGCAATGCCGGTATCGCCGAGGTCGCCGAGCTGCACCAGGTCGACGCCCTGGACGGCGCGGCCGTGACCGCGCTGGCCGAACGGCTCGGCGCCGGCCTCGTGGTCGTCGGCCCGGAGGCACCCCTCGTCGCCGGGGTCGCCGACGCCGTGCGCGAGGCGGGCATCCCGGTCTTCGGTCCCTCCGGGGAGGCCGCGCAGATCGAAGGGTCCAAGGCCTTCGCGAAGGACGTGATGGCGGCGGCCGGCGTCCCCACGGCCCGCTCCTACGTCTGCACGACCCCCGACGAGGTCGAAGAGGCCCTGGACGCCTTCGGCGCCCCCTATGTCGTCAAGGACGACGGCCTCGCCGCAGGCAAGGGCGTCGTCGTGACCGCCGACCTCGAGGCCGCCAGGACGCACGCCAACTCCTGCGAGCGCGTCGTCATCGAGGAGTTCCTCGACGGCCCCGAGGTCTCCCTCTTCGCCATCACCGACGGCGAGAGCGTGCTCCCGCTCCAGCCCGCCCAGGACTTCAAGCGGGCGCTCGACGGGGACGAGGGCCCGAACACCGGCGGCATGGGCGCGTACTCCCCGCTCCCGTGGGCCGACCCGAAGCTGGTCGAAGAAGTCCTTCAGACGGTGCTGCAGCCGACCGTCGACGAGATGCGCCGCCGCGGCACCCCGTTCTCCGGACTGCTCTACGCCGGCCTCGCGATCACTTCGCGGGGCGTGCGGGTGATCGAGTTCAACGCCCGCTTCGGCGACCCGGAGACCCAGGTCGTCCTGGCCCGTCTGAAGACCCCGCTGGCCGGGGTACTGCTGGCCGCGGCCAAGGGTGGCCTCGCCGACCTGGAGCGCCTGCGCTGGAGCGACGACGCCGCGGTCACCGTGGTCGTCGCCTCGCACAACTACCCCGGCACCCCGCGCACCGGCGACCCGATCACCGGCCTCGACGAGGTGGCCGCCGAGGACGCCCCGCACGCCTACGTCCTGCACGCCGGCACCAAGCAGGACGGCGACGCGGTCGTCAGCGCCGGTGGCCGCGTCCTGTCCGTCACGGCGACCGGCAAGGACCTCACCCAGGCCCGCGACCGC
The DNA here is from genome assembly GCF_042795335.1 of Streptomyces sp. NPDC056479. Classification (NCBI taxonomy): domain Bacteria; kingdom Bacillati; phylum Actinomycetota; class Actinomycetes; order Kitasatosporales; family Streptomycetaceae; genus Streptomyces; species Streptomyces sp. NPDC056479. Next base: position 70,963 of record NZ_JBHTRZ010000005.1, on the reverse strand, counting down.
GCGTACCAGGCAGTCGCCCGCATCAAGCTCGACGGCTCCCAGCACCGCACGGACATCGCGGCGAAGGTGGCCGGCGCCTAGCCACGGCTACGGTGGCGCCGCTCGCGCCACCCGAGCTCCGGGCGCTCCTTGCTCGGGGTGCTCCTTGCTCCAGGCGCTCCTTCGAAATCCCGCGTTCGATAAACCCGGCAGGCCCCGAGTCCGTCTCAGGATTCGGGGCCTGATCCTTGCATTCCGTCATCCACCTCTCCCCAGAGCCATTCCATCGAGTGACCGATGCCCCATCCGGCTGACGTGGGCCGGAGCCCCAACTAGGGTGCGGCGCAAGCGTTCCGGCACTTGGCCCACCGGCATTGCGATGTCAGTCGTGGGTGCCACAGTGGGGGAATGAGCAAAGCCAGGACAGTTCGGACAGCCAGGGCACCACGGAGGGGGTGAGGTCCGGCCGTGACCGGTATGGGTGTGGAGGCGGGCGCGCAGGTAGCGCGTGCCCGGGCCCTCGTGGTGCTGCGCATCCGCAGCCGAGCGCTGGCCGTCGCCCTGTTGCCCGCGGCGGTCGCCGTGGTGCTGCTCGCCGGCATCTCCACCGGCCATTTCGTGGGCCCGGGTTGGGACGCCGCCCGCTGGGTCGTCACCCCCGTCGCCGTCCTCGTCCTGCTCGCCGCGGCGGGCATCGCCCTGGTCGTCGCCCGCGCTCGCCCCGCCGTCAGCCCGACGGTCCCGATCGCCGAGGAGCAGGCCCCGGACCTGTACCGGATGGTGCGCGACCTCGCCGACCGCCTCGACGTCCCCGCCCCGTCCGCGATAGCGCTCACCCCGGACTGCGACAGCTGGCTGGAGGACCGCACCCACCGGGCCCACGGCCCGCCCCCGGCCGAGAGCGACGACGACGGGCTCAACGGCCTGCACGGCGGAAGCACCCGCGCCGCCCACCACCGTACGGCCGCCGCGCCCGTCCTCGTGATCGGCTCCCCGTTCCTGTGGTGGATGCGGGTGGGCGAGCTGCGCGCGGTCCTCGCCCCGGTCGTCGCCGGTACGGGACCTTCGGCGCATCCCGACATAGCCCAGGCCCGGCGCTTCGTCCGGGGCCTGGACGCCACCGTGGCCGTCGCCTCGACGCGCGGGCGCTGTCCGGGGTCGCGCGCGGTGTGCGCGGGCCTCGGCTGGGTCGCGCGGCTGCTGTTGCACAGCTGCGGGGAGCACGCCACCGAGATGGAGCGGGGTGTGGCCGCCGCGGCCGCCGAGCGTGCACAGGCTGTGGATTACGGACTGCGGATCGTCGCCCAGGAACAGGTGGGGCTGGCGTATGCGGGCTGGGACCGGCTGCTCACTAGGGTCGCGCTGCCCGCCTGGCGGATGGGCCGCTGGCCGTCCCGGCTGGACGCGGGCGTCGTGGCCGCGCTCACCGAGCTGTCCCGGCGGGACCGGCTGGCCGAGGGCTTCGCCTCCCGGCTGGGCGAGCGCCCCGCCTGTGACCTGCTCGAAGAGCCCGGCACGGTCGACGAGGCCGCCTCGCTCCTCGCCGCCCGCCTGTTCCACGGCGGCCCCGCCGAGCGCGGCCCGGACTGGTCCCCGGTGGAGTGGCAGGAGTATCCGGAGGAGGTCGTCGACCGGAAGTGGCGCACCGACGCGGCCCGTCTGCACCGCGTCCTCGACGCCCTGGGCGTCCGCCGCACCACCGACGACACCTCGCCGGAGACCGACGGCCCCACCCTGGCCCGAGTCCTGGACCACCTGTCGACCCCGCCGGCCGACCCTCCGCTCCAGCCCTCCGAGCCCTCGGGCGGCCCCGCGCAGGGCCTCTCCGACATCGGCACCGGCACCGACATCGACACCGGCGCCCCAACGCCGCCCGACGCCACCCCCAACACCCCGAGCCCCTCCGCCCCCTCCCATCCCCCCAACCTCCCCAGGCCCCCCAAACCCCCCTACGCCGCCATGGCCGAGGACCACCCCACCGACGACCCCGAAACCGAGCGAAGCTCCGCCCTGGCCGCCGGTCTGACCGCCGAGCTGGCCCGCGAAGAGGCCGCGGCCCCCGCGGAGCGGACGGTGTCCCCCGACCCCGGCAGCACGCTTCTGGACATCGGTGCGCTCCCGCTCTTCCCGCTCCAGCCGCCGCGCACATCACGTGAGTTGCTCACCGACCATGTGACGGCGATGGTCTGCTGTGCCGCGATGGACACCGCGGGCGCGGCCCCCGGCCTGGACTGGCTCGACGGCCCCACGCTCCTCATCAACGGCGAACGGGCCGCCGACCTGACCCCCCGAGTCCTCAGCCTCATCGAGGACGGCGACCCGGCGCCCCTGCGCGCCTGGCTCGTGGAGTCTGGAATACGCCCGGAGAAACCGGTGCGCCTGGTGTGACTGATGCTGGTGCGACATCCGCGCTGACCTGGTCCGGCATCCGCGCTCACCCCGTCCGATGTCCGCGCACCCCGCCGGTCGGCCGCCGCACACCCCGGCACCGACAGCCGTGCGTGCCATTCGCAGCCGGAGCCCCTGGTTCCACTTTCGGCCAATTCGCAACGAATAGTGACAGGATGCGTGCGTAATGTGATGTGCTGGGACCGATAGCGCATATGGCAAGGGCTTACGTCATACGACAGCCATACCAAAGCCCGAGCCACACACCACACCACACAACACTCGCTGCACCACCACGGGGGAACGAGGGAGGGGTATGGCCATGGGGTCGGAGCAGATCCGCCGCTGGGAGTCGGGGGCACTCGCGCACGCCGTGACGGACCCCTTCGGTCAGGGCCCGGTCCCCTGGCTGCGCGGAAACGTCACGTACTTCGACGACACCGGCCAGGTCGTCCCCTGGTACGTCGACGGCCAGGCCCACCCCCCGACCGCGGACACCCCCAGGGTCCCCGCCCCGCGCAGCGCCGGCCCGCGCTCCGCAGACGACGTTCACCGTCAGATCAAGGGCTTCATCTCCACCGGCGCGGTGGCTCCCGGAGAGGCGGTCGACTTTCACATCACCGTCGACCCCCCCCAGGAGTTCAGCGTCGACATCTACCGGATCGGCCACTACGGCGGCGACGGCGCGGCCAAGATCACCACCAGCCCCCGTCTCTCCGGCATCGTCCAGCCCCGACCGCTCACCGCCGACCGCACGGTCTCCTGCCACCACTGGTGGCTGTCCTGGCGCCTGCAGATCCCCTCGTACTGGAGCATCGGGGCGTACGTCGCCGTCCTCACCACCGTCGACGGCTACCGCTCCCACATCCCCTTCACCGTCCGCGACAACCACCCCGCGGACCTGCTCCTGCTCCTCCCCGACGTCACCTGGCAGGCCTACAACCTCTACCCCGAGGACGGCAGCACCGGCGCCAGCCTCTACCACGCCTGGGACGGGGACGGCCGTCTGCTCGGCGAGGCCGACGCCGCCACGACCGTGTCCTTCGACCGGCCGTACGCTGGCGCGGGCCTGCCCCTGCATGTGGGCCACGCCTACGACTTCATCCGCTGGGCCGAGCGCTACGGCTACGACATCGCCTATGCCGACGCCCGCGACCTGCACGGCGGCCATGTCGACCCCACGCGCTACCGCGGCCTGGTCTTCCCCGGCCACGACGAGTACTGGTCGTCGAACATGCGCCGCACCGTGGAGCTCGCCCGCGAGAACGGCACCTCCCTCGTCTTCCTCTCCGCCAACTCCATGTACTGGCAGGTGGAATTGGGCCCCTCCCCGTCCGGCGTCCCCGACCGCCTGCTCACCTGCCGCAAGCGCAAGGGCCCCGGCCGCCCGGTCCTCTGGCGGGAGATCGACCGCCCGGAGCAGGAAGTGATCGGGATCCAGTACGCGGGCCAGGTCCCCGAGCCGCACCCCCTGATCGTCCGCAACGCCGACCACTGGCTGTGGGAGGCGACCGGCGCCCACGAGGGCGACGGGATCGAGGGCCTGGTCGCCGGCGAGGCCGACCGCTACTTTCCGCGCGCCCCGTTGCCCGACCACGAGGAGCGCATCCTGCTCGCGCACTCCCCGTACACAGACAAGGAAGGCGCCCTCCGCCACCAGGAGACGTCCCTGTACCGATCCCCCTCCGGCGCCCTGGTCTTCGCGTCCGGAACATTCGCCTGGTCCCCTGCGCTGGACCGCCCGGGCCACGTCGACGCCCGCGTCCAGCGCGCCACCGCGAACCTCCTGGACCGCATCTGCAAACGTGACTGAGCCCACCCAGCACACCCCCAGTCCCGCACCCAGCACACCCCCAGTCCAAGGTCAGCGGCCCATACGGGACAATCGACCCGTTGGACAGAACCACGGGGAGGAACCGTGTCCGGATTCGTAGAAAAGCCCGAGCCGATTCAGGTTCCGGGCTTGGTGCATCTGCACACCGGCAAGGTGCGCGAGCTGTACCAGAACGAGGCGGGCGACCTCGTGATGGTCGCCAGTGACCGTATGTCCGCCTTCGACTGGGTGCTGCCGACGGAGATCCCCGACAAGGGCCGCATCCTCACCCAGCTGTCCCTGTGGTGGTTCGACCAGTTCGCCGACCTGGTCCCCCACCATGTGATCAGCACCGACGTGCCCGCGGGCGCCCCCGCCGACTGGGCGGGACGCACCATGGTCTGCAAGTCGCTCCAGATGGTCCCGGTCGAGTGTGTGGCCCGCGGCTACCTCACCGGCTCCGGTCTGGTCGAGTACAACGACTCCCGCACCGTCTGCGGCCTCGCCCTCCCCGAGGGCCTGGTCGACGGCAGCGAGCTGCCCGCCCCGATCTTCACCCCGGCCACCAAGGCCGCGGTCGGCGAGCACGACGAGAACGTCTCCTACGAGGAGGTCGCCCGTCAGGTCGGCGCCGACATCGCCGCCCGGCTGCGCCAGGCGACCCTCGCGGTGTACTCCCGCGGCCGGGACATCGCCCGTGACCGGGGCATCATCCTCGCGGACACCAAGTTCGAGTTCGGCTTCGACGGGGAGACCCTGGTCATCGCCGACGAGGTGCTCACCCCGGACTCCTCCCGCTTCTGGCCGGCCGACCAGTGGGAGCCGGGCCACGCGCAGCCGTCGTACGACAAGCAGTTCGTCCGTGACTGGCTCACCTCGCCTGCCTCCGGCTGGGACCGCAAGAGCGAGCAGCCCCCGCCGCCGCTGCCGCAGGAGGTCGTGGACGCGACCCGGGCGAAGTACGTGGAGGCGTACGAGCGCCTGACGGGCATGAGCTGGTCGTAACGCGAAAGGCCCCCGGAGAACCGGGGGCCTTTCGAATGAAGAGCGAACGACGAGGTTCGAACTCGCGACCTCAACCTTGGCAAGGTTGCGCTCTACCAACTGAGCTACGTTCGCATGCGCCGTGGCGCGAGAACCACTATACCCAACCTCGCTCACGCGCGAGCCGCACCGCCGCGTGCCGGTTTTCCGCCCCCAGCTTCGAGACGGCCGACGACAGATAGTTCCGCACGGTCCCCTGCGACAGTGCCGCCCGCTCCGCGATCTCCGCGACGGGAGCCCCGTCGGCGGCGAGTTCCAGCACCTCGGCCTCCCGCGCGGTCAGCGGCGAGTCCCCGGCGGCGATGGCGTCGGCGGCCAACTCGGGGTCGACGTAACGGTTTCCGGCGTGCACGGTACGGATGATCTCGGCGAGCCGCTGAGCGCTGACGGTCTTCGGGACGAACCCGCGCACACCCGCCGCAAGGGCCCGCTTCAGATGCCCGGGCCGCCCATGACTGGTCACGATCAACACCCGACAGCCCGGCAGTTCGGCGCGCAGGGATGTGGCGACCCTCACACCATCCGCTCCGGGCATCTGCAGATCCAGTACGGCGACATCGGGCTCGTGGGCACGGGCCATCGCCAGCGCCTCGGGCCCGGTGGCCGCCTCGGCGACGATCACCAGGTCGTCCTCCAGGGAGAGCAGCGTGGCGAGCGCGCCCCGGATCAGATGCTCGTCGTCGGCGAGCAGCAGCCGTACGGGCCCTGCCGGGCGGCCGGCCCTGCGGTCGCTCCGGAGGTCGGTCATACGACGACCTCCCGCACACCCGCCCCCGTCAACGGCACCTCCGCCACCAGCCGGAACACCGCCTCGCCGACGCGACCGGCGTCCAGCGTCCCGTCCACCGCGGCCAGCCGCTCCCGCAGCCCGGCGAGCCCGGAGCCCCCACCCCCGTCACAGGCTCCGGCGGCCCCGTCGTTCTCCACCGTCAACACCACACGCCCCTCACTCACCAGTACCCCCACCGAGCACCGCCCGGCATTTCCGTGCCGCAGCACATTGGTGGTCGCCTCGCGCACCACCCAGGCCAGCGCCGACTGCACCTCGACGGGCAGCCCGGTGGCCCGGCCGGTCACCCGGCACTCGATCCCGGCCGCCGTCAGCACCCCCTGCGCACCGGCGAGTTCGACCTCCAGGTCGGCCGCCCGATAGCCGCGCACGACGTCCCGCACCTCGCGCTGCGACTCGCCCGCGATCCGCTGCACCTCGATCATCTGCTCCACGGCCTCGGGCCGTCCGCGCCGCGCGAGCTGCACGGCGAGTTCGCTCTTGAGAGCGATGACCGACAGATTCCGCCCCATGACGTCGTGCAGATCCCGCCCGAACCGCAGCCGCTCCTCGGCGACCGCGAGCCGGGCCCGGGTCTCGCGGGCCTCGTCGAGTTCGTAGACCGCTTTGAGGAGCCAGACGGAGAAGACGGCGATGAAGGCGAAGAAACCGCTGCCCAGCAGCGCGATCAGGGCGATGACCAGCGCGGCGAAAGCGGACCTGCTGATCAGGAGCACGAAGAGGCCGGACCCCGCCGCGAAGCCCGCGATGAGGGCGTACACGCGCCTGCGGCTGTGCATCCCCAGCGCGATGATGCCCACCCCGAAGAACAGGACGGCGCCGAAGACGCTGCCCGCCGCGGAGTCGACGCCCTCACCCTTCGGGCCGTACTGGACCACGGCGAGACCTGTGGCGGAGACCACCGCCGTGACGGCACCGAGTGTCCACAGCAGTCGTACGGGCTGCTCACGCCGATCGCACACCCAGTCCAGCGCCCGCGACACGACCAGGGCGCTGACCGCCCCGTGCGCGCACACCATGAGCAGCAGCCAGCCGCCCAGCCCGGACGGCATCTCGCCGATGACCGGCAGGGCGACCGACACGACCTCCATCACCGCGAAGAAGTGGAACGAACACCTCGTGTAGGTCTCCACCTTCGCCGGTGTGCTCTTGCCCCGCCACCACGTGCCCGGCCCGCGCATACGCCGTCCCCCCTGCCTCAGTGCCGTGGCTCCCACCGGAACCACCGTCGCACAGCCAACACGCCCAGGACCGTCCAGGCCAGCCCGGTCAGCAAGGGACCGATCGCCTCGTACGCCGACAGCTCGCCTGTCCAGCCACCCCGCAGCAGGGTGATCACCGGGGTCAGCGGCAGGAACTCGCACACCGACGCCATCCGGTCCGGCAGCACCTCCAGGGGGACGAACATGCCGGAGAAGATCATGGAGAGGAACACCACGGGCAGGGTTGTGACCTGCGCACTCTCGACGGTGCGGGTGAACGACGCGGTCACGGCGCCCAGCGACGCGCACAGGACGATCCCCAACAGCAGGCCCAGCACGGCGAGGTGGGGAGCGTCGGGCGCGCCCACGTCGAGCAGGACGGCGCAGCCGACCGCCAGCACCAGGCTCTGCGCGATCCCCGTGACCACGGCCGGCAGCGCCGCCCCGGCCAGGATCTCCGCGTCCTTGAGCTCGCCGGTGCGCAGCCGTTTGAGGACGAGCTCCTCGCGCCGGGCGGTGTAGACGGAGACGAGCGTCGCGTACACCGCGTAGAGCAGTGAGAAGCCGATCGATGCGGGCAGGACGACCGTGCCGAGGGAGAGACCGGCCTCCGCCAGGTCCATCCCCTTCGCCGCCTCCCGCACGCTGAAGGGCAGCAGCAGCGGCACGAACAGCGCCGCGAACAGCGTGCCCCTGCTGCGTCCGAGCAGCGTCACCTCGGCGCGGGCCAGCGCCGTCATGCGTCCCACCGGGGTGGTCATCGCCGTGCTCATGCCGTGTACTCCTTCTTCTTCTCGGCGGCGCCGGCCGCCTCCCGCGCGATCCCCAGGAACGCCTCCTCCAGCGACGCCGGCCGCACGTCCAGCCGGCGCAGCTCCACCCCTGCCGTGTCGGCCCACACCAGGAGCCGGGTCGCGGTCCGCTGCAACTCATGGGTCCGCAGCCGTACGACGCGCCCGTCGATCTCGTGGTCACGCACGCCCATGTCGTCGAGGGGTGGCAGATCTCCCACGAAGTAGCCCTGGGGCAGCTCGAAGGTGATCCGCGCGGGCTGGGCCGCCGTCACCTCGGTCGGTGTCCCGGCGGCCGCGATACGTCCCTCGTGCAGGATCGCGAGCCGGTCGGCGAGGTTCTCGGCCTCCTCGAGGTAGTGCGTGGTCAGCAGCACGGTCGTGCCGGCGTCGCGAAGCTCCCGCACCAACTCCCAGGTGTCCTGGCGCCCTTCGGCGTCGAGGCCGGTCGTGGGCTCGTCCAGGAACAGCACCTCGGGCCTGCCGAGCAGCGCGAGTGCCAGGTCCAGGCGCCGTCGTTCACCGCCGGACAGCTGCTTCACCCGCACCCCGGTCCGCCGGCCGAGCCCGACCAGCTCCAGGGCCTCGGCCTCGGGCATGGCCCCGCTGACGCACCCCGCCCACATCCGCGCGGTCTCGGCGACGGTCAGATCGGACGGAAAACCGCCCTCCTGCAACATCACCCCGGTCCGCGGCCGTACGACGTCCCGCTCGGCGTGGGGATCGTGCCCGAGCACCCGCACCCGCCCCGCGGCCGGCCGGGCGAGCCCTTCCAGCAGCTCGACGGTGGACGTCTTGCCCGCGCCATTGGTGCCGAGCAGCGCGAAGACCTCGCCGCGGTCCACGGAGAACGAGATTCCGCGTACCGCTTCGAACCCGCCCCCGTACACACGACGCAGGTCGGCGACCTCAATCACGTGTTCGTGTTCGTTGATGTTCATGACACCAGCGTCCCGGCGATCCGATGCCGGAAGCAGTGCGCGGTGTCACCACTCCGCATGACAAATGTCAGGCGGAGGCCGGCCGAGGCATGAAAAAGACCCCGATCCTGATGGATCGGGGTCTCATTTCCCGAGCGGACGACGAGGCTCGAACTCGCGACCTCAACCTTGGCAAGGTTGCGCTCTACCAACTGAGCTACGTCCGCATTGCCCCCGACCGGCTCTCACCGATCGGTGCGAGCACCAGCCTACCTGATCCACATCAGTGGTCCGTACGGCGGTGCAGAGCGGGTGACAGGAATTGCACACTGCGCCTTCCCCCTGGAAGGGGGATGTTCTGCTACTGAACTACACCCGCATGCTCGGCGAGCTGGGCTTTCTCTGCCCCGCCCGGCGGCGTGCTCCAGACATTAGCTGATCAGCAGGGGGGTAGCGCAAGTCGGTTGTCGCACCGGCTCAAGTCGGCCGCCCTCAGGGCCCGCTGACGGACCCTGAGGACAGGGCCCTGAGGACGGGCCCGCGAGCCCCTCACTGCGCCGAGGCGAATGCCTCGTAGACCTTCTTGGGGATGCGGCCGCGGGCCGGCACCTCCATCTTGTTGGCCTGCGCCCAGGCCCGGACGGCCGCCGGATCCGGGGCGACCTCGGTCTGCTTGTACGCCTTGCCTGACTTCGACCGCTTGCGGCCGGCGTCCACGTAGGGCGCGAGCGCCTTACGCAGTTTCTTGGCATTGGCTTCATTCAGGTCGATCTCGTACGACTTGCCGTCGAGTCCGAAGGCGATCGTTTCCGCCGCTTCCGAGCCGTCGATGTCGTCAAAGAGAGTGACCACGACCTTCTGCGCCACGAATATCGGTCCCTTCGTACGGCACGTAGACAATTCATTTGTACAGTGCCGAGCAATGTAATGTGAAGCTCGACTAAATCCTCCCGCGTGTCCGATGCGCAATAGGTATCAGGTGTCGATCCGGGATCTTTTCCGGAACTTTTCATCGACAGACACGCTCCCGTCGGCCCGTGACAGTCATCACGTAGATTCCTACAAGTCGACGCGCGTAGAAATTTTGTGCAGGTAGTCTGAAACCACTGCAGGAACCTGCTCAGCACCACACCACCGGGAGTGCACGTGGCACGCGTCGTAGTCGACGTCATGCTCAAGCCGGAGATCCTCGACCCCCAGGGCCAGGCGGTGCAGCGCGCACTGCCGCGGCTGGGATTCGAAGGCATCTCCGACGTCCGTCAGGGAAAGCGTTTCGAACTGGAAGTTGACGGGCCGGTCGACGACGCCGCGCTCGCCCGCATCCACGATCTTGCGGAATCCTTCCTCGCCAACACCGTGATCGAGGACTTCACCGTCAAGGTTGAGGAAGTCGCGGAGGCCGCGAAGTGACCGCTCGTATTGGCGTCGTCACTTTCCCGGGGAGTCTTGACGACCGGGACACCCAGCGCGCGATCCGCCTCGCGGGTGCCGAACCGGTTGCCCTCTGGCACAAGGACAAGAACCTCCATCAGGTCGACGCGGTCGTCCTCCCCGGCGGTTTCTCCTACGGCGACTATCTGCGGGCCGGCGCGATCTCCCGCTTCTCGCCGGTGATGGAGACGGTCATCGAGCAGGCGAAGGCGGGCCTTCCGGTCCTCGGCATCTGCAATGGCTTCCAGGTCCTCACCGAGGCCCACCTCCTCCCGGGCGGGATGCTCGGCAATGACCACCTGCACTTCATCTGCCGCGACCAGAAGCTGCGGGTGGAGAACGCGGAGACCGCCTGGACGAGCGACTACAGCGCCGGCCAGGAGATCCACATCCCGCTGAAGAACATGGACGGCCGCTATGTGGCCGACCAGTACACGCTGGACAAGCTGGAGGCCGAGGGCCGGGTGGCGTTCCGTTACCTGGTCCGCGGCGAAGCCGCTGATGGATACGGCAACCCCAACGGTTCGCTCAACGACATCGCCGGGATCAGCAACGAGGCCGGCAACGTCGTAGGCCTGATGCCGCACCCGGAGCACGCCGTGGAGCCGCTCATCGGCAGCGGCCGCACCGATGGTCTCCCCTTCTTCACCTCGATCCTCAAGAAGCTGGTCAACGCATGAGCCGGACGCCTCTGGACACGGTCGAGCACGCGGCCGCGACCCCCGACGTCGAGCTGCCCTGGGCCGAACTCGGCCTGAAGAAGGACGAGTACGAGCGCGTCGTGGAGATCCTCGGCCGCCGCCCGACCGGTGCCGAGCTCGCCATGTACTCGGTCATGTGGTCCGAGCACTGCTCGTACAAGTCGTCGAAGGTCCATCTGCGCCAGTTCGGCGAGAAGGCCCCCGAGAACGACGCCCTGCTCGTCGGCATCGGTGAGAACGCCGGTGTCGTGGACGTCGGCCAGGGCTACGCCGTGACCTTCAAGGTCGAGTCGCACAACCACCCGTCGTACGTGGAGCCCTACCAGGGCGCGGCCACGGGCGTCGGCGGCATCGTGCGCGACATCATCGCGATGGGCGCCCGACCGGTCGCGGTCGTCGACCCGCTGCGCTTCGGCGCCGCCGACCACCCCGACACCAAGCGCGTGCTGCCCGGCGTCGTCGCCGGCATCGGCGGTTACGGCAACTGCCTGGGACTGCCGAACATCGGCGGCGAGGTCGTCTTCGACGCCTGTTACCAGGGCAACCCGCTGGTCAACGCCGGTGCCATCGGTGTGATGCGGCACGAGGACATCCACCTCGCGAAGGCGTCCGGCGCCGGCAACAAGGTCGTCCTGTACGGGGCCCGTACGGGTGGTGACGGCATCGGTGGTGCCTCGATCCTCGCGTCCGAGACCTTCGACGACGCCAAGCCCTCCAAGCGTCCCGCCGTTCAGGTCGGCGACCCCTTCCAGGAGAAGCTCCTCATCGAGTGCACCCTGGAGGCCTTCCAGGAGAAGCTGGTCGTCGGCATCCAGGACCTGGGTGCGGCCGGTCTTTCCTGTGCCACCTCGGAGCTCGCCTCCAACGGCTCGGGCGGCATGCGCGTCACGCTGGACGACGTACCGCTGCGCGACTCGACGCTCTCGCCCGAGGAAATCCTCATGAGCGAGTCGCAGGAACGCATGTGCGCGGTCGTCGAGCCGGAGAAGGTCGACCGGTTCCTGGAGATCTGCGAGAAGTGGGACGTCATCGCCACCGTCATCGGTGAGGTGACGGACGGCGACCGCCTGGAGATCTACTGGCACGGCGGCAAGATCGTCGACGTCGACCCGCGGACCGTGGCGCACGAGGGCCCGGTCTACGAGCGCCCGTACGCCCGCCCCTCCTGGCAGGACGAGCTGCAGGCCGACGACGCCGGCAAGCTGGCGCGGCCCGGGACCTCGCAGGAGCTGAAGGACCAGGTCCTGAAGCTGGTCGGCTCGCCGAACCAGGCCTCCAAGAAGTGGATCACCTCGCAGTACGACCACTTCGTGCAGGGCAACACCGTCCTCGCCCAGCCCGAGGACTCCGGCATGATCCGCATCGACGAGAAGACCGGCCTCGGCGTCGCCATCGCCACGGACGGCAACGGCCGGTTCGCCAAGCTGGACCCGTACGCGGGCGCCCAGCTGGCCCTGGCCGAGGCGTACCGCAACGTCGCCACCACCGGCGCCAAGCCGCTCGCCGTCTCGGACTGCCTGAACTTCGGCTCGCCCGAGGACCCGGCGGTGATGTGGCAGTTCGCGGAGGCCGTGCGCGGTCTGGCGGACGCCTGTCAGCAGCTCGGCACCCCGGTGACCGGCGGCAACGTGTCGTTGTACAACCAGACGGGCGAGGTGGCGATCCACCCGACCCCGGTCGTGGCCGTGCTGGGCGTCATCGACGACGTCGCGCGCCGCACGCCGGTCGCCTTCCAGGAGGACGGCCAGCTGCTGTACCTCCTCGGCGACACGCGCGAGGAGTTCAGCGGCTCGGCCTGGTCGCAGGTGGTCCACGACCACCTCGGCGGGCTGCCCCCGAAGGTCGACCTGGAGCGCGAGCGGCTGCTCGCCGAGATCCTGATCTCCGCCTCCCGCGACGGCATGATCGACTCCGCGCACGACCTGTCCGACGGCGGTCTGATCCAGGCGGTCGTGGAGTCGGCGCTGCTCGGCGGCAAGGGTGCGCGGCTGATCGTCCCGGACGGTCTGGACGCGTTCACCTACCTCTTCTCCGAGTCGGCCGGCCGCGCGGTCGTGGCCGTCCCGCGCTCCGAGGAGGTCCGCTTCAACGACATGTGCGGCGCGCGGGGCCTCCCGGTCACCCGCGTCGGCGTCGTCGACGGTGACTCCGTGGAGCTGCAGGGCGAGTTCGCGCTCTCCCTGGAGGAGCTGCGCGAGATCCATGAGGCGACGATTCCGGCGCTGCTCAAGTAGTCGGCAGTACGACAGGAAGGTCCCGTCCGGTCAACGGACGGGACCTTCTCGGCTCACCGCACGTAGTTCTTGAGGATCTCCGTGTCGAGCTCGATGCCGATCGGGTCTGGGACGACCACTTTTTCGCCGAATTTCGCGACGTGAACTTCGCGATAGCCCCCGACTTGCCGGTCAGGGGAGCTGTGCACCGTGACCGTGCAGCTGTCCCGGTCGATCAGGAGGTACAGCGGGATGCCGGACTGGCCGTAGGCGGCCGGCTTCTCGTGCCGGTCCCGGCGGTCCGTGTCCGAGTCGTACGAGGTGACCTCGACGACCATGAGAGCCCCGTCGGGGTCGGCCCACTCGCCATGCCCCGCAAAGTGGGCCTCGGGTGCGAGCACCGCGTCCGGCTTCGCCCTGCCCTCCCGGTACACCTCGACCCGGAGTCCTTGGCCCTGATACAGGTCCAGGTCGGCCCTGGTCTGCATACAGCGCCGGGCCAGCCAGGACACGATGGTGCTGTGGTCCCCGTCCGTCACCGCTTTGACCCCGATCCGTCCGTTGATGAACTCCAACGTGACGGTCTCGGGAGCGGCGGCGGCGATCGTTTCGAACTCCTCCACCGACATCTGAGACGTGCGCTCGGCCATAACCGTCATGTTGCACCTCCTCCCAGGCGGAGACCAGTGTGGTCCGGATCAGGCGGCGCGGATTGTTTCCAAAGCCGATCAACCGGACAGGTGACCGACCCTCGATCCGAACCGTGAAGGGGGTGCGGCGCACCCGGGCGCCCGGACGGCCCGCCGGCCCGTCGAGGTCGAACCACCCGCGACCGGCATCGCGACCACCTCAGCCGCACCTCGCTGGACCATCTCCTGCCCTGACCTACCATGAACCCGTCAAGACACTGGCCACCCGCGGTAACCCACCGCACACCAGGTGGCGTTGACGCTGTATGGAATGCAGCACACGGGGGAGGGCGCGATGAGCGCTGTGGGGGCCGGGAGCGGCTACCAGGTGCAGGCCGGCGAGTTGGATTCGGAGGCCGACAAGCTGGACGCCGCCGGGGACGACACCGACGGGATACGCAAGGCGATCACCGCCACTCAGTGCTACACGCCCGAGGCGCTCGGCGGGTCCGACATGGGCCCCGCCTTCACCGGCTACGCCGAGGCCTGGGAGGCCGAGGCGAAGGTCCTGGCCGAGGCACTGCACGAACTCGCGGACCGGGTGCGTATCTCCAACCGTGCCTACAGCGGGGCCGAGGGGGACGCCGTCGCCGGGCTGAGCGCCGCGTCCTCCGGCAGCACTGTCGTCGCCCCCGTCGCCCCCGTCGCCCACGGTGACCGGTCGCCGGCCCTCGGGGGCGTCAGCACACAGCCCGCTCAGGCCGCCCCGCTGTCCGACTTCGGCTGAGCCCCGCCTTCCGACGCCCTTCCCGCACCATCCAGGGACCGCTGTGACCGAATCCACCACCGACCGCCGTCAACGCCTCGCACAACTGCGTTCCGCCATCGCGGGCGCCGAGAGCAAGAACGATCTCATCGAGGCCATCGACGCCGCTCTGGCCGTTCCCGCTCCGTCCGGTGACCCGGCCACGCTCACGACCCTCGCGAAGCGTTACCGCTCGCAGGCCGAGGAGGCCGACGATGTGCGCGACCGCGTCGACAAGGTCGCCCGGCAGGGGTTGCCGAACGCCTGGGTCGGCACCACCGGCGCCCGCGCCGGCGAAGTCGTAGCCGCCGCGTCGCGCTCGGCGGACCAGATGGCCTGTGCCTTCCGGGGCGGGGCCCAGGCCCTCCTGACCCTGGCCGACGCTCTCGACGATGCCCGGCGGCGGGACCGGACCGGGCACGAGCAGCTGCGTGACGCCCGCGGGCAGCTCGGCGGGGAGGACGGCTGGTTCGACGACATGCACGAGGACGACGGTGAGGAGCAGGCCCGGGTGCGGGCCCGGGCGATCGGCACGGCCGGAGCCGACGACCGGCTCGCCGCCGCGGCGGCCGCCGATGACGCGGCCCGCGCCGCCGCCCGCGACCTGAACAAGTACGCCGCCGAAGCACGCGCGGGACAGATGCGCACCGACAACCTCTCCGCCGCCGACCGCCTCGTGCTGGCCGACACCTCCAACGTCGACGGCGACCGCGAGCTGAACGAGATCCTCACCGCCAACGACCTCGAACGCGCCGGCAACCGCATGGAGAAGCTCTCCGTCGCCGACCAGGACCGGATGGAACGTCTGCTGGCGGACGCGAGGACTCCGCAGGAGCGCGCCTACCTCATGAAGTCGCTCGCCGCCGGCTACGACGTCGACGAGGTCGAGGATTTCGCCGGGAAGATCCACGGCAGGGATCCGCGGTGGCTGCAGGAGCACCTCGCCCCCGTCACCACCAACGGCTGGGGACAGGAGCAGCAGACGTACGGCCGGGCGAACTGGTCGCAGGACGGCGCCACCTGTGTCCCGTCCTCCACCGTCACCGCGCGCGCCATGGTGGACCCGGTGTACGCGCTGGAGCTCACCGGCGGCCCGGACGGCACCGACGACTCGCCCGACGCGTTCCGCGAGCGGCTCACCGACGAGCAGATGCGGCTGCACGAGGAGGGCGACGGCGCCAACTCCGGCTGGCTGTGGGACCGGCAGCCCGCCGGCATGGACGCCGAGGGGCAGGAGGAGATCTCCGACTCGCAGCTGTCACCGCACACCGGCGATCGCTACGACGTGCAGGAGATGGGTTCCGACGACGACCGGCGCGATGTCCTGACCGACATCGAGAAGTCCGTCGCCGAGGGCAAGCCCGTGCCCATCAACGTCGAGGGGCACGAGGAGAACGGCGACTGGGTGGGGCACGGCATGGTGATCGTCGGCCAGGAGGGCGGCATGCTGCAGATCTACAACCCGTGGGGCACGACCACCTGGGTCAGCGAGGAGGACTTCGTCAAGGGAGACCTCAGCGCGGCCAGCGACGACCGGTTCGACAACGTCAACAACGTCTACATCGGGCAGGGCTGAGGACCGTGCGCATACGTACCGCCCTCGTGGCGCTCCCCCTTGTCGCTCTCGCCGGCTGCGGGTGGACCGGACCCACCGCGTACGGCACCGATGAGCGCACGGTGACCGCCGAGGTCGGCGAGGAGTTCACCCTGGAGGTGCCGGCCAGCCCCGCACTCGGCGAGAACTGGTACCTGGCCCAGCCCCGCCCGGACTCGGCCGTGCTGAGCTATGACGGCAGTGGTGAGGACACCGAGGGCGGCGACGAAGGCGTCACCGGCAGCGGCGGCGGCACCCAGCACTTCGACTTCACCGCGGTGGCATCGGGCAGGACCACGGTGAAGCTGCTGTACTGCCCGCACGGGCTGTGCCACAGCGCCGCCGAGGCCGCCGCGAGTCCGTCCCCCGGGGGCACCGCATCGCCGGTACCGGTCACGACGGCGGCCGCGACGGCCACCCCGGACGACACGGACAACCCCACCTATTACCTCTACACGATCACCGTCCGCTGATCGCCACACAGACGAGGACCCCCGCCGTGCCACCCACCCCCGCCACCGGGACCGACGACGAGCTGATCGCCGCCACCGACATCGGCAGGCTGCTGCTCTTCGGGCTGACCCGGGACACCTTCCGCACGGCTCTTTTCGGGGACGGGGCCGTCGCGGCCGCCGTCACGCTGGACCGGCTCGGGGTGCTGCCGCGCTCGGTGGCGTTCCTCGCCGACACGGTGCGGGCCGGGGGCGTGCGGTACGTGGCCGAGCTGCCCGAACCCCTGCCCTCGGCCGAGGCGTCGGAGGTGCTGCGCGGCTGGCTTCGGAGTGCCGCGGACGTGGCGGCCACCCCGGACGCCGAGGAACGTGCCGCCCGCTGGCTGGACACCGTCGCCGAACTCCTCGGAGCGCGCCGTGATGCCCGCGCGCGCCGCCGGTAGAGGCGGACGGGCTCTGACGAGGGCATCCCGCCCCGCATAGGCTGCCGTTCATGCCCCCGGCCAAGAAGCGTGCCCGCACATACGACCCCGCCAAGATCCGCACCGCGGTGCTCACGCAGTTCGGGCACGTACGGCGGGCCGTCAGCGGGCTCACCGGTGAGCAGCTGGCCCTGCCCACCCGGCTGGGGAGCTGGACCGTCCGGGATCTGGCCGCGCACGTGGTCCTGGTCGTGGGGGTGACGAGCCGTGCTCTGGAGCGGGACGAGCCGGCGAAGGCGGAGCTCAGGCTGTTGGAGTGGCCCGCCGCCATCGCCGCCCGGGCCGGTGACATCGACGACGCGACCCGGGAGCTCGCGGGGGCCCACCCCGATCTCGGCGCTCTCTACGCCGACACCGAGGAACGCCTCACCCGGCACCTGGCGGACGCACCCGGCGACCGCCTCCTCGCCGTCCGCACCGGGACGATGAGCCTCGCCGACTTCCTGGTCACCCGCACCGTCGAACTCGTCGCCCACTCCGACGACCTCAACGCCGCCGTCCCCGGCCTCGGCATCCCCTACGACCGTCAGACCCTCGCCGCCTGCACCCGGCTGCTCGCCGACGCCCTCGCCGCGAAGGCGCCCGGCGGTTCGACCGAGGTGCGGATCCCGCCCTACGCCGTCGTGCAGTGCGTCGAGGGGCCCCGGCACACCCGGGGCACCCCGCCGAACGTCGTCGAGACCGACCCGCTGACCTGGATCCGGCTGGCGACCGGGCGCGTGGCCTGGCAGGACGCCGTCGCGGAGGCCAAGGTGAGCGCGAGCGGGGAGCGGGCCGATCTGGGCGGACTGCTGCCGGTCATGGCGTGACCCGCGACCTCGTGGGGTGACACCCGACAAGCGGAACCGAGCGGAACCGGTCCCGTGTCCCTTCCGTCCCACCGGCATGGACACACTCGGCATGGACACAAAGCGACTGGCCGCCCTCGCCGCGCTCACCCTCCTCCCGCTCGCCGCCGCCTGCGGCAGCGAGGACGCGGGCAGCGAATCGGTCGGTGCCGGGGCCGCGGCCTCCGTCACCGGCGTCCACTGGGCCGTCGACGGCGTCACCGTCGACGGGAAGAAGAGCGACGCCCCGGGCAGCGCCTGGCTGAAGATCGCCGACGGCGGTGAGGTCAAGGGCAACCTCGGCTGCAACAACTTCGGCGCCGACGCCGCCTTCACCGACAGTCAGGTCACCTTCGATCAGGTGCAGGCGACCGAGATGGCCTGCGACGGCGTCCCCGTGAACTTCGAGCAGACCCTCGCCCGCACCCTCGCCGACGGTGGCCTCAGCACCGAGGTGGAGGGCGACAAGCTCACCCTCACCACCGCGGACGGCGACCGCGTCGCCCTCAGCAAGCAGGAGGCGGCGCCGCTCAAGGGCACGAAGTGGACCGTCACCAGCCCCGACGCCGACGGCAAGGCCCACCTCACCATCGACCCGAAGACCGGACAGGTCAGCGGAAGCCTCGGTTGCAACAAGGTGAAGGCCGAGGCAACGGTCCGCGACGGCAGTATCACGCTCGGCACGGCGTCCACCACACGAATGATGTGCGACACCTCACTCATGAAGACGGAGAAGACCCTCCTGGGCCTCTTCGGCGGGACCGTCGATTACCGGATCGATCACCGGAACCTCACTCTGACCAGCGAAAACGGCGAACGCGTGAATGCGGCCGCCGCTGAGTGATCCTTTGCAACAGCGCTGATCAGGCATTCCCCAATTCGGACCAGTGGTCGATCTCGCCTACACTCGGTGCCGTGCCACGTGGTGACGGTCGACTCAATCACGATCTGCTTCCCGGCGAGAAAGGCCCCCAGGACGCTTGCGGCGTCTTCGGTGTCTGGGCCCCGGGCGAAGAGGTCGCAAAGCTCACGTACTTCGGGCTCTACGCCCTCCAGCATCGGGGCCAGGAATCCGCGGGAATCGCGGTCAGCAACGGCTCCCAGATCCTCGTCTTCAAGGACATGGGCCTGGTTTCCCAGGTCTTCGACGAGACTTCTCTCGGATCGCTCCAGGGTCACATCGCAGTGGGCCACGCCCGCTACTCGACCACCGGCGCCTCCGTCTGGGAGAACGCCCAGCCGACGTTCCGTGCCACCGGTCACGGCTCCATCGCGCTCGGCCACAACGGCAACCTGGTCAACACGGCCCAGCTCGCCGAGATGGTCGCCGACCTGCCCAAGCAGGAGGGCGGCCGCACCCCGCGCGTCGCGGCCACCAACGACACCGACCTGCTGACCGCGCTGCTCGCGGCCCAGGTCGACGAGGACGGCAAGCCGCTGACCATCGAGGAGGCGGCCCACCAGATCCTCCCGCAGGTCAAGGGCGCTTTCTCGCTCGTCTTCATGGACGAGAACACCCTCTACGCCGCCCGCGACCCGCAGGGCATCCGCCCGCTGGTCCTCGGCCGCCTGGAGCGCGGCTGGGTCGTCGCCTCCGAGTCCGCGGCCCTCGACATCTGCGGCGCCAGCTACGTCCGTGAGGTCGAGCCGGGCGAGTTCATCGCCATCGACGAGAACGGCCTGCGCACCTCGCGATTCGCGGAAGCGAAGCCCAAGGGCTGTGTCTTCGAGTACGTGTACCTGGCCCGCCCGGACACCGACATCGCCGGCCGGAACGTCTACCTCTCCCGCGTGGAGATGGGCCGCAAGCTCGCGAAGGAAGCCCCGGTCGACGCCGACCTGGTCATAGCGACCCCGGAGTCCGGCACCCCCGCCGCGATCGGCTACGCGGAGGCCAGCGGCATCCCGTTCGGTGCCGGTCTGGTGAAGAACGCGTACGTCGGCCGTACGTTCATCCAGCCCTCGCAGACCATCCGCCAGCTCGGCATCCGTCTGAAGCTGAACCCGCTGAAGGAAGTCATCAAGGGCAAGCGCCTGGTCGTCGTCGACGACTCGATCGTGCGCGGCAACACCCAGCGCGCCCTGGTCCGCATGCTCCGCGAGGCGGGCGCGGCGGAGGTCCACATCCGGATCTCCTCCCCGCCGGTGAAGTGGCCCTGCTTCTTCGGCATCGACTTCGCCACCCGCGCCGAGCTCATCGCCAACGGCATGAGCATCGAGGAGATCGGCACCTCGCTGGGCGCCGACTCCCTGTCGTACATCTCCATCGACGGCATGATCGAGGCGACCACCATCGCCAAGCCGAACCTCTGCCGCGCCTGCTTCGACGGCGAGTACCCGATGGAGCTGCCCGATCCCGAGCTGCTGGGCAAGCAGCTCCTGGAGACCGAGCTCGCGGCCGGTACGGCCGCCACGGCTGCCGCCGACGCGATCCGTCGCCCGTAAGCCCCGTAACCAACCCGAAAGATCCCAGGCAATGTCTGAGACTGTTGTGCCCGGTGGGGCTTCCTACGCGGCGGCCGGCGTCGACATCGAGGCGGGCGACCGCGCGGTCGAGCTGATGAAGGAGTGGGTGAAGAAGACCCAGCGCCCCGAGGTCCTCGGCGGCCTCGGCGGTTTCGCCGGCCTCTTCGACGCCTCCGCCCTCAAGCGCTACGAGCGCCCGCTGCTCGCCTCCGCCACCGACGGCGTCGGCACCAAGGTCGACGTCGCCCGCCAGATGGGCGTCTACGACACGATCGGCCACGACCTGGTCGCGATGGTCATGGACGACATCGTGGTGTGCGGTGCCGAGCCGCTGTTCATGACCGACTACATCTGTGTCGGCAAGGTCCACCCCGAGCGGGTCGCCGCCATCGTGAAGGGCATCGCCGAGGGCTGTGTGCTCGCCGGCTGCGCCCTGGTGGGCGGCGAGACGGCCGAGCACCCGGGTCTGCTGGGCGAGGACGACTTCGACGTCGCCGGCGCAGGTACGGGCGTCGTTGAGGCCGACCGGCTGCTGGGCGCCGATCGCATCCGTACGGGTGACGCGGTGATCGCCATGGCGGCGTCCGGGCTTCACTCGAACGGGTACTCGCTGGTCCGGCACGTCCTGCTGAACCAGGCCGGCCTCGCCCTGGACGCGCGGATCGAGGAGTTCGGCCGCACCCTCGGCGAGGAGCTGCTGGAGCCCACGAAGATCTACTCGCTGGACTGCCTGGCGCTGACCAGGACCACGGATGTGCACGCCTTCTCGCACATCACCGGCGGCGGCCTCGCGGCCAACCTGGCCCGGGTGATCCCGGACGGCCTGCACGCGATCGTCGACCGCTCCACCTGGACCCCGGCCCCGATCTTCGACCTCGTCGGCAAGACCGGCTCCGTCGAGCGCCTGGAGCTGGAGAAGACCCTGAACATGGGCGTCGGCATGATCGCGATCCTCCCGGAGGAGTCCGCGGACGTGGCCCTGGCGACGCTGGCCGACCGAGGCGTGGACGCCTGGGTCGCAGGCGAGATCACGGACCGGGGCGACCACGAGACCGGTGCCGCCCTGGTGGGTGACTACTCGGGCTGACGCCCGGAGGCGCAGCGCAAAACCCGGTCCGGCGGGAAACCGCTCAGGACCGGGTCAGGCACTGCTGGATAGTCAAGCGCCGCGGCGTTGTTGCGACGTGGGACCGGACTCGTCGTCCTCGTCGTCCTCATCGTCGTTGTAATAGTCCGCGTACTGGGCGTACGGGTCGTCTTCTTCGTCGTCGTCCTCGAACGGCTCGCCGTTCGGCGGCTGATTCGAAGTCGAAGCGCCCAGCTCGTTGGCCAGACGCGACAGGTCAGTCCCGCCGCTGTTGTACTTCAGCTGGCGGGCGACCTTCGTCTGCTTGGCCTTGGCCCGGCCGCGCCCCATGGCTCGACCCCCTCGGTGACGGGGCTCGACGGCCCCAGAGTCTTGACACGCGTTCATGATCTGGAACGGGCTCTCCTCGGAGAGACCGGTCCGTAGGGCTTCCACGGTACCTGAGCCCGCGCCCATACGGTACGTCGCCCGCAGCACGCGCGTGTGCCCAGAACCCTCGAGGTGCCCTGTCCTCGCTGGTCAACCGCGATTTTAACCACTTCTTGGCAGCCGACCCGCCGACGAACGTGAGAGTTCTCTCCAAGTGTGCGCCGACGGGTCCCTGCCAAACCCCGGTCAGGGGTTCGATACGGCGGATCAGTGCGCGCCGCGTGCCTCCGCCATCCGCTGCTCGGCGATCCGGTCGGCCGCGGCGGCCGGCGGAATCCCATCCGTCTTCGCACGTG
The DNA here is from genome assembly GCF_042795335.1 of Streptomyces sp. NPDC056479. Taxonomy (NCBI): domain Bacteria; kingdom Bacillati; phylum Actinomycetota; class Actinomycetes; order Kitasatosporales; family Streptomycetaceae; genus Streptomyces; species Streptomyces sp. NPDC056479. The sequence continues at coordinate 48,624 of NZ_JBHTRZ010000005.1, read as the reverse complement.
CGAATATGGCGAGCGTGGTGTCGTAGATCTTCGCGGCCTTCGCCTTGCACCGGTCGAAGTCGAAGCCGTGCAGCTCGTCGGCGACCTGGATGACACCGCCGGCGTTCACCACGTAGTCGGGCGCGTAGAGGATCCCGCGGTCCGCGATGTCCTTCTCGACGCCCGGGTGGGCGAGCTGGTTGTTGGCGGCGCCGCACACCACCTTGGCGGTCAGTGCCGGCACGGTGTCGTCGTTCAGGGCGCCGCCGAGCGCGCAGGGGGCGTAGATGTCGAGGTCCTCGACGCGGATCAGGGTGGCGGTGTCGGCGACCGCGGTCACACCGTCGGGGTGTGCGGCGAGGATGCGGCCGACGGCCTCCTCGCGCACGTCCGTGATGACGACCTCGGCGCCCTCGGCGCGCAGGTGCTCCACCAGGTGGTGGCCGACCTTGCCGACACCGGCGATGCCGACCTTGCGGCCGCGCAGCGACGGGTCGCCCCACAGGTGCTGTGCGGAGGCCCGCATGCCCTGGTAGACGCCGAAGGCGGTGAGCACGGAGGAGTCGCCGGCGCCGCCGTTCTCCGGGGAGCGGCCGGTCGTCCAGCGGCACTCGCGGGCCACGACGTCCATGTCGGCGACGTACGTACCGACGTCGCACGCGGTGACGTACCGGCCGCCCAGCGAGGCCACGAACCGGCCGTAGGCCAGCAGCAGCTCCTCGGACTTGATGATCTCCGGGTCGCCGATGATCACGGCCTTGCCACCGCCGTGGTCGAGACCGGCCATGGCGTTCTTGTACGACATCCCGCGCGCGAGGTTCAGCGCGTCGGCGACGGCCTCTTCCTCGGTCGCGTACGGGTAGAAGCGCGTACCGCCGAGGGCGGGGCCCAGGGCGGTGGAATGGAGGGCGATGACGGCCTTGAGGCCGCTGGCGCGGTCCTGGCAGAGCACGACTTGCTCATGACCCCCCTGGTCCGAGTGGAACAGGGTGTGCAGGACGCCGTGTGTTACGTCGGTCACTGTGGTGACTCCTGAGTACGGTGCGGCGGTTGGAGCGAGCTCCCGTACAGGTGGCGGGGGCTGTTGAGCATGAGATTAAACCCGCGAGCGCCCGTCCAACCCGCAGTGCTCAGGATCACCTACTCCCGGAGTACGTCCGTGCGACGATTTGCATAGTTTTCCCGCACGTTTGTAAGCGGGTTTCGCAGGTTTCCCTGGCAGACGGCGGGGGAGGGAGCAGGCGTGCCCAAGGTGTCCTCGGTGATCGTCCCGTACGCGACCTATCTGCGGGTGTACGAGCCGCTAGCGGCCTTCCCGGAACCGGAGCGCGGCCACTGGTCCCGTTACGCCCGCAACGCCGACCGGCCGTCGTACCAGGACGAACTGCGCCGTTCCCTGGCGGACTTGCTGCCCACCCCGCCGGTCGCCGTGCCGGTGCACGAGAGCGGTGACGCCTTCGTCCTCGAGATCGACGGGGTGCTGTGCGTATGCCCGTGGCGGACCCGGCTGCGCGGCTGGCAGGCGCTCGGGGAGCTGGCCGACGAGCTGCCCAAGCCGGTGCTGGACGCGGTGCTCCCGGAGGTCGTACGGCGCCAGGCGGCCCAGGACTACGAGCGCTGGCTGGCCCGCAACCCGGACGCCCGGCCGTGGATCCGCACCTCGACCTGGCAGGTGCCGCTGCACTGGTTCGTGCTGGTGTCGGACGAGGAGCGGCGCTTCGAGAAGGGCTCGGGCGAGATCCCGCCGATGCTGCGCTACCAGACCCCGATGGTCCAGGCGCGCCGTCGGGTGGCGCGGGCGCTGCGGACGCTGAAGGACACCGTGGACGAAGGGCCCCTCATCGACGGCCTGGTGGACGTCGGGCGCTGGCTGGAGGAGTTCCACCCGCGCTCGCTGGTCGAGCTGGACTACGGCGGCCTGGTGCACACCCTGCCGACCGGCGAGTTGGAGGACGATCACTCGGCGGCGGACGTGGCCGACGGCATCGAGGCGCTGCGGCAGGGGGACGGGGCGGGCGCCGGGGAGGCCTACGGGCGGCTCGTGGAGCGGTGGCGCTCGGTGCGGGACCGGCGGTCGGCGAACTGACGTCGGTGTGATGCAGCGCACTGTGTGATGTAACGAACTGGCGTTTGACGACACGCCCGTTTTGGGGTTTCGTGCTCGTTCTGAGGTTCTTGATGCCTCGTCAACAAGGGACGTAGAACCCGATCCGGACGTATGCATCAAGGATGCGTCAACACGCGTAAGCGTGACGGACCGCACGTACGCGGCCCTTGCGCCTCGAACCCCCCCTCGTGCCAAAATAGGACAAGGAGTCCGGGGAGGACTCCATCTCGACATTGCACTATTTGGGGGGTCTTGAGACTCCTGCGCGCCACTGTGACTGATCGTCACAGCGGCGTGACTGTCCGCTATGGCATGGTCCATCGGCTTCCGTCGCTGATGAACACCTGGAGGGGCAATTCCATCGGTTTGGCCGACGCGGCTGGACAGATGGTGTAGTTGTAGTGCCGAGGACAAGCCGTTCGTCCTATAACCGACTCGACTCGCGTCCGCCATTTCGGGCAACGCGGGTCAAGGTGCAGAATTTAGAGGAAAGAACCGAGAAGGTTCGGTTCTCCCGAGGAGGCCGCTCATGACCGCTCGCACCCCTGATGCCGAGCCGCTGCTGACCCCGGCTGAGGTCGCCACGATGTTCCGCGTCGACCCCAAGACGGTCACGCGGTGGGCGAAGGCCGGGAAGCTTACTTCCATCCGTACGCTCGGCGGACACCGCCGTTACCGCGAGGCTGAGGTCCGCGCTCTGCTCGCGGGTATCCCGCAGCAGCGCAGCGAGGCCTGAACAGCTGCATAACCGGGCAAACCGGCGGTTCCCCCAACTCGCCGCGACGCCCGAACACCAGCTCCAAGCGACGCGGGTTCCGCCCCAACGGAGCCCACGCCCAAGCCGTCAGAGCACTTCAGGCACGCAACAAGGGTGCGTCGTAGATCGCGCTGGACTCCGCCGAGTCCAGCGCGATCTTTTTGTGCGCGGAGTGTGTGCCGGCGGTGGTCCTGTGAGTGGGCTTGTCGGAGTCTGGGGAGGGCTGTCGGATCTCCTGTGGACTCACTCTGAGTGGTCGCCGAGGGCGGGCCGGACGGTGGCCGGGCAGGGCCGGGGCGAGCCCCGGAAGCTGGTGCAATTGCACATATTAAATTGACCTGTTGTAGGCGAGGTGTAAGTCCTACTCGCGCGGAAACTTATGCGGTGACACCCGTCACACGCCATGGTGCTTGTTGCCTCTGGCTTATGTGCGCTATGAGCTCGTGGTGATCCATTGGCCCATGGTGGGGCGGGAGTTGGCGTCGGCGACGCCGAGTCGGGTCACGCGGTGGACGGGGCCTCGTCCTCGATGGCCTCATCGGGGGCCGGGTCGTAGGAGCGGGTACCTGGGTCCATCGCCAGGCGCAGCAGGCGGTGGCAGATCGGGCAGTGGCGGGTGAGATGCCGGTAGGGCGAGGCGGCCGACAGATGTGCGCGGAGCAGTGCCCGCGTCTCGTGCCTTACCGATGCCGCCATACGCCACCTCCGGGAGCCGGGCGGGGAAGGGCCCTGATTTCTGGGTACCGAGCGAATGTGACGCCGTCAAGGTGGCGTGGAGGGCCGGGTCGCCCGGGGCGGGGGCGTACGCAGGCCGGACGGGCCGGATGTGTCCGCCGAATCGGTCCGAACCCGCCCGAGACAACGAGCGAGGCCCGCTTCCCTCTCGGGATGCGGGCCTCGCTTCTACTGCGGTCCTGACGGGATTTGAACCCGCGGCCTCCACCTTGACAGGGTGGCGAGCACTCCAAACTGCTCCACAGGACCTGGTTTCGCGGCGCCATTTGTGCGTTGCGCTGCGAGAAGAGACTGTACAGGAGGGTGCGCCCCCTGGTCGAACTCACTCAGCGTACACAGCCCGTTACGGCGCCAGCGTGTCGATCGCCTTCACGATCCGCTTGTCCGAGATGGGGTACGCCGTGCCGAGCGCGTGGGCGAAATAGCTGACGCGGAGCTCCTCCAGCATCCAGCGGACGTCCAGGACCTGCGTGGGCACCGGCCGCCCCTGGGGCATCTGCTCCAGGAGCCAGGCGTACTCGTCCTGCATCTCGTGGACCTTCTCCATGCGCGTCGTGTCCCGCTGGACGTTCGTCGGCATCTGCTGGAGCCGGCGGTCCACCGCGATCAGATAGCGCATCAGGTCGGGCAGGCGCCGCAACCCCGCCTCCGTCACGAAGCCGGGCTTCACCAGGGCGTCCAGCTGCTTGCGGACGTCCGTCAGGTTCGCCAGCAGCGTGGGGCTGCGTACGGTCTTCAGGCGGCGCTCAGCGGCCTGCCAGGCGGCGAGCACCTGCTGCACCTGGCCCACCGTACGGACCGTCGTGTCGACGATCTCGGCGCGCACCTTCTCGTACAGCTTCCGGTACGACTCCTCGTCCCACGCCGGTCCCCCGAAGTCACCGATCAGCTTGTCGGCCGCCGCCATCGCGCAGTCGTCGAAGAGGCCCTGGATCGAGCCGTGCGGGTTCGCCGACAGCGCCAGTTTCTGCGCGTTCGTCAGGTGATCGCTCGCGAATTTCGCCGGGTTGACCGGGATGTTGCGGAGGATCAGGCGGCGGGTGCCCTTCCACATCGCCTGCTGCTGCTCCGCCTCCGTGTCGAACAGGCGCACCGACACCGTGTCGCCGTCGTCGACCAGCGCCGGGTACGCCTTCACCGGCTGCCCGGCCCGGCGGGTCTCGAAGACGCGGGTGAGCGTGCCGATGGTCCAGTCGGTCAGGCCCTTGCGCTCCAGGGACTCGCCGCCCTGGCGGGAGGCGGTGGCCGCGGCGGCCTGCGACAGGGCTTGGCGCGCCTTGGGCTTCAGGCGGAGCTGCAGGGCCTCCAGATCCTTGTCCTCGGCGAGCTTGCGACGGCGCTCGTCGATGATCCGGAAGGTGATGCGCAGGTGCTCGGGGACCCTCGACCAGTCGAAGTCGTCGGCGGTGAAGGGCACTCCGACCATGCGCTTCAGTTCGCGGGCCATCGTCACCGTCAGCGGCTCCTGCAGCGGGACGGCCGTGTCGAGGAAGCGCTTCGCGAAGTTCGGCGCCGGTACGTAGTGACGGCGGATCGGCTTGGGGAGGGAACGGATCAGCTCCGTCACCAGCTCCTCCCTGAGGCCCGGGATCTGCCAGTCGAAGCCCTCGTCCGTGACCTGGTTGAGGACCTGGAGCGGCAGGTGGAGCGTCACACCGTCCGCGTCCGCGCCCGGCTCGAACTGGTAGGTGACCCGGAACTTCAGCTGCCCCTGCCGCCACGAGTCCGGATAGTCGGCCTTGGTGACCGCCTCCGCCGACTCCCGGATGAGCATCTCGCGCTCGAAGTCCAGGAACTCCGGCTCCTCGTGCCGCTTGCGCTTCCACCAGGAGTCGAAGTGGGCACCCGACACGGCGTGCTCGGGGACCCTCTGGTCATAGAAGTCGAACAGCGTCTCGTCGTCGACGACGATGTCCCGGCGCCGCGCCCGGTGTTCCAACTCCTCGACCTCGCTGAGGAGTTTGCGGTTGTCGGCGAAGAACTTGTGGTGCGTGCGCCAGTCGCCCTCGACGAGGGCGTTGCGGATGAACAGCTCCCGGCTGACCTCCGGGTCGATACGGCCGTAGTTGACCTTGCGCTGGGCGATGATCGGGACGCCGTACAGCGTCACCTTCTCGTACGCCATCACCGCTGCCTGGTCCTTCTCCCAGTGCGGTTCGGAGTACGTACGCTTCAGGAGGTGCTCGGCGAGCGGTTCGACCCACTCGGGCTCGATCTTGGCGTTGACGCGGGCCCAGAGGCGGGAGGTCTCCACCAGCTCCGCCGACATCACGAAGCGCGGGGGCTTCTTGAAGAGGGCCGAGCCCGGGAAGACCGCGAACTTGGCGCTGCGGGCGCCCAGATACTCGTTCTTCGCTCCGTCCTTCACGTCCTTCATCCCGATGTGGGACAGCAGGCCGGCGAGGAGGGAGACATGCACGCGGTCGGCGGGGGCGTCGTCCTCGTTGAGGTGGATGCCCATCTGCTTGGCAACCGTGCGCAGCTGGGTGTAGATGTCCTGCCATTCGCGGATGCGCAGGAAGTTCAGGTACTCCTGCTTGCACATCCGGCGGAAGGACGACGAGCCGCGCTCGCGCTGCTGCTCGCGGACATAGCGCCAGAGGTTGAGATAGGCGAGGAAGTCGCTCGTCTCGTCCTTGAAGCGGGCGTGCTGCTGGTCGGCCTGGGCCTGCTTGTCGGCCGGGCGCTCGCGCGGGTCCTGGATGGAGAGCGCGGCCGCTATGACCATGACCTCGCGGACACAGCCGTTCTTGTCGGCCTCCAGGACCATCCGGGCCAGCCGCGGGTCGACGGGGAGCTGCGCGAGCTTGCGGCCGGTCTGCGTGAGCCGCTTGCGGGCGTCCTTCTCGGCCGGGTCGATCGCGCCGAGCTCCTGCAGGAGCTGGACGCCGTCGCGGATGTTGCGGTGGTCCGGCGGGTCGATGAACGGGAACTTCTCGATGTCGCCCAGGCCGGCCGCGGTCATCTGCAGGATGACGGAGGCGAGGTTCGTACGGAGGATCTCCGCGTCCGTGAACTCCGGGCGGGCGACGAAGTCGTCCTCGGAGTACAGCCGGATACAGATTCCGTCGCTGGTCCGGCCGCAGCGGCCCTTGCGCTGGTTGGCGCTGGCCTGGGAGACCGGCTCGATGGGGAGCCGCTGCACCTTGGTGCGATGGCTGTACCGGCTGATCCGGGCGAAACCGGGGTCGATGACGTACTTGATGCCCGGAACGGTGAGGGAGGTCTCGGCGACGTTGGTCGCCAGAACGATCCTGCGCCCGGTGTGGGACTGGAAGACGCGGTGCTGCTCTGCGTGCGAGAGCCGGGCATAGAGGGGGAGCACCTCGGTGAAGCGGTAGTTCTTCTTCACCAGTGCGTCGGCGGTGTCCCTGATCTCCCGCTCTCCGGAGAGGAAGACGAGGATGTCGCCCTTGCCCTCGCTCTGGAGTTCCTCGACGGCATCGCAGATCGCCGTGATCTGGTCGCGGTCGGAGTCCTCCGAGTCCTCCTCCAGCAGCGGCCGATAGCGCACCTCCACCGGATACGTCCGTCCGCTGACCTCGACGATCGGGGCGTCGCCGAAGTGCCGGGAGAAGCGCTCGGGATCGATGGTCGCGGAGGTGATGACGACCTTCAGATCCGGCCGCTTGGGCAGCAGCTGGGCCAGATACCCGAGCAGGAAGTCGATGTTGAGCGACCGCTCGTGCGCCTCGTCGATGATGATCGTGTCGTAGGCGCGCAGCTCACGGTCGGTCTGGATCTCGGCGAGCAGGATGCCGTCGGTCATCAGCTTGATGAAGGTGCCGTCCGGGTTCACCTGATCGGTGAACCGCACCTTCCAGCCGACGGTTTCACCGAGCGGGGTGTCCAGCTCCTCCGCCACCCGCTCCGCGACCGTACGGGCCGCGATCCGGCGGGGCTGGGTGTGGCCGATCATGCCCCTGACGCCACGCCCGAGCTCCACACAGATCTTCGGGATCTGGGTCGTCTTCCCGGAACCGGTCTCACCGGCGACGATCACGACCTGGTGATCGCGGATCGCGGCCGCGATCTCGTCCTTCTTCTGGCTGACCGGCAGCTGCTCGGGATACGTGACGGCGGGGACGCGGGCTCGGCGAGCGGCGATACGCTCCTCACCCTTGGCGATCTCCGCCTCGATCTCGGCGAGTACGGCGGTTCGCGCCTCCGGCTTGCGGATCTTGCGGGCACCTTCGAGCCGCCGGCCGAGCCGCTGTGCATCGCGCAGCGAGAGCTCGGTCAGACGGGGGGCCAGGGAGCCGAGGGCGGGGGCAGGGTGCGTAGACATACGGGGTCCAGGATCTCATCCCGCCGAAATCCGTGGCGAACGCTTTTGTCGCGCCGCGCCCGTCCGGCGTTGACGCGCCGGTCATACACACAACCAAGGCCCCGATCCGAAGATCGGGGCCTTGGTTCTGACGTGGCTGGGGCCGGGGTCGAACCGGCGACCTATCGCTTTTCAGGCGATCGCTCGTACCAACTGAGCTACCCAGCCGTCAAGGCTTCTCTCGAAGCCTTTGCGGTCCTGACGGGATTTGAACCCGCGGCCTCCACCTTGACAGGGTGGCGAGCACTCCAAACTGCTCCACAGGACCTTGCGATGCGTACGACAGTGTCGCACACGTACTGCGTGCCCCCAACGGGATTCGAACCCGTGCTACCGCCTTGAAAGGGCGGCGTCCTAGGCCGCTAGACGATGAGGGCTATCGGCCCGCCTGGGCGCTTCTCAGCGCGTCGGGGACGTGAGAAGCATATGGGATGGCGGGAGGTATCGCCAAAACGGTTTACGGGGAGGGGCTGGCGGTGGGAGTCGGGGAGTCGGTCGCGCCCGGTTGGTTCTCCTCCACCAGGTGGCGCCGCACCTCCGCGGTGGTCAGGCCCAGGCCGCCCAGTTCGATCTCGTCCCAGGCCTGGAGGCGGTGGGTGGCACGGTCGAAGTAGAGGACCGAGGTCTGGATGGGGTCGGGGTGTTCGCCCTCGACCGCGCGGAGGCCGCTGCCGCCGGTGGAGCCTTCGAGGCGGAGGCGGGTGCCGTAGGGCAGGACCTCCATCTCCTGGTGGTGGAGGTGGCCGGCCAGGGCCAGCGGGACCTCGCCGTCCGTCTGGCGGGCGGCGACGGGTTCGTGGGCGATGGCGACGTCCACGGGGGTGCCGGCGGACCGCTGGTCGCGCAGGGACGTGGCCAGGCGTGCGCCCGCCAGTTCGTTCGCCGCGTCGCCGCCGGCGGCCTGGGAGCGGTCGGGGGTGAACTGGGGGTCGCCGATGCCCGCGAAGCGCAGGCCGGCGATGGTCCGCGCCTTGCCGTCGTCCAGGACGTGGACGTTCTTCAGGTCTTCCAGATAGCGCTGGGTCAGGCGGGAGTCGTGGTTGCCGCGCACCCAGACGTAGGGGGCGCCGAGGTCCTCGATGGGGTCGAGGAAGCCGTTCTCGGCGGCCGTGCCGTGGTCCATCGTGTCGCCGGAGTCGACGATCACATTGATCTTGTACTGGTCGACGAGCGAGGCGATGATCTTCCAGCTCGCCGGGTTGAGGTGGATGTCGGAGACGTGCAGGACGCGGATGGTGCTCGGGTCGGGTGCGTAGGCGGGGAGCGTGGAGGTGGCGTCGTAGAGCTTGGTCACATTGGTGACCAGGCGGGCCAACTCCTTCTGGTAGACGTCGAATTCGGTCACGATGCTGCGTGCGTTGCCGACCAGGGACGGGGCGGAGGAGAGCAGGCCCGAGAACTTCGGTTCCAGGACCGACTCCGGGTTCCAGGTGGCGTACGCGGTGCCGCCCGACGCGGCCAGCAGGGTCAGGGCGAGGCCGCCGGCGGCCAGGGCCCGGCGGGGGCGGCGGTAGATCGCCAGACCGAGGGCGGCGGCGCCGGTGACAACGGCCACGCAGCTGCGTACGGCCAGGTCGCGGGTGCCGTGGGCGACGTCCTGGGTGACCTCGTCCTGGAGGCCGGAGAGGCGTTCGGGGTGGTCGACCAGGGCCTGGGCGCGGGCGGGGTCGAGCTGGTCGACGTTGACGTCCAGGCGGACGGGGGCGATATGGCTGTCCAGCTGGAGGGCGCCGAGCGGGGAGACGTTGATCTTCGTGCCGCCCGTGATGGACGGACGCAGGGTCATCGTCGTGTTCATGGGGCCGACCGGGACGCGTACGTTGCCGACGATCAGCAGGCCCAGCCAGGCGCCGAGGAGGACCACGGCGACCAGGCCAAGGGCGCGGGTCCAGGGGTGGGGCTGGGTGACCAGTTCCAGTGTGGGGAGCGGGCGTCGGGTGGCGTAGCGGCGGGCGAGGGCGCGTGGCGCCCTGGGCAGGTGACCTAGAACCTTCGATACGGCGGCGGGGACGCGGGCCATTGATCCCGTATGCCCAAGTGCGGCGGTGGATATGCGGGGCCGTTCGCGGCTCCTTCGCGGGGGTGTCGTACCCGACAATGGGCCTGTGCTGGAGATGACACGCGAGGAGTTCGAGGAACTGGTCGCCGCGGCGCTGGACCGGATTCCGCCGGAGTTGACGCGGCTGATGGACAACGTCGCGGTGTTCGTCGAGGACGAACCGCCCGCGGACGATCCCGAGCTGCTCGGGTTGTACGAGGGGACTCCGCTGACGGACCGCGGTGAGTGGTACGCCGGAGTGCTGCCGGACCGGATCACGATCTACCGGGGGCCGACGCTGCGGATGTGCGCATCTCGGGAGGAGGTCGTCGAGGAGACCGAGGTGACGGTGGTGCATGAGATCGCGCATCACTTCGGGATCGACGACGAGCGGTTGCACGCGCTCGGTTACGGGTGAGCGAGCACTGTTACGAAGGTGCGGCCGGGCTGTGTCGCGGGGCGCGTGTCCTCTTGTGGGCGGCGGGAGTTGGGCAGGTTGACTTCTTCGCCCGCCACTGGAGGTGGCCGCCGTGCGCCCCTTGTACGTACCTGTCCGTCTGGCCGCCACGGTCATCGCCGTCGCGGCTGCCGCCGGCTGTATGAGCGTGGGTGACGACGAGGGAGGCGGAAGCGCCAAGCCGTCGCACTCCGCCGGGCAGCGAGGCGGTGAGGCGCCCGACGGGGGGTCGGCCGTGTCGGGCGGTGGGTCCGGGTACGGGGCGCACGCGGAGGACGGCAAGCGGGGGAAGACGAAGGGCAAGGGGAAGAAGGGCGAGAAGGGGGCCGAGAAGTCGGCGCCGCCCTCGGCCTCGCCGTCCGCGGGGGTGAGCGCGTCCGCCCCCGCGGGGGGCGGCAAGCCGGACCGGCCGGGGCAGACCGAGAAGCCGGGTCCCACGCGTACGGCCGAGCCGACGCCCACCCGGACGGTGGAACCGGAGCCGACGCCGACCCAGGAGCCGACCACCGTCGCGCCCACGCCCACGGAGGCCGAGCCGTCCTCGTCCGCGCACGAGGAGACGGGGCCGCAGCTGGGCGAGCGGGAGCCGGCGCCGGCCGCGGGGGCGCCGGCGTGACGTCCGGTGAGTGACGTTGCCTACACCGGGCTTCGGTCGATTTGCCTTGGGGGGTTGGGGGTGCGTATGGTGGTAGATCGTTTGATCCCATTTGCCCGGCGCCAACGCAGAGCGCGCCGTGTGGCGCGTTCTCTCCCTTGCCGTGGCTGACCGCATAGAGGCGGTCGTATTGCGAAATCACGGAGTTGACGGGCGCGTGCCGACGAGACTCCGGAAGGTTTCGCTTAAGCATGTCCATTTCCAGTACTGATCACGTCGTCGTGCCCGAGAACGAGGGCACCGAGGGCGCGGCGGACGCTCCCGAGGTCACCTTCGCGGACCTCGGTCTCCCCGAGGGCGTCGTGCGCAAGCTCGCGCAGAACGGCGTGACCACCCCCTTCCCGATCCAGGCCGCGACCATCCCGGACGCCCTGGCCGGCAAGGACATCCTCGGCCGTGGCCGCACCGGCTCCGGCAAGACCCTCTCCTTCGGCCTGCCGACCCTGGCCACGCTGGCCGGCGGCCGCACCGAGAAGCACAAGCCGCGCGCCGTCATCCTCACGCCGACCCGTGAGCTGGCCATGCAGGTCGCCGACGCGCTCCAGCCCTACGGCGACGTCCTCGGCCTGAAGATGAAGGTCGTGTGCGGCGGCACGTCCATGGGCAACCAGATCTACGCCCTCGAGCGCGGCGTCGACATCCTCGTCGCCACGCCCGGCCGTCTGCGCGACATCATCAACCGTGGCGCGTGCTCGCTGGAGAACGTGCAGATCGCCGTTCTCGACGAGGCCGACCAGATGTCCGACCTGGGCTTCCTGCCCGAGGTCACCGAGCTCCTCGACCAGGTTCCGGCGGGCGGCCAGCGCATGCTGTTCTCCGCCACGATGGAGAACGAGATCTCCACGCTGGTCAAGCGCTACCTGACCGACCCGGTCACGCACGAGGTCGACAGCGCCCAGGGCAACGTCACGACCATGTCGCACCACATCCTGATCGTGAAGCCCAAGGACAAGGCGCCGGTCACGGCCGCGATCGCCTCCCGCAAGGGCCGCACCATCATCTTCGTCCGCACCCAGCTGGGCGCCGACCGTATCGCCGAGCAGCTGCGCGACGCGGGCGTGAAGGCCGACGCGCTGCACGGCGGTATGACGCAGGGCGCGCGGACCCGGACGCTGGCCGACTTCAAGGACGGTTACGTCAACGCGCTCGTCGCGACCGACGTCGCCGCCCGCGGTATCCACGTCGACGGCATCGACCTGGTGCTGAACGTGGACCCGGCCGGTGACCACAAGGACTACCTGCACCGCGCCGGCCGTACCGCTCGTGCCGGCCGCACGGGCACGGTCGTCTCGCTGTCGCTTCCGCACCAGCGCCGCCAGATCTTCCGGCTGATGGAGGACGCGGGCGTCGACGCCGGCCGTCACATCATCAACTCCGGTACGGCCTTCGAGCCGGAGGTCGCCGACATCACCGGCGCCCGTTCGATGACCGAGGTCCAGTCCGAGTCCGCGGGCAACGCGGCCCAGCAGGCCGAGCGCGAGGTCGCCCACCTCACCAAGCAGCTGGAGCGGGCGCAGCGGCGCGCGAGCGAGCTGCGCGAGGAGGCCGACCGTCTGGTCGCCCGCGCCGCCCGTGAGCGCGGCGAGGACCCGGAGGCCGCGGTGGCCGAGGCGCAGGCGGCGGTGGCCGAGGCGACCGAGGTGTCCGTGCCCGAGCAGCAGGTTGCGCAGCACGCCGACCAGGCCGACAAGACGGAGGCTCCGGCGTACGAGCGCCGTGAGCGTCGGGACAACGACCGTGGCGGGTTCCGTCGGGACGACCGTCGTGACGACCGCGGTGGCCGTTCCTTCGAGCGTCGGGACGGCGGCGATCGCGGTGGGTTCAACCGTGACCGTGGCGACCGTGGCTTCGAGCGCCGTGACAACGACCGTGGCGGCTTCCGTCGCGACGACCGCCGTGACGACCGTGGTGGCCGTTCCTTCGAGCGTCGCGACAACGACCGTGGTGGCCGTTCCTTCGAGCGCCGTGACAACGACCGTGGCGGCTTCCGTCGCGACGACCGTCCGGCCGGCCGCCCCTTCGAGCGCCGTGACGAGCGCGGCGGTCACCGTGGCAGCGACCGTCCGTTCAACCGCGACCGCCGCGACGACCGTCCGGGCTTCCGCTCCGGCGGACACGACCGCCCGTACGGCCGTCGTGACGACCACCGTGGCACCGGCGGCTCGTCCTTCGGCCGCCGCGACGACAAGCCGCGCTGGAAGCGCAACGGCTGACGCCGCGTGAGGTGACTTCGCGCCGGGGTCCCACCGTCTTTTCGGTGGGACCCCGGCGTTTTTTCGGTCGGAGTGCGGCCGGAATTCCCTTTCCCGAAAGTCTGTGCGGTGGCTGTAAGATCAGCCGACTTGTGAGACGGATGTGAAGGCCGGGGGGCCTAGGGTGCCGTGAGTGCGCCGGGTCCGTCTCCTGCTTCCCGGGGAGGGACCCACTTGCCACGCCATGGCTTCGTACGCCTGCGTCTCGTCGCGGCCACCGCCGTACTGGCCGCCGGCCTCAGCCCGTCGCTTCCGGCGGCCGCCGCCCCGGACGTGCCGCAGGAGACGGTGGTGCCGGCGACGCTGCGCAGCACGTACACCTCCGGTGCGCTCTACGGCGGGTCGAACTACGCAGGGAACAACGGTGCCGGCGCACAGGGGGTGTTCCACACCCTGGAGGGCTCCGGGCTGGTGTGGACGCGGTACGCGGACGGCAGGTCGACGAAGGTGGTCCATCCGGCCGGGTACGCCGGCTACGGCACGGCCGGCGGCGACGTGCTCGCGTACCGCTACGCCGACGGCCGGGTCGACCTGTGGAACGCCGCCGACGGCATGACTCGTACGGTGCGGGTGCCGGAGGGACTGACCTATCTCACCGCCTATGAGGACCTGGCGGTCGCCTACCGGAACCGGACCGACGAGGCCGGGGCGAGCGTGAAGGACGTGCACCTGCTGCTCCCGGAGGCCGACGGCGGCACGCGCGACGTGCAGGTCACCGGGCTGCCGGAGGGGTACGCCCTCGGGCTGCCCAGGGCCGCGGACGCCGACGGGCTGTTGTTCATGGCGGGGCGTCCGGGTACCTGGGGGCCCTACGTCTGGGTCGTGGTCGACAAGCGGACGGGACAGGTCCAGAGCGTGACCCCGCCCGTCTCCGAGGCCTACGGCAAGGCACAGGTCACCGGCGACCATGTGGTCCTGTTCAATTTCAACGACCCCGTCGTCAAGGTCTTCTCCCGCTCCGACCTGTCCGTCGCGCCGGTCGAGGTCAGACTGGACGGCGGGGGCGTCAACCCCGCGCAGGACCTCGCGGTCGTCGGTGACTGGCTGGTCCACCGGCCCAGTGGGGGGTATTCGGTGCGCGCGAAGCCCATCGCGGGCGGGCCCACGGTGACCCTGCTGCCCAGTTCGAGCCAGCGGGTGGCCGGCGTCCCCGACGGCACCGCGGTGGCGATCGGCCTCACGGACACCGCCGCCGGCGACTGGGGCGTCCAGCGCATCCAGCCGGGCCCGGACGGACGCCCGGTCGTCACGCGGATCAAGGCCATGCCGAAGCCGCCCGCCGCGATCCAGGGCATCTCCCTCGAACAGGGTCGCCTGGTCGTGGCGGACGCGAGCAGAGCTGAGCGGCGCAACGACTACGTGCGGACGGTCGCCGTCACCGGAACGCCCGAGTTCGGTGAGCGCTCCGACTTCACCCCCGGGTCGGCCCCGGAGATCGCCGCCTGCTCCGTGAAGGAGGTGGCCTGCTCGCAGATCTTCGGCACCGCCGACGGCCGGATCGCCTGGATGGACTTCGGCGGCGTCGACTCCTACGCGCTCCATGTCAACGGCCCGCAGGACGGCAGCCTTTGGGAGCGGGGCGTCCCCTTCGACGGGCGCATCCTCGATGTGTCGGGGCGGTACGTCCTGTACACGGACCCGGGCATGCGGTTCGTCTACAGGATGGGCGAGCACGGTGCCCCGGTCGCTCAGGCGACGGGCGCGGGCGCACTCGACGGCGACGTGCTGTGGACGGCCGGGGCGACCCCGGGCACCGTCACGGCGCTGAACCTGTCGACCAAGAAGTCGACCACGGTCACCACCGACGCCGGCTGCAAGCCCGTCCAGCTTCAGGCGCTCGGCCGCTACCTGTACTGGACCTGCGACGGCCGGGCCGGTGTCTACGACCGCACGGTGAAGAAGTCCGTGCCCGTCCCGGCGGACGAGGCGAAACTCGGCGACGGGTACGTCGTCACCCACGACAAGAAGGCCGGGAAGCTCACGCTCACCACGGTCGCGGGCGGCACGCCGGCCAGCCGGGTCATCGGCGACCTGCCCGACACCGGCGACTCGCAGCGCGAGGTGCGCTGGACGGTGGACAGGGCCGGCGCCAACGCCGCCTACGTCGACGAACAGCAGCGCGTCCACCTCGTACCGTCCGGAGTGCCCCAGCAGCCGCTGCGGCTGCTCGGGCCCGCGCAGAGTGCCACGTTCGTCGAGGCGCGCGGGATCGACACCCCGTCGGACACCCTGACCACCGTGCTGCTGTCCAAGCCCTCGGCGGGCTGGAAGCTGACGGTGCGGAACAAGGCGGGCCAGGTTGTCCACACGAGCGATGGCGGTGCGGCGCGCGGTGAGCTGAGCGTCGGGTGGGACGGGGACGACCCGGCGCGGAGCGGTGACGCGTTCCTGCCGAGCGGCTCGTACGACTGGACGCTCGCGGTCACGCCCGCCGACGGCGTGGGCGCGCCGCTGGAAGTGGGTGGCACGGTCCGGTTGCTGCACGGCGACCCGGTCCGGCACGACCACGCCGGTTCCGAGGGGCTGCCGGACGGCGTGGGCGACCTGCTGACCCTCAACTCCTCGGGCACGCTGACCTTCCAGCAGGGCACGGGCAAGGGCACCTTCTCCGGGAAGGTCTCGGGGAGCGGCTGGTCGACCAAGGCGGTCGCGGTGCCGTTCGGGGATCTGAACCACGACCGGTGCAACGACGTGCTGGTGCGGATGAGCGACGGTTCGCTGCGCGGCTACAAGGTCAAGTGCGGTCTGGCACCGGCGACTTCGATGCCGTACACGAAGCTCGGCACCGGCTGGAACGCCTACGACGTGCTCACCTCGCCCGGCGATCTGACCGGTGACAAGCGTCCCGATCTGCTGGCGCGCAAGACCTCGACCGGGGACGTCTACGTCTTCGCGGCCAAGAGTGACGGGACGCTCGCGGCCGGGAAGAAGATCCGTTCGGCGTGGACCGGTTACACGAAGATCGTGGGCGCCGGGGACCTGAACGGCGATGGTCACGGGGACGTCCTCGCCCGTGACAGGGCCGGGACGCTGTGGCGCTACAACGGCCTCGGCAACGGGCTGCTGAAGGACCGGGTGAAGGTCTTCGCGAACTGGGGCACGGGCTACACCGTGATCGTCGGCCCCGGGGACATCACCGGGGACGGCAAGGCCGACCTCGTCTCGCGGGACGGCGGCGGGAATGTCTGGCGCAACAACGGTGACGGCAAGGGGTCGTTCGGGGCGCGGGTGAAGATCGCGAGCGGGTGGCAGGGCTACAAGGGCATTTTCTAGCCATGTTGTGATGCATGTCATGTCCCCAGCGAGGGAATCGCTGGGGACATGACAGATGACGCCATAGCGAGTGGGCGGTCTTCCGGGGGGATCTCGGACGAAGAGCGGCTGGCCCAGCTCGGTTACACGCAGGTTCTCGCCCGCCGCATGTCGGCGTTCTCCAACTACGCGGTCTCGTTCACGATCATCTCGGTCCTGTCGGGCTGTCTGACGCTGTATCTGTTCGGCATGAACACGGGCGGCCCGGCGGTGATCATGTGGGGCTGGGTGGCCGTCGGCCTGATGACGCTCTTCGTGGGGCTGTCGATGGCCGAGATCTGCTCGGCCTATCCGACCTCGGCCGGCCTGTACTTCTGGGCGCACCGACTGGCGCCGAAGCGGACCGCCGCGGCCTGGGCGTGGTTCACGGGCTGGTTCAACGTGCTGGGCCAGGTCGCGGTGACGGCGGGCATCGACTTCGGGGCCGCGTCCTTCCTGGGCGCGTATCTGAACCTGCAGTTCGACTTCGAGGTGACGCCCGGCAGGACGATCCTGCTCTTCGCGGGCATCCTCGTCCTGCACGGCCTCCTCAACACCTTCGGCGTACGCATCGTCGCCCTGCTCAACGGCATCAGCGTGTGGTGGCATGTGCTGGGCGTCGCGGTGATCGTCGGCGCGCTGGCCTTCGTGCCGGACCGGCACCAGTCGGCGTCCTTCGTCTTCGGCGAGTTCGTGAACAACACGGGCTGGGGCAGCGGGGTGTACGTGGTCCTGGTGGGCCTGCTGATGGCCCAGTACACCTTCACCGGCTACGACGCCTCGGCCCATATGACGGAGGAGACGCACGACGCGTCGACGGCGGGCCCGAAGGGCATCGTGCGGTCGATCTGGACGTCGTGGATAGCCGGGTTCGTGCTGCTGCTCGGCTTCACCTTCGCGATCCAGTCGTACGAGGGTGCGCTCACGTCCCCGACGGGCGCGCCGCCCGCGCAGATCCTGCTGGACGCCCTGGGTGCCACGGCGGGCAAGCTGCTTCTGCTCGTCGTCATCGGGGCGCAGCTCTTCTGCGGGATGGCGTCGGTGACGGCCAACAGCCGCATGATCTACGCCTTCTCGCGCGACGGCGCCCTGCCGTTCTCGCACATCTGGCACACGGTCAGCCCGCGCACGAGGACGCCGGTGGCGGCCGTGTGGCTGGCGGCGGGCGGGGCGCTGGTCCTCGGGCTGCCCTATCTGATCAACGTCACCGCGTACGCGGCGGTGACCTCGATCGCGGTCATCGGCCTCTACATCGCGTACGTCATCCCGACGTTGCTGCGGGTGCGCAAGGGGGACGCGTTCGAGCGCGGGCCCTGGCATCTGGGCCGCTGGTCGGAGGTCGTGGGCGTGGTGGCGGTGGTCTGGGTCGGCGTGATCACGGTGCTGTTCATGCTGCCGCAGGTGTCGCCGGTGACCTGGGAGACCTTCAACTACGCCCCCGTCGCCGTCCTGGTCGTCCTCGGCTTCGCCTGGATCTGGTGGCTGGCCTCGGCCCGGCACTGGTTCCTCAACCCCGGCCACGAGCGCACACTCGCCCGCGAGGCGGCTCGGGCGGGGGCGCCCAAACAGGTGGATCCGTAGCACTTCGCCGGCACTTCGCCGCGCGCGCCCCACCGCGAGGGCTCACTCCACCGCCCTGCGCCCCCGCCGACGTGGCCGTGACCCCGATACCCGATCGGAGACACGGCCACCTCCGGCTATGCTCGGGGAGGCAACATCGCCTGGGCCCTTAGCTCAATTGGCAGAGCAGTGGACTTTTAATCCATTGGTTGTGGGTTCGAGTCCCACAGGGCCTACGGGTGGTAGGCGGGGGATATGGCCTCTGACCTGCTACGCAGCGCCCGAGTCGACTTCCGTCGGCTCGGGCGCTGCTGCGTTTTGCGGGCTGTGTGCGGGCGGATGCGCCCCTGACCCGGCGTCACTGCGAAGGGCGACGGCCTCCACGGTTCGGCCGACTTCTGGTTCTCACGTTTTGGGTTGCGTCTATCCGTGAGGCGCAGCTAACCTCGCCTCACGGATAGATTCCCTCTCAACCGTGAGGTCTGGCGATGGCCGACACCCGCACACCAAGTCAGCAGGTCCCCGTCCCGGTTCGTGTCCTCGGTGGCCCGACCGCCCTCGTCGAGTACGGCGGTCTGCGGTTCCTCACCGACCCCACCTTCGACGGGCCCGGCGACTACCCCCTGGGCGGTGGACGTGCGCTGACCAAGACCGCTCCGGCCGCCGTCCGGCCCGCCGAGCTCGGGCGGATCGATGTCGTGCTGCTCTCGCACGACGAGCACCCCGACAACCTCGACGTCTCCGGGCGGGCGCTGCTCGCCGAGGTGCCGCTCACGCTCACCACGCCGAGTGGGGCGAAGCGGCTCGGCGGTGCCGCGAGGGGGCTGGCCGACTGGGAGTCCGTGGAGGTGGAGCGGCCCGGTGGGGGTCTGGTGACCGTGACCGGGGTGCCCGCGCTGCACGGGCCGGGGGAGCGGGCGGAGCTCGAAGCGGTCGTCGGGCAGGTCGTCGGGTTCGTGCTGACCGGGGACGGGCTGCCCACCGTCTACGTCAGCGGTGACAACGCCCAGCTCGGGCCGGTCAAGGAGGTCGCCGAGCGGTTCGGGCCGGTGGACCTGGCCGTGCTCTTCGCCGGGGCCGCCCGTACCGCCGTGCTCGACCGGCAGTTGCTCACGCTCGACAGTGCGCGGGCCGTGGAGGCGGCGCGGATTCTCGGGGCGCGCCGGATCGTTCCCGTCCATTTCGACAGCTGGGCGCACTTCACCGAGGGACGCGAGGCGTTGACGGCTGCCTTCACCGAGGCGGGGCTGATCGGCCGGGTGCAGTTCGGGTGACCCGGAGGGGGCTGACGCCGTGGGCGTCCCGCACTCCGCGGGAATGTCATAGAAATCGGTCCCTTGAGGCCCAGCCTCTCTAGCGGTCGTACATACGACAGTGGGGCGGGCGCCCGATGCCGGGCGCCCGCCCCTTCGTCATGCGGCGCGCGCTCAGCCGGCGCTGAGCTTCGCGAGGTCTCCCAGCGGGAGCGTGTGCTGGGTCTGGAGGACCTTCGCGCGCAGGTAGCGGACGTTGTCCGGGGTGGCGAAGACGCCGGTGGGGACGCGGTCCTTGACCTCGATGCCGAGGTCGCGCAACTGGTCGGCCTTGTCGGGGTTGTTGGACAGCAGGTCCAGTTCGCCGATGCCGAGGGCGGTGAGCATCTGGGCGGCGGCCGTGTAGTCGCGGTCGTCCTCGGGCAGGCCCAGCGCGGCGTTCGCGGCGTAGGTGTCGAGGCCCTGGTCCTGGAGGGCGTACGCGTCGAGCTTGTTGTAGAGGCCGATGCCGCGGCCCTCCTGACGCAGGTACAGCAGCACGCCGCCGCGCTCGGCGATGCGCTCTACGGCCTCGCGCAGCTGGGGGCCGCAGTCGCAGCGGGCCGAGCCGAAGACATCGCCGGTCAGGCACTCGGAGTGCAGACGGACCAGCGGGGTGGTGCCGGGGGCCGGGTCGCCGAGGACGACGGCCACGTGCTCCAGGCCGTCGGCCAGGCCGTGGAAGGTGACGAGTTCGGCGTCGACGCGGTAGCCGTCCTGGAAGCGCAGCGGGACCCGGACGCGGGCGCGCTGGGTGGCGGCGGCGGGGAAGTCGGGCATGCGGGTTCTCCGGGTTCCGTACGTGGCTATCTGCTTCAGATTTGAATCAGCAGCTCGGCCAGGACCCTACCCCATGCTTTAAATTTGAATCAACAGGTTTGTCGGGCGGATCACGAACAGGGCTTGTTGGAGCGCCGCCGCCAGGGCACGTCGTCCGGCGCGGCGTGCGCGCCCTCCCCCTGGAACCCCTCGCCGACCGCCGTGAAGATCTCCTCCAGCTGGCCGACCTGCTCGGGGGTCAGCCGGTCGAAGAGCAGCGACCGTACGGTCTCGACATGGCCGGGGGCCGCCTCTTGAAGGACCCGCATCCCCTGGTCGGTGAGGGCCGCGATGCTGCCCCGTTTGTCCCAGCGGCAGTCCTCGCGCCGTACCAGACCGTCCTTCTCCAGGCGGGTGACGGCGTAGGTCAGTCGGCTGCGGGTGATCTTCAGACCCTCCGCGAGGTCGGTCATGCGCAGTCGGCGCTCCGGGGTTTCGGAGAGAGTGGCGAGGATGGAGTAATACAGGTGGGGCATGCCGGCCTCCTGCTGGAGCTGCCGGTCCAGCGCATCCTCCACGAGCGCGGCGGCGGCGATGTACGCGCGCCAGGCGCGCTGCTCCTCCGGGGTGAGCCAGCGAGTCGTCATAC
This sequence comes from Streptomyces sp. NPDC056479, assembly GCF_042795335.1. Taxonomy (NCBI): domain Bacteria; kingdom Bacillati; phylum Actinomycetota; class Actinomycetes; order Kitasatosporales; family Streptomycetaceae; genus Streptomyces; species Streptomyces sp. NPDC056479. Next base: position 27,766 of record NZ_JBHTRZ010000005.1, on the reverse strand, counting down.
CTCCAGTGTAGGTTTGTTTCAAAGTTGAACCAAGACCCAGACCGTCGAGTCGGAGAAGGCGCCCATGCCGTCGTACCCCTACGTCCTGCTGTCCGCCGCCGTCTCCCTGGACGGCTACCTCGACGACACGACTCCCGACCGCCTGCTGCTGTCCGGCCCGGCCGACTTCGACCGGGTCGACGAGGTCCGGGCCTCGGTGGACGCGATTCTGATCGGCGCCGGCACGATCCGGGCGGACAACCCGCGGCTGCTGGTGAACTCGGCCGAGCGGCGGGCCGCGCGGGTGGCGGCGGGGAAGCCGGAGTATCCGTTGAAGGTCACGGTCAGCGCGTCGGGCGAGCTGGACCCGGCGGCGAACTTCTGGCACACGGGCGGCGACAAGATCGTCTATACGACGGACAAGGGCGCGGAGCGGCTGCGGCGGGCGCCGGTCGAGGCGGACGTCGTCGCGCTGGGCGAGGAGCTGGACTGGCGGGGGCTGCTGGCGCATCTGCGTGCGGTGCGCGGCGTCGAGCGGCTGATGGTCGAGGGCGGCGGCACGATCCACACCCAGCTGATCCGGCAGGGGCTGGCGGACGAGCTGCAGCTGGTGCTGGCGCCGCTGTTCGTGGGGGATGCGCGGGCCCCGCGGCTCTTCGGGCCGGGCGGGTATCAGGGTGGACGGCTGCGACTGGTGGAGACGCGGCGGATCGAGGACGTGGTGCTGATGCGTTACGAACCGACGGCGCCCGGTGCCGGTGCCCTTCCCTGCGCTGCGGATCGGCACTGGCTGGGCCTGGCGTGCGAGCTGGCGGCGCAGTGCCCGCCCTCGGAGACGGCGTTCAGCGTCGGGGCGGTGGTGGTGGCGGACGACGGGACGGAGTTGGCGCGCGGGTACTCCAGGGAGGGCGGCGATCCCGTGGTGCATGCGGAGGAGGCGGCGCTGGCGAAGATCCCGGCGGGGGATCTGAGGCTGGCGTCGGCGACGGTGTACAGCAGCCTGGAGCCCTGCACGCGGCGTTCGTCACGGCCTGTGCCGTGTGCGCGGCTGATTCTTGAGGCGGGGGTGCGCAGGGTGGTGACGGCTTGGCGGGAGCCGGACACGTTTGTCGTGGGGGCCGACGGGAGCGGGGTGCTGGCGGCGGAGGGCGTGGACGTGGTGGTGCTGGCGGAGTACGAGGAGCGGGCGACGGCGCCGAATGCGCACCTGCTGGGGTGAGGCCGGGTTTCGGTCCTTGAAGGGTCGTTGAAGGGGTCCTTGCAGGGGTTCTTGAAGGGCCTTTTCCTCAGGTGCCGCACGGGCTGGGAGTGCCTGGACCAGCTCTGAAGGGAAAGGTGTGTGCTTTGGGTCCCGCGGATGGCGTACTATTGAGTCAACGACGCGGGGTGGAGCAGCTCGGTAGCTCGCTGGGCTCATAACCCAGAGGTCGCAGGTTCAAATCCTGTCCCCGCTACTGAAGGCTCAGGGCCGGAACTGATTCAGTTCCGGCCCTGAGTGTTTTCCCCGGTCGGCTCCCAGCGCTCGCTCCCCGCCCCCGCTTCGGCAACCCTGGTGAGGTGGAGCAGCGGCGGATCTCATACGCACGCCGGTTCGTCCGGCTGCTCCCCGGCCTGCTGATCGCGGCCGGTGCCGTGTACGACTACATCACCCCCTCCGACTTCACCGGCGCCCCCTTCTTCACCGCCGCGCCCCTGGTCGCCGCCCCGCTCTACTCGCAGCGCGGCACGGTGGTCACCGGCGTCGTGGCCATCACCGTGCTGCTGGTGCTCCGCGTCCTGCGCGGCGGCCTGCCCAAGGCGGAGGTGATCACCGAGCTGGTCACCACCGTGGTCGTCTGTGTGCTCGCCGTCCTCATCAACCTCCTCGTCCGCCGCAGCGACGAGCGCCTCGCCTCCGTCCGCGAGATCGCCGAGGCCGCCCAGCGCGCCGTACTGCCCGAACCCGCCGAGCGGATCGGCGGGTTCGAGATCGCGGCGCGCTACGAGGCGGCGCAGCAGGGCGCCTCCATCGGCGGTGATCTGTACGCCGTCCAGGACAGTCCGCACGGTCTGCGGGTCGTCGTGGGGGACGTGCGCGGCAAGGGGATGGGGGCGGTCGGGGCCGTAGCCGTGGTGATCGGGGCCTTCCGGGAGGCCGCCGAGCAGGAGGTCACGCTGGAGGCGGTCGCGCAGCGACTGGAGCGGGCGCTGGCGCGTGAGCGCACCCGGCGCGACAGGGTCGAGACCCGCGAGGGGTTCACCACCGCCGTACTCGCCGAGCTGCCGCACGGCAACGGGATCGTGCGGCTGGTCAACCGCGGGCATCCGTCACCTCTGCTGCTGTACGCCGACGGCACGGTGCGCCCCCTGCCCGCCACCGAACCCGCGTTGCCGCTGGGCATGGCCGAGCTCGGGGCCTGGCCCGACCGGGCCGACGAGGCCGACTTCCCGGGCGGGGCCACCCTGCTGCTGTACACCGACGGCCTGTCCGAGGCGCGGGACGCGAGCGGACGGTTCTACGACCCCGAGACAGGGCTCGCGGGGCGCGCCAACGCCCAGCGCGAGCCGGCCGCGCTGCTCGGCGTGCTCGCGGCGGAGGCCCGCCGGCACTCCGGGGGCGGGATGGCGGACGACCTGGCCCTCATGGCCGTACGCCGGCCTTGATCGTTGTCACCAGGGGTGATCGGATGACCGCCCTCCGCATAACAACTGACATACCGTCAATACCTGTGTGGCCCCTGAGCCTTGGCCAACTCGCCCGATTTGGACCGCTCATGACCTGTAAGTCCAGGCGAGAATCGTTAATGATCAAGTGGAACAGCTTGGAATCCGCACCCCGCGTCTATTAACGTTCGATAACGCAGCGCGGTCGTCCCAGCCGTCACAAGAGTCGGCTCCGTGCGCACGCGCCGAGTCCCGCAAGGGAGCCGGGGAACCACCACCCTGGGGTGAATCGCACGGATTCCGCCGTGGAAGCACGGTTGGTATACGCGCGTAGGAGACCTTCCTGCTCCGAACCCGTCAGCTAACCCGGTAGGCGAGAAGGAAGGAAAGGAGTACGCCCACGTGGCGTCAAACCGGCCTGCTCCGCAAGCCCCGTTCGTGCCGAGCCAGCGCACCACCGAGACTTTCGGCTACGACAGCTACCGCACCGACGAGGGCCCGTTCGAGGAGTGGAACCCCACCGCGGAGTCCATTCGTCCCGTTCGTGGCAGGCATCGCGTCTCCAAGCAGCGCGGCGGGGGACTCGCCCGCAGCTCCACGGTTCTCGGCGTCGGCGTCATAGCCGCCGTCGGCGCGGGCGGCATGGCCAGCGCCAACAGCGGCAAGCCGCCGGTCGCCATCACGATGCCGGACCTGCCCCTCATCTCCGACGACTCCTCCGAGCCCGCCGAGGACACGGCCACCGCGCTCAGCACCATGGGCGAGGCCACCGAGGAGACCGCGCAGGACGGCTCCGACGCCGGCGAGGCGCTGCGCAGCCGGATCATCGCGCAGGCCGAGCTCCAGCAGGACCAGATCGACAGCAAGGCCGCCGCCGCTGCCGTCGCCGCCGCCCAGAAGGAGGCCGCCGCGGCGGCCGCCAAGGCGGAGAAGGAGGCCAAGGCCAAGGCCGCCGCCGCGAAGGCCGCAGCCGAGGAGGAGGCCCGCAAGAAGGCGGAGGCCGAGCGTCTCGCCGAGCTGGCCAAGCAGTACACGCTGCCGACCTCCTCGTACACCATCACCTCGACCTTCGGACAGGCCGGCGCCTACTGGTCCTCCGGTTACCACACCGGTCTCGACTTCGCCGCCCCCACCGGCACGCTGATCAAGGCGATCCACTCCGGCACGGTCACCTTCGCCGGCTGGGACGGCTCGTACGGCTACAAGACGGAGATCACCCTCGACGACGGCACCGAGCTCTGGTTCGCGCACCAGTCCTCGATCAGCGTCAGCGTGGGCCAGAAGGTCAACACGGGCGACGTCATCGGCCGCGTGGGCGCCACGGGCAATGTGACCGGCGCCCATCTGCACCTCGAGGTGCACCCCGGCGGAAGCTCGAGCGGCATCGACCCGATGGCGTGGCTGCAGGGCAAGGGCCTGACGCCCTGAGACACCCTTCAGCGGGTATCCATTTCTGATCCCCGGCGGTCCTGACGGCGTCCCCCCGACGTCAGGGCTGCCGGTTTTCAGTGTGCCCGCAGGTTTTCCGGGACTTTGTCGCCGTCCTGGAATGAGCTGCTCCGGCACGGCAGTTGACGTTGAGCATGACTTCTCTTCGCAAGCTCGGCTCCTCCGACCTCGAGGTCCACCCGCTCTGCCTCGGCGGCAACGTCTTCGGCTGGACCGCCGACCAGACCCAGTCCTTCGCCGTCCTCGACGCGTACACGGCGGCGGGTGGCAACTTCATCGACACAGCCGACGTCTACTCGGCGTGGGCCGAGGGAAACGCGGGCGGCGAGTCCGAGACGGTCATCGGCAACTGGCTGACGGCACGCGGCAACCGGGACGATCTCGTGATCGCCACCAAGGTCAGCCAGCACCCCGATTTCCGGGGTCTGACGGCGGCCAACATCAAGGCGGCCGCCGACGCCTCCCTGCGCCGCCTGGGCACCGATCACATCGACCTCTACTACACCCACTACGACAAGCCGGAAGTGCCGGTCGAGGAGATCATCGGCGCCCTGGACGAGCTGGTGAAGGCGGGCAAGGTACGGCACATCGCCGCGTCCAACATCTCCGCCGAGCGCCTGGCCGCCTCCCTCGCCTTCTCCGACCGCGAGGGCCTCGCCCGGTATGTCGCCCTCCAGCCGCACTACAACCTGGTCTCCCGCGACACCTACGAGGGCGCCCTGCAGAACCTCGCCGAGCGGGAGGGTCTGGCGGCGGTCCCGTACTACGCCCTCGCGTCCGGTTTCCTCACGGGCAAATACCGCGCCGGTACGACGGTGGACAGCGCCCGCGCCCAGGGTGCCGGCCGGCACGCGGAGACGGAGCGGGGCCGACGGGTGCTGGCCGCCCTGGACGAGGTGGCCCTGTCCCACGAGGTGCCGGTGGCGACGGTGGCCCTGGCCTGGCTCGCGAACCGGCCGACGGTCGCGACGCCCCTCGCGTCGGCCCGGACGGTGGAGCAGCTTCCGGCGCTGCTGGGGGTGGCGGAGCTGAGGCTGACGGAGGAGGAGCTGGAGAGGCTGACGGAGGCGTCGGCCTGAGTCCGCCGCTCTTCCTCGGTCTCTACGACCGGTACGGGTTGTAGAGGGGGTACGGCACCGTCGGCCCGTACTCGGGCCCGTTCTCAGGTGCGTACCCGGGCCCGTTCACCTGGCCGTACGGCTGCCGGTGGACGGGCCCGGGACCGGCGTATCCGTACCCGTACCCGTGCCCGTGCCCCGTCCATGTCTGCGCGGCGACCGCGTGCTCCAGCGCCGGCCGTGCGAACTCCCGCCGCGCCCAGAGCTCGTGCAGCAACTCCTGTTCCCGTACGACGTAGTCCGCGCCGGCCCGGCCGCGGCGGCCTCGGTGCCGGAGGAACGCCAGCGAGGTGGCGTAGGCCTCGTACTGCGCCACGGCCCGCGCTGCCGGGCGCCCCCCTCGGTGGCGCGCGTACTGCCGGGCCACCCGACGGTCCCGCATCGAGCCCAGGGCGAACGGCTCGCTCGGGGACAGCCACCCGGCGACGACATACGCGGGCAGTTCCTCGCGCACGGTCCTCAACTCGCGCTGCCGGGTCCAGATCACCAGCCAGGTCAGCAGCCCGAACGCGGGCACCATCAGCGTCGCGTACACGGCGAAGAAGCCGTACTCGCCGAAGGTCGAGGAACCGTTCCACATGGCGTGCATGCCCATGGCCAGCAGCAGGCCGAAGAGCGGCAGAAGCACGCGCCGCACGTGCTGCCGTTCGCCGGCCAGCGCGGCGATGCCGAAGCCGATGCCGGTCAGGACGGTGAAGAGCGGGTGCGCGAAGGGCGACATGATGACGCGGACGAAGAAGGTCGCCGCCGTGACGGAGGCGATGCCGCGGTCGCCGGTGAGCTGGTCGGTACCGAAGGCGGTACCGAGGTAGAGGATGTTCTCGGTGAAGGCGAAGCCGGTGGCGGTGACCCCGGCTATCACCACGCCGTCGACGATGCCGGTGAAGTCGCGTCGGCGGAAGAGGAACACGAGCAGGATGGCCGCGGCCTTCGCCAACTCCTCCACGACGGGCGCTATGACGGTCGCGCCCAGGGTGTCCGCGTGCGACGGATCGGCCGTCGCGGTCGCTATCCATCTGGTCGCGAAACTGTTGGCGACGATCGCTATCAGCGCCGCCGCGCAGGCACCCCAGGCGAACGAGAACAGCAGATTGCGCCAGGGGCCCGGCTCGACCCGGTCCAGCCAGCGGAACGACGCCACGAGCAGCGGCACGGGCAGGACGGCGAGCCCCAGCCCGACCAGGAACCCCTCGGTGCCGGTCTGCTCGCGCACCAGGGCGAGGATGACCAGCCCGGAGAGCGCGAGCAGGGTGCTGAGCGCGCCGTAACGCACCCAGCGCTTGTGCCACCAGTGCGCGTGCCGCAGTGCGCCGCCGGTGGGACCGGTGGGGTGCGTCGGGTACGGGGGACAGGTGGCCACGGCATTGACCCTAACGAGGCAGGGGCGCCGCCCGCAGCAGCGCGAGTGGGGCTCGGGCGCCGGAGGGGGTTGCTGTCGGTGCTGTTCTTCCCGCTGCTCCTACCGCTGTACGCGGCGGAAGAGCAGGTCGTTCACGACATGACCCTTGTCCAGTCCTTGGCCCTCGAAACGGGTCAGCGGCCGGAACTCGGGACGGGGCGCGAAACCGCCGTCGGTCTGGGTGTTCTCGAAGTCGGGGTGCGCGGTCAGCACGTCGAGCATCTGTTCGGCGTACGGCTCCCAGTCGGTGGCGCAGTGCACCAGAGCGCCGGGCTTCAGCCGGGTCGCGGCGAGGCTGAGGAACTCGGGCTGGATGAGCCGCCGCTTGTGGTGGCGCTTCTTGGGCCAGGGGTCGGGGAAGTAGACGCGCAGCCCGTCGAGCGAGTCGGGGGTGAGCATCTCGCGCAGCAGGATGATGGCGTCGCCGTTGCCCACGCGGATGTTGCCGAGCCCGTGGTGGTCGGCGAGGTTGAGGAGGTTTCCCTGCCCCGGCGTGTGCACGTCGACGGCGAGGATGTCGGTGCCGGGGTCGCCGGCGGCCATCTGCGCGGTCGCCTCCCCCATGCCGAACCCGATCTCCAGGACGACCGGGTTCTCGTTGCCGAACAGCTCACCGAGATCGACGACGCACTGCCCGTCGATGTCCAGCCCCCACTTGGGCCACAGCCGCTGCAAAGCGTCCGCCTGTCCCGCGGTCACCCTGCTCCGCCGTGGCTGAAAACTCCGAATCCGCCGCTCGAAGTGCGACCCGGCCGGATCGGCCTTGGGCCCGTCCGGGAACCGGGGCTCCCCCTTGGATCGGGTATGCCGGACGGACACACCGGGCATGTGGTGCGCGAGCGCGCCTCCGGCCTCGGACGGACCGGGGACGGCGGGCTGGGGGGCTTCGGGGGCGTTGAGGGAGTCAGACACAGTGGGGTCGATTTTACGGGGAGCGCGAAGAGGCGGACCCACGCCCACTTCTCAACGCCGGTCCAGGCAGTCCGAGGCCGTCCGGGGTACTGGCACCGTCCCCCCTCACACCCCCTCCAACACCGCCAACGCTCTCCGGGCCACCTCCCGCCCGATCGGCAGCGAAGCAGTGGCCGCGGGACTCGGCGCGTTCAGCACATGCACTGCCCGAGCCCCTTCCCGGATCAGAAAGTCATCCACCAGTCCCCCGTCCCGCAGAACGGCCTGCGCCCGCACCCCCGCGGCCGCCGGCACCAGATCATCGGACGTCACCGCAGGCAACAATCTCCGCACCGCCCCCGCGAACGCCCTCTTGGACACCGACCGCCGCAGCTCCCCCGCCCCGTACCGCCAATGCCGCCGCGCCATCCGCCACGTCCCCGGCCAGGAAACCGTCGCCCCGACCTCTCGCGGCCGTACGACCCCCCATCCGTACCCCTCCCGGGCCAGCGCCGGCACCGCGTTCGGCCCGATGTGCACACTCCCGTCGATCCCGCGGGTGAGATGCACGCCGAGGAACGGAAACGCCGGATCCGGTACCGGATACACCAGTCCCCGCACCAGCTCGGGCCGCGCCAGCGAGTAGTACTCCCCCCGGAACGGCACGATCCGCACCTCCGGCTCGTCGCCGGTCAGCCGGGCCACCTCGTCGCAGTACAGCCCGGCACAGTTCACCAGCACCCGCCCTCGCACGACGTCTCCGCCCGTCGTCCGCACGGCGACCCCCAGCTCCGCCCGCCGGTCGACCCGCTCGACCCGCGCGCCGTACCGGATCTCCGCCCCCGAAGCCTCGGCCAGCTGCCGGGCGACCCCGACGAAGTCGCACACGCCCGTCGTCCCGACGTGTATCGCGGCGAGCCCGCGCACCTCGGGCTCGTACTCCGCGATCTGCGCGGCACGCAGCTCCCGGACCGGAATGCCGTTCTCCCGTCCGCGCTGCACCAGCGCGTGCAGCCGCGGCAGCTCCTCGCGCTCGGTCGCGACGATCAGCTTGCCGGTGACGGCGTGCGCGATGCCGTACTCCGCGCAGAACTTGACCATCTCCGCGGCACCCCGCACCGCGTACCGCGCCTTCAGGGAGCCCGGTCGGTAGTAGATCCCGCTGTGGATGACCCCGCTGTTGCGCCCCGTCTGGTGCCGGGCTGGGCCCGGCTCCTTCTCCAGCACGGTCACCCGCGTGCCCGGCGCGGCACGCGTGATCGCATACGCCGTGGCCAGCCCGACGATCCCACCGCCGATGACCAGCACGTCACAGTCGTAAGCGAGCGTCCGCACCTGCTCCACCTCCCGGTTTCGATAATGCACTGCGCCACTGACAACGCACTCAAACCCTCCGCACCGCCGCGTCCTGAAGGGAGTGCGGGAGCCGTGCATCCCGGCGTGGCGATCTGGAGGGGGAACCTTTGGCAAGGGCGGGAAGTCCGGCCACCCGTCCGCCGTGATCCGGCCACGGCGAGTTCACGCGCCGCTTCGACGATGCGGCAGATCATCCCGGTCTGCCGCATCGGTGCGATGCAGCGGCACTGAACAGAAACGGCACATCCATGAGACGCCTCACCCCGGCGTTGGCCCTCGGCCTCGCCGCACTCCTGGCCGCCGCCCCCGCCGGCGCCAGTACGAACAGCAGCACCCGCAACGGCTACGGCACCAAGGCGACGTACGCACCCGGCCAGAACCCCCGCTCCTATCAGCGGCCCCCCGCCGGCTTCACTCCCGTCTTCACCGAGAACGTCTCCCGGCACGGCTCCCGCGCCGCGACCGACAGCGAGGACGGCGACCTGGTCCTGGCGCTGTGGAAGAAGGCCGAGGCCGCGGGCCGGCTCACCGTGAGGGGCAGGGAGTTCGGGCCCAGGGTGCAGGCGTTGCAGAACGCCATGAGCACCGTGGGCTACGGCGACCTGAGCGGGCGCGGCAAGCGGGAGATCCAGGACACGGCCGTGCGGATGGAGCAGCGGCTGCCGGGGCTGTTCAAGAAGATCGCCGGCGACCAGGAGAAGATCGACGTCGTCAGCTCGGGACAGGGCCGAGCCGTCGACAGCGCGAACCTGTACGCGGGCGCGCTCGCCGGTACCGACGCCGCCCTGAAGCCGCTGATCGGTCCGACCCGCACGGACGTCGACCTGCTCTACTTCCACAAGGCGGCCGGCGGCGCGGCCTACCGGGACTACATCGCAGGCGACCAGCGGCTCGCGAGCACCCTGAAGTCGATCACCGACCGGCCCACGACCCATCGCGCCGCCCGCGACGTACTGACGAAGCTCTTCAAGGGCGCCTTCGTCGACCAGCTCTCCGACGACGACCGCGTGGCCGCCGCCACGGCCGTCTACAACCTGTACGCCATCGCGCCCGCCATGAGCGACGAGAGCCCCGGCGGCCGGGGCTGGGGCATGGAGCGCTTCATCTCCGAGCGGAACGCGGCCTGGTTCGGGTACCTGAGCGACGTCGAGGACTTCTACGAGAAGGGCCCCGGCTTCGCGGGCAGCGACATCACCTACGAGATGGCGGACGTCCTGCTCGACGATCTCTTCCAGCAGGTCGAGGCCAAGCGGGACGGCACCAGCGACCTGGGCGCCGAGCTGCGTTTCACGCACGCCGAGGAGATCATCCCGCTGGCCGCGCTGATGGGTCTGCCCGGCAGCACGAAGGGCGCCACGGCCGAGCGGCCGTACACCTATGCCGACAACCCGTGGCGGGGCGCGTCCGTGGCGCCGCTCGGTTCGAACATCCAGTGGGACGTCTTCCGCAAGGGCGACACCTACCTGGTGCGGATGCTCTACAACGAGAAGGAGACCGCCTTCAAGGCCGGTTGCCGTCCGATCGCCCGGAACAGTTCCTTCTACGACCTCGACGAGCTGGAGCGCTGCTTCGGGCGCACGGACGGCGCGTCGTAGCAGCCCCGTTCGGGCAGGACGCGGACGGCGGCGGCTCGGGTCCGCCGAGCCGCCGCACACCGCGCGCGCGGGGGAGGGCACGCTCAGGCCGGTGCCATGAGCAGCGGCCGCGCCCTCTCCCGCAGTTCGACCACCCGGGGCTCGTCGCCGTACGGCTCCAGGCGGTGCAGCAGGTCCTTCACGTACTCCGTGGTGCGCGCGGACGATATCCGCCCCGCGACCTCCACCGCTCGCACGCCCTGCTCGCATGCGGCGTCGAGGTTGCCCGACTCCAGTTCGGCGACCGCCGAGACGACGAGCCGCAGCCCGTGCGAGCGCACGAACTCCTCCGTCGGCTTCGACAGGGCCTGCTCCGTGAACCGCCGTACCTGGCGCGGCGCCTTGAGATCCCGGTAGCACTCCGCGGCGTCGGCGGCGAAGCGATCGTAGGAGTAGAAGCCGAGCCAGGACGGGTCGTTGTCGCCCTCCCTGGACCGCTCCAGCCAGCCCTCCGACGCCTTCAGGGCCGCGCCGGCGGCCTGCGCGTCACTGGCGCGCGCGTGTGCGCGTGCCTCGACCAGGCGGAAGAAGCTCATGGTGCGGGCCGTGGCGAGGCCACGGTTGCGTTCCAGCGCGGCCTGCGCGAGGTCGACGCCCTCGTCGCCGAAGCCCCGGTAGGTCGCCTGGAGCGACATCGACGCCAGGACGTATCCGCCCAGCGGTACGTCGGCCGCCGCGCGCGCGAGCCGCAGCGCCTGGATGTAGTACCGCTGCGCGGCCTCCTGCTGCCCGGTGTCGAAGGCCATCCACCCGGCGAGCCGGGTGAGTTCGGCGCTCGCCCCGAACAGCGCCCGGCCCACCTCGTCGGAGTACGAGCCGAGCAGCAGCGGTGCCGCCTCCACTCGTAAGCACTCGGGCACCATGGACGAACGCCAGTCACCGCCTCCGTACTTGGAGTCCCAGCGCCTGGCGTCCTCGGCGGCCTCCCGCAGCTTCTGCACATCGCTGTGGCCGACTTTGAGCGGTGCGCCGGAGTCCTCCGCGGAGTTCACCTCGCGCGCCACCGAACTGTCGGCCGGGGTTATCAGCCACCGTGAGGCAGGCGTTGCGTATGCGCTTACTGCGAACGAACCGGCCAGCGACTGCCAGATGCCGCCGGAGCCGGCGCGGCGTCCGGCGAGGTCGAGGCGGTACAACTCGGTCGCCGACCTCACCGCTTGTCCGACGTCCCGGGGGAAGGCGAGGCCCACTTCGGGTGCGGGGTCCGCGTCCGCCAGGCCGATCTCGTGGAGCGGCACCGGGCGGCCCAGCTTCTGGCCGATCGCGGCGGCGATGAGGTGCGGTGCGGCACCCTGCGGCACCATGCCCTTCGACACCCAGCGCGCCACCGATGTCTTGTCGTAGCGAAGAGTCAGGCCCCGCTGAGCGCCAAGGTCGTTGACGCGTCGAGCGAGTCCTGCGTTGCTGATTCCCGCGAGGGCGAGAACGGCGCCGAGTTTTTCGTTCGGCCCGCGTTGCTCCCTGGACATGCGCCACCCCTCGACACAGACGGCTGCCGCGCTGGCATAACCACGCGGCATTCGTAAACCCAGCGTAGTTCGCCGCATCCCAAGCGTTAAGGGGCATTGTTCCGGATGGCGGGATTGTGGTCCGTACTCAAGTGCGCACCCCCTACGCACAGTTGTGATGTGCTCCCGCTGTGTGGCTGTGCGCCCGTCCGTGCGCTCTTCTCCGGCCACCGGGGGAGCGGTTCCATGGCTTCTGCGTGGGTCGGCCCGCTGTACTGGATCCAGTGGGCTGGGGGATTCCGCCGCCTACATCCCCGCGGGCGGCGGAACGGTCCGGGGGGCGCACTCCGTTCCCCGGACTGCGCACGCGGCGAGCACGGCGAGTAGTGCGGAGGGCTTGTACGGAGCGTGCGTGAGCCTGTCCATGCGACGCCGATTTGGCCGAAAATCGATCCCGTGCGTCGCGGGTGATTGCCGCTCCTACCATGGGACTTGAGGGCGCGAACGGCGTTTTTGGGGAGCGTTTCGGGGGCGCATTCGCGCCGCACATGCCCTGTCGTCGCCCTGACCTGGGTGCCCGGATCTTTTCGCTCCGCGCGGTGGATCTCCTTGCCCCGTCCGGGTGTTCGGTGCGCGTCCGCCGCGGCGTGCGGGCGCCCGCACGGGCGTGATTGCCCGAGCTCGAGCGGCTCCGCCGCCGCTCCGGTGCGCCTCCTTCATGGCAGCATGGTGAACCGGTTCGTACGGTGCACTGGTTGTCCACAGCCTGTGGAGGCGTCCATGCGGTGGTTGGTGGGATGGAGCAGCACCACCGCGGTTGCCGCCCAAATCGGCTCCGCGGGGGCCACCGGAAGCGACGGCGAAACCGTGCACCCGGTGGGATCCCAACTCCTGTGGGGCGACCCCGATCCGCTGTGGGCGGTCGGCGACTGGCGCCCCGACGAGGTGCGCGTGGTGAAGGCCGACGCGCAGAACCGGATCGCGGTCCTGGGCACCTGCGGGGCGAGCGACGAACAGCTGCGTCTCGGTCTGTTCGCCGCGCGCGGAGGGGCACTTCGGCATCTGACGGCCTGGTCCGGCAGCTACACGGCCGTCGTCCAGGTAGGCCGCAGGGTCACCGTGTGCGGCGATCTGGCCGGCGCACGGCCGGTGTTCTACACCCCTTGGGCGGGCGGTACGGCGTATGCGACCGCCGCGCTTCCCCTCGCCGACCTCATCGAGGCCAACCTCGACTTCGGGCACCTCGCCGCGCTGCTGGCCGCCCCCGACGTACCGGCGGCCCTGCACGACTCCACCCCGTACGACGGCGTACGACGCATTCCGCCGGGGCATGCGCTGATCCTGCGCGCCGGGGCGCGTGAGATCGCCGGGTACGAGCCGGTCGCCTCGCTGGCGGTGGCGGCGCCGACCGCCGATCCGGACAGCGCGGTGGACGCGGTGCGCGACGCCCTGGTGGAGGCGGTGCGCGCGCGTCTGTCCGCGCCCCGCCACGTTCCCGACATCGACCCCGGCCCGGTGCCGGGGATGGGACCGGCCGAGCGGCGTGCCGCGCGCGGGATGCCGGTTCCGGGCATCGGCGCGGATCTGTCCGGGGGGCCCGCGTCGGCCACCCTGGCCCTCCTCGCCGCGGGCCTGCCCGGCATGCCGGGCACGGTGCTGGGGCACGGCACCGGCGCGGGGGAACGCCTCCTGGCGGTCACCTTCAACGACCTGGCGGTAGGCGGCCGCGAGGCCGAGCTGGAACGCGCCGGCGCCCTGGCGGCCAACCCGCGCCTCCACCACGTGGTGGTGGCAGGCGGTGAGGAGACACTGCCGTACGCCGACTTGGACGGCCCCCTGACGGACGAGCCGGCCCCGAGCCTGGTGACGGCGGCGAGGCACCGCGCGCGTCTGGCATCCGGCAGCGCGGACCACTTCACGGGCTACGGCGCCCGGCAGGTCCTGGATGCCCACCCGGCCCGCCTCGCGGACCTCCTGATGGACCGCAAACGGCGCCATCTGGTCCGCCCGGTCGCGGCCCTGGCGAAGGCGGACGGCTCGGTGCTGGTCCCCGCGCGCGTGTACGGCGCGGCACGCAAGCTGGCCCGCACCCCGTACCGCACCGGCCTGGAGTCCCTGGCCGCCCGCCTGATGGACCGTCGCTTCGACGAACCCGGAGGTGCCGTGGGGGCGTCGCTCGCGGCGCTCACCTGGGCCAGACCGGGCCCGGCGGCACGATGGCTGACGGGGGAGGCGCTGGCTGAAGTATCGGTTCGCCTTCAGACGGCGACGAACCGCAACGGAGTGGGACCGGGCCAACGCCCCGGCGACTACCGCGCGCGTGCGGCCCTCGCCCGCCACGCAGCGGACATCCGCATCCTGGAGCAAGCCGCCGAGATCCGCTCCCAACGCCTGCACACCCCCTTCCTCGACAACCAGGTCGTCCGCGCCTGCCGAGCCCTCCCGGAGGCCCTGCGCGTCCAGCCCGGCGCCCGCGCCGCGATCCTCCGTACGGTCCTGGAGGGCGCCGGAGTGGCCGACCTCCCGCCCGGCTGGGGCGCCCCTTCCCACGCGTCGGCCGCGGTCGCCGCACGAACGGGCATGAGGGTGGCCACGGACTCCCTGATGGCCCTGTTCGGCACCCCCCTCCTCGCCCAGGCGGGCCTGGTCGAGGCCCGAGTGGTCCGCAAGGCCCTCCGCGCGGCCTCGGAGGGCGAGCCGCTCCCCCTGGACGGCCTGGCAGACCTGGTCTCCCTGGAACTCTGGCTGGTCCGCCTCCTGGCCCGCCGAGGCACTTGCTGGACGGGAACGCCCGCGCGGCAGCGAGCGGTACCGGCGGGGATCAAGCCGCAGCGGGGGGCGTTGGGAGCGGGGGCGGGGGTGCCGCGTCCCTAGCCGTCGGCCTCTGTCAGCCCGTCCGGCGTTTGAGGACGAGGACCTTTCGGGGCCGACGGGGGTCCAGGCGGCGGAGCCCCTTGGCGGGGTGGAAGGGGCGGAGCCCCTTCAGGATGGGACGGGTAGGGGCGGCGGGGGCGAGAACCTTCAGGCGCGCACCCAGCGACCACCGCACCCACACCGCCCCACGCCGACAAAACCCGCGCCCCCACCACGCACCCCCGCGACAATGACCCGGTGCGGTACAGAATCCTGGGCGTCACCCAGGCAGAGGACGACCAGGGCACCGTCATACCCGTCGGCGGCCCCCGCCTACGCGCCCTGCTCACCGCCCTCGCCCTACGCCCCGGCCACCTCACCACCCCCCACACCCTGATCGACGAGGTCTGGGCCGACGACCCGCCCCAGGACGCCCCCGCCGCCCTCCAGGCCCTGATCGCCCGCCTGCGCCGCACCCTCGGCAAGGACACCGTCACCTCCGCCCCCGGCGGCTACCGGCTCACGGCGACAAGGGACGACGTGGACCTCTTCGTCTTCGAACGCCTCGTCCACGAGGGCACCTCAGCCCTCGACCGCGACGACCCGTCCGTCGCCGCCCGGACCCTCACCACCGCCCTCGCCCTGTGGCGCGGCCCGGCCCTGACCGACCTCCCCGACCGCACCGCCCCCGCCACCCGCCCGGAGGCCCTGCGCCTGGAGGCAACCCGAGCCCGCATCGAGGCGTACCTACGGCTCGGCCGCGCCCAGCACGCCGTACCCGAACTCAAGGAACTATCCGCAGCGCACCCGTACGACGAACCGCTGCACGCCCTCCTCATCCGAGCCCTGCGTGACACGGCCCGACCCGCCGACGCCCTGGCCGCGTACGAGACGGCCCGCCGTGCCCTGGCCGACGGTCTGGGCACCGACCCGGGCCCGGAACTCCGTGCCCTGCACACGGAACTGCTGAAACCGGCGACATCCGAGCACAACACGGAGAACGCCCCGGGCAGGACGAGGCGGCCCACCTCCGACGCGCATCCGCAGCCCGAGCCCAGCCCGCCGCCCCCGTATCCCGAACGCACCGGCAACCTCCGTCCCCGCCTTACCTCTTTCGTGGGCCGGGAACTCGAACTCGACGCCATCCGTTCCGAATTGCACAGGGCCCGACTGGTCACACTCACCGGACCGGGCGGCTCTGGAAAGACCCGCCTCGCCGAGGAAGCCGCCGCCGGCCTCCCCCAGGCATGGCTCGTCGAGCTCGCCCCGCTCGACCGGCCGGAGGCGGTGCCAGGCGCGGTGGTCAGCGCGCTCGGTCTGCGCGAGACCGTGCTCATGACCAACGAGCTGACGACCCCGCAGGACGACCCGCTCGCCCTGCTGATCGAGTACTGCGCCCGGCGCAGCCAACTCCTGATCCTTGACAACTGCGAACATGTCATCGGCGCCACCGCCACCCTCGCCGAGACCCTCCTCACCCACTGCCCGGGCCTCACGATCCTCGCCACCAGCCGTGAACCCCTGGGCGTCCCCGGTGAGTCGGTTCGCCCGGTCGAGCCCCTGGTCCCCGACCAGGCGCACCGCCTCTTCACGGACCGCGCGGCGGCCGTCCGCCCCGACGCCGCCGCCGTACTGCGCGACGGCCGCGACCAGGAGGCCGTCGAGGAGATCTGCCGCCGTCTCGACGGACTGCCGCTGGCCATCGAGCTGGCGGCGGCCCGGCTGCGCCTGCTCACCCCCCGGCAGATCGCCGACCGCCTCGACGACCGCTTCCGCCTCCTCACCTCCGGAAGCCGTACGGTCCTGCCCCGCCAGCAGACCCTGCGCGCCGTCGTCGACTGGTCCTGGGAGCTGCTCGACGAGCGGGAGCGGACGGTGCTGTGCGAGGTGTCCGTCTTCGCCGGCGGCTGGGACCTCACGGCGGCGGAGGCCGTGTGCACCGGTCCGATCGCCGACATCCTCGGCGCGCTCGTCGACAAGTCCCTGATCGTGGCCACCCCGTACGACCGGGACGGCACCGCGGGCACCGACGGCATGCGCTACCGGATGCTGGAGACCATCCACGAGTACGCCGTGGAGCGCGCCGCCGAGGTCCCCGAGCGGCGGCTCACGGCCGAGCGCCGGCACCGCGCATGGGTGCGCGCTCTCGTGGAGGAGGCCGACCCGCTGCTGCGTTCCGCCGGTCAACTCCCGTGGATCTCCCGCCTGGAGACCGAGCTGGACAACATCCGCACGGGCCTCGACCGCGCCCTGACCGAGGGCGACGAAGCGGAGGCCACGGCCATCTCCCTGGCCATGGGCTGGTTCTGGTGGCTGCGCAACTACCGGGTCGAGGGCGCGGCCTGGATCGAGCGCGTGCTGCGCCTGTGCGCCGCCCTGGATGCCACCGGCCCCGGTGCCCCGCCCGCCGCCGACCCGGTGGACGCCTTCCTCGCCGCCCCGGAGGAGCAGGCCCGGCACCCGCGGCACGCGGTCCGGATGGGCCTTCGTATGCAGCACCTCTTCCTCGCCATCGAATTCGAACCGGTGGAGCACTGGCAGGACGAGCGATGGGGGCGGTACATCGACCGGGTGCGGGCCCACTTCGCGCACGGCGGCCCCGAAGCGGCCCGCATGCCCGGCCTGGTCTGGCCGCTGACCGACTACATCCTCGGTGACACTGCGGACACCGCGACCGTCATGGACGCCGTGCTGACCAACTGCCGTGCGTACGGAGGCGACTGGGAGGTCGGCTGCATCCTGATGTTCCGCACGCACATGCTCGTCGACGCACCGGGCGACCTGACGGGCGTGGACGACGACCTCGCGGAGCTGCGGATCCTCAGCCGCCGGGTCGGCGACCGCTGGATGCGGGCCCAGGTGTGCAGCGCGGCCGGCGAGGCGGCCATGTCGCGGGGGCGCTATGAGGAGGCCGAGGGGGAGTACGAGGAGGCGCTGCGCCTCGCCCACGAGGTGGGCGCGTACGCCGAGACACCCTTCCTCGTCGCCCGCCTCGCCGAGATCGCCTACCGCTCGGGCGACCGCGAAGCCGCCCTGACCGCGCTGGACGAGGCGGGTGCCGCGGCCGACCGGTACGGCGTGGCGGACTCACGGGCGTTCGTGCTGCTGATGCGGGCGCAGCTGGCGCTGGACGACAAGGACACCGCACGCGCGCGTGAGCTGTGTGAAGCGGTCCGCGCGGAGATCGAGCGGGCCACGGTGCCGCCCCAGTTCATCGTGATGCTGCACACGGTGGAGGCCCTGGTCGTGACGGTCGAGTCGAGCCCGGAGCATGGACTGCCCCTCCTGGCCGACACCTTGCGCATGGCCGTGGAGAACCGGTGCGCCGAAGTGATCACGGCGACCCTCACGGACGCCGCGGCGGATCTGCTGACCCGGCTCGGCGACCATGCGCGCGCGGCCCGTCTGCTCGCCGCCTCGGAGCACTGGCGCCGTGGCCATCCGCGCCGGTTGCCGGAGCGCGCCCACGCCGAGCGGGCCGAGTCCGAAGCCCGTACGGCCCTGGGTGCCGAGCGGTTCACGGCCGCGTACACCGGCGGCAGCGCCCTCACCCACGAGGACGTGGTGCGCGACCTCGCCGAGGCCGTCCGCGGCCTTCCAGGAGACGGGCCGAACGGCCCTACCGGCAGCTGAACTTCGACTCCGCCCAGTCCGCCAGCAGCAGGTTGTCGAGGGTGCCACGCGGCTCGACCACCAGCCTGACGGTCTCGCGCCCGGTGAGATTCACCTGGACGGGCACCGCCGCGTCCCCGGCCTTGACGACGGCGGACCGCCACAGCCGGACGCCGTCGGCATAGACCGAGAAGGAGAAGCGGCCGAGACCCAGGTTCGAGTCGTCGACGCCGACCAGCGCGCGATAGGCGGAGCACTCGCGGTTGAGGTCGATGGTGACGGAGGACCGGCCGTGCACGGTGACGCCGTGTGCGTACTGCCGGCCGGCGATCGCCACATCGTCGCGCTGCCACACCCAGCTGCTCTGATACAGCCGCATCTCGGGCTCGGCGCCGTCGCCGTTGAGGTCGTACGACAGTTCGCTCCACTGGTAGTCGGCCGGGGCGGGCGGCGGGGGCGGCGTGGGTGTGGGTGTCGGTGTCGGGGCGGGAGTCGGCTTCGGTGAAGGCGTGGGGGTGGGGGTGGGGGTGGGCTTCGGGCTGGGCGTGCGCGTGGGGGTGGGGGTGGGCGTAGGGGTCGGAGTCAGGGGCGACTCGGGCTCCACGGCCGGGACGGGCGCCGTTGGCTGCTGCGTCGGCTCCTTCTCCGGCGGCCGCGGTGTCGGTGTCTCCTCGACGATGGGGGAGGGCACGGGGGGCTGCTTGGCGTCCGTCCTCGGGGCAGCCGGCTGGTCGTTGCCGGCCAGCGCGAGCACGATCGCCGCCGCGACGCCCACGGCGACCACACCGGCCGCGACACCGGCCTTCAGAGGCGCACCCAGCCCCTCGGAGGCCGCCGCCCCGCCTCCGGCGCCCGCCCCGCCGGACGAACTACCGCCCGCCGCCGCGGCCCCACCTGCGGTACCACCCGACGAACCTCCGCCCGCCGCCACGGCCGCCCCGGCGGCACCGGCCGCACCCGCCCCGGCACCGCCGGCGATGAGCCCGGCCGCCTTGGCGTACCCGGCGGCACCGAACCAGCCGATGACCGCGACCGGCACGACGCCGGGGATACCGCCGGCGACTTCCTTGATCTGGCCCGCGGCCAGCCGGCACTTGGCGCACTCGTCCAGGTGCTTGCGCAGGCCCCGTTCGGCGCGGGTGCGCAGGCTGCCGCGGGCGTAGGCGCCGAGCCGGTCGGCGTAGCGGGCGCACGCCTCGTCGCTGGCCAGGCTGGCGCTGACATGGGCCTGGAGGTAGGCCTGCTTGAGGCCCTCGCGGGCGCGGCTGGCGAGCACGCGCGTGCCGTTGGCGTCCAGCCCGAAGAGCGTGGCGACCTCGCTCGGCGACTCGTCCTCGACCTCGGTGTGCCACAGCACGGCCTGCCAGCGCTCCGGCAGTGACCGGAAGGCCTGCATGGCCATGGACTGCTCGGCCTCGTGCATCGCCCGCACATCCGCGCCGAGGTCGAGAGTGTCGTCGTCGGACACCTCGGACACCCGCGTGGACTGCGCGGCGAACACCGCGAAGTCGTCGACCAGTTGCTCCCGCCGCGCCGACTTCGTCCAGTCCGCGGCGGCCCGCCGGATCGAGGTGAGCAGATAGGCGCGTACGGCGTGCTCGGGACCGGAACCGCCGCGTACGGCCTGGAGCATGCGGGCGAAGACCTCGGCGGTGAGGTCGTCCGCGGTGTGGGCGTCACGGCAGCAGGTGCGCGCGTACCGGCGCACCGCCTGCGCGTGGCGCCGGTACAGCTCCTCGTAGGCGCTGTCGTCGCCGGAGCGCATCCGGCTGATCAGGTCGATGTCGGACGGCGGCAGCTCGCGCGGGGGCGGCAGTACGCCGTCTTCGCGCCGGTCGCGCTGTGCCGGGACGCTGCCCTCGGCGCCGCCCGGAGCGCGGCCCTGAGGTCGGGTCTCCAACGGGTCGGCGCCCGGTGGCAGGTCGGCGCGTCCGCCCTGACTCGGTACCTGCGGAGTCGCCGCGTCACCGTCACCGCGTGACTCGTCCCACCCGTCAACGCTCATCGCGGAAAGCCCCCGCCGCCGGCTCCACCAGTCCTGGACACCGGGTCAGGGTGCCACATTGGCTTTTGGTCAGGACCCACGCGTAAGGACATCCACTCGTCCGTGGGGACTTCCCGCGACTCAGTACTGGCCCCCGCCCGCGCGGGAAGGCTCAATCAGCCCCCGCGGGGCGGGAGTTCGGTGCCAGGCCCGGAATGCCGGGCATGTTCCGCGACGGTGTTCGAGGCGAGGGCGGCGCAGCACCCCGCCTCCCGGTCACCCGTACGTCACCACGCTGGCGTCACCGTCGACTCACGCCTGAGGCCGCGACCGCAGCCCCTCCAGCAGGATGTCCAGCAACCGTGCCGAGGCCGCCGCCTGCTGCGCCGCGTCCGGCAGCGAGGGCGCCGCCGTCGCGATCACCAGCAGTACGTCCGACACCGAGACGTCGGCCCGCAGCTCACCCGCCGCGCGCGCCCGCTCCACGAGCTGACCCACCACGTCGAGCAGCGCCGCCGCCGCTTCGTCCACCGGGTCGGCCGCGGCCACCGGCGCGTGCTCGGGCACCAACCGCAGTTCACCCACGCCCGGCTGCATCCGCTGCTGCGGCACCCGCGCCTCGTCGAGCCCGGCGCCGTCCTCGGCGACCCCGACCCGCAGCACCTGCGGCGGCAGCAGCCGGCCCGCGCCCGAGGCCACCGATGTGCGCAGGAAGCGCGACAGCGCCGACCACGGCTCGTCCTCCTGGCCGAGCGCGGCACGCGCCTGGTCGGTCAGCCGGGACGTCTCCTCCTCGGCTATCCGCCGCACCAGGACGTCCTTGCTCGGGAAGCGCCGGTACACCGTGCCGACGCCGACCCGCGCACGCCGCGCCACGTCCTCCATCGGCGCGCCGTACCCCAGCTCGCCGAAGACCTCGCGCGCCGCGCGCAGTACGTGCTCCAGATTGCGCTGTGCGTCCACGCGCAGCGGCGTCGCACGCGAGCTGTCCCCGCGTCCGTTGCTCGCAGCCGCGCTCATCGTGCCGCCCACCGTGCCGCCGCCCGGTGCGATGGCGGACGCGGAAGACCATCGAGAATCCTGAACATGCATAAGCGATCCCCCGGTAATGACGTCTCCCCCCGGAGACTCCCCGTCATTGCAAAGCCGGAGCGTCGCGGAACATGCCCGGACCACGAGCCCGTTCTGTGCGACTCGCGGACCCGAAGAGCGCATCCCCCTACACCCCGTCGACACACGAACATAGTTGAGCGAGGGTCAATTCAGAAGGGGCAGGTTCCGCACGGAGCGCCCCTCGATCGGAGTACGGGTCGTTTACGTCCGGATTGCGCCACCCGTCAGCCGCCGGCGCACACCCTTTGACCTGCGAAGTTTCCGCGCACTCCGGCAATTCGGCCAAATCGCGGCGTCGTCGGCTTCCGGTCACACAAATTGTCGAGCCTGTGGACAAACGCAAGCGTCGGGTGCGTCATGGGATGGTGAAGGAACGTGCGCGCATTCTCGTTGTCGGCGGCGGCTACGTCGGGATGTACACGGCCCTGCGTCTGCAGCGGAGGCTGAAACCGGAACTCGAACGGGGCGAGGCCGAGA
Source organism: Streptomyces sp. NPDC056479 (assembly GCF_042795335.1). NCBI lineage: Bacteria > Bacillati > Actinomycetota > Actinomycetes > Kitasatosporales > Streptomycetaceae > Streptomyces > Streptomyces sp. NPDC056479. The sequence goes on along the minus strand of NZ_JBHTRZ010000005.1, from coordinate 5,810 downwards.
TCACCGTCGTCACTCCCGACCCGTACATGACGTATCAGCCGTTCCTCCCCGAAGCGGCGGCCGGCTCCATCTCCCCGCGCCATGTGGTCGTCCCGCTGCGCCGCGTCCTGCCCCGCTGCCGGGTCATCATCGGCGAGGCCACCGCCATCGACCACGCCGGGCGCACCGCGACGCTGGCCACCCTCGCCACGGAGGAGGAGGGCACCGGCACCGAGAAGCTGTCGTACGACGAACTCGTCCTCGCCCCCGGCTCCATCTCGCGCACCCTCCCCGTCCCCGGCCTGGCCGAGCACGGCATCGGCTTCAAGACCGTCGAGGAGGCCATCGGCCTGCGCAACCACGTCATCGAGCAGATGGACATCGCCTCCTCCACCCGTGACCCCGCGATCCGCGACGCGGCCCTCACCTTCGTCTTCGTGGGAGGCGGGTACGCGGGCGTGGAGGCGCTCGGCGAGCTCGAGGACATGGCCCGGTACGCCACGCGCTACTACCACAACGTCCGGCCCGAGGACATGAAGTGGATCCTGGTCGAGGCCTCCGACCGCATCCTGCCCGAGGTCGGCGAGGACATGGGCCGCTACACCGTCACCGAACTGCGCCGCCGCAACATCGACGTACGTCTGCACACCCGCCTGGAGTCCTGCGCGGACCGCGTCGCCGTCCTCGACGACGGCGCCCGCTTCCCGACCCGCACGGTCGTCTGGACGGCCGGCGTCAAGCCTCACCCCATCCTCGCCGCCACCGACCTGCCTCTTAATGCGCGCGGCAGGCTGAAGTGCACCCCTGAGCTGACGATCGACGGCGCCACGCACGCGTGGGCCGCGGGAGACGCCGCCGCCGTCCCCGACGTCACCGCGGGCGCATCCGGCGCGGAGTGCGCCCCCAACGCCCAGCACGCCCTCCGTCAGGCGAAGGTGCTCGGCGACAACATCGCCCACGCGCTGCGCGGCGAGCCCCTGGAGACGTACGCCCACAAGTACGCGGGCTCGGTCGCCTCCCTCGGCTTCCACAAGGGCGTCGCCCAGGTCTACGGCCGCAAGCTGAAGGGCTACCCTGCCTGGTTCATGCACCGCGTGTACCACCTCAGCAGGGTGCCGACCTTCAACCGCAAGGCCCGTGTCCTGGCCGAATGGACACTGTCGGGGCTGTTCAAGAGGGAGGTCGTCTCCCTCGGCTCACTCGAACATCCCCGAGCGGAGTTCGAACTCGCGGCCGGTGGAAAGCATCACTCCAACCCGGGAGACGACACGAAGGGGTCGTCCTGACCGGACCCAGGAACTCCATCGACAGGGCAGGCGTCTGACGGGTGTCGGCCAGGACGGCCGCACTGCCAGACTGATCCCGAACCGATCCCGACCCTGGACGACCCTTGGACGAACCTGGACGGGCACCCGCCCGCCCTTCCACCCCACGAGGCTCTCCCCACACTTCCGCAACCCCGGGGTGCCGCCGCCCCTCAGATCTCCGGCCGGGTCCGGAGCTGGCCGAAGACGACGACACGAGGCAAGGATTCGTGAACTTCACGCGCTGGAGCGCCCGGCTCCCCGGAACGCAGCGCCGCGCCGCAGCGCGGACCGAAACCGCGGCGGCGGCCGCCCAGGACCGCCGGGGAGAGAGCACGAGCCCCGTCCCCGCGGCCCGCGTCGAACAACTCACCGACGAAGCGGCACCGATCCCCGCCGTGGACGAGTTGCCGGTCCGCGAGGTCCTCGACCGGGTCCCGGCGCTGGTCGCCCTCGTCCACGGCACCGACCACCGCCTCGCCTACGTCAACGACGCCTACGCGACCGCCTTCGGCGCACGCCCCCCGGGCGAACCCGCCCGCGAGGCCCTCCCCGAACTGGCCGAACTGGGCCTGCTCCCCCTCCTGGACCAGGTCCTGCGCAGCGGCAAGCCCCGCACCCTCAAGTCCCGCAAGGCCCCCGACGGCCGCTCCTACACCTTCACCTGCACCCCCGTGACCGAGGGCGACGGCGGCGTCCTCGTCTTCGCCACCGACGTCACCGACCACGCGGAAGCGGCCGAACGCCTGCGCGCCAGCGAACGCCGCCAACGCGAAACGGCCGTCACCCTCCAGCGCTCCCTCCTCCCCCAGGAGCTCGAGGAACCGGACGACCTGCGCATCGCCGCCACCTACCACCCCGGCGGCACCGAGGCCGCGGTCGGCGGCGACTGGTACGACGTGATCACCCTGGGCGGCGGCCGCACGGCACTGGTGATCGGCGACGTGATGGGCAGAGGCGTACGAGCAGCCGCGGTCATGGGCCAACTCCGTACGGCCGTGAGGGCGTACGCCCGCCTGGACCTCCCCCCGCACGAGGTCCTCCAACTCCTGGACGGCCTGGCGACCGAGATCGACGCCAACCAGATCGCGACCTGTGTCTACGCCGTCCACGACCCGAACGAGGGGCGCCTGGTTTACGCCTCCGCCGGGCACCTCCCGATCCTGGTCCGGGACGAGAACGGGGACGTGCAACGCGCCGACGAACCCACCGGGCCGCCCCTCGGCACCGGCGGCTGGATGCACGCGTCCGGCTCGATCGCCCTGAGCCCGGGCTCCACGGCGGTCCTGTACACCGACGGCCTGGTGGAACGCCGGGACGAGGACCTCGACGAGGGAATCGCCTCCCTCGAACGCGCCCTGGCCGGCGCGACCGGCACCCCCCAGGTCGTCTGCGACCGCCTGGTCCGCAGCGCGGGAGTCACCGCGGACCATGACGACGACGTGGCGGTCCTCGTCCTCCAGCACCCGGCCCGCACCGGCCACGACAGCGACCTCTTCCGCAACGCGGCCCTGGAACTCCTGGGCGGCGTGGAAGCAGCCCCCCGCGCGCGTGCCTTCGCCTCCGGCGTCCTGACCAGCTGGCGCTTCCCCACAGAGCTCCACGACCTGGGCGTCCTGGCCACCAGCGAGCTGGTCGCCAACTCCCTCCAGCACGGCACCCCGCCCATGCGCCTACGCCTGCGCCGCACCGACCGCCGCCTGATCGTCGAGGTCACCGACGGCGACGACCACCTCCCACGCCGCCGCCGAGCCGAACCGGCCGACGAATCCGGCCGAGGCATCGCCATCGTCGCCACGATCGCCTCCGCCTGGGGCTCCCGCAGAACCCCGGGCGGCGGAAAGGCGGTGTGGTGCGAGTTCGCCCTACCAAAGCCACCGAGCCGCTGAACCCCCGCCCACTTCTCAGCGCCGGCCGGCACCATCCAGCCCGTCTGCCCGTGGGAGGGCGAGGCCCCCGCCCGCCGGCCACCTCTCAGTGCCGGTCGGCACTCTCAGCCTGTCCGGCGTTTGAGGACGAGGCCCTGTCAGGGCCGATGGGGGTCCAGGGGGCGGAGCCCCCTGGTGGGGTCGAAGGGGCGAAGCCCCTGGGGATGGGACGGGTAGGGGCGGCGGGGGCGAAAACTCAGGCGTGCGCCTGAGGCTGTCCCACAGTCGAGACCGCCCCCTGCGCCACCACCCGACTCTTCCCCAACCACGGCCGATCCTGCACCGCACTGAGCTGCCGCCCCAACCGCAGCGCGAGATACGTGATCCCCAGCGAGAACAGCAGAAACGTCACGACATACGGCCCATGCAGCGACGCCCCCATGGGCCCACCCACAGCCGGCCCGACCGCCAACGCCAACTGCTTCACCAGGGCGAAAGCGGAGTTGTACTGCCCGGCCATCCCACTGGGCGCCAGATCCGCCACCAATGGAGCAACGGTCGGCGACAACATCGCCTCACCCAGCCCGAACAGCGCATAGGTGGAGATGAAGGCCGCCGTGGCCATCTCCTGGCTCCCGTTCCCCAGCCCGGCATACCCCGCCGCAACCCAGGCCACGGCCCAGATCAACCCGACGGCAGCGATCACCCGAGACCGCCTCCGCCGCTCCACGAACTTCAGCACGGCGAACTGCGCCACCACGATCATCGCGGTGTTGGCGGCCAACGCGGTCCCGAGCCCCGACGTGGAAACCCCGGCCGCCTCGACCCCGTACGCGCTGAGCCCCGACTCGAACTGCCCGTAGCAGGCGAAGAACAGCACGAAGCCCAGCACACACAGCTGCACCATCGCCCGGTTCCCGAGCAGCTGCTTCCAGCTCCCCTTCGCCGACCGCTCTCCCGGCACCCCGTCCACCCGCGGCGCATGCGGCACCCGCACCGTCGACATCACCACGACGAGCAGCAGGAACATCGCCGCCTCGATCGCGAACAGCAGGGTGAACGACGAGACACTCGACGTGTCGACGAGATGCCCGCCGATCAGCCCGCCGACCCCGAGCCCCAGGTTCTGCAGAAAGAACTGCGTCGCGAACGCCCGCGACCGCGTCTCCGTGGTCGAGCAGTCCACGATCATCGTGGCGAGCGCCGGCTGCATCACGGCCTGCCCCGCCCCGAGCGCCGCCGCCGACAGCAGTACGGCCGCCGCACTCCCCGCGAGCCCGAGGCTCAGCGCCCCGAGCGCGGCGGTGACCAGGGCGGCTAGCAGCACCGGCAGCGGGCCCCGCCGGACGATGGCTCGTCCGGCGAACGGCAGCACGACCAGCGCGGCCACGGCGAAGACGGCGAGGACTAGCCCCGCCGTCATGGCACCCAGTCCCCGCACCTGCGCCACATAGACGTACAGGTAGGGGACGGTGAAACCGAGCCCGAACGCGCTGAGTGCGTTACCCACGTGGATCCGGCGCATCGCTACGCCCATCGCCCTGGTCACGTTCACCTCTCCTCATATGCAGACTTGAAGACTTCAAAGCTAAACTTCGAAGCTAAAGAGTACACATAGAAGGACTTCAACGCCAAGCGAGCCCGTGCCATACTCGGCCCATGGGTGACACCGGCATCAGCGAACCGACGCTCGAGGAACAGATCGCCGCCTACCAGCGCGAGTTCCAGGGCCTCGACCCCCAGGTCGAGAAGATCGTCTCGGCGCTGTCCCGCCTGAACCGACGTATGAACGTCGCCTACGGCCGTCAGACCGGCGCCCTCGGCATCAGCAACGCCGAGTGGGAGGTCCTCAAGGCCCTCGTCCTCTCCGGTGCCCCGTACCGTCTGGGCCCCAGCGACCTGGCCAAGCGCCTCGGCCTCACCCCGGCCGCGATGACCCACCGCATCGACCGGATGGTCACCGAGGGTCTGGTGACCCGGGAGCGCGACGAGTCCAACCGCGTGCGCGTGATCGTGGAGCTGACCGCGGAGGGCCGCGAGAAGTGGCTCGAGGCGATGCGCCTCGCCTCGGTCTTCGAGGAAGACCTGCTGCAGGACCTCTCGCCGGCGGAGCGCGCCACCCTCGGCGATGTCCTCACACGCCTCCTCCGTAGGGTGGAACACGCCCAGCCGGACGCCGGCGGACGCCTGAGCGATCTGGACTGACGCGAGGTCAGACGCCTCGGGAAAAGATCTTGACAGGGAGCGCTTGACAGCCCCCTCCCGGATCCGTAATGTTCTCCGGGTTGCCGCCGAGCCGTAACGGTTCTGCGACAGCAACTCCCGCCGCGAGAGCGGCAAACCAAACCACCAGCACGATCTCCCGACCGGGTCGATTTCGGCATGCCCGAATTCAATTCGAATTGGGACTCGGCGGCCCGATTGGGAATCGCCGAGAGGATCCGCTAAGGTTTGAGACGTCGGAACGGCCCAACGGCCGGGAGGACAAGCCCCGCTGACTGGGGGTCAGGCCCGAAAGGATCTGATAAAGTCGGAACCGCCGGAAAGGGAAACGCGAGAGCGGAAACCTGGAAAGCACCGAGGAAATCGGATCGGGAAACGGTCTGATAGAGTCGGAAACGCAAGACCGAAGGGAAGCGCCCGGAGGAAAGCCCGAGAG
>NZ_JBHTRZ010000004.1:781455-820808 GCF_042795335.1 Streptomyces sp. NPDC056479 | reverse complement strand
CACGGGCGTGGTGGAGCGCGACTTCGTTCCCGTCGAGGCCCGCTGACACCTGCCGGTGGGGGTGCCGTTCCCTCGGTGCCGCCGCTGGTTGTGTGTCCTGGTCTGCGGCTGCTTCGGCCGGGGGTCCGGGGGTTGCCCCCCGGGTGGGCACGGCCACGGGCGTGGTGGAGCGCGACTTCGTTCCCGTCGAGGCCCGCTGACACCTGCCGGTGGGGGTGCCGTTCCCTCGGTGCCCCGCCGCTGGTTGTGTGTCCTGGCCTGCGGCTGCTTCGGCCGGACTTCCGTCACAAAGGGGGCGGGGTCGGCCGGGGGTTCGGGGGTTGCCCCCGGGTCTCCTATTCAGAGCCTCGTGCCCGGCTTCGGTCGGGTGCGGGGCTCTTGTGCGTTCGGGTTCTCACGTCGGTGCGGTGGGTGGGGACGTGTGAAGAGCGGGTGGGCGAATAAAGAAGGCGCCCTGGCGGCGGTCCCCCCACGGGCCGACGTCCAGGGCGCCTTCCCATGTCCCGGTGCGGATTCCCCCCACGGGATCCGGCCGGGCGTCTGAGAGACCAGCGCCTGAATTCGCTGTCTTTCGGTATCGCCGTTTGAGCAGAACGAGCAAAACTCGTCGTACTCATGGTTGTGTGCGATCTGCCGGGACAGCGCACGGTCGGGAGGGCCGCTCAAAGCTTCCCGATGTACGTGCCCCGGCAACGCAACTCTGAGGAAGTCCCCCAAGACATCCTCAGATGCCAGTTGGCGCCCCCCAAGACGCTCCCTGACATCGTCAACTTAGACCTTCGAACCCCTTCGATGGTTACGTTCACATCACTGTGATCTGCGTCTCTTGCATATGTCCGTTAGATACGCAAGAGCCCCGATATGGCGATCGAGACCCAAGCGTAAGGATGATGCGCGAGCCTTGTGAAGAGCTTATGTGAGCCGGGCGTCGGACTCCAGAGGGGTCCAGCGGGGTTCTTACTGCGAATTCACCGGAACGTCCGCAGCCGCAGGCTGTTCGACACCACGAACACGGACGAGAACGCCATGGCGGCACCCGCGATCATCGGGTTCAGCAACCCCGCCGCGGCCAGCGGCAACGCGGCGACGTTGTACCCGAAGGCCCACACGAGGTTGCCCTTGATCGTGGCCAGCGTCCGGCGCGACAGCCGGATGGCGTCCGCCGTCACCCGTAGATCACCGCGCACCAGGGTCAGATCACTCGCCTCGATCGCCGCGTCCGTCCCCGTGCCCATGGCCAGACCCAGATCGGCGGTGGCGAGCGCGGCCGCGTCGTTGACGCCGTCGCCGACCATGGCGACGCACCGGCCCTCGCGCCGCAGCCGCCGTACGACCTCGACCTTGTCCTCGGGCAGGACCTCCGCGATCACCTGATCGGTACCGATACCGACCGCGGTCGCCACCGCCTCGGCGACCGCCCGGTTGTCCCCGGTCAGCAGCACCGGAGTGAGCCCCAGCTCGCGCAGCTCGCGCACCGCCTCGGCGCTGGTCTCCTTCACCGCGTCCGCGACGGCGACGACACCGCGGGCCGCCCCGTCCCACCCGACCACGACGGCCGTACGACCGCCGCTCTCGGCCTCTTCCCTGGCGCGGGCCAGCCCGATGGGCAGCACGTCGTAGAGGCGCCCCACGACGACGTCACGGCCCTCCACATGCCCGCGTACACCCCGCCCGGGGACGTTCTCGAACCCCTCGACCTCCGGCAGCCGCCCGAGCCGCTCCTCGGCGCCGGTGGCGACGGCCCGGCCGACCGGGTGCTCGGAGGCATGCTCCACGGCGCCCGCGAGCCGCAGTACCTCGTCCTCGTCGGTGCCCTCGGCGGCGTACACCGTCTGGAGGGTCATCCGGCCGGTGGTGACCGTGCCGGTCTTGTCCAGGACCACGGTGTCGACCCGGCGGGTGGACTCCAGTACCTCGGGGCCCTTGATGAGGATGCCGAGCTGGGCGCCGCGGCCCGTGCCGACCATCAGGGCCGTGGGAGTGGCCAGGCCCAGGGCGCACGGGCAGGCGATGATCAGTACCGCGACGGCCGCGGTGAAGGCGGCGACCGGGTCGTCGGTGAGGCCGAGCCAGGCCCCGAAGGTGGCGATGGCCAGGACGATGACCGCCGGTACGAAGACCGCGGAGATCCGGTCGGCGAGCCGCTGCACCTCGGCCTTGCCGTTCTGCGCGTCCTCCACCAGTTTCGCCATCCGCGCGAGCCGGGTGTCGCCGCCGACCCGGGTCGCCGCCACGACCAGCCGCCCGCCGGCGTTGACCGTCGCGCCGGTCACCGCGTCGCCGACCGTGACGTCCACCGGTACCGACTCGCCGGTCAGCATGGCGGCGTCCACCGCCGAGTGGCCCTCGACGACGGTGCCGTCGGTGGCGATCTTCTCGCCCGGCCGTACGACGAACCGGTCGCCGACGGCCAGCCGGTCGACCGGGACACGGACCTCGCGACCGTCGCGCAGTACGGCGACGTCCTTCGCGCCCAGTTCCATGAGGGCGCGCAGCGCCGCACCCGCGCGGCGCTTGGAGCGGGCCTCCAAGTAGCGGCCGAGGAGGATGAACGTGACGACGCCGGAAGCCACTTCGAGGTAGATCTGCGAGGCGCCGTCCACACGGGAGACGGTGAACTCGAAGGTGTCGTGCATACCGGGCATGCCCGCGTCGCCGAGGAAGAGCGCCCACAGCGACCAGCCGAACGCCGCCAGCGTGCCCATCGAGATCAGCGTGTCCATCGTGGCCGCACCGTGCCGGGCGCCCGTGAACGCGGCCCGGTGGAAGGGCAGTCCGCCCCAGACGACGACCGGCGAGGCGAGGGTGAGTGCCAGCCACTGCCAGTTGTCGAACTGCAGGGCCGGGATCATCGACAGCGCGATGACGGGGGCGGCGAGCAGGGCGGAGACGGTGAGGCGCCGGCGGTATGCGGCCGGTTCGGCGTCTTCCTGGGCCCGCTGCGCCTCTTGCGGCGCGGGTCGCGGGGGAGCCGGCTCCGCGGCGGTGTACCCCGTCTTCTCCACTACGGCGATCAGGTCGGCGACCTGGAGGGACGCGGGGTGGGTGACCTTCGCCTTCTCCGTCGCGTAGTTCACCGTGGCGGTCACGCCGTCCATGCGGTTGAGCTTCTTCTCGACGCGGGCCGCGCAGGAGGCGCAGGTCATCCCGCCGATGAGCAGTTCGACTTGAGAGGTGGCGGACGGGTCGGCCGAGCCGGTCCGGTCGGCTGTGTCCGTGGTGCCGGCCGGAGCGGCTATCGGCGATTCGTCGGTGGTGCGGGTCATGACCAGACTCAGACCTTGCCGACCAGTTCGAAGCCCGCCTCGTCGACGGCGGCGCGCACGGCCTCGTCGTCCAGGGCGGCCGCGGAGACGACGGTGACCTCGCCGGTGGAGGCGACGGCCTTCACCGAGCTGACACCGGGGAGTTCGGAGATCTCGCCGGAGACGGCGCCCTCGCAGTGTCCGCAGCTCATGCCGCTCACCTTGTAGACGGCGGTGACGGAACCAGGGGTGTCGGTCTGGGCGGTCATGTGGTTCTCCTCGTCGAGGCATGTGGGGCCGAGGGGACCCAAGGGGTCCCTTCCCTTCCAACGGTATACCCCTATGGGGTACTGCTCAAAGAGGGGTGGCCCCTGTCGGTGCAGCACGGGTGTTCGGTGAGTACCGCGTGCTCACCCCGGGATGGGGGTGTGCCCCCGGCGGGGGCAGTGGGTCGCGGGATTCCCCCGAACGCGGGAGCTGATCCATGCACACCTGTCGGTACAGGCGCGTCACCTCGTGGTTCGGGTCGCGTCCGGGCGGCCGAGTCTGTCGCCCACCATCGGGTCGAGATAGCGGATCAGGGCGTACTTCAGCTCCTGGACATAGGCGTCGCGCTCCGCGCCCTCGTGGGCGAGCACCAGCTCCAGGCCCATCTTGTACAGGCCCAGGCACATATGGGCGGTCCGGGCGAGGTCGGCCGGATCGGCGTCGGGCAGGAACGAGGAGAGCAGGCCCTCGATCCGGGACAGTAGGGTCGCGTGCAGGGCGTCGTGCTCCTCGGCCATCCGGCCGGGGATGTCGGGGCCGTGCATCAGCGCGAAGAACACCGGGTGTTCGCAGTTGAAGGCGATGAACCGGTCGACGGCCGAGCCGACGGCCTCCTCCAGCGGGGTGGCGGGATCGACCGGGGCGAGCGCCTCGCCGTACATCTCGCGCATCTCGTGCATGAGCCGGTCGCCGAGCTCGATGGCGATCGCTTCCTTGTTCGGGAAGAACTGGTACAGCGTGCCCGGTGAGACGCCTGCCTCGCGTGCGATGGCGTTGGTGCTGGCGGCCGTGTAGCCCGTGGTGGTGAAGACGGCGGCCGCGGCCTCGAGCAGCTGGGCGATACGCCGCTCGCCGCGTGCCTGGCGGCGGCGCGGCTGCTCTTTCTCCTGGTGGACCTGGTCGTCCTTCTCCCGGTTGGCGGACACGCGTTATCCCCAGCTCTCCGAACGAGATTGACAAACGCGAGTGGTCGCTCGCATTCTGGAGAAACGCGAGCGATCTCTCGTGTTTGCCAGTCTATGGCAGTGACAGCTCCATGCTGCCTTGCTGTGCACGGCATGGATCAGGGTGAAGGGGACACCGCACAATGACCGAAGTCAACAGGCCACCCCGCATCGGAGGCTGGACCCGCTTCGTGACGGCCCGTCCACGGTTGTCCCTGCTCGTGGCCCTGGTGATCACCGCGCTCGCCGTGCTGGCCGGCAGCGGCGTCGCCGACCGGCTGGGCAGCGGCGGCTGGGAGGACCCGGACGCGGAGTCGACCTATGCGACCAAGGCGCTGGAGCGTGAGTTCCCCGCCTCCCAGCCCAACCTCCTGCTCCTCGTCGACGCGGGCAGCGACTCGGTGGACGACCCGGCGGTCACCGCGGAGGCCCGGCGTCTCATAGCGCGCCTGGCCGACGAGAAGGGCGTCGTGGGTGTCGGCTCCTACTGGCAGGCCAAGTCGCCCGCCCTTCGGGCCGAGGACGGCCATGAGGCGCTGATCGCCGCCCGGATCACCGGCGAAGAGAAGCAGATGGGCGAGACCCTGGACCGCATCGCGCCCGAGTTCCGGGGCGCGCAGGGCCCGGTCGAGGTGAGCGTCGGCGGCCCGGTCGCGGTGCGGCACGAGATGCAGACGACCATCCAGGAGGACCTGCTCCGTGCCGAGATGATCGCCCTGCCGGTCACCCTGGTGCTGCTGGTCATGGTCTTCGGCAGCGCGGTCGCGGCCCTGCTGCCGCTCGGCATCGGCATCGTCGCGATCCTCGGCACGAACGCGGTGCTGCGCGGTCTGACCGAGTTCACCGATGTGTCGGTCTTCGCGATGAACCTCACCACGGCCCTCGGCCTCGGTCTCGCCATCGACTACGCCCTGTTCATCGTCCGCCGCTTCCGCGAGGAGCTGGCCACCGGCGCCGAACCGCTGGCGGCGGTCGGCACGACCCTGCGCACGGCCGGCCGGACGGTCCTCTTCTCCGCTCTCACGGTCGCCGTGTCCCTCGCGGCGATGCTGCTCTTCCCGCAGTACTTCCTGCGGTCCTTCGCCTACGCCGGGATCGCGGTGGTGCTGCTGGCCGCGGCTGCCGCGCTGATACTGCTCCCGGCGGCACTGGTCCTGCTCGGTCACCGGGTCAACTCCCTGGACCTGCGCCGTCTGTTCCGGCGCGGACGGCCGAAGGACCCCGCCGAGGCGTCCGGTGCGGCGGAGGGCCGGGCCTGGACCCGCACCGCGAACCTGGTGATGCGCCGCGCCCCGTTCTTCGCCCTCGGCACCACCGCCGTACTGGTCCTGCTCGGACTGCCCTTCCTGGGCGTGAAGTTCGGCACCGCCGACGACCGTCAGCTGCCCTCGAGCGCCGAGTCCCATGTCGTCCAGCAGCACATCCGCGACGGCTTCCCGGGCAGCCCGGGCGGCGGCCTGGAAGTGCTGGCCGAGGGACGGGCGACCCAGGCGCAGTACGCCGACTACAAGGAGCGGATCGCCGCCCTGCCGGAGGTGGTGCGGGTCGAGGGGCCGCTGGTGAAGGGCGAGTCGGCCTACTTCACGGTGCTGCCCAAGGGCGAGGCGGTGGACGGCCCGGCCCAGCACCTGGTCGATGAACTGCGGGCCACGAAGGCGCCGTTCGACACCAAGGTCACCGGCGCGGCCGCGGTCCTGGTCGACTCCAAGGACGCGATAGCCGAACGCCTGCCGCTGGCGGCCGCCTTCATCGTGATCGTCACCCTGCTGCTGGTGTTCCTGCTGACGGGCAGCGTGCTGATCCCGATCCAGGCCGTGGTGCTCAACGCGCTCAGCCTGACGGCGATGTTCGGCGCCGTGGTCTGGGTCTTCCAGGACGGCCATCTGTCCGGCCTGCTCGGCTTCACCAGCCCGGGCTCGATCGAGACGACCCTCCCGGTGCTGATGTTCTGCGTCGCCTTCGGACTGTCGATGGACTACGGCGTGTTCCTGCTGTCCCGCATCAAGGAGGAGTACGACGCGACGGGCGACCACGACAAGGCGGTCCGGCACGGCTTGCAGCGCACCGGCGGTCTGATCACCGCCGCCGCGGTGATCCTCGCGGTGGTGATGGTGGCGATAGGCACCTCCCGGGTGACCAACACCAAGATGCTCGGCCTCGGCATCGCCCTGGCGGTGCTGATGGACGCGATGATCGTCCGCAGCCTTCTGGTCCCGGCGGTCATGCGCCTCACGGGGCGGGCGACCTGGTGGGCGCCGGGGCCGCTGCGGCGGTTCCACAACCGCTTCGGCGTCAGCGAGGAGGAGCCGAAGCCGGATGCGACGCCCGAGCCCGCACGGGAGCGGGACAAGGTGAGCGCACACGGCTGACCGCACGGCGCACCCCGGCCGATCGAGCGGAGTCGGCGCCGTACCGCGATCCCGGTGGAGCGTCTAGCGTTCGCGGTGATCTCAGTGCAACGGGCGCGGCCGAGAGGAGCCGGGGATGCGGGCTGTGGTGTTCGAGCGGTACGGGGAAGCGGCCGAGGTACGTGATGTGCCCGACCCGCACCCCACTCCCCACGGAGTGACCGTGCGGGTCGAGGCGACGGGGCTGTGCCGCAGTGACTGGCACGGCTGGCAGGGGCACGACCCGGACATCGCGCTGCCGCATGTGCCGGGCCATGAACTCGCCGGTGTCGTCGAGGCGGTGGGTGACCGGGTGACCGGCTGGCGCCCCGGCGACCGGGTCACCGTGCCGTTCGTGTGCGCCTGCGGCAGCTGCGCGGCGTGTGCGGCCGGCGACCAGCAGGTGTGCGAGCGCCAGACCCAGCCCGGCTTCACCCACTGGGGCTCCTTCGCCCAGTACGTCGCGCTGGACCACGCCGACGTCAACCTCGTCGCCGTACCCGAGGGGATGTCCTTCGTGACCGCGGCCGCGCTGGGCTGCCGGTTCGCCACGGCGTTCCGGGCGGTCGTGCAGCAGGGCCGGGTGGCGGCGGGGGAGTGGGTCGCGGTGCACGGCTGCGGCGGGGTGGGTCTGTCGGCGGTGATGATCGCGGCGGCGTCGGGCGCGCGGGTCGTCGCGGTCGACGTCTCACCGGGGGCCCTGGACCTGGCGCGGAAGTTCGGGGCGATGGAGTGCGTGGACGCGTCGAGCACGCCGGACACGGCGGCGGCGATCCATGACCTCACCGGCGGTGGCGCCCACCTCTCGCTGGACGCCCTCGGCTCGCCCGTCACCTGCGCCGCCTCCGTCAACGGCCTGCGCCGCCGGGGCCGGCACCTCCAGGTGGGACTGCTCCCCTCGGAGTCCGGCACGACACCGGTCCCCATGGCCCGCGCCATCGCCCTGGAGCTGGAGATCCTCGGCAGTCACGGCATGGCGGCGCACACCTACCCGCCGATGCTGGAGCTGGTGCGGGCGGGGGCGCTGCGGCCTGATCTGCTGGTGACACGGACGATCCCGCTGGACGCGGTGCCGTCGGCGCTGGCGGCGCTCGGGACAGCGCGGGGGGCGGGGGTGACGGTCATCGAGCCGTGGAGCTGAGGGCGGTGTCCGGATGGCCGCGATGGGCCGCCCACTCGGGGGCGAGGATCGCCATCCGCACCTCGTCGATCCACTCGCCCGACTGCCACACCGACTGCCGGTCGACACCCTCGGCGACGAAGCCGGCCTTCTCGTAGGCACGCCGGGCCCGGGGATTGTGGGACAGGACGCACAACGAGATGCGGTGCAGACCGAGTTGCTCGAAGCCGTGCCCCACGATCAGCCGGACGGCTTCCGTGCCCAGACCGCGGTCGCGTCCGTCCGGGCCGATCAGGATGCGGAAGTTGCAGCTGCGGTTGTGCTCGTCCCAGTCGTTCAGGACGGCCTCGCCGACGAGTTCACCGCTCGCCCGGTCCACTATGGCGAGATCGAGTCGGTCGCTCTGGTCGTTCCGGCTCCCGTACCAGGCACGCAACCGCTCCGGCCCGAACTCCTCGTCCGGACTGCCGGTGAGCCGGATCACCTCGGGGTCGGCCAGGATCCGTTCCAGCACGGGCACGTCCTCCTCCGAGAACGGACGCAACAGTGCTCTCTCGCCGCGGAGTACGGGCTTTACGGAGAAGTCGCTCATGGAGCGACTGTGCCCCACGGCGGGGGTGGGGCACAGCTGGTTTTCCGGGGGGTGGTCAGTCCGCTCTGCGACCTCGGTTGCCCGGCCGGGACGCCACCCAGGCCCGCACGGTGTCCGCGTACCAGTAGGGCTTGCCGCTCTCCACATGGTCGGGCGGCGGCAGCAGCCCGTGCTTGCGGTAGGACCGTACGGTGTCCGGCTGCACCTTGATGTGCGCGGCGATCTCCTTGTAGGACCAGAGCCTTCGGTCGGTCATCAGTTGCACCTCCCCGCGCGCGCCGCGGCGGCGACCGGGGGCTGGTCGTCGGGGGGACCGTGCGCTGCGCTGGCGATCACAAAGCCTGTGCTCCGTGAACGATGCGAAGTGAGGACAGGACAGGGCCTGTGCGCCGGGTGTGACGCAAGACCCGCGTACTTGGGACATGTGTGACGTGAAAGGTGCGCTTGTGACACAGGTGACGCAAAGGCGCACGCGGGTGTAAGGGCGCGGCGCGTTGACATCCGTCGCCGGCGCATCGGCGCATCGGCGCAACGGTGGGCCGGACCCTTCCCCAAGCTCTCGACTTCGCTCGAGCAGGGGATACCCCTATCGCCGGGCTCGGCCCACCAGCTCCCCCGCCTCTGTGCGGTCCGGTCGCCGAGGACCACAGACTGCATTCAGCCAGGCTCGCGGGTCTTGGAAAAATGCGCACTGCGGTCGGACGCGAGCACGAGACTCGTCGCCTCACCGGCCAGGCGGTCCGGGGCAGGCGTCCCGCCCGGCACCATGACGGAGCGCCGCCGCGCGGCGGTGAACTCGCGCGGCGTGCACGCCGTCATGGCCTTGAACTCGCCGCTCAGATGGGCCTGGTCGTAGAACCCGCAGGCCGCCGCGGTCTCCGCCGGTCCCATCCCCGCCGCCAGCAGCCTGCGCGCACGTTGCAGCCGCAGCACCCGGGCCGCCGCCTTCGGCCCCAGCCCGATCTGCTCCCGGAAACGGTTCTCCAGGTGCCGTACGCTCCACCCCACCCCCTCGGCGAGCCGCCGTACCGGCACCGCGCCACCGGTACGCACCAGCTCCGCCCAGGCCCGCACCACCCGCACCGAACAGGGCGTACCGGCGTCCGCCCAGTGCGCGAACACGTCGTCGAGCAGCCCGAACCGTCGCTCCCAGCCCGGCAACGCGGCGAGCGCGGCGGCGAGTTCACCGACGCCGGACCACCGGCCCAGGGCGTGCGGCAGCTCATCGGGATCGACGGTGCGGTCGGCCAGCTCGTACTGCGGCGTCCCGAACAGCGTGAACGCGGCCCACGGCATCAGCAGCACCTCGATGCCCGCCATCCGCCCACTGTGCTCTCCGACGGCAGGGGTGGTCGTAGGCCCGCAATAGACCGAGACCAGCGTGTCCGGGGCCCGGCCGGCGCGCGTGATCCGCACCGGATCCCCGAACCCCAGCAACAGAGTCGCCGCCCCGATGGGCGCCTCCAGCCGCCGCCGAGGCCGTTCCAGGGCGAGCCGGATCCCGCGATAACTGATCACACCGGGCCGCAGCCGTGGGTGCGGCAGCGCGAGGGCGGTCTCCCAAGTGCCCCAGGGGCCGCCCCCCGACCGAAATCGCACGGCACTTGTCATCCACCCATGCTGCAACCCACCAGCGGCGCGGGGAACCGTGCGGCCGGCCCAACCCCCGGAGGATGCTGGTTCGAATGTCTGGACAAAACATTGACAGGCCTCCCCCACCAGGGCTACAAAGCCGTGGAGAGCCGCGACAAGGGAGACAGAGGAAGCCGATGGCGTACGACCTGATCACCATGGGGCGGATCGGAGTGGACCTCTACCCCCTGCAGACCGGCGTCCCACTGCCGCAGGTCACGTCCTTCGGCAAGTTCCTCGGCGGCTCGGCGACGAACGTCGCGGTCGCCGCCGCCCGTCTGGGACGGCGGACCGCGGTGATCACCCGCACCGGCGACGACCCCTTCGGCACCTACCTCCACGAGGCCCTCCAGGGCTTCGGCGTGGACGACCGCTGGGTCACCCCGGTCCCGGGGCTGCCCACCCCGGTCACCTTCTGCGAGGTCTTCCCGCCGGACGACTTCCCGCTGTACTTCTACCGGCAGCCCAAGGCCCCGGACCTGGAGATCGACGCCCATGAGCTCGACCTCGACGCCATCCGCGACGCCCGGATCTTCTGGGTCACCGGCACCGGCCTGAGCGAGGAACCCAGCCGTACGGCGACGCTCGCGGCCCTCGCCCACCGCGCCAAGTCCGGCATCACGGTCTTCGACCTCGACTGGCGCCCCATGTTCTGGCACGACCCGGACACCGCCCGCCCCTTCTACGCGGAGGCGCTCAAGCACACCACCGTCGCCGTCGGCAATCTCGACGAGGTGGAGGTCGCGACCGGGGTCCGCGAGCCGCACGCCGCCGCCCGCGCGCTCCTCGACGCCGGTGTCGAGATCGCGGTCGTCAAGCAGGGCCCCAAGGGTGTTCTCGCCGTCAACAGCAAGGGCGACCAGGCCGAGGTCCCGCCGCTGCCGGTGAACGTCCTCAACGGTCTCGGCGCGGGTGACGCCTTCGGCGGCTCCCTCTGCCACGGGCTGCTCGAAGGCTGGGAGCTGGAGAAGATCATGCGGCACGCCAACGCCGCCGGTGCCATCGTCGCCTCCCGCCTGGAGTGCTCCTCCGCGATGCCGACGCCGCAGGAGATCGAGGCCGCGATCGCCGCGGGGGCCGTCAAGTGACCGCCGAAGCCCGCGAGCCCCGCGGAACGAGCCACCCCGTGACCGTGGACATCGCGGAACTGGTCCGGCTGCGCACCCGGCGCCCCGAGGCGGTCGCGGAGGCCGCGGCCGGCCGCACACGCAGGCCCCTCCTCGACGACAGCGGCCGGCTGATGATCGTCGCCGCCGACCACCCGGCCCGCGGCGCCCTCGGCGTCGGCCACCGCAAGTTCGCCATGGCCAACCGCGCCGACCTGCTCGAACGTCTCTGCCTGGCGCTCTCCCGCCCCGGCGTGGACGGCGTCCTCGCCACCGCCGACATCCTCGACGACCTGCTCCTCCTCGGCGCACTCGACGGCAAGGTCGTCATGGGCTCGATGAACCGGGGCGGCCTCCAGGGTGCCGGCTTCGAGCTCGACGACCGCTTCACCGGTCACCGTGCCGAGGACATCGAGCGCCTGCGCTTCGACGCCGGCAAGCTGCTGCTGCGCGTCGACTACGACGACCCGGGCTCCCTCACCACGCTGGAGTCCACCGCCCGCGCGATCGACGAGATGGCCGCCCGCCGGCTCCCGGTCTTCGTCGAGCCGTTCCTCAGCCGGCGCACCCCCGAGGGCAAGGTCGTCAACGACCTGTCCGCCGAGGCCGTCACCAAGTCCATCGCCATCGCCTCGGGACTCGGCGGCACCTCTGCCTACACCTGGCTGAAGCGCCCGGTCACCGAGAACCCCGACGACATGGCGGAGGTCATGCAGACCTCCACGCTGCCGGCCGTGCTGCTCGGCGGCGAGGTCGGCGACGACCAGGACGGGGCATACGAGAAGTGGCGGGACGCGCTCCAACTGCCCACCGTGCGGGGTCTGGTGGTGGGCCGCTCGTTGCTCTACCCGGCGGACGGGGACGTGGCCGCCGCCGTCGACACCGCCGTAGGACTGCTGTGAGGGCCTTATGACGAACCGCGAGCCGCACACCGGGACGGACAACGGGCTGTTCGTCCCCAGGGGCACCACCGCCGATGTGAACTACGCACTCGACATCGACCCCAAGCGGGCCGGGTGGACTCACAGCAGCCTGCGGATCGTGGAACTGGGGCCCGGTGGCACGCACATGTTCACCACCGGGGACAGTGAATGGATCGTGCTTCCGCTGAACGGCGGATGCACCGTGGACATCGAGAACGAGAAGTACCAACTCCTGGGCAGGGAAAACGTATTCAGTGGAGTCACCGACTTCGCCTACGTGCCCCGTGACGCCCGGGCACAGATCGCCTCCGGCGCGGGTGGCCGCTTTGCTTTGGCAGGAGCGAAGTGCGAGCGAAGACTCCCCGCCCGCTACGGCCCCGCGCCGGAGGTTCCCGTCGAGCGACGCGGCAGCGGCACCTGCACCCGGCAGGTCCGCAACTTCGCCGCCGCCGACGTCTTCGACTGCGACCGGCTGATCGCCGTCGAGGTGATCACACCCGGGGGCAACTGGTCGGCCATCGGTCCTGCGGACCCGCCGCACAAGCACGACGAGACGCGGCCCGGCGAGGAATCCGAGCTGGAGGAGATCTACTACTTCGAGATCGA
This sequence comes from Streptomyces sp. NPDC056479, assembly GCF_042795335.1. Lineage (NCBI taxonomy): Bacteria > Bacillati > Actinomycetota > Actinomycetes > Kitasatosporales > Streptomycetaceae > Streptomyces > Streptomyces sp. NPDC056479. The sequence continues at coordinate 807,986 of NZ_JBHTRZ010000004.1, read as the reverse complement.
CGGCCCGAACGGTTTCGGCTATCAGCGCGTATTCCCCTCGCGTGAGGGCGGATCCGACGTCCTCGCGGAGGTCCGCTCCGGCGATGCCGTTCTCGTGCCCGACGGATGGCACGGCCCGTCCATCGCCCAGCCCGGCCACGACATGTACTACCTCAATGTCATGGCCGGTCCGGGCGAGAATCGTCAGTGGCGGATCCGCTTCCATCCGGACCACGTACAAAGCACAGAGGGGTACCGATGACCTCAACGACGAGGCTCACGGTCGCACAGGCGCTCGTCCGCTTCCTGTCCGCCCAGTACACCGAGCGTGACGGCGTACGGCAGCGCCTGATCGGCGCCACCTGGGGCATCTTCGGCCACGGCAACGTCGCCGGGATCGGCCAGGCGCTCCTGGAGCACGCCGACGCCATGCCGTACCACCAGGGCCGCAACGAACAGGCGATGGTGCACGCGGCCGTCGGCTACGCCCGCCAGTCGGGCCGCCTGTCCACCCACGCCGTGACCACCTCCATCGGCCCCGGTGCGACCAACCTCGTCACCGGCGCCGCGCTCGCGACCGTCAACCACCTCCCGGTCCTGCTCCTGCCCGGCGACATCTTCGCCACCCGGCCCGCCGACCCGGTCCTGCAGCAGCTCGAAGTGCCCTACGCCGGCGATGTGTCGGTCAACGACTGTCTGCGCCCGGTGTCGAAGTACTTCGACCGGATCACCCGCCCGGAAGCCCTGATCCCGGCCGCGCTGAACGCCATGCGAGTCCTCACGGACCCGGTCGAGACCGGCGCGGTCACGCTCGCGCTGCCCCAGGACGTGCAGGCCGAGGCCTACGACTGGCCCGACGACCTCTTCGCCGAGCGCACCTGGGTCGTCCGCCGGCCGGGCGCCGACCCGACCGAACTCGCCGAGGCCGTACGGGCGATCCGTGCGGCGAGCAGGCCACTGGTCATCGCGGGCGGCGGCGTCCACCACAGCCGCGCCGAGGACGCGCTCGCCGAGTTCGCGGCGGTCACCCGCATCCCGGTCGCCTCCACCCAGGCCGGCAAGGGCTCCCTGCGCCACGACCACCCCCAGGACGTCGGCGGGGTCGGCCACACCGGCACCGCCACCGCCGACGAGCTCGCCCGCACCGCCGACCTGGTGATCGGCGTGGGGACGCGGTACACCGACTTCACCACCGCCTCCGGCACCCTCTTCGCCGGCGCGGGCGTCCGCTTCCTCAACCTCAACATCGCGCCCTTCGACGGCCACAAGCTCGCCGGCATGCCGCTGATCGCGGACGCCCGCAGCGGTCTCCAGGAGCTGACCGCGGCCCTGGACATGCACGCGTACCGGGTCGCCGACGGCTACAGCACCGAGTACACCGAGGACAAGGAGCGCTGGGAGCAGCGCGTCGACGCCTGCTTCGAGGCCGACGAGATCGACGTACGGCCGACACAGCCGCAGGTCCTGGGCGCGCTGGACGCGATCGTGGACGAGACGGACGTGATCGTCAACGCGGCCGGCTCCCTCCCCGGCGATCTGCACAAGCTGTGGCGGGCGCGCTCACGGGACCAGTACCACCTGGAGTACGGCTACTCCTGCATGGGCTACGAGATCCCGGCCGCGCTCGGTGTGAAGCTGGCCGCGCCCGAGCGCAACGTCTGGGCGCTGGTGGGCGACGGCACGTATCTGATGATGCCGACGGAGATCGTGACCGCCGTGCAGCAGGGCGTCGCGATCAAGGTGTTGCTCGTGCAGAACCACGGGTACGCGTCCATCGGCGGCCTGTCGGCGGAGACGGGCGGCGAGCGCTTCGGCACCGCGTACCGCTTCCGCGCTCAGGACGGCACGTTCTCGGGACCCCCGCTCCCCGTCGACCTGGCCGCCAACGCGGCCAGCCTGGGCATGCGGGTGCTGCGCGCGAAGACCGTGGGCGATCTGCGTGAGGCGCTCGTCGAGGCCCGCGCCGCCGACACTCCCACATGTGTCTACGTCGAGACCCAAACGGCAGACACAGTGTCGGGCGCGCCGCCCGCGCAGGCCTGGTGGGATGTTCCCGTGGCCGAGACCGCGACCCGACCGTCGGCGGTCAAGGCACGTGAGCTGTACGAACGGCACGTCTCGACCCGACGCCGCCATCTGTGAAGGAGTTACCGGTCATGACGAAGATCGTCAACCACTGGATCGGCGGCAAGACCGCCGAAGGGGCGTCGGGTACGTACGGGCCGGTCACCGACCCGGCGACCGGCGCGGTCACCACGAAGGTCGCCTTCGCCTCGGTCGACGAGGTGGACGCCGCCGTCGCCGCCGCCAAGGAGGCGTATCTGACCTGGGGCCAGTCGTCGCTGGCCCAGCGCACCTCGATCCTGTTCAAGTTCCGTGCGCTGCTGGACGCCCACCGGGACGAGATCGCCGAGCTGATCACCGCCGAGCACGGCAAGGTGCACTCCGACGCGCTCGGTGAGGTGGCGCGCGGTCTGGAGATCGTCGACCTGGCCTGTGGCATCAACGTGCAGCTGAAGGGCGAGCTGTCGACGCAGGTCGCGAGCCGTGTCGATGTCTCGTCCATCCGGCAGCCGCTCGGTGTCGTCGCGGGCATCACGCCGTTCAACTTCCCGGCGATGGTGCCGATGTGGATGTTCCCGCTGGCCATCGCGTGCGGCAACACCTTCGTGCTCAAGCCGAGCGAGAAGGACCCCTCGGCCTCGCTGAAGCTCGCCGAGCTGCTCGCCGAGGCCGGTCTGCCGGACGGCGTCTTCAACGTCGTGAACGGCGACAAGGTGGCCGTCGACCGCCTCCTGGAGCACCCGGACGTCAAGGCCGTCTCCTTCGTCGGCTCGACCCCGATCGCCCGCTACATCCACACCACGGCCTCCGCCAACCACAAGCGCGTCCAGGCCCTCGGCGGCGCCAAGAACCACATGCTGGTGCTGCCGGACGCCGATCTGGACGCGGCGGCCGACGCCGCCGTGTCGGCCGCCTACGGTTCCGCCGGAGAGCGCTGCATGGCCATCTCCGCCGTCGTCGCGGTCGGCTCGATCGGCGACGAGCTGGTCGACAAGATCCGTGAGCGCGCCGAGAAGATCAAGATCGGCCCCGGCAACGACCCGACCTCCGAGATGGGCCCGCTGATCACCGCCGTCCACCGTGACAAGGTCGCCTCCTACGTCACCGGCGCCGCGGCCGACGGCGCCGAGGTGGTCCTCGACGGCACCGGCTACACGGTCGACGGCTTCGAGGACGGCCACTGGATCGGCATCTCGCTGCTCGACAAGGTCCCGACCACCGCCAAGGCCTACCAGGACGAGATCTTCGGCCCCGTCCTGTGCGTGCTGCGCGCCGAGACCTACGAGGACGGCGTGGCGCTGATCAACAGTTCGCCGTTCGGCAACGGCACCGCGATCTTCACCCGGGACGGCGGCGCCGCCCGCCGCTTCCAGCTGGAGATCGAGGCCGGCATGGTCGGCGTGAACGTCCCGATCCCGGTCCCCGTCGGCTACCACAGCTTCGGCGGCTGGAAGGACTCGCTCTTCGGCGACCACCACATCTACGGCAACGACGGCACGCACTTCTACACCCGCGGCAAGGTCGTCACCACCCGCTGGCCCGACCCGGCCGACGCCCCCGTCGGCGTCGACCTCGGTTTCCCGCGCAACCACTGACGCCGAGCGTCCCGGGGCCGTCCGCATCGCGGACGGCCCCATTTTTTTGCGGGCGCACGCTGCGGTTCCCGCACGCCCCGAAGCCGCTGTGCTCCAAGCCTTGACGCAACGTTAACGCGCGAAATCGCGCTCTCCGGCCACGGATTCCGTAGGTGAACACCCATTGACGTGACGGTTTCCGTCAATGTTGCATCCCCCTCGTGACCGACACCCTCACCCCCGTCGAGGGCGCCGTCGTCGAGGCGTCTCACGGCCCCAAGAAGCTCAAGCGCTCGATCGGCGTGGTCGGCGGCACCCTGCTCACGCTCTCCTGCGTGACACCCGCCTCCACCCTCTTCGTGGTCGTCCCGGACCTCTTCGGCTCGCTCGGCACCGCGACCGCCCTCACCATCGCCATCGGCTCCCTGCTGTGCGTCGCCGTGGCGTTCTGCTACTCGGAGCTGGGCACCCTCATCCCCAGCGCCGGCGGCGAGTACGCCATGGTGTCCACGCTGGCCGGACGGCTGGCGGGCTGGCTGGTGTTCGTGCTGTCCCTGCTGGTCGTCATGGTCGTCCCGCCGGTGATCGCGATGGGCACCGCCGACTACCTCGCCCCCATCGTCCACCTCGACCCGGCCATGACCGGCGCCGGCGTCATGCTGCTCGCCACCCTCGCCGGTCTGCTCGATCTGCGCGCCAACGCCTGGATCACCGGCGTCTTCCTGGTCCTGGAGGTCATCGCCGCGGCCGTCGTGGCGGTGCTGGGCTTCGCCCACGCCGAGCGGGGCCCCGCCAGCCTGGTCTCGATGGACGTGGCCGGCGCGGACGGCCGTACGGACACCGTGACGGCCCTGCTGATCGTCTCCGGGCTCGCCATCGCCCTGTTCGTCACCCAGGGCTTCTCGACGGCCGTCTACCTCTCCGAGGAGCTGGAGAACCCGCGGCGCAACGTCGCCCGCACGGTGCTGGCCACCCTCGCCATCTCCGCCGTGATCATCCTGGTCCCGGTCGTCGCCATCACCCTGGGCGCGGCGGACCTCGGTGAACTGACCGGCGGCGACATCGGCTCCATGGTCACCGCCTGGTCCAACTCCGCCGTCGGCACCTTCGTCAGCCTCTGCGTGGCCCTGGCGATCATCAACGCGGGCATCGTCATGGTCATCCAGAACTCCCGCGTGCTGTTCGCCTCCGCCCGCGACAAGGCCTGGCCCGAGCCGGTGAACGACGTCCTCGCCAAGCTCGGCCGCTTCGGCTCCCCGTGGGTCGCCACCCTCGCGGTCGGCGTGCCCGGCGCCGCCCTGTGCTTCGTCGATCTCGACACCCTGTACGGCGTCACGGGCGTCTCCGTGACCGGCATGTACCTGCTCGTCGCGGTCGCCGCCCTGCTCGCCCGGCGCGGCGCGCACCGGCACACACGCGCGTGGCGGATGCCGCTGTGGCCCGCGATGCCCGTCCTGCTGATCGCGGTCCTCGGCTACATCCTCACCCAGCAGGAGACGGCCCATCTGCTGTGGACCGGCGGCATCACGGCCGCGGCCACCCTCTACTGGGCCCTGTACCTGCGCCCGCGGCGCGAGACGCGGTGGCTGGTGACGGTCCCGGAGGACGCGCAGGACTGACCGAGGGCCGGGGGATCAGCCGAAGTCCCACGTCACCACCGAGCACGACCCGTCGTCCTTGCCACCCGCACTCCGGTAGGTGGCGAGGGCGACGTCGTTGCCGGTGTCGACCAGCACCCACATCCCGTAGCACCCCAGCTCACGCCCCAGCGCGTCGAGCCGCCGCACCAGCGCCCGCCCGATGCCCCGCCGCCGATAGGGCTCGGCCACCCCCAGCTCGTACAGGAACATCTCGGCACCCTTGTCCGGGTGCACGGTCTCGACCCCGCTGACGAAACCCACCGGCTCGCCGTCCATATAGGCCACGAGGAGATGGTGACCGCCGGATCCGAGGAACCGCTCGGCCCACTCGGTGCGCACCGGGTGATCGAACAGATGCTCGGCGGCGGCGACCTCGGCGAGGGTGGTGCCCCGGCGGATGTCCATGTGCCTTCGTACCACGGCTGGTGTACGCGGGAGCGGGCTCGTACTTCCCTGGGAGGGGCCGGGGTTCGGCCTCCGGTAGATAACTTGCCGACAGGTTCGCCCCGTACCGTTGAACCATGGATCTTCGATTGCCCGGGCTCCGTGCGCTACGGAGGCCGCGGCGGCTGCTGGCCGCCGCGGCCGCTGTCGTGGTCGTGGCCGGTGCGGGGACATGGACGGCCGTCGCGGACGACGGCGCGCCCGCGGTGCGGCGTGCCGACCGGGTCATGGACATGGGGGACGGGGTGCGCATCGACACCTCGTACTTCACGGCCGCCGACAGCGGCCGCCGCCCCGCCGTCCTGCTCGCGCACGGCTTCGGCGGCAGCAAGGACGACGTACGGCAGCAGGCCGAGGACCTGGCCCGGGACGGGTACGCCGTCCTGACCTGGTCGGCCCGCGGCTTCGGGCGGTCGACCGGCGAGGTCGGGCTGAACGACCCCAAGGGCGAGGTCGCCGACGTCTCCGGGCTGCTCGACTGGCTGGCGAAGCAGCCCCAGATCGAGCTCGACAAGACCGGCGACCCGCGCGTCGGCATGGCCGGCGGCTCCTACGGCGGCGCGATCTCCCTGCTGGCCGCCGGATACGACGACCGCGTGGACGCCATCGCCCCGGCGATCACGTACTGGAACCTCGCGGACGCGCTGTTCCCGAACGGCGTGTTCAAGAAGCTCTGGGCGGGCATCTTCGTCAACTCGGCCGGCGGCTGCGACAAGTTCGAGAAGCAGATCTGCGAGATGTACGAACGGGTCGCCGAGTCCGGCACCCCGGACGCGCAGGCCCGCAGCATGCTGCAGGAGCGCTCGCCGTCCGCCGTCGGCGACCGCATCAAGGTCCCCACCCTGCTGATGCAGGGCCAGTCCGACTCCCTCTTCCCGCTGGGCCAGGCCGACCGGGCCGCGCAGGCGATCCGCGCCAACGGCGCCCCGGTCGACGTCGACTGGATCGCCGGCGGCCATGACGGCGGCGACATGGAGACCGGCCGGATCCAGGCCCGCGTCCAGTCCTGGTTCGACCGCTACCTCAAGGACGACAAGGGCACCGACACGGGCCCGGCCTTCCGTGTCACCCGCACCGGAGGCGTCGACTCCACCGACGGCCAGGCCCTGCTCCGGGGCGCGAGCGCGGACTCCTACCCCGGCCTGGGCAGCGGCCCGAAGTCCTTCCGCCTCGCCGGCGGCGAGCAGAGCTTCGCCAACCCGGCCGGCGCCAGCCCGCCCGCCGTCTCGGCCCTGCCCGGCCTCGGCGGCTCCGGAGGCCTCGCCCAGCTGTCCTCGCTGGGCGTTGGGGTGTCCCTGGACTTCCCCGGCCAGTTCGCCGCCTTCGAGTCGGCGCCGGTCGCCGACAACCTGCGCATCACCGGCTCCCCGAAGGCGACCGTGCACGTGAAGTCGACCAGCGAGGACGCGGTGCTCTTCGCCAAGGTCTACGACGTCGGCCCCGGCGGCACCCAGCAGGTGCTGCCGTCCCAGCTGGTCACACCCTTGCGCGTCGAGGACGCCAAGGCCGGCAAGGACGTGACGATCACGCTCCCCGCCATCGACCACGACATCGAGAGCGGCCACCGCCTGCGCCTGGTCGTCTCCTCCACCGACCTCGGCTACGCCTCCCCGGTCTCGCCGGCGACGTACACGGTCTCACTGAAGAGCGACCTGTCCGTCCCCACCGCCCCCGGCGTGAGCACCGCCGCCGCCCCGCTGCCGTCCTGGGTGTGGTGGCTGCCGCTCGCGGGGGCGGGCGTCGCCCTGGCCCTGCTCGTGACCGCCCGCCGCCGCACCGCCACCCCGCCGCCCGACCCCGAACTGGCCGAGGTCCCGCTCCAGATCACCGACCTGAGCAAGCGGTACGCGGGTTCTGAGGACCGTTACGCGGTACGGGACCTCTCCTTCCGCGTCGAGAAGGGCCAGGTCCTCGGACTGCTCGGCCCGAACGGCGCGGGCAAGACGACGACCCTGCGCATGCTGATGGGCCTGATCAAGCCGGACGCCGGCGAGGTCCGCGTCTTCCGTCACGCCATCCGCCCCGGCGCGCCCGTCCTCTCCCGGGTCGGCGCCTTCGTCGAGGGCGCGGGCTTCCTGCCGCACCTCTCCGGCCGGGAGAACCTGGAGCTGTACTGGCAGGCCACGGGCCGCCCGCCGCAGGACGCCCACCTCGACGAGGCGCTGGAGATCGCCGGCCTCGGCGACGCGCTGGCCCGCGCGGTGCGCACGTACTCCCAGGGCATGCGCCAGCGCCTGGCCATCGCGCAGGCCATGCTCGGCCTCCCGGACCTCCTCATCCTGGACGAACCGACCAACGGCCTCGACCCGCCCCAGATCCGCGAGATGCGCCAGGTGATGATCCGCTATGCCGCCGCCGGCCGCACGGTGATCGTCTCCAGCCATCTCCTGGCGGAGGTCGAGCAGACCTGCACCCACCTCGTGGTGATGGACCGCGGCCGCCTCGTACAGGCGGGCCCGGTCGGCGAGATCGTCGGCTCCGGCGACACGCTGCTCGTCGGCACGGCCACGGCCCTCGAGGAGCCGGTCGTCGAGAAGGTCGCGGCCCTGCCGGGCGTGGCCTCGGCCGTCCGCACCGACGACGGACTGCTCGTCCGCCTCGACCCGGACGGCAGCGCCACCCGGCTGGTCGCCGAACTGGTCCGCCTCGAAGTGCCCGTCCAGTCGGTCGGCCCGCACCGCCGCCTGGAAGACGCCTTCCTCACCCTGATCGGAGGCTCCGCATGAGCACGCTCACCGAGCGCACCGAGGTCGCCTCCGGCTACCGGGCGGGCCGTACGCTGCCCCTCCGGGTCGAACTGGTCCGCCAGCTGAAGCGCCGCCGCACGCTGGTGATGTTCGGCATCCTCGCCGTCCTGCCGTTCGTCCTGGTCGCGGCGTTCGCGATCGGCGGCGAACCGGACGGCGGCGGCAACCGCATCACCCTGATGGACACGGCCACGGCGTCCGGCGCGAACTTCGCCGCCGTGAACCTGTTCGTCTCCGCGGGCTTCCTGCTGGTGATCCCCGTCGCGCTGTTCTGCGGGGACACCGTGGCGTCGGAGGCCGGCTGGTCCTCCCTGCGCTACCTCCTCGCGGCGCCCGTGCCCCGGGCGCGCCTGCTGTGGTCCAAGCTCGTGGTCGCGCTCGGTCTGAGCCTGGCCGCGATGGTCCTGCTGCCGCTGGTCGCGCTGGCCGTGGGCACGGCGGCGTACGGCTGGGGCCCGCTGCAGATCCCCACCGGCGGCTCACTCGACACCGGCACGGCAGCGCAGCGCCTGCTGGTGGTCGTGGCGTACATCTTCGTGTCCCAACTGGTCACCGCGGGCCTGGCGTTCTGGCTCTCGACCAAGACGGACGCCCCGCTCGGCGCGGTCGGCGGCGCGGTGGGTCTGACGATCGTCGGCAACGTCCTCGACGCGGTGACCGCGCTCGGCGACTGGCGTCACTTCCTGCCCGCGCACTGGCAGTTCGCGTGGGCGGACGCCGTACAGCCCACTCCCGAGTGGTCCGGCATGATCCAGGGCACGGCGATTTCCATAACGTACGCCCTGGTCCTGTTCGCGCTGGCCTTCCGCGGTTTCGCCCGCAAGGACATCGTCTCGTAGGTCACCGGAAGATCACCCACCGGTCTCGACCGCCGGTCCCCGTGCCCTCTTCGAGACGCATCCGCAACGCTCCGTCACGCACGTTCCGGCCCCCCGGCCCGTCACAGTCACAGAAAGTCGACGTCAACGGACCAAGGGGGCACGGAAGATGGAGCGATACCGAATACGAGGACTCCTGGCACTCACCGCGGCGGCAGGCCTGCTGCTCACCGGCTGCGGCGGAGGGGACAGCGGGAACTCCAAGGCGGACAACAGCACCTACCCCACCGGCCGCCCGGCCCCCGACCACAACAACGGCAACGGCGCCACAGGCGAAGACAAGAACAACGACGACACCGCGGAGTCCCGCGAGTTCGCGCCGGCCCCCGACTACCTCTCCACCTTCGCCCTCGACGTCGACACCGCCTCCTACGGCTACGCCCGCCGCACCCTCGCCGAGGGCCGCCTGCCGGACCCCTCGACGGTCCGGCCCGAGGAATTCGTCAACAGCTTCCGCCAGGACTACGACCGCCCCGACGGCAACGGCTTCTCCGTCACCGTCGACGGCGCCCGCACCGCCGACGAGGACTGGTCCCTGGTCCGCGTGGGCCTGGCCACCCGCCCCGCCCCGGACACCGGCGAACGCCCGCCCGCCGCCCTCACCTTCGTCATCGACATCTCCGGCTCCATGGCCGAACCGGGCCGCCTCGACCTGGCCAAGGACTCCCTCGATGTGATGACGAACCGGCTGGGCGACGACGACTCGGTGGCGATCGTCACCTTCAGCGACGAGGCGGAGCGGGTCCTGCCGATGACCCGCCTGGCCGGCAACCGGCAGGACATCCACGATGCGATAGCCACCCTGGAGCCCACGGACTCGACCAACCTCGGCGCAGGCATGGAGACGGGCTACGAGACGGCCGTGGAAGGCCTTCGCGAGGGCGCCACGAACCGCGTCGTACTGATCTCCGACGCACTCGCCAACACCGGCGACACCGACCCGGACACCATCCTCGAACGCATCGAGTCCGAACGCCGCGAGCACGGCATCACCCTCTTCGGGGTGGGCGTCGGCAGCGACTACGGCGACGCCCTGATGGAACGCCTCGCGGACCGGGGCGACGGCCACACGGCGTACGTCTCGACGCCCGACGAGGCCCGCGAACTCTTCTGCGACGATCTTCCGCGCAACATCGACCTGACCGCCCGTGACGCCAAGGCCCAGATCGCCTTCGACCCGGCGACGGTGTCCGACTTCCGTCTCATCGGCTACGACAACCGTGAGGTGGCCGACGACGACTTCCGCGACGACAGCGTCGACGGCGGCGAGGTCGGCCCCGGCCACACCGTCACCGCCCTGTACGCCGTCCACACCCGGCCCGGCACGGAGGGGCACCTCGCCACGGCGAGCGTCCGCTGGCTCGACCCCGGGACGCGGGCGCCGCACGAGGAGTCGGGCCGTCTGGAGTCCGGCTCCCTCCAGCCCTCCGTCTGGGCCGCGAGCTCCCGCTTCCAGGTCACGGCCACGGCGGCGTACTTCGCGGACGCGCTCCGCCGGGGCGCGGACACCTGGACGGCCCTTCCTGGCGCGTCCCCCCTCACCCAACTGGCCGACCGGGCCTCGGAGTTGGCGAGGGCAACGGAGGATGACGAGGTACACCACCTGGCCAACGCGATCCAGAAGGCCAGCACCCTGACCTCCCAGGACTGACCTCGCCCCCGCCGCCCCTACCCGTCCCATCCCCAGAGGCTTCGCCCCTTCGACCCCACCAGGGGGCGGAGCCCCCGGGACCCCCGTCGGCCCTGAAGGGGCCTCGTCCTCAAACGCCGGACGGGCTGCATGGTGCGGCCCGGCCCCACCGGGCCGACTGTCGCGTACGGCGGCAAGGGGCCGTGCCGGGGGGTGTCCGCCCGCAGCGGCGGGCGTCAACGAACGCCCGCCTCCCTGCCCGACGGCAACCGCCCGACCGAGGACGGACACCCCCCGGCACGGCCCCGACCCACAACGCACACCGCAGGCGCTACGCGAACCCCCACCCCACCCGAAGCGGGCCGCCGCAGGCATTGACCCCCAGCTACGCGCGAGTAAGTTGACCCCCCAGTAAGTCCGACGGGCACCGGGAGCCGACATGGGCGTACGCAAGGATCTGAAGCGGGCGAAGCAGCGCACCGACCTGATGGACCGCGTCACGGTCGAGATCGTCAAGGACGACCACGGCGTGGTCCGCGAGGCCCGCACCCCACCCCTCGCCCCCCACCCCACCACCGGCAGCATCGCCGACCTGCCCTTCACCAACGCGACCGAGGCCCCCACCGCGGTGGTCCTCCGCCGCCGACAGACCGACGGCACCTGGCACCCGATCACCGCCGCAGACTTCGCCCGCGAAGTCACCGCCGTCGCCAAGGGCCTCATCGCCGCCGGCCTCGAACCCGGCGGCCGCGTAGCCGTCATGTCCCGCACCCGCTACGAGTGGACGGTCCTCGACTTCGCCATCTGGGCGGCCGGCGGCCAGACGGTCCCCATCTACGCCACCTCCTCAGCGGACCAGGTCGACTGGATAGTCCGCGACTCAGGCGCACACCACGTCATCACCGAGACGCAAGAGAACACCGAGACGGTCACAAGCGCCACCGCCGACCATCAACAGCACCCGCGCATATGGCAGTTGGAGGGCGAAGAACCCTCCCAAGCCCTCACCTCCCTCACCGCCCTCGGCCACCACCTCCCCGACGAAGACGTCACCAAGCGCCGCGCAGCCCTCACCCCCGACACCATCGCCACCGTCTGCTACACCTCCGGCACCACCGGCCGACCCAAGGGCTGCGTCCTCACCCACGCCAACCTCCACGCCGAGGCCGCCAACACGGTCGAACTGCTGCACCCGATCTTCAAGGAGGTCACCCACCAGACAGCCTCCACCCTCCTCTTCCTCCCCCTAGCCCACATCCTCGGCCGCAGCCTCCAGATCGCCTGTCTGATGGCCCGCATAGAGATCGGCCACTGCCCGGGCATCAAGCCCGACGAACTCCGCCCCGCCCTAAAGGAGTTCCGCCCCACCTTCCTCGTCGGAGTCCCGTATCTCTTCGAGAAGATCCACGACACCGGCCGGGCGACCGCCGAGAAGATGGGCCGCGCCGCCTCCTTCGACCGAGCCGACCGCATCGCCGTCCGCTTCGGCGAGGCCTACCTGAACAAGTTCCTCGGCACGGGCAAGGGCCCCGGCATCCGCCTCTACGCCGCCTGGGCCCTGTACGACCTGCTGGTCTACCGCCGCGTCCGCAAGGAACTCGGCGGCCGCATGAGCTACGCCATCAGCGGCGGCTCCCCCCTCGACCGCAACCTCAACCTGTTCTTCTACGCCGCCGGCATCCTCGTCTACGAGGGCTACGGCCTGACGGAGACGACGGCCGCCGCCACCATCGTCCCGCCCCTCAAGCCCCGTCCGGGCACCGTCGGCCGCCCCGTCCCCGGCACCGCTGTCCGCATCGCCGACGACGGCGAGATCCTCATCAAGGGCGGCATCGTCTTCGGCTCGTACTGGAACAACCCGGCCGCCACCGACGCCGTGCTCCAGGACGAGTGGTTCGCCACCGGAGACCTCGGAGCCCTGGACGAGGACGGCTACCTCACCATCACCGGCCGCAAGAAGGACATCCTCGTCACCTCCGGCGGCAAGAACGTCTCCCCGGCCGTCCTGGAGGACCGCCTGCGCAGCCGCTCACCCATCGGCCAGTGCCTCGTCGTCGGCGACAACCGGCCCTTCATCGGCGCCCTGATCACCCTCGACCCGGACGCGATGACCCACTGGCTCACCGTACGCAAGCTGCCGGCCGACACCCCCCTCTCCGAGGTGATCCGGGACCCCCGGCTGCGCGCCGACGTCCAGAGGGCCGTCGACTACGCCAACGAGGCCGTCTCCCGGGCCGAGTCGATCCGCGCGTTCGTCCTGGTCGAGGGCGAGTTCAACGAGGACAACGGCATGCTCACCCCGTCCCTGAAGGTCAAACGGCACGCGGTGACCAGGGCGTACGCGGACGAGATCGAGACGCTGTACCGCAGCTGACGGCCCGTTCGGCCGCACTCGGATGGTGCGCCGGAGGCGGATATGACTACGTATCACTAAGTGAGAGGAGCGCACCGAGGCGCGCATCGAGGAGGACGCATGGCCCCTGACCGTCGCCGGTCCACCCCCAGAGGGCCGGCGTTCCTCACCGCCGCAGTGGTCGCGTCGGCCGCCCTCGCCCCCGGCACGGCCTTCGGCGTCGACGCCCCGTCCCACCCCGATCCGCAGCATCCCGCGAGCGCGACGGCCCACGCCCCGTCTCCGTCCCCGTCATCCGCGGACGGCGCGTACGCCCCGCAGGGCGCACCCGCCCAGGGCCCCGCGTTCGGCGCGTACCTGCACTACGGGCCCACCGGGGTGCAGCGCATGCAGGAGCTCACCCGCTGGCTGGGCGGTCAGGAGCCGCGCGTGGGGCACACCTATCTGCCCGGGGACGTGTGGCACAACATCGAGGGCGCGCACGGCTTCCTCGACGGCTGGGCCGAGTGGCGGCGCGCGAAGGCCGACCGGATGCTCGTGCTCAACGTGCCGATGATGGAACGCAACGAGCAGCACCTCCCCGACGCGACCGTCCGCGAGCTGCTGCGCCGCGCCGCCGCCGGTGCCTTCGACGAGCACTTCGAGACACTGGCCGAGCGGCTGGTCGACCTGGGCGTGCCGGACACGGTCATCGTGCTCGGCTGGGAGATGAACGGCACCACCTACACCCACCGCTGCGGCCCCGACCCGGACAGCTGGAAGCGGTACTGGCGGCGCATCGTCGACGTCATGCGCTCGGTCGACGGACAGCGGTTCAAGTTCGACTTCGCCCCGAGCCGCGGCATGGACGCGATTGCCTGGCCGGAGTGCTACCCGGGCGACGACGTCGTCGACATCGTCGGCATGGACGCCTACGACCAGCCGCGCGGCCTCGGCTTCGACGAGCAGGTGTCCGAGCCCTACGGCCTCCAGCACCACGTGGACTTCGCGCGCAGACACGGCAAGCCGATCTCGTATCCCGAGTGGGGCCTGTTCCGCAACGGCGACAACATCAGGTACATGCTGCGCATGCTGGCCTGGATGGACCAGCACAAGCCGCTGTACAACACCATCACCGACTACTGCCCGCACGGCGTGTGGCTGTGCTCCGACAACCCCCGCGCCTCCGCCCTGTACCGCGTGCTGCTGTCCACACCCGTCCTGCCGCAGCCGAAGCCCGGGCCGTCGGTCCCCGCCCCGGTCCCGCCGGAGCAGGACCCGAAGGCCGGTCAGACCTCCGAACCCGGGCAGAGCTCGAACCCCGGGCAGAGCGCGGAACCGGCCTCGACGTCGTCGCGGACGCCCACGGCCCAGCCCTCCAAGCTTCCCCGGTGCACGCCGGTCGACCTCGAGAAGTGGCTGGAGCACCAGGCCGGCGGCGAGCTCACCGTCTGTCTTCAGTGGGCGGAGCGCCATCGGCCGTAGCGGGGCCGGAGCGGTCGCGCAGGAGCTTCTTGGCCCGGCGCCGGGCGGCGTCCTCGGCGATGGCGGCCGCCAGCAGCGGGAGGGTGCGGCGCCGGGCCAGCAGGAAGCGCTGGTTGACGGCCCTCTCGGGACACCAGCGGTACTTGTACGGCTCGTCGCCGCGCAGCATGCTCAGCGTCCGCACCTGGCCGGGCACCCTGCCCTCGGCGGACTCCAGGTGCCCCGTGGTCGCCTCCAGCAGCATCGTCGCCACGTCCACGTTGCGCCGGCGCAGCTGCGGGTGGAAGCCGTACAGGTACATGCCCGCCAACTGCCTTGACCGCAGCATGATGTTGACCGCCACCACCGAGCCGTCGAGCATGAACTCCGTCGTCGAGGCGTCCCCGGTGCGGGCCAGCGGGACCGCCGCCCGGACCAGGTGCTCCATGAAACGCGGCCGCAGATGCTCCGCCGAGACCTGTCTGCCCTCCCACTGCAACCGGTGCAGTTCGAGGAGCCGGCGCAGCGCGGCCTCGGTCTCGTCGTGGGGGACGACGCGCCACTCGATGCCGAGCTTGCGGACCTGGTTCACCTTGCCGCGGATCCGCCGGGCGCGCGCCGTCGGCAGCCGCCCGACCAGCTCGCTCATCGGAAGGGCGGGCAGGTCCAGGCACACCGAGTCGCGGGTGCGGTGCCGTGGGCCGCGCCAGCAGAGGTACACCCGCTCCATCGCGCCGCCCTGCCGCACCTCGCCGAAGTCGACGAGGGCGGTGCGGGCCAGGTCGGCCAGGCCGTCCGCCAGTGCCGCGGCGCCCGGTTCGCCCACCGACTCGTCTACGAGCACGTCGCAGAAGTCGGTGATGTCCCCGCCGATCGGCACCAGCACCGGCAGCGGCCGGCGCACCCGCATCAGCGGAGCCGCCGCCACCAGTTCACCGCCCCGGCGCACCAGGACGAGCCGCAGCGTGCCCGGTCTGCCGTACGACAGCCACCACGAGTGCAGCCAGGCGTGGCTCTGGAACGGCGTCGCGGACGGGCACGCCCGGTACAGGCGGTCCCAGTCCCCGGCCAGCTCGGCGAAGGCGTCCCCGTCGGTGCACACCTCCACCGACAGCGCGCTGCTCGACGCCGTCATCCCCGCGTCCCGTGGGCGTCGGCGGCGTTGGCGGGGCTGGGTACCGACGCCCGGCCCGTGTCGTCGTCGTCCTCGGTCCGCCGCGGCCGGGCCAGCAGCCCGAGTCCGCCCAGCAGCCCGCCGGCGCTCGCGCCCACCAGCGCGGTCAGCGCGGGGGACGCGGACGACGGCTCGGTGGGCTTCAGGGCCCGCGAGAGACGCTCCAGCTTGATGCCGGTGGCGTCCTTGGTGTGGTCCGCGTGGGTGAGCAGCGCGAGGGACACGGCGTTGGCGATGTCGACCGCCTCGGCGGGCCTCGACGAGGTCGCCGAGACCGCGACCATCGGCGCGTCCGGCGAGGTCGCGACGTCCACGCTCTCGCGCATCGTCGACACCGGCACCCCCGCCCACACCTGCGCGTCCCCGAGCACCGCGAGTTGCTTGGCCACGCGGCCGTACGCCTGCGCGAAGCCGAGCGCGTCGGTGCAGTCGGCGTCGGTCCTGCCGTTGGGAACGGCGACGACGGAACTGGTCGCCGTGTACTGGGGCGGTCGCAACTGGCCGTAGGCGCCGCCGGCCACGGCACCGATCAGTGCGCCGGCCGGCAGCCACCACCACAGGGGCAGCCGCTTCGCGCCGGTACGGTCGGACAGCGGGCCACGCCCACCGGGGTTGTCCGTCATGAGGGACTCACTTCCAGGTTCGAGCCGGACAGAGCGGCCGTGTACAGATCCATCAGCTGCCGTGCGGTGCGCGCGATGTCGTAGTGGCGTACGACGTCCGGGACGGCCCGTTCGTCCGGCCCCGCGGACCGCAGCCGCAGCAGCTCGCGCGCATACGCCCCGGCGCCGCCCGTGACACGCCGTGCGGCGGGCGCCGCGTCCCGCGGCAGGTCCTCGACGGCGGGACAGCTCGCGTACAGCACAGGCAGTCCGGCCGCCAGCGCCTCCACCACGGCCAGGCCGAAGGACTCCTCCGGCGACGGCGAGGCGAGCACGTCCATCGCGGAGAGCAGGGCGACCAGGCCCGGCGCCTCGTCACGGGACTCGGGCAGATACGGCCGCTCGCCGGCGAGCACCACCCGGCCCGCGACCCCCAGATCCCGGGCGGTGCGCAGCAGCGTCGTCTCCTCGCGCCCACCGCCGACCAGCAACAGCCATACGTCGCCGGGCAGCAGGGCCAGCGCCTGCACCAGCAGGTCGAAGCGCTTGCCGGGCGCGAGCCGCCCCACACCGCCGACGACGAACGCGTCCTCGGGCAGCCCGTGTCTCGCCCGTGCCTCCCTGCGGAGCACCGCGTCGTAGCGGAACCGGGGCGCGTCGATGCCGTTCGGGATGACGCGGATGCGCTGCCCGGGCACACCCCAGTGCCGCAGCCGTTCGGCCACGGTCGGGGAGACGGCCACCGTGGTGTGGCCGAGGCGCTCGCCGGCCAGGTACAGCCCGCGCACGCGCGCGGTGTGCGGGCGGCCCTCCAGCCGGGTGGCGCCGATGGAGTGCTCGGTGGCCACGACGGTCTGGACGCCCGCGATCCGTGCCGCGAGCCGGCCGTACAGACAGGCCCGGTACAGGTGGGTGTGCACCAGGTCGTAGCCGCCCTCGCGGATCAGCCGGGTCAGGCGGGGGAGGGCGGCCAGGTCGCGGTTGCCGGTCATCCCCAGGTGGGTGACGCGCACACCGTCCGCGGTCAGGCCCGCGGCGACCGGGCCGGGGTTGGTCAGGGTCACCACGTCGCACTGCGCGGGGAGGTGCCGCAGCAGCAGGCGCAGCTGCTGTTCCGCCCCGCCGACGCCGAGTCCGGTGATGACGTGCAGGGCCCTCACACCGCCTCCACGGCGCGGCCGCAGAGCGGGGCCAGATGTCGTTTCAGCTCCAGCCGCATCGAGTAGTCCGCCTCCCCGATGTGGATACGGGGCAGCGCGAAGTCGCCGTAGTCGGCCGGGCCGGGCTTGATCGCGCAGGCATAGCGGTAACCGGCCCGCCGCACGGCGTCGGTGGTCCGTTCGTCGAGATGGCCGTACGGGTAGCAGAAGCCCTCGACGTCGTCGTCGATGATCTCCGCCAGCTGGTACCGGCTGCCGGCGACCTCCATGTGGAGCACCTCGTCGTCGGCCATGGTCAGATCGACGTGGGTCAGTCCGTGCGAGGCGATCTCCATGCCCGCGTCCGCGGCGAAGCGGATGCCCTCCTCGTCGAGCAGCGGCTTGCGCGGGCCCGTGGACTCCCAGACGTTCTCGCTGTCCAGCAGCCCGGGCAGCACGAACACGGTCGCCGTGAAGCCCCAGCGGTGCAGCACGGGCAGCGCGGTGGTGACGAAGTCGGTGTACCCGTCGTCGAAGGTGAGCCCCACCAGGCCGCGCTCCTGGCCGAGGGCGCGCGCCATGAGCAGCTCGCGCACGCTGACCCCGCGCAGGCCGCGCCGGGTCAGCCAGGCGAACTGCCGCTGCAGGCGCCCGGGGGTGACGGTGATGTTGTACGGGTCGTCCGGGCAGTTGGAGACGGAGTGGTACATGGCCACCCAGGCGGCGGGCTGCCGCCTCGGGCGTCCCCAGAGGACCGGTTGGGGTTCGGGTTCCACCGCGCGCGGCGCGGCGGTGATGTCAGCGACCATGGCGAAGCTTTCGTGTGACGGAGCTACGGACGGAATGCGTGACGGAAAGTAGGAGGGACCGGGCACCCGCCGCGTCGAGGGCCCAGGCCAGCAGCAGGAAGACGACGGTCACGGACGTGCAGCAGGCGGCGACGGAGGCCGCGGGCGAGTCGAACAGCCCCGCGCAGAGCAGCCCGGCCCCGGTGGCGCAGACCGCCGCCCGCACCGGCCGCGCCAGCTCGACGACCACCCGGCGCACGCCCACGGGCACGGCGCGCGGCCCCAGCCCGAGCAGCAGGAGCAGCGCGGTGAGCGTGATGCCTGCCGCGTTGCCCGCGGCGATACCGCGGGCACCCCAGGGGCCCACGGCCCAGGCGCTGATGACGACGGTCACGAACGCGCCCGCGCCCATCGCGCCGAGCGGGAACCAGGTGGTGCGGCCGGTCGAGAAGTACGACCGCACGAGCGCCCCCACCAGCGTCTGGCCGAGCAGCCCGAGCGCGTACACCCGCATGACGGCGGCCGTGGCGGCGGTGTCCTGCGCGGTGAACGCGCCGCGCTGGAACAGCAGTTGGACGAGCTGCGGGGCGCAGGCCAGGACCACGGCGGCACCGAGCAGCACGATGCAGGCGATCAGCGCCAGGTCCCGCTCGACCCGCTCCCCGGCCCGCCGGGTGTCGCCCTCGGCGATGGCCCGAGCGACCACCGGGAAGGTGACGACGCACACCATCATCGACAGCGACATCGGCAACTGCGCGACCTTCTGGGCGTAGTTGAGGTGCGAGATGGCTCCGTCGGGCAGCCCGGAGGCGAAGTACCGCTCGATGAGCACCTGCGACTGCCGGCACAGGACGAACAGCAGCACCGCGAGGACGAGCCCCATCGCGACCGACCGGCCGCCGTCCCCCTCCTCCTCGGACAGGGACGCCGACGTGGGCGGTGCGGGCCGCGCGGCGATCCGCCGCCACAGGGTCGGCGCCTGTACGGCGACCATGAGGCACCCGCCGATCGCGACACCGAGGGCGGCGGACCGTACGCCCCACCGTGCAGCGAGCACGGACATCGTGGTGATGATCGCGATGTTGTACGCGATGTAGATGGCACCCGGGGCGAGATAGCTGCGGTGGGCCCGCAGCGCCGCGCTGCAGTACCCCGCCAGTCCGAAACTCAGCACACACGTCGCGGTCAGCCGGGTGCAGGACACCGCCAGGGACGGGTCGGACAGGCCGGGCGCGAGAACGGAGACCAGCACCGGCGCCCCGGCCGCGAGCACCGCGGCCGTACCGGCCAGGGCCAGGCACAGCCGCGGCAGCGAGGCGGCGACCAGGGCGCGCACCGGGTCGGGCGAGCCGGCCCCGCGCGCCCGCCGCGCCAGCGCCACGCTGAACGCGGGCACCAGCAGGAACGCCATCCCGTCCTCGATCAGCAGCGTCGACGCCATCTCGGGCACCGTCCAGGCGACCAGAAACGCGTCACTCTCGGCCCCCGCCCCGAAGAGATGCGCGAGGGCCTGGTCCCGCCCGAGCCCGAGCAGCGCCCCGGCCATCGACAGCGCGGCGGACAGCAGGGTCGCGCGGGCGAGAAACCGGCCCGAGGGAGCGCCCGTTCGCTGCGGGGCCGGCGGGACGGGGCGGCTGCCGGCGGCGGTCCCGGCCGCCGGGGCGGGACGACGGCCGGGCGGGAGCGGGGTGCCGGTGCCGGGGTGGCTGCCCTGCTGGGGGGCGTCGTCCCTGCCGATCGCTCGGTCGGGGGCGTCCTCGGTGGTGGTCGGCCGGGGCCTCATCGTGCCGCCGATTCCGTCGCCGGGGCCGTCGTCTCGCCATCGGTCAACGCCCACCAGGAGGCGAGGCCGAAGCAGACGGCGGTGATGATGGTGGAGGGGCCGCCGATGTCGGCGTACGCGAAGTTGACGAGCTGCCACAGCAGCAGTCCGCAGACCGGGAGGCCGACGGCCCGCAGGCGCCCGCCGGTTCGCCGCATCCGGCGCAACGCGAGCAGCAGCAGGGCCAGCCAGCTGCCCACGACCGTGAGCAGGCCCAGCAGGCCCTGCTCGCTCAGCACCAGCAGGTACATGTTGTGCGGGGAGAGCAGGGGCTGGCGGCGGAAGGCCTGGCCCGCGCCACCGGTGTCGCTGCCCGACGACAGCGCGAGCGAGGCATGCCCGTCCCGGTGCGCCGGATAGGCCTTCAGGCCCACCCCGGACACCGGATGCTCGTGCCACATGTCGGCAGCCGCCGCCCACATGGTGTAGCGGTCGATGACCGACTGGTCCGGCGCGTCGGTTACCTGCGTGATGCTGGTCAGCCGCTCCTCCAGCGCCGTGGCGCCGACGCCGAACCCGCCCACCAGCACCACCGTCACCGCCGCGGCCGCGGCGAACACCTTCGCCGCCCGCCGTAGCCCGGCCAGCAGCAGTTGCGCCCCGCACGCCACGGCCGTGGCGATCCAGGCACCCCGGCTGAAGGACAGCGCGAGCGGCAAGAGCAGCGCCAGTGCGCACAGGGCCGCCACGACCCGCTGGCGCCGCTCGCGGGCCCCGAGTGCGAGACCGGTCGCGGCCACGATCCCGAGGGCGACGACGTTCGCCATCCCCATCACGTCCGACGGCCCGAAGGTGCCCACCGCGCGGATGTTCGCTCCCTGGTACGAGGCGCCGGTCGCGGTGAGGTACTGCTTCACGCCGATCGCGCCCTGCCACAGCGCGAGGCCGACCAGGGACCACAGCACCGGCCGGATGTCCCGCCGGTCGCGCACCAGCAGCAGTACCGCGACCGGGACGAGCACGAACACCTGGACGTAGCGGGCCAGTCCGGTGATCGCGTCACCGGCGGTCATCGCCCCGGCGGCGGCGACCGCGATGCCCACCACGGGCAGCCCGAACACCATCAACGCGGTCCGCGTGAGCGGTCGCCGCGCCCGCAGCACGGCATGGCCGAGGGCACACAGCACGAGCAGCCCCGACGCGGCGTCGGCGGGCGAGGCGGCGCTGTCCGGCGCGACCGGCAGCCCCAGCAGGACGACGACCGCGACGACCGGCAGCACCGGCAGGAAGGGCAGCACCGGACGGGGCAGGACGGAACGGACCCGGCGCAGCGCCGGCGTCGGCAGCGCGAGCGGGGGAGTAGGAGGAGCCGCCGTGGGAGTGCTCACCGGCCCTCAGCTCCCCGTCGGCCGGACGAACTGGGCCGCCGTGCGCAGCAGGATGCAGATGTCCTGCCACAGCGACCAGTTGTCGATGTAGGCGTTGTCGTAGCGGCACCGGTCCTCGATCGAGGTGTCACCGCGCAGCCCGTTGATCTGCGCGAGCCCGGTGATCCCGGTCCGCATCCGGTGCCGCGCCGGGTAGCCCGGATGGGCCTGGCTGAACTTGGCGACGAAGTAAGGGCGTTCGGGTCTGGGGCCGACCAGGCTCATGTCGCCGCGGAAGACGTTCCACAGCTGGAGCAGCTCGTCCAGCGAGGTGCGGCGCAGGAAGTGGCAGAAGCGGCTCATGTCCTGGTCGTCGGCCACGCTCCAGCGGGTCGCCGCCTCGTGCGCGCTGGCGGGCCGGTGGGTGCGCAGCTTCAGCATCGTGAACGGCCGTCCGTCCTTGCCGATCCGCTCCTGCCGGAACACCACGCCCGGCCCGTCCATGGCCCGCAGTACGAGCGCGCACACCAGCAGCACCGGGCCGGTCAGCACCAGCAGCGATCCGGAGAACACCACATCGAGCGTCCGCTTGCCCGCACCGCCGACCCGCCGCCCGCCCTGGGGCCGCAGCAACCTGCGCGAGAACCCGGCCAGATGCCCCGCTCCCCGGAGCTGCCCGCCCATGCCGTACGACGGCGAGTCCGCGTCCAGTTCCCACAGCACGCAGCCGTGCCCGGCCAGCGCCCGCAGTACGGCGTCCTTCTCCACCCGGGTCGCGGCGCCCACGACGAGCACGGTCCGCACCCCGTTCTGGACGAGTGCCCGCCGCGCCTCCAACGCCGTGGTGAGCACCGGCAGTTCGGGCTCGTTCTCGGCGCCGCCCAGGACCTCGGGGTCGTCGGCGACAAGGCCCACCGGCCGTACTCCGCAGTCGGGTTGGCGCAGCAGCGCGGCCGAGACGAGCCGGGCCGTCGAGAGCGGGCCGACCACCAGCGCGGGACAGGGCCGGCGCCGCAGTGTCCGGCGCCGCAGCCCATGCACCGCGGCCCGGCCGCCGCAGGCCACCGCGCAGTGCATGGCCACGGCGGTGACCAGCACGGCGAGCGGCAGCGAGCGCAGCGGGGAGAGCGCCACCACGGCGGCCCAGGCGACGGCGATCCGGCCGCAGACGGCGGGGAGTTCGTCGAGCGGGCCGGGCACGGCGGAGGTGCCGTACAGCGCGGCCCGCCGGTTCAGCCCCAGCACGCCGAGCGCCAGCAGAGCGACGACCAGCGGGTGTCTGTGCGGCGCGGGCAGGACCAGGGCGCCCAGCAGGACGGCACCGCCGTCGACGAGCCACAGGGGTGCCGGGGAGGTCCGGCGCGGACGACGGGTTCCCCGTCCGGGCGTTCCCCGGCGTCCGGCGGCGGGGCCGCGCGGGGCGAGGACGGAGACGGCGCGCTTGGGCACCCGCTGGTGCTCCGCCGGTGAGGCAACGGTACTTTCCGCGGTCATGTGGTGATGCACTTTCTGCCCTCGTTGGGACCGACGACCTGCGCGGTCACGAGGCCGAGCAGCTCGCGGTACAGGTCGGTCACTGCCTCCGTGGCTCCGCGCAGCTCGTGCGCTCGGAGCACATGCGTACGGCCCTGTGCGCCCAGCGCCGCGCGCAGCGGCTCGTCCTGCAGCAGCGCGATCAGTGCCTGGGCCAGGGCTCCGGGGTCCTCCGAAGGGACCAGGCAGGACGGCCGATGGCCGGGCGGAAGGCTCTCGTGCGCCCCGGCCACGTCCGATACGACGACCGGCCGACCGCACGCCATGGCCTCCAGCGGGACGAGCGCCATGCCCTCCCAGCGGGACGGCAGGACGACGACGTCGGCGGCCCGGTACCAGTCGGCGACATCGGGCGTCCCGCCCGCGAACTCCACCGACGCCGGCGCATCGCGCCGCAGCCGCTCAGCGTCCGGACCGTCGCCGACCAGCACCAGCCGGGCCCCGGCCACCTGCCGCACCACCTCGGGCCAGGCCGCCAGGAGCAGGTCCTGCCCCTTCTGACGGCACAGCCGGCCCACGCACACGACGAGCGGACCCGCAGCGGAGCGTGCACGGTTCCCCTCCGGCCGGAACAGGCCGGTGTCGACACCATTGGGGACCACATGCCATCGGGCCGAGATGCCGGACCGGTGCCCGGTACGCCGCTCGGCCTCGCTCACGCACAGCACCCGCGTCGCCCACCGCGCGCCGAACCGCTCCCAGCCCAGGGCCAGCCGGGCGACGACGCCCTCCGCGGCCTCGAACGACCAGGCGTGCGGCTGGTACACGGTCGGCAGCGCGCCGCGCACCGCGAGCCGGGCCGCGAGCCCCGCCTTCGCGCTGTGCGCGTGCACCAGGTCCGGCCGTACGTCACGCACCAGCCGCGCCAGCCGCTGTACCTCGCCCGGGAGCCTGCTCCCCGGTGACCGGGTCGCGTCCCAGCGCTGCACCCGGCCGCCCAGTGCGCGTACGTCGTACGCCAGCGTGCCGCCCCGCGGGCAGGCCACGGTCACCCGCAGCCCCGCGGCGAGTTGCGCCGCGACCAGGTCCGTCACGACACGCGCGACACCTCCCTCGACGGGTTGGGCGACGTGCAGGATGTGCGGCGCGATGCGCATGACCGATGCTGCCCTTCCGAAGAAATGAGTCCGAACCAGTAACACGATGTGTGGCTCGCGTTCCCGATATAAGATCCCGGGCCTGTTCGGGAGGGTCTGAGGGGCAAACCGGCTTCCTGATTCAGCGGATTAGCACTACCAGCCACTTATCCATATTTATCTTCTATCCGGTCAACAGTGTTGGAACGGCAGCGTCTTCCGACTTGATTCACGCGCCGGACCACCCATTCGGAGTCGCCGGGCAGTGTGAAACCGGGCCGCCACCCGATCGGCACGACCTTGGCCCTTCGGAGGGCTGACCGGTTGCGGGCGCGCCGTGCGGGTTTCACGGTGATCGCACGATCCGAAAAACACACAAGGAGAACTCCATGCCCGCACCGACCGCCCGGCACATAGCCACTTCGACCCTCTGCGCGGCCCTCCTTCTGGGAACGGCGGCGCCCGCGCTCGCGGCCACTCCCGACGCCGGGCGCGCCGACACCCGGACCGCGCGCCAGGACCAGGCCAAGGTGCTGGCCGGCCTCGGCACCGCGCTGACCCCGGTCACCCGCCTGGTGAACAGCGCCGTCGAAGCGGACGACGACCCGCTCACCGAGGCCGAGGCGAAGGAGCTCGCCGACGCCGCCAAGGAGGCCGTCGCCGAGGCCAGGAAGGAGGTGCAGGAGGCCTACGAGGAAGCCGAACAGGAGAGAAAGGAAGCCCTGCAGGACCTGGACGACGTGCTCGCCGAGGCCAGGAAGGACGTCGAGGAGGCCCGTGAGGAAGCCGAGGCGGCCAAGAAGGAGAGCCTCGACGAAGCCACGGAGACCGCACAGGAGCCCGTCCTGCTGACGAACGTCACGGGTGACGCCCTCGGCGCACTCGGCAAGGCGCTCGAATCGCTGCTGAGCGTGCTCACGTCCGGCAGCTCCGAGAAGGTCGACACCTCGGCCGTCAGTGTGGTCGAGGCCCTCGCGAACGTCACCGTCGGCACCCTCGTCGACCGTGGCCTGCCGCCCGCCTGATATCACAACGGGTCTTTTCGTATGAGTTCCCGGAAGTTCCGGCCGCAGAGTTTCCAGAGCACTTCCCCCGTCGTTAGCCCGGGAGAACTGAGACCGGAATTACCTGGAAGGAACACGATGAAGAACCTGAAGGCTGCTGCCGTGGTCGCCGGCTCCCTTGCCATTGCCGGTGGCGCCGCTGTCCCCGCCTCGGCTGCGGACATGTCGGGGCACGGCCTCGTCGAGAACGGTAAGACGGTCGCCCGCAGTCTCCCCACCGCGGCCAAGGTGCCCACGGGCTACGTGGGCAACAATGTGAAGCGCACCGCGGACAAGGTGAAGACGGGTGTGAAGGACTCGGGCATGGTGAAGACCCCCGTATTGGGCGGCACCCTGCCGAACCCCGTCGACGGCCGGCTGCTCGGCGGTCTTCCGCTCAACAGGTGACTTCGCCCAACTGATGTTGATCGGGGCCGGCTCCGTATTCTCGGAGCCGGCCCTTCGGTCTGTGTGGCGGAGTGTGATTGTCTTCGCCGTTGGGCCGAACGGACGATTCAGGGTGACCGTTCGTACGGCGGCTCCGTTGGTCCCTGTGAATGGGCGCGCTTTCCTCCTTGCCGGCGCTTTCCATAAGAAGCCGTGGGCCCTGTCCGCTCTCCGATGCGGACAGGGCCCACGGCTTTGTACCGACGGGTGTGCGAAACGCCGATGGCGGTTCACCGGGATTCCAGCGAACCGCCATGGGGCGAAGCACCGCTCAGAGCAGAAGGCCGCTGTAGTACACGCCGTCCTGCGACTGGTCGATCTTGTTGGTGTTGCAGGCGGCGTAGCGCGAGTTCGGCGCGAGGGTGGCGGCGAGGACGGCTCCGTTGTGCCACGGCACGGCGCAGGGAGCGTTGACGACGGTGCCGTTGACGATGACGAGGCCCTGCTGAGGGGCCTTCACGATGACCGGGCCGGACGAGAAGTCCTTGCCGCCCTTGGCCGAGATGGTGTCTCCGTCGGCCGCAGCGGTGCCGCCGGTCGCGAGGACGATGCCTGCGGCGAGGGCGGAGAGGGCCGTAACCTTCTTACGCATGAGTTGAGAGCCTTTCCGGGCTGCGTGTGGGGTTTACCTGCTCCGAATTACTCGGTGCAGGGGTCAGGCCAGGAGGCCGCTGGTGACCAAGCCGTCGTTCGACTGGTTGACGTGGTTGGTGTTGCAGGCGGCGTAGCGCGAGTTCTTTCCGAGGGTGACGCCGAGGACGGCTCCGTTGTGCCACGGCACGGCGCAGGGAGCGTTGACGACGGTGCCGTTGACGATGACGAGGCCCTGCTGAGGGGCCTTCACGATG
>NZ_JBHTRZ010000004.1:421866-781356 GCF_042795335.1 Streptomyces sp. NPDC056479 | reverse complement strand
CAGCGGTGCCGCCGGTCGCGAGGACGATGCCTGCGGCGAGGGCGGAGAGGGCCGTAACCTTCTTACGCATGAGTTGAGAGCCTTTCCGGGCTGCGTTGTGGGGTTTACCTGCTCCGAATTACTCGGTGCAGGAGTCAGAGCAGAAGACCGCTGTTGTACACGCCGTCGTTCGACTGGTTGATCTTGCCGGTGTTGCAGGCGCTGTAGCGCGAGTTCGGCGCGAGGGTGGCGGCGAGGACGGCTCCGTTGTGCCACGGCACGGCGCAGGGAATGTCGACGACGGTGCCGTTGACGATGACGACGCCCTGCTGGGCCTCCTGCACGACGACCGGGCCCGATGTGAAGCCTTCACCGCCCTTGACGGTCGTGGTGTTGCCGCTGCTGCCGCCGCTGCCGCCGTTGCCGTAGCCGCCGGCGGAGGCGATGCCGGCAGTGCTGACGACGGTGCTGAGGGCGAGGGCCGTGATGACCGCGAACTTCCTGGGCAACTCGGTTCCTTCCTGAATTCACGGTTGCGCACGCTTACGAAAAGGAAACCCGTATATGCACGCATAAGTCACGGCGCGAACAATCAAACGCGGGCAGATTCCATCGGATGGCGCAACGTACGGCGCCAGGTGGGTGGACCCGGCTTTAAGTTCATTCCTCGGGAAGGCCTTTGAGAATGTTCGGCAGGTTGACCCGAATAGATTCTGGACGGCATGGGCGCCGACATGCCTCCGGCCCACCGGCGAGGGGAAGGCCGGTGGGCCGGACGATGGTTCACGGGGCGCGGCGGGATCGTGGGCCTGCCGTGTGCGGAGCTGGAACTGCGGGTCCTGTTTCAGCGTCCGGGCCTGCCGACGGTCATCGGCCGCCGAGAACCGGATCAGAGTCTCGGAATTCCTGGCCCGGCTTTCACCGGTGCGGCCGACTCGTAAGGCTGCCGGGTCGTCACTTGTTGGGGAGCAGGGTGCCGAGACCGGAGGCGGTCGGCGCCTTCAAGGGTCGGACCTGGACAGAGCCGCTGCCCGCCGGGTTCCTCACCGGAATCGTGGGCTTCTTGGCAGCGTCCGGGTCCATGCCGTCCAGGTAGATGCCGGACATGCCTCCCGACTTGTTCTTGTCGAACGCGCTGCCCTTTGCGATCCCGCCTTCGCGGACCAACTGCGTCACGGTGTCGGCCGCCGGAACGACCGCCGGACTCACCTTGGTCGGGGAAACGAGACCGAGCGGGCTCGTGGAGAGCCCCGAACCCCCCGCAGCGGCCGAAGCCGCGACAGCGGAACCGCCCACAAGGCCCGCACCGATCGCCAACGCCGCAGTAGTGAAAACTGCCTTCTTCATGATTCACCTCGCTTGAAAGTACCTCTGATCCAACGGTTGGAGAACATAGCAGTCCATCGGCACTGTAAAAGCGACGCGTTACTCCATACGCATGAAAGTCGCGGGGATGAAGAATGGAATGCACAGGTGCATTCGGAGGGATTGACAGCTGGTCCGCGAATAAATTCATCCTATGGTGCTTCCGGTTCGGGGTGGACTGCCTGCATGATCGGAAATATGAAATTCGGCACCCTCATCGACATGATCACCGGCGGCGACAAATTCGCGCCGCCCCGCACCCCCGGCGGATCGCTGGTCTGGTCCGAGGAGTTCGACTCCCCCATCGCCTGGGGCGCCCGCTGGACCGGCGACCGGACCAGCGCCTTCCGCTACTGCGACCACAACCCGGACGACAACAAGCTCGACTGGCTCGACCCCGCCTGTGTGAGCGTCTCGGACGGCGTGGCCACCTTCATCGCCGTACCGGACGGCCGCACCCTCGAGAACGGGCGGCAGGCCTGGCGCACCGGGCTGCTCACCACCGAGTACTCCGCCGAGGGCTTCCAGGTGCGGACCGGCGACCGTGTCGAGACCCGCGTCAGACTGCCCTTCGGAACCGGGGCCTGGCCTGCGCTGTGGACCTGGAAGGACGGCCGCAACGAGGTCGACAGCTTCGAGTACCACCCGGACAACCCGAACCTGCTGGAGCTCTCCAACCACGTCAACTGCGCGGCGTCGTACTTCACCGACGTCGACGCCGTCGCCCCGGGCCGGTGGGTGACCATCGGCACCCGCTACGGCGCGCGGTGCGTCGAGTGGTACGTCAACGGCGAGTGCGTCTACTCCGACGGCGCCGGCGTCGGCCCGGACTGGTCGGCGTATCTGGTCCTGAACCTGTCGCTGAGCGCCGGCGAGCACCACCCCGCTCCCTGCGGCCCGGAACCGATCACCTTCGACGTCGCCCATGTCCGGGTCTACCGCTGACCTCCTTCGCGGGCTCGCCCGTTCGGGCGGACGGCCCGCTCGGAGTCGGCCGGTCGGGTGAGCGTGCGGCGGGGCGTCCTTCGCGCCGTCGATAGGGTCGCGCGGTGGCCTCTGACTCACGTACGGGCAGCAGCCGGGCGTTCGCCCTGCTGCTGGTGTTCTGCGGGGCGGCCGGGCTGCTGGCCTCCTGGGTCATCACGCTCGACAAGTTCAAGCTGCTGGAGGACCCGGACTTCACCCCGGGCTGCAGCCTCAACCCCGTGGTGTCCTGCGGCAGCGTGATGGAGAGCGACCAGGCCGAGGCCTTCGGGTTCCCCAACCCCATGCTCGGCCTGGTGGCCTACGGCATCGTGATCTGCGTCGGCGTGACCCTGCTGGCCGGGGCCGCCCTCCCGCGCTGGTACTGGCTGACCTTCGAGGCCGGCTGCCTGTTCGGAATCGGGTTCGTCTCCTGGCTGCAGTTCGAGTCCCTGTACCGGATCAACGCCCTGTGCCTGTGGTGCTGCCTGGCCTGGCTCGGGACGATCCCGCTGTTCTGGTACGTGACGTCCCTGTGTGTGCGGGCCGGCTTCCTGCCCGCCCCGCGGCCGGTGCGGGACTTCTTCGCCGAGTTCACCTGGGTGCTCCCGGTGCTGCACATCGGGATCGTCGGCATGCTGATCCTGACCCGCTGGTGGGACTTCTGGACAAGCTGACCATTGCTGCACTCGGGGCGACACGGCCCCCGGGAGCCGTCGGTGGTGACCATGCGAGGCCCAGAACTGTTACTCGTACGAACACCGAACCGTACGAGGAGTGAGCGATGGCCGTCAGCGGACGCGAGGTGCCGGTGGGTCCCGTGCAGGGGGCCTCGGCCCCCGGGAGGGGTGAGTCGCGGGGGCGGACCCGGCGGGAGGTGGCACGGCTGCTGCTCGCCTCGGCCGCCGTGGCCGTCGCCCCGGTCATCACCGCCTCCCGGCCCTCACAGTCCGCCGACGGACGGGACGGCGCCGACACCGACATGGCCTTCGACGAGACCTACCAGGGCCGCCGTATCCAGGGCGCCCCGGAGTCCTACCGCGGTCTCACCGCCCTCGACACCGCCTGGCACGTCACGGTTGACGGCCGGCCGCTGCACCTGATGCGCCGGGCCGACGGCACCTGGCTGAGCATGGTCGACCACTACGGCTGGTACCGGACCCCGCTGGAGGCGACCCGCGCGGCCGTCGACGAACTCGGGACCGGCGGGCGACTGCGTGACGTGGCTCCCGGACCGTTCGGCGGCGGACATCCGCACAGGGAGGCTGAGCATGGTGTACGTGCGTAAGAACGTGAGCAGGCTGACGCGCACCGAGCGGCGGCGGTTCGTCGAGGCGCTGCTGGAGGTCAAGCGGCGCGGTGAGTACGACGAGTTCGTACGGATGCACATCGCGCACTTCGTCGGGGACGGCGACCGGGGCCTGCGCGCCGCGCACATGACACCCTCCTTCCTGCCCTGGCACCGCATGCTCCTGCTCGATCTGGAGGCGGCCCTGCGCCGCGTCGACGACTCCGTGACGGTGCCGTACTGGGACTGGACGCGGGACCGGAAGACCACTTCGCTGCCCTGGACCGACGATCTGCTCGGTGGCAACGGCCGGCCCGGCGACCGGCGGGTGATGACCGGGCCGTTCGCCCGCGCCACGGGCAGGTGGACCATCAGGGCGGGTGCCTTCGCGGGCGACTTCCTCACCCGGGACCTGGGCCGCTCGCGCAGTCCGATCTCCCTGCCGACCGGTGCCGATCTGAAGCAGGCGCTGGACGACCCCGTCTACGACGTCGCCCCGTGGAACTCGACGGTCGGCAAGGGCTTCCGCAACAAACTGGAGGGCTGGGGCCGGGGCAGGGACTCCTGGCGCAACCATAACCGGGTGCACCGCTGGGTCGGGGGCGCCATGCTCGGCGGCGCGTCCGTCAACGACCCCGTCTTCTGGCTGCACCACGCCTTCGTGGACCTGCAGTGGCAGCGCTGGCAGCAGCGCCACCGCCAGCACCGCTACCTGCCGGCGAATCCGCCCGGGGCGGGCAGCGACCAGTACCGGCGGATCGTCGCCCGGCACGAGCGGCTGCCGCCGTGGAACGTGACGCCGGACGATCTGGAGGACGTGTCCGGCACCTACCGGTACGCGTAGGAAAAAATCGCTCAGCTCCCGCTCTCGGTGTCCACTAGCCTCCGGGCATGGCAACCGATCCGACGGAACAACTGGTCCGACTCTTCGCCGAGGAGAGCCGCGTACGCGCCTTCGCCGCTGTGGCGCTGGGCGCTGGCGGCGCCGAGCAGGTCGCTCGGGCGGCGGGGCTGACCCCGAAGGAGACGGCCGTGGCGCTGCGGCGGCTGCGGGAGCAGGGCGTGCTGAGCGCCGGGGACGACGGGCAACTGGGCGTCGCGTACGGCCTGTTCAGGGAATATGCGCGGGCGGCGGCGGAGCGCGCGGACGACTCCCCGGCCGCCGAGGGCCCGGCCTCCGGGGACGCGCGGACCGACATCGTGCTGCGGACCTTCGTCCGGGAGCGGCGGCTGGTCCGGCTGCCCGCGCAGTGGACCCGTAAGAAGCTGGTGCTGCGGTACATCGCCGAGCAGACCTTCGAGCCGGGCGTCGAGTATCCGGAACGCACGGTCAACGGGAAGCTGCGCGCCTGGTGCGAGGACAGCGACGACATCGACCATGTGACGCTCCGGCGCTATCTGGTGGACCTGCACCATCTGCACCGGAGCGAGGGCATCTACCGCCGGGCCGCCGAGGACCGGGACACCGAGGCGGCCGACAGCGCCTGACGGCCGGCGTCAGGGCAGTCGCCGTACCGGTGAACCCGCCAGGTACGCCTGGATGTTCTCCACCGCCTGGCCGTAGTACGTCGCGTAGTTGGCCTGCGAGACATAGCCCAGGTGGGGTGTGGCCAGCAGCCGGGGAGCCGTGCGCATCGGGTGGCCGGCGGGGAGGGGCTCGGTGTCGAAGACATCGACGCCGGCGCCCGCGATGCGGCCCTCGTGCAGGGCGGTGAGCAGGGCGTCCTGGTCGACGATGGCCGCGCGTGAGGTGTTGATCAGATACGCCGTCGGCTTGAGCAGGGCGAGTTCGGGTGCGCCGAGCAGGCCCCGGGTGCGGTCGCTCAGGGCGAGGTGGACGGAGACGAAGTCGCTGTCGGCCAGCAACTCCTCCTTGGAGGGGGCCAGTTGAACGCCCACCTCGTCGGCGTACTCCTTGGTGAG
This sequence comes from Streptomyces sp. NPDC056479, assembly GCF_042795335.1. Taxonomy (NCBI): domain Bacteria; kingdom Bacillati; phylum Actinomycetota; class Actinomycetes; order Kitasatosporales; family Streptomycetaceae; genus Streptomyces; species Streptomyces sp. NPDC056479. Next base: position 775,838 of record NZ_JBHTRZ010000004.1, on the reverse strand, counting down.
GTTCTGGCTCCAGGCGGTGACATGCATGCCGAAGGCGAGGCCGACGTGGGCCACCCGGCTGCCGATCTTGCCCAGACCCAGCAGGCCGAGACGGCGGCCGTGCAGGTCGGCGCCGACCGTGTTCTGCCAGGGGCCGCCGGCGCGCAGTGCGTTGCTCTCCTGGACCAGGCCGCGGGCGAGGCCCAGCAGCAGGGCCCAGGTCAGTTCGACGGGCGGGGTGGAGGAGCTGGCCGTGCCGCAGACGGTGACGCCGTGCGCCTCGGCGGCGGCGTAGTCGATGACCGTGTTGCGCATCCCGGAGGCGATCAGCAGCCTCAGCCGGGGGAGACGGGTGATCAGCGAGGCCGGGAACGGGACGCGCTCTCGCAGGGTGACCACGATGTCGAAGTCGGCGAGGGCCGCGGCCAGGGCGTCCTCGTCGGGGAAGTGGGTGGTGAAGGGGACGACCTCCACGTCGTCCGCGAGCGGCGACCAGTCGGCGGCCTCGGTCGCCGCGTTCTGGAAGTCGTCGAGCACAGCGCAGCGCAGCCGCACGGTGGCTCCTTTCCCCTGTGAGTCACATGGCTTGAAGGTGGGATCAACCAGACCGGACGGTTTGGTTGCCGGTGGGTTCGGGGGAGTTCGCGCGGTACTCCTCGAAGACCCGCTCGCCCCGGTCCGGCGACAGGTCGAGGGCGGCCAGCATCGCGGGCGTGGAGATGCTCGGCAGGACGTGGCGGAGCAGCACGGAGACCCGGCGGCCGAGGTCGGCTCGGTTGCAGTTGGCCTGGCTCATCGCCTGGACGCCGGCGAAGGCGCCGTTGAGGAACTCGGCGGTCTCGGCCACGTCGACATGGGGCAGGAGTTCGCCCTGGGCCCGTGCCTCGGTGAGGATCTGCTCCATGTGGGCGGTCCAGGCACGGAAGGCGGCGTCCCGGTCCAGCTCACGTGCGCCCTGGTCGAGGGCGAGGGAGACACCCGCCTGCACCAGCGGATCGTGCTGCAGCCGGTAGGCCATGAGCATGCCGTGGTCGACGAGCTTCTGGAGCTTGCTGGACCGCTCGGGGAGCCGGTCGACGGGCAGTTGGGCCTCCAGCACGCCGAGCGCCACCTCCTCCTTGGAGGAGAAGTGGAAGTACAGGGCGCCCCTGGTGACCCCGGCGCGGTTGAGTATCTCCTCCACGGTGGCGGAGGCGTAACCGCGCTCGCCGAAGACCCTCGCGGCCGCTTCCAGGATCGTACGGCGGGTTCTGATCGCGCGGTCCTGCTGGGCCATGGGTGCCTCCACGGTGTGCACGCGGCACGTCACTTCACGTATTGAAAAGAAAACCGAATCGCACGTAGGTTACTCGGCGGGCGGGAGCACCTCGCCCTGGCGAATGACTCGGGGGGAGCCATGGACCCGGTGCGATCTCCTGACGCATCCGCACGGGACGAGCAAACCACAGGAGCTGCCGGACCCGTCCCCGCAACGGCCGTATGGCATACGGAGATCAGCGGCGAGCACGTGCACCGGTCGGATCCTCGGGACGCGTTCCCCACCGCGTGGCGTCGTGTGGACGACACGCACTTCCAGGTCAGGGCCCGCTGGCCGCGACGGCACCGGTTCTTCACCGAGGTGGCCGGACGCTTCCAGGACCCCTTGCTGATACCGGAGATACTGCGGCAGGCCTCGATGCTGCTGGTGCACGCCGCGTTCTCGGTGCCCGTCGGCGACCGGTTCGTGATGCAGCGCATCCGGTACTCGGCGGCGCCGGCCGGGCTGCTGCTCGACCGGTCGCCCGAGGGCGTCGTCGCCGACCTCAGCTGCGGGGGCGTACGGCGCCGGGGGCGTCGGCTGGCGGGCATGCGGTGCGCGATGGTGCTGCGGCGCCTGGGCCGGGTCGTCGCCACCGCCGACGGGCTGCTCGACTGCGTCTCGGACCGGGCCTATCGCCGGCTGCGCGGGGAGCGGCTGTCCTTGACCGGCCGGTCCCTGCCGCTGTCACCCGGACTTCCGCCCGGTGCGGTCGGCAGGACGGACGCCGCAGCCGTCGTACTCGCACCGTCGCCGCGGCCGGGGGCCTGGCAGCTCAGGGTCGACACCGCGCATCCCACCCTGTTCCGCAGACCCAACGACCACGTACCGGGATTCGTGCTGCTGGAGGCGGCGCGTCAGGCCGCCACGGCCTTCTCGCTCTTCCCCGGCCTCATGGTGGTCACCGACATGGACATGGTCTTCCTCCGGTACGCCGAACTGGACAGCCCGTGCTGGATCGAGGCCGACGCGATGACCAAGGGCGACCCCGACCCGGCCACCGTGCGGGTGCGCGGTCTCCAGGGTGACGCCGAGGTCTTCCGCTGTAGCGTGACGGTCGCGGCCTCGGAGCCCACGCTGCCGGACCTCGATCCCTACGGCCCCCTCGGCGGGTCCGTCAACGACCGCTGACGCGGCGCGCGGACCGCGGCTGAGAGGGAGGACCCACCTTGTCATCACGCATCCTCGTCACCGGGGGCAGCGGCTTCGTCGGCGGCCATGTGGTCGCCGCCCTGCGGGAGTCGAGCGGCGTCACGCCGCCCCCGGTCAGGCTGCTGCTGCGCGACCCCGCGAGCCTGGCGTCAGGCGATGCCCGGGCGGCGGACGTCGTGCGGGGGGACCTGGCCGACCCGGGGTCGCTGCGCGGGGTCTGCGACGGTGTGGACGTCGTGCTGCACTGTGCCTCCCACATCGGGGACGACGCACAGCTCACCGAGACCGTCAACGACCACGGCACCCGCGCCCTCGTCGAGGAGGCGACCCGCGCCGGTGTGGCCCGGGTCGTCTATGTGAGTACGGCCGCGGTGTACGGCCGGGGTCCCTTCACCGGCGCGCTCCCGGAGGAGTTGCCCCTCGCACCGGCCTCCCCGACCAGCCGGGCCCGAGCCGCCGCCGAGCGGCATGTGCTGGACGCGGGCGGGGTCGTACTGCGCCCGCACCTCGTCCTCGGGACCGGCGACCGCTGGGTGGTGCCCGGACTGGCCGCCCTGATGAGGGTGCTGTCTGCACGCCTGAAGGGATGCGCGGCGCGGCACTCCGTCGTAGACGTACGGGCGTTGGGGCGCGCGGTGGTCGCCGCCGGGCTGCCGGAGCGGGAACTGGCCGGGGTGTATCACGTCAACCACCCGGAGCCGGTGGACTGTTCGGAGCTGCTCGACACGGTGGCCGACCGGCTCGGCCTGCGGCTGCCGGGCGCACCCGTGGACGTCGACGAGGCGCGAGCGCGGCTCGCCGGGCAGCCGCGCGTACTGCACCATCTCGGCATGCTCGCCGTGGACCACTGGTTCGCGGACGACGGCTTCTGGGCCGGTGTCGGCGTCGATCCCGGAGCGGGGTTCGCGCGGAGCCTGTCCGAACACGGCCCGTGGTACCGGGAGTTCGTCGAGCGCTGACGCTCTGCCTCCGGCCTTCGCCTCCCTCTTCCTCTGTACGCCTTCAACGACACTCAGGGTCTTCGTGGATACCAAACGCGCACTGACGGGCAAGATCGCACTGGTCACCGGGGCCGGACGGGGCATCGGCAGAGGCATCGCCGAGCGGCTCGCCCGGGACGGGGCACTGGTCGGCGTCCATTACGGCAAGAGTGAGGCCGCCGCCCTGGAAGTGGTCGCGGAGATACGCGAGCGCGGCGGACGGGCCTTCCCGGTCGGGGCGGAGCTCGGGGTGCCGGGCGACGCCGACGCCGTCTTCGAGGCCTTCGACGCCGGGGTGCGGGAGCAGGCGGCAGCGGGCGCCGAGGGCGGGGGCTCGCTGGACATCCTCGTGAACAACGCGGGAGTGAGCGGGTCGGGGCCGATCGGGCAGGCGGATCCCGATGTCTTCGACCGCATGATCGCCGTCAACGCCAAGGCGCCCTTCTTCCTCGTGCAGGGCGCGCTGCCGCGGATGCGGGACGGCGGACGGGTCATCAACATCTCCTCGCTCGCCTCACGGCACGCCTTCCCGGAGTCCGTCGCGTACGCCATGTCCAAGGGCGCGCTGGACACGATGACCCTGTGCCTGGCCAAAGGACTCGCCGGGCGCGGCATCACCGTCAACACCGTCGGACCCGGGTTCATCGAGACGGACATGAACGCCCGGCGCCGGGCGACGCCCGAGGCGCGGGCGGCCCTCGCCGCGCGGTCCGTCTTCGACCGGATCGGCAGGCCCTCCGACGTCGCGGACGTGGTGGCCTTCCTGGCCTCCGACGACTCCCGCTGGCTCACCGGTCAGTACCTCGACGCCAGCGGCGGGACCGATCTGTGACGCTGCCGCACGGCTGCATGGCGGGTGCTACGAGGCCGAGTTGACGCTTCCGCGCCGAGGACTGCCTACGCCCCCGCGCCGGTGAGCCAGTCGCGTTGCAGGAGGGGCAGGGTGCCCTCCACGTCCCGGACGCCGGTGGCCGGCAGACGCAGCTCGAAGCGGGTGCCGGGTCGTCCGTCGGGTCGGTCCAGCACGATGATCCGGCCGCGGTGCAGGGCGACCTGCTGCGCGACCAGGGTCAGGCCGAGGCCGGAGCCGGGACTGTCCGGGCCCCGGAGGAAACGCTGGAAGACCTCCTCGCGCCGCTCGGCAGGTATGCCGGGACCGTGGTCGTCCACGGTGAGCACGACGGCCGGACTTCCCGGTTCGCGTGACGGGCGCAGCGTCACCTCGACGCGGGCCGTGCCGTCGTCGGCGCGACCGTGGGTCCAGGCGTTGGTGAGCAGGTTGTCCACCGCCGAGCGCAGCCCCTGTTCCCAACCGTGCACACGCAGCCCCATGGCGACGTGCGTGGCCACTTCGGCGTCGCGGTGCGCGCGCCGCAGATCGGCGACGGAGGCGTCCACCACCTCCGCGAGATCCAGGGAGGCGAACGCGTCCGCCTCGACCAGGTCGCCCTGCGCGAGCGCCCTGAGCATCACCAGCAGCCCGAGCAGCCGGCCGTGTTCCCGCCCCAGGTCGTCGAGCACCTCGGCCCGGTCGGTGGGGTCCAGGTCCGGATGGCCGGCGAGGATGTCGAGGTTGGTGCGCATGCTCATCAGCGGGGTCCGCAGCTCGTGGGAGGCGGTCGCCGCGAACGCCCGGGCGGTGGCCAGTGCCTCCCCGGTGCGTGCGACCTGCTCGTCGTAGCGGGTGAGCACGGTCTGCATCGTGTACGCCAGGTCGTCGACCTCGGTGATACGGGTCGGGCTGTGCTCCAGGCGGGCGGCACTGGTCCTGGGGTCGAGTCCGCTGGTACGTCGCTGGAGTCGCCGTAGCGGCAGAGCCGCCCGGGTGCTGATGGCCCAGGCGATGGCCCCGGCCAGTGGTGCGGCCAGCGCTGCCCCGGTCAGCACCCGTCGGCGCACCAGGGCCAGTTCGTCGTCGACGGTGTCCGGTGAGAACAGCCACAGGTTCGGTGTGGTGCCTTCCTTCGCCGCGCCGACGCGCTGTGACAGGACCAGCCAGTCCTTGTCACCCGAGCTCACGGTGACGGGACTGGGGGCGCTGTGGGGCAGTGAGGGAAGCGGGTCGGGCCGGGGGCCGGCCGTGACCGTGCCTCCGGGGGCGGTCAACCGGACGCCGACGTCCCGTGCGGAGTTGACGACCCGTTGGCGCCGGGCCTGCTCCATGACGGGGTGGTCGGTCCCCGCGACGTCCAGGTACGACTTGGCGTTCTTGGCGACGATGGTCGCGCGTGCCCGTAGCTGGGCGTCCTGGTGCGCCCGCAGGTCCTGGGCGACCAGGTGCAGCAGCAGCCAGCCGAACGCGACGACGAGCAGGGGGACGCACGCGCCGAAGGCCAGCGCGATGCGGCTGGACAGTCTCATGACGCGCCCTCGACGCCCGTGCGCAGAACGAACCCGACACCGCGCACGGTGTGCAGCACGCGCGCCCGGCCGCCCTCCTCCAGCTTGCGCCGCAGATAGCTGACGAAGGTGTCCACGGCGTCGCTGCGGACCTCGAAGTCATAGCCCCACACCCGATCGAGCAACTGCTCGCGGGTGAGCACGAGGCCGGCGTTGCGCGCCAGGACCTCCAGCAGCGCGAACTCGCGGCGCGTCAGCTGCAGCGGCCGCTCGTCCAGGGACGCCTGGTGGGCGGCCGGGTCGAGGACGAGGCCGCCGACCCGGATCCGGTCGGTGGCGGCGGGCGGGCGGCGGCGCAGCAGGGCGTGCACCCGCAGCACCAGTTCCTGGAGGGCGAAGGGCTTGATGAGGTAGTCGTCCCCGCCGGCTTGCAGCCCCGCGACCCGGTCCTCCACCTCGTCCAGCGCGGAGAGCATCAGCACGGGCACGTCGTCGCCCGAATCGCGCAGGATCCGGCATACGTCCATGCCGTTCAGGTCGGGCATGCCGATGTCCAGGACGATGAGGTCCGGGGCGGCGGCGCGGGCCTCGGCCAGGGCCGCGTGGCCGCCGTCGGCGAGTGCCACGGAGAAGCCGTTCAGCCGCAGCCCCCGCTCCAACGATCGCCGGATGGCCGCGTCGTCGTCCACCACCAGCACCCGTCCGGCCTTGCCAGCCATGCACACCTCGGTTTCGCCCCGTCGAATGAACCCGACCGTAGTCGTCCGCGGTGGTGCGGGTCCGAATTACGGGTGACGCGTGGCCACCGCCACACGGGCCGGGGTCATCCTGAAACGACGCATCGCCCGATACTGCGACGGTGTGCATCCGACGATGCGGCGGAAGCTCCGGGAGAATTGCCCCGAACCGGAGAATCCGCAGCGCTGGCCGATGAGGGCGATCGTGTCGTTTCCGTTCTCCAAGTACTTGCGCGCCAGGTCGATCCGGAGATCGGTGAGATAGCGGTACGGGGTGCTCCCGGTGGCCGCCTTGAAACAGCGCACGAAGTGAAATCGGCTGAAGGAGACAAGGGACGCCAGGTCGTCCAGCGAGACGGACTGAGAGAGATTCTCCCGCATGTACGCCAATATCGTCTCCAGCTGCCGCGAACCGAGCGCACCGGTCGACGCCGCCGAGCCGGTGACGTACGGCGAAAGGACATGCGCGGTGATGAACTGCGCCGCCGACTGCGCGTACAGGTCGTCCGCACCGGCCTCGCTCGCGGCCACGACCCCTTTCACCATCGCCGCGAGGACCGGGTCGAATCGCACCGCCGGGTACCTGCCCAGCAGCTCCGAGACACGGGACGGTGAATCCTCCGCACCGGTGAACCGGAGCACCGTCTCGATCGGGACGGTGACGGAGGCGAGCGTCGCGGGCTCACCACCCTGCGGTGTGACGACCAGTGTTCGGCTGAGGCCGGGAGGGATGACGTACACGTCGTCCGGCAGAGGGGTCGTCTCTTTCCGGGCAGATCCGCCGCGGCCCCCGCGAATTGCCGGAAGGCCGTTCAGATGTGTACCGACCCTGATTCCTGAGGACGGCGGCAGATGGAATGTGTGGACGCCGTCCCGGATGGTCCGCTTCCATACGTCCAGGGCTCGCCATGTTCCGTCGTCGTCCACCCCGCTGGTTGCCTCCAACGCCCGGCTTCCTCTCTTCCGATGTCATCCGGATCTCGCCTTGGGTACTGCACCGAGAATGAGGGCGGGTGAGGAGCGGCGACAAGGAGACGGCGCCGGATTAATTCCGTTCGGCGCCGGATTAATTTCCACCGGGCGCATCGGACATTGACTCACGCGGAATTCCGCTGGCACGCTCCCAGCATGATTCGCACTCGTCAATTTCTGACGCTGATAGTCGGCCTGTTGGGGCTGGTATTGGCAGCGCAGAGCGGGGTGAGCGGGGCGAGCACCTCCACCGCCTCCGTCCCTGCCACCACACAGCCGGCCGCCGCGACCGCGGCGAACCGCCCGAACATCGTCTTCGTACTCACCGACGACATGTCCTCGAACCTCCTGCAGTACATGCCGGAGGTGCAGAAACTCCAGTCGCAGGGCATGACGTTCAGCGACTACGTGGTCAGCAACTCGCTCTGCTGCCCGTCCCGCTCGTCAATCTTCACCGGCCGATATCCGCACAACACAGGGGTCCTCAGCAACGAGGGTCCGAACGGCGGCTTCGGTGCCTTCCACGACAACGGACAGGAGCGGGACACCTTCGCCACCGCGCTCAAGGCCAAGGGCTACCGGACCGCGATGATGGGCAAGTACCTCAACGGGTACAGCCCCGAGGACACCGTCGACCGCCAGAAGCCCTATGTGCCGCCGGGCTGGAGCCAGTGGGACGTCGTCGGGGGCGGTTACGAGGGGTACGACTACAAGCTCGCCCACAATCACCGGATCGAAAAGCACGGCCACCGGCCCAAGGACTACCTCACCGACGTGCTGAGCCGAAAGGGCAACGCCTTCGTCAGGAAGTCCGCGGCGGCGAACAAGCCGTTCATGCTGGAGATCGCGCTCTTCACACCGCACGGGCCGTCCACCCCGGCGCCCCGGGACGAGCAGGCCTTCCCCGGGCTGAAGGCGCCGCGCAGCCCCGCGTTCAACAAGCTGCCGAGCGACGCGCCCGGTTGGCTGGCCCGACAGGACCGGCTGACGCAGAGTGAGAAGCACACCATCAACCGGAAGTTCCGCAACCGCGCGCGATCGCTTCAGTCGATCGACCGGATGATCGGCGAGCTGCGCACCACCCTGACCAGGGCCGGAGTCGCCGACGACACCTACATCGTCTTCAGCTCCGACAACGGCTTCCACCTGGGCGAGTACCGGCTCAAGGCGGGCAAGCAGACGGCCTTCGACACCGACGTCCGGGTCCCCCTGGTGATCGCCGGCCCCGGTGTCGCGGCCGGAAGGACGAGCAACGCCCAGGTGTCGAACATCGACTTCGCGCCCACCTTCCAGCGGATCGGCGGAGCCGCGGTGTCCTCCGACGTCGACGGGCACAGCCTGCTCCCGCTCCTGGACGGGGGATCCGACGCCAACTGGCGCACGGCCAACCTGATCGAGCACCGCCACGCCGTCGAGGGACCCGGCGATCCCGACAACGACGGGAGCGAGAGCATCAGCCCACCGGACTACCACGCCCTGCGCACCGACTCCTACACCTACGTCGAGTACGCCGGCGGTGCGAGGGAGTACTACAACCTCCGCAACGACCCCTACCAGCTGCACAACAGGGCCGGCAGCCTCAGCAGGGCCCGCCTCGCGAAGCTGCATGACGCGCTGGAACGTCTGAAGGACTGCCGTGGTGACGGCTGTTGGAGTGCGGGGCACCCCTAGGACGTCGCCGAGACCCGACCGCCGCACGAACGGATGACGTCACCGCGCCACGAGGATGCCCGGACCGCCCGCCGCGGTCCGGGCATCCGCCGTGTTCCGCTCGGCCGATGACATCTCCGACGAGAACATCTGCGATTTCGAAATGTCATTTCTGCCACTCCTTGGCGGAAAAATTCGCGCTGCGTAGCGTCCTTTCTCGTCGGCCGGGCCGCTTTCCGCTGAATCGAAGCGGACGTTCCCGCCCGTTCTCCGTTTCGTACGGCGCAAGGAGAGAGGAACTCCTGCATGACCTCGACCGAATTCCCCATGTTCTCCCGCCGGAGGCTGCTCGCCTCGATGGCCGGTGCCGCCGTGGCCGGTTCCGCGCTCGTCTCCGCCGTCCCGAGCGCCGTCGCCGCCACCGACGACGACCTGGCCGCCGAGGCCGCGCGAGGGCTTTTGCTGACGATCGACAACAACACCGGTGAGTTCGCCAACCGTTCGGTCCACCTGTACATCGTGGGCAGCAAGGGCGACCGGCAGGTCCGGGTCACCCGGCGCGGCGCACTCGCCCCGGTCAAGCTCTCCGACAACCGCGCGAACGGCTTCACCGACTACGCCATCCCGCTGGCCGCCCGTGGCCGGACCACCCTGCGACTGCCCTTCATGTCCGGCCGTATCTACGTGGCCCTGGGGCACAAGCTGAAGTTCAAGGCGGTCGGCGGCGGGGACGGCAGGGCCGCACTGCAGCACCCCGCGGGGTGGGTGGAATCGGATCCCAACTACCCCGTACTGCACGACTTCGTCGAGTTCACCCACAACGCGGCCGGCATGTTCTGCAACACGACCATGGTCGACATGTTCAGCGTGCCGATGATGATCCGGCTGAACGGAGCGAAGGACCACAACACCGGGCGGCTGCGCGACGGCGGCCGTGCCCGGGTGTTCCGCGCCCTGCGGAACCACCCGGAGTTCTCGCGCCTCGTCGTGGGGGACCGACGCGTCATCGCCCCCAGCCACGGCCTCGACACGGGCCGGTTCCCCAAGAACTACTTCGATCCCTACATCGACAGGGTCTGGGACACCTACCGGGCCAAGCGCCTCCTCGTCCGGACCGACGCCGGTACCTTCACCGGCCGGGTCAGGGACCACAGGCTCACGTTCGACGGACCGGCGTCGGTCTCCTTCGCCAAGCCCTCAACCCGCGACGTGCTCTTCTGCGACGGTGCGCTCGCCGCTCCCAACGACGGGCTCACCGGTCCCGTCGCCGCCGTTCTGGGCGCCGGCTTCAACCGCTCCACCCTGGTCAGCCACCGCAAGCAGCCCACCGTCCGCGCGGCGGCCTTCTACGACACCGCCGTCACCAACCACTACGCCAGGGCCATCCACGCCGCGACCACCAACGGCAAGGCCTACGGCTTCGCCTTCGACGACGTCGCCGACTGGGCCTCCTACATCCAGGACACCGCGCCCCGGCACATGCACCTCACGCTGACCCCGTTCTGAGGTCCGCCCCCGGACCCACGGGATCCACAGGACCCACGTTCAGCCCTGTTTCCGTAACCACCGAGGAGTTTCCAGCATGTCGACACGACGCATTCCCCAGGCCCTGCTGACCGCCGTACTGCTGACGGCGACGGGGGTCGGCCTCACCACCGCGACCGCGTCCGCGGAGCCGGCCGCCCAGGCCGCCCAGGCCGCACCGGCCGCCCAGGGCGACTTCGTGGTCAGCAAGGCGCAGTACAACAGGATGTTCCCCGACCACAAGCGCTTCTACAGCTACGACGCCCTGGTCAAGGCGATGAAGAAGTACCCGGCCTTCGCGGACAAGGGCAACGTCAAGACCAAGAAGCGAGAGGCGGCCGCCTTCCTCGCCAACGTCAGCCACGAGACCGGTGGGCTGGTCCACATCGTCGAGCAGAACGAGGCCAACTGGCCGTCGTACTGCGACACCACCCAGCCGTACGGCTGCCCGGCAGGTCAGTCCGCGTACCACGGTCGCGGCCCGATCCAGCTCAGCTGGAACTTCAACTACAAGGCCGCCGGCGACGCGCTCGGCATCGACCTCCTGCACAAGCCGGGCCTTGTGCAGAAGAAGCCCGTCGTGGCGTGGAAGACGGCGCTGTGGTTCTGGATGACCCAGTCCGGTGCGGGCACGATGACGCCGCACCACGCGATGGTCAACGGCTCCGGTTTCGGCCAGACGATCCGCAGCATCAACGGAGCGATCGAGTGCAACGGGGGCAACCCGGCCCAGGTGCGCAGCCGGGTGACGACGTACAAGAAGTTCACCAGGGTCCTCGGCGTCAACCCGGGCCGGAACCTCAGCTGCTGACGCCCGTCCGGAAGTGATCACAGGGAGCCCGGCGGCCGTCCCGCCGGGCTCCCCTGCCCTGCTGCCGATCCGGAAACCTGAGGAACCCACCATGAGACGCACCGCCGTGCTCGTGAGCGCACTCGCGCTCTCCGCCCTGGGCTGGACTCCCGGCCCCGCGCACGCCGAGCCCGCCCCCACCCACGACGACACGCAGATCACCTCCTTCTCCGACCAGGAGCAGGACACTGCGCTGACGTTCTGGACCACCGCACGTCTGCGCGCCGCCGAGGACGTCACGCCCGCGGCCAGAGCGAGCGCCGCCACCGCATCCACCCACCCCGCCGACGACCATGGCCCGGAGCTGACCGTCCCTCCGCTTCCCGGCGCCGAGGCGGACGGGATCTCCGCCCGCGCCTCCTCGCCCACCGCCTGGAAGCGCAAGGGGCTGATCCGCAGGACATCGGGCAAGGTGTTCTTCGAGAACGCCGCCGGCAGTCTCTTCTCCTGCTCGGGCACGGTCGCGAGCAGCAGGAACAAGTCCGTCGTCCTCACCGCGGCGCACTGCGTGGTCGATCCCGCCGACGGCAAGGGCTACCGCAACTGGGTGTTCATTCCCGGCTACGCCCACGGCGAGCGGCCCTTCGGCACCTTCACCGCGCAAAAGCTCTTCCACCTGAAGCGGTACGTCACCTCGGACCACCGGGACGACTGGGACTTCGCCTTCGCCCGGATGCGCAAGCTCGACGGCCGCACGCTGGCCGGCACCGTGGGTGCCCAGGGCATCAGATTCAACAGCCCGACCGGGCGCCGGGTGCACTCCTTCGGCTACGGCGGCGCCCCCGCCGAGGGCAGCGGCGAGCGGCTGAACCACTGCCAGGGCAAGGAGCACCGCGACACCACCCGCCCGGGGTCGACGATGTGGGGCATCGACTGCGTGCAGTCCGGGGGCTCCAGCGGCGGGGGCTTCCTCGCCGGGTTCAAGGCCGACACCGGCTCCGGCTACCTCGTCGGCACCATCAGCGTCGGCAACGGCACCACCCAGTTCCACCCCCGCCTCGGCGACGCGGCCAGGAAGCTGTACCGCAAGGCGAGTACGGGCTGACCCCACCGCCCCCAAAGCGCTCCCCGCGGGGGTACGGAAGAGAGCCGGACCGGATGACTGATCGTCACCGGTCCGGCTCTTGGGCCGATCTCAGGTCAGAGTTTGGCGCCGAAGTCCTGGGTCCAGTAGTCGCCCTGGCCGGCGCCGGACTTCTTCACATGGCCGACGCCTATGTGCCGGAGCGAGCAGTTGAGGATGTTCGCCCGGTGACCCGGGGACCTCATCCACCCCTTGACCACGCCCTTCGCGGTGGCCTGGTCGGCCGCGACGTTCTCCGCCAGCGAGCTCCAGCCGGTGTATCCCGCTGCCTCGACCCTGCTCACCATCGTGCTTCCGCCGGAACCGGTGTGGCCGACGAAGTCGTGCTTCGCCATGTCCGCCGAGTGACGCTGCGCGGCCTTGTGCAGCGCGGGCCGGATCTTGAGCGCCGGGCATCCCACCTTCGCTCGTTCGGCGTTGGTCAGCTCGACCACGGTCTTCTGGACCGAGGCGACGCCCGGTTCGGCTGACGCGGAGGGGGACGCCGCTGCCGCGGGCACGACCAGCAGCGCGGTGGATGCGGCGGCACCGACCAGGACCGTGGTCAGATGTCGGAAGACTGACAAGGTTTCGCTCCCATCAGGGAAGGTGGTCTCGCCCGAATCCTCGGGCGGATACCGAACTTATCCGGCGAGATTTTTCGGAAGTGCACAGAAATTGCCACGGGAACGACCGTCGTTGCCCACCTTGGAATTCCGTCGTACCGCCGGTTCCGGCATTCCGGAAGCACCTGCTGACCGGAAATTGACCCGCTTCTGAACTGGAGGGTGATCCGCTCCTGCGAGTACCTCTTGCGTATGCCACAAGCAGTGCTGCGGATGCGCGGTAAACACGAGGAACTGGTATTGCGCCTGCTGCGCAGGCACGGTCCGCTGTCCCGGGGTGAACTGATCGACATGAGCGGGCTGTCCCGAACCACGCTGTACGACATCGTCGTTCCGTTGGTGGACAACGGCACCGTCACCGTCTCGATCCCCGAGGTCGCCCGGCGCAAGCGGGGACGCCCCGTGGAGAAACTGGACTTGAGCCCACACGCCGGTCAAGTGATCGGCATCGACTTCGCGCGGCAGGCGGTACGGGTCGCGGTCATGGGCATCGCCCATGAGGACATCGGCACGGCCGGCGAGCAGCACGCGCCCCAGGCGCCCTGGAGGGACCGCGTGGAGACGGCGTACCGCCTGGTGGGCGGGCTGATGGGCCGGACACCACGGCTGGGCTCGCTGAGCGCGATCGGTGTCGGTGTCGGTGTCGCCGAAGTGGCGGCCGCGCCGGGTGCGGACCACTCGTACGCACAGGACCACCGCACTGTGGCGGAGTCGGTCCGCGAGCGCTTCGGAGCGCCCGTGCGGGTGGACAGCAACACCCGGCTGGCCGCGCTGGCCGAGTCCCAGTGGGGTGCAGCCGCGGGAGAACGCGACGTGCTGTACCTGCAGTTGTCGCACGGCGTCGGGGGCGGCCTCGTCGTGGACGGCACGCTGCATCGCGGCGCCTATGGACGGTCCGGGGAGTTCGGCCACATCACGGTGGCCCCGGACGGGCCGGCGTGCCGCTGCGGCGGTACCGGGTGCCTGGAGGCGGTGGCGTCGGTCGGGGCCGTACTCGACTCCTATCGGGCCGCCGGCGGTACGGCCGGGGACCTGCCGGAACTCGTGACCGCGCTGGACGGGGGTGACCGCAGGGCCCGTGCGGTGCTGACCGCGGCCGGAGCACGGGTGGGCCGCGCGCTCGCCACGCTGTCCCACACCGTCGATCCACGGGTGATCGTGGTCGGCGGCGAACTCGCCGAGGTGGGACCACCCGTGACGCGGTCGATCGAACGGGAAGTGGCGCTCGGCCCGCTGCGCGGGGCACGCGCGCAACTGCGCCTGCGGTGGGCGAGGCTCGGTGAGATGAGCGCTGCCCTGGGCGCCGTGGCGCTGCTGCGGCCGGAGGTGCGCGATCTCATGCCGAGGCGGGGCTCACCTTCATCTCGGCTTCCTCGCCCAGGAGTTCCCGGTCCCACAGATGGTCCAGCACACGCTGAAGGCCGCGCTTCAGATGACGTTGGTGCGTACTGAGGGACAGGCCCAGCCTCTCGGCCGCCACCTCACGCGTCGGAGCGCCCCGGAAGAAGCGCATGTCCACGGATCGGTGGTACTTCTCCGCTCGCGGGTCCTCGCGCAGGGCGGCGACGGCCTCCGTGAGCAGGGCGCGCAGCGCCCCGACCGGGTTGCCGTCTCCGTGGGCGGTCACCAGCCTGGTCCGGGTCAGCGGATTGCCCGCGAGGCCGTCACGTCGATGCCAGGAGCCAAGAGCGTCAAGGACCGCCCTGTCGAACTCCTCCCGGCTCAGAACGGTCACGACCGCCGAGTCCGAATGAAGGCGAGGCCTCGGCTTGGCATCGGGACCTGCCAGTTCTATGGAGGCACCGACTTCCATCCACCGTTTCCGGGTGACGACCCTCCAGTCATGCGCGTACAGAGTGAACTGCCGCGCACCCACCGGTGTCTGATCCCGGAGCTGCCGCTGGTCGAGGTACTCCATGAACGCGATCCAGAAGGGGTCGCTCGCGAGCGCGATGAACGACCAGGCGAGGTGGTCGGAGTGGAGGAACTGCGCGACGCACCGGTGAATCATCAGGTCCATGGCCGCGGAGGGACGCTGATAGGTGTCGGCGGCCACCATGAACCGGGCTACGGCGAAGTGCTCATGGTCCCGCAGCGGCCGTCGGGACCGGATGTGTTGCCAGGCGGCCGAGGTGACGGGGTCCTGGTCGACCACATCGGCCAGGTCAGGTGTCAGCCGCAGCCAGGCCATCACGGCGACCGGCGTGCGGGAATCGGCCAGCCGGTAGACACGGAAGGCGCTCGGTTGGACATCCATCCACCGTTCGGCGAGTTCGGCGGATCGGGCGCCCTCGGCCGCTTCGATCAGGCGCAGGACGTCGGCGCGGTCGGCGGGCCGGCAGGCGTCCTCGTAGATCCCGCTGTCCATGTTCCAGGTCAGGAAGCGCGAGACGAAGCCGTTGTGCCGGTGCAGATAGGTGGCCGCGAGAACCGCGGGAAGAACGTCGGGACCGGTGGCCGCCCGCGCTTCGTCGAGGAGATGGCGGCTCATCCTCTCGTGCATCCGCTGGTATCCGGCCGGATCGCGCCAGCGCAGGTCGGCGTCGAGGATCTCCCGGACCAGATCGTGCGGGGACAGACCGTGCTGCCCGGACTCCACGTAGGGCTGACGCCGTAGCCAGGCGAACAGAGCGGGCGCCTGCTCGCCGAGCGTGGCCCGCAGCAGCCCCTCGGTCGTGTTCAGGGCGTGTGCGCACACTTCGAGCGCGTGCTGGTGTGACGGAGAGGGCGCTTCACCGACGAGGCACTCGACAAGTTGCCGCAGAACAGGCCCACTCGACGTCCAGGTCATGGTCTCGAGGTTGTCGCGCTGCGCGATCTCCGCCGCCAGGCGCAGGGCGAGAGGATGGCCGTGGGTGAACTCGATCAGCGTGTCGTGCAACGACGGCCTTACTCGCATCCTGTGCAGCAGTTCGCGGGCCTCCGCGTTCCGTAAGTTCGACAGACGGGCCACGTGGAGAGCCGTGGACCAGCCGAGGTCCTCGCGCCAATGGGTGCAGGGTGCGTTCTTGCCCGCCAGCACCACCAGGGCGCCCACCGGGAGACGCGGCAGGAACTCGTGGGCGAGCCAGGGTTCCAGCCCCTGGCAATGCTCGAAGTTGTCCACGAGGAGCACCCCGGCCGGCAGGTCGAGGATCCCTCCGGCGTACGACTCGAAGGCCTGACCGGAGGGCTCCATGCCCCGGGCGTTCACCTGAAGGACCCGTCGTCCCACGGCGCGTGCCTCGTCGGCGAAGCGTTGAAGAAGGGCGGACTTGCCTGTGCCGCCGGGCCCGTGCACGAAGATGACGGCCACGTTCTCGTGTCCCGCGGCGGCGGCGACAGCGGTCCCGAAGACCGTCAGCAGGTCGGTCCGTCCGACGAACATCGACGCGCGGCTCTCGGCGAGGCGTCCGGCCAGTCGTTCATGGTGTGACAGGGCAAGTACGGACATCTCGTTGGTCCCTCCACATGACTTCTGATGGGGCATCGCTGAACGCGCCCGCACGGTAGGGACCGACTTTGTGGATTTCTTGTGGCGCTTCGGCGGTGGTGATCCGGCGGTGGTGATCCGGCGGTGGTGATCCGGCAGTGGTGGTTCGGCAGTGGTGCTCCGGCAAGGGTGCTTCGGCGGGCGCCTCGGTAGTGGCGCCTAGGTCCGTACGGCCGACCCGGCGCCGCGGGCGGGCGGCTCCGGGTCGGCCTGGCCCAAGGGGGCCGTCAGGAGGCGAGGGCGCCGGTGAGAGCGTCGGTGAGTGCATCGGTGAGGCTGGTCGTGGGCCGCCCGGTCAGGCGCCGTAGGTCGACGGAATCGGTGAAGAGGTCGCCGCGCCTGAGGCCCAGGTCCGAGTCGGCGAGAACTTCGGCGAGTTCGGCGGGCAGTCCGGCATCGAGCAGTGCACGCCGGTACTCCGCGGCGGGAAGATCCGTGTAGACGACCTTCTGCCCCGAGGCGCGGGACAGCGCGGCGGCAAGCTCGCTGAGCGCTGCGCGAGATCCTGACGGTACTGAAGGGCTGGTCGATCGACCACACGGCCGAGATCCTGGCGGCACGGGCCGCGTACGACCAGCGTGGTACCGCCGCCGCGGACGGGGGGCGGTCCTGACCGTGCCTCGATCGTGGCTTCGACGCGCGGTCCTGACCGCGCCTCGACGTGGCTTCGACGGCGGCTTCAGGACCGCCGTCCGGTAAGCAACGGCGACACCGGCCCTGCGCGATCAACCTCGGAGGATGCGCTCCGGGTCGCGAGCCGCATGGTAGGCGAACTCCCAGAAGTCCAGGTGTCCGATGGCCAGGTTCACGTGCATCTCGTTGACCAACGTGGGCAGCAGACGGAACTCACAGCCGAGTTCCTCGTCGTCCTCGTCCGCGTCCTCGCTTCTGGTCGAGACCGCGAGGAGGGCGTGGTCACCTCTCATCGTGACGGCATCGGCCAGGTACACCACTTCGAGGTCCGGATCGCCTCCGAGGGTGGACAGCACGACCTCTTCGGGACTTGCCCCGGCGAAGGCTCGGTCGTCGACGAGGTGGGTGCGCACTTCGAACTCGCCGTCGGGCTGGTTGAGCAGTTCGACGACCACCGCCCATGCTCCGTCGTCCGAGTAGTCGGTGCGCACGACAAGGGCCTCGCCCTCGAAGTCATGACCGCTGCGGTCGATTATCGGTCGCATGGGCTCACCGTAGATGACGGCCACGGATGATTCTCCTGTCGGGTCAGAGGGACGTGATGGTGATCTCCTTGAACGTCGCGTAGTTGATGTCCGTGGACTCGTTCTTCCGGTCGAGCACCCTCACCTCGCGAGTTCCGCTCGGGCCGCCGACGTAGTAGACGAGACGCACCTTCATGAGCTTGCCGTTGGCCGGCTTGAGATTGAAGGCACGCCCGGCGGGTTCCGCGGTGATGGCGCTGAAATCGCGAAGGGTTCCCTTGCCGGTGACGCAGAACCCGTGGTTCGCCGCCGACTGAATGAAGAGGTGTGTTCCCGGCGTTGCGTGCTGCGCGTCTTTGCAGCGATGGATGACTGGCTTCGCGGGAGTCGCGGCGGCGGCGGGGACGGCGGAGGCGACGATGCCGCACCCCGCCGCGATGGCCGCCATGACGATGGCCGCCCTGTGCTTCGTGTCTGCCATGGAAATCCCCTTCGTGAGCGCGGGGTTCCAGCGGGCGGGAGAGCCCGGCTGGTAACCCAAATCGCCAGGCAAACTATCCGGCGACAGATCGGGACGGTGGCGAATAGTTGCGCCGGGAAGGCCAGTTGTTGCTGTCTTCGCTGACACGAGAATCACGCGCCCAACCGAAACGAGAGCGTGAGCAACAAGTGCCCCTCGCCCAGCAACTTCTGACCACCGCAGTCGAGTTCGCAGAGATTAGATTCACGCTGCGGGAGTGCCGGAGATCGAGGGATTCCCGGAATTGGGGTCCGCAGCCAATTGCGTGGAGCGCTCCGGCCAACATCACTCAGCGACTCTCCCGCACATTGCGACACGATCCCCGGCAGAAAGGAGTCGTCATGCGAAGAACCCGCGTCCGCGTCCGCGCCCTCGTCCTGGTGCTCGCGCTGGCAGCCGTGATTGCGGTCGCCGGTCGGGGCGGTGCGTCCGACGCGCTCGCGGCCGGGAGTCACTCCGGTGCCTTCACAGCCGCGACGAAGAAGAAGGGCATCAGTGCCTGGAAGTTCGACGGTGTCACCAAGGCGCTGGCCGACTCGAGGGTCGGCTGGTTCTACGACTGGTCCTCGGGCAAGGACCGGATCAAGCCCCCGGCCGGCGTCGAGTTCGTACCCATGATCCATGACGCCGGTTCGGTGACCAGGGCGGAGCTCGACCGGGCCGAGAAGCAAGGCAAGACCCTGCTCGGCTTCAACGAGCCCGACAGGCCGGATCAGGCACACATGACGGTGCGGGAAGCGCTCGACCTGTGGCCCCGGCTCCAGTCGACCGGCATGCGGCTCGGCGCTCCCGCGGTGGCGACCGGCGGCGATGTCGCCGGTGGCTGGCTGGACCGGTTCATGAAGGGAGCGGCCGCCCGTCACTACAAGGTCGATTTCATCCCGCTGCACTGGTACGGCGCGGACTTCAACGCCGAGCGCGCCACGGGTCAGCTGCGCAGCTACCTCCAGGCCGTGCACAAGCGCTACAAGAAGCCGATCTGGCTGACCGAGTACGCCTTGACCGACTTCTCGACGGGGACCCCGCGGTATCCGACGCAGGCCCAACAGGCCGCGTTCGTGAAGAAGTCGACGGCCATGCTCCAGGCACTGCCCTACGTCAAGCGCTACGCCTGGTTCACCCTCTCCACGAGCCGCGGCGACCGCACGGGTCTGTACCACGGCGCGAGGGCCAACCGGGTGGGCGACGCATACCGCGCGGCGGGCTGAGCGGGCGCGCCGATTCGACCGATTCATCTCATTCATCTGATTCAACGGCAAATGAAACGAGGCAAGAAGATGACCAAGCGGACGTTGCACGTCTCCCTGACAGCCGGTGCCGCCGCGCTGGCAGCCCTGGTGGCGCTCGCCCCGGCGAGTTCGGCCGAGCCCAATGACGCCGCGGCTCGCAAGCCGAAGTGCTGGGCCACGCACTACGGCCCGATACCGCCCGGCAGCTTCACGGCCAGCGGCGAGATCTTCGACAACAGCAAGAACACCGCGGCGACTTCCCTGACCCGCAGGCACCAGCTGCCGTTCGGCACCAGGGTGAAGGTCACGAACGTGGCGAACGGCAAATCCCTGGTCGTGCGCATCAACGACCGGGGCACCTTCAAGCGGACGAAGCAGGAACCCAAGTGCCTGGACCTGACCGACGGCGCCTTCCGCCGCCTCGGCGGCAGTCTCAACCCCGACGCCGGCCACATCGTCGTCCGGCAGAAGGTCCTGAACTGATCTTCTGCCCGGCGCGGAGCTGACTAGCGGCCGGACAGCGCCGGCTCCTCCCTGTGATCATCGGGGGAGGGGTCGGCGCTCTTCTGTATGCGTCAGCACCTGTGTATGCGTTCTGCACCCGCGTATGCGTCCGCACCCGCCCTGAACAGCAAAAACGCCCTCCCGAAGGAGGGCGGAGACTATGCGCCCCCGGCAGGACTCGAACCTGCGGCCAAGCGCTTAGAAGGCGCTAGGGCAGACTATCGGATGAGCAGGCCTGACCTGGTCGTTTCCTGACGATGGTTTCGGGCGTTCGGCGACTTCGACACGCATTCGACAAGCCCCGCTTCCGCCCGACGGCTCGCCCCCCACTGCACCCGTCAGGCGGTTGCGCCATCAGGACGCGTGAAAACTGAGCTGCTCACGGGCGGTCGTGAGCGTACGGTCAACCCGAAACCATAGGGGTGGAAGCCCGTGCTGTACGCAAACGAGATGATCCTGAACGAACTTGCGCAGGGGCTCAGGCCGACGGCCAAGGGTGTTGAGTGGTTCGAGGGCCTTACGGAGGATGACCGGCGCAAGGTCTTGCACACGCTGGTCTTGTTCTGCGGACAGGCCCGCGCTCGCGAAGACGACGTGTCAGAGAGCATCGCACGCTCCGGCATTCGCCCGACTCACACGCCGGCCGTGATGCTCACGAAGTGGCGCTTCGGGATGGACCAGCTTCCGGCCTATGAACTCACCAAGTCGTTTCGCCTGCTCGTCGCCCTCTTCAGCATCGCCGATACCCGCAGGCGGACGCTGTACTGCGCCGAGGGGTGCAGCCACGAGTGGCACAACCTTCCGGATCTGCCGATGAACGCAAATATGGGCTCGACTAGCGGTTGATCGGGATCTCATAGACGATCTCGCAGTGAGCGGCGGGCACCACGATGTCTGCCGTCTCCACGGGCTGTCCCTCGTCGCTGTAGTAAGTCCGTCGGATGTGCGTGACGAGCGCTGCCTTCTGGACGCCGAGTAGCGATGCCTCCTCGGCAGTCGCCTGCCGCGGCTCCGGCTGCTCCACGGCGTGGCTGACGGTGATGTCGATCGCGGCCATGCGGTTCACGACACCCGCCCCGGCGTGCGGCCCTCCCTCGGGGAGGACGACGAGAGTGCCGGCCGTGAGGTCGTACGGCTCCCAACTCGTCGAAAGTTGCACCGGCCTGCCGTCGGCAAGGAACTCATACGCCGTTCGGACACACAGGTCGCCTTCGGAGATCCCGAGCCGCGCCGCGATCTCCGCCGGTGCCGGCACCTTGGCGTCGGTCCGGCTCTCCCAATCCCCTTGCCTGCCGACAGCCTTCATGTCCGCGCGGAAGGGTGACCCGTTGGGCTGCTCGCGTGCCGAGGAACGAACCACCCGCACGCGCTGCCGGGGCTCGGCGACGTACGTGCCTGATCCAGCGCGGCCCTCCAGAACGCCCTGAGAGATCAGCAACTCCTGAGCCCGGCGGACCACGTTCTCGCCCACGCCGCACTCCTGGCCGATCTGGGCACGGGAGGGCAGGCGGTCTCCCGGCTCCCACACGTGCTCCGCGATCCGCCGCCGGAGTTCGTCGGCGATGCGGAGATAAGGCGGCTGCTCAGGCATATGGAAAATCTAGTCCACTAGCTCTAATCTAGTTAACTAGCTTCACTCAAAGTGATCGCCGGTGACGGAGGCTGCCCTGTGCCCGCTTCGGGAGTTAGCGCTGCGGCCATCGCCGCCCGGCTGTCCGCCATCGGGCTCCTCACGCGAGTGGAGGAACACCCCCGACATACGTCGGTCGAAGCGGAGGTGCCGGAATCACTCTCCGCCGACTTATGGCGGGAGGCCCTGGAAGTAGTGGCCGTGGCCGACCGTTTCGGTCTCCTCGCCACCAGCCTGAACGGCCGCACCCTCTGGGCGGTCGTACGCAAAGCGGTCCCCGCGACGGGCGATGTCGGGGGACCGAGCCATCAGCGATAGGAGCTGAGCAGCGTGCTCAACCGTATCCGCCGTGCCGTCTCGTTCACCAGAGCGCGGTACTTCCCCAAGGGCAGGCACCGCCGCCCCTTAACGTCCACCAGGCCGTCGCCCACCTATGCACCCCCTGCGCTCATGGAGGGGCCGACGGCCGTCCGGGGGAGGGGCCCAGACCGGGCGCACTTCGCGGGCTCGCTCGTGGGTGAGGACATCGCGCTCGTCCGCCCGTACGTGTTGGCTTGGGAGAACCGCGAACGGCCGCGGCGTTCGGTGGTCGTGACGCCCCATCTGCCGGCCGACGCCTGGTCGGTCATCGCGGGAGCCCGCTGATGCCTCCTCGTCGACGGCTCCACATTACGGACGCTTCGCTCGCACCGTACCGATCGACCGCATGCCGTATCGGCACTCACCAGGCTTGCGCGGAGTCCTCCGCGAAGGTGGCGCCGGTCGACCTGCCGGTGATCTACGAGGCGTGCGACTGCCCGTGTCACGCGGCGTCCAGCCAGTCCACGCCTGCGGAGGTGCAGCGGTGAGGCAACGGGCACCTAGCGGCGCGCTGGTATCCCAGCCTGTCGAGATCACCTCGACCACTGTGCAGTGCGGCGACATCATCCAAGTCGGTGGCCGGGCGTGCAGGGTGAGCAACCTCTTCCAGTTGCCCCAGGGCGCAAAGCAACTGCTGTTCGAGTCGGGCGAGTTGCTGACCATACACACGCGGACCCGGCTCCTCGCCGTGCGGATGCTGAGAAGGCGGTGACGCAGACCGTGCGCTCTCGCCATCACGACATCGCCGATGACCTCAGGCGCCAGATCACGACGGGTCGCATCAAGCCTGGCGAACGCCTTCCGTCTGAGGTCGGACTGGCCGGCCAGTACAAAGTCAGCACGGCGACGCTGCGGAGCGCTCTCGCGGTGCTTCAAGGGGAAGGCCTCGTCGAGAAGATCCACGGCAAGGGGAATTTCGTCCGCCACCGCTTCCGCAAGATCATGTATGTCGGCGGCTGGGGGACGCTGGACCCGTGGACAGCCACTGATACGGCTCTGCGGGTCACGGACCGCGCCACTGCGATCGAGGCACGTGGGCACCTGGCGGCTCTGCTGCGAGTTCCGAACGGTAGCCCGATGACCGAGTTCCTCAGCATCAGCTACCAGGGAGAGTCCCCGCACAGCTTGGCCCGCATCTACGTCCCGCGCGAGCTGGGGCCCACCGGACTGCTCGGTGACCGCCCCTCATACGTGCGGACAGAACAGTGCTTCGCTGTCCTGAGCCCTCTGTCGGCCGAGGTCCGGGAGACGGTCTCTGCCCGCCCCCCGACACCAGATGAGGCGTCCACCCTCCGGATCAACCCCACCACAGCGGTGCTCGCGATCACACGCGTCGCCGCCGACACCGCCGGGCGCATCGTCGAGGCCGCGCTTCTGGTGTTCCCGGGGGACCGTGTCGACGCGGTCTTCACTACCCACCACGTGATCGACGAGAGGCAGACATAAGGATGACGGCACAGAACGAGCTGCGCCTTCTCCCGTGGTCGGGGCCGGAGGACAAGCCCTGCTACCTGAGCACCAACGACAGAGGCGGCTACATGTCCCGCCTGGCCGACGCCATCGAATCGGAGCAGCTCGAGGCGGCGGCCGAACTGTTGAAGCAGGCCGCGGAGACCCTCGGCGACGAGCGCGCGTGCCCGGAGGACATGCAGCTCCTGGCGAAGGAACTGGCCGGAGCCCTGCGAGACGTGCTCCGCGTAGCCACCACCCGCGGTCACCTTTTGGAGGCGAGCGAACCTCACAGCATCTGAGGAGGACGGCAGGCAAGGCAGGTACCGGCGCAGCCTCCCGTTCAATCCGCGCAGGGAGAGGGACTTGGACAAGATCCGGGTCCCTCTCCCTGTTGCGTCACGCTGAACGGCTCATTGCACGTCGGAGGGCTGCCAACCCGGAGGTGTCTTCGGGAGGCCGATCAGGACGTCCATGTTCAGGTACTCCTTGAGTAGAGCCTTCAGGTTGCGTCCGTTGATGAGCTGCATCCTGCCCGTTCGGTGAGCGAAGTCATCGCTTGCCTTGCCGAACCATGAAGTCGTTACCAGGACCCCACGGCTTGCAGCCTTGTCGTGCATCACTCCTGCTAACGCGCGGACTGTCTCAACGGGCACCGCGTTCTTCGACCGCTTTGCTTGGATGGCGAAGACCGTGGTCCCCACCGGGTCACGTTGCACAGCGACGGCGTCCACACCATCATCCCGAGAACCCTGGGTACGCCAGGTCTCGAAGCCCATCGCTTCGAACAATTCGCGTACGAGCCGCTCGAAAGCGTAGGGGTCCATCTGTAGGAGGTCGGGTCTGCTGTCGAGCCCTGCTACGGCACCAGCATCGGCAGTGATGCGGTACATCGACAGGTCGATCTCCACGACCGGGGGAACCGGCTCAAGATCGTGCGGATGGCGGGAGACGACAGCGCCGAGGTATTTGAGGCAACTCTGTGGATCTAGCTCGGGCTCGTCCAGAACGAGTTGGTCGAAGGCCTCGCGCTGGGCAACCACACTCACAAGGCAAGGCCGCACCGGCCGCCCGGTTGCGCGGTCCTTGGCACTCACATGCCCGTTGAACACCACAGTCGTGACGAGACTGGGTGGGGTGGTCGAAAACGCCTCGTCCAATGCCCGAAGGGCGAGCCGGGCAACCAGAGTGCGGTATGCCTCTTTGGACTCGGCTTCCTTACGAGGTTGGGCGACGATCTCGACTCGCTGGGCCACAACTCGGTATGACATCACGGCCGGCACCACTTCGTGCTGAGGTAGTTCGACTTCGATGAGCAGTCGCTGAGCCTCCGGAACGTAAGCAGCTCCCGCACCTGCTCGGCAACCCTCGGGCACGTGCGAGCGACTAAGCACTTCCTCCACAGCGTCTGCCACGCCCTGCGGGCCCTGTTCAGCGAATGTCTGCTCGACATACGGGTGCCAACTCTTCAGCCTCTTGGGCCGGTCAGTAAGCACAGCCTGCAGGGCCGTCATGCGCTCCTGGGCTTGGAGTGTGCGTTGCTCTGCCTCGTCCTTCAACTGCGCCAAGCGGGTCTCTCGCTCCTGCTTCTGCCGTTCCTTCTCCGCGCGCGCCTGCTCCCGCTTCTGCTGCTCGGCAGCGCGCTTCCGCTCGGCTTGGCGCTTAGCCAACTCCCTCTCGATACGGGCAACCTCCCGCGCCTGTGCAGCCTGTTCCCGATTGAGGTGCTTTTCCCCTGCGGCCAGCAGGCGGGCATGTTCGGCCTCGGCCTTGGCGGTCTCTCGTTTCTGACCGCGCCGACGCTCCTCAGCAGCCTTTGCTGCCCTCTGCTCTTTCTGCTGGGCGCGCTTCAACTCAGCTGCCTTTGCCTGTTGCTTCGCCTTGTACGCCTCAGCGAGCACTTGCATCACTGTTTTGCGGCGCGCCACGAGTCCCCCACCTGCACTCACGCAACCTTCGAAAGCTGCACTCAGACGGCTCGCCCCGTCGGGGCACCCCTCAGCGATACCCAGACCGGATAGGCGGGAATCGTTGCGCCCACCGCCTGCGGTCTGACCACTGCAAGGCCATGAGCTTGGGAAGCTAAGGTGATCTCGGGCTCGCTGCTGGGCTGACCTGCGGCGAGGCGGTGTTGATGCTTGGTGGCCGTCGACTTGGCTCCCCCTTGTTCCCCGTGGTTCCCCGCAGGATCTGGCACGCGTCTGGCACGGACCTCTTTGTCCCGAACTCTTGGCTGGGCGTCATTTAGATCTGCTGGGTTGGTCACGCAGCCATCGAGAGGTGTCGGTAGTCAGCTGCGGTCACAGTGGTCGCTGTACTTCGCTGCTGTAGGACAGCCGTCAGGGACTGCCGGTGGCTGCCTCAAGCGTGGGCCCACGTTGCGACAATTGACCAGCCTCAGGCCAGCGAGTTCGGGCATACTCGTCTGTTCGCCTGCTGGCGGGCCCTGCTGGACCAGGTCGGTCCTTGCCTTGAGAGGCCGCTGATGCCCACTACCCACGAGCCGCTGCACCGTGCTGCCGAAGACTTGGTCATGGCGGTGCTTGCCGAGCTGGCCGAGACGGCATCCGAGCCGCAGTTCGGCCTGCAACGGGAGGCCAGTAGCTGGCGACGCTGCCAGCAGGAGATCTTCTTGGTGGAAGAACGCGAACAGTGGCGGTGGCCAAATGAGTTCTCCTCACGGGAGTGGTGGTATCGCTTCCCGGCCTACAAGGTCCTACGCGCAGTCATCCGGGATCACGAGGTGCTTCGAAGCCGGGTAGACACCTTGGTCGGCTATCCGTCCAGCCTCCTCCTCCGTCGGCTAGAGGATGTCGTGGTTCGGTATCTGCTGACTCCTGTGGTGGAGGCGGCCCGTGCCTATCGCTTCGACGGCGCCGCCTTCGAGGCTGCATATGCAACTGTCGAAGCCGGGCTGTTCGCTAAGACGGTCCGCCTGGTCGAATACGTTCCTCTGCTCGGGTTCGACATGTCGCAGGCCGTGTCGGATGCCCCGTTGCCTGATGGCCTTACGATACGGCCGATGACCGACGGGGAAGTGTCCGAAGCGGTGCGGGTGATGGGCATTCCCATCGCTCAGCTCAGCAGCACCAACTCACTGAACCTGTCCCGCTTCCATCACAATGCCCTCGTACTTGAACGCGATCTACCGGTGCACAGCGGTTACAACCAGCACCCGGAGGCAGGGGCTCCTTCGCCATTCGACACCGCGGTCGACCGCATGCTCATCGCCCTGCGCATCGTGTGCGGCGGCTCAGTCACCTACGGTCGCCCGATGTGCATGCAGAGCCGGGAAGATTTTGACGCTCAGCCGCATGCCTCATCCCGCCTCACCGAGGTCCACCATCCGGTTGAGGACCGACCAACTCTCCTTGTCGACGCTGTCACCTTGGGGAGCTTGCGTGAGGTGTATGAACTGCTGGGTGAGCCGGCTGTCCAGAGCAAGAGGTTTCTGCTCAATGCCCTGCGCCGCTTGACCATGGCGGGTGGCCGCACCTTGCCTGTGGACAGGCTTATCGACTTGTGCATCACTGCCGAGTCTCTGTTCATCCAACACAGTGGCCTTTCGCGGAGACGGGAGAAGCGTGAGCACCTCGTGGCTGGTGCGAAGGCTCTCCTGAGTGGTGACCCTTATCTGGGCGCAGAGGATCAGCACGTTGAGCATTTGATCGAAGACATCTATAGACGCCGCAACGTCGAGATGCATGGCGACGTAGCGCAGGCCGGGCCCTTTCGCCTCCTCGATGGCGCTACGACCAGTGATCTCCACGCCCTGGTCGGCGATTTCGAGCGTCTTCTACGCCGTGCTGCTCACCTTTTCCTTACCCGCACCGTCAGCGGCGCCGGTGGCCGGACAGCGTAGCCAACCGCCTCATGCTACTCACCCGATACTGCTGGCCTGACACCCGCTTTAGGAGTTCGATCCGAACCCCCTTTGGCCGCTGCTGTCGCCTGACGTGACGGCTGTACGGCGTCGCTGGCGTACGCCCTCGTTCGGCGTCGTTGATGTCAGCCATGGATGTCAGACGCCTTCTGATCCGTAGCTCTATGTGGATCGGTCAACGGCGGCGATAGCGGTCGCGTCGAAGTCTCCAAGGGACGCTACAGGCCATGGGCCATTGCTGGGGTTGCTGTACTCCGCTGCTGTACCGCGACCGAGCTCCGTCGACCCCTCTTTACAGGCGGCCGTCTGCCGTTTCCCGGCGGGTTCCCTGCCGTCGTCACTCGACGCAGCCGGTCAAACACACCCTTCGCCCAAGGCGTCGCGGCAAAATGTGCAAAAATTCTTGAAGAGGCTGTTTTGGTATGTGCCAGGGAGTCACAGATGGACGCCTCGGACGAACTCCTTCGAGGGGCTGACCCGGCGGCTCTTCTGACGCTGGAGGGTGCCATCCGCGGTCTCAACGCTGCGATGGCCACGGCGCTCGGCAGGCCGGCGGAGCAGTGCCTGGGATGTGACTTCGGTGAGCAGTTCCTGGGACGTGACTTCGGTGATCTGTGGCCCGCAAGCCAGCGGATGTCGGCCGAGAGTCTCGTGGTCCACGCCGCCAGGACGAAGGCGGTCGCGATGCGGGTGCTGGACTTCCCCGGGCGAGGCGGAGCACCCGTTGCCTGCTTGATCGAGGCGCGGCCGGTCAAGGATTCCACGAGTGGCGAGCAGCTGGTCTGGGTGCACGCACTGGATACGAGGAAC
This sequence comes from Streptomyces sp. NPDC056479, assembly GCF_042795335.1. Lineage (NCBI taxonomy): Bacteria > Bacillati > Actinomycetota > Actinomycetes > Kitasatosporales > Streptomycetaceae > Streptomyces > Streptomyces sp. NPDC056479. Next base: position 747,654 of record NZ_JBHTRZ010000004.1, on the reverse strand, counting down.
GACCTGGCGAGCCTGCTGATCCCGTTCCGGATGGCCACCACGGCCGCCGACCTCGGCCTGTGGATGTATTCACCCCATGAGCACCAGCTGGAGTGGCTCGGTGGCGCACCCGCCCTGGCCGCGACCTTCCCGGATCCCACTGCGTCCCTTTCCAGAGTGATCTCGGCAGTGCACCCCGACGACCAGGGGGCTTTTCGGCAGCTCCTGCGCCCGCCCCCCGCCCAGTCGCCCTGGTTGCGGTTGCGGTACCTCACCCAGCACGACGGCTGGCACCAACTGGCCGCTCAGACCCGTCGGATCCAGTTGGGATATGACGGACCCGAGCGGATCTTCGGGGTGGTCCGCGACGACACCAAGCAGGAGAAGCACAGGAAGAAGGCGCAGGCCGCACTGGCTGCCGAGCGACAGCGCGCCAAGGAGATCGCCGACTTCTCCTCCGCCTTGATAACTGCAGCCACGGAGCAGGAACTGCAGCAGGTCGTCCTGACCCGGCTCGCCGCGACCTTCGGCGCCAGCGGCGCCCTGCTCGCACTCGTCGACGAAGGCCGCCTGCGCATCTCCACCGATGCCGGAATAGCCATGTGGGAGGCCGAGGCCCTGCACGGCATGTCGCTGGACCATCCGACCGCGCTGCCCGAGGCGATCCGCACCGGCCGGCCGCAGTTCATCCGCGACCGGGAGGATTACGTCCGCCGCTGGCCGCACGGGGCCGAATTCGGGCGGCTCGCCCGGCACGGCTTCGACTACGCCTTTTCCGTCACCCCCCTCAGCGAGGCCGGCAATCAACCGCTCGGGGGATGGCTGGTGACCTACGGCAGCGGACACCGGCCGTCGTTGGACGAGCAGACCCTCATGGGTACTCTGGCCGACCTGGCAGGCCAGGCACTGCGGCGCATCAGGTTGCAGCAGGCACGGGTCGAGCTGGCCACGGCACTGCAGCAGACCATGCTCCCCACGCTGCCCGAACACCTCCCGGGCCTGGAGGTCGCCGCCCGCTACCGGCCAAGCCGAGACGGGCTGGACATCGGCGGAGACTGGTACGACGCCTTCGTGACGCCCGACGGCACGGTCGCACTGGAGATCGGCGACGCCCAAGGGCACGACGTGGACGCCGCCGCTTTCATGGGACAGGTGCGCTCGTTCATGCGCGGGATCGCCGCGCGCGAACCGCATCCCGCAGCCGTGCTGACGTGCACCAACGAACTGCTCGTCACGATGGGCGCGGCACGCTTCGCCAGTTGCACCATGCTGCATCTCGACCCGCGCGACGGACGGGTCACCGGCGCCAGCGCCGGCCATGTGCCGGTGCTGTACGCATGCAGGGACGGCAGCCACAGCATCCGCGAGCTGGCGGGCGGGCCGGTCCTGGGCGTCGTGCCCGACACCGAGTACCGCGAGGAGACCTTCACCCTGGACGAGGACAGCGCGCTGGTCATGGTCACCGACGGCGTGGTCGAAGGACCGGGCCTCACGTTGGAAGCCGGACTGGAGCGAGCCGGAACACTGGCTGGCGCGGCCCTTTACGACGGACTGAACACCGAGGAGACCGCGGACCGCATCCTCGACGCCGCGGTGGCGGTAGACCACCTCGACGACGTGGCCGTGCTGGTCATCCGACGCACATGACGGCCCCTCCAAGCCAGCCGCGGAAGGACCCTCCGGCCCCAGTCACCCAGAGCCCCAGTTTGGAAGATCCCGTATCTGGATGGCCCCTGACCTGCACGCTTGCAACCTGCGATCCGGCGGCGATCCTGCTGTCTGTCCCCGCTGTTCCCCGACCGAACGGGCACGGGAGGGGCACGTCGACTGGCCATCGCTAGACGGCGAGCAGCCCGGCGAGCGTCAAAGCCGCCACCGTAAAGAAGACCCGCAGCTTCCTCCAGCCCGATCCCGAAGCCTGGCGGGTCAGCTCCCAGAAGCCAGGTTCACAGACGCACGATGACCAGAGCGGTGTCGTCGGTGGCGTCGCCAGGTGGGAGTACGTCGGTGAGCACGGCGTCGGCGAGAGCTTCGGGATCGTCTGCCTGGTGGCGGGCCAGGGAGTCGGCGAGCCGGGCGAGGCCCGTGTCGATGTCTTCGCCGCGGCGTTCGATCAGGCCGTCGGTGTAAAGCACGAGGACGGCGCCCTCACGGAAGTCCGCGACAGCCTGTATCCGGGGGCCGTGTTGAGGACGGGCAGCCAGTGGCGGGTCGGTGGCTTGATCCAGGAACTCGACGGTCCCGTCCCTCTGCAGGAGCGCTGGTGGGGGGTGACCGGCGCTGCTGTAGGTGATGGTGTGGTTCTCCCAGTCGATGAATGCGGTGGCCACGGTGGTGTTCTCGGCGCCGTCGACGGTGCGGGCGTACAGCCCGAGGACTTCCAGGGCGCGGGCGGGGCCCTCGGGGTCGAGAGAGGCGGCGGTGAGGGCGCTGCGCAGTTGTCCCATGACGCAGGCCGCGGACAGGCCGTGGCCGACGACGTCGCCGACGGCGACGGCGATGCGATCGCCGGGCAGCTCGACTAGGTCGTACCAGTCGCCGGCCACATTCAGCGCTTCGGCGGCGGGCCGGTAGCGAACGGCCGCCGGGTGCCGCCCGACCGGGCGAGGAGCGGGCAACATGGCTTCTTGCAAGGTCAGCGCGACTTCACGGGCGCGGATGAGTTCGGTGACGTCCTCCAGCCGCTCCAGCAGCAGCGTCATCCGCCCATCAGGTCCGAATACGGGAATGTTGGTCACGTTGAAATACCGCTCGTGCCATATCCCGGGCTGGTCGTGGTCCTCCAAGTCGACGCGCTGCAGCGCTATGATGCTGCGCTCACCGGTGTCCACCGCCCGGCGCAGTGACGCCAGAACTCTGAGCAGGAATGGCTCGGCAGAGTTGTTTTCGGGGTAGTCCTCGGGCAGGAAGTTTACCGACTACTTGCTCGCGGGGGAGGCCCCGGAGGCGCAAGAACTCCGCGTTGGCGTCCGCGAAGATCAACTGCGGAGTCACCAGCGCCACCGCCCCGGGAAGCGCCTGGAACACCGCCGCGTAATCGACCGCCGGCTCTCCCATGATTTTCCTGCTTACCACGCTGCCGTATGTCTTTTCACGATACGAGCAGGGAGCCACAGCTCGCATCAGGATGTTGCAGGCCTAAAGGGCGCTACACACGAACGATGATCGATTGTTCACGCCAGTTACGCACTGTGTGTGGCGTTCACGTCGTACGTGTCCTGGTGGCGTCGGACCTCGGTGCGATGCTCGGAGCTCCAGGCGGCCAGGTACTCGATGGCGGAGAGCAGGGAGGCGCCGAGGGTGGTGAGTGAGTACTCGACGCGGGGCGGCACCTCCGCGTAGGCAGTGCGGTCGACCAGCCCGCTGCGCTGAAGGCGCTTGAGGGTGAGGGTGAGCATACGCCGGGAGATGGCGGGGATCGCGGTGTCGAGGTCCGAGTAGCGGGCATCGCCGGCGGCCAGGGCGCCGATGGCCAGCATGCTCCACTTGTCGCCCACCAGGTCGAGGATTTCGCGAATGAAGTCCGCGTCCCGCTCGTCCCAGCGCTCACACGGACCCGAGAGGCGCAGTACGTTCGCCCGTGCCTCGCCGGTGGAGGTCGCCTGGCTCTCGTCGTTGCTCACTGATGACGCCCTTCCGGTGTTCCCCAGGAACATAAACATACCTTTTGTAACCCTTGTCACGCTCCTGCACAGTGGGCCTACGCACCGGGGGCAACGCACCGGTGGAAGCGGTCGTTCTGCGCACAGGGCGGCAACCACCGGGCAGTTCAGGCGTATTCCCGCCTCTTCGCCTCCGGCACTGTTCCCACCTGCCGCGCCAGCGCCGCACCCTCACAAGCCGAAAGGATGTGCTCAGCAATGGAAGGGCTCAAGGACAAGGTCTTCATCGTCACCGGAGGCGGATCGGGGATCGGCGCGGCCACCGTGCAGCGACTGCTGGCCGAAGGCGCCCGAGTGACCGCGGCCGGTACCAACGCCGAGAAGCTCGCGCGGGCCCGCGAGCAGGCATCGGAAGCGGCCGATCGGCTGCTTACGGTCCAGTTTGACCTTCGGGACGAGGATTCCATCAACTCTCTGGTCGCCCAGACCACTGACCGGTTCGGCAGACTCGACGGCGTCGCCAACGTCGCCGCAGCCGTCGGCGCGGACCTCATGGCCCGCGACCAGGGCGTCGACACCATGGACCCCGACGTGTGGGCCGAGATGATGCGGATCAACGTCACCGGCGCCGGGCTCATGATCCGCGAAAGCCTGCCCGCGCTGGTCGCCTCGGGGGGCGGCTCGATCGTCAACGTCTCCTCCCTGGCGGCGTGGCAGCCGGAATCGGCGCCCGCCGCGTACGCCTCATCCAAGATCGCCCTGCATGCCCTCACCCGCCACACCGCTCACGCGTGGGGAAAGAAGAACATCCGGGTCAACGCCGTTGCCCCCGGGGTGGTCCTCACGGAGAACGTCCGCGCCGGCACGCCCCCCGAGGTGCGCGAGGCTCTGCTGGGGAAGACTGCGCTCCCGCGGCTCGGCGAGCCCGAGGACCTCGCCTCCATGCTCGCCTTCCTCCTGTGTGCGGAGTCCGGTTGGATCACCGGCCAGATCCTGTCGGTGGACGGCGGCCTGACCATGCGCGAGTAGCCCTGCCCGCTACCGCACGCCGAGATCCACACCGCTCTCAGCACGTATTTATTCCGTCGGCACGTCTATGTCTGGAGAACCCATGTCCATCCACATCCTCGCCCTCGTCGGCAGCCTGCGCTCCGGCTCACACAACCGTCAGCTCGCCGAGGCCGCCGTCAAACACGCCCCCGAGGGCGTCGAGGTCACCCTCTACGAGGGCCTGGCCGAGGTGCCCTTCTACAACGAGGACATCGACACCGACGAGCAACGTCCCGCCGCCGCCCGCCTGCGCGAGGCTGCCGGGCGCGCTGACGCGTTCCTGCTCGTCACCCCCGAGTACAACGGCACCATGCCCGCCGTGCTGAAGAACGCCATCGACTGGCTGTCCCGCCCGTTCGGTTCCAGCGCCCTAGCGGGCTCGCCGACGGCCGTCGTCGGGACCGCCTTCGGTCAGTACGGCGGTGTGTGGGCCCAGGACGACGCCCGCAAATCCGCCGGTATCGCCGGCGCCACGATCCTGGAAGACGCCAAACTCGCGATACCCGGCTCAGTGACTCGCTTCGCCGAGACCCACCCGGCCGATGACACCGAAGCCGTCGCGCAGCTCAAGCAGGTGCTCAGCGCCCTCGCCGCCACCATCGAGGTCCCCGCGTCCTGAGCCCCCTATACCCGACACGCTCCGAGCGGAGGCGTTCCGGTGCCGGGTGGAGGGCAGGGACGGCCTTCCACCCGGCGTGATCCATACACAAGGCACACGGGCGGCGTGGGAACGTGGGCGACGTCCGGTTCCCCGCACCGGCTCCAAAAATGACTGGGCTTACCGCACTCGGCGCAGGGCCATTAGAGGCCGGGCACCCTGATCGTGCGGATGGTGGGTGTGGCAGATCGCAAAGGCGGTGGATTGCCTTGTGGATGCCGCCGCGTTACGCACCGATTCGGTAGAGGCACAGCCTTTGCCATCCACGAAGGTGCCCAATTCCGGTGTCCCTCAGGAACATAAAAGTACCTTTTGTAACCCTCGTCGCGCTCCTGCACAGTGGACTTACGCGCCGGACGTCAACGAACCGGTCGGTATGCGCACAGGGCGGAAAATTCCGGGCACTGCAAGCCGTGCATTCCCGCCTCATCGCTCCGACACTGATCCCACCTGCCGCGCCAGCGCCGCACCCTCACTTGCCGCAGGGATATGCCCACCAATGGGAGGGCTCAAGGAAACGGCGAGCCTCGCCGCTATCGACTACAAGATCGGTTTCTATCAGGAAAGGGTATCCGCATGAAGAAGATCACACTGGGAGGCGAGGGGCTCGAGGTCTCGCGTCTGGGCCTTGGCTGCATGGGCATGTCCGGGGGCTACACCGGTGCCGGCACCGACGACCCCGGGTCGATCGTTACGATCCACCGCGCCATGGAGCTGGGCGTCACCTATTTCGACACCGCCGAGATCTACGGTCCGTACACGAACGAGGAACTGCTCGCCAAGGCGTTCGCTGGCCACCGCGACGAGGTGGTCATCGCCACCAAGTTCGGTCAGATCAACCACCTCGTGCCCCAGGAGAACGGGCTGCCGGTCCTCGGGCTGAACGGCACCCCCGAGAATGTGCGACGGTCGGTCGAGGGCTCGCTGCGACGCCTCAACACCGACTACATCGACCTCTACTACCAGCACCGGATAGACCCTGAGACGCCGATCGAGGACACGGTCGGGACGCTTTCCGAGCTGATCGAGGAAGGCAAGATCCGCCACTATGGGCTGTCGGAGGCGGCGCCCGCCACCATCCGGCGTGCGCACGCCGTGCACCCGATTACCGCCATCCAGACCGAGTACTCGCTGTGGACGCGCGACCCCGAGGCCGAAGTGCTCCCCACCTTGCGCGAGCTCGGCATCGGCTTCGTGCCCTACTCGCCGCTCGGTCGCGGCTTCCTCACCGGCACGATCCGCTCGCTCGACCAGCTCGACGCCGACGACTGGCGCCGGTCCAACCCGCGCTTCGAGGGGGACAACCTGGAGGCGAACATCCGGATCGTGGAGCAGGTGGACGATGTCGCCAAGCAGCTCGGCGCGACGCCCGCTCAGGTTGCGCTCGCGTGGCTGCTCGCCCAAGGCGACGACATCGCGCCCATTCCCGGCACGCGCCGGGTCGCCAACCTGGAGCAGAATGTGGCGGCGGACGAGCTGGTGCTCTCGGCCGAGCAACTGCAGCAGCTGTCCGAGGTGGCGGCACCGGTCGGCGACCGGTACGCCGACATGAGCCGCATCAACCGGTAGTCCACGCCCGTTCGGAGGGGTCCCGGGTCGCGTGAGCGGAGACCCCTCACAGGCTCGTCTGGAACGCAGGCGTCCTCCTCGTTGACCAAAGCTGATGGATGAGCGCATGGGCCACATGGACGGATCGGTCCAGGCCCGCTACGCGCACATCACTCGGCAGATGCGCGATGGCCTGATGGTGGGGCTCACCGCGGAGTGGGAGGGAGCGCTCGATGCTGGGCTCGCGATGTGCCCCACGTCCCCGGCGCCAAATCCACCAACGCGCTTCAGCACCCCCTCAACCCACCACTCTCCCTGGCTCCCATCCCGTCCGCCTTCGGCCCACACGTCGTGGAGCGGGCGTGGTTCAGGGCGTCAAGGTGGAGCGCGCCACTGTACGAACGACCTTGACGCCCTGGGCCGCGACTGCTCGGCTCTGCCTGGGTCGAAGGTGGTCGGGATGGGAGCCCGCAACGCTCACCACGATCCGGTCGGCACTCGCGAACGGCGCCCCGGCCCATCCCGGAGTCTGAGCGCCCCCGCCGGAGGCACGTTCTTGACCTGCGGATGGCTTTCTCGCTTCTGCCCGCAGCACGTAGCGCGCCGTGCGCGGGTCTTGATGAAGTAGGGAAAGTCTTATCCCTTGGCCTGGTCCCGCTCGGCTCGATGCTCGTCGAGCAGGCTGAAGAACAGGTCAACCGCTGGCACGCCTGCCGCTTCGGCCTCGCGCTCGATCTCTACTGACCATCCCAGGGGGCTGTGCCGACCGAGGCGCTCCCACAGCCAATCTTCGAACGGACCTCGGTTGCCGGGGCTCCAGAAGTCGAAGTCCTCACGGACGCCATGGACTTCGAGCGCGACCCGATAGCCGACCAACATCGAGTCCAGGTGCTGAAGGGAGCCGCGACGTAGCCACATCGAAGGGCGTAGTCGTATCTCGTTGAGGAACTCGTGGACGCCGCTCAGCCCGGTGAGCGGCCTTGGCTGTCCTCGAGGCTCGTTCCCCGCTGTCACCTGTGGTTCCTCTATCCGCGAAGCAGGTGCTTGCCGTCGTGGCTCCGGACATGCGGGCCGTTGCCGTCCAAAGCATCCAAGAGCCTGATCGCGAAGACCTCGGCCATACGCTCCGCGACCTCGTCGGGCGTAAGCCATGAGACGGCCGTCGACTCACTCGACGTGCGCTCCGTGCCGCCGGATGGCTTGCAGCGGAAGACCAGGGCCACGATGCCTCGGGTCGTGTTCTTGTAGACGCCGGTCAGCTCGTCCACCTCGACGTGGATGCCCGTCTCCTCCAGGACCTCGCGGGCGACTCCGGCCTCGGGGGTCTCGTCGAGTTCGAGGATGCCGCCGGGGAGCTCCCAAGTGCCGTTGTCTGCCCGGCGGATCGCCAGGAGGCGGCCGTCTTCGCGCACGACTACTCCGGCCACAGATACGGAGTGCAGCGGCGGCGGCGTTGCTTCCTGTGATTGACTCATGTACAGGAGCATAGGAGGCAGAGAAGGACTATGGGAACCGCAGTAGGAGGCGAGAGGTCCGTACCTCGGTATGTGCAGATCGCCGAAGAGATCATTCAGCAGATCCGAGCGGGTGTCCTCAAGCCTGGCGAGATGGTGCCGAGCGAGTCGGAACTAGTCGACCGCTACGGAGTTTCGGGCGGGACGATCCGCAAGGCCATGGTTGAGGTCCGGGCGAGCGGACTCGTGGAGACCCGGCACGGCAAGGGCTCGATGGTGAAGGATCGACCTCCGGTGCGGCACCGCTCGTCCGATCGCTTCCGGCGCTCCCTGCGGCAGGGTGGTAAGGCCGCGTACCTCGCCGAGTCAGAGCAATCTGGCGCCACGGCCAAGGTGAGCGTCCTCTACATCGGCCCCATGGAGGCCCCCGAGGATGCCGCCCGGCGATTGGGCGTCCCCGCCGGCACTCAGGTCCTCGCCCGGCGACGCCTCTACTTCCGCAACGGAACGCCCGTCGAGACCGCGACCTCGTACCTCCCGTGGGACGTTGTCAAGGAGATCCCCGAGCTGTTCGCCGAGAACCCCGGCGGTGGTGGCATCTACGCCCGACTCGAAGACCACGGGCACGAGTTCGCCGAGTTCGTTGAGACGCTGCAAGCGCGCCCGGCCTCCAAGGCGGAGGCGTCCGAGCTGGCACTCAGCCCTGGTGCGCCGGTAGTTCATCTGATCCGTGAGGCCCGCACCGCCGAGGGTCTCGTAGTCGAGGTCTGCGACACGCTCATGGCCGCTGACCAGTTCGTCTTCGAGTACCGGATCCCGGCCGCCGACTGACGCGCGAACTCAACTCCCCGCAGCCCGTCGCGAGTTCTTCTTCGCGGCGGGTTGACTCATGTATAGGAGTGAGGCACTCTTCTTCATGTCACTCATGTACATGAGTGGCGGAGTCCAGCCTCTATATAGGAGTGATCTGCTGTGCGTCAGATTCCCGTCGACACCTCCGCCGCGACCGTGATGGTCGCCAAGGCTCCGCAGCCGAAGGTCAAGGACCGCCGTACCGGTGAGATCGCCCTGGACAAGGACGGCGTGACGCTGATGACCGTGGAGGTCATGTTCTCCACGCCGGATGAGGTCGAGATCCTCAAGCTCACTGTCCCGCAGCCGGGCGTCTCGCAGGAGCTGACCATGGGTACCCCGGTCGCGCTGACCGGCTTGGTGGCCTCGGCGTGGGAGAACGAGTTCAACGGTCAGAAGCGGCACGGGATCGCCTTCCGAGCGGTGGCCGTGACCTCGCTCGCGGGTACGGCTTCGCAGGCTGAGGCTGCCTGATCATGACGTGGTTCATGGTCGCTCTGGTGCTGGTCGTCGCTGCCGCAGTGATCCTGCGGTGGCGGCGCCCCGCCTGGTACTGGCTGACCTTCGGGGTCACCCTCGCCACGCTGCGGGTCCTGGTCCGCTACGTCTCGGTCATGGATGCCTGCGGCCTCACGGTGCCGCCCTCCCGGTGGCGGCTGGCCCTGGCCCGAGTCACCAACCGGCCCGTCCCGCAGCCCCGTCCGCCGCGCATCCTGCGCATCCGCCCGACCCGCACCGGCCTGGTTCTGCGGCTGGGCCTGCGTCCCGGGCAGGACGCCTTCGACGTCGCGGCGGCCTCGGACAGGCTGCGCCACTCCTTCAGCCTGTACGGCGTCACCTCGCGTGAACTGCGCTCAGGTGTAGTCGAGGTGCGCATGACGGGCTATGACGTCCTCAAGCGGGTGCAGATGCCCGCCAGGACCGACAGCAGTCCGATGCGGGTCCCGGTCGCTCTGCGGGAGGAGGGTGCTGTCCACTACCGCGACTACCGGGCGGTTCCGCACGGGCTAACGCTGGGTGCAACGGAGTCGGGGAAGTCCATCTATCAGCGCAACCTGGTCGCCGGGCTGGCTCCGATGGATGTCGCGCTGGTGGGCATCGACTGCAAGCAGGGCGTGGAACTCTTCCCGCTGGCACGCCGGTTCTCTGCACTTGCCGACGACCCGGACACCGCCGTAGATCTCCTGGAAGCCCTCGTCTCCCACATGGCGGACGTCTACCACCTCATCCGTGCCCAGCAGCGCATCAGTGTCGCGATACCGGATGCGGAGATCGCTGCTGATATCTGGGACCTGCCCGCCGACCTGCGACCGGTTCCGGTCGTGGTCCTGGTCGACGAGGTCGCCGAACTCGCCCTGTTCGCCACCAAGGACGATGAGAAGCGGCGGGATCGCATCGTCACTGCCCTGGTCCGCCTCGCCCAGCTCGGCCGCGCCGCCGGCATCTACCTGGAGATCTGCGGTCAGCGCTTCGGCGCGGAACTCGGCAAGAGCATCACCATGCTCCGCTCCCAGCTCACCGGCCGGACCGCCCACCGCGTCAACGACGAGACCTCCGCCAACATGGCCTTCGGAGACATCTCCCCGGATGCCGTCCTGGCGGCCGTTCAGATCCCCACTGACATGCGTGGCGTCGCCATCGCCGGGGACTCCTCCGGAGGCTGGGCCCGTATCCGCGCCCCGCACACCTCGCTTCGCGAGGCCGTGAACATCTGCAACAAGCACGCCCACCGCGTCCCGGACCTGCCCGCCCTGGCGGCCTTCCGCCCCGCGGTTGCCCCGCCGCTCCCGGCCTGGGCGCCGCTGTCCAAGTCAGCCCCCGCCACCGCCTGACGTTCTCCCGCTCCACCGGTCGGCGCGACCGTTCCGCGCCAGGTCCCTACCCCTGCCATGCCTCATCACAGGAAGGAGCCGTGATGGCCCGCACCGCCCTCCGCGTCGACGCCGTGCTCGTCCAGGCCGTCATCGCCGGGGCACTGTCCTTCGCCCACCTGCACGACCTCGCCGCCGCTGCCGGACAGGACGGCTGGAAAGCCTGGGCCTACCCGGTGTCGGTTGACCTGCTCTTGGTCGCCTCCTGGCGGCGGCTGCGCTCCGACGGCCCGTCCCGGCTGGCCTGGTGGTGGTTCCTGATCGCGCTGGTGGCCTCCCTCGGCGCCAACGTCGCCACCGCCGGACTCCTCAACCTCCAGCAAGTCCCGGCCTGGCTGCGCATCCTGGTCGCCGCCTGGCCCGCCCTGGCCTTCATGGGCGGCACCCTTCTCGCCCACTCCGCCACCGACCACCCGGCCCCCGAAACGCCGGCCACTACACCCAACCCCGAACCGGCCGCCTCACCTGCGCCAGAAGTCATCCCGGCCGCAGTGACCGAGCCCGAAGAAGCCCCTGCGCTTCCGGCCGCCGAACCCGGTCCGGCTGCTCCCGCTGTCCCGGCTCCTCCGGTCCCGGCCGCGCTGGTCGACCACGCCCGCAAGGTCGCCGACGACCACCAGGCCCGTACCGGATCACCGATCGACACCGAAACCCTGCGCGCTCGCCTCGGCGTCCCGCCGCAGTTGGCCGATGCCATCGCCGCCCAAATCGCCTGACTCGAGAGGACCCGACCTCGATGCCTGCCCGCGACTACTTCCACTCCGTCATGCGGATCGGCCCCGTGCAGATCGGCACTCACCGCGACTGCAACGGCCGTACCCAGCACGCCGCCGTGTGCACCAACGACCGCTGCGGCTGGTCCGCCGACTACTCCAGCCAGACCGCCGCCCAACTCGCCGCCCGCACCCACCGCTGCACCGTCCGCTAGGAGGCCACCGCCATGGACGTCCCCCTCTGGTTCGCCCTCGCCGCCGTCGGCTACCTCGGCATCAAGCTCATCCGCCCGCCGCTCTGGCTGGTCCTGGTGCTGCTTCTGGGCGGCTACCTCATCGCCGACAGCCTGCTCGCCCCGGTCATCGACACCGCCATCAAGTAACCCGCCGCGAATGGAGATCCGCTGATGCTCCGCCCCAAGGTCCCGACCATGCCGCAGCCGACCAGCCTGATCACCCCGCCCGCCGTCGTCGAGCCGACCGCCGTCATCCCGCACCAGGACAACACCCCCGCACAGGTCACCCCGGCTCCGGCGTCTGCCCGGCCCACCGTCCAGCTCACCCCGGGCGCCGTTGCCGCGCTGATCGGTGGTGGCACGGCCGTGGTCCTGGTGGTCGGCGCCGTGCTGGTCTCGATGCTCCTCGCGGTCGCCATCACCGGCGCCTCGGTCGCCATATGCGCCCTGGTCATCCGCTCGCTCATCAACAGCGAAGCCAAGCGGCACTGACCGGCCCCCGGGCGGCCTCAACCGCCAAGTCTCCGCCGCCCGGGAGCCCTGCCCCTACCGAACCCGAAGGCCCGGAAGGAACCCCCAGCATGACGCACCGCACCACACCGCCGCCCCGCATCTGCCCCGACTGCGAGGGACACGCCTCCGCCGCAATTACCCTCGGCGGCCGCGACACCCGAGGCCACCTGCGGACCATCACCGCATACTGCCCGGCCTGCCACGGCACCGGCACCCGCCCCCTCCGCACGCGGGAGGGCGCCCGTGCCTGACCAGCTGCTCGACCCGGTCACCCTTGGCGACCTGCTGAGGGTGGCTTCGGCCGACGACTACGACCGCTGGCACGAACAGATCCGCCGCACCGGCGGCTGCTCCGACCCCATCCACCTCACCGGCTGGACCCTCACCAAAGACAAGACAACCGGCGAGACTCTGCACCACTACTCCACCGAGAGCGAGCCTGGTGGACGCCTCCGCCTCGCCTGCGGCAACCGCCGCGCCTCCCGCTGCCCGTCCTGCGCCTTCACCTACGCGGGCGATACCTACCACCTCATCCGCGCTGGCCTGGCCGGAGACGACCACCGCGACATCCCCGCCACCGTCCGCGACCACCCCCGCGTCTTCGCCACCCTCACCGCCCCCTCCTTTGGCCCCGTCCACAACCGGCCCGACCACGGCACCTGCCGCTGCGGCGCCCGCCACCCCGCAGACGACCCCACCCTCGGCACCGCCCTCGACCCGATCACGTACGACTACGCAGGCGCCGTCCTCTTCAACAATCACGCGGGCAACCTGTGGCAGCGCTTCACAACCCGTCTGCGCCGCGAAATCGCTGCCCGCGCCGGACTCACCCGCCGTGAACTCGCCGACCATGTGCGCGTCTCGTACGGCAAGGTGGCGGAGTTCCAGAAGCGCGGCGCCCTGCACTTCCACGCGGTGATCCGGATCGACGGCCCCGAGGGACCCGAGACGGCTCCTCCGGCCTGGGCAATGGTCGAACTGCTCGCGGACTCGATCCGTGCCGCCGCCGTGCACTCGTACACCTCCGTCTCAGTGCCGGCCGTTTCCGACCAGCCCGCCCGCACCTTCCGCTGGGGCACACAACTCGACGTACGCCCCGTTAAAGCGTTCGGTGACGGCTCCGACATCACCGAACAGGCCGTCGCCTCCTACGTCGCCAAGTACGCGACCAAGGCCGCTGAGAACACCGGCACCCTCGACCGCCGCATCGGCGAACTCTCCGAGCTCGACCGCCACCAGGTCCCCGACCACACCCGCCGCCTGATCGAAGCCTGCAAGCTGCTCGATCCGCTCTACCCCGATCGGCGTCTGTGGGCCTGGGCGCACATGCTCGGCTTTCGCGGCCACTTCTCCTCCAAGTCCCGCCGCTACTCCACCACCCTCGGCGAACTCCGTCAGGCCCGCGCCGACTTCCGCGCCGCCCAAGAACGTGCAGTCCTCGGCCTGGAGGACCGCGAACCCGACACGGTGCTCGTCCTGGCCGACTGGCAGTACGCCGGACACGGCCACACCCCTGGTGAATCCGAACTCGCCGCCACCATCGCCCGCGACCTCCAACACAACCGCGAAACAGCCCGCGAAGCCCTACGCGACCAGCTCGCCCAGGAAGGAGCTGCAGCATGATCACCGCCACTCGTTCGCGCAACATGCTCACTCTCGCGGAGGTCTGCGAGGAGCTGAGCATCTCGCGCTCGACCTTCTACGACTGGCGGGCGAAGCGGCGTGCGCCGCGTTGCCTCAAGCTTCCGAACGGCGACCTGAGGATCCGGCGTAGCGATCTCGACCACTGGCTCGACGACCGTGAGGACGCTGCCTGATGGAGACCACGTACGACGTGAAGGTGTACAAGATCCTCACGTACAAGGGTGCCCGGAAGACTACGTACACAGTGCGTTGGGTGGTCGCGGGCAAGCGCTGGCGTGAACCCTTCGGCACCGTGGCGCTTGCTGAGGGCTTCCGCTCCGAACTGATCCGGGCCACGGGGAAGGGTGAGGCCTTCGTCATCGCCACTGGGCTGCCGGTGTCCCACCGCTCCAAGTCGGCTTCTATGAGCTGGTACGCGTTCGCCGTCGGGTACGTGGATGCCCGTTGGCCGGAGCTCGGCGGCAACAGCCGTAAGAACACCGCCAAGACCCTGACGGCGGTCACCATCGCACTGCTGAGGGCCCAACCGACCCAGTTCGCCCCGGTGGCCGTGCGGACCGCGCTGCGCGAATGGGCGTTCAACGTGACCCGCCGTGCGGACGCCCCGCGGGACGTAGTGACCATCCTCAGGTGGGTGGAGCGCAACTCTCTGCCGGTCTCGGCCTGGGAGGAGCCAGAGAGGGTCGATGAGGTCCTGCGAGCCGTCGACACGCGCCTCGACGGCAAGCAGGCGGCGGCCTGGTCCAGGAAGCGCCACCGCCGGATCCTGAACGTCGTCATGAAGCACGCCATCCGCCGGCGCGTCCTGCGGACCAACCCCCTCCCCAAGGGGAAGGAATCGACGGCTGTCACCAAGACCAGCAATGCCGTGGACAAGCGGTCCTTGCTGAACGCGGACCAGGCGGCGTCACTCCTCGACTGGATCCGGCGCCGGCCCCGTGGGGGAAAGCGGCTGCACGCGTTCTTCGCCACGCTGTACTACTGCGGTCTGCGACCGGAGGAAGCCATAGCCATGCGAGTGGAAGACGTGACGATTCCCGACCCTGACGCCGGGGATCAGTGGTGTGAGTTGCTGATCCACACGGCGACTCCGGAGGTCGGCAAGCAGTGGACCGACACCGGAGAGATCCACGAGGAACGCGACCTGAAGGGCCGTGCCGAGGGCGAGACGCGCACTGCGCCGGGGCATCCCGCCCTGACGCGCATCCTGCGGCTGCACATGGAGGACGAACAGCTCAAGCCGGGAGACCTGCTGTTCCAGGGGGAGACGGGTGGCATCCTCGCGGGTTCGGTCATCCGTCGGGCCTGGCGCGGTGCGCGCAAGGCTGTCTTGCCCCCGCACGTCTTCGAGTCGCCCACGGGAAGGCGGGTGTACGACAACCGGCACACGCGCCTTACCAAATGGCTCAACGACGGGATCCCGCCCGCGCAGGTTGCCGAGTGGGCCGGGAACAGTGTGCCGGTACTCCTCGCCACGTACGCCCGCTGTGTCGAAGGGCAGCTTCCTGATTTGAAGAAGCGCCTCGAAGCGGCCGGAGACCTCCCCGAGCCGCCCGACGCTGGTTGATCTTCGGCCAAGAAACTTCGACACGTATTCGACACGGCCACCCGCAAAAACCCGGTGACAGCCGGACGGCCCCGGAGCACTCCCTTGATCGTCAGGGGAGGGCCCGGGGCTTGGTCATGTCGGGCGGTACCTGCTCTGAACAGCAAAAACGCCCTCCCGATGGGAGGGCGGAGACTGGGCGCCCCCGGCAGGACTCGAACCTGCGGCCAAGCGCTTAGAAGGCGCCTGCTCTATCCACTGAGCTACGGGGGCCGGTTGTGTGGCCTCGTTCGTGGTGCCCGGGTGTGGGCCGAACCGTGACGTTGCCGGGGACAAGGATAGGGCTCCCGCATCCGTGTCCCAGTTGCTTCGCCTCCGTGGCTCGATGTGGAGGTTCGGTGAAGCGGTCCTGATAATCGCAGGCAGGTACGAATCGTGCACCGCTTTTGGCCTCTCCCGCCCCGGGTGTTGTGCACTCGTTATGCCTGGACTGTGCCCGTGTCCCAGTCGTCCCTTCCGTCCCTTGTGTCCTATCGGCGCGCAGACATGCTCATATGCTTCAGAATTCCCCTAAAATTGGGCATTCTTCGCATGTGGTGACCTTGGACGTACGGCCTCAGCTGCTCGACGCACTCTCCGCCCTGCGCGACCGTGTCGCGGCCGCACGCTTCCCGCTGCCCCTGGCGGGGGCGCCACGCGCGCGTGCCAACCGCGACGAACTGCTCGCGCAGCTCGACGACTATTTGGTGCCCCGCCTGAAAGAGCCCGAAGCGCCCTTGCTGGCAGTGGTGGGAGGATCCACCGGCGCCGGCAAGTCGACGCTCGTCAACTCTCTGGTGGGCCGACGCGTATCGGAGGCGGGCGTACTGCGCCCGACTACGCGAAACCCGGTGCTGGTCTGTCATCCGGAGGACCATCACTGGTTCAGCGGGATGCGCGTACTGCCCGACCTCACCCGCGTGTGGGTACCCGAACAGGACCCGGGCGAGGAGCTGATCATGCCCGGCGACGACGCCGCGCGCGTGCTGCGGATCGAGACCGCCGACTCACTGCCGGCCGGGATCGCCCTCCTCGACGCGCCCGACATCGACTCCCTCGTCGCCGACAACCGCGCCCTCGCCGCCCAGCTGATCTGCGCGGCCGACATCTGGATCATGGTCACGACGGCCGCCCGGTACGCCGACGCCGTCCCCTGGCACCTGCTGCGCACCGCCAAGGAGTACGACGCCACCCTCGTGACCGTCCTGGACCGCGTGCCCCACCAGGTCGTCTCCGAGGTCTCGCGGCAGTACGGCGCCCTGCTCACCAAGGCCGGCCTCGGCGACGTACCCCGCTTCACCGTGCCCGAGCTGCCCGAGTCGGCCTGGGGCGGCGGGCTGCTGCCGGCCACCGCGGTGGCCTCGCTGCGCACCTGGCTCGTCCATCAGGCCCAGGAGCCCGCGGCCCGAGAGCACGTCATGGCCCGTACGGCCTACGGCCTCCTCGACTCCCTCAAGGCCCGCCTGCCCGAGCTCGCCGCCGCCGCAGCCGCCCAGTACGCGGCGGCCCTGCGGCTCACCGCCGCCGTCGACAGCGCCTACGACAGCGAGTACGCACGCGTGCGTGCCCGGCTCCAGGGCGGCGCCGTGCTCGCCGGTGACGCCCTGAAGCGCTGGCGCGCCTTCCCCCTCGACTGCTCCGCCGGTGAGCTTCTCGACTCACTGGTGGAGAGCCTGAGCACCCTCCTGCTGTGCGCCGTCACCGCCGCCGACGAGCGCGTCGACGACGCCTGGCGGCGTGAACCGGCCGCCGCCGCCCCGGAACTGACGGACCGCGATCCGAAGGCGGCGAGCCTCGAACACCGCATCGGCATGGCCGTACGGCGCTGGCGGCGCGAGCTCGAGGAGTACGCCGAGGACGAGGTGAGCTACCTCGACCGCAGCGTCGCTCCGGACTCCGAGGTCGTCACCGCCCTCGTCGCCACCGCGCTGCTGGGCAGCCGCCGGGCGCGGTCCGCGGGGGAGGGGCTCGCCGAGCGGATCGGGGCGCACGGGGCGCTGCGGCTGCGCGACCGGGCCGGCCGGCTGCTCACCGAGCACCTCGACCGGGTCATGCACAACGAACGCGAGCGACGGCTGGCCCCGCTCGACGCCCTGGAGGTCCACCCCGATCCCCAGGCCGAACTCATCGCCGCGCTGTCCGTACTGCAGAAGGAGAGGTGACCGGTGACCGCCGTCACTGACCAGGACCACACGGAACACGCCGATCAGCAGCAGGAGGACCGCCGCGTCAGCAAGGACGACGATCGCGTGAACGACATCCCCGTGCCGGGTGCCGCCGAGAACGGCCTCCCCTCGGCCGACGAACGCACGCCGGACGAGCAGCCCGGCGAGAGCGACGGCGTCATCGCCGCCGAGGAGCCGGACAAGCGCAAGATCTGGAGAAAACTGGCGAAGTGGGAGAGCCGGGTGATCGAGGACGACGACGCGCGCGTGGAGCAGCCCTCCGGCCTCGGCGACCCACCCGCGCGCGAGGACGCCGCCGACTCGGACGACGGCCGTCAGGGTGACGCCGCCGGAGCCGCACACGCGAGCGCGCCCGACCCGGGCGGTCGTAACTCCCACAACGGCAACGGCAACGGCAACGGCAACGGCAACGGCAAAGACCGCGCCGGCGACGACGACAGCGCCGGGGACGGGGGCAGCAGCAACGTCACGCCCGCGGGAGGCAGGGGAGGCAAGGAGGGCAAGAGAGCCGGGACCACACCCGCGCGTGGGAGCGTCTCCGACCCCGTCGGCCGCAAGGAGAGCGCCCCCTCCCGCCGTACGGCACCGCCCTCCCGTACGACACCTTCCTCCCGCCCGGAGTCCCCCTCCCGCGCGGACGCCTCGTTCCGCAAGGACGCCCCCTCCGGCACCGACCCCTCGACCCCCTGGGACGACGGTCTGATCGCACGCCGGGTGAACGAAAGCAACGCCGTTGCCGAGCAGCCCCCAGTCGTGGAGCCCCGGGCGTCCTCGGGGCCACAGGTGGCGACGCCGCTCGCGTACGACGGGGCTCTGCGGTCACGGCTCGACGCGTTGCGTGAACTGGTCGGACTCTCCCGCACCCGGCTCGACGGCAAGACGCTCGGCGAGGCGGGCCGGGTGCTCGACGAGGCGGCGGCGCGGCGCAGGCTCTCCGGGCAGCACACCGTCGTTGCCATCGCGGGAGCCACGGGCAGCGGCAAGTCCCAGCTGTTCAACGCGCTCGCCGGAGTGACCATCTCGGACACGGGCGTACGACGGCCGACGACCGCCTCGCCCCTCGCGTGCAGCTGGAGCGACGGCGCGGCGGGCCTCATCGACCGGCTCGGCATCCCGCCCCGGTTGCGACGGCGCCCCGCGCAGAACGCGGCCGCCGACGGGCAGCTGCGCGGGCTCGTCCTGGTCGACCTGCCCGACCACGACTCCGCGGCCGTACAGCACCGTGAGCAGGTCGACCGTGTGCTGGCGCTCGTGGACGCGGTCATCTGGGTCGTCGACCCCGAGAAGTACGCCGACGCGGTCCTGCACGAGCGCTATCTGCGGCCCATGGCCGGACACGCCGAGATCATGTTCATCGTCCTCAACCAGACCGACCGGCTGCCCGGGGAGGCCACCGACCAGGTCCTCGACGACCTACGGCGGCTGCTCGACGAGGACGGCATCGCGCTCGGCGAGCACGGTGAACCGGGCGCGGTCGTGCTCGCGCTGTCCGCACTCACCGGGGACGGCGTCGGCGACCTGCGCGAGGCGCTCGGCGAGTTCGTCGCGGAACGCGGGGCGGCGGCGCGCCGGATCTCGGCCGACGTGGACGCCGCCGGGCTGGGGCTGCGGCCCGTGTACGCCGCGCGGCGGCGGACCGGGCTCAGCGAGGAGGCGCGGGACGAGTTCTCCGCCCGGCTCGCGGACGCCATCGGCGCCACCGCCGCGGGCGAGGCCGCCGAGCGGGCGTGGCTACGCAACGCCAACCGCGCGTGCGGGACGCCCTGGCTGCGGCTGTATCGCTGGTACCAGGACCGCAGCGAACCACCGACGGGACGGCTGTCCCTGCGGACCCAGACGGACGAGGAGGCCACCGCGCGCCAGCGTGTGGAGCAGGCGGTGCGAACGGTCTCCGAGCAGGCGTCGGCCGGGCTGCCCACGCCGTGGGCACAGGCGGTGCGCGAGGCGGCCGTACGGGGGGCCCAGGGGCTGCCCGAGGCGCTGGACGAGTTGGCCGCGCGGGCCGGACTGCCGCCGGGGCGGCCGCCGCGGCCGGGCTGGTGGCCGATGGCCGTTCTGGTGCAGGCCGCCATGACGATCCTTCAGATCGTGGGCGGGCTCTGGCTGGTGGGGCAGATCATCGGCGTCATGGAGCCCAACCTGGGCGTGCCGGTGCTGCTGATGGCGGCCGGCATCGTCGGAGGCCCGCTCGTCGAATGGGGCTGCCGGATGGCGGCACGGGGACCGGCACGGCGGTACGGCACCGATGCGGAACGACGGCTTCGAGAAGCGGCGGCCGGATGCGGACGGGCCCGGGTGCTGGATCCGGTGGCGGCGGAGCTGTTGCGATACCGGGAGGTTCGTGAGCAGTACGGGCGGGTGATGGGGGTGGGGGCCACGGGGAGGTGAGCTGAGGCGCCGCCCGGGACGTGGAGCTCACCCTTGTGGGTGGCGGAGATATCCACAGACGGGCGGTGATCCACAGGGCTCTGCGGGCTCGGCCCGGCGGAGGCAGTCTGGCTTCGCGGCGATCGCGACGGACGCGGTCGAACGCGGTGACGGCGGCGCACCCGGAGGTGTCCGGGGCGCGGCCGTCATGTCGGACGCAGCCGTACGGGACGGGCCCGTACGCGTATCCGCCCGGCGTGAACGGCCGGGCCAGGGAGGGGTTCGTGATGAACGAGACGATCATCTGCGCGGTGGGGAACGTGGCGACACAGCCGGTGTTCCGGGAACTTGCGACGGGACCGTCCGCCCGCTTCCGGCTGGCGGTGACCTCGCGCTATCTGGACCGGGGGAAGAACGAGTGGACCGACGGCCACACCAACTTCTTCACGGTGTGGGCCAACCGCCAACTCGCCACGAACGCCGCCGCGTCGCTGAACGTGGGCGATCCGGTCGTGGTGCAGGGCAGGCTCAAGGTGCGCTCGGACGTACGGGAGGGGCAGAGCTGGACGTCGGCGGACATCGACGCGCTGGCGATCGGTCACGACCTCGCGCGCGGCACATCGGCCTTCCGACGCGCGCCGAGGCCGGAGACGGTGCCCGCCGCACCCGCACAGCCCGAGCCCGACTGGGAGACACCCCCCGCCGACCCCGTTGACCAACAGGCCCCGGAACCAATGGCGATGACGTGACGTCAGTCACTGGTGGGGCCTGACCGAACTGCGGCTTATCGACGAATGCGTACCGAACGACCCCGGTGGATTTGTCGATAAGCCCTGCTCGCAAGGGATCTTGGCGATAACGATTCCGAGTCGGATCGGCCCTCCGACCAGATCACGGGGAAGCCTGCTGCGCCGCGTCCCTAGGATGCCGGGCATAGCTCTCGGGGCTTCAAGAAGCTGCTGGTGGGACCGTCCCCCACGTCAACGGGTCCTGCTCGAAGGGGAATTCTGTGTTTGCTGCGTTCTCAGCGTCGGCGCTGTCGGCGCGCGGGCGAGGGGCGGCACGCCTCGCCGCCGCGACCCTGGTGTCCGGGCTCGTCGCCGCCACGGTGCTGGCGGGCGCCGGCACCGCCGCGGCCGCGCCCGCCGCCGACGCGACAGCGCCGAGCCAGGGCGGGGCGACCGCCACCATAGGTGGCCTGAAGACCTACGGCGCCGCGGTCGTCCACACCGACTCCGGCGACCAGGAGATCTCGGCCGGCCTGTTCGAGATGTCCGTCGACGGCGGCGGCATGCTCCAGACGTACTGCGTCGACATCCACAACCCCACCCAGCGCGACGCCAAGTACCACGAGACGCCCTGGAGCGGCACCTCCCTGGGCGCCAACAAGGACGCGGGCCGGATCCGCTGGATCCTGGAGAACTCCTACCCGCAGGTGAACGACCTCGCCGCGCTGGCCGAGAAGGCGGGCTTCAAGGGCGGCCTCACCGAGCAGGACGCGGCGGCCGGCACCCAGGTGGCCATCTGGCGCTACTCGGACGGAGTGCGGGTCGATGCCGCCGACCCGCAGGCCGAGAAGCTCGCGGACTATCTGGAGAAGAGCGCGCGGGGCGTGGCCGAGCCCCAGGCGTCGCTGACGCTGGACCCGCCCGCGGTCTCCGGCCACGCCGGTGAGCGGCTCGGTCCGGTGACGGTGCACACCAACGCGGACAGCGTGACGCTGACCCCGCCCGCCGACGCCGCCACCAGCGGGGTGCGGCTCGTGGACAAGGACGGCAAGCCCGTCACGACCGCCGCGGACGGCGGCCAGGTGTTCTTCGACGTGCCCGAGGACACCCCGGACGGCCAGGCCGAGCTGACCGTGCAGGCCTCCACGACCGTGCCGGTGGGGCGTGCTTTCGCCGCCGAGAGCCGCAGCCAGACGCAGATCCTGGCCGGCTCCAGTGAGTCGACGGTCTCGGCGACGGCGAGCGCGAGCTGGGCGGAGACCGGTGCGATACCCGCGCTGTCCGCGGTGGAGAACTGCGACAAGGGCGGTGTCGACATCACCGCGGCCAACGAGGGCGACGCGCCCTTCACCTTCGAGTTGCTCGGGATCGAGTACAGCATCCCGGCGGGCGCCTCGCGCACGGTCACGGTCCCGCTCCAGGAGGACCAGGCCTACGACTTCACCATCGAGGGGCCGGGCGGCTTCGAGAAGCGGTTCACCGGTGTGCTGGACTGCATGACGCAGGCGGGCGAGGCCGAACAGGCGGGCACCGTCACCCAGACCCTCAGCGAGCCGAGCCCCGCGACCGTCGGCACCGACTCCGACGACACCAACCTCGCCGCCACCGGCGGCTCCACGATGACCCCCCTGATCGCCGGCATCGCCATCGGCCTTGTCGTGATCGGCGGCGCGGCCCTGGTCGTCGTACGGAAGAGGGAAGCGTCGGCACAGGAGTAGGGGGGCACCCCACTTTTCCTTGCTGCAGAACGCCGATCAGGGCCCGATCCACGAAGACGGATCGGGCCCTGATCTTCGGGGCGCCGGCGCGGTTCGGCAGGTCTCGGTGCGCCTTGGTCGGCGGAACAACCCATGGGCCGCCCGTCACGGCCCGTACTCCACCGGTAGGTCTCGCCTGGGGCGCACCGTCGCCCACCGTCCCACGTCTCACGCCGAGATCGTCACGGCATGAGACGCGGCCGGTCCCCGTTCTGAGCCGCGGCTCAGAAGGCGCTGTTGTCGCAGCCCATGGTCGAACCGATGTGGGTGCCCTGCGCGCCCGGGTCGCCCTCGCCGTTGAGCGCGCTGCCGAGCGCGCCGTTGAGGATGCCGACCTGGCCCAGGACGTCGAGGTTCAGGTCGTGCGACTTGCAGTTGGAGCTCTGCAGCACGCTGACCTTGTCCCCGCCCTTGCCGCCGTGACCGTCGAGGCCCTGGGCCGTGGCGGTGCCGGTGCTCAGCAGGCCGACGCTGCCAAGGGCGACGACCACGACGGCAGCCCTCTGAAGCTTGTGCATGTCATCTCCGATGGAGTGAGGTGGGTGCGATCTGTGATAGATCGACTCCGTACAGTTACGAGAGGTTAATGTGAAAAATTTGTATATGTCCTTACGACGCGCCGGGAATCACACCATTCCTGCCCGAACGCGTTACCCACCCGAAGCCCCGGGCTTCGCCGGACGTCCGTGGACGACGAGCGCGACGCACGGCGCCGATGGCACTGACAGACGGCGACGGAGCGTGGCTTCTCAGTTCAGTTGCTCGGCCAGTCCGACGATGATGCCCTCCGGGCCGCGGAGGTAGCAGAGCAGATAGCTGTCCTCGAACCGGGCGATCTCGCCGACTAGTTCGGCGCCGTGAGGGCGCAGGCGGGCAACGGTGTCCTCGATGTCGTCGACGGCGAACATGACGCGGTGCGTGCCCAGAATGTTGTGCGGCCGGTTGCGCGGCCCGGCGCTGATCGCCGCGGGGCTGCGGTACTTCGCCAGCTCGAGCCGGCTGTGACCGTCCGGGGTCCGGACCATCGCGATGTCACAGCGGACGCCGTCGAGTCCGGTGCACTGGTCGGCGACGAGGCCCTCGACCTCCGTCCTGCCCTCCAGTTCCATGCCGAGTTCCACGAAGAACGCGATGGCGGCGTCCATGTCCTCGACGACGATGCCGACGTTGTCCATCCGCTGAATCGCCATGCTGGTTCTCCTTCATCCTCGTGCGGCCGGTGGTGGTCGCTGATGTTGCTGGGACGGAGCCGGTGGCACGTTCTCGACATCCGTGGACCGCCGAACTCCAAAAAATATGGATCGCGCTTCGCCGTAGCAGGTGGACGTTGGCGCTCCCCTGTCGCATACGTGTCGAAGGCGCCGACGATCACAGCGACCCTTCGCGCCGCGTGGCCGGATCCGCTCCCTTGTTGATGCTTTATGCACGTGTCACACATTTGGTAAGCGGGGTGACTGGGGGAGGGGACTCTGCATGTCCGTGCTGGGTGGTAACCACGGTGAGCCGTCGGACTGGGCCGTGGAGCGGTTCGGGCGGCACGCCGGCAGGCTCGGCGAGGCGATTCCGGAGCAGCTGGCCAGGGCCCACGGGCGGGCTCATGCGGTGCACCTCACCGCGAGGCTGAAGAAGCGCAGCCCGTACGGCGTCACCCTGGCCGAGGCGGTGCGGGAGAACCTCGCGGATACGGCTCGTGAGCTCGACGAAGCCGTGCGGGACGTGCGCGGATATGAGTACGCCGTCATCAACGACCACGCACTTTTCCCCTTTAAATACGCCGACCGCCCCAAGCCCCTCCAACGGGCCCGGCTGGCAGCCAACGCTTCCCCCACGCGCCGTCGGATGCTCCTGAGCCACGGCCCGGACCCACAAGACACCCTCTTCCCCCTGGACGACGAGCTCACGACCGAGGAGTACGAGGAGCTGCACGAGACCTTCGAGGCCCTCGGCGCATCCACGAAGCTCGTGTGTCTCTTCTTCACGGCCGACCCGGAGAACGGCATCCACGTCATCCACTGGGGCGACGCCCACCTCGAACCGGACCGCACCTTCACCTGGCTCTACAGCGAGCAGCTGCGGGTGGCGCCCCGGCCGCTTGAGTGAGCGGCCCTGCTGCGGCAGTGAAACCCCAGGTCAGAGCCCCCCGCCCATACCCGTTTCCCCCCAGGGGTGGCGATCCGGCAAGATGGGGTGTATCTGCCCACTGCCTGATTTCAAGCTGCCGGACGGTTTCTCTTGGCTGAGTTCATTTACACCATGCGCAAGGCGCGCAAAGCGCACGGCGACAAGGTGATCCTCGACGACGTCACCCTGAACTTCCTCCCCGGAGCGAAGATCGGCGTCGTCGGCCCGAACGGTGCCGGTAAGTCGACCGTTCTGAAGATCATGGCGGGCCTCGAGCAGCCGTCGAACGGTGACGCGTACCTGTCGCCCGGGTACAGCGTCGGGATCCTGATGCAGGAGCCCAAGCTGAACGACGACAAGACCGTCCTGGAGAACGTCCAGGAGGGTGTCGCCGAGGTCAAGGGCAAGCTCGACCGGTTCAACGAGATCGCCGAGCTGATGGCCACCGACTACTCCGACGCGCTGCTCGACGAGATGGGCAAGCTTCAGGAGGACCTCGACCACTCCAACGCCTGGGACCTCGACGCCCAGCTCGAGCAGGCGATGGACGCCCTCGGGTGCCCGCCCGGCGACTGGCCCGTGGTCAACCTCTCCGGTGGTGAGAAGCGCCGCGTCGCGCTGTGCAAGCTGCTGCTTGAGGCGCCCGACCTGCTGCTCCTCGACGAGCCCACCAACCACCTCGACGCCGAGTCCGTGAACTGGCTGGAGCAGCACCTCGCCAAGTACGCGGGCACCGTCGTGGCCATCACCCACGACCGGTACTTCCTCGACAACGTCGCCGAGTGGATTCTCGAGCTCGACCGCGGCCGCGCCTACCCGTACGAGGGCAACTACTCCACGTACCTGGAGACCAAGCAGACCCGTCTCAAGGTCGAGGGGCAGAAGGACGCCAAGCGGGCCAAGCGGCTCAAGGAAGAACTCGAGTGGGTCCGCTCCAACGCCAAGGGGCGCCAGGCCAAGTCCAAGGCGCGTCTGGCCCGCTACGAGGAGATGGCCGCCGAGGCCGACAAGATGCGGAAGCTGGACTTCGAGGAGATCCAGATCCCGCCGGGCCCGCGGCTGGGCGCCATCGTCGTCGAGGTCAACAACCTCTCCAAGGCCTTCGGGGACAAGGTCCTCATCGACGACCTGAGCTTCACGCTGCCGCGTAACGGGATCGTCGGGGTCATCGGCCCGAACGGCGCCGGCAAGACCACGCTCTTCAAGATGATCCAGGGGCTCGAGGCCCCCGACTCCGGCACCATCAAGGTCGGCGAGACCGTCAAGATCTCGTACGTCGACCAGAGCCGCGAGAACATCGACCCGAAGAAGTCGCTGTGGGCCGTAGTGAGCGACGAGCTCGACTACATCAACGTCGGCCAGGTCGAGATGCCGAGCCGTGCGTATGTCTCCGCCTTCGGCTTCAAGGGCCCCGACCAGCAGAAGCCGGCCGGCGTTCTCTCCGGCGGTGAGCGCAACCGCCTCAACCTCGCGCTCACCCTCAAGCAGGGCGGCAACCTGCTGCTCCTCGACGAGCCGACCAACGACCTCGACGTCGAGACCCTCAGCAGCCTGGAGAACGCGCTGCTGGAGTTCCCGGGTGCGGCCGTGGTCGTCTCCCACGACCGGTGGTTCCTCGACCGAGTCGCCACGCACATCCTCGCCTACGAGGGCGAGTCCAAGTGGTTCTGGTTCGAGGGCAACTTCGAGTCGTACGAGAAGAACAAGATCGAGCGGCTCGGCGCGGACGCCACCCGTCCGCACCGTGCCACCTACAAGAAGCTGACCCGGGGCTGATCGGTCTTGCGCCACATCTACCGCTGCCCCCTGCGCTGGTCCGACATGGACGCGTACGGGCATGTCAACAACGCGGTCTTCGTCCGCTACCTGGAGGAAGCCCGTATCGACTTCCTGTTCCGTCCGGAGAAGGACTTCAAGCAGGGGTCGGTGGTGGCGCGCCACGAGATCGACTACAAGCGGCAGCTCGTCCACCGGCACCACCCGGTGGACATCGAGCTGTGGGTCAGTGAGATCAGGGCCGCGTCCTTCACCATCACCTACGAGGTGAAGGACGACGACCTGGTCTACGTCCGGGCCTCGACGGTGGTCGTGCCGTTCGACTTCGAGGCGGAACGGCCGCGGCGGCTCACCGCGGAGGAGAAGGAGTTCCTCCGCGAGTACACGGACGACGCGAAGGACAAGGACGACGAGGAGGAGGCCGTCGCCGCATGACGGTGCTGCACCTCGCCGACGAGGGGGAGGCAGCGGATCTCGCGGCCTTCCTCTCCCGGCTGCTCCACTACGACCGTGGGGCCGCGGTGCGCCTCCAGGCGGCCGGCACGGCGCTCGCCGTCTTCGGGCGGCCGCCGTCCTTCGAGGTGCTGGCGATCCGCGCGGTACGGCTGGCGAAGCCGTACGAGAACGGGCTCGACGTCACGCTGGACGTGACCGTCTCCGCCGGTGAACTCCTGGAGTCCGTCGACGAGTCGGCGGCCACCGCGGTCGTGCCGGGGGCCGTGACCGGGCCGCCGTGGGCAGGGGTGCTCCCGCCGCGCGGCGGATGGCGGCCGGTGCCGGGGCTGCCCGCGCCCGATGCCCTGCGGGCGATGATCGGTGCGGGTGTCGCGGAGTTCCGGTCGCGTACCGAGGAGTTGGCGGCCGAGCGGCGCACCCGGGCCGAACTCGACCGGGTCGGGCGGGAGATCTGGTCCCGGACCGTCGGGGACACCCATCTGCCGATGCGGGCCGTGCACGCGGCCCAGTCGCTGGGATTCCTGCGCGCCACCAGGGAGCTTGCCCTGTTCTCGTCCGGTGCGTGGCTACGGCTGCGCACGCCGTACGGGTCGATCGCCGTACGGCGTGCGGGACTCGGCACCCTGGACGTCAGCGTCCGCTGATCCCGCCGTACACGCGCTCCCGGGCGGCTCAGCCCGCCGTGTTCACCATCGACGCCGCCGCGTACGTCAGGTAGTTCCACAGCGTCCGCTCGTGCTCCTCGGAGAGGCCGAGCTCGTCGACGGCGACCCGCATGTGCTTCAGCCAGGCGTCGTGCGCCTCGCGGTCGACGGTGAAGGGGGCGTGGCGCATGCGCAGGCGGGGGTGGCCGCGGTTCTCGCTGTACGTCGTCGGGCCGCCCCAGTACTGGATCAGGAAGAAGGTCAGGCGCTCCTCGGCCGGGCCCAGGTCCTCCTCGGGGTACATGGGCCGCAGCAGCGGGTCCTCCGCGACACCCTCGTAGAAGCGGTGGACGAGGCGGCGGAAGGTCTCCTCCCCGCCGACCTGCTCGTAGAAGGTCTGCTCCTGCAGCGTGCCGCGCCGAATCTCATTCACGCCTCCATGCTCTCAGACGCGGCGACCGAGGACTCCAGGCTTAGGACCAGCCAACGGATCAGCAGCGGCCGACCCCGAGTGACGCGTTCCGGATCGTCCGGCGAGGCGCTCGCCTCACACCGCCTCCAGCAGGACAGTGGACGTATGAGCGCACACGCTCTCGACAGGGACCTGGACGACCTCGCCGCCTCGGCACGGGCCGCACTGGTGCGTGAGATCGAGATGAGCGGGGCGTGGGCCGACGACCCCGTGTGGCGGGAGGCCTTCGCCGCCGTACCCCGGCATCTGTTCGTGCCGTACTACTACGTCGGTATCGCGGGCGGATACGAGCGCCGCTGGGGGGAGAGCCCCGACCCGGCCGCACGCGAGCGCTGGGTGCGCGGCGCCTATGCCGACACCCCGCTGGCCACCCGGCTGCGCGACGGCGAGCTGCTCTCCTCCAGCAGCCAGCCGTCCCTCATGGCGATGATGCTGGTCGCGCTGGAGGTGGCGGAGGGCGACAGAGTGCTGGAGATCGGCGCGGGCACGGGCTACAACGCCGCCCTGCTCGCCCACCGGCTCGGCGACGACGATCTCGTCACCACCGTCGATCTGGAGCCCGAGATCACCGAGTCGGCACGACGGCATCTGGAGGCGGCCGGCCACCGCCCCGCCGTCGTCACCGGCGACGGCGCACGCGGTGTGCCCGAGCGCGCCCCCTTCGACCGCATCATCGCGACCTGCACCCTGCCGTCGATCCCCCGCGCCTGGCTCGCCCAGTGCCGCCCCGGCGCCCGCGTCCTGACGCCGCTCGCCACCGGCCTGGTCGCCCTCGCCGTGCGGGACGCCGAGCACGCCGAGGGGCGCTTTCTGCACACGCCCGCCTACTTCGTGCCGTTGCGCGGCGGCAGCCGGAACGAGCCGGAGCCACCACGCGTGGGCGGGCTGCCGCGCCGGGCCAGGGAACACGAACTGTTCCGCTTCCTGCTCACCCTGACCCGCGGCAGCCTCGACCCGCAGGAGGCGTACGCGCTGTGGGAGCGCGAGGGGCAGCCACAGCGGGAGCGGTTCGGGATCACGGTGCGCGGCGAGCACGAGTGGGCGTGGCTGGACGACCCCGAGGGGCCGTACGCGTGGCCGCTGCCCGGCTGAAACGCCGGGAGGGGGCGGTCGTACGGCGCTTTCTCGCCGTACGACCGCCCCCTCCCGGTATCGAGATGCCTAGCCGCGCCGGATCGTGATCGTCGTCCACGCCCCGACGTGCACCCGGTCGCCGTCCTGCAGCGGCACCGGCACGAAGGGCTGGATCGGGTCCTCGGAGCCGTTCACCGTCGTGCCGTTCGTCGAGTTCTGGTCGACGACCGCCCAGGTGCCGTCCGGCTGCTGGACCAGGACCGCGTGCTGGTGCGAGACGCCCGGGTCCTCCGGCGGCACCGACAGGTCGATGTCGGGGGATTCGCCGGTGGAGTGGCGGCGGCGGCCGATGGTGATCTGGTTGCCGGTGAGCGCGCGCTGCTGCTCGGGCGAGTACGCGGGCAGGTTCAGGCCCGCGGCCTCGGGGCCGGAGCGCTGCATCATCGCCATGAAGTACTCGCGGTCCGGGCCGATGGTCGCCATCCAGGTCATCGGCTGCTGGTGGTAGCCGGGACCGGGCGGCGGCGGGGCCTGGGTCGCGCCGGGCGGCGGGTAGCCGTAGCCGCCCTGAGGGGGCGCGCCGGGGGCACCCGGGCCGCCGGGGCCCGACGACGGCGGGGAGATCACCCAGTCGTCGTCACCGCCGCCGAAGGACGGGCCGCCCTGCTGCGGACGGTTCGGCTCCTGACCGAACCCGGGCGGGGCCGGCGGGGCGGAAGGGCCGGGTCCGGCCGGATGGAACGCCTGCGGAGCACCACCGGTCGCGCCGGGACCACCGGGGCCGCCGGGCGGTGGCGGAACCGGACGCGACGGGTCGCCGCCGAAGGCGGAGGGGGCGTTCATTCCGGGGCCACCGGGGCCGCCGGGAGCGCCATAGCCACCGGGAGCGCCGGGGGCAGCCGGACCACCTGGTCCACCCGGTCCACCGGGGCCGCCAGGATTGCTGGGGCCGCCGGGACCCGGGCCGAAGCCGCCAGGGCCGCTCTGACCACCGGGGCCGGGACCGCCGTAGCCCGAACCGGGCCCACCCATGCCACCGGGGCCGGGACCGGGAGCGCCGGGGCCACCCGGAGCGCCGGGGCCGCCAGGGCCACCGGGACCGCCCGGGGCCTGCGGATCCGCGCCGAAGGGCGGAATCGGTTCCGCCGGGCGGTTCACCTGGGACGGGCGTGAGCCCTGATATTCATACGAGTCACCGCCGCCGAACGACGGCGGGGGCCCCGACTGCTGCTGGAAGTGGGACGGCAGGCCCGGGCCGCCCGGCGCCGGCGGGCGCGGCGCGGCGGGCGTGTACGAC
Source organism: Streptomyces sp. NPDC056479 (assembly GCF_042795335.1). Classification (NCBI taxonomy): domain Bacteria; kingdom Bacillati; phylum Actinomycetota; class Actinomycetes; order Kitasatosporales; family Streptomycetaceae; genus Streptomyces; species Streptomyces sp. NPDC056479. The sequence goes on along the minus strand of NZ_JBHTRZ010000004.1, from coordinate 717,071 downwards.
GTCGCCGTGTTGGTCAGGAAGTTCCACCGGCACTCCTCGCAGAACGGCGCACCGCCCTCACGCGGTGTACGGCACTGCGGGCAGAGCTCCGGCTCCGGGAAGCCGGGCATGGGCTGGTGACCGCCTGGCTGACCGGCGTTCGGTCCACCGGACGGGCCGCCGGGGCCGGGACCGCCGGGAGGCGGGAAGCCGTAGCCACCGCCGGGCGGGGGCGGGGGCGGAGGGGGCGGAGGTACGGCACCGGCCATGCGGTGACCGCAGACCTCGCACCAGTCGTCGGAACCCGACTGGTGTCCGTTCGGGCAGGTCGGCATGTCGGCGCTTCCCCCTCTCTTTTCCGGTCGCTTTTCGACCGGATTTCTCCAACCCCGAGGGGCCGGGCTCGCTCTTTTCAGGGTCCTGCTAGGTCACTTCTTTACACGAACAGTCTTTGTGGACCGTGTCTCGAGAGTCATCTCGTCGGCCTCCGCGACCTTCGCCTTCAGTCGCACAGTACCCGCCGCGGCATCGACCACGTCCACCACCTTCGCAAGGAGTTTCGCCGTATCCGCGTTTCCGGAGGCGCTGGCGAGCTGAACGGCGCGGCCCAGTTTGGCCGTTGCACCATCCATATCGCCCGCTTTGCGAAGATCGAGCCCTTGTTGAATGGCTTGTGCCAGTTCGGCCTGACCGGTGTAGTGGGCCACCTGCGGGTTGATCGACGTCGAGGCGACCATGTCGTCGGTCCATACGGCCCGTACGAGGCCCTGCGCGCCCAAGTTTCCCGCGCTGCCGTCGGGTTGCGGAACGACCAGGGAGACCCGGGCGGCGAGCATCTCCCGGCCGATCTCCGCGACCGGGACCTCGACGCAAACGTGGTAGTCACGGGACTCGTCGCCCCAGGAGCCCGTGGGGTAGTCACCGGCGCGCGGGCCGGCCTCGGTGCGCCGGTCGGTCAACTCCTCGACCGTCGGCGCGACCTGCTTGACGAACTTGATGGTCGTGCCGACCGGCGTCCACAGCCGTAGCGCGACGTCCGCGACCTCCTTGCCCATCGCCGTCTCCATCATCTGCGTGAAGTCGGCGGCCAGAGCGGCCGGATCGGCGACGATGTCGGCGCTGCCGAGCAGGGCGGAGGCGATCGCTGTGACTTCTTTCACTTCCCAGTCGGTACCCACGCCACGGGCGTCACAGGTGAACCGTCCGGCACAGGAGTCCAGCGCGGCCTTGAGGTCTTCCGGCGACTCGTGTTCATTGCGGCCGTCGGTGAGCAGGATGCCGTGCCGGATGGCGACATCGGCCGAGGACAGCAGCCGGTCGGCGAGCCGCAGCCAGGTGCCGATGGCCGTGCCGCCGCCCGCGCTGAGCCTGCGCAGGGACTGCTTGGCCTGGTCGCGGGTGGTGGCGTCGGCCACAGCCACTCGGCCACCGCCCGGATACACCTCTTTGGCCACGTGCGTGCCGCCGATCACCGCGAAGTGCACACCGTCACGCAGGGTGTCGATCGCGGCCGCCGTGGCGTCGCGGGCGTTGCGCATCTTGGTCGGCGGGTAGTCCATCGAGCCCGAGCAGTCGACCATGATCGCCACGGCCGCGGACGGGCTCTGCCCCGGTGCGTACAGATGGGGCGCGGCGACCGCGCTGCCGACCGTGCCGCCGCCGGTCGCGGTGACCGTGACGATCGCGTTGACCTCGCGACCGCCCTCCGGCAGGTACTCGTTCTGGTACACGTCCACCGAGAACTGCGGCACATTTGATTTCGAGAAGTTGGCCATACGTTCTCAAATCCCCCTAAAGAACCCCACAGTGGGGCCATGGCTGTCGACGGACCGGTCCCCTCCGGTCCGATGAGGCCGTCCCCGCAGTTGGCCTCAGGCCGATCCTGCCCCCATCGGCGGTGCCGGGAACGGCAGGACGGCCACTGTTACGTTGTCGTGGCCCCCGCCGTCGAGCGCGTGTCCGACGAGGACCTGGGCGCTGTGCAGGGGGCGCGCGGCGGCGTCGAGGGGCACGACGTCGGCCATGTCCTCGGCCGCCTCCGCGTAGTTCCACAGCCCGTCCGTGCACACCACCACTACACCCGGACGGTCCGGCTTGAAGGAAGCGGTGTGCGGCTCCAGTTCGTAGGCGTCCGCGCCGAGCCAGCCCGTGATGGCGTGGGCGCGCTCGTCGGCGTACGCCTCGGCCTCGTTCATCAGGCCCGCGGCGACCATCTGCGCGGCCCAGGAGTCGTCCTCGGTGAGCCGGGCCGGGGGAGTGCTGCGGTCCACCGGCACCCAGTAGGCGCGGCTGTCCCCGACCCAGCCGACGACCAGCAGGCCGGCGGTGACCACGGCGCCGACGAAGGTGCAGGCCGGCGCGTTCTGGTGCGGGGCCTGCTCGCGGGCCGTGGCCGGCTCGGCAGCGAGTGCGTTGACCGCGTTCGAGGCGGCGATGATCGCGTCGTGCATGGCCTGCTGCGGATGTGTGCCGCGCGGCAGGGCGGCCAGGAGCGACTCGCTCGCGGTGCGGGACGCGGCCATCGAGGCGTCGTCGGGGCGGGTCGCCGAGGACACACCGTCGCAGACGACCGCCAGGACCGCGGGTCGGCCGTCGGGCAACGCGGTGCTGGCGACGGCGAACGCGTCCTCGTTGCGGTGGTGGCGCAGCCCACGGTCGCTGACGGCGGCGACCGGGCCGGCGTCCAGCTCCATGTGGTCGCGCTCGCGCGGCTGGGCGTGTCCGCAGTTCTCGCAGTACCCGTCGTGATCCACGCGGCCGGCACGGCACGCGACGCACACCTTGGTGCCCTCGGGCGGGGTCGGCAGGTCGGCGGCGATGCGTGGGTCGGGTGCCTGCAACGGGTACTCCTCGGGCTCCGGCGGACGGTCGAACCGTACGCCGGAGGCGGGGGAGACGGGCGAGCCGGTCGGCGTGGCAGCGGCCGCGGGCGGAGCTGGCGGGGCCGGCGGCACATCGGGGCCGACCGTCGCCGGGGGTGCCGGCGCGGGGATCGGCGGCGCCTGCGGGGCCGGGGGAGCGCCCGGGGGCGGCGTCGAGCCGTTCAGGGCGATGGTGGGGTGGTCGTCCGGCCGTACGGGCACGGCGGACAGGTCGTATCCACACGCACCGCAGAAACGGTCACCCGACTCGAGCGGCCATTCGCAGCTCGGGCAGGCGGACAACTGGGGCATCTGCGACATCAACTACACCCACGTCCGGGGGCGGTAACGATTGGCACGTTCCACCAGGTCGATCCTCTCCTCGCCGCCTCGCGCGAGCCGGGCCAGCATGCGGTACGAACGCTCCAGACCGAAACGCAGGCCCCGCTCGTCCAGGCCGCTGCCGAGCAGCGTCCGTCCTCCGGCGGCGGGAGGGGCGGAACCCTGGCCCCCGGAGAGTATCCAGTCCAGCGCGCAGCCGAGGACTTCCGCCGACAACTGCTCCCTGCGCGCCGGGTCGAGGCCATACGCATCCAGCGCCTCCACCTGCCCCGCCGCGGCGGTCAGGTCGTCAAGAAACGGTACGTCCGCGGCGACCGCCGTGCGTTGACGCAGCCGGGCCCGGACGGCCGCCACCCGCGCGGCCGTGTAGTGGATGGAGCTCTCCGGCACCGACTCCAGGGTCGCCACGGCGCCGCGGCGGTCGCCGGTCGCCAGCTGGACCCGGGCCAGACCGAAGGCGGCGCTGACATAGCTGGGGTCGGTCGACCACACCAGGCGGTAGTACTCGGCGGCGTTGTCCAGCTGGCCCAGCACCTCCGCGCACAGGCCGAGGGCCAGCTTGGGGGCGGGTTCGCCGGGGAAGGCGTCGTAGATCGCGTCGAAGGAGAGCGCGGCGCCCTCCTGGTCGCCGGTGACGAGGGCGGCCACGCCCCGGTACCAGACCACCCGCCAGTCGTCCGGCCGCTCGTCCTCCAGCTTCAGCAACGCCTGGTGCGCGGTCGCGGTGTCGCCGTTCTCCAGCCAGGCCCGCACCTGCCTGAGCCGGGTCTCGGTCGACGGCGCCGGCGCGGCGGCCAGCGCGCCGAGCAGTTCGGCCGCCGCGGTGGTCATCAGCCCCGCGAGGAAACCGGCGTTGGGGTCGGCGGGGTCCACGTGGGGGACCGGCAGGGCGAGGGCGGCGGCGGGGGCGCCCACGGGCTTGACGATGCCCGCGCCGGTCTCCGGGGCTGGGGCGCCGGTCGCGGTGAGCGCCTTGCGGGCGGGCGCCACGCGAGCCCCCAGCCGCGAGACCTCCCCGTCCAGCTTCGGGAACAACTCCGTGTCCGTCACCCGTACTTCGGGCCCGAACAGCGTCGACAGCGACGGCCGCGCGCGCCCCGTCTGCAAGGACACGACCTCGCGCAGCACACCCGTCAGCTGCTCGGTCATCTCCTGCGCGGAGGCGAAGCGGCGGGCCGGGTCGGGGTCGGTCGCGCGGACCAGGAGGCGGTAGAAGGACTCGTACTGGCGGAAGACCTCGATGTTGTCGGGGTCGGGCAGCGAGTCGACGTAGACGTTCGTGTAGCCCTGGAAGTCGAAGGTCAGCACGGCCAGGGTGCGGGCGACCGTGTACAGGTCGGAGGCGACCGACGGGCCGACGTCCGCGACCTCCGGCGACTGGTAGCCCACCGTGCCGTAGATGGCCGACTCGTCGTCGTCCATCCTGCGCACCGCGCCCATGTCGATCAGCTTGAGCTGGTCCTCGGTCTGGATGGCGTTGTCGACCTTGAAGTCGCAGTAGAGCAGGTTGCGGGCGTGCAGATGGCCGAGCGCCTCCAGGGCCTCGATGCCGTACGCGCACGCCTGCTCGACGGGCAGCGGGTCGCGTCGGCCCGTCTGTGTGCGGCGGGCGTTCGCGATCTCCTTCAGGGACTTGCCGCCGACGTACTCCATCACGATGTAGCCGTCGAGGGAGCCGGTGCGCTTGTCGAGGTGCTCGACGAAGTTGTAGATCCGCACGATGTTGGCGTGCTCGATCTCCGCGAGGAAGCGCCGCTCGGAGATCGCCGCCGCCATCGCGTCCTGGTCGCCGGTGTCGAGCAGACCCTTGAGCACCACCCAGCGGTCGGAGACCGCGCGGTCCACGGCGAGATAGATCCAGCCGAGGCCGCCGTGCGCCAGACAGCCCACGACCTCGTACTGACCGTGCACGATGTCGCCGGACTTCAGCTTCGGCATGAACGAGTACGGGTGCCCGCACTTCGTGCAGAAGCCCTCCGTACGGCCCGGCCGCTCGCCGCGGGCCCGGCCGACCGGCGCGCCGCAGTCCGAGCGGGAGCAGAACCGCTTGCGCTCGGGCACCTCCGGGTTGTCCAGCACCATCTCGCGCGGATCGGGCCGCGGCACGTCCGGGACCTGCACCAGGCCGACGCCGAGTCGGCCGCGCCCGCTGGAGCCGGCGCTCGAACCGGAGCTGCGCACCGACACGGAACGGCCCGTGGAACGGCCCGACAGCGACCGCGACAGCCGTCCCGACACCGAGCGCCGGGACTTCGACGACTGGGACGACGTACGCGAACTGCCGCGGCTGGTGGAGCGGGAGCTGCCGCTGCCCGTCGAACCGCGTGAGTCCTTGCCGCCGCTCGTCACGCCGGTGGGCGGCGAGCCGACCATGCCGGACGCCGAGACGACCGGGGCGAGACCGCAGGTGTCGCAGTACAGCTCGCCGCCGCCCATGTCCTCGTACGTACCGCCGCAGTCCGGCCGCTGACAGCTCTGCTGTGCCTGACTCATGACGACGACTCCCCCCTGTCCCTCATGATCGCGGCCCCCCGCGATCCTCGGGCCCGCGCGGCCCCGGCACACGGCCGCCGAGCAGTTCGGCCGCCGCCTGCTGGTAGCGCAGGACCGCCTGTCCGGCGACGCGCAGATCGCAGGGCGCGCTCCACAGCATGCGGCGGGCCGCGTCGTAGCGCTCGATGAGGAACGGGTCCTCCGCGAGGCCGTGCCGGGCGACCTTCGCCTTGTACGCGTCGAGGCGGCCGCGCAGCTCCGCGCGGACCGCCAGGGGCGCGGTGACCGCGGTCAACGACTCGCGGGCGCGCAGCAGTTCGTCCTCCGCCTTCTGCTCCAGGGACTCCAGGAGCGGGGACAGACGGTGCCACTGGGCGTGTCTGCGGTACTCGGCGGCCGCCGCCAGCTGCTCCTGCAGCACGGTCGGCGGTCCGCTGACGACCGGCACCTCCGTGGCGGCGATCTTCGCCAGCACCTCGCCGCGCGCGGTGCGGGCCTCGGCGAGCGTACGCTCCGCGCGGGAGAGCACGTCACGCAGCTTGACCAGACGCTGCTCGGAATCCTGACGAACCGTCAGCACCGCGTCGATCTCACGGCGTACGTCCTCCAGGGCGCGCGCCTCGCGGTCGTACACCGTGGTGTCGGGCTTGCCGCCGCCCGGCGCCGAACTTCCCCGCGTGGGCAGCCAGTACGCCAGCGGGTCGGACACCACCTCTACACGCAGATGGGTGAGCGTGCGTGTGATGCGCTCCAGGTCGTCGCCCGCCGGGTGCTCGCCGGGGCGTACGCCGACGGAGTGCGCGAGTTGACGGGTGCGCTGCAGTTCCGCGGCGAGTAAATCGATCCGGGCGGGCAGCGCCGACCAGACCGCGTCGGCGGCGACCACCATGTCGAGCGAGGTCGCGTACAGCTCGTTCATCCGGTCCACCAGGGTGACCAGCGAGAACTGCTCGCTCAGCTTGCTCGAACCGCCCTGCAGGGTCGTGGCGTTGGCGGTCGCCGTGGTGCTTCCGGCCACCGTCACGGACTCGCCGCGCAGCAGTTCCGTCAGCTCCACCAGGTCGTCACGGCTGGACCAGCGGCGACGGGAGCGGATGTCGCGCGCGGAGCGCAACGCGTCCGTGTACGCGTCGAAGTACGCCCACAGCAGCGTGATCGACGCGTCTGCGGCAGTCCAGCGTTCCTTGGTGACACCCGTGAGCTCGGCGCCCTCGAGAAGCCTGCGGCCCGCGTGGTCCTGCAGGGCGAGGAGCGAGGTCTCGATCGCCTCGTGCTCCGCGCCGAGCCGCGCCAGCGCACGGTCCACCTCGTCCCGGTCCATCACCGGCCCGGCGGGGTCCGTGACGCCCATCGATCACCTCTCGCTGCGTAGTGGTCCGTTGTGTTCTGTCCTGCGCTGTCGTAACGCCCGTCAGTCGATGGTCCGTCACTTGTAGCGGGCTTCGGGAGGCGTCGCCGACACCGACTTCTTGTCGCCCTGGTCCATGGTCGGGTGCAGCCACTTCTCGTACGACGCCTTCCAGCCGCCGTCCTTGACGTAGTTCTCCAGGGTCCGGTTGACCTGGCGTACCAGATCGTCGGAGCCCGACTTCATCGCCACGCCGTAGTACTCGTCCGTGAACAGGCCGCCCTTCAGTTCGACCGTCGGGTCCTGCGCGGCCTGGCTGGCGGCGAGCGCGCCGTCGGTCACGACCGCGTCGACGTCGCCGAGCTGCAACTTCACCAGACAGTCGAGCTGGTTGGGGACGGTGGTGCTGATGTCGGTGGAGGCGGGGAGGTCACCGGACTTCCTGCCCTCCTCCAGGTTGTCGTACGCGGTGGAGCCCTCCGCCGAGCACACCTTCTTCTCGGCCAGGGTCTTGTCGAACCCGGTGATCGTCGAGGTCTTGGCGGCGAGCACCTGCTGGCCGGTGACGAAGTACGGGGCGGAGAAGGCGACTTGCTCGATCCGGTCGCAGTTGATCGTCATGGTGCGGACCACCATGTCGACCTCGCCCTTCTGGATCGCCTCGATCCGGCGGCTGGTCGGGATCGCCTTGAACTGCACGGCGTCACGGTCGCCGAGGATGTCCTCGGCGATCCGGTGGACCAGGTCGATGTCGAAGCCCTCCAGCTCACCGGAGGGGTTGTTCGGGTCGAGGTAGCCCCAGCGGTAGCTGTTGGTGTCGACGCCGACGATCAGACGGCGGTCCTTGCGGTCCTTGATGGCGTCCAGCACCGAGGTGTCGCCGTTGCCGCCGGACGGGGACAGGCTCTGGTCCTGCGGGTTCTCGCACTCCTCGGCCTTGGCCTGGCTGCTGTGGGCGACGCCCTGGCCGGCGGTCTCGGCGCCGTCACGCTGCTGGGACAGGGGGAGCAGCAGCGCGAAGGCCAGAGTCAGGGCGCAGACGACGGCCATCCCTCCGACGCCGCCCCAGCCACGCAGGCCGGCGCGCAGGCGCCGCCAGGGGGTGTCTGCGTTCGGTGGCGTGCCGTTCGTGTCCGGCGTAGTGCCGTGTGCGTTCATCGTCGTGCCCCCTCTCACCGGTACTCCGACAGCCTGCGGCCGATCCCGAGGACCGCGCCGGCCGCAGCCAGGACCGCGAGGACCGCGGCGCCGGTCGGCAGGCCGGTCAGCGAGTCGCGGCCGTCGCTCGCGGCCTGTCTGAACTCGTTCTGCTCATGCTTGAGCGCCGTCGCCAGGGCCTTGTCGACGTTGTCGAAGCACACGCTCGTCGGCTCCTTCGCGGCGCCGATGACGCGGTCGCGGGCGGCCTGGTAGTTGCCCGAGTTGTTGTCGTCGCGGGCTTCGCCGTGGCGGTCCTTCCAGACCTTCATGAAACCGTTCGCGTCCTGCACGGGCTTCTGTCCCGCCGAGTCGTCGGCGAGGTCCTCGGCGCGGGTGAGCGCCTTGCCGAGGTCGTCGATCTCCTTGTCGTAGCCCCACTCGTACGCGTCCACGACGGTGCCGTCGGCGAGGCTCTTGGTGTCCGCGCCCCTTCGGACCAGGGTGAGGTTCTCGTCGCTGCGGGCGGTGAGGGAGGCGATGCGGGCCTCGTGCAGGACGTTCAGCGAGCGGACGCCGTGGTCGTAGGAGTCGTTCAGTCCGGCGCGGGCGATGACGTGGCCGACGGTGAGCCAGAGCAGGACCACGGTGGAGGCCGCCGTCGCGGTGACCAGGCCGTGGTTCAGGACCCTGTTCGTGCGCCGGTAGTTGCGCTGTTGGGCCCAGGCGAGGGCGGCCAGGGCGAGGACGCCGAGGCCCGCGGCGGCCCAGGGGAAGGACTTCGCGTCCGCGTAGTCGTCGCGCAGGCGCTGGTTCTCCGTCTGGTGGAGCTTCTGGGCGGCCGGCAGCATCTTCTGCTGCATCATCTCGTTCGCCGCGCGCAGGTAGGCGCCGCCCACGGGGTAGCCCTGGCGGTTGTTGGCCCTCGCCGTTTCGACCAGGCCCTTGTACTCCGGCAGGAGCCTGCTGAGTTCGGCGATCGTGTTCGCCGAGGTGGAGCCCGGTTCGGAGTTGGCGGCCGCGGTGACGAGTTTGGCGGCGGCCGTGCGGATGTCCGTCTCGTAGCCCTGGCGCATGGCGGGCTTCTCCTGCAGGCCGGCGAGATAGCCGCTGGCCGCGGCGGTGTTGGCGTCCGCCAGGGAGCGGTAGATGTCGGCCGCGTCGGAGGTGAGGGGCTGGCTGCGGTTGAGGACGTCGTCGGCCGCGGCCGCCCGCTCCGTCATCTGCCAGGCGGCGATGGCGCCGAAGGCGACGACGAGGAGGGCGAGCAGGGCGCCGATGATGCGGAGCCGGCCGGGTTCGGTGGTGGCGGCGGCGCGCAGTCGGTCGAAGCCCTCGGCGAAGGCGGTGCGGCGGGGTTCGGTGCCGGGTGGAGTCGGGGCGGGTGTCGTGATCCGGTTGAGCTGGGGAGGCACGGACGGCATGGTGGGCGTGCTGGAGCCCGGTGGTGGCGCACTGCTCTTCGGCGTCTGTGTCACTGCTGACCTCCCCCGTGGTCATCCGTCGCGGCAAGTATCGCTGCCGGGACTGACATCCGCACCGGCCTTCACTGGATCTTGATCGGATCGCAGCGCGGAAGCCGAGCCTCGGCACACCGGAACACGCCCCGCACCACCCCCTGCCCATGAATACGCCGGGGGAATCGGTTCGGTTCCAGGTTCGGGGCAGGGGGTGTCGAGGTCACTGGGGGAGGAACGGATTCCGGTGCTGTTACACGCAACTGCCCGAGGTGGCCCACTGCCACCAGATCACCGGCAACGTCGACCATCCGCTCCAGGTCGAGGTGGTCGCCCTCGCCGCCGCGCATCTCGACGCCCTGTACGCCTTCCTCACCGACACCGTCGGCGCCCTCGACGGGGTCACCGTCATCGACACACCCCGCTGCCGGCGACCGTCAAACGCACGGGCCTGATCCGCCACTGACGACGGAACGGCGCCCTTCGAAGTGCCGGCGGAGCCGGGCGTGGACCTCCGCGGGCGCCCCCACCGCGTCCAGCCCCAGCAGCGCGGCTCCCAGCACCGGACTCGCCGTGACCACGCTCGGTACCGCCTTGGGGGCGCGCGAGGCCAGCAAGTCCTGGATGCCGTCGGTCAGTTGGGGGTGACGGGCCGCCAGTACGCCGCCGCCCAGCAGGACGGGTGTCTCCTCCTCCAGCAGGCCGAGGCGGGTCAGGGCGACCGTCGCCATCGTCACCACCTCGTCGGCCAGACGGGCCACGATGTCGCGGGCGATCGGGTCGCCGGCCGCCGCGGTGGCGAAGAGGACCGGGGTCAGCTCGTGACGGCGGATCTCCTCGATCTGCTCCAGGTGCAGGGCCTCGATGAGGGCGTACATGGTGGGGAGGCCGAAGTGGGCGGGGAGGGCGCGGGCGAGGTCCGTGGCCGCGCCGCGCCCGTCCTCGGCCCGCGCCGCGTGCCACATGGCCTCCTCGGACAGGCCCCAGCCGCCGCCCCAGTCACCGGAGATACGGCCGAGGGCCGGGAAGCGGGCGGTACGGCCGTCGGGGCGCATGCCCACGCAGTTGATGCCGGCGCCGCAGACGACGGCCACCCCGCGGGGCTCCGTCACGCCCGCCCGGAGGATCGCGAAGGTGTCGTTGCGGACCTCGACGCTCGTGCCCCACGCGCGTGCCTGCAGCGCGGCCGCCAGGGTCTCCTCCTCCACCGGGAAGTCGGCGTTCGCCAGGCAGGCCGAGACTCGGTCGACGGATGTCACGCCCGCCGCCGTGAAGGCCTGCTCCACGGCCTCGGCGAGCGTGTCCATCGCCTGCTCCACGCCGACCGCCGGTGGCCGGAACCCTCCGCCGCGGGCCGTGGCCAGGACGGTTCCGTCGGCGGCCACCACCGCCACGTCGGTCTTGCTGTTGCCCGCGTCTACGGCGAGGACACGTGCGGTCATGCCCACGCGAGATGCTCCCGGTTGTGTGCGATCAGTCGGTCGGTCAGCTGCTCGGCGTACTCGAACTGGCCGATGAGGGGGTGGGAGAGCAGGGTCCTGAAGACCCGGTCGCGGCCGCCGCGCAGGGCCGCGTCCAGCGCCAGGTCCTCGTAGGCCGTCACCTGGGCCATCAGGCCCGCGTACAGGGGGTCCGTGCTCGGGACGGACAGCGGGACCGGGCCCTGCCGGCCCACCGCCGCCTGTACCTCGATCACCGCGTCGTCAGGGAGGAAGGGGAGCGTGCCCTTGTTGTACGTGTTCACCACCTGGTACGGGCTGCCCGCGCTGTTCAGCAGCGCGGCCGCCAGGTCCACCGCGGCCTCCGAGTAGTACGCGCCGCCTCGCTTGGAGAGGAGTTCGGGCTTCTCGTCGAGGGACGGGTCGGCGTAGAGGGTGAGCAACTTCCTTTCCATTTCGGCCACTTCCGCGGCGCGGGACGGTTTGGTGCGCAGCTCCCGTACCACTTCGTCGTGCGCGTAGTAGTAGCGCAGGTAGTACGACGGGACGACGCCCAGCCGGTCCAGGAGGACGCGCGGGAGGTGCAGGTCCGCGGCGATCGTGTCGCCGTGCTCGCTGAGCAGCTTCGGCAGGACGTCCTCGCCCTCGGGGCCGCCAAGGCGGACGCCGGTCTCCCAGGTGAGGTGGTTGAGGCCCACGTGGTCCAGGTGGATGTCGGCGGGTGCCACGCCGAGCTTCGCCGCGAACCTGCGCTGGAAGCCGATCGCCACGTTGCACAGGCCGACCGCCTTGTGGCCCTCCTGGAGCAGGGCGCGGGTCACGATGCCGACCGGGTTGGTGAAGTCGATGATCCAGGCGGTGGGGTTGGTGCGGCGGACGCGGTCCGCGATGTCGAGGACGATCGGCACCGTGCGCAGGGCCTTCGCCAGACCGCCCGCGCCCGTCGTCTCCTGTCCCACGCAGCCGCATTCCAGGGGCCAGGTCTCGTCCTGTTCACGGGCCGCCTGGCCGCCCACCCGGAGCTGGAGGAGGACCGCGTCGGCGCCGTCCACGGCCTCGTCCAGGTCCGTGGTGGTGGTGATCGTGCCGTTGTGGGCCTGGCGGGCGAAGATACGGCGGGCCAGGGCGCCGATCAGTTCCAGACGGTCCGTCGCCGGGTCCATCAGGACCAGTTCCTCAATGGGGAGGGTGTCCCGGAGGCGGGCGAAGCCGTCGATGAGTTCGGGGGTGTAGGTCGAGCCTCCGCCGACCACGGTGAGTTTCATAGCTGAGTCAACCCTTTACTCCGGTGAGCGTGACGCCCTCGACGAACGCCTTCTGCGCGAAGAAGAACACGAGGATCACGGGGGCCATCACGAGAACAGTGGCGGCCATGGTGAGGTTCCAGTCGGTGTGGTGCGCTCCCTTGAACGACTCCAGGCCGTAGGAGAGGGTCCAGGCGCCGGGGTTCTCGGACGCGTAGATCTGGGGGCCGAAGTAGTCGTTCCACGCGTAGAAGAACTGGAAGAGGGCCACGGCGGCTATCCCCGGTTTCGCCATGGGCAGGACGACGCGCAGGAGGGTGCGCAGTTCGCCGCAGCCGTCCACCTTCGCCGCGTCCAGGTACTCGTTCGGGATCGTCGTGAGGAACTGGCGGAGCAGGAAGATCGAGAAGGCGTCCCCGAACGCCATCGGGATGATCAGAGGCCAGAGGGTGCCCGAGAGGTCCAGCTGCTTCGCCCAGAAGAGGTACATCGGGATGATGACCACCTGGGGCGGCAGCATCATCATCGAGATGACCAGCATCAGGGACAGGTTCCGGCCGCGGAAGCGGAACTTGGCGAGCGCGTAGGCCACCGGGATGGAGGACACGACCGTGAGGACCGTGCCCAGGCCCGCGTAGATCAGGGTGTTCTTCCACCAGGTCAGGAAGCCGGGGGTGTCGAAGACCTTGGTGTAGTTGCTCCATTCCCAGGTGTCCGGGACCAGGTCGCGGGTGAGCGCCTGCTGGTCGCTCATCAGCGACGTCAGGACGACGAACACGAAGGGCAGGGTGAAGAAGAGCGCCGCCGCGATGCCGAGGGAGTGGACCGCTATCCATTCCAGGAGGGCCCTGCGTCGGGCCGTGCGCTCGGCCATGGTCGGGGTGTCCAACTGCACCGGCTTGTCCAGCACTTGGGTCATGGTCAGTCACCTGCCTGGATCAGTCCGCCCCGGCGCCGCATCAGCAGCGCGGTGAACGCCATGGCGAGGGCGAACAGGACGAGCGCGACCACACACGCCGAGCCGTAGTCGAAGCGCTGGAAGCCGAGGTTGTAGACGAGCTGGGGGAGGGTCAGCGTCGACTTGTCCGGGTAGCCGGGCTCGAACTGCTGGCCGGAGCCGCCGATGATGCCGGAGGCGACCTTTCCGGCCACCAGGGGCTGTGTGTAGTACTGCATCGTCTGGATCACGCCCGTGACGACGGCGAACATCACGATCGGCGAGATGTTCGGCAGGGTGACGTACCGGAACCGCTGCCAGGCCGTCGTGCCGTCCAGTTCCGCGGCCTCGTACTGCTCCTTCGGTACGTCGAGCAGCGCGGCCATGAAGATGACCATGAGGTCGCCCACGCCCCACAGCGCGAGCGCGGTGAGGGCCGGCTTGGACCAGGCGGGGTCCGTGAACCAGCCGGGGGTCGGCAGACCCAGGCCGTCGAGGACCGAGTTCACCGGTCCGGTACCGGGGTTGAGGAGGAAGACGAAGGCCAGCGTCGCGGCGACCGGCGGGGCGAGGTAGGGCAGGTAGAAGAGGGTGCGGAAGACGCCCGTGCCCGTCTTGATCTTCGTGATGAGCAGGCCGATACCGAGGCCGAACACCACCCGGCAGGTCACCATCACCAGCACCAGCCAGAGCGTGTTGCGCAGCGCCGGCCAGAACAGCGGGTAGTCGTTGAAGACGTAGGCCCAGTTGCCCAGGCCGCGGAAGGCCGGTGTGCCGAAGCCGTCGTACTTCATGAAGGAGAAGTACACGGTGGACACCAGCGGATAGGCGAAGAAGACGCCGAACCCGATGAGCCACGGTGACAGGAAGGCCACCGTCCGAAGCGCCGACCTGCGGCGCTTCGCGCGGAGAGTGTGCGTGGACATCGACGGCGCTACTTCGCCTGCGCGATGTCGGTGTCGATCTGCCGGGCGGTCTTCTCCAGACCGGCCTTGAGGTCCTTCACCTTGCCGGACTCGTACTGGTAGCCGAAGTCCTGAAGGGTCGTCTGGTACGTGGAGCCGTTGACGGAGGCCGGCGGCGACGTCGAGTGCGAGTTCTGGGCGATGTCCAGGAACGTCTTGAAGCCGGGGTCCACCTTCAGGTCCGGCGACTTCAGGGCGGCGAACGTGGAGGGCACGTTGTGGATGGCGTTGGCGAAGGAGACGACGGCCTGCGTGTCGGTGGTCAGGTACTTCACCAGTTCCCAGGCGGCGTTCTGCTTCTCGCTCTGCGGGGCGATGCCGATGATCGTGCCGGAGAGGAAGCCCTTGCCGTACTCGTCGGCCTCGTCGTCGGCGACGGGCATCGGAGCGGTGCCGATCTCGAAGTCGACGCCGGCGTCCTTCGCCATGCCGAGCCGCCACTCGCCGTCGAGCTGCATGGCCACCTGGCCGGTCTGGAACGGGTGCTTGGCGCCCCACTCGTCGCCGAAGGTGTTCCGGTACTTCTCCAGCTTCGCGAAGCCGCCGAGGTCGTCGATCAGCTTCTTCTGGTACGTGAACATCTCGGCGAAGGCCGGGTCCTTGGCGATGCTGGACTTGCCGTCGGCGTCGAAGTAGGCGTGGTCCCACTGGGACATGTAGTGGTCCACGACCGTCTCGTAGCCGTGGTACGTCGGCATGAACCCGAGCTGCTGGTAACTGTCACCCTTGCTGACAGTCAGCTTCTTGGCGACCTGCGCGAACTCCGACCAGGTCTTCGGCGGGGACTTGATGCCGGCCTTTTCGAAGGCGTCCTTGTTGTAGTAGAGGCCGTAGGCGTCGCCCAGCAGGGGCAGGGCGCAGCGGGTGCCGTCGAACTGGGTGTAGTCCAGCATCGGCTTCGGGATCAGCTTGTCGAGGTCCAGCTTCGACTTCTCGATGAAGGGCTTGAGGTCGAGGAAGGCGCCGGAGGAGCAGAACTTGCCGACGTTGGAGGTCGTGAACGACGACACGACGTCGGGCCCGTTCGAACCACCTGCCCGCAGCGCCTGGTTGAGCTTGTCGTCGTTGATGTTGCCGACGACCTTCACCGTGATGTTCGGGTGGGCCTTCTCGAACGCGTCGACGTTCTCCTGGATCGCCTTGACCTCGGCGGGCGCGCTCCAGCCGTGCCAGAAGGTGATCGTCGTCTTGGCGTTGGGGTCGTCGTTCGCACCGGACTCCGCCTGGCCCGTACAGGCCGTGGCGAGGAGGGCCAGGGAGGCGGAGGCGGCGAGTGCGGCCGCGGTCTTGCGGGACGCAGAGGGTATGACTTTCCAGGACTTTCCGGGCATGGCGAGGTCTCCCAGGGCGGGACGGGGTGGGTGAAGGGAAGGCGGGGGGTGAGCTGAGGTGTGGGTGAGGAGGTGAGTCGGCGGGGCGGGCGGTCAGCGCGAGGTGTTGAAGACCTCGTCGCGTGTAGTCGCCAGCGCGCTCTCCAACGCGCCCCGCAGCACGGGGTGTTCACGGACGTCGCCGACCACGAGCCGGGGCCGGGACGCGGCCAGCTCCTCCAGCTCGGACTGGACGAGGGCGCGCAGCACCTCGCCGCCGTTGGTGAGGGAGGCGCCGCTGAGGACGACCAGTTCGGGATCGAGGACGGAGACCAGGGAGGCCAGACCGGTGGCCAGCCGGGTCGCGTAGGTCTGCAGGAGCAGCCGGTTGAGGACGGTGTCCTCGCCGGCGGCCCGTTCGACAAGGGTGGCGGCGGCCTCGGCGTACGGCGTCGACGGGACGCTCGTCATGCCGATCTCCCGTGCCAGCCGGGGGATGGCCTGGGAGCCGGCCAGCTCCTGATAGCCACCACTGTTGGCTTTCGTCACCTGCCGGACCAGGGGCGTGCCGGGAACCGGCAGGAAACCCACCTCGCCCGCGCCGCCGGTCCAGCCGCGGTGCAGCCGGCCGCCGAGGATCAGGGCGGCACCGAGGCCGCCCTCGTTCCACAGCAGCACGAAGTCCTCGTGACCGCGGGCCGCGCCGAGCCGCTGCTCGGCCACCGCCACGAGGTTGACGTCGTTCTCGTACTCGACCGGCATCGGCAGGGCGGCGGCGAGTTCATCCAGGAGCGCGGGGGTGTGCCAGCCGGGGAGGTGGGAGGCGTAGCGCAGCCGGCCCGTGTTGGGGTCGAAGGCGCCGGGGGTGCCGATGACGAGCCGGTGGACGTCGTCGCGGGCCAGTCCCGCCGCCTTCACCGCGCCGTCCAGGGCGTCGGTGACCTGTCGGACGACGGGCTGGGACGGGCGTCTGCCGGGGGTGGGCAGTTCGTACGACCCGACCCTGCGGCCCGTGATGTCGGAGACGGCGGCGAGGATGCGTTCGGGGGTGACGTCGAGCCCCGCGGCGTACGCGGCGGTCGGATTGACCTCGTACAGCTGGGCGTTGGGGCCGGGGCGGCCCTCCGTCGTGCCGGTCGCCAGCACGAGGCCGGCGGCCTCCAGGCGGGCCAGCAACTGGGAGGCGGTCGGCTTGGACAGGCCGGTGAGCTTGCCGATCCGCGTGCGGGACAGCGGTCCGTGCTCCAGGAGGAGGTCCAGGGCGGCACGGTCGTTCATGGCGCGCAGGACGCGCGGGGTGCCCGGCGTACCGGCGTTTCCTGCCATGGGGTCGACACCTGCCTCTCGGCTGACCAGCTTCTCAGTGATCTACGACCGAAGTCCATCCAGGAGTCCCCGGCCGATCCCTGTTAGGAAAGTTTCCTATCTGCTGCGGAGGAACGTAAGCCCGGTGGGAAGTCGGCGTCAAGAGAGGTGGTCCGGCAGGCAACAGAGTCGTTACTTGAGGGCGCCGGCCCGCGCTGCGTGCTCGCGCCACGGAAGCAGGAGCGGCGTCGCCAGCAGCAGGACGCCGGCGAGAGCGATCGCCGTGCGCGGGCCGGTCAGTGTCGCCAGCATGCCCGACAGCGCCGTCATGGCCGCGGTCGCCGTCCTGACGGTGACGGTCCACGCCGACAGGGTGCGGGTCACCCGGTCCGGCGGGGTCTGGTCGAGGCGGTGGGTGGCGAGCACCGGGTTGAAGACGCCCGCGCAGGTGATCAGGCCGAACTCGACGGCCATGACGAGGACGAGGCCGGGTGTGCCCGGTCCGATGAAGGCCAGGCCGACCGGCCAGCAGGCGCGCAGGGTGCCCGCGACGAGCAGGATCCGGTACCGGCCGTGCCGGGCGGTCAGGCGCCGGGAGAGCCGGGAGCCCAGCAGGCCGCCCAGGCACGGTACGGCGAAGGCGAGGCCGTACTGCCAGGGGGCGAAGCCGAGTCGGCCGAGCATGAGGACGGCGAGCATCGGAGCCTGCGCCATGATCAGGGAGTTGACCAGGACCGTGTTGAGGAACAGCGGGCGCAGGGTCGGGTGGGTGAGGATGTGCCGCCAGCCCGCCCGAAGGTCGCTCGCCCGCAGTCCCCGCGCCCGTGGACCCGACGGGGTCTCGGGGCGGATCTGTTGCCCTTCCTTACCGCCGATCGCCCGGATCCCCAGCGCCGACAGCAGAAAGCTGACCGCGTTCGCCAGCACCGTCACCATCGGGCCGAACACCCCTACCGCCGCCCCGCCGAGCGGCGGGCCGAGAGCCGTGGCCGTCCACATCGTGGCCTCGAAGCGGCCGTTGGCCACCAGCAGGTCCTCCGGCGGCACGAGGGACTTCACATACGCCCCGCTCGCCGCGTTGAACGTGATGTCCGCCGCGGCGACCGCCACCGACACCACCAGCAGCTGACCGAGACCGAGCGCGTCCAGCGCGTACGCGACGGGGAGGCTGAGCAGCGCCGCGCACCGGACCAGATCCGCCGCGACCAGCACGGGCCGCTTCGACCGGAACTCCACCCACGCCCCGAGCGGCACCGCCAGCGCCGCCCCCACCGCGAGCCCCGAGGCCGACAGCAGCGCCACCTCCGTCGCCCCGGCGTGCAGCACGATGACCGCGATCAACGAGAAGGCGTCGAAGGCCAGCCAGGTGCCGAAGGTGCTGACCGCGTAGGCCGCCCACAGCCACCCGAACCGCCGCCCCAGCGACCCCCCGCCCGCCCCCGCCACGACCCGCTCGCCCCGCCTCTGCTCCGTACCGCCCGGCCGTGCGCCGTCCCGCCCACGCGAGACGGCCGTACGTCTACCTGAGCATCCAAGCCAGCCAGGAGCCGCGGATCAAACAACCGATGCGCTGTCCCACCACAACCGCCGGTTGTACCCGTGCGTGCGCCGGGACGTATCTCAAGCGACGGCGCGCGCGCCACCGGCCGGGCACTCCATGCACCGGCGGTGGCTCGACTGGGGCCTGGCTACTTCGTCACGCTCGGTGGCGCCAGCGGTGTGGCCGCCTGGGACTGGGGCGAGGTGGCGCTGGCGTAGGCCGAGGGGGCGGCCATGCCCGCCGTCGGGTCGGCCGTGATCGCCTCGTCGATCATCAGCGGGGCGCGGCCGACGATCGGGATGTCCGCGGCGTCGAAGGCGCGCTTGATGCGCCAGCGCAGTTCGCGTTCCACCGTGAGGGCCTTGCCCGGCATGGTCTTCGCCGAGACGCGCACGACCATCGAGTCCAGCAGGACGCTGTCCAGGCCGAGCACCTCGATCGGGCCCCACAGGAGCTCGTTCCAGGGCTCTTCCTTGCTCATCTTCTCGCCGACCTCGCCGATCGCGAGCCGGACCTTGTCCAGGTCCTCCGAGGAGCGGACGGTGACATCCACGCCGGCCGTGGACCAGCCCTGCGAGAGGTTGCCGATGCGCTTGACCTCGCCGTTGCGGACGTACCAGATCTCGCCGTTGTCGCCGCGCAGCTTGGTCACGCGCAGGCCGACCTCGATGACCTCGCCGGAGGCCACGCCCGCGTCGATCGAGTCGCCGACGCCGTACTGGTCCTCCAGGATCATGAAGACGCCGGAGAGGAAGTCGGTGACCAGGTTGCGGGCGCCGAAGCCGATCGCCACACCCGCGACACCGGCCGACGCCAGCAGCGGGGCCAGGTTGATCTCGAAGGTGGACAGGACCATCAGGGCGGCCGTGCCCATGATCAGGAAACTGGCCACCGAGCGCAGCACCGACCCGATCGCCTGCGAGCGCTGACGGCGGCGCTCCACATTGACCAGCAGGCCGCCCAGAGCCGTGCCGTCCACCGCCTGTGCGGTGCGGTTCATCCGCTCTATGAGCTTGGTGATCGCGCGGCGCACGGCCACTCTCAGCACGGTCGCTATCACCAGGATCAGCAGGACCCGCAGGCCGATCGCGAGCCAGGTCGACCAGTTCTGCTCGACCCAGCCGGCGGCCTGTGTCGCGCTCTCGTGGGCGTCCTGGAGCGAGGGGACCGCCGGGGTCGTCGTCCCCGAGGGTGTCGGGGACGGTGACGAACCGGCGGTCAGTAGGACGGCGGACAGGGACACGGCAGGTACCTCCAGTGCAGCGGCCCGCCCCACCGGTAGGCGGTCAAGGTCGATCAAGGTCACGAAAAGGTCACCGGCGGGGCAGGTCCACCACACTATCGGGGCATCGGTGTGCGGATCGTCGCCATGTTCGAGGGAGGAATCGTGCCCACCTGGGGATGAACTGGTGGGATGAACCGTTCATCGCCCAGGGGATGAATCAGATGTGGTCGAAAACACTCTCAGCCCGTTACCGGGACATGGTGGCGCTTTCACCAGGCGAGAGGGGAGACTGACTACAGATCGTCCCGGCGCGAGCCACGCGCCGCCGACGCCCAAGGAGGCATCCGTGCCGCATGTCCTGGTCCTCAACGCGTCGTACGAGCCGCTCGGCGTCGTACCGCTCCGCCGCGCGCTCGTCCTCGTCCTCGAGAACAAGGCCGTATGCCTCGAGGAGTCCGGCGCCTTCATGCACAGCGCAACCGTCACAGTCCCCGCACCCAGCGTGGTCCGGCTCAAGCGATTCGTCCGGGTTCCCTATCGTGGGCCCGTTCCTCTTACCCGCAGGGCGCTCTTCGCGCGCGACGGGGGCCGGTGCATGTACTGCGGTGGCGTCGCAACCAGCGTCGACCATGTCATTCCGCGCAGCCGCGGGGGCAAACACGTCTGGGACAACGTGGTGGCGTCCTGCCGCCGCTGCAACCACGTGAAGGCCGACCGACATCTGTTCGAAATCGGCTGGCGGCTGCGCCACAAACCCGCTCCACCCACCGGCCTCGCCTGGCGCATCATCGGCACCGGGCATAGGGACCCGCGCTGGCTGCCGTACTTGCAACCGTACGGCGCCGAGGACGCCATGGCCCGGATCGACGGCATTTCCGCCTGACGATCCGGGCCTTCGCATACCCGGCGTACCGGGTGTGCGCCACCCGGCCCCGAGGGTCCCGCGTGCCCTCGGGGCCGGACGGCTGCCCGGGTGTGCGGTCACTTCACGAGCAGGCCGTACGGCAGCTCATGCCTCCCACGGTCGGTTGGCTCACACGTACCGCAGCTCCGCCGGGCGCACGGACCGCCGCAGCAGCGGCAGTGATGTGCCCGCGGCCAGCAGGCACACGGCGTAGACGGCCACGGGGACCAGCATCGGTACCAGCGGAATGGACCCGACGGCGTCGTCGATCAGCGAGGCCCACCCGATGTAGATCGCGGTGCCACCGGCGCCCGCGAGCAGGAGCGCCGGAGCGAGCGGCAGCGCGGTCTCCAGGAGCAGCGCCCGGCCGAGCACGCTCCGCGGCACGCCTGCCGCGGCCTGCGCGGCCAGTCCACGGCGGCGGGTGGCCAGCGACTCCGCGGTACCCACGGCCAGGGCCGACAGGATCAGCGCCAGGGCGGCGAGGATCGCGGCGCCGGAGAGATCGAGGCCGGTGATGTAGTACGACCTGTTCTCCGCCAGGTGGTCGGTGTTCTCCACGATGTGCAGCAGCACCGCGCGGATGCCCGCGAACGCCGTGCCCACGACGGTCACCAGCAGCACCGCCGCATGCGTACGGGCCGCCGCCCACGGGTCGTCGCGCAGCCGCTCGGCCGCGATCAGCACCGCCGGACGCTGGGCGCGGGCGGCGAGCGCTGTGCCCAGCCGCCGGGACGACCAGCCCGCCAGCCATACGGCCGAGACGCCGATCAGCAGGCACAGGGCGAACACCGCCAGCGGGCCGAAGGCGAATTCGAGGGGGTTGCCGAACACCGTGGTCAGCCCCAGGGACAGGGCCGTGACCACGAGCAGCCCGGTCACCGCGAGGAACGCCCGCCCCGGCCCCCGTTCCGGCCGCACCCGCCGCACCCGGCCCAGCGGCGAGGCCACCACCCGGCGCAGCGACAGCGCGCTCACGACCGTGCCCAGCACCGGCACGGCCACGGCGACCAGGGCGATGCCGAGCCACGCCAGGGGCTCGGGGTGCCGCCACAGGCGCAGCATGAGCAGGACGGAGAAGACGGTGGCCACCGCCGAACCGGCCAGACAGGCCGGCCCCGCCTCCAGTGCCGCGATCCGCCGCACCTGACGGGGTGTGGCCCCCGCGAGCCGCAGCGCGGCCAGCCGGCGGTCCCGGTGCACCGCGCCAACGCGGGCGCACTGCCCGAGGAACCCGAGCACCGGGACCAGCAGCAGCAACAGCGCGATGATCACGCCCTGCCGGTCGCTGGGGTGGTCGAGCAGTCCGGCGCCGACGGAGACGGAGTACTGCCCGTCGATCGCGGCGATCACGGCGACCGTCAGTCCGATGCCGGTCGCGAGCGCCGCCCCGATGGCCGTGAGCGCGACCCGCCACCACTCGCGCCGGTCGGATCCGCGAGTGAGCAGCCAGGCCAGCCGGAGATCGGCTCTCATGCCGCCACCTCCAGCGGCAGCACCGCGCCGTCGGCCAGCCGGACCTCGCGGTCCGCGTACGCCGCCACCTGGGCGTCGTGGGTGATCAGCAGCATCGCGGTGCCGGACTCGCGGGCCGTGTAGGTCAGGGCCGTCATCACCTGCTCGCTCGCCAGGGCGTCCAGCGCCCCGGTCGGCTCGTCCGCGAAGACGACCTTCGGGCCGGTGACCAGGGCCCGCGCCAGCGCCACCCGCTGGGCCTGACCGCCGCTCATCTCGCCCGGCCGCAGCTCCCGCTGCCCGCGCACCCCGAACCGCTCCAGCCACTCGTCGGCACTCGCCTGCGCCGATTGCCGGCGGGCACCGGCGAGCAGCAGCGGCAGCGCCACGTTGTCCAGGGCGGTGAGCTCCGGGATCAGCTGCCCGAACTGGAAGACCACGCCGAACTCCGTACGCCGCAGTTCGCTCAGCCGATTCTCGGGCAGCTGGTCCAGCCGCTCCCCGGCGTACGTCACCGAGCCGGAATCCGGGCGGACGATGCCGGCCAGGCAGTGCAGCAGCGTGGACTTCCCGCTGCCGCTGGCGCCGGTGACGGCGAGGATCTCGCCTTGCCGCAGCTCGACGGATGCGCCGCGCAGGGCCTCGGTCCTGCCGTGCGCCTTGACGAGGTCACGGGCCGCCAGAAGCGGCACCGTGCTGTCCCCTTCGTTGCTCATGCTGAGTCGACCTCCACGGTCAGGGTGGTGAGCCGGGCCGCCGTGGTCGTCATCCAACGGAGGTCGGCGTCGAGGTGGTTGAGGGCGTAATCCGCCGAGAGCACCGTCGCGAGATCGGCGCCCGGCGCGGTCTTGACCGCCGTGAGCTGCCGCATGCGCTCCATGTGGGCGGCGCGCTGGGCCTGCAGATAGGCCTCGGGGTCACCGCCGGACAGGATCGACACGACGACCTTGGCGAAGATCTCGTTCGTCACGAACGGCGCGGGCGGCGCGATCTCCCCGGCCCACTCGGCCAGTTCGCGCGCCCCGTCGTCCGTCGAGCGGTACATGGTCCGCTCCGGCCCGCCGTCCGAGTCGACGCCCTCGACCTCGGCGAGCCCGTCGCGGACCAGCCGCTGCAAGGTTGTGTAGACCTGCCCGTAGGCCAGCGGACGGGCCTGCGGGAAACGTTCATCGTGGCGTCGCTTGAGGTCGTAGCCATGGCTCGGCCCCGTCGCGAGCAGGCCCAGCAGGATGTGGCGGGTGCTCATGCCGATCATTATGTACTGAGTACATGTACTGAGTGAATAGTGACCGAGGAATCAGTCTCGACAGAGGCGCAGTGACGAAAATATTGCGGAACGTAGTGTGATGACACGCACGTTGTTCCAATCTGTACGTCTGCCGACGCGCCCGCTGGGTAGGGCTGCGGTAAGCCGTTATGCCGTACTCGAAGAGGAGGCCCCCGTGCCCACAGCATCGGCCCTTGCCAAACCTGAGGCGCCCATCGAGCCGGAGATGCACGCCTGCGTCTTCAGCGCCGAGGGCGCCTGCGTCGAAGCCCCCCTCACCAGCGAACCTCCCCTCCCCGACGCCGAGCCCCTCACCAGTGAGCCGCCGCTCGCCGACGCCGCTCCGCTGACGAGTGAGGCGGCGACCTGGGACATGGGTATGGACTTCGGTATGGACATGGACATGGACTCCCTGAGGCCGTAGATGACAGGACAGCGGTCGGCCGAAGCCCCTGCCGAGGATCCGGAGGGCCCCGAAGGCCTCCCCTGCGACGACCTGTCCCGGCTCGCCGAGCTGCACGGCGTGGCCACCTCCTACCAGCCGTCCGCCGACCGCACAGTCACGGCCTCCGCGACCGCGCTCACCCGCGCCCTGAGCGCCCTCGGCGTCGACACCAGCGCGCCCGCCGCCGTCCGTGCCGCGCTCGCCGCGCGGGAGCGCGAGCTGCGGGAGCGCCTGCTGGCGCCGACGCTGGTGTGCTGGAGCGGGACCGAACCCGAGGCGCTGGCCGCACTGCCGTCCGGCACCCGGCTGCGCATCCAGACCGAGCAGGGCGAGACCCGCACCGATGCCGACCAACTGCCGCCGGGTGTCCACCGTTTGACGGTCACCACACCCCAAGGGCGTACGGCGACCAGCCACCTGGTCGTCGCCCCGCCCCGCCTGCCCACACCCCCCGGCCGTTCCTACGGCCTGCTCGTCCAGCTCTACTCGCTGCTCTCCCGCCGCTCCTGGGGCATGGGCGACCTCGGTGACCTCGCCGAACTCGCCGCCTGGGCCGGCCGGGCGCTCGGCGCCGGATTCGTCCAGGTCAACCCGCTGCACGCGGCCGTACCCGGCGCCCCGACCGACCCGTCCCCCTACCGCCCGTCGTCCCGCCGCTTCCCCGACCCCGTGCACCTGCGGGTCGAGGACGTGCCCGAGTTCGCGTACGTCGAGGACCGCGAGCGCGTGCGGGGGCTGCTGGAACGGGCCGGGCGGCTGCGCGAAGCGGTGCTGGAGAAGGGGGCGTTGATCGACCGGGACGCGGTGTGGGAGGCGAAGCGGGAAGCGCTGGAGCTGGTGCGCGAGGTCCCGCTCGGGCCGGGCCGGCGGGCCGCGTACGTCGACTTCCTCGCGCGGGAGGGACAGGCGCTGGAGGACCACGCCACGTGGTGCGCGCTCGCCGAGGTGCACGGCTCCGACTGGCGGCGCTGGCCGAAGGGGCTCCGGGATCCCCGGTCGGCCGAAACCGCCCGCGCGCGGGGCGAGTTGATGGACCGGGTCGACTTCCACTGCCGTCTCGCCTGGCTCACCGACGACCAGCTGACCGCCGCCCAGCGGGTCGCCCGGGAGGCCGGGATGCCGGTCGGGATCGTGCACGACCTCGCGGTCGGCGTGCATCCCGAGGGCGCCGACGCCTGGGCGCAGCAGGAGTACTTCGCGGCCGGGATGTCGGTGGGCGCACCGCCGGACGCCTTCAACGCACGCGGCCAGGACTGGGGGCTGCCGCCCTGGCGCCCGGACCGGCTGGCCGAGTCGGGGTACGAGCCGTACCGCCGGCTGCTGCGGGCACTGTTCCGCTCCGCCGGCGCCCTGCGCATCGACCATGTCATGGGGCTGTTCCGGCTGTGGTGGGTGCCGCAGGGACGGTCGCCGACGGAGGGGACCTACGTCCGTTACGACGCCGAGGCGATGCTCGCGATCCTGGTGCTGGAGGCCGCCCGGGCCGGTGCCCTGGTGATCGGGGAGGATCTCGGCACCGTGGAACCGGGGGTGCGCGAGAGGCTCCGCTCGCGGGGTGTGCTCGGCACCTCGGTGCTGTGGTTCGAGCGGGACTGGGACGGCGACGGCCGTCCGCTGCCGCCGCAGTCCTGGCGCGCCGACTGCCTCGCCACCGCCACCACCCACGACCTGCCGCCCACCGCGGCCCGCCTCACCGGCGAACACGTCGAACTCCGCGACGGCCTCGGCCTGTTGACGCGCCCCCTGGAGCAGGAGCGCGCGGAGGCCGCGGCGGACACCGGCGAGTGGCTCGACCTGCTGTCCCGGCTGGAGCTGCTGCGGGGAACGCACGGCGGGCACTGCGCCTCGGAGGAGGAGGCCGAGATCCAGGCGGTCCACCGCTTCCTGCTGCGCACCCCGGCGAGGATGGTCGGCGTCTGGCTCCCGGACGGGGTGGGCGACCGCCGGCCGCAGAACCTGCCCGGGACCTGGGACCAGTATCCGAACTGGCGGCTGCCGATCGCCGACGCGGAGGGGAGGCCGGTGACGCTGGAGGAGTTGGCGGAGTCGCCGAGGGTGCGGGCGTTGGTGGAGGTGCTGCGGGGGGAGGTCCGGGCCTAGGACACCCCCCGGACGCGCGGCCTTCCGCGGCGTTCGGTACTTTTGGCCCCGTGGACAAGAAGAACGCTCTGCGCGCCGGCGCCCTGGCGGCCGGTACGACGCTGATGATGCTGCTCATGTCGTCCCCCGCGCTCGCGCTCACGCGTGACGACGGCGACGACCCCGGGCAGGGCCTGACCGTCATGGAGACGCTGGCCCAGTTCGTCATTGCCCCGATCGTGATCTTCGCGGTCATCGCTGGCCTCGTGATGGTCCTGGACCGCTCCTCGGACCGTCAGCCGAAGGCCAAGGCCAGGGCGAAGGCCTGACCGAGCCGCGGCGCAAAGCCGTGGCACAGGTCTGACCAGCGGTCTGACCGGTCTGATCAGGGCTTTTCCGCCCGATCTCCGCTTCCGTCGAGGGCGTCGGCCCCGTCGTGTGTACGCGCATTCTCCGTACGTACGACGAGGCCGGCGCCCTCGACGCGTTCCGCCGCGAGCGACCCTCACCCCGGGTACGGCGCCGTCAGATACCGCTGCACCGTGGGCGCCATCCAGGCCACGATCTCCTCGGGCGCCAGCGCCACCGCCGGCGGAAACCGCAGGACGTAGCGCGTGAGCGCCAGCCCGAGCAGCTGGGACGACACCAGTGCGGCACGGGCCGGGGCCTGCTCGGGGTCGGGGCACACCCGGCGGGCGAGCGGCAGCAACTGGTCCGCGAAGATGCCCTGCATCCGTTCGGCCCCGGCCTGGTTGGTCGCGCCGACCCGGAGCAGGGCCGTGAGCACCTCGTTCTCCTCCCACATGTCCAGGAAGTGCGTCACGAGCGCCCGGCCGGCCTCTTCGCGAGGCACCGACGCCGGGGCGGGCAGCCGCAGATCGATGGCGACGGCCGCGGCGAACAGGCCCTCCTTGTTGCCGTAGTAGCGCATCACCATCGACGGATCGATGCTCGCGTGCTTGGCGATGGCGCGGATGGTGGCG
Organism: Streptomyces sp. NPDC056479; assembly: GCF_042795335.1. Classification (NCBI taxonomy): domain Bacteria; kingdom Bacillati; phylum Actinomycetota; class Actinomycetes; order Kitasatosporales; family Streptomycetaceae; genus Streptomyces; species Streptomyces sp. NPDC056479. Next base: position 690,356 of record NZ_JBHTRZ010000004.1, on the reverse strand, counting down.
CGCTCGTACCCGTCGGCCGCGAAGCGCTCGCGCGCCGCTTCGAGGATCGCCGTGCGCGTGGCGTCGGAGCGGCGGGGTGGGGCGGGCGGCTTCGGGCTGCTCTGGTTCATGCCAACAAGCGTAGGTCAACGGGCGTAGGCCAACAACTGTTGACGGCCTTGGTGTGCCGTCCTATGGTTGCCAACAATCGTTGACCAACGAGCGTTGGCAAACGAATGTAGGCAAACAAGTGCAGGCAACCAGATGTCGGCACCGAGGAGGCCACCATGAACGGCACCGGCACCACCCCTACTCACACCCACCCCGTGACCATCGTCGGCTCCGGCCCCACCGGCCTCCTCCTGGCCGGTGACCTCGCCGCCGCCGGCATCCCGGTCACCGTCGTCGAGCGGCGCCCCCACGAGATCAGCAACCTCTCCCGCGCCTTCGGCGTGCACGCCCGCACCCTGGAGCAGCTCGACGCCCGCGGTCTGGCCGACGAGCTGATCGCCACCGGCAGCACCATCACCCGGCTGCGCCTGTTCCGCCGCCTCTCCCTCGACCTCGGCACGCTGCCGTCCCGCTTCCCGTTCCTGCTCATCACCCCGCAGTACGAGGTCGAGCGGCTGCTGGAGCGGCGGGCGCAGGAGCTCGGTGTGGAGTTCCGGCACGAGAGCGAGGTCGTGGGGCTGCGGCAGGACGACGACGGGGTCGACCTGGATGTGCGGGGCCCGGAGGGGACGGTCGTCACCCACCGTTCGGCCTACGTCGTCGGCACGGACGGCCACCGCAGCGCCGTACGCCAGGCGCTCGGACTGCCCTTCCCCGGCGTCTCCGTCATCAAGTCCCTGTTCCTGGCGGACGTCCGGCTCGCCGAGCGGCCCGACAGCGTGCTCACCGTCAACGGCGCGGGCGACGCCTTCGCGATGATCGCCTCCTTCGGTGACGGCTGGTACCGCGTCATGGGCTGGAGCCGCCGCCACGAGGTCCCCGACGACACCCCGCTCGACCTCGACGAGGTCAGGGAGGTCACCCGGCGCGCCCTGGGCACCGACTTCGGCATGCACGACGCCCGCTGGCTCTCCCGCTTCCACAGCGACGAGCGCCAGGTGCCGCGGTACCGGGTCGGCCGGGTCTTCCTGGCCGGGGACGCCGCGCACGTCCACTCGCCGGCCGGCGGTCAGGGCATGAACACCGGCCTCCAGGACGCGGCCAACCTCGGCTGGAAGCTCGCGGCGGTGCTCAAGGGCCGGGCGCCCGAGGGACTCCTCGACACCTATCAGGCCGAGCGCCACCCGGTCGGCAGGTCGGTGCTGCGCAGCAGCGGCGGGCTGGTCCGGCTGGCCCGCGCGCAGAACCCGGCACTGCGCGCCGTGCGCGGCCTGGTCTCCGCCTTCGTCAACGCGGCCCGGCCCGCCCGGACCAAGGCCCTGGCCCAGATCTCGGGCATCGGCTACCGGTACCCGGCCCCGCGCGGCTCCCACCGCCTCGTCGGCACGCGCGTCCCGGATGTGGCGCTGGAGAGCGGACGGCGCCTGTACGAGGCGCTGCGCGGCGGACGGTTCGTACTGATCACACCGAAGGCGCCGGAGGCGGCCGGGCGCGCGGGGGCCGGCGAGGACCGGCCGAACGTGGAGCACTGGGCGAGCGACCGCCGTACGGCCCTGCTGGTGCGGCCCGACGGATATGTGGCGTGGGCGGCGGACGACGCGGACGCGGCGGCGACCGAGACGGGTCTCACCTTTCAGTTCTCCTGAAAGGAATGGTCGAAAAGTTTCGATGGACGCGACAGGTGTGGCGCTGCGACGGTGGATCCGCCGAGATCATCGACCAGCGAAAGGACCCATGTGACCGTCGTCCTCGAAAGGACCGCACCCCGCACCACCCCGATCCCGAAGGCAGCCGCCCTCGGGATCGCGCTTGCCGCCCTCGCCACCGTCGTCTGGTCCGGGAGTTTCGTCACCTCCCGCGCCCTGCACGACAGCGTGCCGCCGGTGCAGCAGGCGTTCTGGCGATGGCTGGTGGCGTTGGCCGCGGTGGCCCCCTTCGGGGCGCGGCAGGCCTGGCGGCAGCGGCGGTCGATCCGCCGTCACCTCGGCTTCGTGCTCCTCGCCGCGCTGCTCGGCGTCACCGTCTACAACACCCTCGTCAACCAGGCCGGGTTGACCACGCCCGCCGCCAACATGGGCATGATCATGGCCGCTTCGCCGGTGCTGATGGCCGTGTTCGAGCGGGCGGCCGGGGTACGGCTGGGCGGGCGCCGGGTCGCGGGGCTGCTGGTGGCCTGCGCGGGTGTCGTCCTGCTGATCGGGGGCGGCGCGGGCGGGGTCCGTTTCGCGGTCGGGGACCTGTGGATGGTGGCGGCGGCGTGCTGCTTCGGGGCGTACAGCGCACTGTTGCGGCGCAAGCCCGCCGAACTGGGCGGCACGGCCTTCCTGTTCACCACCTTCCTGTTCGGTACGGCCCTGCTGCTGCCCGCGCAGGGAGTGAGCCTGGCGGTACAGGGCGGCTTCGATCCGACGCCCGGCACGGTCCTGCCGATCCTCTACGTCGGGGTCGCCTCGTCCGCCGTCGCGTTCTTCGCCTGGAACAGGGCGATCGCGCTGGTCGGCCCGAGCCGGGCCGGAGTCGTCTACCACCTCCAGCCGGTGTGCGTGTCCCTGCTGTCCTGGGCGGTGCTCGGTGAGGCGACCGGTGCGGCCCAGGTGCTGTGCATGGGCCTGATCCTGGGCGGAGTCGTCCTGGGGGCGGCGGGGCGCCGGTGACGTAGGTTGCCGCCATGGTCGAGTGGGACATCCGGAAGCTGCAGATCCTGCGGACGTTGCGCGAGCGGGGGACCGTGACCGCGACGGCCGAGGCGCTGCGGATGACGCCCTCGGCGGTGTCGCAGCAGCTGACGAACCTGGCCAGGCAACTCGGGGTGCCGCTGCTGGAGGCACAGGGGCGGCGGGTACGGCTGACGGACGCGGCGCGGCTGGTGCTGCGTCACGCCGAGGCCGTGTTCGAGCAACTGGAGCGGGCGGACGCGGAGTTGGCGGCGCATCTGCACGGGGAGGTCGGGGAGGTCCGGGTCGGGGCCTTCTCGACCGCGGTGCCCGCGCTGGTCGTACCGGCCGTGCGGGCGTTGCGGGGGACGGCGCCCGGGGTGGTGGTACGGGTCCGGGAGGCGGAGGCGGGGGAGGCGTACGAGCTGCTGGCCGGCGGGGAGGTCGACCTCGCACTGTCGCTGGCCGCGCAGGCGCCGGCGGTCGGGGACGCACGGTTCACGCGGGTGTCGTTGCTGGCGGATCCGCTGGATGTCGCCCTGCCGGCGGGGCACGCGCTGGCAGGCGTGCAAGGGCTGCGGCTGGGCGATCTCGCGGGGGAGGAGTGGATCTTCGGCGGGAGCGGGCCGTGGTCGGACATCACACGGGGAGCTTGTGAGGCGGCCGGGTTCAGTCCTCGGCAGGGGCATTCGGCGGCGGGGTGGACGGCGATTCTGGCGATGGTGGAGGCGGGGATGGGGGTGGCGTTGGTGCCGCGCATGGTCGCGGTGGGGAGGGACGGGGTCGTGATGCGGGAGTTGGGGGAGGAGCGGCCGGTGCGGCATGTGGTGGCGGCGGTGCGGAGGGGGAGTGAGGTCGGGGTCGCGGTGGGGAAGGTGCTGTCGGCCTTGGAGGGCGTTGCCGCCGGGCTCACCTGACGGCGGCCCGGTTACCGGAAAGGGGGCGCCCGGTGCCTGCAGCACCGGGCGCCCCCGTCACTCACGTTCTACGACGGCTACTGCCCCGCCGCCGCATCCGCCTCCTGTGCCCTGAGCGCGCGCTCCACGCCCGCACGGGACTCCGAGACCAGGCGTCGCAGCGCCGCGTTCGGCTCCGCCGAGGTCAGCCAGGCGTCCGTCTTGCGGAGCGTGTCCTCGGAGATCTGGAGCGCCGGGTAGAGGCCGACCGCGATCTGCTGGGCGATCTCGTGGGAGCGGGCGTCCCAGATGCCCTTGACCACCTCGAAGAACCTGTCGGTGTAGGCGGCGAGCAGTTCGCGCTGGTCGGTCTGGACGAAGCCGGCGATCACCGCCTCCTGGACGGCGTTCGGCAGCTTGTCGGAGTCGATGACCGACGACCAGGCCTCTTCCTTCGCCTCGGGGGTCGGGCGCCCCGCGCGGGCCGTGGCGGCGTGACGCTCGCCGGCCGCGGTCTTGTCCCGCTCGTACTCGCCCGCGATCTCGGTCTCGTCGTAGCGGCCCACCGCCGCGAGGCGCTGCACGAACGCCCAGCGCAGCTCCGTGTCGACGGCCAGGCCCTCGATCGACTGGGAGCCGTCCAGCAGTCCCTCCAGCAGATCGAGCTGCTCCGGGGTGCGGGCCGCGGCCGCGAACGCCCGCGCCCACGCCAGCTGGTGGTCGCCGCCCGGCTCCGCCGCACGCAGATGGGCCAGCGTGGCGTCCGTCCAGCGGGTCAGCAGGGCCTCGCGGGTGGCCGGGGCGGCGTACAGCTCGATCGCCAGCTTCACCTGGCGCTGCAGCGACTGCACGACGCCGATGTCGGACTCCTTGCCGATGCCCGAGAGGACCAGGGCGAGGTAGTCGCGGGTGGCGAGCTCGGCGTCGCGGGTCATGTCCCAGGACGAGGCCCAGCACAGGGCCCGCGGAAGGGAGGCGTCGAAGTCGCCGAGGTGCTCGGTCACGAACGCCAGCGACTGCTCGTCCAGACGGACCTTCGCGTACGACAGGTCGTCGTCGTTGAGCAGGATCACGTCGGGGCGGCGCTCGCCCACGAGCTGTGCCACGGCGGTCAGTTCGCCGTCCACGTCGAGCTCGATGCGCTCGGCGCGCAGCAGCTTGCCGGAGGCTTCGTCCAGGTTGTACAGACCGACGGCGATACGGTGCGGACGCAGCGTCGGCTCGCCCTTCGCGCCGGCCGGCAGCGCCGGGGCCTCCTGGCGGATCGCGAAGGACGTGATCACACCGGACGCGTCCGTCTCGATCTCGGGGCGCAGGATGTTGATGCCCGCCGTCTCCAGCCACAGCTTCGACCAGGTCTTCAGGTCGCGGCCGGAGGTCTCCTCCAGCGCGCCCAGCAGGTCGGACAGGCGGGTGTTGCCGAACGCGTGCCGCTTGAAGTACGCCTGGACGCCCTGGAAGAACTCGTCCTGGCCGACGTACGACACGAGCTGCTTGAGGACGGAGGCGCCCTTGGCGTAGGTGATGCCGTCGAAGTTGACGAGGACGTCGTCCAGGTCGCGGATCTCCGCCATGATCGGGTGCGTGGACGGCAGCTGGTCCTGGCGGTACGCCCACGTCTTCATCTGGTTGGCGAACGTCGTCCAGGCGTGCGGCCAGCGCGTCCCCGGGGCGTGCGCCTGGCAGGCGATGGAGGTGTAGGTGGCGAACGACTCGTTCAGCCAGAGGTCGTTCCACCACTCCATGGTGACCAGGTCGCCGAACCACATGTGGGCCAGCTCGTGCAGGATGGTCTCGGCCCGGCCCAGGTACGCCGCGTCCGTCACCTTCGAGCGGAACACGTACTGATCGCGGATGGTCACCGCGCCCGCGTTCTCCATCGCGCCCGCGTTGAACTCCGGTACGAACAGCTGGTCGTACTTCTTGAACGGGTACGCGTAGTCGAACTTCTCCTGGAACCAGTCGAAGCCCTGCCGGGTCACCTCGAAGATCGCGTCCGAGTCCAGGAATTCGGCCAGCGACGGACGGCAGTAGATGCCCAGCGGGACGCTCTGGCCGTCCTTCTCGTACACGCTGTGCACGGAGTGGTACGGGCCGACGATGAGCGCCGTGATGTACGTCGAGATGCGCGGCGTCGGCTCGAACGCCCAGACGCTGTCCTGGGGTTCCGGGGTGGGCGAGTTGGAGATGACCGTCCAGCCCTCCGGCGCCTTCACGGTGAACTGGAAGGTGGCCTTCAGGTCGGGCTGCTCGAAGGACGCGAAGACGCGGCGGGCGTCGGGCACCTCGAACTGGGTGTACAGGTACGCCTGCTGGTCGACCGGGTCGACGAAGCGGTGCAGGCCTTCGCCGGTGTTGGTGTACGCGCAGTCGGCGACGACACGCAGGACGTTGCGGCCCTCCAGCAGGCCCGGCAGGGCGATGCGGGAGTCCTTGAAGACCTCGCTCGCGTCGAGCGGGTCGCCGTTGAGGGTCACCTCGTGGACGGTCGGTGCCACGAGGTCGATGAAGGAGTCGGCGCCGTTCTCCGCGACGTCGAAGCGCACCGTGGTCACGGACCGGTAGGTGCCGCCCTCCTGCGCGCCGGAGAGGTCGAGATCGATCTCGTACGAGTCAACGGTCAGCAGCTTCGCCCGCTGCTGCGCCTCTTCGCGAGTCAGGTTTGTGCCAGGCACGCGGTCATCTCCTCGATATGTGTGGGTTCGGTCATCCTTCCATGGGACGTGTCCACAGCGCGATGTCCGTTTACCGCCGGTGGCCGACCCATGTGCGCGTGAGGCTGGGAGCATGACGACTCAGCTGGCACGCGCCATCGAACCGACCGTCCTGAAGGAGCTGCGTTCCGCCGACGACGCGGGGCGCCGCACGGTCGCCCTGACCGACGACGAGGGCGGGGCACCCCTGCGCTGCTGCCTGCGCCGCAGCGCTCCCGGCGAGCGGATCGCGCTCGTCTCGTACGCCCCGCTGCGTCGGTGGGCTGCGCAGAACGGGGCCGATCCCGGGGCGTACGACGAGCAGGGCCCGGTGTTCGTCCACGCCGAGGAGTGCGGGGGCCCGGACGGGGAGGCGCTGCCCTTCGCCAACGCCCACCGCACGGTCCGCCGGTACTCGGCCGACGGACGGATCCTCGGCGGGCGGCTCGTGGACCCGGGAGCCTTCGAGGAGGCCTTCGCGGAGGCGTTCGCCGACCCCGAGGTGGCGCTGGTCCATGTGCGGGCCGTGGAGTACGGGTGCTTCCTCTATGAGGTACGCAAGGATTAGCGGCCGAACGGTAATACTGACGGTAGGCAAGCTGGTCATACCCTTGTTATCCTTGAGGTATGAAGATCAGTGTGAGCCTGCCCCAGGAGGATGTCGCCTTCGTCGACGAGTACGTCGCCAGGAAATCGGCGGAGTCCAGATCCGCGGTGATCCACGACGCCATCGAGCTGCTGCGCCGGGCCCATCTGGTGCAGGAGTACACGGAGGCGTTCGCCGAGTGGGACGGCAGCGAGGACGCCGGGTTCTGGGACCAGTTCTCGGGGGACGGGCTGACCGATGAAGCGCGGTGACGTCTACCTCGTCGACTACGAGCCGGCGCGCGGCAGTGAGGCCAACAAGGCCCGTCCGGCGGTGATCGTCTCCAACGACGGTGCCAACGCGGCGGCCGAGCGCACCGGGCGGGGCGTCGTGACGCTGGTTCCCCTCACCACGAACACCTCGCGCGTCTTTCCGTTCCAGGTGTTGCTCCCGGCGGGGGAGGGCGGCCTCCTCAAGGACTCCAAGGTGCAGTGCGAACAGGTCCGTGCGCTGGCCCCGGACCGGCTGCTGCGGCCCCTCGGGGCGGTGACCCGTCAGCGCATGGCGCAGATCGACGCCGCGCTTCGACTGCATCTGGACCTCTGAGCACGACGAAGGGGCGCCCACCGTCCACCGGCGGGCGCCCCTTCGTCGTGCCTGCGGGCGTCAGCCCTTCAGCTCGGCCGCCACCAGCTCCGCGATCTGCACCGCGTTCAGCGCGGCGCCCTTGCGGAGGTTGTCGTTGGAGACGAACAGGGCCAAGCCGTGCTCGACCGTCTCGTCCTGGCGGATGCGGCCCACGAAGGACGGGTCCTGGCCGGCCGCCTGGAGCGGGGTCGGGACCTCGGCGAGGGCCACGCCGGGGGCACCGGCGAGCAGCTCCTTGGCGCGCTCCACGCTGATCGGGCGGGCGAAGCGGGCGTTGACCTGGAGGGAGTGGCCGGAGAAGACCGGGACGCGTACGCAGGTGCCGGAGACCTTCAGCTCCGGGACCTCGAGGATCTTGCGGGACTCGTGGCGGAGCTTCTGCTCCTCGTCGGTCTCGTTCAGACCGTCGTCGACGATGGAGCCGGCCAGCGGAAGGACGTTGTACGCGATCGGCGCGACGTACTTGTTCGGGGCGGGGAACTCCGCCGCCGAGCCGTCGTGGGTCAGCTTGGGCGCGTCGTCGCCGACCTTCTTGACCTGCTCGAACAGCTCGTCCACGCCCGCCAGACCGGAGCCCGACACCGCCTGGTAGGTGGCGACGACAAGCGCCTCGAGGCCGGCCTCGGCGTGCAGCGGCTTCAGGACCGGCATCGCGGCCATCGTCGTGCAGTTCGGGTTGGCGATGATGCCCTTGGGGCGGTCGGCGATCGCGTGCGGGTTCACCTCGGAGACGACCAGCGGCACCTCGGGGTCGCGGCGCCAGGCCGAGGAGTTGTCGATCACCACGGGTCCCTGCGCGGCGACCTTGGGCGCCAGCGCCTTCGAGGTCGAGCCGCCCGCGGAGAACAACACGATGTCCAGGCCGGAGTAGTCGGCCGTGGACGCGTCCTCCACCGTCACGCCGTCCAGGATCGAGCCCGCCGAACGGGCCGAGGCGAACAGCCGCAGCTCGGTGACCGGGAAGTCGCGCTCCTTGAGGATCCTGCGCATGACCGTGCCGACCTGACCGGTGGCTCCGACGATTCCGACCCTCACGGCGACTCCTTCTACGCGTTCTTGCATGTCTGCGGCCTTTCCATCATGCGGCCGACCCAGGTCCGCCTGTCCAATTCTTTGCGCTTCATACCCCCGGACAGGGACACCCCGACCGGCCGGACGGTTCCGGAACTCCCGTCCGCACCCCTGCTGAACTGCATAAATTCGCCCCACGGGGCGCTCGTGCCGCAAGCTGTGCTGCGCTCGCGCGGCGGTGTGACGTACACCTCGCGCAAACTCGCGACCGCCGGGGCGAACGTTTCCGTGCGCTGCGGCGTCGTAGAGGAAACGCGGTGAGGGGGTGGCTTGTGCTGCGCAGAAAGGCCCGCCGTGCCCAGGAGGACGATCACACCGATCCCCTGGACGCGGCCCAGGAGCGTCGGGTGCGGGCGGTGCTCGCGCTGGGCGGGGTGCCGCAGGCGGACCTGCCGGACGGGGTACAGCAGGTCCGCCTACGACTGCTGGAGCGGGCCGCGAGCGGCCGTGAGGCACCGCGGGACGTCTCGGCGTGGGCGGCGGTCGTCGCCTCCAACCTCGCCATGGACTGGCACCGCGCCAAGAAGCGGCAGGAGCGGCTCGGCGAGCGGCTCGCCTCCCTGCGCCAGTTGGAGCACCCCTCCGGCGAGGACACCAGCCTGCTCTCCCTCGCCGTCGCCCGGGGCCTGGACGAACTGCCCGACGCCCAGCGTCAGGTCCTGGTCCTGCGCTTCTACGGCGATCTCCCGGTACGCGACATCGCCGAGGAGCTCGGTATCCCGGAGGGCACGGTCAAGAGCAGGCTGCACACGGCGGTACGCGCCCTGCGCGCCCGCCTGCACGAGGACGAGGTGGTGTGACGTGACCGCCGAGAACCAGGGCCGCGGCGCAGACGCGCTGATGGCCGCGATCACCGGTGAACCGCTGTCCGGCGAGGCCCGGGCGGACGCCGCCTTCATGGCCGAGCACGACTCCGCGGCCGCCGATCTGGCCCTGCTGCGCGAGCAGCTCGGCATCATCGGGCACGCGCTCGCCGAGCCACCGCCACCGGTGCCCGAGCCGACTCCCGTACGACGGCCGGCCCGCGCCCGGCGCCCGATCTTCACCGTCGCCCTCGGCTCCCTCGCCGTGGCCGCCGCCGGGTCCGTACTGGTGGGCATGGGCTGGCTGCTGACGCAGGCCGGGGGCGGAGCCGATTCCGACGCGGGGGCGAGCAGCGCGGACCAGGCGGCCACCGCGCAGGCATCCGCGGGCACCGACTTCGGCAGCCCGCACTACCTCGCCTGCTCGCGACTGGTGGCCGAAGGCCGGGCCACCTCCGTCGAGCGGCTCCCCGGTACGGAGTCGCTGCGCGTCACCCTGCAGCTGACCCGCTACTACAAGCCGGACAAGGGCGAGCCGGAGCTGACGTTCGACGTCGACCAGAACCTCGTGCCCGGTCTCCGCAAGGGCGACCCCGTGCTGATCGGTATCCCGCAGGGCGCCCGCGAGCCCGACTTCTGGGCCGTCGGCGAGGGGGACATCGCCCCCGAACGGGCCTGGCTCACCGCCTCGCTGCCCGAGGCACGGGAGCTCGGCTGCTGAACGGCAAGGGGCGGGCGCCCGCACGGACGCCCGCCCCCATGGCCGTACTCCGGACTACGGAGTGACCTTCTCGATCTTCACGTTGCCCACGCCCGCGACCGTGCCGCGCGCGTTGAGCAGCTGGACCTGGCCGAAGAACTCACGGCCCTCCGGCGCGGCCGCCAGCGCGGTGACGCTGCCGGAGACCGTGGCCGACTGACCCGTGCCGAGCTTCACCGGCGACCCGTCGACCGTGACGGTGCCGAGCGCGGCGGAGAAGAACACGTCCAGGTAGTCGTAGGCCGTCGAGCCGCTCGGCACCGAGTAGCCGATCACCTCGACGCTGTACTTCCCGGCCGCCGGGTTCGCGACCGAGACCGCCTCCTCCGAGTCACCGTCGGCGGAGCTGCCGACCTCGGTGCCGGCCGCGTCGTAGACGACCAGGTCGAGGTCCGCGGCCGCGTCGGAGACGTTGCCGATGGAGACGTCCAGTGACGTGGCGCCCTCGGGAACGTCGACCGTGGTGGTCTGCGTGACGCCCTCGGTGATGGTCGGACGCGCCGTCTTCGACGAGCCGAGCGGGCCGCCGGCCAGCTTGCCGTCGAGCGCGGCGTACTGGTTGGTCACCTTCCAGGAGGCGGCGGTCGGGGTGCCGACCTTGGCCTCGGGGATGGTCACGGTCTCCGGGTCGAAGGCCGCGCCGAGGACGGTGACGTCCAGCTTGTAGGGGTTGTCGAGCAGCGGCGACGTGCGGCGCGACTCGACCTCGATCTCCCAGACGCCGGGCTGCGGGTCGGCGTAGGAACGCACGTCCGGCTTGCAGCCGTTGCCGTCGAGGTAGTTGTTGTAGCAGTACGGGGTGCCGGTGTTGTCCGACGGGACGCCGTACGGGTGGATGGCGATGAACCGGGTCTGGCTCTTGTCCTTCAGCCCGCCGATCGCGACCTCCAGCGACTTCGCGCCCTCGGGGACGGTCACGAAGTACGACTTGGTGCTGTTGCGCTGCACCGAACCGGACGCGGAGTAGCTGTACTTCAGCGGCTCCGAGACCACGACCGTGTTGAGGACCTGCTTGTCGATGCCCTCGGTGCGCGGGTCGTCGACCTCCAGGATCGCGCTCTTGATGCCCGCCGAGCCCGGCTTGGCGGCGATCTTGACGGTGACCGGCTTGTTCAGGCCCAGGCCGATCTCGTCGGAGCCGACGATGCGGAAGGTGTCCCCGGCGTTGTTCTCCAGGTGCAGCTCGTGCCGGATCGCCTTGTCCGCGCCGGACGTACGGGTGATCGTGACGTCGTACGTCTTCTTCTGCCCGGCCTTCAGGCCGCCCTCGCGGTCGTAGACGCCCGTGCCGAAGCCCGGGGTCTTCAGGAACTGGTCGATCGCGGTGTCGACCGGTGCCTTGACCGTGTACTCGTGGGCGGTGGCACCGTCACGGATGGAGTCCCAGGCGTCCTCGATGTTGATGAGGCCGGCACCCTCCTCGTACGCCTGCACACCCTTGATGTGGTCGGCGGTCGAGGTCAGCGCGGTGCGCAGCTTCGCCGGGGTGAGGTCGATGCCCTTGGCCTTGGCGGCGCTCAGCAGCAGCGCGGACGCGCCCGCGGCCTGCGGGGACGCCATCGAGGTGCCCTGGAGCATCGAGTAGCCGGCCGGCAGGGAGTAGCCCGCCTCGGCGACCGGGCCGCCCGGCAGCCAGGTCTGGGTGGTGTTGATCGAGGCGCCCGGTGCGGACAGCGTCGGGGTGAAGCCGCCGTCCTCACGCGGACCGCGCGAGGAGAAGGGCATCATCGCGTACTTCTTCTCCACGGCGGAGCCGTAGTTGGCGGCCCAGGTCTCCTTGGAGATGGTCGCGCCGACCGAGATGACCTTGCTCGCCAGGCCCGGGTCGCCGATGGTGTTCGCGCCGGGGCCGGAGTTGCCCGCCGAGATCACCAGCTGGACGCCGTAGGTGTCGATGAGGCGCGTGTAGAGCTCGGCGCGCGCGTTGTTGCCGTCGTTCAGCGCCGGGAGACCGCCTATGGACATGTTGACGATGTCGACGCCACGGTTGACGACGAGGTCGATCATGCCCTCGGTGAGCGCGACGTTGGTGCAGCCGCCGGTCCAGGTGCAGGCACGGGACGCCACGAGCTTCGCGCCCGGTGCCGCGCCGTTCATCTTGCCGCCGAACAGGCCGTTCGCGGCGGTGATGCCGGCGACGTGGGTGCCGTGCTCGGACTCGATGACGCCGATGTTGACGAAGTCGCGCTTCTGGCCGACCCAGTCCCCGCCCAGCGGGTCCATCGGCACGTCCTTGCGGATCTGCACGACGAACGGCTGGCGCTCGGCGACGTCGGTGGCCGGGTCGTCGGTGCCGAAGTACCCGATCTGGTAGCCGTCCTTGTACGGCTTCATCGGGGTGTCGTCACCGAAGTCGAAGTTGTTGTTGAGGTCGACCCGGACGGTGCCGTTCGCGGCGTCGTAGAGGACGCCCCAGGAGTCGGTCTTGTCGCCGTCGCGGTTGGCGTCGCCCGCCGCGTCGCCCCCCGTGGTGTACGACTCCAGGAAGGTGCTGACCTGGTAGGAACCGGCCGGCGCGGTCCAGGTCTTGCCTCCGTAGGTGAAGCTGGGTCCGGAGACGGAGGTCACCATCGGGCGCCAGGTGCGGTCGCTGTCGAGCAGCGGGTCGGTGGCGGTGACCCAGTCGACTATCTTCCGCTCGCCGGTGGTCGTCTTCTGCAGCGCCGGGTGGGCGAGGTCGATGCCGGAGTCGAGGATGCCGATGGTGATGCCGCGGCCGTCCGCCTTCGGGTTGTCCTCGACGAAGTCGACGGCGCCCGTCTCGAAGGACGGGTTGTACGGGTTCTCGGCCGGGGTCCGCTTGCCGGGGGCCGGGTACGTGGTCGCGGTGGCCGTCGACTTCTTCGTGTCGACGGCGGGGTCGTCCAGGGGTATCTCCTCGCGCAGGTCGATGCCGTGCACCGAGGAGAGCTTCGCGGCGGCGGCGATGGCCTTGTCGGCCTTGCCGGTGGGGACGGTCGCCCGGACGTAGCCCAGCTTGTCGTAGGTACGGCCCACAGAGCCGACCGCGTCCAGTTCCCCGGCGACCTGCTCGGTCTGGCCGGGCGCGGTCGCGATCATCATCGTGACGTTCTTGTCGCCGCCGGCCTTGGCCTCGGCGAGCAGATCGGCGTCGTCCGAACCGAGCTTGTCATGGGCGGACTTGACGCTCGGGTCCGTCGCCGCGGGCGCGGGGTCCGCGGCGACGGCCATGGGTATCGGCCCGGCCGCGGACAGCGCCGCGACGAGACCGGCCGCCACGGCTATGCAGGCCGCGCGTCTCGCGCCCGGCTTCGGATCGCGCTGGGGGCTGTTGATCATCGGCATCCCTTGTAGGTAAAGGAGCATCGGTCGTCCGGAATGTGATCCCGGACGACCGCACAGCTTTATGCAAGGGAAGGATGTTTGGGAAGAGTTGACCGAATCGAAATGGACGGGTGGGGAAAACCCGCTATCGAAGCCGGGGGATATCAGCCGCAAAGGAGGGCAAGCCACCCGCAGGCGCTAATGTCCGTATGTGCGGAAGAAGTTGAGGGTGGCGGCCTACGCCATATGCGTGCGTGACGGACAGCTCCTCCTCGCCCGTTCCCCGGCGCCCGGCGGCGGCTTCGAGTGGGTCCTGCCGGGTGGCGGCATGGAGCACGGCGAGGTTCCCTACGACACGGTCGTGCGGGAGGTGGAGGAGGAGACCGGCTATCTCGTCGAACCCACCGGCCTGCTCGGTGTCGACTCCTCCCGCCGCCTCGTCCCGGGCCGCCTCGGGCGAAGCGTCGACCACCACGGCGTACGGCTCGTCTACGCGGCCCGGATCACCGGCGGCGAACTGCGCTACGAGGCCAACGGCTCCACCGACATGGCGGCCTGGCATCCGATGGACCGGGTGCCGGAGCTGACCCGTGTCTCCATGGTCGACAAGGGGCTGTCCCTGTGGCGCGAGCGGCCGGCGGCGGGGCGGGTCGTCGGGCCGGTGGATGTCCAGGAGTAACTGGTCTGCCCGGCTATGCCAACTCTCTCCCGGAAGGTGCCCCTTTCTGGGATGCTGAGCCCGCGGCGCGGGTTCGGCCGCGTGCGTCGCCATCGCCGAGGGGGACGGCCATGGGCTGGTCGATGTCCATCGCATACGGCGCCTTGGGCGGTCTCGTCGTGGAGATCATGGTCCTCTACGGGCGCATCGCGGCTTGGCAGGAGGCCCGGCACCGGGCCCTGTCCCGGAGCAGACGGCGGGACAGGCTGCCGAGGCTCGCCAAGTACGTCGACCCGCCGTCCGACGCGCTGGCGGCCCTCACCCGCGTCTCGCTCGGCGCCGGAGCGGGTTGGATCTTCTCCCCGCAGCTCACGGGCGGCCTCGCCGCAGTCGCCGTGGGTGCCACGGCGCCGGCCCTGCTGGGGCAGCTCGGCAACCTGCGGCCCTTGCAGGCGGCGATCGCGGGAGGCCGGGCCGAGCCGACGGGGCAGGGCCCCACGGACGTGCCGGGCGGTGCGGAGGTGCTCGAATCGTGAGCGGGCGCCTCGCGCAGCGCTACCGGACCTCGCTGACCCAGGCCCGGCCCGAGGCGCGGGATCGGCTGATCGAGCACGGGCGGCGCAGGGACCTGCCGTTGTGGCGGAGGTATCTGGCGGCGCTGCTCGACTTCGATCCCGCGGGACCGGGCGATCGGCGCGCCCTGGCGAAGGCCGACGGGACGGAGCCGGCCGCGAACGAGCGGCCCCCGGCGCAGGGGGAGGAGCCTCCCGCCTCCGGGCATCACTACACGCTCGACCTGCCGATCGCCCTGACAGGGACCGAACCACGCGTCGCGTACGCACCGGCTGAGGCCGCGCGCCGCAGGCCGGTCGGCGCACTCGTCCTTGCCGCGGTCCTGGTCGTCGCCACGGTTCTCGGCGTCTCGGTATGGGCCTCGGGCGGCGGTGCGGCGCCGCCTCTGCCGATAGTCGTCGGGGCTTCGCCGTCGCCGACGCTGCCGGAGGGGGCGCGCGAGGAGTCCGGCGGGTTCGCCTGGGTCGTGCCCGACGGCTGGCGGAGGGATGTGAAAACGGGGGCCGAGGTGCACTACACGTCTCCGGACGGCACCCAGGAACTCGTGGCCAAGTCGTCGCTCGACCGTGGGGACCTGCTCGCGATCTGGCGGACCTCGGAGCGCAACGCCTCCCAGGGGGAGCGCTACCGGAAGATCCAGCTGAAGGCGACGACGTTCCGTGAATACCCGGCCGTCGTCTGGGAGTACACCTTCCAGCTCAACGGAGTCCCGTGGCACGCCCGCCTGCTGGGCTTCAATGCGGCCGGCAAGTCGTATCAGGTCAACACCTGGTACCGCCCGGCCGTCGAGACCGAGGCCCTCGCGGTCTACCGCGAGGCCACGGACACCTTCGTGGCGATCGTGCCGGAGACGGGTTCCCCCGACTCCGCCCAGCCCTCCGTTCAGCCCTCCGTTCAGCCCGAGGAGTAGCTTCACCTACCCCGGAAGATGAACGCGGAGTAACCACCTCCCGGCCGTTCGAGGAGCGGTCGTGGACGCGGAAGGTAGCCCAAGATCCACGTACGGTGATCGGCGCTGCCCGTTGCCGTCATGTTCATGCGCAGGTCATTCCCGGTGCCAACGATCCACAGTGAACGGGTTGTTCGCGACAGCGACCGCCCGTGACCACTGCCGACGCGTTCGCACTCGGGGAGATCGCGCCATGTCGCGCATACGCTCTGTCGCCAGCTCCGCGCTGGGGGTCCACCGCCGTACCCTGCTCGCCGCCACCGGTGCGGTGACCCTCTCCGCGGGCGTCGGTTACGCCCTGCGGCCCACGGACAGTGAGGCCGCCACCACTCACGGCGCCGCCAGCGCGCCGAACGCCGCCGCAGACAACGCCGCCGCTGAGGCGCCCGTCGGCGCCTCCCGCAGGGTGCCGGTCGCGCTCGCCCCGTACACCCGGGGCACCACCGTCGCGAGCGTCGCCACCGCACAGGGCACCTCCGGCTACCGCCGGCTCGCCGACGGCCCCGGCTGGAAGCGGGTCGTCCGCGAGAACCTGGCGGCCGCCAAGTCGGGCCGCGAGAACCGGCGCACGGCGCTCGCCGCCTTCGTACAGCTCACCGATCTGCACCTGATCGACGCCCAGCACCCGCTGCGCCTGGAGTACCTGCGCTCCACGGACGTGCACGCCTGGCGCCCGCAGGAGGCGCTGACCGTGCCGGGCGCCGTCGCGCTGGTCGAGCGGATCAACGCGCTGCGGGGCGCCCCCGTCACCGGCGCCCCGCTCCACTTCGCCATGACCACCGGCGACAACACGGACAACAACTGCAAGTCCGAGCTGGAGTGGTTCCTGACGGTGATGAGCGGTGGCCGGGTCACCCCCAACACCGGTGACCCGCGGCACTACGAGGGCGTCCAGAACAGCGGTCTGAAGCTGTACTGGCAGGCCGACGACACCGTCCGCGACGCCGACAAGCAGCTCGGCTTCCCGCACATCGAGGGCTATCTGGCCGCCGCCATCCGCCAGATGCGCAGCCCCGGCCTGAACATCCCCTGGTACTCGACCGTCGGCAACCACGACGCGATGCCGCTCGGCACCTACGCCTCGCACAGCGACTCCTACCTCACCGAGCTGGCCGTCGGCGGCAAGAAGCTGATGAACGTCTCCGCCGCCGACGCCAAGAAGCTCCAGGACTCCCTCAAGCAGGACAAGGACCCCAGGGGCACCGTCTTCAAGGACTTCCTCAAGGCCCACGCCCGCTCCATGCGCTCGGTCACGCCGGACGAGAGCCGGGCCCCGTTCACGCCGAAGGAGTACGTCCAGGCCCACCTGGACCCGGCCCTGCGCGGCCACGGCCCGGTCGGCCACGGCTACTCGACGGCCAACCTCGACGCCGGCACCCAGTACTACAGCTTCCGGATCGCCGACGACGTCATCGGCATCAGCCTGGACACCACCGACGCCGGCGGCCACTACGAAGGGTCCATCGGGACGGCCCAGTTCAAGTGGCTGGACAAGACGCTGCGCGACAACAAGGACTCGTACGCGATCGTCTTCAGCCATCACACCAGCGGGACGATGGACAACCTGCGCCGCGACCCGGCCCGCCCGAACGACCGGCGCGTCGGCGGCGCCGAGGTGCTGAAGCTGCTGGGCAGCCACCGCAACGTCCTCGCCTGGGTGAACGGCCACATCCACAAGAACGTCGTCACCCCGCACACCGGCACCGGCGGCCACGCCTTCTGGGAGATCTCCACCGCCTCCCACGTCGACTTCCCCCAACTCGCCCGGATCATCGAGGTGGTGGACAACAAGGACGGCACGATCTCGCTGTTCACCACGCTGATCGAGTCCTCGGCCCCGCACCGCACCAGCTTCACCGACCTCTCCCAGACGGGCCTGGCCGCGCTCTACCGCGAGCTGTCCCTCAACGCCCCCGGCGCGAGCACCAAGCTGGGCGGGGACCGCAAGGACCGCAACACGGAGCTGGTGCTGAAGAAGGGCTGAATCGCGCTCAACTGCCCCATCCCGCGTCAACCTTCACAGGCGACGCCCGGTCTCTCCCGGCGACCACGCTCGACGAGAGCGTGCAGAAGGGGGAGACATGAGCGTACGTACGACCCGCACGGTCCTCGTGGCCGCGACGGCGGTGGCGCTGACGGCGGCCCTCGCGGCCCCCGCGCTGGCGGCGGCGCCCGCGGGCACCGGCCACGAGGCGACCCGGAAGGCCGCCGAGGCGGCGGTCGAGGCGGGCGTCCCCGGCGTGACGGTGACGGCGAGGGACGGCCACGGCACCTGGTCGGCGACGGCAGGGGTCGGCAACGTCAAGACGGGGAAGCCGCGTTCGGCCGACGACCGCTACCGGGTGGGCAGCATCACCAAGACCGTCGTCGCGACCGTGCTGCTCCAGCTCGAGGCCGAGGGCCGGCTGTCGCTCGACGACAGCGTGGACAAGTGGCTGCCGGGCCTGGTGCGCGGCAACGGCCACGACGGCAGCCGGGTCACCCTCCGCCAGCTCCTGAACCACACCAGCGGCATCTTCAACTACACGGCCGACGAGGACTTCGGCCGCACCTATTTCCTGAAGGACGGCTTCTTCGAGCACCGCTACGACACCAAGAAGCCCGCTGAACTGGTCGCCCTGGCCATGACCCACGAGCCGGACTTCGCGCCCGGCACCTCGTGGAACTACTCCAACACCAACTACGTCGTGGCCGGCATGGTGATCGAGAAGGCCACCGGACGCCCCTACGGCGCCGAGGTCCGCGAGCGCATCATCAAGCCCCTGCACCTGACCGGCACGTCCGTCCCGGGCACCCGCGTCACGGTGCCGGGCCCGAGCAGCCGGGCCTACTCCAAGCTGGCCGAGACGGCGACGGGCCCGACCTACGACGTCACGAGGATCAACCCGTCCCTGGCCTACTCGGCCGGCGAGATGATCTCCGACTCCACCGACCTCGGCCGCTTCTACACGGCCCTGCTGCGCGGCAAGCTCCTGCCGCGCAAGCAACTGGCCGAGATGACCACGACCGTCGCCGTCGACGAGCGCAACGGCTATGGCCTCGGCCTGATGAAGTCCGAGCTGTCCTGTGGTGTCACCGTCTGGGGCCACGGCGGCGGCATCCACGGCTCCATCTCCGAGGCGGTCACGACCAAGGACGGCCGCCACTCCCTCGCCTTCAACCTCAACGGGGACTGGTCGGGGGACACGGCGGCGGTGATCGAGGCGGAGTTCTGCAAAACGGGCAAGTCGGCCGCGCGCAAGATCTCGCGCGGCCCCGACCTCACCTGACCCACGAGGAGGGGCCGCCGGTACAAGGCCCCGGCGGCCCCTCCTCTCCCCTCCTGATGCTGCCTTCGCGGTCCGTCACTACCTCGGCAGCACCACGACATACGCGGCCGGATCGCGGTCCGCCGCCGCCATCAGGGCGGTGCGGACCACCGCGGCCTGCTGCTCCGTCGCGTCCCGGAGCTTCTTCGGCGTGACGTACACGACCGTGATGCCCAGCCGCTCCAGGTGTTCACGCTTGCGGGCGTACTCGGACCACAGGGCGTCCTCGTCCTGGCGGGGTGCGCGGGTGTCCAGCTCCACCGCCACCGCCTGCTCCGGCCAGTACGCGTCCAGGCCGCCGAGGTGCGGGCCGCCCGGCAGCCGCAGGTCCACGTTCCAGACCGGGTCGGGCAGGCCGTACTCGTGGACCATCGCGTACAGCCGGTCCTCCGCGATGGCCCGGCCCTCGGCGAGCAGCGAGTCCACCGCGTCCACCACGTGCGGGCGGCTCAGCAGCTTCGCCTGGTTCAACTCCCGCACCACCGACGCCGGTTCGCAGTGTCCGCCGCGTACGGCCTCGGTCAGCAGACGGCGTACGGCGCTCGCGTCCGTGAGTTCGGCGACCGCGTCGGCCAGGGCGCGCGGGACCGGGGCCACCGGGAGGCCGGTGACCTGCTGGGGCGTGGGCAGCGCGGCGGAGCGCAGGATGCGGGCGCAGCCCGTGGAGCGCAGCCGGCGCATCCGCGGGACCAGCACGTCGATGGTGTCCAGGGCGGTCAGCGGCGGCGTCGCGGAGAAGCCGTGCAGCGTCAGGGCGGCGAGACCCGTGATCATCCCCTCGGCGTAGGCGGGGGCGGCGTGACCCTCGTCCGCGGTCGGCTGGGACGGCACGCCGGAAGTGCGGTCCCGCGCCGCGTACATGAGCACCGCGTGCAGGCGCTCCTCGCTGGTCGGCGGGCCGGGGTGGAGCAGGAAGACGCCGGGGAGGATCTGCTGCCAGGGACCGCCGGGACGGCACTGCTCGCTCATCTCGGCGGGTGCGACGCCGTGCGACTTCAGCTGAGCGGTCGTCATGACGCGGCGGCGGACGTCGGAAAGGTGACGCAGGGGGCGGGGGGACAGCGGGGGGAGCGGGGTGTTGTGGTTCATGACCCGGAGGTTCCCGCGCCCGATCCGGCCCCTAACCGCTGTTACACGCCCGTCGACAAATACGGACAACATGGCACTAAAGGACGGGTGTTCGGATGCCGAGTAGGCACCGAAAACCCCTGGTCCGATCGGGTGGGACCAGGGGTTACGGCTGCTATTGCCTGAATTCCGTAACGGTCACACAGGGCGGAGACCGTTGGCCAAAGGTCTTAGTCGGTTGACGCCGTCGCGTCACACGTCTGGCCCCGCAGCCCCCGCGCCAGATCGTCCCGCGCCTCCAGCACCAGCCGCCGCAGCGCCGGAGCCGCGTCCGCGTGCGCCGCCAGCCACGCGTCCGTCGCGTCCAGCGTGCCCTGCGACTGCTGGAGCCCCGGGAACAGGCCACGGACCACGTCCATGCCGATCTGGATGGACCGCTCGGCCCACACCCGCTCGATGGCCGCGAAGTACTTGTCGGCGTACGGCGCGAGCAGCTCCCGCTGCGACGGCTGACCCCAGCCCGCGATCGTCGCCTCGACCAGCGCGTTCGACAGCGCGTCCGACTCCACCACCTGCGCCCACGCCTGCGCCTTCACCGCCTCGGACGGCCGGGCGGCGAGGCAGCGGACCTGGTGGCGCTTGCCGGACGCGGTGTCGTCACGGGCCAGTTCGGCCGCCAGCACCGACTCGTCGGCCGCCCCGTGCGCGGCCAGCGGCTCCAGGAACGCCCAGCGCAGCTCCTGGTCGACAGCCAGTCCCGCGATCTTCTCGGCGCCCTCCAGCAGGCCGCGCAGCAGCTGGAAGTCCTGCTCGTCGGTCGCCGCCGACGCGAAGAACCGCGCCCACGCCAGCTGCTGTTCGCTGCCCGGCTCGGCGGCCCGCAGCTCCCGCAGCGCGCCCTCGGCCACCAGGCGCCTTCCCTGCGGCCGCCACTGCGGTGCCGCGTAGTGGACCAGAGAGGAGTTCGCCCACGCGTGCAGCATCTGGAGCACACCGATGTCGGACTCGCGCCCCGCGAACCGCAGCACCAGGCCCACGAAGTCGCGGGCCGGCAGCAGCGCGTCCCGCGTCATGTTCCACAGCGCCGACCAGCACAGGGCACGCGCCAGCGGGTCGGTCATGTCGCCGAGCGCGGTACGCAGCGTCGCCAGCGACGTCTCGTCGAAGCGGGTCTTGCAGAACGTCAGGTCGTCGTCGTTGACCAGCACCAGCTCCGGCGCCTCGGCACCCGCCAGCTCCGTCACGACCGTCCGGGGCCCGTCGACGTCCACCTCGGCCGGCGCGTACCGCTCCAGGGCCCCGTCCGCGCCCCGCCGGTACAGCCCGACGCCGATCCGGTGCGGCCGCAGCTCCGGGTGCGACTCGGCCGCCTCCTGGAGGACCGCCAGCTCGCTCACCCGGCCCTCGCCGTCCAGCAGCACCTGCGGGGTCAGCGAGTTCACGCCCGCCGTCTGCAGCCAGGAGCGCGCCCACGCGCCCATGTCCCGGCCGCTGGTCTCCTCCAGCACCGACAGCAGATCCCCGAGCTGCGTGTTGCCGTACGCGTGCCGCTTGAAGTAGCGCCGCGCGCCCTCCAGGAACGCGTCCTGGCCGACGTACGCCACCAGTTGCTTCAGGACGGAGGCGCCCTTGGCGTAGGTGATGCCGTCGAAGTTGAGCTTGGCGTCCTGCAGGTCGCGGATGTCCGCCGTGATCGGGTGCGTGGAGGGCAGCTGGTCGGCCCGGTAGGCCCACGCCTTGCGGCGGTTGGCGAAGGTGATCCAGGCGTCCTTGAACCGGGTCGCGCCGACGTTCGCGAACGTGCCCATGAAGTCCGCGAAGGACTCCTTCAGCCACAGGTCGTCCCACCACACCATGGTGACCAGGTCGCCGAACCACATGTGCGCCATCTCGTGCAGGATGACGTTGGCCCGGCCCTCGTACGACGCCCGGGTCACCTTGCCGCGGAAGATGTACTCCTCGCGGAAGGTCACCATCCCCGGGTTCTCCATCGCGCCGAGGTTGTACTCGGGCACGAACGCCTGGTCGTACTTCCCGAAGGGGTACGGGTAGTCGAAGTGGTCGTGGAAGAAGTCCAGGCCCTGCTTGGTGATCAGGAAGACGTCGTCGGCGTCGAAGTAGGGCGCGAGGCCCTTGCGGCACATGGCGCCCAGCGGGATCCGCAGCGTCGAGCCGTCGGCGAGGGTGCGCTCGTAGGAGTCCGTGACGTAGTGGTACGGGCCCGCCACGACACAGGTGATGTACGTCGAGATCGGCTTGGTCTCCGCGAACTTCCAGATCCCGTCGGCCGGTTCACCGGCCCCGTTGCTCCACACCGTCCACCCCTCGGGCGCCCGCACCTCGAAGCGGAACGGCGCCTTGAGGTCCGGCTGCTCGAAGTTCGCGAAGACCCGG
Source organism: Streptomyces sp. NPDC056479 (assembly GCF_042795335.1). Taxonomy (NCBI): domain Bacteria; kingdom Bacillati; phylum Actinomycetota; class Actinomycetes; order Kitasatosporales; family Streptomycetaceae; genus Streptomyces; species Streptomyces sp. NPDC056479. Next base: position 667,920 of record NZ_JBHTRZ010000004.1, on the reverse strand, counting down.
CGGGAGTCGGCCGGCTCGTACTGCGTGTAGAGGTAGACCTCGCCGTCCTCGGGGTCGACGAAGCGGTGCAGGCCCTCACCCGTGCGGGAGTAGGCGCACCGGGCGTCGACGACGAGCTCGTTGTCCGCGGCCAGGTCCTCCAGGGTGATCCGGGAACCGTCGAAGACCTCGCTCGGGTCCAGGTCCTTGCCGTTGAGGGAGACGGCCGTCACGCTCGGCGCGATCAGGTCCGCGAAGCTCGTCGCGCCGGGTTCGGCGCAGCGGAAACGGATCGTGGTCACCGAGCGGAAGGTGCGCGGCGCCCCCTCTTCCCGGTCCTCGTCGCCGAGGGCGGAACGCACGTCGAGGAACACGTCGTACCCGTCGACGGACAGCAGGGCGGCCCGCTCCCGGGCCTCGTCGCGGGACAGATTCTCACCGGGCACGGGTGGCACTCCCTGGATGGTGTTCAGTATGCGGACAGCCCGATCCTGCCATGCGCCCCTGCCGCGTGGCACCGGGGAATGGCCGGGCGAGCAGCGGTGTTCCCCGGGAGGTTCAGCTGAGACCTGCTTGCCTCATGAGGAGAGACATGTCGGACAAGACCCCCGTCGACTTCTGGTTCGACCCGCTGTGCCCCTGGGCCTGGATGACCTCGCGCTGGGTGCTCGAGGTGGAGAAGGTCCGCGACATCGAGGTGCGCTGGCATCTGATGAGCCTCGCCGTCCTCAACGAGGACAAGCTCGACGAGCTGCCCGAGGAGTACCGCGAGCTGCTGGAGACCAAGGCGTGGGGCCCGGTCCGGGTCGTCATCGCCGCGCAGGAGGAGCACGGCGCCGAGGTCCTCGGCGACCTCTACACCGCGCTCGGCACCCGCATCCACAACCAGGGGGAGGGCCCGACCAAGGAGGCGGTCGCCGCCGCCGTGAAGGAGGTCGGCCTGCCCGACTCCCTCATGGACCACTGGGACGACACCCCCTACGAGCCCCAGCTGCGCGCCTCCCACAAGGAGGGCATCGACAAGGTCGGCCAGGAGGTCGGCACCCCGGTCATCGCCGTCCCCGGCGCCGACGGCGAGCAGATCGCCTTCTTCGGCCCGGTCGTCACCCCGGCCCCCAAGGGCGAGGACGCCGCGAGGCTGTGGGACGGCACCCTCGCCGTGGCCTCCGTGCCGGGCTTCTACGAGATCAAGCGGACGCGGACGAAGGGGCCGGACTTCAGCAACCTCTAGGCGTCACTCCTGAGCGGCCGCCTCCTCCTCGCGGAACTTCTCGGGGAGGAGGCCGCGGTCGCTCATGTTGAGGTGGCGGTAGTACGTCAGACAGCCCTTGGCCGTGCAGCGCCAGTACCAGTCCACGTACCGGACCCCCTTGTCCGCGCGGACCGCCGCCTTCTCCGCGCCGTTGAGCGGCCGGAAGTCCTGCATGGTTCCGCAGGTCGGGCAGGACAGCCTGAACGTCCTCATCAACCCCTCCTCGCCAGCACCGCCAGATCCGGGAAGTCGGTCACCACCGCGTCGACCCCCAGCTCGTAGTACAGCGCGTACTCCGCGAACGCGTCCCCGAAATCGTTCGCTCCGGTTCCCCGCCGCAGGTCCGCCGGCAGGAACTGGTTCTCCGCACGGAAGGTGTACGGCCCCACCCGCAGCCCCGCCGCATGCGCGTCCGCGACGAGGGACGTGCCGCGGACCGACGACTTGTCCGGCCCGATCCACTGCGCGTACCGGGCGATCCGTGCCAGCCCCGGCGGCGTCATCATGTCCGCGTACGTCGTCGGATCACCGGCCGAGACCAGGTCGTACGGCCCACCCGTGGTCCCCAGCGCCTGCCACAGCGGCACCCCCAGCCGCTCCGCCGCGATCCGCTTGAGGCTCGTCGGCTCGAAGGACTGCACGACACACTCGCGCCGGTCCAGCCGGTTCCGCCGGATCACCCGCGCCAGCTCCGGCTCCAGGGCCAGGCCCAGGGAGCGGAAGTACGTCGGATGCTTGGTCTCCGGGAAGACGGCGACCGTCCGGCCGTACGCCCTCGACAGCCCGCGTGCCAGGTCGACGACCTCCTGGAAGGTGAGGACCCGGTCCCGGCCGTCGAACACCGTGTTGCGGTTGCGGACCAGCGGCAGCCGCTCCACCGCCCGCAGCGTCTTCAGCTCCGCCAGCGTGAAGTCCTCGGTGAACCAGCCGGTCACCGCCCGCCCGTCCACCGTCTTCGTCGTACGGCGGTCCGCGAACTCCGGGTGCGCCGCCACGTTCGTCGTCTGCGAGATCTCGTTCTCGTGCCGGACCACCAGGACGTGGTCCTTCGTCGGGACGAGGTCCGGTTCGATCCAGTCGGCGCCGGTCTGCACGGCGTAGGTGTAGGAGGACGCCGTGTGTTCGGGGCGCCATCCGGCCGCCCCGCGATGGCCGATGACGACCGGCCGCGCCGAAGGGCGGGGGTCGGCGGTCGCCGGTGTGGGTACGGCCGCGGCCGCAGTGGTGCCGGCGGCCGCGAGCAGCAGGGATCTCCGTCTCGGGTGCATGCAACTCCCTTTCCTCGTAGGGCTCTTCAGGTGCGCCGTGCCCTCTCGCGTGCCTCGGTCAGGCGGGCCAGATGGTCCTCGTAGGCCCTCGCGTAGTACGCCGCCCGCGCCTCGTCCGGCTCGACGACCGCCGTCGGCCGCGTCCACGCCTCGGCGTCCAGCGCCACCCCGTACCGCTCCGCCGCCGCCAGCACGGCCCCCCGCGCGCCCACCTCGCCCTCGACGACCCTGAGCGGGCGCCCGAGGACGTCGGCGAGCAGCCGCATCCAGGCCGGGCTGCGCGTACCGCCACCGCACACGGCCAGCGTCCCGGTGAGCCCGGCCGCCTGAAGGCAGTGCCGGGCGGCGTAGCCGATGCCCTCGCAGGTCGCCCGGACCAGATCGGCGCGGGTCGACTCCAGGGAGACACCGGTCAGTTCGGCGCGCAGTCGGGGCTCCACGAAGGGCGCGCGCTCGCCCGAGGGCGCGAAGTACGGCAGCACCCGCACTCCGTGCGCCCCCGGCGGGGTCTCGGACAGCAGCCCGTCGACCTCCTCGTGCCGGACGCCCGTCGTGGACAGCACCCAGTCCAGCGCGGCCGTACCGACCATCGCCGGCATCGCGCGCAGCCAGTGCCCGGGCCGGTCTGTGTTGATGTACAGGCCGGCCGGTTCGCCGGTCAGGTCCAGGTCGGTGGTCGCGACGAGGCTGGCCAGGCAGGTGCCGACGATGAGCAGCCCGTCGCCGGGGGAGGTCACACCCGCGCCCAGCGCGCAGGCCGGCAGGTCGTAGGGCCCGTTGGCGATCCTCGTCCCGGCCGGCAGGCCCTCGCCGCGGGTCCGCGCGGTGGCGACCGGGTCGGTGACGGGGGCGAGGAGCCCGCGCCGGTGGGTGAGGCCGAGCAGCTCCACGACCCGGTTGTCGTACGTCCGTGTGCGCGGGTCGAGGAAGGGCATCGAAGCGTCCGACACATCCGTCGTCGGACCCGCCCCCGTCAGCCGCTGGAACACCATGTCCTTGCAGTACAGGGAGGCTCTGGCGGCATCCAGCGCCTTGGGCTCATGGCTGTCCAGCCAGGCCAGCAGCGGCCCCGGACAGCCCGGGAACATCGCGCTCCCGGTCCGCCGGAACACCGTCTCGAACGTGCCGTCCGCCAGCCACCGGTCGACCAGTTCGTGCGCCCGTCCGTCCATCCAGGAGGCCGCCGCCCGCACCGGAAGCCCCTCGGCGTCCACCAGCCACACCCCGTCGCCCTGCCCGGTGAGCCCGGCCAGCTCGACCGGTTCGGGAGCGCGTTCGGCGACCTCACCGAGGACGGCGACGACCGCCCCGTACACCTCCTCCATGTCCTGCTCCACGAACCCGCCGTGCAGGGCGAGGCCCACCGGGCGGGCGGCGACGGCCAGTTCACGGCCGGAGCCGTCGAAGGCGGCGGCCTTCACGGTGGATGTGCCGACATCGATACCGACGTACATGTCGCCTCCCGGCTCAGGTCAGACAGTGCGCCAGCTGCTCCCCGCGCACCCAGCGGCCCACTTCCCCGGCGGCGATGCGCGCCGCCTTCTCCGCGACCGCGCGGGACGCCCCGCCCAGGTGGGGGGTCAGGACCACGCGGTCGGCGAGGGTGTGCAGGCGCGAGTCCGCGGGGAGCGGCTCGCGTACATATGTGTCGAGGGCCGCCGCCGACACGCGCCCGCTCTCCAGGGCGTCGCACAGCGCGTCCTCGTCCAGCAACGGCCCCCGCGCCGCGTTCACGACCACCGCGCCCTCCGGCAGCAGGGCGAGTTCGCGGGCTCCGATCAGTCCGCGCGTCTCGGCCGTGAGGCGGGCGTGCAGGGTGATCACCTGCGACGTGCGCAGCAGTTCGGCCAGGGACGCGACCCGCAGGCCGTGGATCTCGCCCTGCACGTAGGGGTCGTGGACCATCACCCGCGCCCCGAAGGCGCACAGCACCCGCGCGACCCTGCTGCCCACCGCCCCGTAGCCGATCAGCCCGACCGGCAGGTCCTCCAGCTCCAGACCGCTGTGCTCGTAGGTGTAGTAGGCGGCCCCCTCCCAACTGCCCTGCCGGGCAAGGAGGTCATGGGCATGGGGAATGCGGCGCAGGGCCGCCAGCATCAGTCCGAGCGTGAACTCGGCGGTGGCGGCGGCGTTGCGGCCGGGGGCGAAACACACCCGTACGTCGTTCCGCTTGGCCGCGTCCAGGTTGACGTTCACCGGGCCGCCCCGGCAGACGACCACCAGCCGCAGATCCGGGCAGGCGTCGAGGACGCGTTCCGTCACCGGGCCCATCTGGGTGACCAGCACCTGCGCCCCCGCGAGCGCCTCGATCAGCTCGTCCTCGGCGTCGCTCGCCTCCGTCACCTCGGCCACCGGGCCGAAGGGCTCCAGCGGCCAGCCGAGGGTCAGTTCGCCGATGTCGCAGGCGAGTTCATGGTCGAGCGCCTCCCGGATGAGCGACGGCAGGACGAAGTGGTCGCCGGCGGCCACCACGCGCACACGGTTCCCGTTGGTCATCGCAGCGAGTCTCCCGTCTCGGCGTCGAACACATGGGTGAGGTCAGGGTCGGCGGTGACATGGACGCGGTCGTCGTGGGCGAGGCGGACCTCGGGTTCGGTGAGGACGACCAGGGGGCGTTCGACGCCGTCGAGGGCGAGGGTCGCGATGCCCGACTCCAGGAGCGGCTCGTGGGCCACCACCCGGGCGGCGAGGCCGTCGCCCTCACCGGTCAGCGTCAGGTCCTCCGGGCGGATGCCGACCACCACCTCCCGGCCCGCCGCCACCGGCACCGGCAGCGCGATCCGTACGGCGTCGGAGAGGCGGGCGTGGGCGTCGTCCGTCGCCACGCCGGGGAGCAGGTTGACGGCCGGCTCGCCGACGAAGTCCGCGACGAAGAGGTTGGCGGGGCTGTCGTAGATCTCGTACGGGGTGCCGAGCTGCTGGATCACACCGTTCTTCATCACGGCGATCCGGTCGGCCAGCGAGAGCGCCTCCTCCTGGTCGTGGGTGACCAGGATGGTGGTGTGTCCCAAGTCCCGCTGGATGCGCTTGAGTTCGCGGCGCGTGGTGTCGCGCTGGGCGGCGTCCAGGTGGGAGAGGGGCTCGTCCAGGAGCAGGACGTCCGGTTCGCGGATCAGGGCGCGGGCCAGGGACACCCGCTGCTTCTGGCCGCTGGACAGGCCCGCGGGGCGGGCGTCGAGGACGGCGGCGAGATCGACGCGGTCGGCGATCTCCTTGACCTTGCGGTCGACGTCACCCCGGTCGGCCCGCTTGCGGGCCCGCAGCCCGAAGGCGAGGTTCTCCGCCACCGTCAGCGGCGGATACAGGGCGTAGTTCTCGAACGCCACCCCGATGTTGCGCTGCTGGGCGGGTCGCGCGATCACCGACGAACCGCCGACCAGGATGTCCCCGCCGGTCACCGTCTCCAGCCCGGCGATCATCCGCAGGGTGGTGGACTTGCCGCAGCCCGAGGGGCCGAGGAGGCCCAGCAGCTCGCCGGAGCGCAGGGTCAGGTCGATACCGCGTACGGCGTCCACCGACGGGCGGCCCCGCGCACGGTAGGTCTTGCGCAGATCACGTAGCTCCAGCTCGGTCATCGTCGCCCCTCGTCGCCTTCGTGCCGTCCGTGGTGTTCGTCGCGCAGACCTCGTAGCGGACCTTGTGCTCGTCCAGGTCCCGCAGCGCCTCCGCCGACGCCCCGTCGTCCACGAGGAGCAGGTCGAAGCGGGAAAGGGGGACCACCCGGTGCAGGGCGACGCGGGCGAGCTTGGTGTGGTCGATCAGCAGGATGTTGCGGGCGGCGGCGTCGAGCATGGCCCGCTTCACCGACACGATGTGCTGCTCCTGGTGGTAGGCGTAACCCCCGCGCACGGCCGATGTCGACGCGAAGCAGACGTCCACCCGCAGCTGTTCGATCGCCTCGACGCAGGACACGCCGAGGAAGGAGGAGTGCAGCGGGTCGTAGTCGCCGCCCAGGGCCATGAGGTGGATGCCGCGCTGGTCGGAGAGGAGATTGATCGCCTCCAGGAAGTTGGTGACGATCGTCAGCGGGGTGATCTCACCGAGCCGCAGTCTGCGGGCTATCTCCAGGGTGGTGGTGGAGTCGTCCAGCATGATCGCCATGCCGGGTTCGATCAGCTTCAGCGCGTGGTCGGCGAGGGCCGCCTTCTCGGCGCGCGTCGTCTTCAGGCGGTACTGGACATTGGACTCGAAGACCCCGGAGGGCTGCGCGGTCACGCCACCCCTGAACTTCCGCACGATCCCCTGCCGTTCGAGCTCGTCCAGGTCCCGGTGGATGGTCATCAGGCTCACCCCGAACCGCTCGGCCAGCTCGGCGGCCGTGGCCGACCCGTCGGCGAGGACCTGCTCGGCCATGGCGGCCTGACGGGCGGCGGGGCCCTGCTGTGCGTTGCTCATCGCGCGATCCTTCGTCCTGGACGCTCCGGCCGGTCGGCCTCGAACAGCAGCAGGTTCTCAGGCCGGACCGACAGTCGTACCGGATCGTCGGGCCGAAGCCCGGCCGCCTCGCCGCGCGGGGCGACCAGGGACAGATGCTGCTCGCCGAGCCGGACCGTGACCTCCACGGACCGGCCGAGCACCTCGGTGACATAGACCGTGCCGGTGAGTTCGTGCCCGGGATCCTCGCCGAGGGTGAGATCGCGGGGCCGGACGCCGATCAGCACCTCCGCCCCGACGGGGGCCTTGACGCCGAGCGACAGCTCGACCTTGCCGTCCGCCGAGCGGAAACCGCCGTCGGCCGTGACGGCCCCCGGCAGCAGGTTGATCCGGGGGCGTCCGAAGGCCCGCGCGACCTCGGTGTCGTAGGGCCGGTACCAGATCTCCTCCCGTGTTCCCGTCTGCACGAGCCGTCCGTCCCGGATGACCCCGATCCGGTCGCCGAGCGCCAGCGCCTCGACGGAGTCATGGGTGACGTAGAGGGTGGTGGTGCGCCGGACCGCCCCGATCGCCTTCAGTTCCGCCCGCATCTGCTGGCGCAGTTTGGCGTCCAGGTGGGAGAGGGGCTCGTCGAGGAGGAAGGCGCGGGCCGGGCGGACCAGCACACGGCCGAGGGCGACGCGCTGGCGCTGGCCGTTGGAGAGCCGGCCGACCGGGCGGTCCAACAGGCCTGAGATGCCGAGGAGTTCGGCGATCTCACCGATCCGCTCCCGGGCCTGTGCCGCGGGGAGGCGGTGGCGTGGGGAGCGGAGCGGCGAGGCGAGGTTGTCGTAGGCCGACTTGTGCGGGTAGAGGGCGTAGCTCTCGAAGCACATCGCCACACCCCGGTCGTAGGGCTCGACGCCGCGCATGTCCTTGCCGTCGAGTTCGACCGTGCCGGCGTCGGGCATCTCCAGCCCGGCGACGGTTTTGAGGGTCGTGGTCTTGCCGGCGCCGGACGGGCCGAGCAGACAGAAGAACTCGCCCTCGGACACGTCCAGTTCCAGCCCGTCCAGCGCTGTGACCTTGCCGAACGTCTTGCGGATCTCCCTCAGGCGGATCATGACTTCACCGCCCCGAACGACAGCCCCCGCACCAGATACCGCTGGATGGTGAGGGCCAGCAGCAGCGGCGGTACGACGGAGACGAGCGCGGCGGCGGCCGTGAGGTTGTACTTGGGCCGGTCCCCGCCGAGGAAGGACAGGGCGCCGACGGTCACGGTCTGGGCCTCGTTGGAGGTCAGGATCAGCGGGAAGACGAAGTTGTTCCAGGCGAAGATGAAGGCGAGCAGGGACACGGCCGCGACCCCCGGCTTGACCAGCGGGAGAGCCACCCTCACGAACGCCTGCTTGCGTGTGTAGCCGTCCAGCAGCGCCGCCTGCTCCAGCTCGGGCGTGAGATCGGCGAAGTACGACCGCATGATCCACACGATCAGCGGCAGCGTGACCAGCTGGAGCACCCACACCATGCCGACGTACGTGTCGAACAGACCGAGCTTCTGGTACAGCACGAACAGCGGGATGATCACGGTGAGTTCGGGCGCGAACCGGAACGACAGCAGCGTGAACATCAGGTTCTCGGAGCCCTTGAACCGCCAGCGCGCCGAGGCGTACGCGGCCGGCAGCCCGACCAGGAGCGACAGCACGACCGCTCCCACCGACACCACCAGGCTGTTGACGAAGAACCGCAGGAACGGGATCCCCTCGCTGTCGCCGAGGACCGTGCGATAGCCGTCGAGGGTGGGAGAGAAGGAGAAGTAGGTGCTGAAGAGCTGGTTCGTGGGCTTCAGGGACAGGATCACCATCCAGGCGATCGGGAACAGCGCGAAGACGAAGTAGAGGACGAGGGCGGCGTCGGCCAGCCACCCCAACAGGCGCTTCTTGACGGTCATTTCACCTCCGCGGCCTTCCGCTGGATCTTCCCCAGGTGCTTCACCAGCACCATCGCGGCGAGATACACGACGGCCCACAGCACGATCGTGTAGCTGATGCCGAACGAGTACCGCTGGAAGCGGATCGCCTCCAGGTAGGCCCGGATCTGGAGCACGACGGTCGAGTCGCCCGGCCCGCCCTCGGTCAGGGCGTAGATGATGTCGAACACCTTCAGCGAGTCCATGAACCGGAAGATCACCGCGACCAGCACATACGGCCACAGCATCGGCAGCGTCAGCCGCCGGAAGGTGTACCACCAGCCGGCGCCGTCCACGGCCGCCGCCTCGAAGGGGGACGTGGGCAGCGAACGCAGCCCGGCCAGCGCCAGGATCGCGACGAACGGCGTGTACACCCATACATCCACGGCGATGGACGACAGCAGCGCGCCCGTCGGGGTGTCCGTCCACTGGACGCCGCCCAGTCCGAAGGGTCTGAGCAGGTAGTTCACCACCCCCACCGACGGCTGGAGCATCAGCTTCCAGATGATCGCCGCGATCACCGGCGCGATCATCAGCGGCAGGATGAGGATCTTCTCCAGCACCCGTCCGAGGAGCGTCGACCGGTGCAGCAGCAGGGCGACCGTCACGCCCAGCACCGTCTCCACGGCGGCCGCCCCCACCGCGTACAGCACCGTCACCCACGCCGAGTTCCAGAAGGCCTCCTGAGTGAAGACGGTCTCGTAGTTCTCGAAACGCACCATGTCCGGCTGCGGCTTGCTCGCCGAGAAGTCGAACAGCGTGTAGTAGAGGCCGAGTCCGAAGGGGTAGAGGATTCCGCAGGTCAGCAGCAGGGCGGGGACGATCAGGACGTACGGGCGAAGGGCGAGCCGCCATCCCATCGCGTCAGTCCACCTTGTCGGCGAGGTCGCCCGCCAACCCGTCGAGCACCGACTCGGCACCCTTGCCGCCGTAGATCTCCTGGAGGGCGGCGGCCCAGCTGGTGGTCGCGTCGAAGAACTGGGCCTGCGGGGTGAACTGGATCTTCGTCTGGTCGACGACGGTCTCGAAGGTCTCGATGAAGCCGGGCAGGTGCCTCATCTTGTCCTTGTAGGCGCTGTCGTCGGCGATCGACTTCCTGACCGGGTCGATGTGGTTGTGGGTGATCGCGCTCTTGCGCAGATGCTCCTTGCCGGTCGCCCACTGCAGAAACAGCCAACTGGCGCTCTTCTTCTTGCTCTTGGCGTTCATGCCGAGCGACCAGATCCACATGTTGGTGGCCAGCGACCCGTCCGGCCCCTTGGGACCGGGATGGAAGGCGATCTTCCCGGAGGCGGGGCTCGCGCCCTCCACCGCCTGGAAGTAGGCGGCCGTATCGGCGTCGAACAGCATCCCGGCCTTCTTCGCGCCGAGGTCGCTGGAGCACTGGTACCAGGTGTACGACGTCCAGGACGGCGGCCCGCCCTGCTTGACCATGCCGGCCCAGTCCTCGGTGAAGGCGACGGCCTCCGGGCTGTTCATGGCGGGTGTGAGCTTCCCGCCCTGGACTGTGAAGTCCTTGAGCCCGTTGCGGGCGTACATCGTCATGAAGCCCGGGTGGATGGTCGCCCAGCTCCTCGATCCCCGTACGGCGATCCCGTACATGCCGTCGAAGCCGGCACCCGGCGCCTTCCGCTTGATGGCCCCGGCGATCTCGCGCAGCTCGTCGAAGGACTCTGCGGGTTTGAGACCGAGCTTCTTGAAGACGTCCGTGTTGTAGGCGACGACGTTGGTCTCCCAGCCCCACGGCAGGGCGTACTGGCCGCCCTGTCCGAGCGGTGCGCCCGCCTTCAGGGACCACTGGTCGGCCTGGAGGAGGTTCGGGAAGAAGTCGGCCTGGTCCCATTCGGCGCCGGTGGCCGAGGAGCTGCGCATCCAGGGGCCGAGGTCCTCCAGCCAGCCGGGTGGCCCGTACTGCCAGACCATGTACGCGCCGAGCATGAAGACGTCGTACGAGGCCCGGCCGCTGGACAGGTCGACGGTGAGCTTGTCGAAGTAGTTGTCCTCGGGGAAGACGTCGTACTCGACCTTGATGCCGGTCTTCTCGGTGAAGGACTTCAGGTCGGCGATGAGCGCGTCCGTGTACGGGTGCTTGTTCAGCAGCGCCTTGACGGTCGTGCCCTTCTCCCGCCTCCAGTCGAAGGAGCCGGTGACGTCGTCCGCCGCCGAGCCGTCGCTCTTGCTGTCGTCCCCGCCGAACCCGGCACCGCAGGCGCTCAGGAGCGGCGTGGCGGCCAGGGCGGCGCTCAGCGCCAGAAAGCGTCGGCGGTCGTGCGCGTGCGTGTCCATCCGTGACCTCCACGTGGGGCTCGGTCCGGTCCGGTGTTCGGGTTAACACGGCGAGTCGACTCGTTAACAGAGGGTGGAACGGCGGAAGTTGGGCGTCAATCCCTCGCGCAGGGGAAAATCTCAGTGCAGAGTGTGAAGTTCACGGATCCAGATGTGCGGGAGGCCGGATGACTGACGAGCATGAGGCCTGGCTGGGGATCGACCTGGGCACTCAGAGCGTGCGGGTCCTGCTGGTCACCGGAGACGGCACGGTTCTCGGCAGCGGCTCGGCGCCCCTCGCCGGGCGGCGGGACGGCGTGCGGCACGAGCAGGATCCGGGGGAGTGGTGGGAGGCGCTGTGCGTGGCGTCCCGAGCCGCCCTGCGGGAGCGTGCGCGGTCGAAGGCGCGCGTCGGCGGGCTCGCGGTGTGCGGGACCTCCGGGACCGTGCTGCTGACGGACGGGGCGGGGCGGCCGATGAGTCCCGCGTTGATGTACGACGACGGGCGCGCGACGGCGGAGGGGGCGCGGGCGCGGATGGCGGGGATCGGGGTGCAGGACACCTGGGCGCTGCCCAAGGCGCTGTGGCTGACCGCGTCCTACGGCCAGGGGCGGATCACCCATCAGCCGGACCTGATCGTCTCCCTCCTCACCGGCGAGCTGCCCCCGGCCGACTCCAGCCACGCCCTGAAGACCGGCTACGACCTGGAGCGCGACGCCTGGCCGGCCATGCTGCCCCGGCTGGGCCTGCCCGACACGGCGATCCCGGACGTCGTACGCCCCGGAACCCCGCTCGGCGCGATCTCCGCGACCGCCGCCGACGCCACCGGCATCCCCGCCGGCACCCCCGTCATCGCCGGGATGACCGACGGCTGCGCGGCCCAGATCGCCTCCGCCGCCCTGCGCCCCGGCTCCTGGAACTCGGTGCTCGGCACCACGCTGGTCCTCAAGGGCGCGTCCCCGACCCCGGTCCGCGACCCGACAGGCGTGGTCTACAACCACCGGGCGCCGGACGGGAGCTGGCTGCCCGGAGGGGCCTCCAGTGTGGGTGCGGGCGTGCTGACGGCGGCGTTCGCGGGCGCCGATCCGGCGGCCATGGACGCGCTGGCCGCCGCGTACGAGCCGTCCGGCGCGATCACCTACCCCCTCGTCTCACCCGGTGAGCGCTTCCCGTTCCTCGCCCCGGACGCCGCCGCGCTCGTGCTGGGCGAGCCGGAGTCGGACGCCGATCTATGGGCCTCGCTGCTCCAGGGCGTCGCCTTCACGGAACGCCTGTGCCTGGACTATCTGCACCACCTCGGCGCCCCCCTCGACGGCCCCCTCACCTTCACCGGCGGTGCCGCCCGCAGCCCGTACTGGAACCAGCTGCGCGCCGACGTCCTGGGCCGCCCGGCACGGGTGCCGCAGCAGACCGAACCGGCCCTGGGGATGGCCGCGTTGGCGGCGTACGGCACGGGTGCGGCGCCGGGGCTGGCCGAGGCCGCGGAGGCCATGGTCAGCGTCCGTACGACCGTCGAACCCCGCCCCGACCGCACCGCCCGCTTCGCCCAGCCGTACGCCCGCCTGGTCGACGAGCTGACGACCCGGGGCTGGCTCCCGCCCCCGGTCGCGGCGCACGCGCTGGCCCGGCTGGACGAGGATACTGCGCAGTCATGAGCACGAGCACCGGTACGACGCTGCTGCTGGCCCGGCACGGACAGACGGTCTGGCATGCCGAGAACCGCTATGCCGGGGTCAGCGACGTGGCCCTCACCGACACCGGCCGCGCCCAGGCCGAGGCCCTCGGCCGCTGGGCCGCCGCCCACCCGGTGGACGCGATCTGGACCTCGCCGCTCTCCCGTGCCGTCGCCACCGCCGACCCCGCCTGCCGGGCCCTCGGACTCACCCCGCAGCGCGAACCGGGCCTGCGCGAATGCGACTTCGGTGTGCTGGAGGGCCGTACGCTCGCGGAGTTCGCGGCCGAGGACGCGGCGGCCGCGGAGGCGTTCCGGACGGATCCGGTGGCCCACCCGTTCCCGGACGCGGAGGACCCTGCCGCGGCCGCCGAACGCGGCGCGGCCGCCCTGCGCCGGATCGCCGCCGCCCATCCCGGCGGGCGCGTTCTCGTCGTCGCCCACAACACGCTCTTCCGTCTGGTGCTGTGCACGCTGCTGTCGATCCCGGCAGGGGAGTACCGCAGAGTGTTCCCCCGGTTGCGCAACGCGGCGATCACCGAACTCCTGGTAAAAACAGACGGATCGGCCGCACTTCTCTCTCTCAATGTGCCGTGCGAGCCCGGTCCGCCGTAGCACGATGGGCGTATGACGGAGATCGACACCTCGGTACCGCACTCGGCCAGGATCTGGAACTACTGGCTGGGCGGCAAGGACAACTACCCCGTGGACGAGGCGGCGGGCGACGCGTACACCGCGGTCTTCCCCGGCATCGTCACCATCGCGCGCAGCAGCCGCGCCTTCCTGGGCCGCAGCATCCGGTACCTGGTGACGGAGGCGGGCGTCCGCCAGTTCCTCGACGTCGGCACCGGGCTGCCGACCGTGGACAACACCCATGAGGTCGCCCAGGGCCTCGCCCCCGAGTCGAAGATCGTCTACGTCGACAACGACCCGCTGGTCCTGGCCCATGCCCGCGCCCTGCTGACCTCGACCCCGCAGGGCGTGACGTCGTACGAGGACCTGAGCCTGTACGAGCCGGAGAAGATCCTGGAGGCGGCCTCCCGCACCCTCGACCTCTCCCGTCCCACGGCCCTGATCCTCAGCGGCATCCTCGGCCACGTCGCCGACTACGACCAGGCCCGCGCCCTCGTCAGCGGCCTCCTCGCCGGTCTCCCCTCCGGCAGCTACCTCTGCGTCAACGACGGCTCCCGGGGCACCGACCCGGACTACGAGAACGCCCAGGACGCCTACAACGAGACCGGTGCCGTCCCGTACTTCCTGCGCCCGGTCGACAGGATCGAGGCGTTCTTCGAGGGCCTGGAGCTGCTGGAGCCGGGCATCGTCTCCGTCCCGCTGTGGCGCCCCGAGCCGTCCGACGAGGAGCCCCGTCCGATCGGCCAGCACGGCGGCGTGGGGCGCAAGCCCTGACGCCCTTCGGCACATGGGAAGCCCCCGCGAGTCACGTCCTCGCGGGGGCTTCCTTCATTCCGCCTGCCGTTCGTGAAAGGTGAGAAGACGATCACGAGGCAGGACGACTCGTAGGGCCGTTCTCCGTCAGGGCGCGAGCAGCAGCACGTCCGCGCGGGACTTCGCGGCCGTGTAGCGCCGGGCCACGTCCTGCCAGTTGACGACGGCCCACATGGCGTCGATGAAGTCGACCTTCTGGTTCCTGTACTGGAGATAGAAGGCGTGCTCCCAGGCGTCGAACACGAGAATCGGCGTGGCACCCTGGCCGACGTTCCCCTGGTGGTCGTAGACCTGCTCGACGATCAGCCGTCCGCTCAGCGGCTCGTACGCCAGCACACCCCAGCCCGACCCCTGCGTGGTCGCCGCAGCCTTGGTCAGCTGCGCCTTGAAGCCCGCGAAGGACCCGAAGGACTCGGTGATGGCATCGGCCAGCTCGCCCACACCGTCCTGCTCCAGCGGCTCGCCGCCGCCTTCTCCGGTCATGTTGTGCCAGTAGATGCTGTGCAGGATGTGCCCGGAGAGGTGGAACGCCAGGTTCTTCTCGAGCCCGTTGATCGACCCCCACGACTCCTTGTCCCGCGCCTCGGCCAGCTGCTCCAACGTGTCGTTGGCGCCCTTCACATAGGCCGCGTGGTGCTTGTCGTGGTGCAGCTCGATGATCTCGGGGCTGATCACCGGCGCCAGCGCGGAGTAGTCGTACGGCAGTTCCGGGAGTGTGTAGACGGGCATGGAGGGTCCCCTCAGAGCTCTTATTGCAAGTAGCTTGCAACAACAAGCTAACAGCAAGAGGGGGGTGATGCGCGGTCGGGCCCGCGAATGGGGAAGTGCGCCCGTCGGTGGGTGCGAACTACTATCGGGACTCGTAGGAAGGGGTGCCATGGGTCCCGAGATCGCCGAACTCGCCCGTACTGCGGGCACGACGGTAGTGACGCTGATGGCCGGTCAGGCCTGGGAATCGGCTCGCGACGGCGTGGTCGCCCTCTGGCAGCGTTTCCAGCCCGCCCGAGCGGAGGCAGTTGGTGGCGAACTCGAAGCGACGCGCGACGACCTGCTCCTCGCTCGCCAGTCGGGCGACACCGACACCGAGTCCGAACTGACCGCCGAGTGGCAGGCGCGGGTGCGCCGGCTGCTCATCGCGCAGCCCGAGGTCGCCGAAGAACTGCGCCGCATCCTCGAGGAGCTGAGCCCACAAGGTCCCGATCGGCAACCATCGGTGGAGGTCCGGCTGCGCGCGGAGGTCTCCGGCAGTGGGCGGGTGTACCAGGCCGGCCGCGACCAGCACATCACCGAACGATGAGCGAATTCGGCGCACGGGCCTCCGGTCAGGGCCGGATCTTCCAGACGACCGGTGATCAGCACATCGAGGAGCATCACCACCACTACGACGTCGGCACCGCCCCCCTCGTCGGCCATCGGGCCGTCGGTTCCGGGGCCGTGGTCCCAGACTCCGTGCGCATGCCCCTGGTAGGCCGCGCCCCGGGCGTCCTGCGCGACCGCGATGAACTGCGCGAGGTACTCGGCGCGGCCGCTGCCGGGCCGGGCGGCGAGGTCCACGTCCTGCACGGTCTGGGAGGCTGTGGCAAGACCGCTCTTGCGTACTGGCTCTTCAGTGAGACGGTTCGCGACCATGGTCGGGTCGGCTTCTGGGTCAACGCCTCCGAACGGATGTCGCTGCGTGCGGGGATGCTGGCGGTGGCCGGCGACCGCGGGGCGGCGGCGGGCGAACTGGCTGCCGCGGCAGCCGGCCAGCGGGCGGCCGCCGATCTGGCGTGGCACCACCTGGACCACTCGGCCGACCCGTGGCTTCTGGTCCTCGACAACGCGGACGATCCCTCGATCCTGGAGGACGGGGCGTGGCTGCGGATCAGTCCCCGGGGCATCGTTCTGGTCACCACGCGTCACGCCACAACCCACCTGTGGCGTCAGCCAGGCATGACACGGCACGGCATCGGCGTCCTGCCGCTGGACGATGCGGCCCAGGTCCTGTGCGACCTCGCACCGGACGCCGGGGACCTGCGGTCGGCTCGCAAGGTGGCTGCCCGCCTCGGTCGGCTCCCGCTGGCACTCACCCTCGCCGGTTCCCATCTCGCGCACCAGCTACTGGAGTCGTGGACCATGGACGAGTACGACCGCAAGCTCGACGAAGCGTCGACCGGCCTCGTCGACCGGGGTGCCACAGGGTACGGCAGAGGGGAGTCCCGGCACTTGGTCAGTCGCACCTGGCAGTTGTCCCTTGACACCCTCGCGGCCAACGGACTGCCGCAGGCGACACCGCTGCTGCGGTTGCTGTCGTACTGGGCGGCGGACCCAGTGCCCTTGAGCCTTTTGGCCGGAGCGGCACGGGGGCAGGTGGAACTCGACGGCCCGCAGACCGGACTGCAGGCGGACTCTCTGGAGCCCGCACTCATGGGGTTGCTCGATCACTCGTTGGCCGAGATTGTCGAGGCGCGCGGGGTCCGGTGTGTACAGGTGCACGGGGTATTGCTCGACAGCGTGGCGGCCGGGGTACCAGAGGCACAGGCGACGGCGCTGGCCGAGGCGGCGGCCGACCTGCTGGAAGCGGCGTTGCCTGAGCATGGTGTTGAGTCGCCGCAGGTCCGCAGCCGACTCGCCCTGCTTGCGCCGCACGCCACGGCGCTGCTGCGACGGGCGCCGAGCGAGTCGACGGCCGCGCTAGCCGTTCGGACTGCCCGGCACGTTTTCGAATCAGGGGATTTCGCAGCCGCTCTGGAACTCGCTCCCGGCGTCGTGGCGCGCAGTGAGGAGGTGCTAGGGAACGAGCACCCCTTGGTCCTGGAAGCCAGGCATGTACAGGCCCTCGCCTTGTACCGGATGGGTGACTACGCCGCCTCGGAGGCTCTGGAGCGCAGCGTTCTTGAGCGCCGCGAACTCCTGCTCGGGCCGGATCACCCCGACACGCTGCGGAGCTGTCTGAACCTGACCTGGCCGCTCTTCCTGCGGGAACGGATCGAGGAGGCCGCGCAGTGGGCTTACCGGGCCCTCGAGGGCCAGCGGCGTGTGCTGGGGGAGGGATCGCCGGAAACGCTCTCGACGTGGACGTACGTCATCGAGCTGATGCCCTATCTGGAGGACGGTCATGAGTTTGAACTCGAGGCCGCCACGCTCCTTCGTACCTGTGAACAGGTCTTCCCTCCGGACCACGTCACAACCATGGCCGCGCGGCACAGCTATGCCGAGGGACTGAGAGTGCTCGGCCGGTACGTGGAAGCAGAGCCTCTCGCGCACAGGGTGCTGGCCGACCGGACCCGTTTCCAGGGACCTGACCACCCGCTGACTCTTTCCGCCCTATGCCTCAAGGCTCGGGTCGAACGTGGTCTGGGAAGGATCGACGATGCCGTAGTGACGCTCGGGGAGGTCATCGCACGCAGAGAACGGGTGCTCGGACCTGAGCACCCGTTCGTCGTGGAAAATCGTGAGTGGCTCGCCCAGTGGCAGGTTGAAGCCGAGGCCTGATCAGTCCTGGGCGCGCGTCCGCTGCCACGCGTACCCGACGACGGCCAGGAGCGCCGTCATCCCGCCGGTCGAGTACAGCTGCACCCGCGTGTCCGGCTCACGGGCCATCAGGACGAAGATCGCCGCCATGCCGGCCAGCGCGACCCAGGTCAGTACCGGGAAGGCCCACATCCGCACGACCAGCTTGTCCGGTGTCTCCCGCTCCAAGCGACTGCGCAGGCGCAGCTGGGAGACGGCGATGAAGATCCAGACGACCAGGATGACCGCGCCGATCATGTTGAGCAGCCAGGGGAAGACGTCGTCCGGGCGCCAGTAGCTGAGCACGACGCACACGAAGCCGAAGACGGAGGAGGCGAGAACCGCGATGCGCGGGACGCCGCCCGACACCCGGCCCAGTGCCTTCGGGCCCTGTCCCCGCTGGACGAGCGAGTACGCGATGCGCGAGGAGCCGTAGATGTTGGCGTTCATGGCGCTCAGCAGGGCGACCAGGACCACGACGTTCATCAGCTGGCCGGCGCCGGGGATGCCCAGGTGGTCGAGGGTGGCGACGTACGGGCCCTTCTCGACGACCTCCTTGGAATCCCAGGGGACGAGCGTGACGACGACCGCCATCGAGCCGATGTAGAAGAGCGCGATGCGCCACATGGCCGTACGGACCGCACTCGCCACGCCGCTGACCGGGTCCTCCGACTCCGCCGCCGCGATGGTGACCGTCTCCATGCCGCCGTACGCGAAGACCGAGGCCAACAGGCCGATGATCAGTCCCTCGGTGCCGTTGGGGAGGAAACCGCCCTCACCGGTGAGGTTCGCGGTGCCCGGGGCGTCCGTGCCCGGCAGGACGCCGGCGATGGCCAGGCCGCCCAGGACCAGGAACAGCGCGATCGCGCCGACCTTCAGCGCGGCGAACCAGAACTCGAACTCACCGAAGTTCTTCACCGCGGCCAGGTTCGCGCCGCAGAAGACGACCATGAAGAGGGCCACCCAGGCCCACTCGGGGGTGTGCGGAAGCCAGGTCGTGACGATCTTCGCGGCGCCGATGCCCTCCAGGCCGACGGCCGTGCAGAGCAGTACCCAGAACGACCAGCCGGCCGTGAAGCCCGCCCAGGGGCCGATCGCCCGCTCGGCGTGCGAGGAGAAGGAACCGGAGGAGGGGTACGCGGCCGACATCTCGCCGAGCATCCGCATCACCAGCATCACAAGGAGGCCGGAGACGACATAGGCGATGACGATCGAGGGGCCGGCGGCGGCGATACCGGCTCCGGACCCGACGAACAGGCCCGCGCCGATGACACCACCCAGGGCGATCATCGACAGGTGACGCTGCTTGAGACCGTGGGAGAGGGAGACGTCGTCCGCTTTCGCGGGCGTCTCGGTGGTGCTGTTCTGCATGGGCGCGGCTCGTCCAATGCGTGAGAGGGCAAAAACGTCCACAGTCTGGACAGCCTCTCCGTTCAGAAGGAGAGGCTGCCCACTATGCGGACACTTGCCGCACTCTGAGTGACGAGATCGCTACGCGGCGACGGGCGTGTAGTGCGACGCGTCCCCTTCGATCGAGTGGCTGGCCTTGCCCTCGACGCCGACCGGCACGTCACCCGCGACGGTCACCCGGTGCAGGCGGCGCGGCAGGCCGTCGTAGTTGTCGACGGCGTAGTGCTGGGTGATGCGGTTGTCGAACACGACCAGCTGGTTCTCGGACCAGCGGTGGCGCAGGATGTTCTCCGGCCGGGTGACGTACGCCTGGAGCAGGTCGAGGATCCTACGGGACTCGCCCGGCGACAGGCCGACGATCCGCTGTGCGAACCCGCCGATGAACAGGCCGCGTTCACCGGTCAGCGGATGTACGCGGACGACCGGGTGGACCGTGCGGTACTTGATCGACGTGAACTGGGCGCGCTGGGCGGCCTGCCGCTCGTCGACCTCCTCGTCCGGCACGGCGTAGTCGTAGTCGTTGGTGTGCTCCGCCCACAGGGTGTCGGCCAGCTGCCGCAGCGGCTCGGGCAGCTGGCGGTAGGCGGCCGCCGAGCTGGCGATCAGGGTCTCGCCGCCGTACGGCGGGATGGTGACGCTGCGCAGGGTGGTGGCCTGCGGCGGGTTGAGGACGAAGGTGACGTCGGTGTGCCAGTGGTTGGCGGCCCGGCCGCGCTCGCTGTCGACGGGCAGGACGTTCGGGACGCCGTCGACGGAGGAGACCGTCGGGTGGGCGGTGGTGACGTCGCCGAAGTGGCGGACGAAGGCCTGCTGGGTCTCGTCGTCGAGGTTCACATCGTCGAAGACGAGCGCCTTGTGGACGTTGAGGGCCTCGCGGAGAGCGGCGACGGTGTCGGAGCCGAGGGGCCCGGAGACGTCGACGCCGACGACGCGGGCGCCGATGTTCCCGGTGACCTTGTGGATTTCGATGCCGGACATGGGCGGGTCCTTTCAGACGAGGGCGTTTTCCCGGACGGTGTACTGGTTGGCGGGGCGCGGGAGTCCGTAGCGCTCGCGCAGGGTCCGGCGCGGGCCGTACTCGCTGCGCAGCAGGCCGCGGGCGCGCAGGATCGGGACGACGTGGTCGACGAAGGCGTCGAGGCCGGAGGGGAGGACCGGCGGCATGATGTTGAAGCCGTCGGCGGCGCCCTGCGTGAACCAGGTCTCGATGGCGTCGGCGACCTGCTCGGGCGTACCGGCGAAGGTGAGGTGACCGCGGCCGCCACCGAGCCGGCCGATGAGCTGCCGGACGGTGAGCCGCTCGCGCCGGGCCAGTTCGACGACGAGGGTGTAGCGGCTCTTGGCTCCCTCGATGGCGTCCTCGGACGGCAGGTCGGCGGGGAGCCCGGCATCCAACTCCAGGGTCCCCGGCTCCAGTTGCAGCAGGCTCTCCAGCCGGTCCACCCCGTGCGTGTACACGATGTGGTCCTCCAGCCGCTGCTCCAGGTCGTGCGCCTCCGCCTCGGTCGAGCCGATCACCGGAACGATGCCGGGCAGCACCTTGATGTGGCCGGGATCGCGGCCCGCTTGGCGGGTACGTGCCTTGAGGTCGGCGTAGAAGGCCCGCGCGTCCTCGATCGTCTGCTGCGCGGTGAACACCGCCTCCGCGTACCGGGCGGCGAAGGCCTTTCCGTCCTCGCTCGACCCCGCCTGCACCAGCAGCGGGTAACCCTGCGGTGTGCGGGGGACGTTGAGGGCTCCCTCGACGCTGAAGTACGTCCCCCGGTGCCGGGGCGGATGGATCTTGCCGTCGTCGCCCCATACCCCGGCCGCCTTGTCGGCGACGATCGCGTCGTCCTCCCAGCTGTCCCAGAGCTTCAGGGCGACATCGAGGAACTCTGCGGCACGGGCGTACCGCTCGGCGTGCGCGGGTTCGGCGTCCAGCCCGAAGTTGCGGGCGGCCTCGGCACCGGCGGTGGTGACGATGTTCCAGCCCGCCCGGCCGCCGCTGATGACGTCGAGGGAGGCGAACTTGCGGGCCAGGTTGTAGGGGGAGTTGTAGGACGTGGAGGCGGTGGCGATCAGGCCGATGTGCTCGGTGGCCGTCGCCAGCGCGGTGAGCAGCGTGAGCGGTTCCAGGGCGCCGGCGGGCCGCTGGGCGAGGTTGCTCCACAGCTGGGGGCCGTCGGCGAGGAAGAGGGAGTCGAACGTGCCGCGTTCGGCGATGCGGGCGAGGTGCACGTAGTGGGCCAGGCTCACATGCGCGTACGGGTCGCTCTCCGGGAGCCGCCAGGAGGCCTCGTGGTGGCCGGTGTTCATCAGGAACGCGTTGAGGTGGAGCTGTCTGGTCATCAGTGGTCCTCTGTTACGCCGAGCGCGGCCAGCAGACGCTCGCGGTACTCGCCGAGCAGCGGGTCGCGGTACGTCCGTGGATGTGGTCGGTCGATGGTCAGGTCGAGGCCGATACGGCCCTGGTCGAGCACGAGCACCCGGTCCGCGAGCACGATCGCCTCGTCGACGTCGTGGGTGACGAGCAGCACCGAGGGCCGGTGGTGTTCCCACAGCTCCCTCAGCAGGTTGTGCATCTTGATCCGGGTGAGGGCGTCCAGGGCGCCGAACGGCTCGTCGGCCAGCAGGAGTTCGGGCTCACGGACGAGGGAGCGGGCCAGTGCCGCGCGCTGCTGCTCGCCGCCGGACAGCTCGTTGGGCCAGGCGCGCTCGCGGCCTTTCAGCCCGACCTCGGCGAGGGCCTCGCGCCCCTTCCGCTCCGCCTCCTTGCCCTCCAGCCCGAGGAGGACGTTGGCCAGGATGCGACGCCAGGGCAGCAGCCGGGAGTCCTGGAAGACGACCGACACCCGGTCCGGGGCGGTGAGCTGTCCGCTGCCGGTGACCTCGTGGTCGAGACCGGCGACCGCTCGCAGCAGGGTGCTCTTGCCGGAGCCGCTGTGCCCCAGCAGAGCGACGAACTGGCCGGCGGGGATGTCCAGGTCGATGCCGTCGAGAACGGTGCGTGCCTCGAACGAGCGGGTCAGCGCGCGGAGCTGGACGGCGGGACGGGTCAGCTGCTCAGTGTGCGGCGCCACGACAGCACCCTCCGTTCGATGAGACGGACCGTGCTGTCGGAGATCAGACCGAAGATGCCGTAGACGACGAGGCCGACGAGGATGACGTCGGACTGGCCGTAGTTCGTGGCCTGGAACATCATGTAGCCGAGGCCGCTGGTGGCGTTGATCTGCTCCAGGACCACCAGGCCCAGCCAGGAGCCGGTCACGCCGAGCCGGAGTCCCACGAAGAACCCGGGCAGCGCCCCGGGGATGACGATCTCCCGGATGAAGCGCAGCTTCGACAGGCCCTGCACCTCGGCGAGCTCGACGAACCGGTTGTCGATGCCGGACAGGGCGGCATGCGTGTTGAGGTAGATCGGGATGTACACGACGATGGCGATGATCGCGATCTTGAAGGTCTCGCCGATGCCCAGCCAGAGGATGAACAGCGGGATCAGACCGAGGGTCGGGATGGCCCGGTTGAGGTTGACCGTGCCGTCGATCAGCGCCTCTCCGGTGCGGGTGAGCCCGGAGGCGAGCGCCAGCACGACACCGGCGGTCAGACCGATCGCGAAGCCGGACGCGGCCCGCTGCAACGAGGTGAGGATGTCGGTGATCAGGGTCCCGTCGCTCCACAGCTGGGCGCCGGTCTCCACCACCGTCCAGGGTGCGGGTATCGCGGCGGGGTCGAGCGCCTCGGCGGCGGACGCGACGGCCCACAGGGCGAGCACCAGCAGGGGTCCGGCGAGCCGGGCGGCGGGGAGGCGTTTGCCTGGGGCGAGCCCGCGGCGGCGTTTACGGGGCCGCTCGTCGGAGGTGACGACGGCGGCGGCCTTGTGCAGGGTGGTCGTGGTCATGGCGGTCACTTCCGGTACTCGGCCGGTACGGACTTCGCGGCGATGCCCTCGAAGCGGTGGTCGAAGAGCTCGCTGACGTCGAACTTCTTCACGAACCCGCCTTCCGCGAGCAGATCGGCGGTCTCCTGCTCCCACTTGATCGCCTCGTCCCAGCTCGGCGGGAACAGCGGCTTGTTGGCGAGCTCGGTGATCGCCTCGGCCTGGGGGAGGGTCAGGTTCTGCGTCTTGACGTAGAACTCCCGGTTCCAGACGTCGGGGTGCTCGTACGTCCACACCTGGCCCTTGGCCCAGTACGGGATGTAGGCGGCGATCGCCGCGGCCTTCGCGGAGTCGTTCAGCACCGCGACCGGGGCCCACAGCAGATTGAGCAGGTCGACGACGTCGGTGGTGATGACGCGGGCACCCTTGGCCTCGTACTGGGTCAGATAGGCGGGGGCCTGGGTGTTGCCGAGCGGGGCGATGTCGACCTGCCCGGACTGCAGGGCGGTGAGGAACTGGTTGCTGGTCAGCGGGACCAGCTCCACGTCGTCGTACTTCAGCCCGGCCTTCTTCAGGGCGCGGAGCAGGACGACGCCCTGCGCCTGGCCCTGTGAGAAGGCGAGCCGCTTGCCCTTGAAGTCGTCGACCGACCGGATGTCGCTGCCGGGCTTGGTGGCGAAGAGGTAGTTGGGCTTGCGGGTGATGTTGATCGCCACGATCTTCGCCTCGAAGCCCTGGTAGTACGCCTGGATCGGCGGGATGCCCGCGTTGTTGGCGAGGTCCAGGGACTTGGCCCGGAAGGCGTTGATGACATCGGGCCCGGCGCCGATGTTCAACCAATTGCTGACCGTGAACGGCGGATCACCCAACTTGGCGAGTTTGAACTGGAGTTGCTGTGTGTTCTGGTACGAGGCGATCTTCAGGCTCGTGCCCGCGGGCACGTTCTTGGCCAGCGGGGCGGTCGAGGCGCCCTCGTTGTCGGCTGCCGCGCTGCTGTCGGCGCAGCCGCTGAGTCCGGCGACACCGGCCGCGGCGCCGAGCAGGGAGGTGAGGAAGAGCCGTCGGTCGACACCCGGCACAGGAGAAGAAGACATCGGAGTACTCCGTGAGTTCAGGAAGAAAGAAAGCATGCGGAATTCCGGGCAGGAGAAAGCCGGAAAAAGAAATTCACGCAGGGGGAAATGAGCGCTTCACACGCGGCGACGTGTCAGCAACAGTGGGTGCGACAGCTCACGAACGGGCTCATGAGCAGCATGTTCCTGGTCATCGGTGATCCCTGTCAATATTCCGAGATTCTGAATTAAATAGCCTCAGGTGACGTGCCCAACGGATCCCGGTACAGCACGTCCAGAGCCACCGAACCGCCGGCCACCGCAAGCACGGAATCCGCGAAACTCGTCGGCACGACCGCTGCCGCCCGCTCGCTGCCGACCGCCTTCCGCAGCGCGCCGAGGCAGTCCTCCCGGCTGAGGGTCCCGATCTCGGTGACGACGACGGTCTCCGGGTTGAGCACATCGAGCAGCAGCCCCACCGCCCGGCCGGTCATCCGCGCACGCTCGGTCAGCAGCCGCACGGCCACCGCGTCGCCGTGCGCCGCCGCGCGCAGGACGTGCATCGGGTTCACCCCGTCGATGACCCCGGCCGCGCGCGCCCGCCGGCACAACGTCCGCTCGCTCAGCTCTGCTTGGAGGCAGCCGACGCGACCGCAGTCGCAGTTCTCCGTGCCGCCCGGTACCGGCAGATGGGCGATGGCGCCGGCCTGGGAGCGGGGGCCGTGGTGCACCTCGTCGTGGGTGGCGAACGCCGCGTCGACCACGTTGCCGACGAACAGATGCAGCACGCTCCGGCTGCCGCGCGCCCGCCCGAACAGCCGCTCCGCGTTGACCAACGCCCGCGCGTGCCCGTCCACATGGACCGGCAGCCCGGTGTGCGCGCCGAGCACCTCCCGCACCGGCACCTCGCGCCAGCCCAGCAGCGGGTGTTCGACGACGGTCCCGGAGTCCCGGTCCACCCAGCCGCCCGCGGCGAAGCCGACGCCGAGCGGCCGGCTGCCCGGCGCCGCGTCCAGCAGCGCGGCCAGCCCGTCGGCGGCGCGGGCGAGGACGCCGTACGGATCCCTGGCCCCCGAGTGCTTCAACTCCCGCTCGGCGACGACGCGTCCGCGCAGATCGAGCAGCGCCACCGTGGTGTACGGCACCGCCACATGCACCCCGCCCACCACGAACCGTGTGTCGTCCAGATCGATGGGCACGTGCGGCCGGCCGACGCCGCCCGACTGCCGGGGCGCGGCGGCCTCGCGGATGAGCCCGAGACCGGAGAGGCGGGCACAGTGGTCGGTCACCGACGCCGGTGACAGCCCGGTCAGCCGCGCGATGGTGCTGCGCGCGACCGGCCCGTGCTCCAGGACCGAGCGCAGGACGGCGCTGGCGCTGGTCCGGCGCCGGTCGCGGTCGGCGATACGGGGGATGGGGGACGAAAGGGTGGGTGCCGCGGTACGGGGCATGGGGAACTTCCTCGGGAGCCGGTCCGACACTGCGCCGTCTGAAGCGGGCGAGTCATGACCGGAGCCACCGCCACCGGGGCCTTCGCGGTCCGACTCACCCCGGACGGCGACAGGCGGCCGCGCCCACGCGTCGCAGGTCGACGTGGCGACGCGACGAGAAGTTCCGGGACTGGGCGACCATGCGCTCGAAGCTAGCAAAGCGGCCCACCGCTGCCCAGACGGCGACCGACGGGCGAGACGGCTCTTCACACGCGGGCAACATGATTGGCGCATTCCTACAGTCGGCTCCGGGACCGTCATGTGAGTCGTACGTCCCTGCCTCAGTGACCGGCATCACCCCGTACCCGGTGTAACCCCCACCCTTTGTCCGGAGCCAACGAACCCCGTGATCCGGCCTTTGTCGACCACTGACGGTGAGCGAGCCGAACCCCCTGGGATAGCGTCACTGGGTCCCGTACCGCCTTCACCCTCGCGGAGTCCCCATGACCACGGCAGCCGCCGCCCCCGCCCGACCCGGTCAGGTCCTCGCCGACCTGCTCCCGGCTTCCCGCGTCCGCGACATCGCGCTCGTCGTCGGCGGCGCCGCGCTCACCGGCCTCGCGGCCCAGATCTCCGTGCCCGTGCCGGGCTCCCCGGTGCCGGTGACCGGTCAGACCCTCGCGGTGCTGCTGGTCGGCACGGCCCTCGGCGCCGGGCGCGGCTTCCTCTCGCTCGCGCTGTACGCGCTGGCGGGCATCGCGGGTGTGCCGTGGTTCGCGGACGGCACCTCCGGCGCCGCGGCCCCGTCCTTCGGTTACATCCTCGGCATGATCCTCGCCTCGGCGGTCGTCGGCGCCCTGGCCCGCCGCGGCGCCGACCGCACCGCGCTGCGCACGGTGGGTGCGATGGTCCTGGGCGAGGCGATCATCTACGCCGTCGGCGTCCCCTACCTGGCCCTGGCCACCGGCATGTCGGCGTCCGCCGCGATCGCGGCCGGCCTCACCCCGTTCCTGATCGGCGACGCCCTGAAGGCGGCGCTGGCGATGGGCGCGCTGCCCACCGCCTGGAAGCTGATCAACCGCTGACGCGGTAGCTCCTGCGCAAGAGGCTCGCCGGGTCCGTGACTTCGACCCGACGAGCCTCTTTTCGTGTCCCCGCGCCGGAGAGCGAGCCCGGGGGCTCAGTCCGCGTGCCGCCTCGGCCGCCGCAGCTGCGACCACCACAGCCC
Source organism: Streptomyces sp. NPDC056479 (assembly GCF_042795335.1). Lineage (NCBI taxonomy): Bacteria > Bacillati > Actinomycetota > Actinomycetes > Kitasatosporales > Streptomycetaceae > Streptomyces > Streptomyces sp. NPDC056479. The sequence goes on along the minus strand of NZ_JBHTRZ010000004.1, from coordinate 641,245 downwards.
GGCCGCACCCACCGCGATCAGCGTCGCGCCGGCCGCGCCGAGCGGCAGGACGTCACGGCCGAGGCCGGTCTTGGGCAGCTCGTCGGCGCCCGGTGCGACCGGCTTGTTGTCCGTACCGAGCAGCAGCGGGGTGGCCGGGGCGTCGGGCGACGGGTTCGTCGTACCGAACGGCACCGGGCCCTGCTGCCAGTACGTCTTCTTGCCGTCGCCCGTCTGGACGGGCAGGCAGATCTTGCCCTCCTTGCCGAGGTCGTACGTCGCCGCCACGGCGTACGACTTCGACTCACCGGCGGGGAGATTGTCGAGAGGGCAGGCGAAACCGCTGTTCGAACCCTCCGGAAGATTGCCTTTCTCGATCGCCGAACAGCCTTCGACATTCTTGACCGTCAGGCCGTCGAACCCGACGACCAATAGCTGGATCTTTCCGCTGTCCTCGGTCCCTTCGTTCTTCACCGTGGCGGTGATCTCGGTTTCTTGCGAACTGTTGTTCACCGAGATTTTCTCCGGCAGTTCGGTGGTGAGCTTCACCCCTGCCGGTGCCTCGTCGATGACCTTTCCCCCCTTGCTGCTCCCAGGTCCCTGGTCGTCGGCACTGGCAGTGAAGGAAAGGATCATCACTGCCGAAAAAGATGTCGCGACCAGCGATCCCGCGATGGCCGTCGTGCGACGAGAACTCATGTTCGTCCCCCTTGCCTGCGCCTGAATTCGCAGTACTTGAAGAGCTACCACAAGATTTCTCCGCACTATGCTGGTACGGCACGAAGTGTGACCATTGTGTTTCAATGGCGGATGTCCGATGCGGCATCGAGGGGGGTGCAGTGGATTGCCGGGGAATACGAGGAGTGGCGGGGTTCCAGGTGTACTGGTGACGGGGCGCTATCGATTGGTCGAGAGTATTGGCCAGGGGGGAATGGGGCGCGTGTGGCGGGCGGTCGACGAAATTCTCGATCGACTGGTCGCCGTCAAGGAAATGCGCATCGACGGCCTCGACCCCGAGGACACACGCACACGCCGTGAACGCACCCTGCGCGAGGCGCGGGCGACGGCGCGGATCGACCACCCCAACGTCGTACGGGTCTACGACGTGGTCGACGAGGGCGAACGCCTTTGGATCGTCATGGAGTTGGTGGCCGGCCGCTCCCTGGAACGGATCATGGCGGAGGAGGGCCCGCTGGGGCCGCGCGAGACGGCCCGGATCGGCGTGGGCCTGGTGGCGGCACTGCGGCAGGTCCACGACCGCGGCGTGCTCCACCGGGACATCAAGCCGGGCAATGTGCTGGTGGAGGCGGAGGTGACGCGCGGGCGGGGCCGCGTGGTCCTCACGGACTTCGGCATCGCGGCGATCCAGGACGCGAAGGCCCTCACCATGGTCGGCATGCTGGTCGGCTCACCCGACTACATGGCCCCCGAGCGGATCTCCGGCCGCCCCCAGGGCCCGCCGTCCGACATCTGGTCCCTGGGCGCCACACTGAGCGCGGCCCTCGCCGGCCGCTCCCCCTTCTCCCGCGACACGACCCTGGCGACCCTGCACGCGGTCCTCTACGAGGAGCCCGAACTCCCGCCCGCGGCAGGCCCGTTGCGCGACATCCTCGCCGCCCTGCTGGAAAAGGACCCGACCCTTCGCCCCGGCCTGGACGAAGTGGAGACGGCCCTGCAACGGGTGGCGTATCCGATACCCACGCCGACGATGCCGGTGATGGGGGAACCGGAACCGGAACCGGCCCCGGTGAGTCGTCCGGCGCCAGAATCCGGCGCGCTGTCCGAGCCGGAACCGACAGGCCCGTCCGGCCGCGAGCACGAAGCCGAGCCCGAGCCCGAGCCCGAGCAGACGCCAACGCCCCCAAGAGAGTCGCCCACCCCCGCCTTCCTGGACGTCTCCCGTCCCCCGTCCCCGCCCGACCCCCGGCAGCCGGAAGAGATACGCGACGCGATACCGCCACAGCCGGCACCGACCAAGGACATCCGAAGCGAGGACCCGCGAACCGAGGATCCGCGAACCGAGGCCCCACGGCCTGGAGTTGAGCAACACACCATCAACACCCGGCCGGCCACCGCCCCAACTCCCGTCCCTGCCCCCGCCCCAGACCCCCCTCGCCCCCTCAACGCCTCCACAGAGGCCACCACCCCCGAGTCCCGCTCAGAGGTGCACTCCGCGACCCCGTCCGGCAACTCCACCGGCCCCACCCCCCGCCGCACCGGCGTCTCCCTCTCCCGCTCGGAAGCGATGACCGAGCGCCGGCCCGCCCCCGGCCCGGGACGCGCACCGGGCGGTTCCCAGGAGTACGGCGGCATGCCGCCCGGCGAGCTCCCCGGCCCCGCGGTTGCGGCCCGCCCCCGGCCCCGGCGCGGGTATCGCCGTACGGGCATCGTCGCCGCCGCCGGAATCGCGGCCGCCGGTGCTGTGGTCGCGGTCGTGCTGGTGACCGACTTCGGGGCGCGGAAGGACGATCAGGCAAGCTCCTCGCCGTCGGCGTCCTCGGCCGCGTCCTCTCCGGACGCGTCCCCGTCGTCCACGGTCGAGGGCACGTCGAGGCCGCAGAGCCTCCCGCCGGGCGCGCGCCGTGAGGCGGGCGGGTTCGCGTGGGCGCCCCCCGAGGGCTGGCGGCGGGACGTCCAGACGGGCTCGGAGGTGCACTACACGTCACCGGACGCCGCTCAGGAACTCGCCGCCAAGTCGTCCCTGGCCCGTGACGACCTGATGGACTCCTGGCAGCAGTCCGAGCAGAACGCCCAGCAGGGCAAGGACTACGTCAAGATCCGCCTGGAGCGCACGACCTTCCGCGAGCACCCGGCGGTCGTCTGGGAGTACACCTTCACCTTGAACGGCGACCCGTGGCACGCCCGGCTGCTCGGCTTCACCGTGGACGGAAGGACGTACCAGATCAACACCTGGTACCGCCCGGACATCGAGGCACAGGCCCTGAAGACGTACGAGAAGGTGAGGGACGGCTTCACGGTGCTGTGACCGGGCGGCAACGCGATCGGGCAAAAGACGAAGGGGTGGTGGGGTGCACACCGCACCCCACCACCCCTTACCGGCTACCGGCTACCGGCGGACCGGCCGGCGGCCACCGGCAGTCGACGGCCTCAGCCGGTCTTGACCTCGTCGCGAGCCGCTTCCGAGCCGGCCGCCTCGACGCCTGCCGGCCGCCCGCGGCCGACCTTCTGCTTCACGAACGCGGTCACCAGGACCAGCGCGGCCACGAGGAGCGACAGCAGCACGGTCTTGCGTCCGTCGTGCTCGGTGTCGGTCAGCATGTAGCCGAGGACGAACACGATCAGCGCGGCCGTCGCCCAGGTCAGATACGGGTACAGCCACATCTTCACGACCAGCTTCTCCGGCGCCTCGGCCTGGATGATCTTGCGCATGCGCAGCTGCGAGAAGCAGATCGCCAGCCATACGAACAGCGCGACCGCACCGGAGGAGTTGACGAGGAAGAGGAAGACGGAGTCCGGGAACTTGTAGTTGAAGAACACGGCCACGAAGCCGAACGCCACGGACGCGAGGATCGCCGTGCGCGGCACGCCGTTGGAGGTCGTGCGGGCGAAGCCCTTCGGCGCGTCCCCGCGCTGGCCGAGCGAGAAGGCCATGCGGGAGGCGGTGTAGAGGCCGGAGTTGAGACAGGACAGCACCGAGGTCAGCACGATGAAGTTCATGATCTGACCGGCGTGCGGGATCCCGAGGGAACCGAGCGCCGCGACGTAGGAGCCGTCCTTGGCGATCGCCTTGCTGTCCCAGGGGAGCAGGGTGACGACGACGAAGATCGAGCCGAGGTAGAAGACGGCGACTCGCCAGATGATGCTGTTGGTCGCCTTGGTGACGGCCCGCTGCGGGTTCTCGGACTCACCGGCGGCAAGGGTGGCGATCTCGCTTCCCATGAAGGAGAAGACGACCAGCAGCACACCGGTGAGAATCGCACCTGCCCCGTTCGGCAGGAATCCGCCGTGGTCCGTCAGATTCGCCAACCCTGCCTGCTCGCTGTCCACGCCCGGCAGCACGCCGAACACGGCCAGTCCGCCGATCACGATGAACGCGGCGATGGCGACGACCTTGATCCCGGCGAACCAGAACTCGAACTCACCGTACGAGCCGACGGAGACGAGGTTGGTGGCGGTCAGCACGAGCATCACGATCAAGGCCCAGGCCCACTGCGGGACGGCCGGGATCCAGCCCTCCAGGATCACCGCACCGGCGGTCGCCTCGACCGCCAGCACGACCACCCAGAAGAACCAGTACAGCCAGCCGATGGAGAACCCGGCCCAGCTGCCGAGCGCGCGGTCGGCGTGGGCGGAGAACGAGCCGGACGTCGGGTTGGCCGCCGACATCTCACCGAGCATGCGCATCACCAGCACCACGAGCGTGCCGACGAGAGCGTAGGAGAGGAGGATGCCGGGTCCAGCGGTGGCGATACCGGAACTGGACCCGACGAAGAGTCCGGCGCCGATGACGCCGCCGATGGCGATCATGGACAGATGGCGGTTCTTGAGCCCGGCCTGTAGGCCGTGGCCGCCGGCGGCCGGTTGGGCCGTCTTCTGGGTCGGCTGCGAAGTCATTGGAACGGATTTCCTTTGCGCCGTGGGAGCGGTCCTCGTACGAGCGGATTCGGTGTGGTGTACGAGTCGGACCAGTGAATCGGAGGAGAACGGATTCGGGAACCTTTGATTCGGGATTGTTACTTGAGGTTTCCTTGAGCTTCTATAGTGCGAGTCACAATTGACGTGATCGGCACCCGACGCTGCTGCCCCGAAACAGCCGTGTCACACTCGTTCCATGCGCGTGTATCTCGGCTCGGACCATGCGGGCTTCGAACTCAAGAACCACCTCGTCGAGTGGCTCAAGGCGGCCGGTCACGACCCGGTCGACTGCGGTCCCCACATCTACGACGCACAGGACGACTACCCGCCCTTCTGCCTCCGCGCGGCGGAGAAGACGGCCGCGGACCCCGAGGCCCTCGGCATCGTGATCGGCGGCTCGGGCAACGGTGAGCAGATCGCCGCGAACAAGGTCAAGGGCGTCCGCGCGGCGCTGGCCTGGAGCGAGGAGACGGCGTCGCTGGGCCGCCAGCACAACAACGCCAACGTCGTCGCGGTGGGCTCGCGCATGCACACCACGGAGGAGGCGACCAAGTTCGTCGAGACCTTCCTGGGCACCCCGTTCTCCGGTGACGAGCGCCACATCCGCCGAATCGACATGCTGTCGTCCTACGAAACGACCGGCGATCTGCCCCCGATCCCGCCGCACCACCCGCAGCAGTAGGTATTTCAGCCCGTCCGGCGGTTGAGGGCGAGGCCCGTTCAGGGCCGACAGCGGGGGTCTGGGGGCGGCAGCCCCCAGGAGCGACCCGGGGTCGAAGGGGCAGAGCCCCTGGGGGATGGGACGGGTAGGGGCGGCGGGGGCGAAAACCCCACGCGCCGCCCACCCCACCCGCAGACGAACAAGGAGCCACCGTGCCCGAGGGCCACACCATCCACCGGCTGGCCCAGGACTACGCCTCCGCATTCCTCGGCACGAGCCCTCGCGTCACCAGCCCCCAGGGCAAGTTCTCCGACGCCGCAGCCCTCCTCGACGGCGCCGAACTGACCCACACCGAGGCCCACGGCAAACACCTCTTCCTGGCGTTCCGGGCCACCGACTGGATCCACATCCACCTCGGCCTCTTCGGCAAGGTCAACTTCGGCCCCGCCCCCGCACCCCCGCCCACGGACACCGTCCGCCTCCGCCTCGCCGACCCCACGTCGTACGTGGACCTCCGCGGTCCCACCACCTGCGCCCTGATCACCCACCCGGAGAAGCAGGCGATCCACGACCGCCTCGGCCCCGACCCCCTCCGCGACGACGCCGACCCCCACACCGCGTACCGGAAGATCTCCCGCAGCCGTACGACCATCGCCGCCCTGCTCATGGACCAGAAGGTGATCGCGGGCGTGGGCAACGTCTACCGCGCCGAGGTCCTCTTCCGGCACCGCATCGACCCGTACCGCGCGGGCAAGGACATCACCCCCACCCAGTGGGACGCCATCTGGACAGACCTCGTGGACCTCATGCACGAGGGCGTCCGCAACAACCGCATCGACACCGTCCGCCCCGAACACACCCCGGATGCGATGGGCCGTCCACCCCGCGTCGACGACCACGGCGGCGAGGTCTACGTCTACCGAAGGGCAACCCTGCCCTGCCACATCTGCGGCAGCGAGATCCGCACCGCCGACCTCGCCGCCCGCAACCTCTTCTGGTGCCCGAACTGCCAGACGCCATAAGGATTTCGACCGCGGGTCAGAAGCCGCGCCGCAGAATCCCGGCTCAAAATCCGTGCGGCAACCACGGCGGCACAACAGACGCAAACCCCACCGACGCCTCCGCCAGCGCCCCCTGCCGCACCTCGCGCACCCGCCCCGCCGTCCCCAGCGCCGCGAGGCTCACCCCGCCCAGGTAGGCCGCCCCCAACTCCCGTACGGACAGGGAGAGATCGGCCGCATCCGTCGTACGTTCGCACGACGCGCCCTTGGTGTCCCCGCTCAACCGCCAACGCCCCGAGTTCCAGGGGCAGAAGGCGTCCTCGACGTCGAACACCACATCCACCGGCGCCTGGTAGGTCCGCGCCTCGAGCGCCGCCCCCACGTCGACCAGCCGTACATGCAGCGCGTCCCGCACCCGCACCGCGCACCGCCGGATGTCGGACACCTGGTACTGCCACGCCTCGTCCACCGGCCGCGCGTACGTCTTCACAGTGGACGTCAGGTCGACGTCGAAAAGGAACCGCCACAGCGCGGCGGCCGCCGCCGGATCGAGGGCGTGGGTGTCCCGCAGCCGCACGAAGCCCTTGGGCCCGCTGCCGTCCCACTCCGGCTTGACGTGGAAGCGCGCGTACCCCACGACCTCCCCGTCCCGCTCCGCCAGCACGCACTGCAGCGGCGACGCACCCTCCCGCTCGCTCTCCGGGTCGAGCAGCCCGAGCCGCTCCCAGCCGGGCAGCCGCGCGAGCATCCCCGGCCGGCCGGACACCCGGCGCGCGTACACGGCCTCGCACGCGTCGATGACGTCGGCCGGCACGGCGTAGCGCAGTCTTACGTCATCGGTACCGGGCGGCACCGACAGTGAGACGCGCGTCGTGTCGATCTCGGCGCTCACCTGGAAGCTGCCGATGCCGTAACCGAACCGGCCGTAGATCTCCGGCTCGGAGGCGGTCAGGATCGCCAGCGGCCTGCCCCACTCGCGCACGTCGTCCAGCTGCCGGCGCATCATCGACGTCAGCACCCCGCGCCGGCGGTGCGTGGCGGCCACGCTGACCATCGTGACGCCGGCGGCGGGCACGGAAGCTCCGCCGGGCACGGTGAGCCGGAAGTCGAACGCGCCGGCCGTGCCCACGCAGGTGTCGCCGTCCCAGGCGCCGACGGAACGCTCGAACCCGATGAGCGTGTCCCACAACTCCCGCTCCTCGGCCGCTTCCGGGACTCCACCGAAGGCGCGGATGAGCGTGTCGTACCAGTTGTCCCACTCGTCCTGCCGCAACGCCCGCAGCTCGGGACCGCCGGCCTCGCGCGCACTGTCTTTCGCCATGAACCATGCCTACCAGGGCATTGCGGGACGAGCGAGGGAATTTCCCATTGGCGGCGGCGAGACCGCTTTCCGTGAAGTTCACTGTGAAGTTGAACCTCGGACGGGGGACAAGTGGGACCTCCCGTGCCAAGCAGCTGGTCCGATGGATAGGGTCCCGAACTAATGGCAGCAGGACGAGAGCGGCGCACGGCGGCCGAGACGTTCATGGCCCGGGTGAAAATGCACTGGCACCGGGTCCGCGTCGGCCTGCGCAGAAGCGCCGTGGACTACTTCCGCGGCGACGGCTCGGACTGGGTCGCGCTGGCCGGCCTGCTCCTGACCGTGCCGCTGATCTGCGCCCTGACGATGGCCAACCCGGTGTGGTTCTCACCGGCCGCGCTGGTGCTGCCGATCGTCGCGGGCGGGTTGCTGCTGCGCCCGGCGAGCCTGCTGGGCCTGTACGCGGCGGCGGCGACGGGACTGATCGTGGAGTCGGTGCAACTCGGGCCGTACACGGAGGGTCCGTCCCGGGTCACCCCCGGCGTGGTCCTGGTCGTGGCGGCGTGCGGCTTCTTCGGTCTGCTGATCGCACAGTTCCGCAGCCGCGTCGGCGTGCCCTGGCGGCGCGGCGGCACGATGCTCTTCGACCTGCGTGAACGCATCCGGGTGCAGAGCAAACTGCCGCAGCTGCCGCACGGTTGGCACCGTGAGATGGCCCTGCGCCCGGCGGGCGGTCAGTCCTTCTCCGGCGACTTCGTGGTGGCGGCCCGCACGAACGGCGGCCGCACGCTGGAGGTCGTCCTCACGGACGTGTCCGGCAAAGGCATGGACGCCGCCTCCCGCGCGCTGCTCCTCTCCGGAGCCTTCGGCGGCCTCCTGGGCAGCCTGCCGCCCCACGCGTTCCTCCCGGCGGCGAACGGCTATCTCCTCCGCCAGGACTGGGACGAGGGCTTCGCGACCTCGATCCATCTGGTCCTGGACCTGGACTCGGGCGACTACGAGCTGTACTCGGCCGGCCACCCGCCGGGCCTCCAGCTGAGCGCGGGCAGCGGCCGCTGGGAGGAGAAGGCCGCCGAGGGCCCCCTCCTGGGCGTCTACGACGGCGCCCAGTTCGACCCCGTGAAGGGCTCACTCCGCCCCGGCGACGTCCTGATGCTCTTCACGGACGGCCTGGTGGAGACATCCGACCGAGACATCGTCGAGGGCATAGACCGCCTGACAGGCGAAGCCGACCGCTACGTCGCCGCCGGCTTCCACGGCGCCGCCTGGCACCTGATCGAGGCAGTGGCAAAGGACGTCAACGACGACCGAGCCCTACTCCTGATCTGCCGAGAGGGCCCTACGGCAACGGCGACGCGCTGAGCGGACCAGAGCCCAGTCCCTGAGCCCGACCTGATCCGCCCGACGCCGACTCGCGCAATCCGGCCCTCCCGCCCTTCTCTCCAGACGCTGACCCGCACCATCCACCCCGTCCGGCGTCTACTCCTGAGTCCGCACGGTCCGCAGCCCCCACCCACCCGCTGAGGGCGCGTCCCCTCCCGGCGCCGGGCCCGCGCCCTCCAGCCCGTCCGGCGCCTGAGACCGAGCCTGCGCCGTCCCCAGCCCCCACCCACCGCTGGGGCGTCCGCTCTCCAGGCGCCGGCCCGCACAATCCAGCCCGTCCGGCGTTTGCGATCGGGCCCGCGTTGAGGCCGTGACCTCTCGGCGCCGGTCCAGGTATTTCAGCCCGTCCGGCGTTTGAGGACGAGGCCCGTTCAGGGCCGACAGCGGGGGTCTGGGGGCGGCAGCCCCCAGAAGGGCCCGGGGTCGAAGGGGCGGAGCCCCTGGAGGACGGGACGGGTAGGGGCGGCGGGGGCGAGACACTGGACCGGTGACCGAGACGCCGCACAACCACCTGTCCCTGCCCGAAGTAGAGGCCATCGCCCGCACAGCCCACGCCCACCAGACCGACAAGGCCGGCCGCCCCTACACCGAACACCTCACGGCCGTAGCCGAAGGCGTCCGCACCCGCCACGGCAACGCCGACCAGATCGCGGCAGCCTGGCTCCACGACGCCGTAGAGGACGACGCACTCTCCGAACAGTGGCTGGAAGAGGCCGCCCTGAGCCGCCGTACAAAAGACATCGTGCGCGCCCTCACCAAGCACCCCGGCGAGCCCCCCGAGGCCTACGCACAACGCATCCTCGCCACCGACGGCGCCCTACTGGTGAAGCAGGCGGACCTCGCCCACAACGCCGACCCGAAACGCCTCGCGGCCCTCGACGAGCCGACCCGGAACCGACTGACCGAGAAGTACGCACGCATGCACGCACTCCTCGGCCTGTCCGCAGACATGGACGCAGGCGCAGTCACGGACGCAGACGGATCCAGAAACGAAGACGCCGCCGGAGACTGAGTCCCCGGCGGCGTGAATCCTCGACGATGCGTCAGGCGTTGACCTTCTCGCGCGCCGCCACACCCTCACGCTTCTCCCGCTCCCGAGCCACCTCGGCAGCATCCCGCTTGAACGCCCACTCCATCTTCGGCTCCATCGCGAACCGGAACATCCGCTGCACCGGCGAGGTGCACAGCAGCGTGACCCCGACAGCCGCGACGACACTGACGAAGATCTCGCCGAGCGGCCGGTGCAGCCAGGCCGGCTCGAACCAGCCCTGGTAGTCACCGGCCTTCACCACGAAGCCGTGCAGCAGATAGCCGTACAGCGTGCCCGCGCCGAGCGCCGTGAACCACATGTGCCGACGCGGCACCCAGGCGAAGAAGCAGGCCGTCAGCACCAGCGAGCAGCCGAACATCGCCAGCACCATCACCGGCCCGCTCCACCACGGCGCGGCCAGCTCCTGCGCCGCGTCCCGGTGGTAGAACCACGCGGTGTTCATCCGCGGCACCGCCCACCACCCGAAGGCCAGCGCGACCGCGAACACCGGCACGGACACGATCCGCACCGCACGCGTGCGCACCATGTGGAAGTGCTCGGGCTTCATGATCAGGCCCAGCACGAAGTACGGCAGGAACTGAAGAACCCGCTGGAGGTCCAGGTCGTCGCCGATCTCCGGGGTGACCGTCCCCGCCATGGCGAGGCCGAGCGCGATCGGCAGCGGCCAGCGCACCATCTTCCAGATGGGCGTGGTCATCCGCCAGATGAACAGCGCGCACAGGAACCACGTCAGGTACCACGGGTCCAGCAGGCTGATGTCCTGGCCCGGGTCCTCGTCGATCCAGCGCTTGAAGAGCGGATAGGCCGTCTCGAAGACGATGTACGGCACCGCGACACCGGTGATCAGGCGCTTCATCCGGCTGGGGCTCGCGTCGAAACTGCGCGAGAAGAAGCCGGAGATGATGATGAACGCCGGCATGTGGAAGCTGTACACCACGGTGTACACGGCCTCCAGGATCCGGCTGTCGCCCTTGATCGGCTCCCAGGCGTGTCCTATCGCGACGAGCACGATCGCCAGGTACTTGGCGTTGTCGAAGAACGCGTCGCGCTTGCCGGCACCGCCGGACGCGGCTCTGGCGTTGCCCTGAGCCTTCTTGTTCAGCGGTGAGCGCGGACTCGGCACTCCGTCCGCCGACTGCTGTGTCGGGGGGAGCGGCGCTCTGTTGTTGCCGTGCGGTCGCAGCGAGTCCGTCACAGACCCTCCCGCCGGAAGCCGGGGAAGTCGATCCAGGACCTTGCTGCGTATGCGGGGGACGAGGCAGCGTGGAACATCTGAGGCACCCTAGCGTTGCCTGTGGGATTTCGTAAAACCCCCGAGGTCGTTAGCGGTTATTACCTGCGACGACGCGTGTACAACGAACATGCACCTGGCAGACACCTGTTGGTCATCCTCATTGTCCGGATTCATCCTGACTAAGTAGTGCATATGGCCAGGAGGTGACGTCGATGAAATGATCACCGTGCTGTGAATTCGAAATACCGGCGAACATGTTGTGTGCTGATGGAAACGATCTCCTCGAATTCTCTGTACGGACGCCTCCTCCAAATGCTTTACGGGCCCAACGCGAGAGGTGGGCGCGCGTCAAGGGTCCGCACAGATCCAGCACAGGTGTGGCGAACGAAACGTCACGTGCCGCATAGCGGGGCCCGGTTGGTGGCACGATGGTTCTGGCGGGGGTGCGCTGGGTTGCGTCCCCGGGCCGGGAGAGCGGACCGACCGAGGGTGTGATCTGTTGTGGCCATTTCGCTGTCAGTGGTACTGCTGTTGGCGATCATCTTGGTGGTGCTGATCCGTGGCGGATCCCTGAAGGCCGGCCCCGCCGTCGTAGCCGTGCTGTTCGGCTTCTTCCTGGCCTCGACCGGCATGGCCGACGACATCCAGAGGTTCCTCAACTCGATAGCCGAGACCATCAACTCGATCCAGTTCTAGGGTCCTCGGGGCCGCCCGGAGGGGTACGGATACCCTCGTTCGTGATCGTCGAACGTCATGGAACGACGATGCGGACGGGGGACGTACGGGATGGCGCTACGCGAAACGGACCCGGCGGAGGTCGGCGGCTACCGGATCGAGGACCGTCTCGGCTCCGGCGGCATGGGCGTCGTGTACCTCGCCCGCTCCGCGTCCGGCCGCCGTCTCGCCCTCAAGGTCGTGCACGCGCAGTACGCCGACGACGACGAGTTCCGCATCCGCTTCCGCCGCGAGGTGGCCGCCGCCCGTCAGGTCAGCGGCGCCTTCACCGCCCCCGTCGTGGACGCGGACGCCGACGCGCCGCGCCCCTGGATGGCCACGCTCTACATCCGCGGCGCGGACCTCGGCACCCATGTCCGCCGCCACGGCCCCCTGCCGCTGCCGGAACTGCGTGAGCTCGCCGCCGGCCTCGCCGAGGCCATCCGCGACATCCACCGCGCCGGGATGGTCCACCGTGATCTGAAACCGGCCAATGTCATGCTCGCCGAGGACGGCCCCCGCGTCATCGACTTCGGCATCTCCCGTGCCGCCGAGTTCGCCGCCTCCGACATCCTCACCCAGACCGGACGGGTGATGGGCACGCCGCCCTTCATGTCCCCGGAGCAGTTCTCGTCCCCGCAGGACGTGGGCCCCGCCGCCGATGTCTTCTCCCTCGGCTCGGTCGTCGCCTACGCCGCGACCGGTCGCGGCCCCTTCGACAGCCCGAGCCCGTACGAGACGGCCATACGCGTCGTCGACGGCGACGCGGAACTCGACGGCATCCCGTCCGAGTTGCTCCCTTTCGTCCAGCTCTGCCTGGAAAAACACCCCAAGTCCCGCCCCTCGCCGGACGAGTTGATACGCCTCCTGCGCGACGGCGTGCTCCCCGGCCCGCGCCCCACCCCCGAGGCCGCCCACACCCCGGACGCCCCCGAAGCCTCCCGCCGCAGACGCCGAAAACGCCTCCTTCTCGTCTCCGCCCTGGGCGCCCTCCTCCTGACCGCCGCGACCACCCTCACGGTCCTGTCCGTCAACGCGGACTCGACCCCGGCCGACGGTGAGCTGCCCGCCGGATGGCAGGCCTGGCACAAGAAGTCGAAGGACCCGAGCGTCGACCGGGACCCGATCGGCGCCGACGGCCCGTTCAGCGGCTGCGCGGCCACCGGCAGCTCCCTCGTGTGTGCCGGGGACGACGTCATGGCGACCCGCTTCGCCCTCGCCGACGGCCGCAACACCTGGGCCCGGCCCATCGACGACACCGCGGACGACCTCGGCGGCGGCGACCTGGGCACGGTCATCGGCGCCCGCGCCGGCCGCGTATACGTCTACGGCGCCGACGACCGGACCGCCGGCGACCTCAACCCGTACCGCTACACGGTCCAGGCGCTCGACGCCGACACCGGCAAGGTGATCTGGAAGACGGTCACCGGCGACAGCCAGGAGGCCACGGAGCCCAACAGCGACCAGGGCTACTCCATCGCCGTCCCCGAGGGCGTCGTCGCCGTCTACGGCGCGAAGGGGCAGCAGTACGCCCTGCTGGACGCCGACGACGGCAAGGTCCGCTGGAAGCGCCCGCTGCCCGCCCCGGACGATCGGATGTGCCTGCTGCGCAGCGCCGCCCGGAACGCGTACCTGGTGTGCCAGAAGTGGACCGGCGAGAACGTGACCAGCACGAGCATCGCCCAGCTCGACCCGGCCACCGGCCGTCCCCGCTGGTCCGTGACGGTCGGGAAGGACCAGGACATCCTCGGACAGGCCGACGGACGCCTGGTGGTGCTCAACACCTCCGGTACCCGCCGCACCCTGACCCTGATCAACGCCACCTCGCACATCGTGACGACCGTACGGCTGTCCGAGCCCCAGCCCGAGATCGCGACCCCCGCCCTGCTGAACGGCAGGCTCTACTTCACCTTCCGCAGCGGCAGCGTCCGCGCGTTCGCCCCGGACAGCGGACGCCGGCTCTGGGAGAGCAACTCCACCGTGGAGTCCTCGGGCCCGCCGACCGCCTCCGCGACCCACCTCTACCTGGCGTCCCCCAGCGGCCGCCTGGCAGCCCTGAACCTGCGCACCGGCACGGTCGAGGCCACCCTCCAGGGCCGGGACGACGGCGGCACGGCAGACTCCAACGGCGTCGGCGCCCCCCTGGTCCTCGTCGGCGACGCGCTCTACGTCCCCTACGGCATCCGCTGCGTCTACACGGTGGACGTACGCCACCTGTGAGCCGCCGCCCCCGACCCCCGGAAAACGATCAGGGCCAGGCCGAGGATGTGACCTCTGACCTGGCCCTGAGCCGTACAGAGCGGGCGACGGGAATCGAACCCGCGTAGCTAGTTTGGAAGACTAGGGCTCTACCATTGAGCTACGCCCGCACAGGACGCGCCGCAGGTCAGATGACCGCGGCACAGGATGCATCGTAGCGGGTCGGCCCCCCTTGTCGCACACCCCGTAAATGCGGCGGTCCCGCTGCCTGCGGGCATGTACCCTACGTGTCGCACCAGCACGGGGTGTGGCGCAGCTTGGTAGCGCGTCCGCTTTGGGAGCGGAAGGCCGTGGGTTCAAATCCCGCCACCCCGACCACGACCGGTGAAGACCGGCCAGATGCGCGACGACCTCGTGTGATCGCGTCCCTTGATCGCCTTTGAGGGCGTGTCGCCGCTGCCGTTACTATGCAAGCTGCACGCCCGTGTGTCTCTCCGTACAGAAGTCACGAAGTCCTCCGGGCGGCGAATCCGCCGGACCAGTCTGGCTCCGGCAGAAACCAAGAAGTCAGCCACAAGGAGACCGAACCGTGAAGAGCGCCGTGGAGACCCTGAACCCGACTCGGGTTCGGCTCACTGTCGAGGTGCCCTTCGAGGAGCTCAAGGACAGCCTCGACGCGGCGTACAAGAAGATCAACCAGCAGGTCACGGTGAAGGGCTTCCGTAAGGGCAAGATCCCGGCCCGCGTCATCGACCAGCGGTTCGGCCGCGGCGCCGTGCTGGAGGAGGCCGTCAACGACGCGCTGCCGAAGTTCTACACCGAGGCCGTCAACGAGGCCGAGCTCAACGTCCTGGGCCAGCCCGAGGTCGACATCACCGAGCTGAAGGACGGCGAGACGCTGAACTTCACCGCCGAGGTCGACATCCGTCCCACGATCGAGATCCCGGACTACTCCGGCATCGAGGTCGAGGTCGACGCCGTCGAGGTCAGCGAGGAGGACGTCGAGAAGGCCGTCTCCGACCTGCGTGAGCGCTTCGCGTCGACCTCCCCGGTCGAGCGTGCCGCCGAGGACGGCGACGTCGTCACCATCGACCTGGAGGCCAAGGTCGAGGGCGAGGTCCTGGAGGACGGCGTCGCTTCCGGCGTCTCCTACACGATCGGCTCCGGCGAGCTGCTGGACGGCATCGACGACGCCGTGAAGGGCGTGGAGGCCGGTGGCGAGGCCACCTTCACCTCCGAGCTCAAGGGCGGCTCGGCGGCCGGCAAGGAGGCCGAGGTCACCGTCAAGGTCACCCAGGTCGCCGCGCGCGAACTGCCCGAGCTGGACGACGACTTCGCGCAGCTCGCCTCCGAGTTCGACACCCTGGACGAGCTCAAGGCCGACAGCCGCAAGCGCCTCGAGAACATGAAGCAGTACGACCAGGCCACGCAGGCCCAGGAGCGCGTCCTGGAGAAGCTGCTCGAGCTGGTCGAGGTGCCCGTCCCCGAGAAGCTGCTCGAGGACGAGATCAACACCCGTAAGCACAACCTCGAGCACCACCAGCTCGGCCAGATGGGTCTCGACCTCGAGAAGTACCTCGAGATCCAGGGCAAAACGGTCGAGGAGTTCGACGCCGAGACCGAGGAAGCCGCGGTCAAGGGCATCAAGACGCAGTTCGTCCTCGACGAGCTCGTCAAGCAGGAGAAGCTGAACGTCAACCAGGAGGAGCTCACCGAGCACCTCATGCGTCGCGCCGCTTCCTCCGGCATGTCGCCCGACCAGTTCGCCCAGGCGGTCGTCGAGGGCGGCCAGGTTCCGCTCCTGGTCGGCGAGGTCGCCCGCGGCAAGGCCCTGGCCGTCGTGGTCGAGAAGGCCGTCGTCAAGGACACCAACGGCGAGGTCATCGACCTGGACGACGAGGACGAGGTCGAGCAGGCCACCGAGACGGTCGAGGCCGCCGAGGGCACCGCCGACGAGGCCGCCGAGGAGAAGACCGAGGGCTGAGCCCACGGCACCGAATAGCGCGTAGGGAGGGCCCCGGGGATGCGAATTCCCCGGGGCCCTTCTGCCGTACGGCTGCGGGAGCGCCGGTGAGGGGCGCGGGGAACCGCGCGAACGGCCGCGACGCATCCAGCGGCCGCGCGGGGCCCGGCGGGGCAACGGTGCGTAGGCATCCGCCCACCGTCGGCGGCTCTACGCCCCCGGCGAACACTCAAGGAACCGGGATGGCACCGCACAGCCTGCGCGTTAGGGTCCATGAGTATGGGGGCCGGAAGTCGGTGAAATCGCCGGAGGCCCCCCGCAGGGAACACGTGAGACGGCCCGGCGCCGTCGTAAGACGAGCAGGTGGAGACGTGACGAATCTGATGCCCTACGCCGCCGGCGAGCCTTCTATCGGTGGTGGCCTCGGCGACCAGGTCTACAACCGGCTGCTCGGCGAGCGGATCATCTTCCTCGGCCAGCCGGTCGACGACGACATCGCGAACAAGATCACCGCACAGCTGCTGCTCCTTGCCGCCGACCCGGACAAGGACATTTACCTGTACATCAACAGCCCGGGCGGTTCGATCACGGCCGGCATGGCGATCTACGACACCATGCAGTTCATCAAGAACGACGTGGTGACCATCGCCATGGGCCTGGCAGCCTCCATGGGCCAGTTCCTGCTCAGCGCGGGCACCCCCGGCAAGCGCTTCGCGCTGCCGAACGCCGAGATCCTGATCCACCAGCCCTCCGCGGGCCTGGCGGGCTCGGCCTCCGACATCAAGATCCACGCCGAGCGGCTGCTGCACACCAAGAAGCGCATGGCCGAGCTCACCTCCCAGCACACGGGCCAGACGATCGAGCAGATCACCCGCGACTCGGACCGTGACCGCTGGTTCGACGCCTTCGAGGCCAAGGAGTACGGCCTCATCGACGACGTCATCCCGACGGCCGCCGGGATGCCGGGCGGCGGCGGCACCGGGGCGGCCTGAGGCCCCCTGCAAGCCCCCAGCCGACCGCCACAGCCCCTAGGAGACAGACAGTGAACGACTTCCCCGGCAGCGGCCTGTACGACCGCACGCGCGCCGAGTACACCGGCCCCGCCGCCGAGTCCCGCTACGTGATCCCGCGCTTCGTGGAGCGCACCTCGCAGGGCATCCGCGAGTACGACCCGTACGCGAAGCTCTTCGAGGAGCGCGTGATCTTCCTCGGCGTGCAGATCGACGACGCCTCCGCCAACGACGTCATGGCGCAGCTGCTGTGCCTGGAGTCGATGGATCCCGACCGGGACATCTCGGTCTACATCAACAGCCCCGGTGGTTCCTTCACGGCGCTCACGGCCATCTACGACACGATGCAGTTCGTGAAGCCGGACATCCAGACGGTCTGCATGGGCCAGGCGGCCTCCGCCGCGGCCATCCTGCTGGCCGCCGGTACGCCCGGCAAGCGCATGGCGCTGCCCAACGCGCGTGTGCTGATCCACCAGCCGTACAGCGAGACCGGCCGCGGTCAGGTCTCCGACCTGGAGATCGCCGCCAACGAGATCCTCCGGATGCGCTCGCAGCTGGAGGAGATGCTGGCCAAGCACTCCACCACGCCGATCGAGAAGATCCGCGAGGACATCGAGCGCGACAAGATCCTCACGGCCGAGGACGCGCTGTCGTACGGCCTGATCGACCAGATCATCTCCACCCGGAAGATGAACAACGCCGACGTTCGCTGACGCGGACCGGGTATTGTCTGCTGCCCCTTGGCACGGTTTGGGACGGTGCACGTCAAAGTGAACCGCGCCAAGGGGGGCCCGAACGGGGGGCCAGGCAAGGTACCGTCGACATAAGGCAGCACCAGGAGCCGCTGGATTCGAAAACGTCCAGGCGTCTCCCAGGCGAAGGGGAAGCACACCGTGGCACGCATCGGTGACGGCGGCGATCTGCTCAAGTGCTCGTTCTGCGGCAAGAGCCAGAAGCAGGTCAAGAAGCTCATCGCAGGCCCTGGTGTGTACATCTGCGACGAGTGCATCGATCTCTGCAACGAGATCATCGAGGAAGAACTCGCGGAGACCAGTGAGGTCCGCTGGGAGGAACTGCCCAAGCCGCGCGAGATCTACGAGTTCCTCGAGGGCTATGTGGTCGGCCAGGAAGCGGCCAAGAAGGCGCTCTCCGTCGCCGTCTACAACCACTACAAGCGCGTTCAGGCCGGCGAGAACGGCGGCGGTCAAAGCCGCGAGGACGCCATCGAGTTGGCGAAGTCCAACATCCTGCTCCTCGGCCCCACGGGCTCCGGCAAGACGCTGCTGGCGCAGACCCTGGCGCGCATGCTGAACGTCCCGTTCGCCATCGCCGACGCGACCGCGCTGACGGAGGCGGGCTACGTCGGCGAGGACGTCGAGAACATCCTGCTGAAGCTGATCCAGGCGGCCGACTACGACGTCAAGAAGGCCGAGACCGGGATCATCTACATCGACGAGATCGACAAGGTCGCGCGGAAGAGTGAAAATCCGTCGATCACGCGAGACGTCTCCGGCGAGGGTGTCCAGCAGGCCCTGCTGAAAATCCTCGAGGGCACGACCGCCTCGGTCCCGCCGCAGGGCGGCCGCAAGCACCCGCACCAGGAGTTCATCCAGATCGACACGACGAACGTCCTGTTCATCGTGGGCGGCGCGTTCGCCGGTCTGGAGAAGCTCATCGAGTCGCGGGCCGGCGCCAAGGGCATCGGCTTCGGCGCGACGATCCGCTCCAAGCGCGAGCTGGAGGCCAAGGACCAGTTCGAGGACGTCATGCCGGAGGACCTGGTCAAGTTCGGCATGATCCCCGAGTTCATCGGCCGCCTCCCCGTCATCACCTCGGTCCACAACCTGGACCGCGAAGCCCTCCTCCAGATCCTGGTGGAGCCCCGCAACGCCCTGGTGAAGCAGTACCAGCGCCTCTTCGAACTCGACGGCGTGGAACTCGACTTCGAGCGCGAGGCCCTGGAGGCCATCGCCGACCAGGCCATCCTCCGCCAGACCGGCGCGCGCGGCCTGCGCGCCATCATGGAGGAGGTCCTGATGTCGGTGATGTACGAGGTCCCGTCCCGCAAGGACGTGGCCCGGGTCGTCATCACGGCGGACGTCGTCCACTCGAACGTGAACCCGACACTGATCCCGCGCGACGCGCGCGGACGCGGACCGGGCGAGCAGAAGACGGCGTAGCCGCAACCACGGACACACGAAGGGGCCCCGGTCAACCGACCGGGGCCCCTTCGCAGTTGCCGCTTCGGGCGTCAGGCCTCTTCAGTGCGTCAGGCCTTGACGCGGATCTCCGCGCGGACCTTCGTGGTGATGTCCACGGCGACATCCTTCTCGATGCCCTTGGTGGCGTCACCCGGCGACACCATCGCGATGGTGCTGTAGTCCGCCCACGCGCAGAACCAGTCGGTCTTCTCCTTCTTGGTGGCCGGGTCGGTGCCCTTGGCGGCCTGGCACTTCATGACCGCGCCGTCGAGGTCGACATCCTCGGGCTCACCGACCAGTTCGGTCGCGCCCACGCCGGAGGAGCTGGAGGAGGAGCTCTTCTCAGACGACTTCTTGAAGTCGGTGAAGAACTTGTCCAGCGCCGCCTCGGGGTCGGCGATCTCGCCGTAGGCGCCGAAGTACGTGATGCCCCTGGCCGTCGCGAGCTCGGAGAGGTCCGGCGTGGTGCTCGGGTCGCTGGGGTCGTAACCGCTCAGATCCGCGGTCGAGTAGACGCCCACCACGCTGTCGCCGTTCTTGACGCCGCTCTTCTCCAGGTCCTCGGCGGTGTCGTTGGACCCACCGATGCCCTCGCCGAGCTTGCTGGCCCGGGTGTACTCGCTGAGCAGCTTCTCCGGGGTCGCCAACTTGTGCGCCCCGTCATCCTCCAGGTTGCCCGCGCCGCCGCCGCTGCTGCCGAGGACGAAGTACGCGCCGACGCCGATCGCGACCACGACGGCCACCGCGCCGATGATCAGGCCGGTCTTCTTGCCGCCGCCACCTGGCGCCGGCGGCTGTGGCATGCCGTACGGCTGCTGGCCATAGGGCGGCTGCTGGCCGTAGGGCTGCTGGGGCGGAACGCCCTGCGGGGGCTGCTGGGGGTAGCCGTACCCGGGCTGGGCCGGCGGAGCCTGCTGGGGGTAGCCATAGCCGGGCTGGGGCGCCTGCGGCTGCTGCCCGTAAGGACCGGGCTGCTGAGGCTGCCCGCCGTACGGTCCGGGCTGCTGGGGCTGCCCGCCGTACGGGCCCGGCTGGTTGTAGCTCATTTCTGGGTTCCCCTCCAGATGCTTATGTGTTCCTGACATCCTGGCGCAGACACAGGCAACGCACGGCATCGGGGTGCCCACCGTTACAGAACAAAGGCGTTTCGGGACACCCCCGGGACACCCCTAAACTGAGCGGGTGACCGAGAACGCTCAGCAGCAGCCACCAGCGCCCGACACCGAACTGCCGACCCAGTACGCGCCGGCCGACGTAGAGGGGCCGCTGTACGAGCGCTGGGTAGAGCGCGGTTACTTCGAGGCGGACGCGAAGAGCGACAAGCCGCCGTTCACCGTCGTCATCCCGCCGCCGAACGTCACCGGCAGCCTGCACCTCGGGCACGCCTTCGAGCACACCCTCATCGACGCTCTGACGCGCCGTAAGCGCATGCAGGGCTACGAGACGCTGTGGCAGCCCGGCATGGACCACGCCGGTATCGCCACGCAGAACGTCGTCGAGCGCGAGCTGGGCAAGGAAGGCAAGTCCCGGCACGACCTGGGCCGTGAGGCGTTCGTCGAGCGCGTCTGGCAGTGGAAGGGCGAGTCCGGCGGGCAGATCAGCGGGCAGATGCGACGCCTGGGTGATGGTGTCGCCTGGTCCCGTGAGCGGTTCACGATGGACGAGGGCCTGTCCCAGGCCGTTCAGACCATCTTCAAACGGCTCTACGACGACGAGCTGATCTACCGCGCCGAGCGCATCATCAACTGGTGCCCCCGCTGTCTGACGGCCATCTCGGACATCGAGGTCGAGTACCAGGACGACGACGGCGAGCTCGTCTCCATGAAGTACGGCGACGGGGACGACACCATCGTCGTCGCCACCACCCGTGCCGAGACGATGCTCGGTGACACCGCCGTCGCCGTCCACCCGGACGACGAGCGCTACCAGCACCTGATCGGCAAGCTCATCAAGCTGCCCCTGACCGAGCGCTCGATCCCGGTCGTCGCCGACACGCACGTAGACCCGGAGTTCGGCACCGGCGCCGTCAAGGTGACCCCGGCCCACGATCCGAACGACTTCGAGATCGGCCAGCGGCACGAACTGCCGGCCATCACGATCATGGACGAGCACGCCGTCATCACCGCCCACGGCCCCTTCCAGGGCCTGGACCGGCTGGAGGCCCGCTCGGCCATCGTCGCCGCGCTGCGCGCCGAGGGCCGGATCGTCGCGGAGAAGCGGCCGTACGTCCACAGCGTCGGGCACTGCTCGCGCTGCAAGACCACCATCGAGCCCCGCCTTTCCATGCAGTGGTGGGTCAAGGTCGGCCCGCTCGCGAAGGCCGCCGGTGACGCGGTCCGCGACGGCCGGGTCAAGATCCACCCGCAGGAGATGGAGAAGCGGTACTTCGACTGGGTCGACAACCTCCACGACTGGTGTATTTCACGGCAGTTGTGGTGGGGCCACCGCATCCCGGTCTGGTACGGCCCGGAGGGTGAGGTCGTCTGCGTCGGTCCCGACGAGCAGCCGCCCACCGGCGAGGGCTGGCATCAGGACACCGACGTCCTCGACACCTGGTTCTCCTCCGGCCTGTGGCCCTTCTCGACCCTCGGCTGGCCCGAACAGACCGAGTCGCTCGCGAAGTTCTACCCGAACTCCGTCCTGGTCACCGGCTACGACATCCTCTTCTTCTGGGTCGCCCGGATGATGATGTTCGGCCTGTACGCGATGGACGGCACCCCGCCGTTCCACACCATCGCCCTGCACGGCATGGTCCGCGACCAGTTCGGCAAGAAGATGTCGAAGTCCTTCGGCAACGCGGTCAACCCGCTGGACTGGATGGACAAGTACGGCTCCGACGCCCTGCGCTTCACGCTCGCGCGCGGCGCCAACCCGGGTGTCGACGTCCCGATCGGCGAGGACTGGGTCCAGGGCTCCAGGAACTTCGCCAACAAGATCTGGAACGCGACGCGCTTCGCGCTGATGAACGGCGCGACGGTCGAGGGCCCGCTGCCTGAGCCGTCGGCGATGTCGTCGACGGACCGCTGGATCCTGTCCCGTCTGAACTCCGTCGTCGCCGAAGTCGACGCGTTCTACGAGGACTACCAGTTCGCGAAGTTGTCGGACGCCCTCTTCCACTTCGCGTGGGACGAAGTCTTCGACTGGTACGTCGAGTTGTCGAAGACGACCTTCATCGCGGGCGGCGAGGCGGCCGAGGTCTCCAAGCGCGTCCTCGGTGAAGTCCTCGACGTCACGCTGAAGCTGCTGCACCCGGTGGTCCCCTTCGTCACGGAGACCCTGTGGACCACCCTCACGGGCGGCGAGTCGATCGTGATCGCCGAGTGGCCGGCCGACAGCGGCTTCCGTGACCAGGGCGCCGAGCGGGAGATCGAGTCGCTCCAGTCGGTTATCACCGAGGTCCGCCGCTTCCGCGCCGACCAGGGCCTCCAGCCCGGCCAGCGGGTGCCCGCGCGGCTGACGCTGGACGGCACGGCGCTGGCGCCCCACGAGGCCGCCATCCGCCAGCTGCTCCGCCTCCAGCCCGAGGGCGAGTCCTTCACGGCGACGGCGACCCTCCCGGTCTCCGGCGCCGAGGTCGCCCTCGACCTCTCCGGCACGATCGACGTCGCGGCGGAGCGCAAGCGCCTCGCGAAGGACCTCGCCGCCGCCGAGAAGGAGAAGGCCCAGGCCAACGCCAAGCTCGGCAACGAGGCCTTCCTGGCGAAGGCCCCGGACAACGTCGTGGAGAAGATCCGCGGCCGCCTGGCGAAGGCGGAGGAGGACATCGCGCGGATCGCGGCGCAGCTGGAGCGCCTGCCGCAGGCGTAGCGGTTGGTACGGCTGTGAAGGCCCTCGGCGCTGCCAGGCGCCGAGGGCCTTCACGTACGTCAGGGGCGCGGGGCTGTATCGATATGCGGCTCCGCCGCGTGGGCGCGACCAGCCACGACTGGCCCGCTTCCGCCCGACGACCCACGACACCCCACTCCCTGGGCGCGCTGTCAGTCCCCCTCCGTAGACTGAGCCCGTGAGTGAAAGCGACGACCCCTTCGACGAGATCATCGCGGCCGAGACCGACCGGGACCCGGACCTCGCCGTCATCGAGGCCGGCAGCCGCACCCTGCGCACCCAGGGCGGCCCGCCGCAGGCCGACGTGCCCGCACGCCCCGAGGACCCCGAGGTCGACAAGGCCCTGCGCGAGGTCGAGACAGACCTGGCGACCCGCTGGGGCGAGACCAAGCTGGAGCCCTCGGTCAGCCGCATCGCCGCGCTCATGGACGTCCTGGGCGAGCCGCAGCGGTCGTACCCCTCGATCCACATCACCGGCACCAACGGCAAGACGTCGACCGCCCGCATGATCGAGGCCCTCCTCGGCGCCTTCGATCTGCGCACCGGCCGCTACACCTCGCCGCATGTCCAGTCGATCACCGAGCGGATCAGCCTGGACGGCACCCCGATCTCCGCCGAGCGCTTCGTCGAGACATACCACGACATCAAGCCGTACATCGAGATGGTCGACTCCTCGCAGGAGTACCGCCTGTCCTTCTTCGAGGTGCTCACGGGCATGGCGTACGCGGCCTTCGCCGACGCGCCCGTCGACGTCGCTGTCGTGGAAGTGGGCATGGGCGGCTCCTGGGACGCCACCAACGTCATCGACGGTGACGTGGCCGTCGTGACGCCCATAGACCTCGACCACACCGACCGGCTCGGCAGCACCCCCGGCGAGATCGCCACCGAGAAGGCGGGCATCATCAAGCAGGACGCCACCGTGATCATGGCCCAGCAGCCGGTGGACGCGGCGCAGGTGCTGCTGAAGAAGGCCGTGGAGGTCGACGCCACCGTCGCGCGCGAGGGCCTGGAGTTCGGGGTCGTCGCACGTCAGGTCGCCGTCGGCGGGCAGCTGGTGACCCTGCGCGGACTGGGCGGTGAGTACGGCGAGGTGTACCTGCCGCTGCACGGCGCGCACCAGGCGCACAACGCCGCCGTCGCCCTCGCCGCCGTGGAGGCGTTCTTCGGCGTCGGCGCCGCACGGGCCGAGCCGCTGGACATCGACGCCGTCCGCAAGGCCTTCGCGGCCGTCGCCGCACCGGGCCGGATGGAGGTCGTACGGCGCTCTCCGACCGTCGTGCTCGACGCCGCCCACAACCCGGCCGGCGCGCGGGTCACCGCAGACGCGATCGGGGAGGCCTTCGACTTCAGCCGGCTGATCGGTGTCGTCGGCGCGAGCGGCGACAAGAACGTGCGCGGGCTGCTCGAGGCCTTCGAGCCGATCTTCGCCGAGGTCGTCGTCACACAGAACTCCTCCCACCGCGCCATGGACGCCGACGAACTGGCCGCGATCGCCGTCGAGGTGTTCGGCGACGAGCGCGTGCAGGTCGAGCCACGGCTGCCGGACGCCCTGGAGGCCGCGATCACACTGGCCGAGGAAGAGGGCGAGTTCACCGGCGGCGGTGTGCTCGTCACCGGGTCCGTCATCACGGTCGGCGAAGCCCGGCTGCTGCTGGGGAAGGGCTGAGTCCCACGATGCGTACGCTCTGTTCCTCGACCCTGATCGGCGAGTTCTTCGTCATCGGCTTCGCCGGTCTGGTCGCCATGAAGGATCCCGACCTCGCCATGTCCACGGTGTGGACGGTCAGCGGGATCGCGATGTTCCTGTGCCTGCTGCTGTGCGGCCTGGTGACCCGCCCCGGTGGCGTCGCCCTTGGCTGGGCGCTGCAGATCGCGCTCATCGCGTCCGGCTTCATTGTTCCCACGATGTTCTTCCTGGGCGCGATCTTCGCGGCACTTTGGTGGGCTTCGGTGCACTACGGCAAGAAGGTCGACGAGGCGAAGGCGAGATTCGCCGCTCAGGCCGACTCCTCCACACCTGACGCTGCGTAACGGGCGCCTGGACACGCCCTGTAACCTCGTCCCACCGCACACCGGCAGTAAGAAGGAGCCCTTCCGTGACCCAGCGCACCCTCGTCCTGCTCAAGCCCGACGCAGTACGCCGCGGCCTGACCGGCGAGATCATCAGCCGTATCGAGCGCAAGGCCGGCTGGCAGATCACCGCGCTGGAGCTGCGCACCCTGGACCAGGAGACCCTGGAGCAGCACTACGGCGAGCACAAGGGCAAGCCCTTCTACGAGCCGCTGGTGGAGTTCATGGCCTCCGGCCCGGTCGTCGCCCTGATCGTCGAGGGCGAGCGGGTCATCGAGGGACTGCGCGCTCTCGCCGGTCCGACCGACCCGATCGCCGCCGCGCCCGGCTCGATCCGCGGTGACTTCGGCGTGATCGTCCGCGAGAACCTCATCCACGCCTCCGACTCCGAGGAGTCCGCCGAGCGTGAAGTGAAGATCTTCTTTCCGGGCCGTGCGTAACACCTTCGTAGTTGAACGGAGAGGGTGCGGAGATTGAATCTCCGCACTTGAGTGCATACCAAATGCATATGCGTGGCGATCGAGGGAACGAGTGCCCCCGATGGCCCGTCTCCACAAGCGAGGCGACTCGCCATCTGCTGACAATGGCGAAGACCCTCCCGCAGTGTTCGTGCAGGCGCGTCTACGATGGAAGCCTTCACGTCACAGCACCCACTTCGCCGACCTGACAAGCCATCAAAAGCTCCCGGGAAGGCCAGACGAATCCTGATGGGGAACTCAATGTCGTTCATCGGCCGTGACATGGCTGTCGACCTCGGGACCGCCAACACGCTGGTGTACGTCAGGGGTCGCGGGATCGTACTCAACGAGCCGTCGGTCGTCGCGATCAACACCAACACCGGCGGCATCCTCGCGGTCGGTGCCGAGGCGAAGAAGATGATCGGGCGCACGCCCGGCAACATCGTTGCCGTCCGTCCGCTGAAGGACGGCGTGATCGCCGACTTCGAGATCACCGAGCGGATGCTCCGCTACTTCATCCTGAAGATCCACAAGCGTCGGTATCTGGCTCGTCCGCGGGTCGTCGTCTGTGTGCCCTCCGGCATCACGGGTGTCGAGCGCCGCGCCGTCATCGAGGCGTCGTCCCAGGCCGGCGCCCGGCAGGTGCACATCATCGAGGAGCCCATGGCCGCGGCCATCGGCTCCGGCCTGCCGGTCCACGAGGCCACGGGCAACATGGTGGTCGACATCGGCGGCGGCACCACGGAGGTCGCGGTCATCTCCCTCGGCGGCATCGTCACCGCCCAGTCCATCCGCGTCGCGGGCGACGAACTGGACAACGCGATCATCCAGCACATCAAGAAGGAGTACTCCCTTCTGCTGGGCGAGCGGACGGCCGAGCAGATCAAGATCACGATCGGTTCTGCGTACGACCTCGACGCCGACGAACACACCGAAATCCGCGGCCGGGATCTTGTCTCCGGGCTGCCGAAGACCGTCGTCATCTCCGCGGCCGAGGTGCGCAAGGCCATCGAGGAACCGGTCAACGCGATCGTGGACGCGGTGAAGACGACCCTCGACAAGTGCCCGCCGGAGCTGTCCGGCGACATCATGGACCGAGGAATCGTTCTGACCGGCGGCGGCGCCCTGCTGCGTGGCCTCGACGAGCGGCTGCGCCGTGAGACCGGCATGCCGATTCACATCGCCGAGGACCCGCTGGACAGCGTGGCGCTCGGCTCCGGCAAGTGTGTCGAGGAGTTCGAGGCGTTGCAGCAGGTGCTCGACGCCCAGCCGCGCAGATGACGTAACTCTTCGGTTCCGCCGTACGGGATGATCTCCTCTCGTACGGCGGATCGTTGATATAGAGGCATAAGCTCCCCGAAGAGCCGCGAAACCTTGCACACAGGCTCCTTAGACAAATCCCGCATACAGCGCCCTCGGCTTTACCGGGGGTTTCCCGAATTCCTACTGAGGAAGGGCACGGCCGCCGCACGTGAGGGACACACGAGAGAGCCGGCTGCTCCTGGTGCTGCTGATCGCCATCGCGTTCGCGTTGATCACGGTGGACATCCGCGGTGGTGAGGACTCCCCGGTCGACGGTGCCCGCCAGGCCGCTGCCACGGTCTTCGGCCCGATCGAGGACGGCGTGTCGGCCGCGGTGAACCCGGTCGGCAACGCGGTCGCCGCGATCCGTGACTCCGGCGAGCGCCACGACCGGCTCGCCCGGCTGGAGCAGGAGAACGCCGCCCTCAAGGCGAAGCTCGGCAGCGACGACCGCGATCGCAGCCGGCTGAACCAGCTGGACAAGATGCTGAAGATCGCGGGGAAGGGCCAGTACGGCATCAAGGGCGCCGAGGTCATCGCGATAGGGGCGGCTCAGGGCTTCTCCTGGACGATCACCATCGACGCCGGCGCGAACGACGGCATCCAGCGCGACATGACCGTCCTGAACGGCGACGGGCTGGTCGGACGCGTCACCACCGTCGGCCCGAACACCGCGACCGTGCTGCTCGCCAACGACCCCGACTTCACCGTCGGCACGCGCATGGAGTCCACCGACGAGCTCGGCTTCGCCTCCGGCCAGGGCGACCGCCCGCTGCGCGTCGAACTCCTCAACGGCAAGGCCGAGGTGAAGAAGGGCGACCGGCTCGTCACCTTCGGCTCGCAGGCCGACAAGCCGTTCGTGCCCGGCGTCCCCGTCGGATACGTCTCGCGTGTCGACCCCTCCGGCGGCGACCTGACCCGGACCCTGTACGTCACGCCGTACGTCGGCTTCTCCAAGCTCGACATCGTCGGCGTCGTCGTCCAGGCCCCCACCAAGGACCCGCGTAACACGGTCCTCCCCGACAAGCCCCGGCCGACCCCGACACCGACCGTGACGGTCACCGTCACGCCGGGCGCCGAGACGCCGGGCGACGGCCAGGACCAGCCGCAGGCGGACGGTCAGAACCAGCCGCAGGCCGACGGTCAGAACGAGCAACCCCGGGTCGACGGCGAGGATCCACCGCCGGACGACGGACAGAACCAGTACGAGCAAGAGCAGTAGGAGCTGAAGCCCCATGCGCGTCAACCGAATCCTGCTCTCCTCCGCTCTGGTCGTCGTCGCCCTGGTGCTCCAGGTCAGCGTCCTGTCCCGGCTCCATCTCCCGGGCGCCGTCCCCGACCTGCTGCTGCTCACCGTCCTGGGCCTGGCCATGGTCTACGGCCATGTCGGCGGCGCCCTCGTCGGCTTCGGCGCGGGTCTGCTCGCCGACCTCGCCCCGCCCGCCGACCATGCCGCCGGCCGCTACGCGCTGGTGCTGTGCGTCATCGGCTACCTCGTCGGGCTCATCAAGCCGGACAACGGCCGGCTGAAGTCGGCCACCGGGCCGATGGTCGTCGTGGTCGTCGCCGCGATCGGCGCGACCATGCTGTACGCGAGCGTCGGCGCCCTCGTCGGAGACACCGCCGCCCGCCATGTCGGCCTCGGCAGTCTGCTGTTCACGGCCGCCCTGTACGACCTGCTGCTCGCTCCGTTCGTCGTGCCCGGGATCATGGCACTGGCCCGGCGCGCGGAGAACGACCCGCTGGCCGACACCAACTCCCAGGCGAAGAAGGCCGACATCTCCTCCGGCTGGCTCTCCGGCGGCACCGGCCTGCGCATCGGCGGCCAGCGCGGCGGGCTGGGCGCTCTGAAAGTGAAGGCGCGCACGGCCCGCACGGCCCGCGCCGGGCGCATCAAGGGGGTCAAGCGGCTGTGAGGGCAGGGGAGTTCACCCGGAAGAGTGAGTCCAGAAGGAACCCGGTCGTGAGGGCCGGTCGTTCCTCACTCGAACGCACACAGTCGTATCCGCACAGGTACTCGCACCGGTACTCGTACTGAGAGGGGGAGGCAGCGCAGTGACCAACATCCCGGAGACCGGGCGGACGCCACGCGTCCAGATCCGGCTCATCGTCATCCAGATCCTCGTCCTCTCGCTCCTCGGCACCCTCGGCGGCCGCCTGTGGTACCTGCAGATCCGGGAGGGCGACGCCTACGCCAAGGAGGCGTCCGGCAACCACGTACAGCAGGTCGTCCAGCCCGCCGTGCGCGGCTCGATCCTGGACGCGCGCGGAGTACCCCTCGCCGACAACGAGACCCGGCTGGTGGTCTCCGCCTCCCGCACCGACCTGCTGAAGATGCCGGACGACGGCGATGCCGTCCTGGCCAAGCTGGCCGGCGTGCTGGGCATGAAGCCCAAGGAGGTCATGGAGAAGGTCCGGCTGTGCGACGCCAAGACGCCCCAGCCCTGCTGGAACGGCTCGCCGTACCAGCCGATCCCCATCACCGACGAGGCCACCGCCAAGCAGGCCCTCCAGATCCGTGAGCGCGCCGAGGACTTCCCCGGCATCACCGCCGAGCCCCAGGCCCTCCGCCGCTACCCGGCCCCCGGCAAGTCCAACACCGCCCAGGTCCTCGGCTACCTCTCCCCGGTCACCGACGAGGAGCTCCAGCAGGCCCAGGACACCGACTCGCCGTACCTGCGCTCCGACCAGGTCGGCCGCTCCGGTCTGGAGCGCAAGTACGACAAGGAGCTGCGCGGCAAGGCCGGCGTCACCCGCTACGAGGTGGACAACCTGGGCCGCGTCATCGGCGAGGCCCAGGCCGACGCCGCACAGCCCGGCTCCAACCTGGTCACCAGCATCGACGCCCGGGTGCAGCGGGTCGCCGAGTACGAGCTGAACGACGCGATGAAGAAGGCCCGCCAGGAGTGGGACCGCAACACCAACGAGCCGTACAAGGCCGACTCGGGTGCGGTCGTGGTGATGGAGGCCAAGACCGGCCGCATCGTCGCCATGGCGTCCAACCCGACGTACGACCCCAACGCCTGGGTCGGCGGCATCTCCGCCAAGGACTACAAGACGCTGACGGGCAAGTCCTCCAACTACCCGCTGCTCAACCGGGCGATCCAGGGACAGTCGGCACCCGGCTCGATCTTCAAGGTCGTCCCGACGGCCGCCGCGGTCAACGCCGGCTACTCCTTCGACGGCCCCTACCAATGCTCCAGCTCGTACTCGATCGGCAGCCAGGTCTTCAAGAACTTCGAGTCGAAGGGGTACGGCCCGATCAGCCTCGGCCGCGCCCTGGAGGTCTCCTGCGACACCGTCTTCTACCGGCTCTCCCACGAGGAGTGGAAGCGGGACGGCGGCACCAAGCCGAAGAAGAACGCGAACGACTGGTTCTACAAGACGGCCCACCAGTTCGGCCTCGGCGCGGAGACCGGCATCGACCTGCCCAACGAGGTCACCGGCCGCATCCCCGACCGCCAGTGGAAGCAGGACTACTGGAAGGCCAACAAGGACGCCTGGTGCAAGTACGGCAAGAAGGACGGCTCGTACGCCGAGAAGATCGCCTTCGAGAACTGCCTCGAAGGCAACCGCATGCGCGCCGGTGACTCCGTCAACTACTCCATCGGACAGGGCGACACCCTCGTCACCCCCATCCAGATGGCCACCATCTACTCCGCCATCTCCAACGGCGGCACGCTCTACGACCCCACCGTCGGCAAGGCCGTGGTCAGCGCCGACGGCAAGGCGGTCCAGGAGATCAAGCCCAAGTCCCACGGCAAGCTGCCGATAAGCCGCAAGACGCTGGCCGAGATGGACGACGCCCTCGCCGGCGTCGCCACCCGCGGTACCGCCGCCTGGCGGTTCGCGGACGTCGGCTGGCCGCAGGACAAGATCGCGATGCACGCCAAGACCGGTACCGCCGAGGTCTACGGCAAGCAGACGACCTCGTGGTTCGCCACGTACACCAAGGACTACTCGGTCATCATGACCATCTCCCAGGGTGGTACGGGTTCCGGCGCCTCGGGTCCGGCCGTACGCAACATCTACGACGCGCTGTACGGCGTCTCCGACGACGGCACGATCAACAAGAAGAACGCGCTGCTGTCCACGCCGCAGAAGAGCCTGCCGAAGGTCCGCACCGACGGCACCATCACCTCGCCGAAGGTCTCCAAGGACCCGGCGAAGGAACAGCGGGCGGGCCAGGAGGGCGAGAAGGCGCCGGACGAGCAGCAGCTCGCCGGGACGGTGGCGACGCCGACGGCCGAGAACCGCGACACCCGGCGCAGGCGACGAGGGGGCCGTAAGCGGGGAAGCCGGAGGATGCTCACATGACCGGCGCCAACAGTTTCCAGGTCTCCGGGTACGGGCCCGAGCGTGCGGGCTGGACCCGTCTGTTCGCCCGCGACTCGCTCGCCCGCCGGCTCGACTGGCCGATACTGCTGGCGGCGATCGCCCTGTCGCTGATCGGCGCGCTCCTGGTCTTCTCGGCCACCCGCAACCGCACCGAGCTCAACCAGGGCGACCAGTTCTACTTCCTGATCCGGCACATCCTGAACACCGGCATCGGACTGGCGCTGATGATAGGGACCGTGTGGCTGGGCCACCGGAACCTGCGCACGGCCGTGCCGATGCTGTATGGCCTCTCGGTCTTCCTGATCCTGCTGGTGCTCACCCCGCTGGGCTCCACCATCAACGGCGCCCACTCCTGGATCAAGCTGCCCGGCGGTTTCTCGCTGCAGCCCTCGGAGTTCGTGAAGGTCACGATCATTCTGGGCATGGCCATGCTGCTGGCGGCGAGAGTGGACGCGGGCGACAAGCAGTATCCCGACCATCGCACCGTGGTGCAGGCGCTGGGCCTGGCCACCGTGCCGATGCTGATCGTGCTGCTCATGCCCGACCTCGGCTCGGTCATGGTCATGGTGGTGATCGTGCTGGGCGTGCTGCTCGCGTCCGGTGCCTCCAACCGCTGGGTCTTCGGACTGATCGGTGCGGGGACGACGGGCGCGATCGCGGTCTGGCAGCTGGGCGTCCTGGACGACTACCAGATCGCCCGCTTCGCGGCCTTCGCCAACCCCGAGCTCGACCCGGCGGGCGTGGGCTACAACACCAACCAGGCGCGCATCGCGATCGGCTCCGGCGGGCTCACGGGTTCGGGGTTGTTCCACGGCTCGCAGACCACCGGCCAGTTCGTGCCGGAGCAGCAGACCGACTTCGTCTTCACCGTCGCGGGAGAGGAGCTGGGCTTCGTCGGCGGCGGGCTGATCATCCTTCTCCTCGGCGTGATCCTTTGGCGTGCGTGCCGGATCGCCCGCGAGACGACCGAGCTGTACGGGACGATCGTCGCGGCGGGGATCGTGGCGTGGTTGGCCTTCCAGGCGTTCGAGAACGTCGGGATGACGCTGGGGATCATGCCGGTGACGGGTCTGCCGCTGCCGTTCGTGTCGTACGGCGGATCGTCGATGTTCGCGGTGTGGGTGGCGGTGGGGTTGTTGCAGTCGATCCGGGTGCAGCGTCCGATGTCGGCGTGAGCTTTGTGCAGGACCGTTCGAGACCGGTTCCCGCTCGTCATCGTCCGTTTGCCTACGGTTCATGGCTGGTAAGCCCTGTCATCCCGCCCTGACTCCGATTAGATTCGGTTCATGGCGGACACGAAGCGCGAAATCGAGCGGAAGTATGAATCCGACGACAGCGGCCTGCCCGATCTGACCGGCGTCGCCGGGGTGGCTTCCGTCGTCGACAAGGGTGTCGCGGAGCTGGACGCCACGTACTACGACACCGCGGACGAGCGCCTCGCCGCGTCATCGATCACGCTGCGCCGCAGAACAGGCGGCTCCGACGCCGGCTGGCATCTGAAGTTCCCCGTCGCGCAGGGGGTGCGGGACGAGATCCAGGCCCCGCTGTCCGACGAACTGCCCGACACGCTCGCCGGGCTCGTCCGCTCCCGGGTCCGGGACGCCGAGCTGGTGCCGGTGGTCCGGCTGCGCTCCGACCGGGATGTGCGCCACCTCGTGGACGCCGACGGGGGGCTGCTGGCCGAGGTGAGCGTGGACGCCGTACACGCGCAACGGCTTGCCGGAGGGGACGGCAGTGCCCAATGGACCGAGATCGAGGTGGAGTTGGCCGACGGCGGCGACCCGGCCTTCCTCGACAAGGTGGAGAAGCGGTTGCGCAAGGCGGGAGTACGGCCTTCCGAGTCGGCGTCGAAGCTCGCGCGGGCGCTGGCCGAGACCGCTCCGAAGAAGCTCGCCGCCAAGTCCGTCGAAGACCTCGAGACGGCCGGCGACCACGTGCTCGCATACGTCCGCGCCCAGCGCGACGCGATCGTCGAGCTGGACCCCGCCGTACGCCAGGACGCCGAGGACTCCGTGCACAGCATGCGCGTCGCGACCCGACGGACGCGCAGCACCTTCAAGTCCTTCGGCAAGGTCCTGGACCGGGCGGTCACCGACCCGATCGGCGACGAACTGAAGTGGCTCGCCGGTGAGCTGGGCGTGGACCGGGACCGCGAGGTGCTGAACGAACGCCTGAGCGCGGCTCTCGAAAAGATTCCCCACACGCTGGTCTCCGGGCCGGTCGCCGAGCGGGTGAGCCACTGGGCCGGTGACAGGCCGGGCGGGGCGAGCGGCCGGCTGATCGGGGTCCTCGACTCCGACCGCTACCTGGCCCTGCTCAACACGCTGGACGCGCTGCTCGCCGAGCCACCGCTGCGCGAGGCGGCCGGGCAGAAACCCGGCAAAGTACTCCCCAAGACCGTGAAGAAGGATTTCGGGAAGGTCTCCGCGCTGGTCGAGCAGGCGGTGGAGCTGGACCCCGGCCACGACCGGGACGTAGCCATCCACGAGGCCCGCAAGAAGACCAAGCGCACCCGCTACGCGGCGGAGGCGGCCGTGCCGGCGCTCGGCAAACCGGCAAAGGACCTGGTCAAGACGATGAAGTCGCTGCAGAACCTGCTCGGCGAGCACCAGGACAGCGTCATGGCCCGCCAGACCCTGCGCGAGCTGTCCGCGGTCGCGCACGCGGCGGGGGAGAGCGCCTTCACGTACGGGCTGCTGTACGGGCGTGAGGAGCAGCGCGCGGCGGCCGTGGAGGCCGAGCTGCCCGGGTTCTGGGACGGGATCAAGAGCGGGACGGACGTCCTCTGAGCTTTCGGACGGACAAGGGGTGTCCGCGATCGCGTTAGGCTAGATGGTCACCCCTGTCAGTTCAGTCCAGCTCACGAAGGTTCGCGAGATGCCTGCCGAAGCCGCTGCGGTCACCGAGTCCGTGTTCCCGCAGCTCGAAGCTCTGCTCCCGCATGTGCAGAAGCCGATCCAGTACGTCGGCGGAGAACTCAATTCCACGGTCAAGCCGTGGGAGTCCTGCGACGTCCGCTGGGCGCTCATGTACCCGGACGCCTACGAGGTCGGGCTGCCCAACCAGGGCGTCATGATCCTCTACGAGGTACTGAACGAACAGGAGGGCGTCCTCGCCGAGCGCACGTACAGCGTGTGGCCGGACCTGGAGGCGCTGATGCGGGAGCACGACGTCCCGCAGTTCACGGTGGACAGCCACCGGCCGGTTCGCGCCTTTGACGTGTTCGGGCTCAGCTTCTCCACCGAGCTGGGCTACACGAACATGCTCACCGCCCTGGACCTGGCCGGGATCCCCCTGGAGTCCAAGGACCGCACGATCGACGACCCGATCGTCCTGGCCGGCGGCCACGCGGCCTTCAACCCCGAGCCGATCGCGGACTTCATCGACGCGGCGATCATCGGCGACGGCGAGCAGGCCGTGCTCGACATGACGAAGATCATCCGTGAGTGGAAGGCGGAAGGCCGCCCCGGCGGCCGCGAAGAGGTCCTCTTCCGCCTCGCGAAGACGGGCTCGGTGTACATCCCGGCGTTCTACGACGTGGAGTACCTCCCCGACGGCCGTATCGCCCGTGTCGTACCGAACAAGAGCGGTGTCCCGTGGCGCGTGTCGAAGCACACGGTCATGGACCTCGACGAGTGGCCCTACCCCAAGCAGCCGCTGGTCCCGCTGGCCGAGACGGTCCACGAGCGCATGTCGGTGGAGATCTTCCGCGGCTGCACGCGCGGCTGCCGCTTCTGCCAGGCCGGCATGATCACCCGTCCGGTCCGTGAGCGTTCCATCACCGGCATCGGCGAGATGGTCGAGAAGGGCCTGAAGGCGACGGGCTTCGAGGAGGTCGGCCTGCTGTCCCTGTCCTCGGCGGACCACAGCGAGATCGGCGACATCGCGAAGGGCCTGGCGGACCGGTACGAGGAGGACAAGATCGGTCTGTCCCTCCCCTCCACCCGCGTGGACGCCTTCAACGTCGACCTGGCGAACGAGCTGACGAGGAACGGCCGCCGTTCCGGCCTGACCTTCGCCCCCGAGGGCGGCAGCGAGCGCATGCGCAAGGTCATCAACAAGATGGTGTCCGAGGAAGACCTCATCCGTACGGTCGCCACCGCCTACGGCAACGGCTGGCGCCAGGTGAAGCTGTACTTCATGTGCGGCCTGCCGACCGAGACGGACGACGACGTGCTGCAGATCGCCGACATGGCGATGAACGTCATCGCGAAGGGCCGCGAGGTCTCTCGTTCGAACGACATCCGCTGCACGGTCTCCATCGGCGGCTTCGTCCCGAAGCCCCACACCCCCTTCCAGTGGGCCCCGCAGCTCTCCGCCGAGGAGACTGACGCCCGCCTGGAGAAGCTGCGCGACAAGATCCGCGGCGACAAGAAGTACGGCCGCTCGATCGGCTTCCGCTACCACGACGGCAAGCCCGGCATCGTCGAGGGCCTGCTGTCCCGCGGCGACCGCCGGATCGGCGCCGTCATCCGCGCTGTCTACGACGACGGCGGCCGCTTCGACGGCTGGCGCGAGCACTTCTCGTACGACCGCTGGATGAGCTGCGCCGACAAGGCCCTGGCGCCCTTCAGCGTCGACGTCGACTGGTACACCACCCGCGAGCGCACCTACGAGGAGGTCCTCCCCTGGGACCACCTCGACTCCGGCCTCGACAAGGACTGGCTCTGGGAGGACTGGCAGGACTCCCTCGACGAGACCGAGGTCGAGGACTGCCGGTGGACGCCGTGCTTTGACTGTGGGGTGTGTCCGCAGATGGATACGTCGATCCAGATCGGCCCGACCGGGAAGAAGCTGCTGCCTCTGACGGTCAAGAACGGTGGTCCGGCGCCGGCGTCGAGCGGTCATTCTCACTGACGTGAGCGGGGCACTCGATCGGGTGAGTGAGGCGCTGGCGGGGGCGAGCGAGGATGAGGCAGCGGCTGCGCTGGCTGCGGCTGGCGTTTCAGCCCCTCGCCCGTCGGCGTCGTCAGCGCCCCTTCGGACGCCGCTGCCGGGCCCTAAGGCTTCGCTGCACGTCGTCTCTGAGGTGGAGTGGGTCTGAGGTCCGTATCGGCTTGCGCGTGACTCTCTGCGGCTCCGCGAGCCCCCTTCCTGACCGGGCAGGGGGCTCGTTGGCTTTTGTTGGTGCGTGAATGTGTGCGACTGAGCGCCCTATTGGAAGGCGCTGGTGCTGGTCGTGGTGATCTGTATCCGGTGGTGCGGAAGGTTCCGGTCGATCTTGACAATCTCCGCAGGCGGGAACTGATGAGACCCGCCGCTCGCCGCGAAGAAGTGGAAGCCACCCGTATAGATGGGCACGGCTGTCCCGACGGCATGCGGCTCACCGATCTTGGCGTCCAGGCAGGCCGCGGGAGTCGGAGCGCCACTGATACCGCTGCGGTGCCGGACGCCAAGGGCGGGCAGGAGTTGAGTCAACGGTCGACCAGCCGTGGACGCGGGGCCTCACCCATGGATTCCGCGTCGGTGTCGTCCGTGCCGACCGGGCCGCGGGGAAGCATCCGGTCCAGCCACCTCGGCAGCCACCAGTTGGTCCGGCCGAGGAGTGTCATGGTCGCCGGTACCAGCACCATGCGTACGACCGTGGCGTCGATGAAGATCGCGGTGGCCAGGCCGAGCCCGAACATTTTGGTGGAGGGGTCCTCGGCGACGGCGAAGGACAGGAAGACCGCCACCATGATCAGGGCGGCCGAGGTGATGATCCGGGCGGTGCCCGAGACGCCCTCAACGATCGCCGTGCCGTTGTCGCCGGTGCGCAGGTACTCCTCGCGTACGCGGGAGAGGAGGAACACCTCGTAGTCCATCGACAGGCCGAACAGGATGGCGAAGAGGAACATCGGGATGAACGAAACGATCGGAACCGTCGCTTCCAGCCCGATGAGTGCGCCTCCCCAGCCCCACTGGAAGACCGCGACCATGATGCCGTAGGCCGCGCCGATGCTCAGCAGGTTCAGCAGTACCGCCTTGAGCGGTACGAGTATCGAGCGGAAGACCAGCATCAGCAGCAGGAACGACATCGCCAGCACGGCGGCGACGAACACCGGCAGGCGTTGGCTGGTGCGTTGGCCCACATCGGACAGGCTCGCGGCGGCGCCGCCGACGTGGGCCCTGGCCGGGCCGTGCCCGATCGCCGTGGGCAGCACGTCGGTGCGCAGCCGGGTGATGGTGTCGGCCGTGGCCTTGTCCTGAGGGCTGGTGGTCGGGAACACCACGAGGGTCGCGATGCCGGTGGCCCGATCGATGTGCGTCGGCGCGACGGATGCGATGCCCGGGTCCGCCGCGACCGCCCCGACGAGTCGGTCCAGCACTCCCGGATCACCGACGGGGTCCGCGGCGATGACGAGGGGACCGTTGGTGCCCGGGCCGAACCCCTCGGCGACGAGGTCGTAGGCGCGGCGCTCGGTACGGCTGTGGGGCAGTGAGCCGTCGTCGGGCAGGCCGACGCGCAGGCCGAGCACGGGCAGCGTCGCGGTCAGCAGCAGCCCCGCCGCGCCGATCGCGTACGGCACCGGGTGCCGGCTGACGTGCCCGATCCAGCGCCGCCACCCGGCGGCGGGGGCGGCACCCGCCGCCGTGTCCCGCCGCCGTGCGAGTCGGCCCAGCTTCCTGGTCTGCAGAGCCCGGCCGATCCGGCCGGCCCGGGCCAGGCGTGGGCCGGCGGCGCCGAGGAAGGCCGGCAGCAGCGTCACCGACGCGACCACCATGGTCAGAACGACGATCGAGACGGCGAGCCCGCCCACCGTCATGAACGGCACGTCCGCGACCGCCAGGCCGAGGATCGATACGACGACGACGCCGCCGGCGAAGACCACGGGCCTCCCCGCCGTGGCCACCGCTCGCCCCGCCGCCTCGTGGGGATCGAGCCCGCGCGCCAGGTACTCCCGGTGCCTGGCGAGCACGAACAGCGCGTAGTCGATGCCCACTCCGAGCCCGACCATGCTGCCCAGGACGGGGGCGAAGGTCGGGACGTCCGTCACCCCCGCCAGTACCGTCATCGTGGCAACTCCGATGGTCAGCCCGAAGACCGCCATGCCGATCGGCAGCGCGGCGGCGACGAGCGAACCGAACGCCAGGAACAGGATCGCGGCCGCGGCGAGGAGGCCGATCAGCTCGCTCACGCCGCCGTCGGGGTCGGAGAAGGCGTAGAAGAGGTTCCCGCCCATCTCGATGCGCAGGGGCAGTTCGGCGCGCAGCCGGTCGCCGAGATCGACGAGGGCGTCGAGGTCTTTGGCCGACAGCCGGCTCTGGTCGGGGTACTGCACCCGGACGACCGCGATCCGCCCGTCGGCCGAGACAAGGCCGCCGCGCACGGCGGTGTCCCCGCCTGCGTCGAGTGCCCCCGCCGGGTCGCTCGTGCCGAGCACGTGCGGCAGCCGCTGCACCTCGGTCTGCAGCCGCGTGAGAGCGGTGCGCGCGCTGCCGTGGTCGAAGAACGTCGCACCGTTGTCGAGGGGGGTGACGACCACTTGGGCGGTCATCCCCTCCTGGCCGGTGCCGGCCCGCTCGATCAGTTGCGCGGCCCGTTGGGAGTCCAGTCCCGGAGCGGTCATCGAGTCCGCTGTCCGCCCGCCGATGGCGATCGCGGCGAGGACGGCGAGCGTGGCGGCGATCAGCCATGCCGCGATCACCCGCCAGGGATGGCGGGCGGCGCTTGCGCCCAGGCGCAACAGGGCTTTCGAGAGCATCGGGTCCTCCAACCACTTCGTCGGCCGTCCTTGTACGGCCGACGATGCCGAGGCTCGTCGCCTCCGCGCTCCGCGGCATCGGCCCGCGGGCCGCGGATCCGTCGGCCCCGGGGCGGAGTGACGAACCGTCCTTTCGGCCGATGCGCGGCACGCCGCGGTCCCTAGGCTGAGAACCGTGCTGCGAGAAGACCTGCGAACCCTGTGGACCGAACCCCGGCCGCCCGACGCGCCCGCCCGGGTGTGGCGGGACTGGGTGCTGCTCGCCGCGGGCCTGGGCGGTGTGGTGTTGGAGGCCACCCTGCGCGAGAACGTCGTGTGGCGGCCGGTGGCGGTGGTGTTCGCCGTATGGCTGTGCCTGCTGCCCCTGTGGCGCCGGACCCGCCCCCTGGCGATGGTCAATGGGGCGTTCGGCTCGGTGATCCTGCTTCAGGTGGCCTCGCTGGTCGCCGCTCCGCGCGAGCCCGTCGGCCTGTACACCGGCGCGGTCGTGCTCGTGCTCGTGTACGCGCTGCCCCGGTGGGGATCGGGAAGCGAGATCGTGCTGGGCGGCGCGGTGATCCTCGCGGCCGCCGCGCTGTGTTCCGTCACGGACGAGACCCCGGTCGTCGAGAACGTCGTGGGCTTCGTCTTCCTGCTGCTGCCCGGCGTGTTCGGGGCTGCCATACGGTTCTGGGTG
This sequence comes from Streptomyces sp. NPDC056479, assembly GCF_042795335.1. Lineage (NCBI taxonomy): Bacteria > Bacillati > Actinomycetota > Actinomycetes > Kitasatosporales > Streptomycetaceae > Streptomyces > Streptomyces sp. NPDC056479. Next base: position 601,599 of record NZ_JBHTRZ010000004.1, on the reverse strand, counting down.
ACCGCTCGCGAGCGGCAGCTGGAGCAGGTGCGCTCCCGCGAGCGCGAGCAGCTCGCCCGGGAACTGCACGACACGGTGGCCCACCACGTGTCGGCCATGGTGATCATCGCCCAGGCGGGCGGGGTGCTCGCGGGCGCCGACCCGTCCGCCGCCGTCAAGGCGCTGGAGGGGGTCGAGGAGGAAGGGGCGCGCACGCTGGAGGAAATGCGCGTCATGGTCGCCGCGCTGCGCGACCGCGGGGTCGGCGCCGAGCTGGCGCCCCCCGCCGGAGTCGCGGATCTGGAGCGCCTGGTGCGCACCCCGGGTGGTCGCCTCAGGGTCGACCTGGGGCTCGACGGCGAACTGGACGCGCTGCCCCCGGCCGTGGACGCGGCCGTCTACCGGATCGTGCAGGAGTCGGTGACCAACGCCATGCGTCATGCGGTCGACGCGACCGAGCTCGTCGTCCGGGTCGCCGCGGAACGGCACACGGTACGGGTGAGCGTGCGCGACGACGGCCGGCGCACCGGCCGGGGTCGCGACGGATATGGACTTACCGGACTGCGCGAGCGCGCGACCCTGCTCGGCGGCAAACTACAAGCCGGCCCCGGCGCCGACCAGGGCTGGCATGTCGAAGCCGAACTGCCGAGAGCGAGGAGCGAGAGCGGTGCCCATCCGCGTCCTCGTCGCTGACGACCAGACCATCATCCGCACCGGGCTGCGGATCATGCTGAACGCCCAGCCCGGCATCGAGGTGGTCGGCGAGGCCGCCGACGGGCGGGAAGCGGTACGTCTGGCCCGCGAACTACGCCCCGACGTCTGCCTGTTCGACATCCGCATGCCCGTACTCGACGGGCTCGAGGCCACCCGGCTGGTCGCCGGCCCGGGCGTCGCCGACCCGCTGGCCGTGGTCGTCATCACCACGTTCGACCTCGACGAGTACGTCTACGGCTCACTGCGTGCCGGCGCCCGCGGATTCCTCCTCAAGGACACGGGACCGGACCTTCTGGCGCAGGCCGTACGGTCGGCGTCCGACGGTGAGGCGCTCATCGCGCCCAGCGTCACCGTCCGCCTGCTCCAGGCATTCGCGGACCTGCCCGCCGGCCGGCCCGCGGCCCAGCCGGTCTCACCCGTCACCGCCCGCGAGGAGCAGGTGCTCCTCGCCGTCGCTCGCGGGCTGACCAACACCGAGATCGCCGATGCACTGCACATCAGCCTCAGCACGGTGAAGACGCATCTGGCCAGCCTGATGGCCAAACTCGGCGCCCGCAACCGGGTCGAGATCGCGATGTGGGCCTACGAAACGCGCCGTATCCTCCCCGGAACCTGAGCCGGGTGCCGGGCCATGTCCGTGAGTCCCCGCCCGGACATCAGTGCACCGGTCGGCTCACGTCGGCTCCACGTGCCTCACCCGCCCCAGAGCGTGACGTACCAGGAGGCCGGAACTGGGACGGTGAGACACCCGATACGACAAGACTCCCGACAGCTACCTCGCCAGTCTCCACCTGCACGCCTCGATGATCTGGATCAAAGACCTCACCAGGACGATCCGATGATCACGACTCGATACGCGCCCTAGCAGCGTCACGACCTGTTTGGTTCCGAGCGTGCCCGCTCTCGGGTGACTGAGGGCCGGTGCCTCCTTCATGTGCGCCAAGCGGCTGAACTCCGCGGCGCGTCAAGGACGACGCCCCGGGCGGTGGCAATGCTTCGCCTATGACGCCCAGTGCGGTCACTGAGGCCGAGGGTTCGGCGAGGGCGCGGATCGTCCTGTGGACGCTCGCGGCGGGGCAGTTCCTGATGGCGCTCGACAGCTCCGTCATGAACGTCTCCATCGCGGCGGTGGCCGACGATGTGGGCACGACGGTGACCGGGATCCAGGGCGCCATCACGGCCTACACCCTCGTGATGGCGATGTTCATGATCCCGGGTGGCAAGGTCGGCGCACTGATCGGCCGCAGGCGCGCGTTCATGATCGGCTGCTGCATCTACGGATGCGGTTCCCTCACCACCGCACTCGCGCCGAACCTGCCCGTGCTGCTGCTCGGCTGGTCGTTCCTGGAGGGCATCGGGGCGGCGCTCATTCTGCCCGCGATCGTGGCGTTGGTCGCCGGGAACTTCGCCGCCGAACGACGTCCTGCCGCCTACGGACTCGTCGCGGCCGCGGGTGCCGTGGCGATCGCACTCGGGCCTCTCATCGGTGGCTTCGCCACGACGTACCTGTCCTGGCGCTGGGTGTTCGCCGGCGAGGTGGTCGTCGTACTCGCGATTCTGGCGGTCGCCCGCCACATCTCTGACGTCGTGGGCCGCGAGCGCTCGCACATCGACCTCGTCGGCTCCGCGTTGTGCGCCCTGGGGCTCGGGATCTTCGTCTACGGCGTGCTCCGCTCGGACGAGTGGGGCTGGTTCCGGCCGAAGCCGGACGCGCCGTCGTGGCTCGGAGTCTCGCTGGTGGTGTGGCTGATGCTGGCGGGAATGCTGCTGATCTGGCTCTTCCTCCACTGGGAGGCCCGCCTCGTGGAGCGGCACAGGGATCCGCTCATCGACCCGGACCTGCTGCACACCAAGCAGCTCACCGGCGGACTGACCATGTTCTTCTTCCAGTACTTCGTCCTGATGGGCGTGTTCTTCGTCGTACCGCTCTATCTGTCGATCGCTCTGGGCATGTCCGCGCTCGAGACCGGTGCCCGCCTGCTGCCGCTCTCCCTGACCCTGCTCGCGGCTGCGACCCTGATTCCCCGTTTCTTCCCGGACGTCTCGCCGAGGCGGGTGGTGCGGCTCGGAATCCTCGCGTTGCTCGCAGGCGCGGTGGTCCTGATGGCCGCACTGGACGAGGGAGCAGGGGCGGAGATCGTGACCGTACCCTTCCTGCTGATCGGGCTGGGCACAGGTGCGCTCGCATCCCAGCTCGGCTCTGTCACCGTCTCGGCGGTGCCGGACGAGCAGAGCGCGGAGGTCGGCGGCATCCAGAACGCGGTCACCAACCTGGGTTCCTCGATCGGTACGGCACTCGCCGGATCGATCCTGATCGGTGTACTCGCGTCTTCCTTCCTCACCAGTCTCGAAGAGAATCCGGCGATCCCGGCCGAGGTCAAGAATCGGGCGGCCGTCGAACTCCAGAACGGTGTGACGTTCCTGTCGGACGCTCAGCTCGAGACCGCTCTTGACGAGGCGGGCGTGAACGAGGACGTGGCTCAGGCGGCGCTGGAGGCGAACTCCGACGCCCGGCTGGACGGCTTGCGTGCCGCGGTCGCGATCCTCGCGTTCGCCTGCGCGCTGGCGCTGTTCTTCACGTCGCGGATCCCGACCACCCAGCCCCGCTCCACCTAGAAGGAGGGCGTTGTGGCGTCGAGTCAGCCGCCGACGAGCGGTCCACAGTGGGGGAGCCCGCCTCAAGGGCATCAGCCTTCGGGCGGATGGGTACGGCCTCCTGCCGGCCCGCCGCCGCAGAAGCGCCGGGGGCGGGCGTGCCTTTGGGGGTGCCTCGGCGCTCTGGCGGCCGTGGTCGTCATCGTCGTGATCGTGGTGGTGGTCGCGGTGGGGGAGAGCGACGACCCCAGCCATCCGCCATCCGCCGACGTGAAGATCACGTCCTGCTCGGTCGACTCATCGACACGGCTGCCGTCGGCAGGCTTGGAGATCCACAACCACAGTTCGAAGGCCTCGACGTACGGCATCAGCGTCGAGTTCGTCGACCCGAAGGGGACGCGGGTGTCGGAGGGCGCGGGGCTGTCCCTGACGGTCGCACCGGGGCAGACGGTGAGGACTTCGGCAGGGGGCATGGACCAGGTCACGCAGAAGGTGACATGCAGGGTGACGGACGTGAATCGGATGGCGGGCTGAAGAGGCTGATGGAAGCCCGTGCTTGAGCCTGTTCGGGGTGGGCCGGGCCTGCGACCTCAGTCGCCGAACTCCGTCACCGCCTTGCCTAGGTCACGTTCGACTTCGCCGGGTGTCTGGAGTCCTCGGCCGGCCAGATGGTCCAGGCGTTCACGGGTTTCGGGCAGCGCGACCAGGCCGACGAACGTGACCGCGTCGGAGCGGACGTTCGCCGGGGCAGGCAGTGTGATGTCGTTGACGGCGCGCTTGGCGGTCTTGACCCCCGCGGGTGGGAAGCCGGCGATGCGTTGGGCCAGACGCTCTACGAAGGCGTCCAGTTCGGCGTCGGGCAGCGCGCGGTTGATCCAGCCGTAGCGTTCGGCGAGGTCGGCGTCGAAGTCGTCGGCGCTGGTGATGGCTTCGATGGCGCGTGTTCTGCCCAGCCGCCGGGCCAGATGCTGCAGTCCGCCGGCGCCGGGCAGGGCGCCGGTGCCGGACTCGAACTGCGCGAAGATCGCGTTCTCACGGGCCGCGAAGATCATGTCGCAGGCCAGGGCGAGTTCATTGCCGCCGCCGCGGGCCCGGCCGCGCACCTTGGCGATGGTGATCACCGGGACGTGCGCCAGCTTGTACAGGAACATGCCGAGCGAGGCGTCCCCGGGACCCCCGGCCTTCGCGGCTTGCGCGGTGTACTCCGGGATCGCCGTGAGGTCCACGTGTGCCGAGAAGAACTCGGCCGAGGCGCTCTCGATGACGACGACCCGCACGTCACCGGGGTCGCGGTACAGCGTGTCGACGAGCGAGACCAGGTCACGGACGAGATCGACTCCGATGAGATTGAGCGGTCCGGCGTCGAGAGTGGCGAACAGGACACCGGCCTCTTGCCGGGTGTGGATCGATGAGTAGGCAAAGCTCATGATCACTCCATGGCGCCGAGCGCCTTGCCGTTCGGGGCGATCCGGTCATTCCACCCTACGGGGCTGTGGGCTCGCCCACCCGTCGAGCGGATCGCGGACGCCGGGGGGCTCCGGGCTGCCGAACGGGGTAGCCCCACGTGCGCCCAGGTGAGGTGCGTTTGAGCCTGGTGTCATGAGTATGCGCCCGTGGGTTGTCGTCGAGGCACCGGACAGTCGTGGTCTTCGGCGGGTGACCGTGGGCAGTGAGACGGTGGGCAGTGCCTGGTCGGTGGGTGAGTTGCGGAGAATTCTTCGGCGTATTGGATTGCCGGACGATGTGGATCTGGAGGACACCGCATTCATATGCTGGCGTGGGGGTGACAGCAGTGCGTGGCCCGATCGGCAGTGGGGACGGCGTGCGGTTCTCGTTCTGATGGTGGCCGGACTGCTGGCTTCCATGGCGCTCAGCGCTGCTGTGGGATGGCCGGACGCCGTCGGGGCGCTCACCTTCGCGCAACGGATCACCGGGGTTCTGTTCGTACTGTCGGGCCTGGTGCAAGGCGTGGCCGCGGTGATGGCGCTCGACCACTGGGGGAGACGGCAGTTCAGGATCTCCGGAGCGGTCGTTCTGCTTGGCGTGCTCATCGCGCTGACCACGGACAGCCTTCTTCTCTTCATGTGGCTGGAGGAGAAGGAATACACGCCCTATCTGCTGGTGTTCCTGCCGCTCTGGTGCTGGTCCCTCTGGGCGCTTGTCCTGCTTGTGCGGGAAAAATGCTGGAAAGGAGTGCCCTGGCCCAAGAGGTTCGCGGCCGGAGTGGTTGCCACCGCACTCCTCACCGGTGTCAGTCTGGCGTATTCGACCATGTACCAACCCGCAGCGGCACCTGTGCATTTCAGCTTGAAGGCGAAGTTCGGGGCATCGCGGGCGGATCGTTCGGTGTCCTTCGTCCATGTCCCGCTCTCGCTCTATCTGAAGAACACCGGCGGAATTCCCGTCTACATTGTCAATGATGTTTATACGGTCCGTGGAAGAACTGCTACTTACTCCAGGTTTCCTGGGAACGATGATTTGTTGACGGAGTGGCGGGACAGCGCGGGAGGGCTCAGGAGTCCAGTGGGGGAAGCTGAGCTCTACGTCGGTGATCTCAGGAAGACCGTCATCAGCAGCGGTCATTTCAATGGTCCGGGCAAATGGCTCGAGGTGGGGCAGGAGTATTCCCTTGAGCGTGTGTTTCAGATTCCCACGGATGCGCCTTACGACACCATCACCGTCAATGTGCAGGTCGCGTATATGAGGAAGGATCGGGGGAAGCTGAATGTGGACGAGTTCAGCACTGCTCACTATACGTGGCAGAAGACAGAAGGTCAGTACTACTGTGAATGGCTGGGGTGCGGGCAGCAGCTTATTTACAGTGGCCGTGTCCGGCACAACAACAACCTCATCAACGTGACGCGCAGACCGCGCTTTGTGACCGCGGTCTGGTCGCCCGGACTCTGGTTCATCTCCTCCATTTCGTCACTTCGCTTCAGAGAGGCGAAGGGCGCCCTCAGGGAAGAAAAGAGGGAGTTGGACCGGTACGGGGCCGCGACTATTCGGACCGATGCGGAGGTGCCCGTCGCGGAGCTCCTGAGGTCCGCCGGTCTGTGACGACGGCGTCGCCGTCCTACCCTCCGGCGCTCGTGAGCCAGGTCCCCACCGTGATCCCGTCCTCCTCCAGGTAAAAGGCTGTCTGCGTGCAATGAAGAGCCGCGTTTCCGACGGTCCCGGTCAGTTCGTTCCCCGGTACCACGTCGGCGAGCCTCTCGATGAGACGCGCGAGTGCGAAGGGGCCATGAGCGTGCTCGTCGTTCTGCAACTGGGCGCGGACGTCGAGCATGTCGTTGGCCTCTTCCTTGGCCTTCCAGAAGTCCTTGACCCCTGTGCTGTCCCAGCTGGAGGGGGTGAGACCTTTCAGCCCATTCGAGATCTTCCGGTCCGAGACGACGCCGAAGATGGCGTTGGTGCACACTTCGGCGGCCTTTCCGAGAGCAGCGTCCGGCGGATCCTGATCGGAGGCGGACTCCTTCTGCTCGTCCTTCATGTGGGTGGTCCGCTCGCTCACCTCTCGCTGGGCGTCGGCCCGGTCCTCCGACGAGGCCTTGGGGTCGCTGGCCCGCCTCATGGATCGACTGACCTGTTCTGATGCATCCGCGAGTTGTTGCTGCTGCTCGTCGTACTTTCCCCGCACCCCCTGAGATGCCTCCTGGGATGCGCTCGACTGCCCCTGGGATACGCCCCCCTGTTCCGAAGACGCGTTCAAGGTGATGAGAAAGCTCAACGACGAGCTCACAAAAATCGCTGTGCCGCCCATCTCTCCCGCGCCATTGCTCTGCTCCAAGGCGTAGTTCACGTCCTTGACGATCGCCGCCAGTTGCTTCCCCTGCTTCTCGGGCGCCTTGGGATCGGCGATCGTGTCCAGGGCGGCTGTCGTGCGCTTCACGACCACGAAAAGCCTCGACCGGTCCTCGGGCCCTACGCCGGGCTCCTGGCCCGCGTCCAGGGTGGCGGTCGTCTGCTTCACCAGCGCGGTCAGCCGGTCTTGCAGCTTGCCGGGTGTGTTGTCGTCGCTGATGACCTCCAGTGCCGCGGCCAGCGCTTTAGCACTGTCGATGACCGCCCCTCTGTCCTGGGGTGACGTGGCCGGGTCCTCAACTGCCCGGAGTGTGGCGGTCAATGTATCGACGGACGACCTGAGCTCCTTCGGTACTTCCCCTCGTTTCTCCTTGAGCGCTGTCGTCGTCTCTGCGAGCGCCTGCGTCTGCCCCGCCGGGGGGTCGGTCGTCCTCTCCCCTTCGGCTTCCCCTTCGCCGGGGGGATCTGACGGCGGATCAGTCGGAGGAGCGTCGGGTTCGGTCGTAGGTGTCGTTTCGGGCGGCGTGGACTCGGTCGATGGAGGAGGCGGTGGGGGAGGCGGCTCGGGCGGGGGCTCTGTCGTTGTCGGGCCGGTCGGGGTGGGCGGGGGCGTCGATGGAGGCGGGGGCGGGGGCGGGTCCGGCGGGGTCGTCTGAGCGGGGGCATGGGGCCCGCTTCCGCCGGGTGTCTGTTGCGCTGCCACCGCACTCGTCACACCGGCCGGCAACGCGAGTGCCGCGGCAAGGAGAGATGCGTGGACCCTGTGCAAGGCGTATCGCCTGGTGGTTCTGGCCATGTTGGTTCCAGATGCACTGTGCGATGTACGGCATCACCTGTTTTCCGACCCGGGCCTATGAATCCACTGTTCACCCGCCCCGCGCATCCCGCAAACGCGAACGCCCCGCCTCGGGCCGGGTGTTGTTCCGGCGGTTCCGATGCCTCCGACGGGTCCTTCCACGCTTGTCGGGAGTGGCGGGATCCGTACGGGTGGCTGTGGCGTCTACCCGTATATGGACCTTGAGAAGCCACCGGCTCGGCCCCAGCAGCAACCAGCGCCGGAAGGGTGCCTTGTCGTCGCGATCCGGGTGCCCGTGCGGATCGTCGTGTTCGTGCTCGTCGTGCCGGTGCGGATGGTGTGGGACGCGCTCGTCGTCGCCGGGCGCTTTCTGAACGACACGGTGCTGCGGCCGGTGGGGCGGGCCCTGCTGTGGCTCGGGCGGGCGGTGTTCGTGTGGCCGTTCGTGGCGCTGTGGCGGTACCTCGTCGTGCCGGTCGCCAAAGGGGTGGGCTGGCTGGGGAACGTCCTCCTGGTCGTGCCCGCGGTGTGGCTGTACCGGTATGTGCTGACTCCCGTCGGGCACGCGTGCGCGTGGGTGGCGCGGGGGATCGGGGCCGGGCTGGGCTGGCTGTACGCGCGCGTGCTCACGCCCATCGGGCATGCGGTGATGTGGGTCCTGAAGGGGCTCGGCGCAGGACTCGCCGCGATCGGGCTCGGCATCTTCGGGGCGGTGGCCTGGCTGCTGCGGTATCTCCTGGTCGTCCCCGCACTGTGGGTGTACGAGTGGATCCTCGCGCCCGTGGGGCGGGCCCTCGCGTGGCTCGTGAGCACCGTCGCCACCGGAATCGGGATCGCCCTGTACTGGATCGCGCGGGTGCTGCTCGTACTGCCCGCGCAGGGGCTGTACCGCTGGGTCCTCGCCCCCGTCGGTCGCGCACTCGCCGTGGTCGGCAGGGAGATCTGGGACGCGCTCGGACATGCGTGGCGGGTCGCCGGGCGGATCTCGCTCGCCGTCGGGCGGTTCCTCGCCGGCCTCTTCCGGTGGATCTTCGTGGAGCCCGTGCGATGGGTGTACCGGACCGTACTCACGCCCGTCGGGCACTTCGTCCGGGACGCCGTGCTGCGGCCCGCCGCCGAGGCCGCACGCAGCGTGGGCCGGGCCACCCGGCAGGCCCTCACCGCCGCCCGTGAGTCGGTACGGCAGGCGCGCGCCGACTTCCGGCGGATGCTGTTCGGGGAACCCCGAGAGCGGGAAGCGGTGGCCGGGCGGGAACCTCGGGGCCGTGAGACACGTACTCTTGGTAGCAGTACGACCGCTCTCACGAAGGACTGAACGACACTGGGCAAGCGACAGCCCGAAGGCCCGCCGCCCGCACCGGCGGTGCAGCGCATCCGACTGCGCTACACCAAGCGCGGCCGCCTCCGGTTCACCAGCCACCGTGACTTCCAGCGCGCCTTCGAGCGCGCGCTGCGCCGTGCCGAGGTGCCGATGGCGTACTCGGCGGGGTTCACGCCGCATCCGAAGGTGTCGTACGCCAATGCCGCACCCACCGGCACGGGCAGTGAGGCGGAGTATCTGGAGATCGCGCTTACCAAGACGCGTGACCCGGAGCAACTGAGAGCGCTCCTCGACGAATCGCTGCCCGCCGGGCTCGACGTCATCGAGGCGGTCGAGGCCCGGACCTCCGGGCTCGCCGACCGGCTCACGGCATCGGTCTGGGAGCTGCGGCTCGACGGCGTGGAGCAGGCCGACGCCGCGCGAGCGGTCGCCGCCTTCGACGCCGCCGAGTCCGTCGAGGTACAGCGCATGACCAAGAACGGCGTGCGCACCTTCGACGCCCGCCCCGCGGTCGTCCACCTGGAAAACCTGGAAAGCGCCAACGGAACGGAAACGCACAGTTCCCAGGCTGATAGGCCGACCGTCCAGCCCTGTGCGATACTGCGGCTGGTTGTTCGGCACGTGACGCCTGCCGTTCGACCCGACGACGTCCTGTCCGGTCTCCGCGCCGTGGCCGACCTGGCGCCGCCGGTCCCCGCAGCGGTGACCAGGCTGGCGCAGGGGCTGTTCGATGAAGAGACCGGCACGGTGACCGACCCGCTCGCGCCCGACCGCGAGGCAGCGACGGCCCCAACCGAGGCCGAGCCCGCTGCCGCCGCGAAGGCGTCGGCGTAAGGAAGGTCCCGCGTAGGGACGTACGTCGAAGCGCCGCCCTCGTACTCGGGAGCCACCTGGGTCGGGCAGCGCACCGACCAGAAGACTTTCGCCAGGCCGTGCGCATGAGGCGTACGGAACCGGTGAGACAGGACACAGAGAGCTCCCGTGCGGCGCCCGCGCCCCGGACGGCGGCAGTCGCGCACCGCGCGAGCCGCGGACGTCACCGGCATGCCGCCGGACCAGGCGCGGCGCCCGGGAGCCTGACGGGAGAAACGCCCGCATGCTCGAACCGACCGAACCCACCGAGGGTTCCGAACTGAACACTCCCAGCGACACCCTGCCGCCGCGCCGGCGGCGTCGCGCCGCGTCCCGCCCGGCGGGACCGCCCGTGGCTGCCGCCGAGGCGCAGCCCGCAGAGGTCGTGGAGCCGGCCATACCGGCTGCCGAGGCGGCCGATGTCGCTGCGGTGATCGAAGAGGCAGAGAAGGCTGAGGAGAACATCGAGGCCGTCGAGGCCGGCATGACTCCTGAGGCCGCCGACGCCGAAGAGACCGCTGAGACGGTGGAGGCCGCACCCGCCGGCCGTCCGCGCCGGCGTGCGGTGCGCCGCGCGTCCGCGCCCACCGGGTCGCCCGCCGCTGCCGAAGCCGCCGAGACCGTGGTGCCCGTGACGGCCGCCGCGCCCCTCGCCGAGGTGGCGAGCCCGGACGTGACCGCCGTAGAGACCGCAGAGAGCACCGAGGTGGCCGCCGAGGCCGCGCCGCCTCGTTCGCGTCGGCGCGCGGTGCGCCGGTCGTCTGCGCCCGCCGGTGCTCCGGAGGCGGCGGAGACCGCGGTCTCCGTGGACGCCGGTGCCGACGACGAGAGCTCTGCTGCCGCCGAAACGCCTGCGGCCGCCGAGGAGGCCGCCCCGCGTCGTACGCGCCGGCGTGCCACGCGTCGGGTTGCCACGCCCCCCGCCGCCGAGGAGAGCGCCGATGTCTCCGCCGAGGAGGCGCCCGCCGAGGCCGAAGCACCCGTCGAATCCGGCGATGCCGCCGAGGCCGCCCCGCGTCGGGCCCGGCGCCGTGCCACGCGCCGCGGGTCCGAGCCTGTCGCTGCCGACGAGGCTGTCGAGACGCCGGTGACGGCGGAGACCCCCGTGACCCCGGCTGCCGAGACCGGGACCCCCGCGGCCGAGGCCGCCGAGGAAGCCGCTCCCCGCCGCCGTCGCCGGGTCGTCCGAGGAGCCGCGACCGGATTCGCCGAGCCCGCTCGGACCGCCGCCGCCAAGGCGTCCGAGGACACCTCCGACGAGGCGTCCGACGAGGCCCCGCGCCGGACGCGGCCCGCCGTGGCCGTGTTCCAGGCGCCCGTGTTCACCGAGCCGAAGTTCCAGACGCCCGAGCGCGCCGCCGCTGAGGCCGCCGCCGAGGCGGAGACCGAGGACGTCGAGGAGTTCCCGGAGGAGCCGGCCGGCGCGTCGCGACGTCGTCGCCGGCGGCGTGGCGGCGGATACGCCGAGGAGGCCGAGACCCAGGCCACCGAGGCCGCCGCCGAGGACGAGTCCGAGGACGCCGAGGAGTCCGCCGAGGGCGACGAGTCCGAGGAGACCGGCTCGCGTCGCCGTCGCCGTCGCGGTGGCCGGCGTCGCCGTCGTGGCGAGGCCGCCGAGGCGGAGGCCGATGGCGAGGAGTCCGAGGAGTACGCCGCCGCGCAGGCCGAGCAGGACGCCGAGGACACCGCCGAGCAGGAGGAAGAGGACGCCGAGGACTCCCGTGGCGAGGACGGCGGGTCCAGCTCCAGCAGCCGTCGCCGCCGGCGCCGTCGTCGTCGTGCCGGTGACACCTCCGCGGACACCGAGCCCGACGACGGTGACCCCGAGCGCACCGTCGTCAAGGTCCGTGAGCCCCGCCCGAAGGCCGAACCGTCCGACGAGGTGCAGTCCATCAAGGGCTCCACGCGCCTGGAGGCCAAGAAGCAGCGCCGCCGGGAAGGCCGTGAGCAGGGCCGCCGCCGGGTGCCGATCATCACCGAGGCCGAGTTCCTGGCCCGCCGCGAGGCCGTCGAGCGCGTGATGGTCGTCCGCCAGCACGGCGACCGCACGCAGATCGGCGTCCTCGAGGACAACGTGCTCGTCGAGCACTACGTCAACAAGGAGCAGTCGACCTCGTACGTCGGCAACGTCTACCTGGGCAAGGTCCAGAACGTGCTGCCGTCGATGGAGGCCGCCTTCATCGACATCGGCAAGGGCCGCAACGCCGTGCTCTACGCCGGTGAGGTCAACTTCGAGGCGCTCGGCATGGCCAACGGCCCGCGGCGCATCGAGTCCGCCCTGAAGTCCGGTCAGTCGGTGCTCGTCCAGGTGACGAAGGACCCGATCGGGCACAAGGGCGCGCGTCTGACCAGCCAGGTCTCCCTGCCGGGCCGTTACCTCGTGTACGTCCCCGAGGGCTCGATGACCGGCATCAGCCGCAAGCTGCCCGACACCGAGCGCGCGCGTCTGAAGACCATCCTCAAGAAGATCGTCCCCGAGGACGCGGGCGTCATCGTGCGCACCGCCGCCGAGGGCGCGAGCGAGGACGAGCTGCGCCGCGATGTCGAGCGACTGCAGGCGCAGTGGGAGGACATCCAGAAGAAGGCCAAGAACGGCAACGCCCCGACGCTGCTGTACGGCGAGCCGGACATGACCGTCCGCGTCGTCCGCGACATCTTCAACGAGGACTTCACCAAGGTCGTCGTCAGCGGCGACGAGGCGTGGGAGACCATCCACGGATACGTCTCGCACGTCGCGCCCGACCTGGCCGACCGCCTGTCGAAGTGGACCTCCGAGGTCGACGTCTTCGCCACGTACCGGATCGACGAGCAGCTGTCCAAGGCGCTGGACCGCAAGGTCTGGCTGCCCAGCGGCGGTTCGCTGGTGATCGACCGGACCGAGGCGATGGTCGTCGTCGACGTCAACACCGGCAAGTTCACCGGTCAGGGTGGCAACCTCGAGGAGACCGTCACCAGGAACAACCTGGAGGCGGCCGAGGAGATCGTGCGTCAGCTGCGGCTGCGCGACCTCGGCGGCATCATCGTCATCGACTTCATCGACATGGTGCTGGAGTCCAACCGGGACCTTGTGCTGCGGCGTCTGCTGGAGTGCCTGGGCCGCGACCGTACGAAGCACCAGGTGGCCGAGGTCACCTCGCTGGGCCTCGTCCAGATGACCCGCAAGCGGGTCGGCCAGGGCCTGCTGGAGTCCTTCTCCGAGACCTGCGTCCACTGCAACGGGCGCGGTGTCATCGTGCACATGGAGCAGCCCACGGCCGCCGGCGGCGGTGGCGGCGGCAAGCGCAAGAAGCGCGCGCGTGCCGGTGCCGGGCCCGAGCATGTGCACGAGGCGTCCGTCGCCGCCGAGCCGGTCGAGACGGCCGAGGAGGAGGCGGAGACCGAGGCCGAGGTGGCCGCCGAGGTCGCGGCGCCGGCCGCGCTGGCCGAGCCGGCCTTCGCGCCGGACGAGGAGCTGTACGGCAGCGTCGCCGAGGCCGAGGCCGCCGTACGCGGCGGTCGCTCGCGGCGCCGCGGGGGCCGGCGGGTGTCGGCTCCGGCGGGTGCGCCGAGGAAGGCCGAGGCGGTTCCCACCGCTCAGGACGTGACCGTCGCCGAGGAGATCGAGCGTCCGGTGCAGCCGGAGTCGGCCGATGAGGCGAAGGCCGAGCCGATGGCCGTGGAGGACGCGGTCGTCGAGGCCCCGGTCACCGAGGAGGCCGCGCCCAAGGGGCGTACGCGGCGTCGTGCGACCCGCAAGGTGTCCGCGCCCGCCGGGTCGCCCGCGGGGGCCGAGGCCACCGTGGTGACGGTCGGGGAGACCCCGGCCGAGGCCGCGGTCGAGGCTCCGGCCGAGCAGGCCGGTCAGGCTCCGGCCGAGGCGGTCGCCGAGAGTGCCGCTCCGGCCCGTCCGCGGCGCCGTGCCGTGCGCAAGGCCACCGCGCCGGCCGCTTCCGAGGAGGGCGCCGTCGTGGTCGTCCCGTCGTCGGAGGCGGAGTCCGCGGTGACGGAGGCCCCGGCCGGCCAGGAGGTCGTCGAGGAGGCGGCTCCGGCCAAGAAGACGGCCCGTAAGACGGCCAAGAAGGCGACGGCGAAGAAGGCCGCCACCAAGAAGACCGCGGCCAAGAAGACGGCCGCCAAGAAGGCGACGGCCAAGAAGGCGGCGAAGACCACCGCCAAGACGGCCGCGGCCAAGGCGACGGCGAAGAAGACCACGGTCTCGGCCGCCACCGACGAGTGACGCACCGCGGGTGACATACCGCGAGTGATACGAGGTGCGGCCGGTCCCTGTGACCGGCCGCACTCTCTTGGGGCCCGGCCCGGTTTGACCCTGTTGGCTGCGGCCCCGTAACCTTGACCGTCGGCGTGTCCGTGAATATAGGCACGCCACATCCCCGTAAACCTCGTCCTCCGGAGCACTGGGTGTCCTGGAGAGGCTGTTCGCGTGCCGGGCGGCTGGACTGCGGGGGTGCCGTTCCCGAGCGAGAGAGTGAGATCCGCGTGTACGCCATCGTGCGCAGCGGTGGCCGCCAGCACAAGGTTGCTGTCGGTGACATCGTTGAGGTTGACAAGATTTCCACTGCCAATGTTGGCGACACGGTCGAGCTCTCGACCCTGCTCGTTGTCGACGGCGACGCTGTGACCAGCGACCCGTGGGTGCTGGCCGGTATCAAGGTCCAGGCCGAGGTCGTGGACCACCACAAGGGTGTGAAGATCGACATCCTTCGCTACAAGAACAAGACCGGCTACCGCCGTCGTCAGGGCCACCGCCAGCAGTACACGGCGATCAAGGTCACTGAGATCCCCGCGGCTGCGAAGTAAGGGACTGAAGAGACATGGCACACAAGAAGGGCGCATCGTCCACTCGGAACGGTCGCGACTCGAATGCCCAGCGGCTCGGCGTGAAGCGCTTCGGCGGTCAGGTCGTCAGCGCGGGTGAGATCCTGATCCGCCAGCGCGGCACCCACTTCCACCCCGGTGCGGGCGTCGGCCGTGGCGGCGACGACACGCTGTTCGCGCTGCAGGCCGGTGCGGTGGAGTTCGGCACCAGCCGTGGCCGCAAGGTCGTGAACATCGTTCCGGTCGCCTGAGTCCTCTGACTCAAGGCTTCGACCGAACGTTTCGCGAGGCGGACCTCACTTCCCGGTCGGGAAGGCGGGTCCGCCTTTCGCGTGTTACGCAAGAGATGTATCCGTTTGTTTTCGCAGTGCTGGAGGCACCCCACCATGACCACCTTCGTGGACCGCGTCGAACTGCACGTCGCCGCGGGTAACGGAGGCCACGGCTGTGCCTCCGTTCACCGTGAGAAGTTCAAGCCGCTCGGCGGGCCCGACGGCGGCAACGGCGGGCGCGGCGGGGACGTGATCCTCACCGTCGACCAGTCGATCACCACGCTGCTCGACTACCACCACTCCCCGCACCGCAAGGCCACCAACGGCAAGCCCGGCGAGGGCGGCAACCGGTCGGGCAAGGACGGCCAGGACCTGGTGCTGCCGGTGCCCGACGGCACCGTGGTGCTGGACAAGGCGGGCAATGTGCTCGCCGACCTGGTCGGGCACGGCACCTCGTACGTCGCCGCGCAGGGCGGCCGGGGCGGGCTCGGCAACGCCGCGCTGGCGTCGGCGCGGCGCAAGGCGCCGGGCTTCGCGCTGCTCGGCGAGCCGGGGGACCTGCAGGACATCGTCCTGGAGCTGAAGACGGTCGCCGATGTGGCGCTGGTCGGGTACCCGAGCGCCGGCAAGTCCTCGCTGATCTCCGTGATGAGCGCCGCCAAGCCGAAGATCGCCGACTATCCCTTCACGACCCTTGTGCCGAACCTCGGTGTGGTGACGGCCGGCTCGACCGTGTACACCGTCGCCGACGTGCCGGGTCTCATCCCGGGCGCCAGCCAGGGCAAGGGCCTCGGCCTGGAGTTCCTGCGGCACGTCGAGCGATGCAGCGTGCTCGTGCACATCCTGGACACCGCGACGCTGGAGTCCGACCGGGACCCGCTCTCCGACCTGGACATCATCGAGGCGGAGCTGCGGGAGTACGGCGGGCTGGACAACCGGCCCCGGATGGTCGTCCTGAACAAGATCGACGTACCGGACGGCAAGGACCTCGCCGAGATGGTGCGGCCGGAATTGGAGGCCCGGGGATACCGGGTCTTCGAGGTGTCCGCCGTCGCGCACATGGGGCTGAAGGAGCTGTCGTTCGCGCTGGCGGACGTGGTGGCCAAGGCGCGGGCCGCGAAGCCGCAGGAAGAGGCGACGCGGATCGTGATCCGGCCCAAGGCCGTCGACGACGCGGGCTTCACCGTGACGCGCGAGGACGTCGACGGGGAGCCGGTGTTCCGGGTGCGGGGCGAGAAGCCCGAGCGCTGGGTGCGGCAGACCGACTTCAACAACGACGAGGCGGTGGGCTATCTCGCCGACCGGCTCAACCGACTCGGTGTCGAGGAGGAGTTGATGAAGGCGGGCGCCCGCTCCGGCGACGGCGTCGCCATCGGGCCCGAGGACAACGCCGTCGTCTTCGACTGGGAGCCGACGATGTCGGCCGGTGCGGAGATGCTCGGTCGGCGCGGCGAGGACCACCGCTTCGAGGCACCTCGCCCGGCGACCCAGCGCAGGCGGGACAAGCAGGCCGAGCGGGACGAGGCGACGCAGGAGTTCGACGACTTCGAGCCGTTCTAGGAGGGCGGCGGCCGGGCGAGCCCCGGTTAACATCCGGCGAATTCACGGCGTACCTCAGGGCAACCCCCTGACGCTTCGGTGAGTCGTACTGGGCAGCGCGGAGCAAGATCCTGGATCTCTCCGCGCTCCAACTGCCCTCCACACTCCCGGAGTCGACGTGGATCTCCCGGCCGCCCGTCCCCATCACCGCAGCCCCCGCTCCCGACGCGGACGTCTCGTCCTCGCCACCGGAATCGCGCTCGTGGCCGGTGCCCTCACGGTCCCCGCGGTCAACGCGGCCGGCGAGGCCCCGGCCGCCGCCCCGAGCACCAAGCGGCTGCACGACGACTTCAACGGCGACGGCTACCCCGATCTCGCCGTCGCGGCGCCCGACGCCACCGTCGACGGGAAGAAGCAGGCCGGGTACGTCGCCGTGCTGTACGGGTCGGCGAGCGGGCTCAGGACCGCGTCCAAGCAGGTCATCAGCCAGAACACCACCGGCGTCACCGACTCCGCCGAGACCGGCGACCAGTTCGGCAGCGCGGTCGGCAGCGCCGACCTCGACCGGGACGGCCACACGGACCTGATCGTCGGCGTCACCGGCGAGGACTCCGTGGAAGGGGGCGCCGAGACCGGGCTCGTGCAGGTCGTGTGGGGCGGGGCGAAGGGCCTGTCGGGCGGAGCCGCGCTGGCGTACGGACACAACACGTACGACCGGCTCAGCGCCCGGGGGCAGCTCACCGTCGGTGATGTCAACGGTGACGGGGCGGCGGACCTCGTGGTCGTGGAGAGTCTGTTCAAACTGCGGGTCGTCAAGGGGCCCTTCGGGCGCGACGGGTCCGCGAGCGGCGGCGAGCAGATCGTCCCGGACGAGTCGGACCCCCGGTTCCTGGACCTGGCCACCGGCGATGTGAACGGTGACGGCATCGACGACGTCGTCGGCACCATGCACGACGGCGACGAGTACGACGCCCGCCGTGTGACCTACTGGCGGGGCACCCCCGACGGCCTCGCCGAGGGGATCGTGGTCCGCGACGGCGGAGGGCTGCGGGTGCAGGGCGGTGAGTCCGTCGGCGTCGGTGACGTGAACCGGGACGGGTACGCGGACATCGTCGTGGGCCGTCCGGTCGACGGCTACGACAGCGATCTCGACACCCCGATCCCCAAGGGCGGCCGGGTCGCCTTCATACCCGGCTCCGCGAACGGGCCCGTCGGCACGAAGGCGAGGTACGTCAACCAGGACAGCGCCGAAGTCCCGGGCGCCGCCGAGCGCGGCGACGGATTCGGGACCGACATCTCGGTCGCCGACGTCAACGGCGACGGGTACGCCGATGTCGCGACCGGCGTACCCGGCGAGGACTTCGACGGCCAGAGCAACGTCGGCGGAACGGTCGTCCTTCGCGGCGGCACGGGCGGCCTGACCGGCACCGGAGCCAATGGCGTCAACCAGAACACCGCCGGTGTGCCGGGCACGGCGGAGAGCAACGACGTCTTCGGCACCGCCACCCACCTCGTCGACGGCAACGGTGACGGCCGTGCCGAACTCGTCGTCGGCACACCGGGGGAGAACGCGAACGCCGGGTCGGTGTGGGTGTTCAGGTCCACCTCGGCCGGGATCACCCCCACCGGCTCGTCCACCTTCGGGGCCGGGACGCTCGGCACGGTCGCGGCGAACGCGAAGCTCGGCTCCGGGTTCAATCACTGATCCATCGGCGGACCCGTCGCGGTAAGAGCACGTTTCCATGCTCCTGCGACGGGTCTTCTGTTGTCTCCCTGTTTGTCATGCACGCGAAGTATGCCGTTCAACGGGCGGACCGCCCTGAAGCATGAGCATCCGAAGTGTCCAAGAGGCCAGCGAGGCAAGGGAGTTCGCCGATGACCCAGGAGAACGGGTCCGTGTCCCCCGACCGACGCCGCTTTCTGACCGCCGGAGCCGCCGTGCTCGGCGCCGCGGCCTCCGCCCAGTTGTGGCTGCCGAGCGCCGCCCGGGCCGCCGAAACCCCGCTGCCCGACGGCGTGTTCAGCCTCGGCGTCGCCTCCGGCGACCCGCTGCCGGACGGCATCGTGCTGTGGACCCGGCTCGCGCCGGACCCGTTCAACGGTGGCGGGATGCCCGACTCCGCCGTCACGGTCGAGTGGGAGCTCGCCGAGGACGAGCGGTTCCGCAAACCGGTGCGCCGGGGCGTCGCCCAGGCCAGGCCCGAGCTGGGGCACAGCGTTCACGTCGATGTACGGCGGCTGCGTCCGGGCCGTACGTACTGGTACCGCTTCCGCGCCGGCGGCCAGCTCTCGCCGACCGGCCGCACCCGCACCGCGCCCCACCCGCACAGCTCCGGCGGCCGGCTGCGCATGGCGCTGGCGTCCTGCCAGAACTGGCAGCACGGCTACTTCACGCCGTACGCCGACATGCTGGAGCAGGACCCCGACTTCGTCCTGTTCGTCGGCGACTACATCTACGAGTCGACGCCGTCCTCGACGGGCGTGCGCCGGCACGAGGGCACGGGTGAGCCGTACAGCCTGGTGCAGTACCGCAACCGGTACGCCCAGTACCGCACCGACCCGGACCTCGCGGCGATGCACGCGAACGCGCCCTTCGTGGTGACCTTCGACGACCACGAGATCGACAACGACTTCGCCGGCGAGATCCCGCAGGACCCGGACAAGCAGACGCACGAGGCCTTCGTGGCCCGGCTGACCGCCGGCTACCAGGCGTACTACGAGCACATGCCGGTCCGGGCGAGCGCCATCCCCACGGGGCCGCACATCCAGATGTACCGCCGCCTGGAGTTCGGCCGGCTGGCCCGGCTCAGCGTGCTGGACACCCGCCAGTACCGCAGCGACCAGGTCACCAGCCAGGAGGCGGCCCAGGACCCCTCGCTCACCATGCTGGGCGCCGAGCAGAAGAAGTGGCTGATCAACGGGCTGCGGCACTCGCCGGCCCGCTGGAACATGATCGGCTCGCAGATCATGATGGCCGAGACCGACCTCCAGGTCGGCCCGGGCAAGCTCTGGTTCTACGACGCCTGGGACGGCTACCAGGCCGAACGCAACGAGCTGATGGAGGAGTTGAAGCACGTCCGCAACCCGGTGGTGTTCACCGGCGACCGCCATCTGACGATGATCAGCGACCTCAAGGACGACTACGCCGACCCGGACTCCGCCGTCGTCGGAGCCGAGTTCGTCGGTACGTCCATCTCCAGCAACGGCGACCAGGACCAGGCGGCGTTCCACAAGGAGTGGGACCCGCGCGTGCCCGACAACCCGCACTGGAAGCTGCTCGACGCCCACCGCGGCTACCACCTCTTCGACGTCCGCCGTGACGGGATCGACGCGCAGGTGCGGATCGTGGACACGGTCCGGCAGCAGACGGCGACGCCGAGCACGCTGGCGCGGCTGCGGGTCGAGGCGGGCCGGCCGGGCGTCGGGGTCGTGTAGCCGCCGTGACGGCTGGTGGGAGACCTGGGACTCATCCGTGTCCCAGGTCACTCTCAGCACAGTCTCAGGAACCTCTCTTACCGTCCTCTGACCATGGAGACGGACTGTACGAGAGATGAACTCCGGGGGAACGGCGCCGCGATCACCCCGCTGCCCACCGGCACCCGGCTGCTGCACATCGGTCCGCACAAGACCGGCACCACCTCGATCCAGGGCGCCCTGTTCGCGGCGAAGGACGAGATGGCCCGGCACGGCGTCGAGTGGCCGGCCGCCACCCGGCACCCCATGGAGGCGGTCCTCGCCGTGTGCGCCCGCACCGGGATGATGGGCGACGCCAAGCCGACCGAACGGCACTGGGACCGCTTGCTGGAGCAGGTGCACGCCACGGGCCGGCGCACCTCGGTGATCAGCAGCGAGTTCTTCGCCGACGCCCCCGACGACGCGGCGATCGGGCGGATCGTCGGACGGCTCGGCGGCGACCGTGTGCACGTCCTGGTCACCCTGCGCCCGCTGGCGCGGATCATGCCCTCGCAGTGGCAGCAGTACGTGCAGAACGGTCTGCGCATGGGCTACGAGGACTGGCTGGAGCACATGCTCAGCAGGCCCCCGTACGAGAAGCCCAATCCCAGCTTCTGGCGCCGGCACCGGCACGACCGGCTCATCGAGCGCTGGGTACGGGTGGCCGGCGCCGAACGGGTCACCGTCGTCGTGGTGGACGACCGGCACCGCGAGGGGCTGATGCGCACTTTCGAGGCGTTGCTCGGGCTGCCGAAAGGTCTGTTGCGTCCCGTTCCGGACGCGGCGAATCGCTCACTCACCCTCGCCGAGACCGAAATGCTGCGGAATCTTAATAAGGAATTCCGCGCCAATGAACTGCCCGAGGAGCTCTATTCACAGCTCGTCCGAAACGGCGCCGTGATGCATATGAAGAACACGTGCACTCCCGGTCTCGGTGATGTGAAGATCCGCACCCCGCAGTGGGCCGTCGAGGCCGCCGCCGCGATCGGCGCCGAGATGGCGGAGCGCATCGGGGTGACGGGCGTGCGGGTCCTCGGTGACATGCGCCTTTTGTCGGCCGTGCCGAAGCCCGGAACGCGTACGGAGGCGGACCCGCTCATCGCTCCCGAGGCTGCTGCCCAGGCGCTGTACGGAGCCCTCGCCGCGGCGGCGGCCGCGCCCGTGCGGCACACCGCACCCGCCAAGTCGCGCACGGTGCATCAGGCGTCGTCCGGGGAACTCGTGCGGGTGCTCGGGCACCGTTGCCTCAAGCGGCTGCGACTGCGCTGAACCTGTGCGGTTACTCACAGCAATTACCCGGAACCTTCGGAGGGCCTCTCGCCATTGACCATGCGTACAAGGTGAATGACAGGTTGCGCGCACATATGCAGCCGGGGACGCTCACCTTGCACTGCGGTAACCACAAGTGGGACCATTTCCAAGTTCCCAGTCGCCACAAGGTAGGTCACCTGTGTCCCAGCGCATAGCCAAGCCCCGTACCACCGCAGTGATCCTGGCCGGTGGCACCGGTCAGCGGGTGGGTCTGTCGATCCCCAAGCAGCTGCTGAAGATCGCCGGCAAGGCAGTCATCGAGCACACGCTGACCACCTTCGAGAAGGCCGACTCGATCGACGACGTCATCGTGCTGATGGCGCCCGGCTATGTGCCGGACATCGAGAAGATCGTCGCCAAGGCCGGGTTCACGAAGGTCAAGAAGATCATCGAGGGCGGCTCGACGCGAAACGAGACGACCGAGCGCGCCATCGACGCCCTCGGCGAGGGCCTGGCCGAGGGCGAGGACCTCAACGTCCTGTTCCACGACGCCGTACGCCCCCTGCTGTCACGGCGTGTGATCGACGACTGTGTCGTGGCGCTGGAGCGCTACCAGGCCGTCGATGTCGCCATCCCGTCCGCGGACACCATCATCGTCACGCGCACGCACGGTGAGGACGGCGAGTTCATCACCGAGATCCCGGACCGCTCCCGGCTGCGCCGCGGCCAGACGCCGCAGGCCTTCAAGCTGTCCACGATCAAGCGGGCCTACGAGGTCGCGGCCGGTGACCCCAACTTCCAGGCCACCGACGACTGCTCCGTCGTGCTCAAGTACCTGCCGGACGTGCCGATCCACGTCGTCGCGGGCGACGAGTACAACATGAAGGTCACCCAGCCGGTCGACGTCTTCATCGCCGACAAGCTGTTCCAGCTGGCCTCCACGGCCACTCCCGAGCAGGTGAGCGAGGAGACCTACCGCCGGCTGCTGACCGGCAAGACCGTCGTGGTCTTCGGCGGCTCGTACGGCATCGGCAAGGACATCGCCGAGCTCGCCGAGTCCTACGGCTCCAAGGTGTACGCGCTGGGCCGTTCCACCACCGGCACCCACGTGGAGAACCCGGAGGAGGTCGACGACGCGCTGTCCAAGGCGTACGCCGAGACCGGGCGCATCGACTACGTCGTCAACACCGCCGGTGTCCTGCGCATCGGCAAGCTCGCCGAGACCGACAACGCCACCATCGAGGAGGCGCTGAAGGTCAACTACCTCGCCCCGGTGCAGATCGCGCGGTCCTCGTACAAGTACCTCTCCGAGACCAACGGACAGCTGCTGCTGTACACCTCCAGCAGCTACACCCGCGGTCGCGCCGAGTACAGCCTGTACTCCTCGACCAAGGCCGCCATGGTGAACCTCACCCAGGCCCTGTCGGACGAGTGGGCCGGCGACGGCATTCGGGTGAACTGCATCAACCCGGAGCGCACCGCCACGCCGATGCGCACCAAGGCCTTCGGCCAGGAGCCCACGGGCTCCCTGCTGTCCTCCGAGGCAGTGGCCCGGACCTCCCTGGACGTGCTGCTCTCCGAGCTGACCGGCCATGTCATCGACGTCCGCCAGCAGGACCCGACCGCGCCCGCAGGACAGGCCTCCGGCTTCGAGCAGGCGCTGGCCAGTGTGCTTGACCGGCAGGACGGCATGGCATAATCAAGATTCAATAGCCTTATGGAATTCAGGCCTCTGCGTTTCTTCGTTCACGGAGAATTCACAGGGGCCTGAGTCCTTCTCCCTTCAGACCGGCCCCTCTCCCTGAGCAGGTTCTCCGTGATATCCACCGCTATTCGCGTCGCCCGGGTGGGCAGCGCGGCCGAGCTGGCCGCGGCGGCCCTCATGATGCTGGGCTTCCCGGCACTCATGCTGGCCGCGCTCGTCCCGAGCGTCCCCGCCTTCGCGGCCGCGGCCGCCGTGACGTACCTGGCGGACCACTATCTGCACCGCAGGGGCAGCTATCTGGTCAACCGCCTGAGCAAGGTACGGGCAGGTCTGTCGATCCGCTTCCTGATCAGGGAGCTGCTGCTGATCCTGCTGCTGGCCCGGCTCGGCTTCGCGGACGACCTGATCTACTACGGTGCGATCGCCTGCTTCATCGCCTTCTACGGCCTTCAGGCCCCGCACGGCGCGCTGGTCACCCTGATCCGCAACCGCCGCCGTATGCCGGTCGCCACCCGCAACATCGACCTCGCCGCGCGCATCCGCATCCCGGACGCCCCGCCCCGGAAGCTGCTGCACCGCTCCGCCGAGAAGATGCTGCACCTCGACCTCGCGGCCGTGGCCGGCATCCTCGTCTCGGCCGCCCTGGAGTCGGCCGTGGCCGGCTTCATCGGCATCGGCATCACGGTGGGCCTGGGCCTGCTGTACGTGCTGGCGCTGGTGCCGTACGTGCGCGGCGCGAAGATCCCGCCGAACGCGGAGAAGGTCCTGGCCGCCGTCGACGACTGGCTGGCCGAGTACCGGCCCGAGACGGTGCTGTACTTCTCCGGCTCCAAGGACTCCGCGTACCAGGTCAACATGTGGCTGGAGACCATGGAGCAGCTGGACTCCAGGCCGCTGATCATCCTGCGCGAGCGGGTCATCCTGAACAACCTGGCGCCCACCACGGTCCCCGTCATCTGCGTGCCCGGCGGTGTGCACCTGATGAACCTGGACCTGACGAATGTGCGCGTCGCCCTGTATGCCGCGAACGTCGGCAAGAACATTCACCTGCTGCGTGTCCCGACCATGAAGCACGTCTTCATCGGCCACGGCGACAGCGACAAGCTGGCCAGCGTCAACCCGTACAGCAAGGTCTACGACGAGGTCTGGACGGCCGGCCGCGCGGGCCGCGACCGCTACGCCATCGCCGATGTCGGCGTCCGTGACGACGACATCGTCGAGGTCGGCCGCCCGCAGCTGGCGCCGATCCAGGGCTTCAGCGGTGTCCCCGAGGGCCCCGGCGGAGCCGCTGATGGCCGCTGCCCGACGGTGCTGTACGCCCCGACCTGGGAGGGCTGGGACGGCAACCCCGGCAACACCTCGATCGTGCTGGCCGGCGAGAACATCGTGAACAAGCTGGTCAACGCCGACCCGCCGGTCCGCGTGCTGTACAAGCCGCACCCCTTCACCGGCACCGTCAGCAAGGAGGCCGGTGTCGCGCACCGCCGGATCGTGGCCCTGGTCGAGCAGGCCGCGACCGAGCGTGCCACCGACCCGCGCTTCACGGCCGACGTCGCGGCGCAGGCCGCCGCCAAGGCCGAGCTGGCCCGCATCGAGACCCGTCTCGCCGAGCTGTCCGGCAAGGGCAAGGGCAACAATGCCGGCGACGAGGCCGAGGCCACCCGTGACGGGCTGGTCGACCTGGCCCGGCACGAGGAGGTCGCCCGGCTGCGCGCCGAGTGGAACACCGCGTACTGGCGCTCCTTCCCCGGCCACGAGCACCGTGTCATCTCGGGCGCCGAGCCGCGTTTGTACGACTGCTTCAACGTCTCCGACGCGATGGTCTCCGACATCTCCAGTGTGGTCTCCGACTTCATCGCCAGCGGCAAGCCGTACGCCGTGACGGACTCCGCCGAGGTGGGCGTGGAGGAGTTCAAGCGGGCGAACACGGCGGTGCGTGCCGCGACGATCCTGTCCAACAGCGCGGCCGAGCTGGGCGAGCTGCTGGACGCCGTACGCGACCCGGCGGCGGACTCGCTGGCCGAGGACCGGGGCGACCTCAAGCGGTACCTGCTGGGACCGGACGAGCCGACGTCCATCGACCAGTTCAACACCGCGGTGGCTGACCTGGCGATCAAGGCCGAGACGCGCAATGTCGGCCAGGACTCGAGGGTGGCGGCCGGAGCCGATGCGGACCCCGAGCCCGAGCCCGACCCCGAGCCGGCGACCGTGCTCGCGCAGCGACCGACGGCGGGCGGGGACGACTTGACCGCCTGACCCACGGACCCGACGGAGCGGCCCCCGAGGAGCGATCCTCGGGGGCCGCTCCGTCGTTTCTGGCGGGCCTCTTACGTTTCCCGAATAGCGTGAGCCCATGTCAGTTCGCGATGTGATCTGACTCACCAAAACATGAACATAAGGCAACCGCTTGTAGTGCCCAGCCGTCTACCAGGTAGCGAATGAGGCGATACGGGGGAAATATCCCGTTGACAAGGGGGAAACGTGACCGCCACGCAGCCTGATGTGACTGTGATCATCGGGGCGTACGAAGCGATGCCGTACCTGGTCGAGTGCCTTGGCTCTGTCGAGGCACAGACCATCGACCCGGGGCGCATCGAGGTCATCGCCGTGGACGACGGATCGACGGACGGCACGGGGGAGTGTCTGGAGGAGTTCGCGGCCCGGGTGCCCATGCCGGTCACCGTCATCCGGCAGGAGAACTCCGGCGGGCCCAGCGGCCCGCGCAACGTCGGACTGGGCAAGGCGACCGGGCGTTACGTCTTCTTCCTGGACGCCGACGACCGGCTGGGCCCCGAGGCCCTGGAGCGCATGGTCGCGATGGCCGACAGATGCGGCACGGACGTGGTGCTCGGCCGGATCGAGGGCGTCAACCGCACCGCGCCCAAGTCGATGTGGGGCAAGACGCTGGAGCGGACGGACCTTTTTTCCTCCAACATCAAGTTCACGCTCAGCGCGCAGAAGCTGTTCCGCCGTGAGCTGCTGACCCGGCACAACATGCGCTTCGACGAGTCCCTGTGGACCGGCGAGGACGCGCTGTTCACGATGGAGGCCTATCTGCGGGCCGACGGCGTCTCCGTGATCGCCGACTACACCTGCTACTACCTGGTGGGCCGCGACGACGGCAAGCACGTGACGAAGAGCGGCGGCTACAGCCTGCGCTTCGACTCCGCGCGCGCCCTGATGAACCTGATAGCCGACCACATTCCCGCGGGTGACCGCCGCGACCTGCTCATGCTCCGGCCCTTCCTCATCACCCTGCTGCCGCAGTTCGGGCCGAAGTACGCCAAGGACGGCGAGAAGGTCCGGCAGCACAAGCTCGAACTGGCGAAGCCCCTCATGGACACCTTTTGGACCCCGGGCATCGCCCGCCGCCTCAAGGTCGACGAGCGGCTGCGGCTGCACCTGGTCGCCGAACAGCGCCCCGAACTCCTGCTGCCGGTCGTGGAGTTCGTCAAGGCCAAGAAGCAGCCGGCGGCCCTCCTGGAGAAGAAGGGCCGCCGTGTCTACCTCGCCTACCCGCACTTCCGGGACGCGGCGGCGGGCATCCCCGACTCGGTGTACCTCGCCGAGCCCCGCCAGGCCCGCGCCTACCCCGGCTACCGGGAAGGCGGCGCGGACTCGTTCCTGCGGCGTGCGGTGCGCAAGGCGCGCCGGGTGCTGAGGTCCTCGGGCGGGGCTACGCCGGGCGGGCGGGCTGCGGCGGCGTAGCGGACCGCCGCTGGTCCGGGATCTCCGTGGCGGTCTCCGCCGCCAGCCGCTCCGCCATCCGCGCCCGGTGCTCCCGGGCCGCCGAACACAGCGCCCGCACGGCGTCGTTGAAGCGCACCTGTGACGTCGGTTCGTCCGGCCCCAGCAGGTGTCGCTTCAACTCTGCCCGTGCCTTGGCCAGTTCGTCCTTCTCGGGGTGCCGCACCGCGTCCAGCAGGTCCGGCATCCCGGCCGCGTCCGGCGTCAGCACGGTCGCCGCGCGCACGGTCGGGAAGGCCTTGCGGAACACGTCCTCGGCGAGGCCGCTGGTGTTCGCCACGGCGTACGGCTTCCCGCTCGCCAGGAAGTCGCTGATCACGCTCGACACGTCGCTGATCAGCAGGTCCGCCCGGTCGAAGCAGGCGTGCAGCGCGGGCCGCACGTCGGTGACGACCTGATGCTCCCCCTCCGGCAGCGACGCCCAGTACGCCTCCTCCCAGGCCGCCGTGGCCGCCGCCACCGCATCCGCCCGCCCCGGCTCCGGCGCCGACTGGAGCATCATCCGTTCGACCTGATCGGCGCCCGCCCGCGCGTCGGTCGTGGTGAGCCGGTCCAACTCCTTCGTGCGAAGGGCGAGTTCACCCGTCTCCCGCGGCCGCTCGCCCGTCCGCTCCCGGTTCGCCGCCCGGATCAGCTCACGGATGCGCAGATCGGCCGCCCCGGCCCGCGGGTCCACCGACCCCGTCAGCGGATGCGGCTTGTACAGCAGCCGCACGCCCGGGTCCGCCAGCAGCGCCCGTACGAGGTTCTCGCCGGCCCCGATCACCGAGGTGTTGCCCGGGTTGCCGTCCCAGCCCTCCCAGGTCGGCGCGTACAGGACCGTCGTACGCGCTCCGGTCGGCGCTCCCTCGTACGGCGCTACGGCGTCAAGCTGCGGGCGGCCGATCTCCACCACGTCCTTGTCCTCGACGCCGACCTCGGCCAGCGCGTACCGCTCCCGCGCCGCGGGACCGGCCACCCACACCTCGTCGTAGGCCTTCGCGTACGGGTTGCAGGACGACAGCTTGTCGCTCTCCCCGTGGTTGACGAAGGTGTGCTTGAGCGTGGGGATGCGCAGGACCTGGGAG
The DNA here is from genome assembly GCF_042795335.1 of Streptomyces sp. NPDC056479. Lineage (NCBI taxonomy): Bacteria > Bacillati > Actinomycetota > Actinomycetes > Kitasatosporales > Streptomycetaceae > Streptomyces > Streptomyces sp. NPDC056479. Next base: position 573,692 of record NZ_JBHTRZ010000004.1, on the reverse strand, counting down.
GTCTTGCCGGAGTTCGAGGGGTGGATGAGGGCCTGGAGCGAGGACTCCTCCAGACGCATCAGCGTGGAGACCTTCGGCAGGCACAGGATCGGCACGTCGGTAGGGCCGATCTTCTGCACCATGAACCGCTCGCGCAGCACGATCAGCGGACGTCCGTCGATCCCCGCGAGGGGCTCCAGCCACATGTTCGCCTGGTACGCCGAGGACGCGCCGCCGGAGAAGTACAGCCCGACCGTCGGCCGGTACTCCGCGAGCCAGGCGTCGAGCCAGTCCAGCGTCTCCCGCTCGCCCGCCGGGCGCCGGCTCGGCAGCAGCCGTACGACGAGGTCGTACAGGCCCAGCAGCGCGAGGCCCAGGGACAGCGCGACGCCGAGGGCCGCGCAGCGCGGGTCGTCGGTGGCCGCCGTGGTCAGCAGGCCCGCCGTGGCCGGGAGGCCGAAGACCAGCAGACGGTGGCCGGGGCGGCGCAGCAGGAGCGGCGGGGCGGCGGACAGACGCAGCGCGGAGGCGTCGATGTTGCGGGTGACCACCGCCGGAGTGCGGGTGCGCCGGACCAGCACCGAGAGCGCCTGGATCGCGCAGTGCAGGGCGTAGAACGCCAGCAGGCCCGCGACCAGCGGGGTGTAGAGCGTCTCGCGGTGCTGCTCGCCGAGTCGCAGCAGGGCCACGACCAGCAGAAGGTCCCGCAGTACATGCCGCACCGTGATGTCCGCGTGCGACTTGGCGAACGCCGACAGCACACCGCGGTGCCAGCGGTACAGCACGCCCTCCACGGCCAGGGACACGACCGTGGCGGCGAGCAGCAGCGGGACGTGCGGGCGCAGCGCGGCCAGGGCCTGGGCGCAGAACGCCGCGGCCAGGAGCACCGTGACCAGGGCTCTGACCCGGATGCTGGACAGGGGTGTGGGCAACTGCGGTCACTCCAAGGTCGGCGCGGGAAGTCTGCGCTGGGGTTAACGCGCGGCAGCGTACAGACGACACGCGTGTGTCTTGAAGGCTTTGGGTGGCTGAAAATGGTCACGTTTTGGCTGTCCGGAGACTGGACCGATGCGCGCCGCTCGATCCGCTTCGCGTAGATTTCCGGTGCAGGCAACGGGCATCCGCGCGAGGGGAAACAGCACAGGTGGCAGGGGCAAGGCAGGGTGTGTGCGAGGCCCGCAGGGTCGTCGTCAAGGTGGGCTCCTCGTCGCTGACCACCGCGTCCGGCGGCCTGGACGCCGACCGGGTCGACGCGCTCGTGGACGTCCTCGCCAAGAGCCGCAGCGGCGGGGAGCGGGAGATCGTCCTGGTCTCCTCCGGTGCCATCGCGGCCGGGCTGGCCCCGCTGGGCCTGCGCCGCCGCCCCACGGACCTGGCCCGCCAGCAGGCCGCCGCCAGCGTCGGCCAGGGCCTCCTCGTCGCCCGCTACACCGCCTCCTTCGCGCGCTACGCCGTACGCGTCGGCCAGGTGCTGCTGACCAGCGACGACATGAGCCGCCGCGCCCACCACCGCAACGCCTCGCGCACCCTCGACAAGCTCCTGGCGATGGGCGCGTTCCCGATCGTCAACGAGAACGACACGGTCGCCACGGACGAGATCCGCTTCGGCGACAACGACCGGCTCGCCGCCCTGGTCGCCCATCTGGTGCGGGCCGACCTGCTGGTCCTGCTGTCCGACGTGGACGGCGTGTACGACGGCGACCCCAGCAGGCCGGGGACCTCGCGGATAGCTCAGGTGCGAGGGCCGGAGGATCTCGCGCACGTCGAGATCGGCAGCTCGGGCAAGGCCGGCGTCGGCACCGGCGGCATGGTCACCAAGGTCGAGGCGGCCCGGATCGCGGCAGCCGCCGGTATCCCGGTCGTCCTGACCAGCGCGATCCATGCCGCGGAGGCGCTCTCCGGCGGCGACACCGGCACCTACTTCCACGCCACCGGCAAGCGCTCCGCCGACCGGCTGCTGTGGCTCCAGCACGCGTCGACACCCCAGGGGTCCCTCACCCTCGACGACGGTGCGGTACGGGCGGTCGTGGAGCGCCGCAAGTCCCTGCTTCCGGCCGGGATCGCCGCCGTCGAGGGTGAGTTCAGCGCGGGTGACCCGGTCGAACTGCGCGACAGCGCGGGGCGCGCGGTCGCACGCGGGCTCGTCAACTTCGACGCCAAGGAGATGCCGAGGCTGCTCGGACGGTCGACGCGGGAGCTGGCGCGGGAGCTGGGGGCGGAGTACGAGCGGGAGGTCGTGCACCGGGACGATCTGGTGATCCTGGAGCCCTGAGGGAGCCCTGAGGCCGGCCGGAGCCGAAAACAGGGGGAACGCCCCGTTTCAAAGTTCGCCCTGAGGTGGACGTTCCGCAAAATCGCCCCGCGAGCCCTTGCGGCCTGCTGAACTTTGTCTGAGGGACAGATTCCGTACGACCATCGAGTCGGTCACTGCGTGAAGGAGGCCGTCGTGAGACGAGTGCGCCCGGGAACGGCGTCCCGCAGTGCCGGTGGGGCCTCGTCCCGTGCGGCCGGTGAGGAGCGCGCCTTGACGAGTGTGGCGGCCGGCGACCGCTACGAGGAGCCCAAGGACCTGCCCCGTCTGTGGCATGTCACCCTCAGCGTCTCCGGCCAGGAGGCCCCGCTGAAGGAGGTGCGCCGCGCACTCGAACAGCTCGCCCACGACCACCCCTTTCTGCTGACCAGCCGGTATGCGGGCGACCACGCCGAGATCCGCTACTGGGAGGAGGCCCGCGATCTGCACGACGCGGCGGCCGTCGCCCTGCGTCTGTGGGGCGAGCACCGGCAGAGCGCGGGACTGCCGCCCTGGGAGATCGTCGGCCTGGAGGTCATCGACCGGGAGACCTACCACCAGCGCGTCGCCGAGGGATACGGACCGCCACCGGCGACTCCGGTGGGTGTCCATCCCTATTGAGCGGCCCTGGGTGGCGTGTCTCGCGGTTCGGAATGCACGCTGGACCGGCCGGGCAACCGCACTACCCTTCATTCCATGACCACGCTTTCGCCGTACGACTCCATGTCCCCGGTCAACCGGGCCGCCTACCGCGCCAAGGCCGCCGCCGCCGACCTCGCGCCGCTGCCGCGGGCCGAGAAGGACGACGCGCTGCTCGCCATCGCGGACGCGCTGGAGGTCCGTACGAGTGAGATCGTCGAGGCCAACGCCAAGGACATCGCCAAGGCCCGCGAGGCCGGCACCAGCGAGGCGATCATCGACCGGCTGACGCTGACGCCGGAGCGCGTGCGGGCCATCGCCTCCGACGTACGGGACGTCGTCGCGCTGCCCGACCCGGTCGGCGAGGTCGTGCGCGGCTCCACCCTCCCCAACGGCATCGACCTGCGCCAGGTCCGCGTCCCGCTGGGTGTCGTCGGGATCATCTACGAGGCCCGCCCGAACGTCACCGTGGACGCCGCCGCCCTCTGCCTGAAGTCCGGCAACGCGGTGCTGCTGCGCGGCTCGGCGTCGGCGTACGAGTCGAACAGCGCGCTGGTGCGGGTGATCCGGGACGCCGTGGGCGGGGCGGGGCTGCCCGCCGACGCCGTGCAGCTGGTGCCCGGTGAGAGCCGGGAGAGCGTGCGCGAGCTGATGCGCGCCCGCGGGCTCGTCGACGTGCTGATCCCGCGCGGCGGTGCCTCGCTGATCCAGACGGTCGTCACGGAGTCCATCGTCCCGGTGATCGAGACCGGCACCGGCAACTGCCATGTCTACGTCGACGCCCACGCCGACCTCGACATGGCGATCGAGATCCTGATCAACTCCAAGGCCCAGCGCGTCAGCGTCTGCAACTCCGCCGAGACCCTCCTGGTCCACCAGGACATCGCCCCCGAGTTCCTGCCGCGGGCCCTGGACGCCCTCGCGAAGGCCGGCGTGACCGTGCACGCGGACGAGCGGGTGATGGCGTACGCCAAGGACTCCGAGGCGACCGTCGTCGAGGCCACGGCCGAGGACTGGGAGACCGAGTACCTGTCGTACGACATCGCCGCCGCGGTCGTGGACTCGCTGGACAAGGCCGTCGAGCACATCCGGCTGTGGACCTCCGGGCACACCGAGGCCATCGTCACCACCTCGCAGCAGGCCGCCCGCCGTTTCACCCAGCTGGTCGACTCCACGACGGTCGCGGTGAACGCCTCCACCCGCTTCACCGACGGCGGCCAGTTCGGCTTCGGCGCGGAGATCGGCATCTCCACGCAGAAGCTGCACGCCCGCGGCCCGATGGGGCTGCCGGAGCTGACCAGCACGAAGTACATCGTCACCGGCGACGGGCACGTACGGCGCTGAATCACGCCGTCTTCGGGCTCGCAGGGGGCGCGGCGGCGGGCCTCGGGGCGCATGGCGCGCGGCCAGGGCATATGCGTCCGACACGCGCCCCCGGACTGCCTCCGTACCCCTGGGGCCTGGCCCGCGAGGGGTGTCTCACAAGGCGGATGAATTTCCATACCGTCTGCCCAAATTGACCCCCCAGGACTACTCTGGATCCCGTGCCGGAGGACGTGGGGGGCACGCCGTTCCCTGACGGCTGGGAGCCCGACGACGACCACGACCGCGGGGTGTCGGACGAAGAGTTCGCCTCCGTGGTCTTCGACGAGGCCTTCGTACAGGCGGCCGCGGTGCACGAGCCGACCGCCGTCGAACGCCTCCTGGCCGCCGCCCAGGCCAGAGCCGAGGCCTCCGAGGCGGAAGCGCGCCGGGCCCACGGCCGGGGCGAGCGGTACGAGGAGGGCTACGGCCCCGACGACCGCCCCGCTTTCAGCCATGATCCCGAGCTGGACGATCTGGACGACACGGACATCCTCGAGGGCCACTACGGCGCCCCCGGGACGTACGGCAAGCAGGTCCGCTGGCATCGTCCGGTCGCCTGGATGCTCGCCCTCGTGATGGGCATCGGCATGGTCGCGCTGGCCTTCACGGCGGTCTATCGCGGCGCCTCCTCGGGCAGCCGGGACCAGGTCCCGCCACCGGCGTCCACGGGCCTGGAACAGGGCAACGGAGCCATTCCCTCCGCCTCCGCCGACTCCTCGCCGCCGGCCGTCCCGGCGACTCCGCGTACGCCCTGATCGGAGCCGATCCAGGGCCTGAGCGCTACGGAGAGCTGTCGCACGATCCTGGTGAGAACCTGTCAGAACTTGTCGTGTAGCAGGGCGTTTACCTGAGCTCTCCGCGACCTACCCTGAAGATATGGGAGGGCCTGGAGACCCACCTGAGGGGACACCCGAGGGCGGCCCCGGAGGTGGCGAGGAAGAGTACCGATCCGTCGTCTTCGACGAGTCGTTCGTCCGTGCTGCCCGCCTTCAGGAGTTCTCCGCACAGGAGCGGATGGCGGACCACGCGCCCGCCGTACGCCGCCGTCCACCCATGCGCCGGGGCCTGTCGCGGCAGGCTCTCGTCCTCGTCCTGTTGATCGCCGTGGCCTTCGGTACGGCGATCTACATGGGTGTACGGCATCCCTACCAGAGCCCCGCCGGTTCCGGGCCGCCCGTCGAGCCGCTGCGGATGACCGTCATTCCGCTCGCGCCGGAGGGCGAGGTGCCCGGCACGAGCGACACCGACCTGCTGTACGCGCACAGTCCCGCCGCGCAGTTCCGGATCGGCGCGGAGGGGATTCCGCTGCCGGCCGCGCGGCGTACCGCTCACTTCTCGGACAGTCAGGTCACCAGCGCGCTGAGCATCGCCAAGGACTATCTCGTGCGGTCCTCGCTCTATCCCGAGGTGCTGACCGGTGACGAGGTCCGTCCGGTGCGGGTGCTGCTGGATCCCGACCAACTGGACCAGTTCGACCAGAGCTTCAGGCATCCGGCCGCGGACGGGCGGCATGCGCCGACCGGGTGGCTGGTTCGCTTCGACTCCTCGCAGGCCGAGCTCGCCGATCGCAAGATCCGGGTGCAGGGGACGCTCCAGGCCGCCGAGACCGACGCGTCGACGCTCGAGGTCACGGCCGATCACACGTTTGTGTACGCGCTGCGGGCCGCGGCGGCCGGAGCCGGTGAGAAGGCAGCCGAGGCGTCGCTGTTCACCGTGCGGCGGGAGCTGCACTTCCGGTTCGACCGTGAGGACCTGCGACTGCACCAGGCCCAGCTGGTCGTCTCCTACGTCCAGGCCGGGCCGCTGTCCTGCGCCGACGACTCCACGAACCGGCTGCATCCGCTGCTGACGGGCCAGACCGCCAAGGAGGGCGGCCCGGCCGGCACCGACCCGTATGCCACGGGCGGGGCGACGGCGCTGTGCGGGTCGCTGGCGGCGGGGTCGCAGCCGAAGGTGTGAGCGCCCCGGCCGTCGGTTCAGTTCTCGGTTCCGGTGCCGTCCGTGCCGTCCGTGCCGTCCTGCCTCGGCTCGTCCTTCGGCGGTGCGCTCGTGAAGCCGCCGAAGCCGCGGCGGACCCGGCCGCCCAGGTCGCCCGCGCCGCCGGCGATGTCCGTGACCAGCTTCATCAGGGGGTCCTTGGAGGACTTCACGTGGGTGGCGTAGTGGGACGCCGACTCGCGGAAGGAGTCGGTGACCGAGGTGTCCTTGTCCTCCGAGCGGCGCGGGTAGTGGCCGTCCATGATCCGCTGGTGGTCGCGGGTCTCGGCCCACTTCTTCAGCTCGGCCGCGCGGACCGTGGTGAAGGGGTGGGAGCGCGGCAGGACGTTCAGGATCTTCAGCACCGAGTCGCGCAGGTCGCCGCCCGCCTCGTACTCATCGGCCTGCTTCAGGAACGCGTCCACGTTCATCTCGTGCAGATGGTGGCCGCCCGCGAGCTTCATCAGCCCGCGCATCGAGGCGTTGAGGTCCTGGCCGACGAGCAGGCCGGCCCGGTCGGCGGAGAGCTCGGACTTGCGGAACCACTCCCGCAGCGCCGTCACGATCGCCATGATCGCGAGGTTGCCCAGCGGGATCCACGCGACCCGGACGGCGAGGCTGGTCAGGAACAGCAGGATCGTGCGGTACACCGAGTGGCCGGAGAGGGCGTGGCCCACCTCGTGGCCGACCACCGCCCGCATCTCCTCCTCGTCGAGCAGCTCGACCAGCCCCGTGGTGACGACGATGATCGGCTCGTCCAGACCGATGCACATCGCGTTCGGCACCGGGTCCTGGTTGACGTACATCGGCGGGACCTTCTCCAGGTCCAGGATGTAACAGGCGTCCCGCAGCATGTCGTTGAGATAGGCGAACTGCTGGTCCGAGACCCGCACGGAGTCGGACAGGAACAGCAGCCTGAGGCTGCGCTCGGGCAGCAGTCCGCTCAGCGCCTTGAAGACCGTGTCGAAGCCGCTGAGCTTGCGCAGGGCCACCAGGGCCGAGCGGTCCGCCGGGTGTTCGTACGCACGCGAGGAGATCCCCGGGAAACGCCTGCGCTGCCTGCTCGGCACGTTCTCGTGCCCGTTGTGCTCGTGGCCGTCGGACATGTCTTCCCCCATGTGCGTCTGGATGGGTCTCTCTCGGCCCTTTGCGGAGCCTTGTTCCGCCCTTTGCGCCCCCGAAGCAGAGCCCAGCCTAGGCGGAGTTACCTTGGACGGGCACTACAGCGAAGGAGTTCCGCGTCATGGAGCACAACCCCGCGGCCGTCTGGTTCACCGAGGCCGCGAGCGCAGCCGAGCAGCAGGGGGCGGGAAATCTGCTCCGGGTCGTACTGATCGTGATGGTCGTGGGCTGTGTGCTGACCGCGTGGTTCCTGTTGCGGGGCTACAGGCAGAAGGACGACTGAACCGTCGGGAAGGTTGCGCGCCGGTCGTCGAAGGCGCCCCAACGGTGGAGTCGGCGTGATCCCCGTCATGGCGCCCGCTTACCATGAGCCGACATCTTTATCCCGCTCACACCGATAGGTCACGCCGAAGATGAGCTTCCACAGCGCAGCTGCCCAGTTGGCCACCCTCGCCGCGGAGGGTGAGGAGCACGGCGGCAACCACAACAGCATCAGCCCGCTGCTCACCGGTGGCGGCGCCTTCGTCATCCTGTTGCTGCTGCTGTGGATCACCACCCGCTTCAACCGCGACCGCTGAGTCCCGGCCAGCCCCCTGACTCCGCCCGCACCACGGTCGGCCGGAGCTCTCAGGCGGGGCCGGTAGGGTCTGCACGCATGGGAGAGCAGGACATGCCTACCGGCCCCGGAAACGGACCGTCGAACACCGGAAAGCGCCGCATCGGCGTTATGGGCGGAACGTTCGACCCGATCCACCACGGCCACCTCGTAGCGGCCAGCGAGGTCGCCGCGCAGTTCCACCTGGACGAGGTCGTGTTCGTGCCGACCGGCCAGCCCTGGCAGAAGAGCCACCGGCACGTCTCCCCGGCCGAGGACCGCTATCTGATGACGGTCATCGCCACGGCCGAGAACCCGCAGTTCTCCGTCAGCCGCATCGACATCGACCGCGGCGGTCCGACGTACACGGTGGACACCCTGCGCGATCTACGCGCGCTCAACCCCGACACGGACCTCTTCTTCATCACCGGCGCCGACGCCCTCGGCCAGATCCTGACCTGGCGCGACTCCGAGGAGCTGTTCTCCCTCGCGCACTTCGTCGGGGTCACCCGGCCCGGCCATCACCTCGACGACGCGGGCCTTCCGGAGGGCGGTGTCTCGCTGGTCGAGGTTCCCGCGCTGGCCATCTCGTCCACCGATTGCCGCGCGAGAGTCGCAAAGGAAGATCCCATCTGGTATCTGGTGCCCGACGGAGTCGTGCGCTACATCGACAAACGTGAGCTGTACCGCGGCGAGTGAGGCAGTGAGCCGAGAGGGGCTACCGGTGAACGACCGATACGACGCGGGGGCCGCAGGACAGGGCGCCGACCAGTACGAACTCGTGGGTTACGACGAGTACGGGCGGCCGGTCTACCGGCAGATCCCGCCGCAACGGCCGCCCCAGCAGCAGTACGACCCCTACGCACAGCAGGGATACGGCTACGACCCGTACGCGACCGGCCAGCAGCAGCCGGTGCAGTCGTACGACCCCTACGCCGCCGGCGACACCGGTCAGCAGCCGCCCACGCCCTCCTACGACGCGTACGGCACGGGCACGCACCACCAGCAGCAGCCGGGCGCGCACTCGCCGCCGTACGACCCGTATGGCCGTACCGCCGCAAGCGGGCAGCAGCCGCGGGTCGCCGAGCAGACCGCCTACATCCCGCAGCAGGCCGGACCGGTCGAGGAACCGGTCGGCCAGGAGCGGGGCGACCGGGACTACCGCACCGAGCAGTTCGCCTTCGTCGAGGAGCCCGACCAGGACTCCGAGGACGTCATCGACTGGCTGGCGTTCACCGAGAACCGCACCGAGCGCCGCGAGGAGGCGAAGCGGCGGGCACGCTCGCGCGTGATCGCCCTCGTGGTCGTGCTGGCGATGGTCGCGGCCGGCGGCGTCGGCTACCTCTGGTACGCCGGGAAGCTGCCCGGCCTCACCTCGTCGGACGACAAGACCGACACCGCGACGCCCGTGGGCGCCCAGAAGCGTGACGTGATCGTCATCCACCTGCACAACACCAAGAAGGGCGGCACCTCCACGGCGCTGCTCGTCGACAACACCACCACCAAGCAGGGCACGACCGTGCTGCTGCCCAACTCCCTCGCCCTGACCGGTGACGACGGCAGCACGACCACGCTCGCCAAGTCGGTCGACGACGACGGTTCCTCGGGCACGCGCGACGCGATCGACACCGTTCTCGGCACCGAGATCCAGGGCACCTGGCGGCTGGACACGCCCTATCTGCAGAACCTCGTCGACCTGGTCGGCAACATCGAGGTCGACACCAACGCCGAGGTGCCCGACCCGGACGCCAAGGCCAAGAGCGCCGCGCCCCTCGTGCGCAAGGGCAAGGGCCAGACCCTCAGCGGCAAGACGGCCGTCGCCTACGCCACCTACCAGGGCTCGGGCGAGGCGCAGAACGCCCAGCTGGAGCGGTTCGGGCAGGTCATGCAGGCCATGCTGCGCAAGCTGACCTCGGACACCCAGGGCGCGACCACCACCGTGCAGACGCTGGGCATGATCATCGAGCCGCCGCTGACCGACAAGGACCTCGGCGCCTTCCTCGCCAGGCTCGCCGACCTCGCCAAGGGCGGCGACTACAAGACCGCCCTGATGCCCGTCCAGAACGACGGCACGCTCAGCGCCCAGTCGAGCGCCAGCGTGGTCAAGGACGTCCTCGGCGGCACCGCCAAGAGCCCCGACAAGGACGCCGCGGTCCGCGTGTCCGTCCGCAACGCCAGCGGGGACAAGGACAACACCGGCAAGGCCCGCGTGGTGCTGCTGAACGGCGGCTTCACCTTCCTGGAGGGCGGCACCACGTCGACCGCGGCCACCTCGAAGGTCGTCTACGCCGACGCCGCCGACAAGGACAACGCCACCGAGGTCGCCAAGACCCTGGGCCTGTCCGCCGACGCGGTCGGCAAGGGCGAGGTGTCCGGGAACGCGGACGTCTCGGTGGTGCTCGGCCAGGACTACGAGCCGTCGTCCGAGTAGACGCGCAGCGCACCCCACGTGAGCCGATAATCACGTGGGGTGCCGTCGGCGGTCCGTGAGACCCTTGATGTCAAGTGTCCGCCGATCGAAAGCCTTGTAGTGACCGCTACCGACCGTTCCCTCGAGCTCGTCAACACCGCCGCCCAGGCCGCAGCAGACAAGCTCGCGCACGACATCATCGCCTACGACGTCAGCGACGTCCTGTCGATCACGGACGCCTTCCTGCTGGCCTCCGCGCCCAACGACCGCCAGGTCAAGTCGATCGTCGACGAGATCGAGGAGCGGCTCCAGAAGGAGCTCGGCGTCAAGCCGGTCCGCCGCGAGGGCGACCGTGAGGCCCGCTGGGTGCTGCTCGACTACGTCGACATCGTCGTCCACGTCCAGCACAGCGAGGAGCGCGTCTTCTACGCCCTGGAGCGGCTGTGGAAGGACTGCCCCGAGCTCGAGCTGCCCGAGGACGCCAGGGCCACCCGAGGCAAGGCCGCGGAGCACGCCAAGCACCAGGCCGCCGAGGAGGCGGCCGAGCTCGGCGGTGAGTGGCGATGAGTGCCACCGGCGAGGTGTCCGCGGGCAAGTCCGGCCGCGGACGCCGCGTCATCCTGTGGCGGCACGGCCAGACCTCCTGGAACGTGGAGCGCCGCTTCCAGGGCAGCACGGACGTTCCTCTCACCGAGGCGGGCATCTCCCAGGCCCGCCGTGCCGCCCGGCTGCTCGCGGGCCTCAAGCCCGACGCGATCATCGCCTCCGACCTCCAGCGCGCCGCGCACACGGCCGCCGAGCTGGCCGCGCTCAGCGGCCTGGAGGTCACCCACGACGAAAGCCTGCGGGAGACCTACGCCGGCGTCTGGCAGGGGCTGACGCACGAGGAGATCATCGCCCGGTTCGGCGAGGAGTACGCCGCGTGGAAGCGCGGCGAGCCGGTGCGCCGGGGCGGTGGCGAGCTGGAGACCGAGGTCGCCGACCGCGCCGCCCCCGTGGTGCTCCGGCACACCGAGAAGCTCCCCGACGACGGCACGCTCGTCGTGGTCAGCCACGGCGGGACGATCCGTACGACCATCGGCCGTCTCCTCGGCCTGCAGGCCCGGCACTGGGAGAGCCTCGGCGGGCTCTCCAACTGCTGCTGGTCCGTGCTGGGCGAAGGCGCGCGCGGCTGGCGCCTGCTGGAGCACAACGCCGGCACGCTGCCGGAGCCGGTGCTCGGCGACGACGACTGACGCCGGGTGTCCCGGCCGCGCCGGCCCGGGAATCCGGATTTCACTTTCCGGCAGGTCACAGGCTAGAGTTCTTCTTGTTCGCCCCGCCGAGCGGGACGCGAGACAACATGCGGCTCAGCCGCGTGGCAAGGGGCTATAGCTCAGTTGGTAGAGCGCCTGCATGGCATGCAGGAGGTCAGGAGTTCAATTCTCCTTAGCTCCACAGCGAGACAACAAGATCCCGCCGATCAGTCCGATCGGCGGGATCTTCTGGTATCCGCACCGGGTGTCCCGATCAACGGCCGGGCTCGCGTGGCCGGTTCGCACGTGTTGTCGACCCGCGTCGAACTGTTCCGGTCCGACTTGAGTGACTTGGGCCCCGGAGGCGTATACCTCTCAGGAGGCGCTGTGGGGTGCATGTTCGCGCGGTTCGTACGGCCGTGGAGGCTGCTGTGTCCGGACTGGTACTGAGGCGTCGCTGACCGTATTGGCCCGGCCGTGGCAGAATCAAACGGCCGGAAGGGGGCGCGGCCCTGACGGGAGGGAGTGGTGATGCCTGCGTGCATCCTCGAAGAGGTCGGTCACCTCTTCGATGCAGCATTGACACGGGATACGATCACCCGCCTCAGCTGCCCTTCCTGCGGCTCCGTCCATGTCGCCCAGCTGCTCGGTGACAACGGCGGAATTTCCTACGTGTGCACGGCCTGCGGCCACAGCTGGAGCTGATCGATGGGTGCACACAGGCGAAAGTGCGACTGGTGCGGCAGCGGTACGCCGATCGTCCGTGACATGGAACCGGTGAACCCCGACTACCAGTACTGGTGCGAGGAATGCGCGCGGGCGCTGATCATAAAAGGCGACCCGATCGAGACCTACCGTGAACTCGAGGGTGAACCGATCTACGGCCGCCTCCTCGAAGAACACTGCACGCTCAAGCGCTTCTATTCCTTCGTCACGGCTTGATCCGCGGGTCGAAAATTCCGACATTTCGGGTCGTACTGCCCTGGAAGGTAAACGATTTGGTGCTGTCCCCGGTCGACCGGTAATGTTGGCGTCGCCGCCGGGGAAACCTGGCGGACCAAGCAAGGGGCTATAGCTCAGTTGGTAGAGCGCCTGCATGGCATGCAGGAGGTCAGGAGTTCAATTCTCCTTAGCTCCACAGCAAGATCCCGCCGGATGGAATCCGGCGGGATCTTTTTCGTGGGCGAACACCGCGGGTTCCAGGGGCCGTCCCGTTGGACGGCCCCTGAGTCTCAGCGGCCCAGGGCGCGCCTGCCGCGGCCCTGGGAGAGGACCGGCAGGTTGCGGGACGACTCCTGCGCGCGGGTGTCCTCCTCCAGGCGCAGGGCGAGGGCGGGGCAACGGCGCACCGCGCGCAGGGCCTTGGCCTCGGCGTAGCGCGGGACCATCGCCTGGGCGACGGTGGGGAAGCCGTCGGCGCCCAGTTGGAAGACCTCCGGGAGGATGTCCGCGCACAGGCCATGGCCGCGGCACAGCGTCCAGTCGACGTAGATCTTCTGACGGCTGGGGCCGTTCTCATCCGACTCGGCGCCGCCCGGGATGCCCGACGGGGCCCTGCCGCCCTCGAAGAGCGGCAGAACGCCCTCCACGGGCCGTCCGCAGCCGTTGCCGAGGACATGCGCCGCGAGGTCGTCGGTGAACGCCTTGATGGTCGACTCCAGGAACATCGCGGAGCCGTCCGGGTGCGAACACGCGCCGCGCCGCTTCACGTTCTTGGCGACCTGCTTGAGGGCCTCCAGGGCGGCCGGGCCGCCGCCGTTGAGGATGTCCTCCAGGCCGCGCGCGGCGGCCGGCAGGCCGAGGTAGCAGGGGCCGCACTGGCCCGCGCTCTCCTCGGCCAGCCACTGCGCCACCCGCAGCGACTCGCCCAGCGGGCAGGTCTCCTGAGTGATCGGCAGGATCGCGCCGGCGCCGAGCGCGCCGCCCACCGCGTCCAGGGAGTTGCGCGAGACGATCGCCTCGTTGACCGTGGCCGCGTCGATCCACTTGCCGTGGTAGCCGCCGGTCAGCACGCCCTGCGGCACCGGCGGGGCGCCGGCGAGCTGGAGGACGTAGCGCAGCGGCACACCGGTGGGGACCTCGATGACCATCGGGCGGGCGACCGCGCCGGAGACCGTGAGCATGACGGTGCCCGGCTCGTCGTACAGGCCGGTGTTGCCGTAGCGCTCCGGGCCGATGCGGGCGGCGATGGCCAGCTGGGCGAAGGTCTCGGCGTTGGACAGCAGGGTCGGGGCGCCGCCGACGCCGTTCTGTGAGGCGCTGACCTTGCGGCCGGCCGGGATCGCCGGGCCGCCGTCGATGGAGCGGATCACGGAGGCGGCGGCGCCGGTGACCATGCGCACCGGGTTGCGCTGGACGAAGGCGCGCAGCGCGGACCGACGGCTGTTGCTGAGGCCGCGTTCGGCGAGGGCGGCCTCCATGGAGCGCTGGGTGGACTCCCGGGTGACCGCGATCACGAGCGTGCGGGCACCCAGGGCCTCGGCGCACAGCAGCGCCCCGTCCAGGATGAGATGGGGGGCACGGTTGATCATCACCGTGTCCTTGCGGCAGGCCGGTTCGTCCTCACTGCCGTTGACCACGACCACTGGCCGTACCCCGCGCTTGATCGCGGACTCGGCGACCGCGCGCAGCTTCTTGTGGAAGGGGAAGCCCGCGCCGCCGCGGCCCTTCAGGCTGATGTTCTCGGCGAGCTTCGCGAGTTGCTCGCCGCCCATCGGTTCGAGCGGCCCGTGCACCTTGAGATGCATGGGCAGATCGAGTCTCTCGACAAGGTCGAAGCCCGACGTGAGCTGGGGAAGTCCGACCACGCGGACTTCTGGTACGTCGGGCAGGGCCTCGTTCACTTAAAGCCTCCGGAAGGCGTGTTCCAAGGTTCGCCCGAACCCGGTGCGTCGAAGTCGTAGGAGGCACCGGGGAATGTCTCAGTGGCGGGACCGCTGTTGTTGTACGTGTCGTTCTGGTTGTACGTACCGAAGACGGCGTTTGTCTCAGCGGTGTCATACACATCACTCGAGCCGTAGCCCGCAGCGCCGGAGTCATAGCCCTGGGTGCCCGGATTGCCATAGGCGGGGATGTTGTATCCCGTGTCGTTCAGGGGGTCGTAGGAGGACGGGGGCGCCTCGCCGACCGGCGGCGGGGAAGGGATGGGCCAGTTGCCGGTGCTGCTGCCCCCGCTGCCGTCGACGCGCGGGATCGCTTCCGTCGGCTGCATGTCCATGGGCAGGTCCATGCGTGAGGTCTGGTCCGCGTACGGCTGCTGTTGCCGGGCGCGGGAGTGGGGTGAGACGGCTCGGTAGGCGGCGGCGAAACCGCCCGTGGTCTCCGCGGCGGAGGGCGCCTGGGAGGGCATGCCGGGCAGCGGTCCGGTGCGGTCGTCGCGCCTTCCCCGCTCCGGGCGCTGGTTCTCGTAGCCCGGCAGGGAGGACCCGGACGCCGCCCTGGCGCGGCTCTCCTCCAGGTCCTCGCGGGCCCCCGGCTCGTTGCCGATGAGCTGCGCGAGCCGGTCGGCGACCTTGCGCTTGACCGGGCGCGGGGAGGCGCGCAGGGCGAGGGCGGCGGCGACGGCGACGACGCAGAGTTCGTAGCTGACCATGAAGAAGGTCTTCGCCGGGCGGCCGGCGAACAGGCCGTGGATCAGGGCAGCGCACCAGGCCGGGTAGGCCAGCATGTGCATCGCGCGCCAGCGCGCGGCGACCGGTGCGGGGGAGGCGAACTGGTTGCGCAGCGCGCCGGTGACGCCGACGAAGATCATGAGCAGGGCGGCCAGGGAGCCCAGGCCGATCAGGAAGGCGCTGCCCGGGATCTCGCTGCCGCCGGCGAACACCAGGCTGAAGGGGATCAGCGCGGCGATCGGGCTGGCGTGGTCCAGCGCCAGCTTGACGCCGATGTGCACCAGGAGGAACGCGATCGAGGCGACCGCGGTGACCCGGTGGATGCCCTGCGCGATGATCCGCTGGCGGGTGTTGAGGATCATGCGGTCCTGGGCGACGAGGCCCCAGATCACCGAGCAGGTGAGGCAGACGAGCGACAGGACGCCGGCTCCGAAGTTGAGGAACTCCTGGAGCCAGGTGCCTCCGAGCAGCACGACCAGGGGTATGAGCAGCAGAACAGCAGCGGTCGCCACCCCAGAGGCCGACCGGCCCGTCCTGGGGAGCGAACTGTTACTACGACGAGGGTTCATGGGGGCAACTCCGAGCGGTTCGGGAAGGCGGTCCCGCTGCCGCACTCTAAGTGGCTCCATACCGGGGGGTACGGCGTTTGAGTTATTGCGTTGTTATCTACGGGCTGCGAGTGGCGGGCGATGTCCCTTAGCGACTGTTACGCCAGGTAACAATTGAACGTTGCTCAGCTTTTCGAGGTCTTCACAACTCTCAGGTACGGAAGAGGGGGCGCGGTTGTTCATGTGTGAGCCCCCTCGTGAGCGCCGTCATGCGCCCCACGGAAGTCCGTCGCGGCCCGCTCCGGCGCTGCGGTACCCTGACGCCATGCGTGCCGTACGCCTTCTGCTTAGCGGGCCGCGCTGATCAGTCCCGACCACCGGGCGAACCGGATGGTCGGAATCGGCGCGGCGTCCCCTCCTGTGCGAGGGGATTTTTCGTTTCCAGAGAACCGCAGCCGCTGGCAGAGACGATCGATGGAGCTTTGAGGATCATGAGCGAGACGAACCCCGCTGCCACCGCCGAGGTGGCCGCGCCGCACCGCTACACGGCCGCCATGGCGGCCGAGATCGAGGCACGCTGGCAGGACTTCTGGGACGTCGACGGCACGTACGCGGCGCCGAACCCCAAGGGTGACCTGGCGGGCGACCCCGCGCTGGTCGCCAAGCCCAAGAAGTTCATCATGGACATGTTCCCGTACCCCTCCGGTGCGGGCCTGCACGTCGGCCATCCCCTGGGCTACATCGCCACCGACGTCTTCGCGCGCTTCCAGCGCATGACCGGCCACAACGTGCTGCACACCCTGGGCTTCGACGCCTTCGGCCTGCCCGCCGAGCAGTACGCCGTGCAGACCGGCACGCACCCGCGTGTCTCCACCGAGGCCAACATCGAGAACATGAAGGTCCAGCTGCGCCGGCTGGGCCTGGGTCACGACAAGCGCCGGTCCTTCGCCACGATCGACCCGGACTACTACAAGTGGACCCAGTGGATCTTCCTGCAGATCTTCAACTCCTGGTACGACGACGAGGCGGACAAGGCCCGGCCGATCGCCGAGCTGGTCGCCGCCTTCGAGTCGGGTGAGCGTGCCGTACCGGGGCACACGCGCGCGTGGAGTGAGCTGACCGAGGCCGAGCGCGCCGACGTCCTGGGCGAGTTCCGCCTGGCCTACGCCTCCGACTCCCCGGTCAACTGGTGCCCCGGGCTGGGCACCGTGCTGGCCAACGAGGAGGTCACCGCCGACGGCCGCTCCGAGCGCGGCAACTTCCCGGTCTTCAAGGCCAAGCTGCGCCAGTGGAACATGCGGATCACCGCCTACGCCGACCGGCTGCTGGACGACCTGGACGAGCTGGACTGGCCCGAGGCCATCAAGCTGCAGCAGCGCAACTGGATCGGCCGCTCCGAGGGCGCCCGCGTCGACTTCCCCGTGGACGGCGAGCGCATCACGGTCTTCACCACGCGCCCCGACACCCTGTTCGGCGCGACCTACATGGTGCTGGCGCCCGAGCACCCGCTGGTCGAGAAGTTCACCCCGGACGCCTGGCCCGAGGGCACGCACGACGTGTGGACCGGCGGTCACGCGACCCCGGCCGAGGCCGTCGCCGCCTACCGCGCGCAGGCCGCCTCCAAGTCCGACGTCGAGCGCCAGGCCGAGGCCAAGGACAAGACCGGCGTCTTCATCGGCTCGTACGCGACCAACCCGGTCAACGGCGAGCAGGTCCCCGTCTTCATCGCCGACTACGTCCTGATGGGCTACGGCACCGGCGCGATCATGGCCGTTCCGGCGGGTGACCAGCGTGACTTCGAGTTCGCGCGCGCCTTCGAGCTGCCGATCGTCTGCATCGTCGAGCCGACGGACGGGCGGGGCACGGACACCTCGACGTGGGAGAACGCCTTCGGGTCGTACGACGCGAAGATCATCAACTCCTCCAACGGCGACATCTCCCTGGACGGCCTGGGCGTGGCCGAGGCCAAGGCGCGCATCACCGACTGGCTGGAGCGGTCCGGTGTCGGCGAGGGCACGGTCAACTTCCGGCTGCGCGACTGGCTGTTCAGCCGCCAGCGCTACTGGGGCGAGCCCTTCCCGATCGTCTACGACGAGGACGGCATCGCCCACGCGCTGCCCGAGTCGATGCTGCCGCTGGAGCTGCCCGAGGTCGAGGACTACAGCCCGCGCACCTTCGACCCGGACGACGCCGACACCCAGCCCGAGACGCCGCTGTCGCGCAACGAGGACTGGGTCAACGTCACGCTGGACCTGGGCGACGGCCCGAAGCGCTACCGGCGTGAGACCAACACCATGCCCAACTGGGCCGGTTCCTGCTGGTACGAGCTGCGCTACCTGGACCCGCACAACAGCGAGAAGCTGGTCGACCCGGAGATCGAGCAGTACTGGATGGGCCCGCGCGAGGGCCAGCCGCACGGCGGCGTCGACCTGTACGTCGGCGGCGCCGAGCACGCGGTGCTGCACCTGCTGTATGCGCGCTTCTGGTCCAAGGTGCTGTTCGACCTGGGCCACGTCTCCTCCGCGGAGCCGTTCCACAAGCTGTTCAACCAGGGCATGATCCAGGCCTACGTCTACCGGGACAGTCGTGGCATCGCGGTGCCGGCCGCAGAGGTGGAGGAGCGCGACGGCGCGTACCACTACCAGGGCGAGAAGGTCTCCCGGCTGCTGGGCAAGATGGGCAAGTCCCTGAAGAACGCGGTCACTCCGGACGAGATCTGCGCGGAGTACGGCGCCGACACGCTGCGCCTGTACGAGATGGCGATGGGCCCGCTGGACGTCTCCCGACCGTGGGACACGCGCGCGGTGGTCGGCCAGTTCCGGCTGCTGCAGCGGCTGTGGCGCAACGTCGTCGACGAGACGACCGGCGAGGTGACGGTCGCCGATGCCGAGCCCGACGAGGACACGCTGCGTGCCCTGCACAAGGCGATCGACGGGGTGCGCGGGGACCTGGAGGGCATGCGGTTCAACACGGCCATCGCCAAGGTCACCGAGCTGAACAACCACCTGACGAAGGCGGGCGGCACGGTACCGCGCTCGGTCGCCGAGTCGCTGGTGCTGATGGCCGCGCCGCTGGCCCCGCACATCGCCGAGGAGCTGTGGCGCAAGCTGGGCCGTACCGACTCGGTGGTCCACCAGGACTTCCCGGTCGCCGACCCGGCCTACGTCGTGGACGAGACCGTGACCTGCGTCGTGCAGATCAAGGGCAAGGTCAAGGCCCGCCTGGAGGTCTCGCCGGCCATCTCCGAGGAGGAGCTGGAGAAGGTCGCGCTGTCCGACGAGAAGGTCGTGGCGGCGCTGGACGGGGCCGGGATCCGGAAGGTGATCGTGCGGGCGCCGAAGCTGGTGAACATCGTTCCGGCGTAGGACTTCGGCGGCGGATGCTCCGGGTGATCTTGGCTCGGGGTGATCCCCTACGGGCAGGTTCGGGGTTTCTCTGGAACTCCGGGCCTGCCCGCTGCGTTTACCGTTGAAGAGTGAGGCGGCGTGAGGCGCCGCCGGTCGGAGGAGGAGCTCGTGGAAGCAGTGATCGCAGTCTTCGCCCTGCTCTTCGTGCTTTTCGTCGTGCTCGGCGCGTACGCCACGGTCAAGGTGGTCGGCGCGGCCAAGCGCCGGGTGGACGAGACGATCACACACGCGCGGCGCACGGTCGAGGACCACACGCTGCGGGCCAAGTCCTTCGCCCAGACCGGCCCGGCCGGCGAGATCGCCCAGCTGCGGCTGAAGCTGCGCACCTCCATGCGGTCCACGCAGGACGCCCTGCACGCGGGCGCGACCGAGGACGAGTCCCTCAAGGAGTCCCTCGGCCTCTTCGACCGCCTCAGCGCACACGGGCACGAACTGGACGCCGAACTCCGCCGCCTGGAGTCCGAGCCGGACCGCGCGACCCTCACCGAGCGGCTGCCCGACCTGCGCGAGCGCACCGAGCGCATCGTCCAGGCCGCCGACTCCCTGCGCTGGGCGGCCCGCGACCGCGCGAGCCGTTTCGCCGACGACGACCTGGACAGCCTCAGCGCACAGATCGACGTGGAGACCGGCGCCCTGCGGCACTGGCAGACGACGGAGTCCCCGACGACGGGGACCTCGGCGACCGGATCCGCGACGGCCGAGCCTGCGGCGACACCTACCTCGACCTCGACCACCGGATCCTCGTCGTCGGAGCGTCCGGCGTCGACGCCGCCCCCGTGGCCGGAGGCACCCGCCACCGACTCCGGCACGACGACCGAGCAGACCTGGCCGGACACCCCTCAGTCGCAGCGGGCCGAGGAGCCCACACGGCCCGCCATCAACCCGCCCGGACCTCGCCCGACGTATCCCTGGCAGAAGAAACCCCGCCCGGAGAGCACGACTTGAGCCCGCGTGACCACGAGCCGCTCCGGTCAAGGCTTCACCGGCTGAGCGGGGTCGGGCTGCCGCCCGGGCACTACGCCAGGTAACCTCCAGCTCATGTCCCGCCATGTCGCTATCGTCACCGATTCAACGGCCTACCTGCCGCCCCGGACGATGGAGCGCCACGGCATCACAGCGGTACCCCTGACCGTGGTCGTAGGCGGCCGGGCGCTGGACGAGGGCACCGAGATCTCCACCCGTTCCCTCGCCCAGGCGTTGCAGAAGCGACGTCCCGTCACCACCTCCCGCCCCAGCCCCGAGGTCTTCGCGGAGCACTACCGCAAGGTCGCCGAGGCGGGCGCCACCGGCATCGTCTCCCTGCACCTGTCCGCCGAACTCTCCGGCACCTACGACGCGGCGGTCCTCGCGGCGCGCGAGGCTCCGGTGCCGGTGCGAGTGGTGGACACGGGGATGGTCGCCATGGCGCTCGGGTTCTGCGCGCTCGCCGCGGCGGAGGCGGCGGAGACGGGCGGCACGGTGGACGAGGCCGTCACGGCCGCCGAGAAGCGGGCCGGGGGCACGGCCGCCTACTTCTACGTCGACACCCTCGACTATCTGCGTCGCGGCGGCCGTATCGGCGCCGCACAGGCCCTGCTGGGCTCCGCGCTCGCGGTGAAGCCGCTGCTGCAGCTGGAGGGCGGCCGGATCGGCCCGCTGGAGAAGGTGCGGACGGCGTCCAAGGCGATCGCCCGCCTGGAGGAGATCGCGGCCGACCGGGCGGGCAGCGCACCGGTCGACATCGCGGTCCACCATCTCTCCGCTCCCGACCGGGCGTCGGCGCTGGCGGATCGTTTGCGGGCGCGGGTGCCGGGGCTGGCGGATCTGCATGTGAGCGAGGTGGGGGCGGTGATCGGGGCGCATACCGGGCCCGGGTTGCTGGGCGTTGTGGTTTCGCCTCGTTGAGCGGTCTGCGAACGGCCTGCTGATGGGCTTGCCGACCTGCCTGTTGGGTGGGTGTGTCACTCGTGTGGGTGGCGGGGTTATCCACAACTGGGCGGTAATCCCCGGGAATTGAGCAAGATCATCGCGGGTGTGGCGAGGTGTCCGATCCTCGTCGCATGGCACTTCGATCACGTACACGCACAGCCACGACGACGGTGAGCAGTGGGCCCGGCCGCGGCCGGTACTCCGACGGCCGGGTCCGCCACCGGCGCGGCGCTCAGGTCCGAGGGAGGGCCCGGCAGCGCCATGCCTCGGCTGAGGAGTTGCGGCGCCGGGCGGAGGTGATCTTCGCCGAACGGACGGGGGAGTGGAGGGAGTCGGGGGCGGGGCCACCGGCTCGGGGGGAGGGAGCTCGTCCCGGGGAGGCTGAGGGGGTTCACGAGGCCGAGGCCGGGACTGGGGCCGGCGCTGATTCCGGGCGCGCTGAGCTGGGCGGCGCGGGGGACTGGCAGGCGCGGGCCGGGCTGGCTTTGCGGGAGCGGATGCCGGTGTGGTTGCAGGCGCGATGCGGGCTGGAGCGGGCGGAGCGTGGTCGCGCTCACCGTGGTGCTCGTCCTCGCCGCCGGTTTCGCGATGCAGCACTTCTGGGCCGGGCGGGCACAGCCCGTGCGGGCACCCGAGGTGGTGCGGGCGGCGGCTCCTTACGGCGGAGGGGAGCAGGGCGGGGAGGCCGGCGCGACCGCATCGGGTGCCGGTGCGCAGGGTGTCGCAGCCACGGCCGCGGCCGAGATCGTGGTGGACGTCGGCGGCAAGGTGCGCGAGCCGGGGATCCATCGGCTGCCGGCGGGCTCGCGCGTCGCGGACGCTCTGCGCGCGGCGGGCGGGGTGCGTCCCGGCACGAACACCGACAGTCTCAACCGGGCCCGGTTCCTGGTGGACGGCGAGCAGGTGATCGTCGGCGCTCCGGCCGCCCTGCCCGGGACCGCTCCGGGCGCGGGCACGGGCGGCGCTGCGGCTCCAGGCGCCGCACCCACCGCGCCGGTCTCCCTCAACACCGCCACCGTGGACCAGCTCGACACCCTCCCCGGCGTCGGACCGGTGCTGGCCCAGCACATCATCGACTACCGCACCCAGCACAGCGGCTTCCGCTCGGTGGACGAGCTGCGCGAGGTCAACGGCATCGGCGATCGCCGTTTCGCCGATCTGCAGAATCTCGTACGGCCATGAGGCACGAAGGCCGCGACTTCCGAGCCTCCGACCTCGCCCCCACCCGTACCGCTGTCCACGCCGAGTCCGGACGACGTCTCGGCGCCGCACACCCCCGGCAGGAAGGACCGACGGACCTACGCCTCGTCCCACCGGCGCTCGCCGCCTGGGCAACGGCGGCGCTGATGCTGGACGCCGCGCCGGAGTGGGTGACCGGCACGGCGGTGGTCTGTCTGCTGGCGGCGGGCGTGCTGCTGCTGATGCGGCGGGGTGGGACGGGCGCTGGTCGGCCCGCCGGGGCCGGGGCGGATTCCCGACCGGAGACCCGACCGGATTCTCGACCGGGTCGGCTCACCAGACCGCGTAAGCAGACCTCGCTGCCCGCACGCATGACCTGGCCCCGTACCTCCGTCGCCGCTCTGCTCCTCTGCGTGGCCGCGGCCGCCGCTTCCGCGGCGCTGCACGGGGCCGATCTGCGGCGTGGGCCGGTGCCGGGGCTGGCGCGGGAGTACGCCACGGTGACCGCAGAGGTCGAGCTCACCGCCGACCCCCGGCTCACCCGGCCCCGGGTCAAGGGCAATCACATGGCCCCGACCTCCGTGCTGATCGACGCGGACGTACGCCGCGTCGAGAAGGCGGACGGCACGGCGGTGGTGACGCGGGCACCGGTGCTGATGATCGTCGACGCGGACAGAGGGCCCTTGGGCGACGCAGACGAGTCGCCGCGCGACGCGGACAGGGGGCCCTTGGGCGACGCAGACGAGTCGCCGCGCGACGCGGACAGGGGGCCCTCGGGTGACGCAGACGAGCCGCCGCGGTCTTCCTCCGTCGCCCGCCCCTCACCCTGGCTGAACCTCCTCCCCTCCACCCGTCTGCGGGTGACCGCGCGGCTTGCGCCCGCCCTGTCCGGCGGGGACCGGATCGCGGCCGTGCTGAGGGTGCGGGACGCCTTCGCGCCGCAGGTCGTGGGGGAGCCGTCGGCGGCGCAGCGACTGGCGGGGCGATTGCGCGGTGGGCTTCGTGAGGCGACCGACGGGCTGCCGGCGGATACGAGGGCGTTGCTGCCGGGGCTGGTCGTCGGGGACACCTCGCGGATCACCCCGGAGCTGGACGAGGCGTTCAAGGAGACCGACCTCACGCACACGCTCGCCGTCTCCGGCAGCAACCTCACGATCATCCTGGCCCTGCTGATCGGCCCGCCCGGCCTGGCGCAACGGGCCGAGCGCCGTGGGCTCGCACCGCGCCTCGGCGTCTCGCTGCGGGCGACCGCGCTGCTCGGCGGAGCGCTCACCCTCGGGTTCGTCATCGTGTGCCGGCCGGACCCGAGTGTGCTGCGGGCCGCGGCCTGCGGGGCCGTCGCACTGCTCGCCCTGGCGACCGGGCGCCGCAGATCGCTGATCCCGGCGCTGGCGACGGCCGTACTGCTGCTGGTCCTGTACGACCCGTGGCTGGCCCGCAGCTACGGCTTCCTGCTCTCCGTCCTGGCGACGGGCGCCCTGCTCACCCTCGCGCCCCGGTGGAGCGCGGCGCTGCGCAGACGGCGGGTGCCGCCGAGGCTGGCCGAGGCGCTGGCGGCCGCTGCTGCCGCGCAGGCGCTGTGCGCGCCGGTCGTGGCGGTGCTGTCGGCCCGGGTGAGCCTGGTGGCGGTGCCCTGCAATCTGCTCGCGGAGTTCGCCATCGCGCCGGCCACGGTGCTGGGCTTCGCGGCGCTGGCCACGGCACCGGTGGCGATGCCGGTGTCCAAGGCCCTGGCCTGGTGCGCGAGTTGGCCGGCCGGGTGGATCGCGGACATCGCCCGGACCGGCGCCGCACTGCCCGGCGCGGGAGTGGACTGGCCCGGCAGCTGGACCGGGGCGGCGCTGCTGGCCCTGGCCACGGTGGTCGTCCTGCTCGTCGGCCGTCGGCTGCTGCGGCACCCCTGGTGGTGCGGTCTCTGCGGGGCGCTGGTTCTGCTGGCGGTGGTACAGCCACCACCCCTGACCAGGGTCGTCACGGGGTGGCCGCCGCCGGGGTGGCGGTTCGCGATGTGCGACGTCGGCCAGGGAGATGCGACGGTGCTCGCGGCGGGCGAGGGGACGGGCGTGGTCGTGGACGCCGGCCCCGATCCGACGCTGGTCGACCGCTGCCTGCGCACGCTGGGCATCAAGAGGATCCCGCTCGTCGTGCTGACCCACTTCCACGCCGACCATGTGGCGGGCCTGCCCGGCGTTCTGCGCGGTCGAGAGGTGGGCGCGATCGAGACGACGGGGCATGAAGAGCCGGAGGACCAGGCGGAGTTCGTGCGAAGGGAGGCGGCCGCCCGGCGCATTCCCGTGACGCGGGCCGCGGCCGGGGAGGAGCGGCGTGCCGGCTCGCTGAGCTGGCAGGTGCTGTGGCCGCCACCGCACCCGGCCCTGACCCCGGACGGCCCGAACGACGCCAGCGTCACCCTGCTCGCCCGGTCGGCGGGGCTGCGGCTGCTGCTGCTCGGTGATCTGGAACCCCCGGCCCAGCGCGCGCTGTTGAGATCGCCGGCGGCGGCGGTGCTGGGCGGCGTGGACGTGCTGAAGGTCGCCCACCACGGCTCGGCGTACCAGGACCCGGAGCTCATACGCCGCGCGGCGCCGAGGCTGGCGTTGATCTCCTGCGGGGAGGACAACCCGTACGGGCACCCGGCCCCCGGCACCGTGGCGGCGCTGCGGGCGCAGGGCGCGGTGGTGCTGCGGACGGACGAGGACGGCGCGATCGCGGTCGCGGGTGCGGGCGCGGAGCTCGCCGTGGCGGGAGACTGAGGTCATGGATTCCGTAGAGGTTGATGCCTATCTCCGGCGCCTGGGAGTCGAGCACCCGGCGTGGCCCACCGTGGACGTGCTGCGTGAGCTGCAACTGCGCCATCTGCAGACCGTGCCGTTCGAGAACCTGTCGATCCACCTCGGCGAGGAGATCGTGCTGGAGGAGAAGCGGCTGCTGGACAAGGTGGTGGGCGCGCGGCGGGGCGGGTTCTGCTACGAACTGAACGGGGTGTTCGGGGCGTTGCTCGGCGTGCTGGGCTTCGATGTGACGCGGCTCGCGGGGCGGGTCTACGGGAAGGAGGAACGGCTCGGGATCCCCTTCGACCACATGGCGCTGAAGGTGGGGACCGTGGACGGGGGCGCGTGGCTGGCGGACGTCGGCTTCGGGGCGCACAGCCACTATCCGCTGGCGTTCGAGGCGCGGGGTGAGCAGCTGGATCCGGCGGGTGTGTTCCGGGTCGTCGAGGCCGGGCCGGACGCGGCCGGGGTGCGTGGCGGGCACGACCTGGAGGAGGCGACGGACCTGGACGTCGTCATGGACGGCAGGGCGCTGTACCGCCTGGACCGGCGGCCGCGGGCGCTCGGCGACTTCGTGGCCGGGGCATGGTGGCACAGCACCTCGCCGGTCTCGCACTTCACGCAGTCGCTGGTGTGTTCGCGGGTGACGGAGGAGGGAGGGCGGATCACGCTCAGCGGCCGCACGTTCAAGGCGACGGCGGCGGACGGGACCCGTGAGGAGCGCGAGTTGGGCACGGACGAGGAGGTGCTGAGGGTCTACCGGGAGCGGTTCGGGATTGAGCTGGACCGGGTGCCGACGGTGAGCGGGGCCGGCCGGGGCCACTGATTCGGGCAGCGGCGGGCGGCCCGGCACATCGGCACCGGTGCCTGTCGGGAACCCACGGGTGCTACTCATGCGTAGAACCAGCGCATGTGCCGGTTTCCCACGATGTGATCCCGTGTTGCCCCGAAAAACTCGGCGGTGGTCGAATGCCCCTTCGGCAACGCGTGACGTCGAGGCGTACAGGGGTGGCGAGGATGATCGGCCGCTGGTTGGGAAGACGAACGAGCCCGGAGCAACAAGCGCCGACGAGCCCGCTGGCGGCCCTGGAGACCCCTCCGAGCGCCGGGGTGCTGAGCTGCCGGGTGCTCGATCCGGTCAACGAGCCCGTGCGGCACGCGGAGTTCGCGGTGAGCGACAGCATGGGGCGCACGGTGGTCAGCGGGGGGATGGATCCGTTCGGGTCGTTCGTGACCACCGTGCCGGCGGGGGAGTACCGGCTCGCGGTGTCGGCCGAGGGGTACACCCCGTACCGGACGACCACGACGGTCGCGGAGAACGCGCTCGCCGCGCTCGGGGATGTGACCCTCCAGGTCGCCCAGCCGCCGGAGCTCCCCGCGCCGGGCGACTGGGAGATCGAGCCGGCCCACACGTCGATCAAGTTCACCGCGCGGCACATCGGGCTGGCCCGGATCCACGGCCGGTTCGACTCGTTCGCGGGGGCGGTGCGGATCGCCGAGCCCGTCGAGCGGTCGGCGATGCATGTGGTGATCGACGCGGGGTCCGTCGACACGGGTGTGCGGATACGTGACGACCATCTGCGGTCGGCGGACTTCCTGGACGTGGTGCGGTACCCGACGCTGGAGTTCTACAGCGAGCGCTTCGTGCACAAGGGCGGCAGCCGGTGGGAGGTGACGGGGGCGTTGTCGCTGCACGGGGTGACGCGGACGGTCGCGCTCGACACGGAGTACCTCGGACTCGGCAACGGCATGGAGGGCGAGGTGCGGGCGGTGTGCCGGGCCACGACCGAGCTGCACCGGGACGACTTCACGGTGAGCTGGCAGACGATGCTGGCGCGCGGGATCGCGGTGGTGGGGCCGAGTATCCGGGTCGACCTGGACGTGCAGCTCGTACGGACGGGCTGAGCCGGAGTCCGCGCCTCGTCGGGTGCCTGAGAATGGCTTCCGTGAGCGATGTGAGACATGTGCTGGTGCTGCCCGACCGTGACGCGGCGGCGGAGGCCGCGGAGGCACTCGGGGAGCGGTTCGCAATAGATGAGGAGCCGCGGCTGGTGCGCGACGCGCTGGCCGGCGAGGACGATGCCGAGGACGCGCAGTGGCTCGTCGTGCTGCGGGACGAGCACAAGCGGCTGGATCCGGCGGAGCTGGACGAGTTCGCGGGGGAGTGGGACGGGTGGCGGGAGGAGCCGTAGCCCGATAGGCGTTCCGGCGCCGGCGGGGGTTGTCAGTGGCGCGTGCCATCCTTGTCGCGATGGCCAAGAAGAGTGCGAACGACGACATCCTCGCCCCCGTGACCCTCGCCGTGGGCCAGGAGGAGCTGCTGCTCGACCGTGCCGTGCGGGAGGTGGTGGTCGCCGCCAGGGCCGCCGACGCCGACACGGATGTGCGGGACCTGACCCCGGACCAGTTGCAGCCGGGCACGCTGGCCGAGTTGACCAGCCCCTCGCTGTTCGCGGAGCGCAAGGTCGTCGTCGTACGCAATGCGCAGGATCTGTCGGCCGACACGATCAAGGACGTGACGGCGTATCTCGCGGCGCCCGCCGAGGAGATCACGCTGGTGCTGCTGCATGTCGGCGGGGTCAAGGGCAAGAAGCTGCTCGACGCCGCGCGCAAGGCGGGCGCGCGGGAGGTGGCGTGCCCGAAGATGACCAAGCCGGCGGACCGGCTGGCGTTCGTCAGGCAGGAGTTCCGCGCGACCGGACGGTCGGCGACCCCCGAGGCCTGTCAGGCGCTGGTCGATTCCATCGGGAGCGATCTGCGCGAGCTGGCGTCCGCGGTGAGTCAGCTGGTCGCCGACGTCGAGGGGACCATCGACGAGGCCGTCGTCGGGCGGTACTACACCGGCCGGGCCGAGGCGTCGAGCTTCACCGTCGCCGACCGGGCGGTCGAGGGGCGGGCGGCGGAGGCGCTGGAAGCGCTGAGGTGGTCGCTGGCGACGGGCGTGGCCCCCGTCCTGATCACCAGCGCGCTCGCCCAGGGTGTGCGGGCCATCGGCAAGCTGTCCTCCGCGCGGGGCGGCCGTCCCGCCGATCTCGCGCGCGAGCTGGGCATGCCGCCCTGGAAGATCGACCGGGTACGCCAGCAAATGCGGGGCTGGACGCCCGACGCAGTGGCCGTCGCGCTGCGGGCGGTCGCCGAGGCCGACGCCGGTGTGAAGGGCGGCGGGGACGACCCCGAGTACGCCCTGGAGAAGGCGGTCGTGACGATCGCGCGGGCCGCTCGGTCCAGGGGGCGCGGTTAGGGGCGCGAGAGGAGAATCGGGCGTATCAGCCCCACATCGCCGGAGACTGGGAAAGGTGGCGATCAGACATGGCTGAACACCCGCACGCGGCTCTCGTCCGCAAGGGCTACGAAGCCTTCCAGCGCGGAGACATGGACACCCTGCGCGGCATGATGACCGGGGACTGCACACACCATGTGCCCGGCTCACATTCGCTCTCGGGGGATTACAAGGGGATCGACTCGATCCTCGACGGGTACTACGGCCGGCTCTACTCGGAGACCGGCGGCTCGTTCCAGGTCGAGCTGCGCGACATTCTTGTCGACGGACGCGGACATGCCATGTCCGTGCACCGCTTCACCGCCGACCGGGGCAACAAGCACATCGACGAGAACGGAGGCATCGTCTTCCGGATCGTCGGGGACAAGATGACCGATCTCGACGAATGCGTCGCGGACATCGACATGGCCGACGACTTCTGGTCGTGACCGCCGCCCGAAACCGGTGACATGCCGAAGGCCCCGCCACCCGCTCTGGGGAAGAGCGGGCGCCGGGGCCTTCGGTTCACGATGTGGAGCCCGTACCCGCGTGGCGAACGCAGGCCGCGTACAGGCTCGGGGTGCCGGACGGGAGCGGATGAGAGAGGGCCCGCTCGATTCCCTCCGGCGATCAAATCAAGTGTCAGCCCTTGAGGGAGACGACCTTCGAAGCAAGCGCCGACTTCTTGTTGGCGGCCTGGTTCTTGTGGATGACGCCCTTGGAGACGGCCTTGTCGAGCGCCCGCGCGGCCTCGCGCTGGTACTCGGTGGCCTTCTCGACGTCACCCGCGGCAGCTGCCTCACGGGCCTTGCGGATCGCGGTCTTCAGGGAGGACTTGACGGCCTTGTTGCGCAGCCGAGCCTTCTCGTTGGTCTTGATCCGCTTGATCTGGGACTTGATGTTCGCCACTGATGAGCCTTTTCAGGTTCTGGCACGGGGCCGTGTGGGACCCGTGCCGGTGATTTTCTGGAGTGTGTCTCGCGCTGAGAGGGCATGAGACACAGCCACCCAGGCTACCAGTGGCTCGGCCGACGGCCCAAAACGGTCGCCGGTCGCCGCCCATGGGACCATGGAACCTACGTATAGATCCGACCCGAGGCATAAGGCGCCTCAAGAGACAGGACCCTGCGTGCCCGCGACCCCTAACAATGTGCCCGAGCCGAGCCGTACCGACCCGGCGCTGATCCGCAATTTCTGCATCATCGCGCACATCGACCACGGCAAGTCCACGCTCGCCGACCGGATGCTCCAGCTGACCGGTGTGGTCGAGCAGCGGCAGATGCGTGCTCAGTACCTCGACCGGATGGACATCGAGCGTGAGCGCGGTATCACGATCAAGTCCCAGGCGGTGCGGCTGCCGTGGGCTCCCACCCACGATTCCGGCAAGACGCACATCCTCAACATGATCGACACCCCGGGGCACGTCGACTTCACGTACGAGGTGTCGCGGTCGCTGGCCGCCTGTGAGGGCACCGTCCTCCTCGTCGACGCGGCCCAGGGCATCGAGGCCCAGACTCTCGCCAACCTCTACCTGGCGATGGAGAACGACCTCCAGATCATCCCCGTACTGAACAAGATCGATCTGCCCGCCGCGCAGCCCGAGAAGTTCGCCGAGGAACTGGCCAACCTCGTCGGCTGCGAGCCCGGCGACGTGCTGAGGGTGTCCGCGAAGACCGGTCTCGGCGTCGAGGCGCTGCTGGACAAGGTCGTCGCCGACATCCCGGCGCCCGTGGGAGTCCAGGACGCGCCCGCCCGCGCCATGATCTTCGACTCGGTCTACGACTCCTACCGCGGTGTCGTGACCTACGTCCGTGTCATCGACGGCCAGCTCAACAAGCGCGAGCGCATCAAGATGATGTCGACGGGCGCCACGCACGAGCTGCTGGAGATCGGCACCAACTCGCCCGAGATGCTCCCGGCCGACGGCCTCGCCGTCGGCGAGGTGGGCTATCTGATCACGGGTGTGAAGGACGTCCGCCAGTCCAAGGTCGGTGACACCGTCACCAGCCAGCACAAGGGCGCCACGGAGGCCCTCGGCGGCTACAAGGACCCCAAGCCCATGGTCTTCTCCGGCCTGTACCCGCTGGACGGCTCGGACTACCCGGAGCTGCGCGAGGCCCTGGACAAGCTCCAGCTCAACGACGCCGCGCTGGTCTACGAGCCGGAGACCTCCGCCGCCCTCGGCTTCGGCTTCCGCGTCGGCTTCCTCGGCCTGCTGCACCTGGACGTCATCCGGGAGCGGCTGGAGCGCGAGTTCGGCCTCGACCTGATCGCCACCGCGCCGAACGTGGTCTACCGGGTGGACATGGAGGACGGCACGGAGCATGTCGTCACCAACCCGAGCGAGTTCCCCGAGGGCAAGATCAACGAGGTGTACGAGCCGGTCGTGCGCGCCACGATCCTCGCGCCGACCGAGTTCATCGGCTCGATCATGGAGCTGTGCCAGACCCGGCGCGGCACCCTCCTGGGCATGGACTACCTCTCCGAGGACCGGGTCGAGATCCGCTACACCCTGCCGCTCGCGGAGATCGTCTTCGACTTCTTCGACCAGCTGAAGTCGAAGACGCGTGGCTACGCCTCGCTCGACTACGAGCCCACCGGCGAGCAGACCTCCAGCCTGGTCAAGGTCGACATCCTGCTGCACGGTGACAAGGTCGACGCGTTCTCGGCGATCACGCACAAGGACGCGGCCTACGCCTACGGTGTGCGGCTCGTCGCCAAACTGCGCGAGCTCATCCCGAGGCAGGCCTTCGAGGTGCCGATCCAGGCGGCCATCGGCTCCCGGGTGATCGCCCGCGAGACCATCCGCGCCATCCGCAAGGACGTCCTCGCCAAGTGCTACGGCGGTGACATCTCCCGTAAGCGGAAGCTGCTGGAGAAGCAGAAGGAAGGCAAGAAGCGGATGAAGATGGTGGGTTCCGTGGAGGTTCCGCAGGAGGCCTTCATCGCCGTACTGAGCAGCGATGACAGCGCGGGGTCGGGCAAGGGCAAGAAGTAACCGCAGGTAACACGGGGTCACCCGGCAAATCGCCGCATCGGGGGTCCGTCGTACGAAAGTGCGGTGGGCCCCTGTGTGTGTCCTGGGCACGCTGTGGAGGAAGTGACAGCACGCGGGCACTTACGCAGTGGGCCGCTGACCTTTACTCTGATCCCTGCTCGATAGTTACTCGCGAGTTAAACAACGTGAGTGGAACCAGCCGCACAGTCGCGGGCCCCCGGAGGATGTCGTGAGCGACACACAGACACTGATCGAGAACCGTCCGCCGAGTGTGGCGACCCTCTTTCTGGAGCGCGTGACGGCCACGCCGGACGCCGAGGCGTATCGCTATCCGGTACCGGCCCCCTCGGGGCAGGGTGTGGACGACTGGAAGTCGCTGAGCTGGGCGCAGGCCGCCGAGCGGGTCTACGCCATCGCGGCCGGGCTCATCGAGCTGGGTGTCCAGCCCGAGCAGCGGGTGGCCCTCGCCTCCTCGACCCGGCTCGAGTGGATACTGGCCGACCTGGGCATCATGTGCGCCGGCGCGGCGACGACCACCATCTATCCGCAGACCAACGCCGAGGAGTCGGCGTTCATCCTCTCCGACTCCGAGAGCCGGGTGCTGATCGCCGAGGACGCGGCGCAGCTGGCCAAGGCGGTGGAGAAGCGCGGCGAGCTGCCGAACCTCACCCATGTCGTCGTGATCGACGGAGCCGGCGTCGAGACCGGTGACTGGGTGCTCACCCTCGCCGAGCTGGAGGCCCGCGGAGCGGCCCGGCTGGAGAAGGACCCCGAGCTGATCAAGCAGCGGGTCGGTGCGATCACCAAGGACCAGCTGGCCACTCTGATCTACACCTCCGGCACCACCGGCCGCCCCAAGGGCGTACGGCTGCCGCACGACAACTGGTCGTACATGGCGAAGGCCATCGCCGCGACCGGGCTGGTCGGCGCGGAGGACGTGCAGTACCTGTGGCTGCCGCTCGCGCACGTCTTCGGCAAGGTGCTCACCTCGGGCCAGATCGAGGTCGGCCACGTCACCGCCGTCGACGGCCGCGTCGACAAGATCATCGAGAATCTGCCGGTCGTGCAGCCGACGTACATGGCGGCCGTGCCCCGCATCTTCGAGAAGGTCTACAACGGGGTCGCCGCCAAGGCCCGCGCGGCCGGCGGCGCCAAGTACAAGATCTTCCAGTGGGCCGCCGAGGTCGCCCGCGAGTACGCCAAGGTCACGCAGGACAACTTCCGGCGCACCGGCACCCACTCCGCGCCGTTCGGCCTGGCCACCAAGCACAAGGTCGCCGACACCCTCGTGTACGCCAAGATCCGCGAGGCCTTCGGCGGCAACCTGCGCGCCTGTGTCTCCGGCTCGGCCGCGCTCGCTCCGGAGATCGGCTACTTCTTCGCCGGCGCCGGCATCCACATCCTGGAGGGCTACGGCCTCACCGAGTCCTCGGCCGCGTCCTTCGTGAACCCGGGCGAGGCCTACCGCACCGGCACCGTCGGCAAGCCGCTGCCCGGCACGGAGGTCCGTATCGCCGACGACGGCGAGATCCTGCTGCGCGGCCCCGGCATCATGGAGGGCTACCACGGGCTGCCGGAGAAGACCGCCGAGGTGCTGGAGAGCGACGGCTGGTTCCACACCGGTGACATCGGGGAGCTGTCCCCGGACGGATACCTGCGCATCACCGACCGCAAGAAGGACCTGATCAAGACCTCGGGCGGCAAGTACATCGCGCCCGCCGAGGTCGAGGGACAGTTCAAGGCGGTGTGCCCCTACGTCTCCAACATCCTGGTGCACGGGGCCGACCGGAACTTCTGCACGGCGCTGATCGCCCTGGACGAGGTCGCGATCGTGGCCTGGGCCGAGGAGAACGGGCTCGGCGGCAAGTCGTACGCGGAGATCGTCGCCGCGCCCGCCACCGTCGAGATGGTCGACGAGTATGTGCGGCAGCTCAACGCCGGGCTGCAGAAGTGGCAGACGATCAAGAAGTTCCGGCTGCTGCCGCGGGACCTCGATGTGGAGCACGGGGAGATCACGCCGAGTCTGAAGCTGAAGCGGCCGGTTGTGGAGCGGGAGTACAAGGATCTGATCGAGGAGATGTACGCGGGCTCTCGCGAGGCGTAGCGCCGTAGCGGAGGGGTGGCGGGGGACCAGCGGCGGCTGCGGGTGGTCCGTGGTTGCTCGCGCAGTTCCCCGCGCCCCTTAGGTAGGCAAGGTCAGCCCTTTCCGACAAGTCGGCGTATCTCGTGGACCCTTGCACGTAGGTCCGGCAGGTTCGGGGGTGTGTCCTCGGAGAGTTGGGCCTCAAGGGCCTCCAGCTGCGTGCTCAGCTTCTTGCTCTGGATGTGTTCGCGGCTCAGCAGGTGCTCCAGTTGCCTGTTCTTGCGGTACAGGTCCAGGAACACCGCCACCTTCGCGCGTAGCACCCAGGGGTCGAACGGCTTGGTCAGGTAGTCCGCCGCGCCCGTCGCATAGCCGCGGAAGGCGTAGCCGGGCTCGTCCTCCGCGCCGGTCAGGAAGATGATCGGGACGTCCTTGGTCTGGTCGAGCCGTTTGATGTTGGTGGCGGTCTCGAAGCCGTCCATGCCCGGCATGCGGACGTCCAGAAGGACCAGGGCGAAGCGCTGCCGCAGCAGCGCCTTCATGGCCTCCTCGCCCGAACGTGCGCGGACTATCGGCTCGTTGAGGGACCCCAGGACGGCCTCGAGCGCGATCAGGTTGTCCTCCATGTCGTCGACGAGGAGGATGCCGGCACGCTCGTCGGTCGTAGCCTCAGCGCTCATGGTGAAGTGGCCTCATTCGGTGATGGTCGGCGGGACCTCTTCCCCCTCGGAAGTGTCCGGTCCCGGTACTGCGGTGGTGTCCGGCCGCGCGGCACGGCCCGCCGCGTCCGCGCCCTCGGGGTCCAGGAGGTCGCAGACGACGGTGAGCAGCTGATCCACGTCCACCGGTTTCGGTACGTAGTCGTTGGCGCCGCCCGCGATGGACTTCTCCCGGTCGCCGGGCATGGCCTTCGCGGTCAGCGCGACGATGGGCAGGTTCGTCCAGCGCGGGGTGCGGCGAATGGCGGAGATCGTCTCGTATCCGTCCATCTCCGGCATCATGATGTCCATCAGGACGAGTTCGACGTCCGGGGTGCGCTCCAGTGTCTCGATGCCCTCGCGGCCGTTCTCCGCGTACAGGACCGGCATGCCGACCCGGCCCAGCACATGGGTGAGCGCGAAGACGTTGCGGATGTCGTCGTCCACGATCAGCACCCGGCGGCCGGGGAGGACCTGGCCCGCCCGGCCCGTCTGCCACGCCTCCAGCTTGGTCGGCGTCGGCCATGAGTCGTCCGCGTCGTGGGTCGCCTGGTACGGCTCCGACGACAGCTGCTCCGGCACCGGCAGCGAACGGTCCTCGGGCGTCGGGCCGGTCGCGGAGTGACCGGGGCTGACGACCGGGACGTACAGCGTGAACGTGGAGCCGGTGCCGGGCTCGCTCTCGGCGACGATACGGCCGCCCAGCAGGCCCGCGATCTCCCGGCTGATGGACAGACCGAGGCCCGTGCCGCCGTACTTGCGGTTGGTCGTGCCGTCGGCCTGCTGGAACGCCTCGAAGATCACCGGGAGTTTCTCCGCCGCGATGCCGATGCCCGTGTCGGAGACCGCGAAGGCGATCACGTCGTCGCTCTCGCGGACATAGCGGCGCTCGGGGTCCTTCATCCGGCCCACGCGCAGCTCCACCCGGCCCGAGGCGGTGAACTTGATCGCGTTGGACAGCAGGTTGCGCAGGATCTGCTGCAGACGCTGCTCGTCCGAGTACATCTCGCGCGGCACGTCCTCGCCAACCGACACCTCGAAGGCGAGCCCCCGGTCCAGGGTGAGCGGACGGAAGGTGGCGTGGACGTAGTCGAGGAGCTTGATCAGCGGCAGCTTCTTCGGGCGTACGTCCATCCGGCCGGCCTCGATCTTCGACAGGTCCAGGATGTCGTTGATCAGCTGGAGCAGGTCCGAGCCCGACCGGTGGATCGTCGTCGCGAACTGGACCTCCTGGTCGGAGAGATGGCCGTCCGGGTTGTCGGAGAGCAGACGGGCCAGGATCAGCAGGGAGTTCAGGGGAGTGCGCAGTTCGTGCGACATGTTCGCCAGGAACTCCGACTTGTACTGGGACGACGTCGCCAGCAGGGCGGCCTTCTCCTCCAGCTCGGCGTTCGAGCGCTGCAACTCCGCCTGCTGCATCTGGAGTTCGTCCGAGCGCTCCTGGAGCTGCATGGCCAGCCGCTGGGACTCGCCGAGCAGGGACTCCGTACGGGAGTTGGCGATAATCGTGTTGATCGCGACGGCGATGGTGTTCACGAACTGGTCGAAGAACGCCAGGTGCACATCGGAGAAGCGGGAGAAGGACGCCAGCTCGATCACGCCGAGGAGCTTGTCCTCGAACAGGATCGGGATGATGACGACGCTGGTGGGCGCCGCCTCGCCGAGCCCGCTGTTGATCTTGATGTAGTCCGGCGGGGCCTCCTCGACGAGGATCCGCTTCTTCTCGCGGGCCGCCTGCCGCACCAGCCCGTGCACCGGGAGACCGCCGGTCTCGACGGTCGCGCCCTGGGCCGAGCCGTATCCGGCGATGAACGCGAGCCCCTTCGTGGGAACGGTGGTGCGCAGAGTGGCGCTGTCCTCGTTCGGGTCGGCCAGGAAGAACGCGCCGTACTGGGCGTTCACCAGCGGCGTCAGCTCGCGCAGCAGCAGGTCGGCGACCTCCATCAGATCGCGGTGGCCCTGCATCAGCGCGGCCAGCCGGGCCAGGTTGGACTCCAGCCAGTCCTTCGCGCGAGTGGTCTCGCGCAGGTTGGCCACCATCAGGTTGATGTTGTCCTTCAGCTCGGCGACCTCGCCGCGGGTCTCCACGCTGATCGAGCGCGACATGTCGCCCTGGGCCACGGCGGAGGCGACCTCGGCGATCGCGCGGACCTGGGTGGTCAGGTTCGACGCCAGCTCGTTGACGTTCGTCGTCAGACGCTTCCAGGTGCCGTAGACGCCCTCCACCCGGGCCTGGCCGCCGAGCTGGCCCTCGGAACCCACCTCGCGGGCCACGCGGGTGACCTCGGAGGAGAAGGAGGAGAGCGTGTCGACCATCGTGTTGATGGCGGTCTTCAGCTCCAGGATCTCGCCGCGGGCGTCCACGTCGATCTTCTTGGAGAGGTCGCCGTTGGCCACCGCGGTGGTGACCTGGGCGATGTTGCGGACCTGGGAGGTGAGGTTGTCGGCCATGTAGTTGACGTTGTCGGTCAGGTCCCGCCACACCCCGGAGACGCCCAGCACCTGCGCACGGCCGCCCAGCCGGCCGTCCGTGCCGACCTCGCGGGCCACACGCGTGACCTCGTCGGCGAAGGCGCGCAGCTGCTGGACCATCGTGTTGACGGTGTCCTTCAGCTCGAGGATCTCGCCGCGCGCGTCGACGGTGATCTTCTTCGACAGGTCGCCGTTGGCGACGGCGGTGGTGACCTGGGCGATGTTGCGGACCTGGGAGGTCAGGTTCAGCGCCATGAAGTTGACGTTGTCGGTGAGGTCCTTCCAGACGCCGGAGACGCCCCGGACCTGGGCCTGGCCGCCGAGGTTGCCCTCGGTGCCGACCTCGCGGGCGACGCGGGTGACCTCGTCGGCGAAGGCGGAGAGCTGGTCCACCATCGTGTTGATGGTCGACTTCAGCTCCAGGATCTCGCCCTTCGCCTCGACCGTGATCTTCTTGCCGAGGTCGCCCTGGGCTACGGCGGTGGAGACCAGGGCGATGTTGCGGACCTGCGAAGTGAGGTTGTCCGCCATGAAGTTGACGTTGTCGGTGAGGTCCTTCCAGACGCCGGAGACGCCTCGCACCTGGGCCCGGCCGCCGAGGTTGCCCTCGGTGCCGACCTCGCGGGCGACCCTCGTCACCTCGTCGGCGAAGGCGGAGAGCTGGTCCACCATCGTGTTGATGGTCGACTTGAGTTCGAGGATCTCGCCCTGGGCGTCGACGGTGATCTTCTGACTGAGGTCGCCGTTGGCCACGGCGGTGGTGACCTGGGCGATGTTGCGGACCTGGGAGGTCAGGTTCGACGCCATGAAGTTGACGTTGTCGGTGAGGTCCTTCCAGACCCCGGAGACGCCTCGCACCTGGGCGCGACCGCCCAACTGCCCCTCCGTGCCGACCTCGCGGGCGACGCGCGTGACCTCGTCGGCGAAGGCGGAGAGCTGGTCCACCATGGTGTTCACGGTCAGCTTCAGTTCCAGCAGCTCGCCGGTCGCCTCGACGGTGACCGTGCGGGTCAGGTCGCCGCGGGCCACGGCCGTCGTCACCGCCGCGATGTCCCGCACCTGGGCCGTCAGCCGGGACGCCATCGCGTTGACCGCCTCGGTCACGTCCCGCCAACTGCCCGACAGGCCCGTCACCTTGGCCCGTCCGCCGAGCCGGCCCTCGGTGCCGACCTCGCGGGCCACGCGGGTCACCTCGCCGGTGAACAGGGAGAGCTGGTCGACCATCTTGTTCACGGCCCGGCCGAGCCGGCGCAGGTCGCCGCGTAACTGGCGGCTGCCGTCGTGCAGGTCGACGCGCTGGGTGAGGTCGCCGCCGGCCACCGCGTCGAGCACACGCGTGGCGTTCGCCGCCGGCGCCACGAGGGCGTCGAGAATATGGTTCACGTCGTTGACGCGGCTCGTCCAGTCACCCGGGCCCGGACTGGCCGAGAGCCGCTCGTCGAGACGGCCGTGCCGGATCAGCTCCCTTTTGACGCGCTGCGCTTCTCCGTTGAAGTGGGTGCTGCGGTCCATGATCTGGTTGAAGATCGCGGTCATTTCGGCCACGACCCCCTCACCGGTCTCCGGGAGCCTGCGGAAGTCGCCGTCCCGGGCCGCGGTCATCGCGGCGAGCAGCGGGCGCAGATCCGATGCTCGAATTTGACCGTCTTTCTGTCCGTCTTCGAGCACACGCGTAGCACGGTTCTCACTCATGGCGGCCCACTTCGGTAACTCGGTGCTTATGGGCGTGGCCAGTCTGTCACTCTGTCGGCGTCCGCTGAGGCGTATTCGTCCGAACCGTTCGGGGAGCTGTAGATGGGGGCCATTCCGGTGCAACGGGAGACCGTCACCCGTGCCTGTGATGCGCCTGCGCAGGAGACGGCGGACGCGGTGACCCGCACCACCCTCCCCGGCAGTCCGCTCTCCCCCGGCTCCGCCCGCACCCTCGTACGCAACGCCCTCACCGAATGGGCAGCCTCCGGTCTGCCCGGCACCGAGCACCTCAGCGACCGTCTCGTCGACGACGCCGTCGTGGCCGTCAGCGAACTCGTCACCAACGCCGTCGTGCACGCCGGTACCGAGGTCGAGCTCAGCTGCCGACTGGAGCGGGACACCGGCGCCCTGCTCGTCGAGGTCCTGGACCACCACCCCTCGCGGGCCCCGCGCGACGGAGAGCTGGAGGCGCCGTACGAGACACCGGAGTACGGGCGCGGGCTCAGGCTGGTGTCCCGGCTCGCGGAGTCCTGGGGCGTCACCTATCGCACCGGCGCCAAGACGGTGTGGGCGCGGCTGCCCGCCGAGGACCCGGTGGCGGCCAAGGACGACATCGAGGCGTACGCCGAGGAGCGCGCGCTGGAGCGCGGGCTGCGCGTCGCCGAGATTCTCGCGCCCGAGCCGCAGCGCGCCGAGCGGGACCGGGACTGGCTCAACCGGGGCGCCCTGTCCTTCCTCGCGGAGGCCTCCGACCTGCTCGCCGGGCAGCTCGACGAGAACCTCGTCGCCGCGCTCGCCGGCCAGCTGATCGTGCCCAGGCTCGCGGACTGGTGCGCGGTGTGGCTGGAGGACGAGGTCGCCGGGCGCTGGGGGTATCCCCGCTCCGGCGAGGCGGCGGGCGGCGCCGGCTGGGCGGTGGACGGCACCGCGGGCACCGGTCCCCGGCTCGCCCGGGTCTGGCACGGCTCCGAGAACCTCATCGAGGAACTCCGCAGCGCCCTGGAGAAGGAGCCGCCGCTACCGCCCGAGAACCACCGCACCGGGCCCGTCCCCTATCCCTGGCCCGGCGAGGCGCTCGGCGCACGCCACGCGGCCGGCACGGCGCTCGCGTACCGCCTGATCGCGGGCGGCCACCCGCTGGGCACGCTGGTCATCGGGCGGGCCGACCTCGTGCGCTTTCCCGACGAGGTCACCGGGCTCGTGGAGGACCTCAGCCGCCGGGTGGCCCTGGCCATCGGCGCGGCCCGCCAGTACGCCCGGCAGGCCACCATCAGCCGGGTCCTGCAGCGCGGACTGCTGCCCGGCGCCGTCGCGGAGATCCCCGGGGTGGCCAGCGCCCTCGTCTACGAGCCGTGCGACAAGGGCGGTCCGAGCGGCGACTTCTACGACCTGTTCCCGGCCGGCGACGGCCGCTGGTGCTTCGCCATCGGTGACGTCCAGGGCAAGGGCCCCGAGGCGGCCGTGGTGATCGGCATCGCACGGCCCTGGCTGCGGCTGCTGGCCCGCGAGGGCTACCGGGTCTCCGACGTCCTCGACCGCCTCAACCAGCTCCTCCTCGACGACGCCACGGAGGCCGCCGACGCCGCCGCCCGCGCCCTGGTCGGCCCGGCCCCTCCGGGCGACGGGCCGCAGACCCGCTTCCTGTCCCTGCTCTACGGCGAACTGACCCCCTTCGACGGCGGCCTCCGCTGCACCCTCGCCTCCGCCGGCCACCCGCTGCCGCTGCTGCTGGGTGAGGACGGCGAGGTGCACACCGCCGCACAGCCGCAGACCCTGCTCGGGGTCGTCGAGGACGCGACGTACACCAGCGAGACCTTCGAGCTGCGCTCCGGCGACACCCTGCTGTGTGTGACGGACGGGGTGACGGAGCGGCGCAGCGGCTCCCGCCAGTTCGACGACGGCGACGGTCTCGCGACGGCGCTCGCCGGCTGCACCGGGCTGAACGCCGAGCTGATCGCGGAACGGATCCGGAGGCTGGTGCACGAGTTCGGCGGGCGTCCGCCCGAGGACGATCTGGCGCTGCTGGTGCTGCAGGCCGAGTAGGCCGGCCGGTACGGGACAATAGAACCCATGCCCTCCGCACTCCCCGACGGCGAGCCCGTCCCCGCCGACGGCGCGCTGCCGCTGCACGCGCTCACCGCCGCGGCCGACCGCCCCCTCGGCTTCTACCTGCATGTGCCCTACTGCGCGACCCGCTGCGGCTACTGCGACTTCAACACCTACACGGCGACCGAGCTGCGCGGCACGGGTGGAGTGCTGGCGTCCCGCGACAACTACGCCGAGACCCTCGTCGACGAGGTCCGCCTGGCCCGCAAGGTCCTCGGCGACGACCCGCGCGAGGTCCGCACGGTCTTCGTCGGCGGCGGTACGCCCACCCTGCTGGCCGCCGGTGATCTCGTACGGATGCTGGGGGCGATCCGTGACGAATTCGGACTCGCCCCGGACGCGGAGATCACGACGGAGGCGAACCCGGAGTCGGTGGACCCGGCGTATCTGGCCACGCTCCGCGAGGGCGGCTTCAACCGGATCTCCTTCGGCATGCAGAGCGCCAAGCAGCACGTACTGAAGATCCTGGACCGCACCCACACCCCGGGCCGCCCCGAGGCCTGCGTCGCGGAGGCCCGCGCGGCGGGCTTCGATCACGTGAACCTGGACCTGATCTACGGCACCCCCGGCGAGTCGGACGACGACTGGCGGGCCTCACTGGAGGCGGCGATCGGCGCCGGGCCGGACCATGTCTCGGCCTACGCCCTGATCGTCGAGGAGGGCACCCAACTGGCCCGCCGGATCCGCCGGGGCGAGGTCCCGATGACGGACGACGACGTGCACGCGGACCGGTACCTGATCGCGGACGAGGTGATGTCGGCGGCGGGCTTCGACTGGTACGAGGTCTCGAACTGGGCCACGTCGGAGGCGGCCCGCTGCCTGCACAACGAGCTGTACTGGCGGGGCGCGGACTGGTGGGGTGCGGGTCCGGGAGCGCACTCGCACGTGGGCGGGGTGCGCTGGTGGAACGTGAAGCATCCGGGGGCGTATGCGGCGGCGCTGGCGGCGGGCCGGTCACCGGGAGCGGGCCGTGAACTCCTGACGGAGGAGGACAGGAGGGTCGAGCGGATCCTGCTGGAGCTGCGGCTGCGGGAGGGGGCGCCGCTGGAGCTGCTGCGGGAGGCAGGCCTCCAGGCATCCCGCCGCGCGCTGTCGGACGGACTGCTGGAGCGGGGGCCGTACGACGAGGGACGTGCGGTGCTGACGCTGCGGGGGCGGTTGCTGGCGGATGCGGTGGTCAGGGACTTGGTGGACTGATCACTCGGGCGAGCGAATCGGTGCGGAACGTCGGTTCGCTCCCTAATCTGGTTCGTAGGCTGCCGCCGGCCATACGCGGCGGATGTGGAGGGCCACGGAGATGACCACTGTGGATGATCGCCGGGTGCACGAGGCATTCGAGAACCTCGAAGTTCCCGAGGGCTTCAAGGCTGAGCTCATCCGCGGGGAAATCGTGATGATGGCCGGACCCGACAAGGTCCACAACCGCATCGTGCAGGCAGTGCAGGATCAGATCCCGCCGGGCGGATGGGACCGGCTGCAGACACAGGACGTGGCCTTTCCCGGTGAGGACAGCGAGCCGCAACCGGACCTCGTCGTCCTGGAGCTCGGCGCCGATGACGGCCCCGGACGGCTCGTACTCGCAGGCTCCGTGACCATGTTGGTGGAGGTCGTCTCCAAGACCAGCGTTCACCGGGACTATGTGGAGAAGCGGTCGCTCTACGCAGCCGGTGGAGTCCCCGTGTACCTGATCATCGATCCATTCGAAGGCCAAGTGCCTGGTGCTGTCGGAGCCGGCCGGAAGCGGACGCTCGGCCGACTATCTGTCGAAGAGGACCCGTAAGTTCGGCGATTCGGTGCCGCTGCCATGGCTGGGCATCGATCTGGACACGAGCAGGTTCGGCACCCTGCCGCCGCTCGGCGCTACGACGTGACGAAGTCGATCAGTTCCTCCACCCGCCCCAGCAACTCCGGCTCCAGGTCCTTGTAGGACCCCACCCGCTGCAGAATCGCCTGCCACACCGCCCCGGTGTTCTCCGACGGCCACCCCAGCGCCCGGCACACGCCCGTCTTCCAGTCCTGCCCGTGCGGGACCCGCGGCCACGCCTCGATGCCCAGGGACGACGGCTTCACCGCCTCCCAGATGTCGATGTACGGGTGGCCCACCACCAGGGCGTGCTCGCTCGTCACCGACTCGGCGATGCGCCACTCCTTCGTGCCGGGCACCAAGTGGTCCACCAGGACGCCCAGCCGCGCATCCGGACCGGGTGCGAATTCGGCCACGATCGACGGCAGATCGTCGACGCCCTCCAGGTACTCCACCACCACGCCCTCGATGCGCAGGTCGTCGCCCCACACCCGCTCGACCAGCTCGGCGTCGTGGCGGCCCTCCACGTAGATACGGCCGGCGCGCGCCACGCGTGCGCGTGCGCCGGGGACGGCGACCGAACCGGATGCCGTACGAGTGGGGCGTACCGGAGCCGCGCCCGTCGGCCGGACGAGCGTCACCGCCTTGCCCTCCAGCAGGAACCCGCGCGGCTCCAGCGGGAACACCCGGTGCTTGCCGAAGCGGTCCTCCAGCGTCACCGTGCCCGCCTCGCAGCGGATCACCGCGCCGCAGAACCCCGTGCCGGGCTCCTCGACCACCAGGCCGGGCTCCGCCGGGACCTCGGGGACGGGCTGGGGCTTCTTCCAGGGCGGGGTCAGGTCCGGAGAGTACTGGCGCATTCGGATGACGATAGGAGAAGCGCGTCCCGCACGTCCTCCGATCAGGGCGACACGCCGAAGCGAGCGGCCAGGGCGTCCCGCTGCCGCCGTACGAACTCCGCGTCCACCACCGCTCCGTGACCGGGCACGTACAGCGCGTCCGCGCCGCCCAGGTCCAGCAGGCGGTCCAGGGCGGCCGGCCAGTGGGACGGTACGGCGTCGGGGCCGGCCTGGGGGTCACCGGACTCCTCCACCAGATCACCGCAGAAGACCACCTCGCGGTCACCGGAGACCTCGCCCGGCACGAGCACGACCAGGTCGTGGGCCGTGTGCGCGGGGCCCACGTTCGCCAGCAGGACCTGGCGGCCGCCGCCCAGGTCGAGGGTCCACTCGCCGCTCACCTGGTGGTGGGGGCGGATCAGCGCGTCCACGGCCTCCTCCGCCGCGGCCGCGTCCAGGCCGTTGCGGACCGCGTCCGCACGCAGCTCCTCGCGCGCGTGCCGCCCGTCGAACACCGTGTCCATGCCCACCGGGCCGTAGACCTCCGCGCCCGCGAACGCGGCCGCCCCGAAGACGTGATCGAAGTGGGGATGGGTCAGCGCGAGATGAGTCACACGGTGACCAGCGAGCCACTGCGCCTGCGTCCGCAACCGCGCGCCCTCCGCGAGGCTCGACCCGGCGTCGACGATCAACGCGGTGCCGTCCCCCACGACCAGCCCCGCCGTGCAGTCCCACACCGGAAGCCGGCACCGACCGACCCCCGAAGCCAGCCGCTCCCACCCCAGCTCTTCCCAAGTCACCGTCATACGGCGACGCTAAGCGACACCAGGGATTTCGGGGCACGTCCCCACGCCGCCCGGCACGCACTCTCGCCGCACCGAGAGCACGCACCGAACGACGCGTGGACACACCCCGACCTCCCCGGCGACGCTAGCCAAGACACCGTCCCCGAGCACGGCGGACCTGGCCCGGCCTTGCCCGGGGCGTACCCCACCGCCGTACACTTGGCCGGGGACGGCTGGCACTCGGACGGACAGAGTGCCAGGAAAGGCGCCAAGGGGCACGACTTCTGGAGGTGTGCGCGAGATGCTGAGTGAACGCAGGCTCCAGGTGCTGCGCGCCATCGTCCAGGACTATGTCGGGACCGAGGAGCCGGTCGGGTCGAAGGCCCTGACCGAGCGGCACAACCTCGGCGTCTCCCCGGCCACCGTGCGCAACGACATGGCGGCCCTGGAGGACGAGGGCTTCATCGCCCAGCCGCACACCAGCGCCGGGCGCATCCCGACCGACAAGGGCTACCGGCTGTTCGTCGACAAGCTCGCCGGCGTCAAGCCGATGACCCCGCCCGAGCGGCGCGCCATCCAGAACTTCCTGGACGGCGCCGTCGACCTCGACGACGTCGTGGCGCGCACCGTACGGCTGCTCGCGCAGCTCACCCGGCAGGTCGCCGTCGTGCAGTACCCGTCCCTGACCCGGTCCACCGTCCGGCATGTCGAGCTGCTCTCGCT
Organism: Streptomyces sp. NPDC056479; assembly: GCF_042795335.1. Lineage (NCBI taxonomy): Bacteria > Bacillati > Actinomycetota > Actinomycetes > Kitasatosporales > Streptomycetaceae > Streptomyces > Streptomyces sp. NPDC056479. Next base: position 529,197 of record NZ_JBHTRZ010000004.1, on the reverse strand, counting down.
CGCCCCCGCGCGCCTGATGCTCGTCCTGATCACGGACACCGGCCGGGTCGAGCAGCGCATGATCGACTGCCCGGCGCCCTTCGGCGAGACCTCGCTCGCGGATCTGCGCGCGCGGCTCAACAGCAAGGTCGCGGGCCGGCGCTTCAGCGATGTGCCCAGGCTCGTCGAGGACCTCGCCGAGGCCTTCGACATCGAGGACCGCGGCACCGTCTCGACCGTGCTCTCCACCCTCCTGGAGACGCTCGTCGAGGAGAACGAGGAGCGGCTGATGATCGGCGGCACCGCCAATCTCACCCGCTTCGGACATGACTTCCCCCTCACCATCCGTCCGGTCCTCGAGGCGCTGGAGGAGCAGGTCGTGCTCCTCAAGTTGCTTGGCGAGGCCGGGGATTCGGGCATGACCGTGCGGATCGGGCACGAGAACGCCTATGAGGGACTCAACTCCACTTCCGTGGTCTCGGTGGGCTACGGTTCGGGCGGCGAGGCAGTCGCCAAGCTCGGCGTGGTCGGACCGACCCGCATGGATTACCCGGGAACGATGGGAGCGGTACGCGCAGTGGCACGTTACGTCGGACAGATCCTGGCGGAGTCGTAAGTGGCCACCGACTACTACGCCGTGCTCGGCGTGCGTCGCGACGCGTCGCAGGAAGAGATCAAGAAGGCCTTCCGGCGGCTCGCCCGCGAGCTGCACCCGGACGTCAACCCGGATCCGAAGACCCAGGAGCGGTTCAAGGAGATCAACGCCGCTTACGAGGTGCTGTCGGACCCGCAGAAGAAGCAGGTCTACGACCTCGGCGGCGACCCGCTGTCCCAGGCGGGCGGCGCGGGCGCCGGCGGCTTCGGCGCGGGCGGCTTCGGGAACTTCTCGGACATCATGGACGCGTTCTTCGGTACGGCGTCCCAGCGCGGTCCGCGCTCGCGCACCCGGCGCGGCCAGGACGCGATGATCCGGCTGGAGGTCGAGCTCGACGAGGCGGCCTTCGGTACGACGAAGGACATCCAGGTCGACACGGCCATCGTCTGCAACACCTGTAACGGTGAAGGGGCCGCACCCGGCACCTCCGCCCAGACGTGTGACATGTGCCGCGGCCGCGGTGAGGTGTCGCAGGTGACCCGGTCCTTCCTGGGCCAGGTCATGACGTCCCGCCCCTGCCCGCAGTGCCAGGGATTCGGGACGGTGGTTCCCACGCCGTGCCCCGAGTGCGCGGGCGACGGCCGCGTACGGTCCCGGCGCACCCTGACGGTCAAGATCCCGGCCGGTGTCGACAACGGCACGCGGATCCAGCTCGCCGGCGAGGGCGAGGTCGGGCCCGGTGGCGGTCCCGCCGGTGACCTGTACGTCGAGATCCACGAGCTGCCGCACTCGACCTTCCAGCGGCGCGGCGACGACCTGCACTGCACGGTGACGATCCCGATGACGGCGGCGTGCCTCGGCACGAAGGTGCCGCTGGAGACGCTGGACGGACTGGAGGAGGTCGACATCCGGCCCGGCACCCAGTCCGGCCAGTCGATCCCGCTGCACGGGCGCGGCGTGACACATCTGCGCGGCGGCGGGCGCGGCGACCTCATCGTGCACGTCGAGGTGCAGACCCCGACCAAGCTGGACCCCGAGCAGGAGCGGTTGCTGCGGGAGCTGGCCAAGCTGCGGGGTGAGGAGCGGCCGCAGGGGCAGTTCCAGCCGGGGCAGCAGGGGCTGTTCTCGCGGCTGAAGGACGCGTTCAACGGCCGCTGACCGTCGGCGGTGTGCCCGCCGTTCAAACGCCGGACGGGCCCACCACAGTTGGCCTGTGCCAAGGGACCGGCCCGATTCGGACTTGTTCGGAGGACGTGACAACATGCCGTCATGTCCTCCGCGCTGACCGATCTCTTCCCGCGTCCGATCGTGCAGGCCCCCATGGCGGGCGGCGTCTCCGTGCCGCAGCTCGCCGCTGCCGTGTCCGAGGCCGGCGGGCTCGGGTTTCTCGCCGCCGGGTACAAAACCGCCGACGGGATGTACCAGGAGATCAAGCAGCTGCGAGGGCTGACCCAGCGGCCCTTCGGCGTCAACCTGTTCATGCCGCAGCCGGAGTACGCCGACGCCTCGGCCGTGGACGTCTACGCACATCAGCTGGCCGGTGAGGCCGCCTGGTACGAGGTCGAGCTGGGGGACCGCGACAGCGGGCGGGACGACGGCTACGACGCCAAGCTTGCCGTGCTGCTCGACAACCCGGTGCCCGTCGTCTCCTTCCACTTCGGCGTGCCCAGCGGTGACGTACTGGAGTCCCTGCGCCGGGCCGGCACCCTCACCCTGGTCACCGCCACCACGCCGGACGAGGCCCTCGCCGTGGAGCGGGCCGGCGCCGACGCGGTGATCGTGCAGGGCGTCGAGGCCGGCGGCCACCAGGGCACCCATCGCGACAATCCCGAGGCCGACGGCGCCGGCATCGGACTGCTGTCGCTCATCGCCCAGGTGCGCGAGACGGTCGGCCTCCCCCTCGTCGCCGCCGGCGGCATCATGCGCGGCAGCCAGATCGCCTCCGCCCTCGCGGCCGGCGCCAGTGCCGCACAGCTCGGCACCGCGTTCCTCGCCACCCCGGAGTCCGGCGCCAACGCCCTGCACAAGCAGGCGCTGACCAACCCCCTGTTCGTCCGGACCGAGCTGACGCGCGCCTTCTCCGGACGTCCCGCGCGCGGCCTCGTCAACCGCTTCATGCGCGAGCACGGGCCCTACGCCCCCGCCGCCTACCCCGAGATCCACCACCTCACCTCGCCGCTGCGCAAGAAGGCCGCCACCTCAGGCGACCCGCAGGGCATGGCCCTGTGGGCGGGGCAGGGGCACCGGATGGCCCGCGAACTGCCCGCCGGGCAGCTCGTGGAGGTCCTGGCCGCCGAATTGGACGCCGCGTCGACAGCGTTGTCGGCGTTCCCCCGGGGCGGTGCCGCCCGATGACCGCGGCGGTGTTCGTCGTCGAGTCGCTGGAGCGGGCCGCGCCGGCCGGAAGCGAGTACGTGCTCGACGGGCCCGAGGGCCGGCACGCGGTCTCGGTGAAGCGGCTGCGGGCCGGCGAGGAGGTCGTCCTCACCGACGGGCACGGGCGCTGGGCCGAGGGTGTGGTCAAGGCGGCCGAGGGCAAGGACCGGCTGGTGGTGGACCTGGGCGCGGTGGCCGAGGAACCGCCGGAGCGGCCCCGGATCACCGTGGTCCAGGCGCTGCCCAAGGGCGACCGCGGTGAGCTGGCCGTCGAGACCATGACCGAGACCGGTGTCGACGCGATCGTGCCGTGGGCGGCCGTCCGGTGCATCACGCAGTGGAAGGGCGAGCGGGGCGCCAAGGCCCTCGGCAAGTGGCGGGCCACCGCGCGCGAGGCCGGCAAGCAGTCGCGCCGGGTGCGCTTCCCCGAGGTCGCGGACGCGGCGACGACCAAGCAGGTCGCGGCGCTTCTCGCCGGGGCCGACTTCGCCGCCGTACTCCACGAGGACCGCGACTACGGCAGCGAGCCGCTCGCGACGGCCGAACTGCCCGCCGAGGGCGAGATCGTACTCGTCGTCGGACCCGAAGGCGGTGTGGCTCCCGAGGAGTTGGCCCTCTTCGAGCAGGCGGGGGCGAAGGCGTACCGTCTGGGCCGTACCGTCCTGCGGACCTCCACCGCCGGAACCGCGGCGACGGCACTGCTGCTCGGCCGCACCGGCCGCTGGTCCTGACCCCGGGAGGGACGTCCGTCGTGGAACTCGCCCAAGTGCGGCTGCTGGTCGGCGACTTCGCCGCCTGCTACCGCTTCTACGCCGAAGTCCTCGACCTCAAGCCGCAGTCGGGCGCGACGAACGGGCCGTACGAGAAGTTCAGCCCCATCACCGGCTCGGCGGGCATCGCCCTCCAGGACCGGGGGATGATGGCCGAGGTCCTGGGCGAACTCGGCGACACGGCCACCGGCCACCGCTCCCTGGTGGTGCTGCGCGTGGACGACCTGGACGGCTACTGCGCCCAGATCACCTCCCGCGGCGCGACCCTGCTGCACGGCCCCGCCGCGATGACCGACCGCATGCGCGTCGCCCACCTCAAGGACCCGGAGGGCAACCTGGTGGAGCTACAGGAGTGGCTGCTGCTGCGCGGCTGAGATCGACGGCCCCGACGACCGGCCCGAATAGTTCCCAGCCGTCCAACCCGCCCTCGCCCGGCAGCAGTCCGCGTCCGTCGGCGACGCACCCCGAGTACCAGTGGCCCTCGACGGCATACCGGCCCGAATCCGCCTCGCCCGCCCGGAAGGCGATCCGCGTATGGGCGCCGCCCCGGTACAGATGCAGCACCTCCCGGCAGACGTCACCGTCCCGGTGCTTGTGCCGGGACGCTACGGCGCCGGGCGGCGAAGGAGTGAGCAGGGAGTGGCCGTATGCGCTCTACCGCGTCGGCGGGGACAGTGGCAGGCTGCCTCTCCATGGGGGCTTTCAGCAGGGTTCGGGGTCGTGCGGGGCGTCGGCCGCGTGGGGCCCGGGTGGCGGGTGCCGCGGGGATCGTGGCGGTCGCCGTCGGTGGGGTGGCCGGCTGTGATCCGGGTGGGCTGAACACCGCGACCGTGGCCTTCACGACCGATCAGACCGTGACCGCGGAGCTGGAGCGGCAGAAGGCCGATGTGCAGTGGCTCAACTGCACCGGCTCGTACGACGGCGCCGGTGAGAAGAGTTCGGCGACGCCCAGCGAGAACACCGTGGTCAAGGTCGACTGCGAGGGGGAGACCCGAGACGGCAAGGACATCACGGTCACCGGGCGGATCACCCGGGCCGTCAGCGGCTCCTGTGTGCGCGGGGACCTCGTCGCCAAGATCGACGGCAAGGAGTGGTTCCATGTGAACGGGCTGGGCAACTGCGACGCCACGCCCTCGCCGGTCAATCCGCCCGGCGACGGTCAGCAGCCCGGTCCCACCGTCACGGTGACCGTCACCAAGACCGTCTACTGCAAGGAGCACCCGAACTGCTGGCCGGAGGGCAAGTGACCACGTCCCCCGCCGGAGTTCGGGGAAGTGAGCCAAGTGATCCAAAGGTCTGTTCGCGCACGCCGCCCTTGCTTAGGGTGATCGGGTGACACAGCCCGCGACGTCAGTTCCGGATCCGGCCGCACACTCCTTGGCCGCACACCCCGCGCCCTCGTATCTGCGGTATCCGCATCTGCACGGCGACCTGGTCGCCTTCACCGCCGAGGACGACGTATGGCTCGCCCCGCTCGACGGCGGCCGGGCCTGGCGGGTCAGCGCCGACAATGTGCCGGTCACCCGGCCGCGCATCTCGCCCGACGGTACGACCGTCGCCTGGACCTCGACCCGGGACGGCGCCTCCGAGGTGCACATCGCGCCGGTCGACGGCGGCCCCTCCAAGCGCCTTACACATTGGGGTAGTTGGCAGACCCGGGTACGCGGCTGGACCCCGGACGGGCAGATCCTCGCGATCAGCACCCGGGGCCAGGCGGGCAGCCGCCGCACCTGGGCCCACACGGTCCCGCTCGACGGCGGCCCGGCCACCGTCCTGCCCCACGGCCCCGTCGGTGACGTCGTCCACGGGCCGCATCTGGTGCTCGCCTCCGCGCCCATGGGCCTGGAGGCGGCCCGCTGGAAGCGCTACCGGGGCGGTACCGCGGGCAAGTTGTGGATCGACCGGGCAGGCGACGGGCAGTTCGTACGGCTGCACGAGGAGCTGGACGGGAACCTCGAAGACCCCTTGTGGGTGGGGGAGCGGGTCGCCTTCCTCTCCGACCACGAGGGCGTCGGGGCCCTCTACTCCTCCCTTGCCGACGGGAACGATCTACGACGGCACACCCCGCTCGACGGCTTCTACGCCCGGCACGCCGCGAGCGACGGCACCCGTGTCGTCCACGCCTCCGCCGGTGAGCTGTGGCTCCTCGACGACCTCGACGGCGCCGAGCCGCGCCGGCTCGACATCCGGCTCGGCGGGCAGCGCACCGACCGCCAGCCGTACTCGCTGAGCGCCGCCCGCGCGTTCGGCGAGGCCGCGCCCGACCACACCGCGCGCGGCAGCGCGGTCGCCGTCCGGGGCGCCGTGCACTGGGTCACCCACCGGTCCGGTCCCGCCCGTGCGCTCGCCGCCGAGCCCGGCGTACGGGCCCGGCTGCCGCGCACCTTCCGCGCGGAGGGCGAGGAGTGGGTGGTGTGGGTGACGGACGCGGAGGGCGACGACGCCCTGGAGTTCGCCCCCGCGACCGGCCTCGCGCCCGGGGCCACCCCGCGCAGGCTGGCCGCCGGGCAGCTCGGCCGGGTGCTGGAGCTCGCCATGGCGCCCGACGGGAGCCGGGCGGCGGTCGCCGCGCACGACGGACGGGTGCTGTTCGTCGAGCGGGAGAGCGGCGAGGTGCGCGAGGTCGACCGCAGCGCCGACGGCGATGTGTCCGGGCTGGTCTTCTCGCCCGACTCGGCCTGGCTGGCCTGGTCGCACCCCGGCCCGCGCCCGCTGAGCCAGCTCAAGCTCGCCAACACCACCGACCTCTCGGTCTCCGAGGCGACCCCGCTGCGCTTCCAGGATTACGCGCCCGCGTTCACGCAGGACGGCAAGCACCTGGTGTTCCTGTCGACCCGGGCCTTCGACCCGGTCTACGACGAGCACGTCTTCGACCTCGCCTTCGTGGTCGGCTCGCGCCCGCACCTGATCACCCTCGCCGCGACCACCCCGTCCCCCTTCGGACCGCAGCGTCACGGCCGCCCCTTCGACGCGCCGGACAAGGACGAGACGCCCGACAGCGAGGGCACCCCGACCACCCGCATCGACCTCGAAGGGCTCGCCGACCGGATCGTGCCGTTCCCGGTCGAGGCCGCCCGCTACACGCATCTGCGGGCCGCGAAGGACGGCGTGCTGTGGCTGCGGCACCCCGTGCGCGGCGCGCTCGGCGCCTCCCGGGCCACGCCCGAGGACCCCGAGCCCAAGACCGAGCTGGAGCGCTACGACCTCGCCCAGCGGCGCGTCGAGCATCTCGCCGACGACGCCGACGACTTCGAGGTCAGCGGCGACGGCAAACGGGTGCTGCTGTGGACCGACGGCAGGCTCAAGGTCGTACCCAGCGACCGGCGGGCCTCCGGCGACGACGACAGCGACTCGAACATCACCGTGGACCTGACCCGCGTACGGCAGACGATCGACCCGGCCGCCGAGTGGCGGCAGATGTTCGACGAGGCCGGCCGCATCATGCGGGACCACTTCTGGCGGCCGGACATGAGCGGCGTGGACTGGGCGGGCGTACTGGACCGCTACCGCCCCCTGCTCGACCGGGTGGCGACCCACGACGACCTGATCGACCTGCTGTGGGAGGTGCAGGGCGAGCTGGGCACCTCGCACGCCTATGTCGCCGGGCGCGGCGGCTACGGCGGCGGGGCCCGGCAGGGGCTGCTCGGCGCCGACATCTCCCGCCACGCGGACGGCAGTTGGCGTATCGACCGGATCCTGCCGTCGGAGACCTCCGACCCCGAGGCACGGGCGCCGCTGGCCGCGCCCGGGGTCGCGGTGCGGGCCGGGGACGCGATCGTGGCGGTGGCCGGGGTGCCGGTGGATCCGGTGGCCGGGCCCGGCCCGCTGCTCGTCGGTACGGCGGGCAAGGCGATCGAGCTGACGATCTCGCCGGCCGGGGGCGGTGAGGCACGGCACGCGGTCGTGGTGCCGATCGCCGACGAGCAGCCGTTGCGCTACCACGCGTGGGTGGCGGACCGGCGGGCGTACGTCCATGAGAAGTCCGGCGGGCGGCTCGGCTATCTCCACGTCCCGGACATGCAGGCGCCGGGGTGGGCCCAGATCCACCGTGACCTGCGGGTCGAGGTGGCGCGGGAGGGACTCGTCGTGGACGTCCGCGAGAACGGCGGCGGGCACACCTCCCAGCTGGTCGTGGAGAAGCTGGCGCGAAAGATCGTCGGCTGGGAACTGCCGCGCGGAATGCGGCCGTACAGCTACCCGCAGGACGCTCCGCGCGGGCCCGTGGTGGCGGTGGCGGACGAGTTCTCCGGGTCGGACGGGGACATCGTCAACGCGGCGATCAAGGCGCTGGGGCTCGGACCGGTGGTGGGCACGCGGACCTGGGGCGGCGTGATCGGCATCGACAGCCGCTACCACCTGGTCGACGGCACGCTCATCACCCAGCCGAAGTACGCCATCTGGCTGGAGGGGTACGGCTGGGACGTGGAGAACCACGGCGTCGACCCGGACGTGGAGGTGGTCCAGCGGCCGCAGGACTGGGCGGCGGGCCGGGACGCCCAGCTGGACGAGGCGATCCGGATCGCGTTGGAGGTACTGGAGGAGCGGCCCGCGAAAACGCCGCCCAGTTTGCCCACCTAGGGGCGCGGGGCTGTATCGATGTGCGGCTGCGCCGCGTGGGCGCGATCAACCCCCACGCACCCGCACCCGACGACGATACGATGCCAACCGTAAAGCGCCGCCCAACCCCCGGAGGGACCATGGCAGGGGAACCCCAGGACGACTGCCTGTTCTGCAAGATCGTCGAGGGCCACGTCCCGGCGACGATCGTCCGGGAGACGGACACCACCGTCGCGTTCCGGGACATCAATCCCCAGGCGCCCACCCACATTCTGATCATTCCCAAGGCGCACTACCGGGACGCGGCCGCGCTCGCCACCGCCGAGCCGGAGCTCGCCGCGGACGTCCTGCGCGAGGCCCAGGCCGTCGCCGACGAGGAGAAGCTGGAGAGCTACCGCATCGTGTTCAACACGGGCCCCGGCGCCGGCCAGACCGTCTTCCACGCCCACGCCCATCTCCTGGGCGGCCGCGGCATGCAGTGGCCCCCCGGTTAAGTCGCCGTGTCCGTACGTGAATTGGTCGTCCTGGGGACGGCGAGCCAGGTCCCGACCCGGCACCGGAACCACAACGGCTATCTGCTGCGGTGGGACGGGGACGGGATCCTCTTCGATCCCGGCGAGGGCACTCAGCGGCAGATGCTGCGTGCGGGAGTGGCCGCCCATGATCTGAACCGGATCTGTGTCACCCACTTCCACGGCGACCACTCGCTGGGGCTCGCCGGGGTCATCCAGCGGATCAACCTCGACAAGGTTCCGCACCCCGTCACCGCCCATTACCCGCGTTCCGGGCAGCGCTTCTTCGACCGGCTGCGGTACGCCACCGCCTACCGCGAGACCGTCGACCTCGCCGAGGCCCCGGTCAGCGAGGACGGCGTCATCGCCGACACCGGCGCCTACACGCTGCACACCGCCCGGCTCTCGCACCCCGTCGAGTCGTACGGCTACCGCCTCGTCGAGCCCGACGGCCGCCGCATGCTGCCCGAACGGCTCGCCGCGCACGGCATCAAGGGGCCGGACGTCGGACGGATCCAGCGGGAAGGCACGCTGGGCGGGGTCTCCCTCGACGACGTGAGCGAGATCCGGCGCGGGCAGCGGTTCGCGTTCGTCATGGACACCCGGCTGTGCGACGGGGTGCACACCCTCGCCGAGGGCTGCGACATGCTCGTCATCGAGTCCACCTTCCTGGACGAGGACGTCGAACTCGCCGTCGAACACGGCCATCTGACCGCCGGGCAGGCCGCCCGTGTCGCGCTCGACGGCGGTGTACGGCATCTCGTACTCACCCACTTCAGCCAGCGCTACACCGACCCCGACGAGTTCGAGCGGCAGGCACGCGAAGCCGGCTTCGACGGGGAGCTGACCGTGGCCCACGACCTGCTGCGGGTGCCACTGCCGAAACGCCGATGACCTCGCCGTACGATGCTTCGATGCCCCTCCCCACAGCTGAACTGCACCTCCATGTCGAAGGCACCCTCGAACCCGAGCTCGCCTTCGAGCTGGCCGCCCGCAATCGCGTCGAGCTGCCGTACGGCGACACCGAAGAGCTCCGCAAGGCCTACCAGTTCGAGGACCTCCAGTCCTTCCTGAACCTGTACTACGAGCTGATGGCCGTCCTGCGCACCGAGCAGGACTTCGCGGACCTCGCGAACGCCTACCTCGCCCGCGCCGCCGCCCAGGGCGTGCGGCACGCGGAGATCTTCTTCGACCCGCAGGCGCACACCAAGCGGGGCGTCGAGCTCGGCACCGTCGTCGAGGGGCTGTGGCGGGCGCTGGGGAGCAGCGAGGCGAACCACGGGGTCTCCACCCGGCTCATCATGTGCTTCCTGCGCGACGACTCCGCCGAGTCGGCCATGGACACGCTGCGGGCCGCCGAGCCCTATCTCGACCGGATCACCGGCATCGGCCTCGACTCGGCCGAGGTCGGGCATCCACCGGTGAAGTTCCGCGAGGTGTACGAGGCGGCCGCCGCGCTCGGCCTGCGGCGCGTCGCGCACGCGGGCGAGGAGGGGCCGCCCGCCTACATCACCGAGGCCCTCGACGTCCTCGGCGTCGAGCGCGTCGACCACGGGCTGCGGTGCATGGAGGACCCGGCGCTGGTCGAGCGGCTGGTGCGGGAGCGGGTGCCGCTGACCCTGTGCCCGCTGTCGAACGTGCGGCTGCGCACCGTCGACACCCTCGCCGACCATCCGCTGCCGGCCATGCTCGACGCCGGGCTGATGTGCACGGTCAACTCCGACGACCCGGCCTACTTCGGCGGGTACGCGGGCGACAACCTCGACGCCGTGCGGCAGACCCTCGGCCTGACCGGGGAACGGCTCCGCGAGCTCGCCCGCAACTCCTTCCTCGCCTCCTTCCTGGAGGACGACGAGGAGCTGCGGGCGCGGTACCTGGCCGAGGTGGAGGCCTACGAGTTCAAGTAGCCGGGGTAAGGCGCTCGGGTGCGGCCGGGGTGGCTTCGACGGTGGCCAGCGGGAACTCGACGACTTCCACTTCCACGACCTCGATGCCTTCGGCGATCTCGACGGACTTCCGGGAGTGCCGGCCCAGCGCCACGACCGTCATCGGTACGGCGATCACCAGCAGCCCCACCGCGAGGACCACTCCCATCGCCGGGAAGCCGGCCCGCGCCGACAGCACGCTCCCGGTGAGCGGTCCCGCAGCCGTGCCCAGTGACGACGCCGAGCCGACGAGGACCGCCCAGCGGCCGCGTGCGTCGAGGGAGGCGGCGAGGCCGATGACGTACGACAGGACGATCGGGTAGAGCGTGTTCCAGGCGATCTCGCCGGTCGCGAAGGTCTCCAGGTCCGTGGCGGACGCGCTCACCGTGATGCAGACCGCGATGAGGACGGTACCGCCGCCGATCGGCAGCGCACGGCCGAGGCGCGGGCCGAGCGCACCCGCACCCGTCACGCCCAGCAGCCCGGCGCCGAGCGCCACGGCGAACACCGCGCCGACCGTGGCCTCGGTCAGCTGAGCCTGCGTCAGCCCGATCCGGCCGCTGACACCCCACAGGGAGTTCTGGACGAGGGACCAGCACAGCATGCAGGCGGCGAGGACCAGGCCGGGGCGCCGGTGCGGGAGGCGGGAGGCGGACCGTGCCTGTGGCTGTGGGGCGGCGCCCGACGGCAGACGGCCCGTCAGCGGCCATACCGCGAGCGCGGTGACGGCGATCGCGGCCAGCGGCTGGCCATGGCCGGGACCGAGGTGCGGGACCGTCAGATAGACGGCGCCCGCGAGGGCGGAGACGCCGAGCAGGCCGACCGTGGTGGCCCGGTGCGGGTCGGGCTGGGCGGCGATACGGGTGGCGGCGACCGCGGTGGTCGTACCGGATCCGAAGCCGCCGAGCAGCACGCCCAGGACGACGGCCGGTACGGAGTGCGCGAGGGCCGCGCCGCCGTAGCCGAGCAGGGCCAGCGCGAGCCCGAAGCGGGCCAGTCCGCGGGCGCCGATCCGCTCGACGCGGGAGGCAAGCAGAAAGCCCGCCGACGCCGAACTCAGCAGCAGCGCGCTGCCGACGGCGCCCGCCTGGGTGGGGGAGAGCGGAAGTCCGGAGTCGAGCCTGCCGACGACCGTCGGCAGCAGATACGGAGCGAGGTACCCGGCCGTGAAAAGGGCGACGAGGGGCCAGGGGGTGGTGCGGGGGGCGAACACGGGCGTTCCCAGGGCATGCGAAAGGACGGCACAGGAGGGGGAGGGGCGCAGGCCGTCGACGGACAGGAACGCGCGGGCAATTTGTATCAAGGGAGGGGACGCGCGAAAAAGTGGGAGCGGTGTGATCTGAGGCACGTTCTGTTTGGGGTGGGGCAAGTCGGGTAGGTTCGTCGCCCTCGCGTCGCCCTTCTCGGTCTACACAGGCGCTCTCACCTGCGCCAGTGCACCGACCCGCCCCCGCCGGGAACCGTCGCCTCGATCTTCGCCCTGATCTCCCGCATCACCGCGACGATCCGCTCCTCGTGCCCCGCCGACAGCCGTGCCACCGGCACCGAGCAACTGATCGCGTCCTGGACCGGGGCGTCGTAGCGCAGGGCGAAGCCGAAGCCGACGATGCCGAGGACGCCCTCCTCGCGGTCGACCGACCAGCCGCGTGCCCGCACCTCGGCGAGGTCCGCGGCAAGAGAGGCGCGGGTGGTGTGGGAGTTGGGGGTGAGGGCCCGGTACGGGCCCTCGGGGAGGTCGGAGTCGGGGCGTTCGGCGAGCAGCGCCTTGCCGAGCGCGCCCACGTGTGCCGGGAGGCGCCGGCCGACCCTGCTGATCGTCCTGAGGTATTCGTGCGACTCGCGCGTCGCCAGATACGCCACGTCCCGGCCGTCCAGCCGCCCCATGTGGATCGTCTCGCCCAGCGCGTCGGACGCCTCGTCCAGATACGGGCGTACGACGCGGACGCGCGGGTCGGAGTCGAGGTAACCGGTGCCGGTGAGCAGGGCGTGGATGCCGATGCCGTAGAGGGAGCCGGTGACGTCGGTGCGGACCCAGCCGCGCGCGATCAGGGTCTGGAGCAGCGCGTACATGGAGCTGCGCGGCACGGCCAGTTCGTCGGCCAGCTCCTGGAGGCGTGCCGGGCGGTCGCCGCGGGCGGCGAGGAGTTCCAGCAGCTCGACCGTACGCGCCGCGGACTTCACCTCACGGACGCCGCCTGTCTCTGACATGGGCCGATGGTAATCGGGCCGGCCGCGCCATTGACGGTCCCGGTTCGCGTATCTAATCTCCATTCTCATACGTGGATGAGGTCTACATAGGGAGATGACGAGGGTGAGCCTCGATACGGACACGACGCGGCGTCTGCGGGACGGCATGGCGCGAGGAGTGCTGTCGTTCCCGCTCACGAGCTTCCACGACGACGGCTCGCTGGACCCGGACGGCTTCCGTGCCTATGTCGCCGACCGGCTCGCCACCGCCCCCGGGGCCCTCTTCCCCGCCTGTGGCACCGGTGAGTTCTTCTCGCTGGACGAGGACGAGTACCGCCAGGTCGTCTCGATCGCCGTCGAGGAGGCGGGCGGACGCGTGCCCGTCGTCGCCGGGACCGGGTACGGCTGGGCGCAGGCCGTCCGCTTCGCGCGCATCGCCGAGGAGGCCGGCGCCGACGCCCTCCTCGTCCTGCCGCACTATCTGATCGCCGCCCCGCAGGACGGCCTGGTCGCCCAGCTGGAGCACATCGCGGCCCGCACCCGACTGCCGCTCATCGCCTACCAGCGCGGCCAGGTCGCCTTCACCATCGGGTCGTTGAAGCGCATCGCCGGTATCCCGGGCGTCATCGGCCTCAAGGACGGCCACAGCGACCTCGACCGCCTCCAGCGCCTCACCCTCGCCGCCCCCGAGGACTTCCTCTTCTTCAACGGCGCCCTCACCGCCGAGGTCCAGGCCCGCGCCTACGCGGCCGTCGGCGTCCCCGCCTACTCCTCCGCCGTGCACGCCTTCGCCCCCGAGATCGCGAACGCCTTCTTCGCCGCCCTCGCCGACGGCGACCACGGCACGGTCGACAAGCTGCTGCGCGACTTCTACGTCCCGTTCGTCGAACTGCGCGACCGGGTGCCCGGATACTCCGTGTCCCTGGTGAAGGCGGCGGCCCGGCTGCGCGGCCGCCCCGTCGGCCCCGTACGCGCCCCGCTCACCGACCCGTCGGCCGCCGACCTGGCCGACCTGCGCACCCTGCTCACCGCCGGACTCCACCTCGTGGGAGCCGCGCTGTGAACCTCACCATCACGGACGTCCGTCTGACCCCGATCCTGGTCGCCGACCCGCCGCTGCTGAACACCCAGGGCGTGCACCAGCCGTACACGCCACGCCTGATCATGGAGGTCGAGACGGCGGGCGGCGTCGTCGGGGTCGGGGAGACGTACGGCGACACCAAGTATCTGGAGCTCGCCCGGCCGTTCGCCGAGAAGCTGATCGGTCGTCAAGTCTCCGATCTCAACGGGCTGTTCGTCGTCGCCGACGCCGTGGCAGTCGACGGGACCCGGGTCTCCGGGCAGGTCGACGTCGGCGGACTGCGGGGCGTGCAGACCGCCGACAAGCTGCGGCTGTCCGTCGTCTCCGCCTTCGAGGTGGCCTGTCTCGACGCCCTCGGCAAGTCGCTCGGGCTGCCCGTGCACGCGCTGCTCGGGGGCAAGGTGCGCGACACGGTCGAGTACAGCGCGTACCTGTTCTACAAGTGGGCCGGCCATCCGGCGGGCGTTATCGCGGAGAAGGACGACTGGGGTGCCGCCGTCGACCCGGCCGGGGTGGTGGAACAGGCGCGTCGGTTCAAGGAGCGGTACGGGTTCACGTCCTTCAAGCTCAAGGGCGGTGTCTTCCCGCCGGACGAGGAGATCGCGGCGATCCGGGCCCTCGCGGAGGCCTTTCCCGGGCACCCCCTGCGGCTCGACCCCAACGGGGCCTGGTCCGTGGAGACCTCGCTGAAGGTGGCGCGGGAGCTGGGGGACGTCCTGGAGTACCTGGAGGACCCGGCCCTCGGTACGGCCGCGATGGCGGAGGTCGCCGCGCGCAGCGGGGTGCCATTGGCGACCAACATGTGCGTGACGACGTTCGCGGAGATCAAGGAGGCGTTCACGAAGAACGCCGTGCAGGTGGTCCTCTCCGACCACCACTACTGGGGCGGGCTGCGCAACACCCGGCAACTGGCCGCCGTCTGCAGCACCTTCGGCGTCGGGGTGTCCATGTACTCCAACACCCACCTCGGCATCTCCCTGGCCGCGATGACCCACGTGGCCTCGACCGTCCCGAACCTCCACCACGCCTGCGACTCCCACTACCCCTGGCAGTCCGAGGACGTCCTCACCGAGCGCCTCGCCTTCGACGGCGGCCGGGTCGCCGTACCGGACGCCCCCGGCCTCGGCGTCGAGCTGGACCGCGACCGGCTCGCCGAGCTGCACCGGCGGTGGCTGGATGACGACGGCTCACTCCGGGACCGCGACGACGCGGCGGCGATGCGGGTCGCCGAGCCGGGGTGGGTGACGCCGGAGGTACCGCGCTGGTGAGCGGCTTTTCCGGCTGACGGGACGCGAGGGGCTCGGCAAGATCGCGGTGGCGTTGTCAGTGGCGTGGTGCACACTGGCCAGATCAGCACCACGTCAGGGAGCGCACCGTGACCACGCCCACCGCGCCCACCGGAAAGGGACCCTCGCCCCAGGGGCCGTCGGCCAAGGCGACGGGGCCGTACCGCCGGGCCCAGGTCGACCCCCTCATCGGCCTGCGCGCGCCCGCCGATCCGCCCTGGGACGTCTATCTCACGGGCACGGTCTTCCTCGACATCATCTTCACCGGCCTCGACTCGGCCCCGGTGCGCGGGACGGAGTCCTGGGCGCGCGGGATGGGCTCCAGCCCCGGCGGTGTGGCGAACATGGCCACCGCCCTGGCCCGCCTCGGCCTGCGGACGTCCCTCGCGGCGGCCTTCGGCGACGACCACTACGGCGACTACTGCTGGGACGCGCTGGAGCAGGGCGAGGGCATCGACCTCTCGCCGTCGCGCACGGTCCCGGGCTGGCACTCACCGGTGACGGTCTCGATGGCGTACGAGGGGGAGCGCACCATGGTCTCCCACGGCCACGAGCCACCCCCGGAGGAGCCGGCGCCGGAGTGCCCGCCCCGCGCGCGGGCCGCCGTGGCCTCGCTGGTGCCGGGCACACGCGCCCCCTGGATCGCCCAGGCCGCGAGCAAGGGCGCCCGTATCTTCGCCGACGTCGGCTGGGACGACACCGGGGCGTGGGACCTGGCGGGGCTCGCGGACCTGGAGCACTGCGAGGCCTTCCTGCCGAACGCGCAGGAGGCGATGCGCTACACGGGCACCGACTGCCCCCGCAAGGCGGCCCACGCCCTGACCGCGCACGTCCCGCTGGCGGTGGTCACCCTCGGCGCGGAGGGCGCCTACGCGGTGGACGGCAGAACCGGGGAGACGGCCGAGGTACCCGCCATCGCCGTGGAGGCGATGGACCCGACGGGCGCCGGTGACGTCTTCGTGGCCGGCTTCGTCACCGGCACCCTGGCCGACTGGCCCCTCGAGGACCGTCTGGCCTTCGCGGGCCTGACCGCGGCCCTTTCTGTGCAGGAGTTCGGCGGCTCCCTGTCCGCCCCGGGCTGGGCCGAGATCGGCGCGTGGTGGCGCCAGGTCCGGTCCCTGGACCGGCAGGACCCCGAGGCCCTGCGCCGGTACGCGTTCCTGGCGGACCTGGTGCCACAGGAGGCGGGGAGACCCTGGCCGCTGCGCAGGGCGGTGCCGACGATCGGCTTCGGACGGTCGGCCTGAGAGCGGCGGCGGCCGGGCTCAGCTCGGCGTCGCCGGGGTCAGGACCACGAAGTCCGCGTTCGACGGATCCACGCACACCGCCAGCCGGCCGACACCTTCCGCGTCCTCCGGCCCCATCTGCACACTTCCGCCGTTCTCGGTGACCTTGGCGACCGCCGCGTCGCAGTCGTCGACGTTGAAGACCGGGTGCCAGTAAGGCCGCCCGGCCGCCAGCGCGAGGTTCTCCGCGGGCAGCTCCATGAGGCCGCCCTGCATACGCTCCTCGGGCAGCCCGGCGGGCGTGATGATGGTGTACGCGCCTCCGCCGCCGGGCAGTTCCATGTCGTTGTACTGCCAGCCGAAGATGCCGCCGTAGAACTCCTTCGCGGCCGCGGCGTCGGTCGTGTACAGCTCCGTCCAGGACAGCGAGCCCGTCTCGTCCGCCAGCTCGAAGCCCGAGTTCTTCCCCGGCTGCCACACGGCGAACTGCCCGCCCAGCGGGTCGGTGAACTGGGCCATCCGCCCCCAGTCCTCCAGGTCCATCGGCGCCACCCGCACCGTGCCGCCGGCGCCCTGCACGGCCTGCGCTGCGGCGTCCGCGTCGGTGACGGTGTAGTAGATCATCCAGGCCGACCGCGCCCCCTCCTCGGTGAGCTTGCCGAGCCCGGCGACGGTTTTGCCGTCCTTCTTGAACATCCCGCCCTGGAACTCCTCGCCCTCGTCCATGGACTCGTACTCCCAGCCGAGCACGGCACCGTAGAAGGCCGCGGAGGACCGCACATCGGGGGCGCCGAGGTCGAGCCAACAGGGGGAGCCGGGGGCCTGGTCGGTGGTGATCATGACGATTCCCTTCCGCCGATCCGGTATGCCCTCAGCCTGACACCGGGCACTGACAATCGCCCGTCGGATCGCCCCTCCGCAGAGCCGGGTACCCCGCTCCTCAAACGCCAGAGGGGATTTCGCAGACGCCGGTCAGGTTCGTCGCAGCGCTTCGAACCTCAGCCCGCCGTCACCGTCGACCGCACCGACCCGTCCGGCCCCGCCACCAGCACCGGCGTCCCGGGCCCGCCCAGATCCCGCACGGCGGCCCGGTCCACGTCCGACGCGCTCTCCGCCTCGGTCACGACCGCCGCCGCCTCCAGCGACGTGGCCCCCGACGCCACCGCCATCGCCACCGCCGTCTGGAGCGCGCTCAGCTTCAGGGACTCCAGCGCGACGGTCCCGGCGACATACGTACGGCCCGTGTCGTCCCGTACCGCCGCACCCTCGGGCACGCCGTTGCGGGCCCGCGCGGAACGGGCCAGGGTGACGATCTTGCGGTCCTCGGGATCGAGCGCGCTGTTGTCGGTCATGAGCTGAGCATACGTAGCGCCACCGCCCCTATCCGGCCACGGGGTACATCGCCCCGCGCCGGCCCTCGTGGGATGCCAGCCACTCCAGCTTCGCCGCCGTGTTCGCCTCGTCCAGGGGCGTGTGCAGGACGATCGACAGATCGGGGCGCACCGGCATCTTCATCACGCTCGACTCCATGCACAGCAGCCCGACCAGCGGATGTTCCAGCTCCTTGCGGATCTGCCCGGCGTCCTCGATGTCCCGCCGCTCCCACAGCGCGTTGAACTCCCCGCTGGACGCCTTCGCCTCGGACAGCACGGCCTGGAAGCCCTCGTCGTCGGGGTTGGCCGAGCAGACCGCGCGGAACTGCGCGACGACCGTGGCGGCGTTCTCCTCCCAGTTCCTCGCCCGCGACCGGTACATCGGGTCGGTGAAGAAGTCGAGCAGGCAGTTCCACCGCTTGCCGGGCCGCATGCCGAGCACGGTCGCGGCCGCGTCGTTGTGCATCACGCCGTTGTAGTACTTGTCCATGATGTGTGCCGGATACGGCATCCACGCGTCGATCAGCCGCCGCAGCCCGTCGCACATGTCCTGCTTCTCGGGCGCCACTTCGGCCACCGGCGGATTCAGCCCGGCCAGCAGATACAGATGGCGGCGCTCGGCGTTGCTCAGCCGCAGCACCCGGGCGACGGAGTCCAGCACCTGCGGCGAGACGGAGATCTCCCGCCCCTGTTCCAGCCACTGGTACCAGGAGGCGCCGACCCCGGCGAGCACCGCGACCTCCTCGCGCCGCAGGCCCGGTGTACGGCGCCGCGCCCCGCCGTCGGGCAGGCCCGCCTCGCCCGGTGTCACCCGGGCCCGCCGGCTCATCAGGAACTCGCGCAGCTCGCGCCGCCGATGGCTTTTCAGCGCGCCCTCGGACACGTACGGATCCCCCTCATCCCGTTGCCTGGTGGTACCACCACCAGCACAACTTCCCGCTCCCCACGGCTATTCCGGTGCCCGCAGGCTCTTGTCCATGGCGATCGACACCACCACGTCCACTCCCGCTCCCGCCCTCTCGCCCGACACCCCCCGGATGTCGACGCGCGACAAACTCGTCCTGTTCGTCCTGTGCGCCGCCCAGTTCATGGTCGCGCTCGACTTCTCCGTCCTGAACGTCGCCCTCCCCGTGCTGGGCGCCGACCTCGGCATGAGCCAGTCGGCCCTGCAGTGGGCGGTCACCGCGTTCGCGCTGCCGTCCGGCGGCTTCCTGCTCCTGTTCGGCCGCATCGGCGATCTGTACGGCCGCCGCAGGCTGTTCCTCACCGGTCTCGCCCTGTTCGCCGCCGCCTCGGTGCTCGCCACGTTCGCCTGGGGCCCGGCGTCCTTCCTCGCCGGACGCGCGCTGCAGGGCCTCGGCGCGGCGGTCATCGTCCCGACGGGCATGTCGCTGCTGACGACCACCTTCGCCGAGGGTCCCGCCCGCGACCGCGCGCTCGGCATCTCGGGGACGCTGATGTCTCTCGGCTTCACCATCGGCATGGTGGCCGGCGGCATCCTGACCGACGCGCTCGGCTGGCGCTCCACGATGGGCCTGCTCGCGGTCTTCGCGCTGGTCGTGCTGCCGCTCGCGCCCGGCCTGCTGCCCGAGTCCCGCACCCCGCAGCGCCCGCACCTGGACGTGCCGGGCGCGGTCACCGTCACCGGCGGTCTGCTCTCCCTGATCTACGCCCTGACGACGGCCGCCGACCACGGCTTCGGCCGCGCCGACGTCATCACGACACTGATCGCGGGCCTCGCGCTCCTGGCCGCGTTCGTGGTCGTCGAGTCCCGCACCGAGGCACCGCTGGTCTCCCTGCCCATGCTGCGCCGCCGCACGGTGGCGTGGGGCAACCTGGGCGGCCTGATCACCTTCTCCATGATGTCGACGGTGATCTTCGTCCTCACCCTCTACCTCCAGGAGATCCTGCACCTGTCGGCCTGGCAGACGGGCCTGGTCTTCGGCGTCCAGGGCGTCCTGTCGGTGATCGCGGGCATGCTCACCCCGCGCTTCGTCAGCCGCCTCGGCGCCCGCCGCACCCTGGTGCTCTCGCTCGCGGGCCAGGGCGCCTTCATCGCGGGCCTGCTGTTCCTCGACACCCACACCTGGTCCGTCTGGCTCGCCACGGCCGCCGTCTCGCTGGCGAGCATGTTCCACCTCGGTGCGATCATCTCCTACGGCGTGACGGTCACCTCCGGCGTCCCCGACGAGGAACAGGGCCTGGCCACCGGCCTGGTCACCTCGACCCAGCAGCTCGGCCTCACCATCGGCATCCCCCTGCTGGGCGTCCTCGCCACGACATCCGACGACCTGCTGTCCGGCACCCGCACGGTGATGGCCCTGAACACGGCGATCGTCCTGACCGCCGCGGCCCTGGTCGCCCTCGGCCTGCGCACCCGGCGGACGGCCGGCTCAGGGACGGTCGAGACGGAGCCGCTCGGCTCTAGGTAGCCCCGCCACCACGAGGTCGTACGAGTCCTCGACGAGCTCCCGGACCACCCGGTCCGGGAGCTCGCCGTCGACCGTCACCGTGTTCCAGTGCCGCTTGTTCATGTGCCACCCGGGGACGATCAGCCCCGGATACTCCCCGCGCAGCCGTACCGCGTCCTCCGGATCGCACTTCAGATTGACCGTCAGGGGCCGCCCGTCCAGGTTGGTCAGGGCGAAGAGTTTGCCGAGGACCTTGAAGACCGAGGTCTCGGGGTTGAACGGGAAGTCCTCCACGGCGGCGTTGAAGGACAGGCAGAGGGTGCGCAGTTCCTGAGGGGTCATGCGTCACTCGTCCCGCTTTTCCTTGGGCTCGGCCCGGCCGACCGGCTCCACCAGAACCGTGACGATCTTGTTTCGGCGGCCCGCCGAAGCCTCCGCGGTCAGGCGCAGCTCGCGGCCGTCGGGCAGCTCGACCTGGGACGACGCCCCGGCGATCGGGACCCGGCCCAGCGCCTTGGCCAGCAGTCCGCCGACGGTCTCCACGTCCTCGTCGTCGTACTCGTCGAGGCCGTACAGCTCGCCCAGGTCGGTGATGTCCAGACGGGCGGTGACACGGTAGCGGTCCTGGCCCAGCTCCTCCACCGGAGGCAGCTCACGGTCGTACTCGTCGGTGATCTCGCCGACGATCTCCTCGAGGATGTCCTCGATGGTGACGATGCCGGCGGTGCCGCCGTACTCGTCGATGACGACGGCGACGTGATTGCGCTCCTTCTGCATCTCGCGCAGCAGGTCACCGGCGTTCTTGGTGTCGGGCACGAAGAACGCGGGCCGCATCGCCGTCGACACCAGCTCGCTCTCCGCGTCCCGGGAGATGTGCGTCTTGCGGGCCAGGTCCTTCAGATACACCATCCCGACGACGTCGTCCTCGCTCTCCCCGACCACCGGGATGCGCGAGAAACCGGAGCGCAGGGCGAGGGTGAGGGCCTGGCGGATGGTCTTGTAGCGCTCGATGACGACGAGGTCGGTCCTCGGGACCATGACCTCCCGAACGAGCGTGTCGCCCAGCTCGAAGATCGAGTGCACCATCCGGCGCTCCTCGTCCTCGATCAGCGACTCCTTCTCGGCGAGATCGACCAGCGCGCGCAGCTCCGCCTCGGAGGCGAAGGGGCCGCGCCGGAAGCCCTTGCCGGGGGTGAGGGCGTTGCCGATGAGGATCAGCAGATACGGGATCGGGCCCATGATCCGCGCGAGCGGCAGCAGCACGTACGCCGCCGCCGTCGCCGTGTTCAGCGGATGCTGGCGGCCGATGGTGCGCGGGGAGACCCCGACGGCGACGTACGACACCAGGACCATGACCGCTATCGCGACCAGCAGGGCCTCGGTGGTGCTGTCGAACTCCTTCAGGCTGGCGTAGGTCACCAGCGCGGCGGCGGCCATCTCGCAGGCCACGCGCACCAGCAGCGCCACGTTCAGATAGCGCGTCGGGTCGGCGGCGACCAGCGCGAGCTTCTCGCTGCCGCGCCGGCCGCTGCGTACGGCCTCTTCGGCGCGGAAGCTGGAGACACGCGCCAGGCCCGCCTCCGCGCAGGCGGCGAGCCAGGCGACGACCACCAGGGCGATGGCGCCGGAGACGAGGGGGAGGCTCATGACACGGTCGGGGCCGGGGAGGGGCCGGTCAGACCCTTCTCCGCACGCCAGCCGTCCACGATGGCCGCCTGCAGGCCGAACATCTCGGCCTTCTCGTCGGGCTCCTCGTGGTCGTACCCGAGGAGGTGCAGCACACCATGGACGGTGAGCAGCTGGAGCTCCTCGTCCATGGTGTGCTGGGTGGGCGCTTCCGTGCCCTGCTTCGCGGCGACCTCGGGGCAGAGCACGATGTCACCGAGCAGCCCCTGGGGCGGCTCCTCCTCGTCCTTCGAGGGGGGCCGCAGCTCGTCCATGGGGAAGGACATGACATCCGTCGGGCCGGGGAGGTCCATCCACTGGATGTGGAGCTGCTCCATGGCTTCGGCGTCAACGACGATCACCGAGAGCTCGGAGAGCGGGTGGATGCGCATCCGCGCGAGTGCGTAGCGGGCGATGTCGAGGATCGCCTGCTCGTCGACCTCGGTTCCGGACTCGTTGTTGACGTCGATCGACATGGTCGCGCTGGTCTACTTCCGTTTGTTACGGGCGCCCGTGTGGGTGCCGTTCTCCGTGCCGTTACGGCTGTCGTACTTCTCGTACGCGTCGACGATACGGCCGACCAGCTTGTGCCGTACGACATCGTGGGACGTGAGCCGGGAGAAGTGGACGTCGTCGAGGCCCTCCAGGATGTCCTGGACCTGACGCAGACCCGACTTGGTGCCGCTCGGCAGGTCGACCTGGGTGACGTCACCCGTGATCACGATCTTCGAGTCGAAGCCGAGGCGGGTGAGGAACATCTTCATCTGCTCGGGCGAGGTGTTCTGGGCCTCGTCCAGGATGATGAAGGCGTCGTTGAGCGTACGACCGCGCATGTAGGCGAGCGGGGCGACCTCGATCGTCCCGGCCGCCATCAGCCGCGGGATCGAGTCCGGGTCCAGCATGTCGTGCAGCGCGTCGTACAGCGGGCGCAGATACGGGTCGATCTTCTCGTAGAGCGTGCCGGGCAGGAAGCCCAGACGCTCGCCGGCCTCGACCGCCGGGCGGGTCAGGATGATGCGGTTGACCTGCTTGGACTGGAGGGCCTGGACGGCCTTGGCCATGGCCAGGTAGGTCTTGCCGGTGCCGGCGGGGCCGATACCGAAGACGACGGTGTGCTTGTCGATGGCGTCGACGTACCGCTTCTGGTTGAGCGTCTTGGGGCGGATGGTGCGGCCGCGCGAGGACAGGATGTTCTGTGTGAGTACTTCGGCCGGGGTCTCCTGGCCGTCGCCCTCCCCGTTCTCACTCGCCCGCAGCATGGCGATCGAGCGTTCCACTGCGTCCTCCGTCATCGGCTGTCCGGTGCGGAGCACCAGCATCATCTCGTCGAACAGGCGCTGTATGAGGGCGACTTCCGCGGAGTCGCCGACCGCGCTGATCTCATTGCCCCGGACGTGGATGTCGGCCGCCGGGAAGGCCTTCTCGATCACGCGCAGCAGGGAGTCGCCGGACCCCAGCACGGTCACCATGGGGTGCTGGGCGGGGACGGTGAACTGTGCTCTCGCCTGTCCCTGCGCGGGTGTGTGAGCTGTGGGTGTCTGAGTCATGGGCCGGCTCGTAGGCCTTGCTCGTCCTCCTCGATACGACTCGCCCGCCACAGGGGCGGCCTGGCGATTTCAAGGGTACGCCGCAGGACTGACACTGCCGTAGGGCTTTTCGACGAGGAGGTTACGGCTCTCAGAAGCCGAGCTTGCGCGGCTGTACGGATCCCGCTGCCGGCCGTTGGCGACCTTCACATGCAGGTCCAGGCTGTATCGATGTGCGGCTACCGCCGCGCGGTCGGCGCTGCCCGTCCCTGCCCGCGCGGCTCAGGAGCCCAGCTTGCGCGGCTGTCGGGGTCGCGCTGCCAGTCCTTGGCGACCTTCACATGCAGGTCCAGGCTGTATCGATATGCGCTGCCGCCGCCCGGCTCAGGAGCCCAGCTTGCGCGGCTGTCGCGGATCGCGCTGCCAGTCCTTCGCCACCTTCACATGCAGGTCCAGGCTGTATCGATGTGCGGCTACCGCCGCGCGGCCGGCGCTGCCCGTCCTTGCCCGCGCGGCTCAGGAGCTCAGCTTGCGCGGCTGTCGGGGGTCGCGCTGCCAGTCCTTGGCGACCTTCACATGCAGGCCGAGGCTGTATCGATATGTGCTGCCGCCGCCCGGCTCAGAAGCCCAGCTTGCGCAGCTGGCGCGGATCGCGCTGCCAGTCCTTCGCCACCTTCACATGCAGGTCCAGGAAGACCGGCGTACCCAGGAGCGCCTCGATCTGCTTGCGGGACTTGATGCCGACGTCCTTCAGGCGCTTGCCCTTGGGGCCGATGATGATGCCCTTCTGGCTGGGGCGCTCGATGTAGACGAAGGCGTGGATGTCCAGGAGGGGCTTGTCGGCGGGGCGGTCCTCGCGGGGGAGCATCTCCTCGACGACGACCGCGATGGAGTGCGGGAGCTCGTCCCGTACGCCCTCCAGCGCGGCCTCGCGGATCAGCTCCGCGATCATGACCTGCTCGGGCTCGTCGGTGAGGTCGCCCTCGGGGTAGAGCGCAGGGCCCTCCGGAAGGAGCGGGACGATCAGGTCGGCCAGCAGGTCCACCTGCTTGTCGCCGACCGCCGAGACGGGGACGATCTCGGCCCACTCGAAGCCCAGCTCCTTGCCGAGCTGGTCGATCGCGATCAGCTGCTCGGCCAGGGTCTTGCTGTCCACCAGGTCGGTCTTCGTGACGATCGCGATCTTCGGCGTCTTCTTGATCGACGCCAGTTCCTTCGCGATGAAGCGGTCACCGGGGCCGAGCTTCTCGTTCGCGGGCAGGCAGAAGCCGATCACGTCGACCTCGGCCCAGGTGGTGCGCACGATGTCGTTGAGGCGTTCGCCGAGCAGGGTGCGCGGCTTGTGCAGTCCGGGGGTGTCCACCAGGATCAGCTGGGCGTCGGTCCGGTGCACGATCCCGCGCACGGTGTGCCGCGTCGTCTGCGGCTGGTTCGCGGTGATCGCCACCTTCTGGCCGACCAGAGCATTCGTGAGAGTGGACTTGCCCGCGTTGGGGCGGCCCACGAAGCAGGCGAAGCCGGCGCGGTGGGGTGCCTCCGACGATGCCGACGACTCGGATGACTTGCTGCGAACGCTCATGGCGCCCATTCTCCCTGATCCACAAGGCCCTGCCGCACAAGGGAGCGACCACCCACCCCCCGTCCTGTGAGCCTCCGGAAACCCTCGCGCAATGAAACACCCCGGAAACACACTCGTGCACAACCGGAAACGCACTCCCGTGACTCTCTGACGAGCCCCCACACCGTTGGAGACCACCGTGCCCCTCGCCGCCGCAAGCGTCGACACCGGCGACACCGCCTGGCTGCTCGCCGCCACCGCCCTCGTGCTGCTGATGACCCCGGGCCTGGCCCTGTTCTACGGCGGCATGGTCCGCACGAAGAGCGTCCTCAACATGCTGATGATGAGCTTCGTCGCCATCGCCCTGGTGACGGTCGTATGGCTGGCCTGCGGCTACTCCCTCGCCTTCGGGGACGACGCGATCGGCGGTCTCATCGGCGGCCTCGACCACGTCGGCATGGCCGGCCTCGGACCGGACAGCGTCCAGGGCACCGTCCCCACCGTCCTGTTCGCCACCTTCCAGCTCACCTTCGCGATCGTCACCGCCGCGCTGGTCAGCGGCGCCGTAGCGGACCGGGCGAAGTTCGGGGCGTGGGTGGTGTTCGTGCCGGTGTGGGCGCTGCTCGTATACGTTCCCGTCGCGCACTGGACCTGGGGCCCCGGCGGCTGGATCCTCGAACACCTCGGCGCCCTCGACTTCGCCGGCGGTCTCCCCGTCGAGATCACCTCCGGCGCCTCCGGGCTCGCCCTGTGCCTGGTCCTCGGCCCGCGGCTCGGGTTCAAGAAGGACGCGATGCGGCCGCACAACCTGCCGATGGTCGTGCTCGGCGCCGGTCTGCTCTGGTTCGGCTGGTTCGGGTTCAACGCCGGCTCCGCCCTCGGCGCCAACGGCCTCGCCGCCGCCGCGTTCCTCAACACCCTCGCCGCCGGCTGCACCGGCCTGCTCGGCTGGCTCTTCGTCGAGCACAAGCGCGACGGTCACCCCACCACCCTGGGCGCCGCGTCCGGCGCGGTCGCCGGACTCGTCGCCATCACGCCCTCCTGCGGCTCGGTCTCCCTGCTCGGCGCGCTCGTGATCGGCCTCGCCGCCGGTGTCGTCTGCTCCTACGCCGTCGGCTGGAAGTTCAAGTTCAACTACGACGACTCCCTGGACGTCGTCGGCGTCCACCTCGTCGGCGGTGTCATCGGCACCCTGCTGATCGGCGTCTTCGCGACGGCGACCATGACGGGCGGGGCCGAGGGCCTGCTGTACGGCGGCGGGCTCGCGCAGCTCGGCAAGCAGCTGGTGGCGATCGTGGCCGTGGGCGCGTACGCCTTCCTCGTCACCTACGGCATCGCCAAGGTCATCGACAGGGCCATGGGCTTTCGCGCGAGCGAGGAGCAGGAGCACAGCGGCCTGGACCTTACGGTGCACGCCGAGACCGCCTACGATCACGGGGTCCTGGGGCATGGCGCCCCGGTCACCGCGTCCCTCTCCTCCTCCGTCCCCGCCGCCCAGAAGGTCAAGAAGCAGGCATGAAGCTCATCACCGCGATCGTCAAGCCGTACCGGCTGGACGAGGTCAAGACCGCTCTCCAGGAGATCGGTGTGCACGGTCTGACCGTGACCGAGGCGAGCGGCTACGGCCGCCAGCGCGGGCACACCGAGGTGTACCGCGGCGCCGAGTACCGGGTCGACCTGGTGCCGAAGGTCCGCATCGAGGTGGTCGTCGACGACGCGGCCGCCGAGGACGTCATCGACGCCGTCGTGAAGGCCGCCCAGACCGGCAAGATCGGCGACGGCAAGGTCTGGGCGGTGCCGGTCGAGACGGTCGTACGGGTACGGACGGGCGAGCGCGGCCCCGACGCGCTGTAGCAGCGTCGGGACCGCGCCTCATCAGCGCGTCACGCGCCTCAGTCGAACACGAACGGGCCCGGCGACTGCGGCCCGGTCGCCGTGCAGGTGATGGTGATGCCGAAGACGGTCATCTGCAGCGAGCCGCCGAAGGCCTCCAGGCTGTCTCCGGAGGCCACGGTGCCGCTGAGCGGGCCGACCTGGACGGGGTCGCCGGCGGCCATCGCCGGGTTCTCGGTGCCGGAGAAGGCGACGGTGCCGCCGCCCGCCTTCGCCAGGGTGAGCGTCGAGGCGATCGAGTCCTCCCCGAGCGCGATCGGCGCGGTGATCGCGGAGGAGTTGACGGTGACGGTGGCGGCGGTGCCGTCCTGCGTCGCCGTGAGGGTGGCCTCGCCGCCTCCGAAGCTGCCGCAGTCGGCGGTGATCGTGGCGGTGGCGGGGGTGACGGCGAAGGCGGCGGGTGCGAAGGCCAGGCCGGTGACGGCGAGGACCCCGGCCGCTAAGGCCGCACCTGCTCCAATGCGCGTTCGTCTCATGGGGAATCGCTCCCTTTCGGGGGTGGGGGAATGTGCTCTGTGGGGGGGGCTGCTCGGCAGGTGGGTGCGGGCACACTGAGCCGAGACCGAATCTGACGGTCCGTCGGAAACCGTCGGTTCCATTGATGCGCGTGGGGCGAGGGTCGGCAAGGGTGATTTCCGGCCTCAACTACCGACGGGTCAACTACCGCCCCGAAACGAGCCGCCGGCCCGGTCGTCAGGCCTTGCTCGGTGACATGTCCTGGAGGCCCACCACGCGCAGCAGCCGAAGGCGTTCGTAGGCCTCCGTGCCGGGGCGGGCGGAGTGGACGACCAGGAGGTGGTGGTGCTCGTGGCTGACCATGACCTCGCAGTCCAGCTCCAGCAGACCGACCAGGGGATGCACGAACCGCTTGGTCGCCCGGTTGCGTTGGGACACCTCGTGCTCGTCCCACAGCCGGGCGAACTCCTCGCTCCCCGCGCGCAGTTCGGCGACCAGCGCGGCCGGTTCCGGGTCGTCGGGGCGGGCCGCGGCCACCGCGCGCAGGGTGGACACCTGGGTGCGCGCGTGGGCCTCCAGGTCCTCAGGAGGGAAGAGCGTGCGCGCGGTCGGGTCCAGGAAGAACAGGCGCATGAGATTGCGCTCGCGCCGCGGGCGGGACATCACGTCGCCGACCAGCGCCCTGGCCATCGAGTTCTGCGCGAGCACCTCACCGCAGTCGTTCACCACCTGCGCGGGGGTGTCGTGCAGCCGGTCCAGGATCAGCAGCAGCCCCGGGCGGACATGTGCCGAGGCCGTCTCGCGTCGCGGCGGCTCCTCGCCTGCCAGGTGGAACAGATGGTCCTGCTCGACGTCGGTCAGGCGCAGCGCACGGCCCAGGGCCGTCAGCATCTGGCGGGACGGGCGCGGGCCCCGGGACTGTTCCAGCCGGGTGTAGTAGTCCACCGACATACCCGCGAGCTGTGCCACCTCCTCACGCCGCAGGCCTGGCGTACGGCGCCGGGAGCCCGCTGTCAGGCCGACGTCGGAGGGGATCAGCCGGGCGCGGCCGCGGCGCAGGAAGTCGGCGAGTTCGGCTCGGTTCACCCCTCCAGCCTGCGGCACGGCGCGCGCCTTATCCAGGGACTGCCGATCCCCTGATCAACAGGTCTCTCCCGCTCGCACCGGCCCCGTCCGAGGGTGGTCGGTGACGAGAGGAGCAGATCATGCTGACATTGGTGACAGGTACGACGGGACAGGTCGGCCGCCGCTTCGTACCGAGGCTGCTGGCGCAGTCCAGGCCGGGGGAGCGGGTGCGCGTGCTGGTGCGTGACCCGGCGCGGGGCGAGCCTTTCGCCGACCTCGGCGCCGAGGTCGTGGTCGGCGACCTGCGGGACGCCGAGGTGCTCGGCAAGGCCGTGGCCGGGGTCGACGCGGTGGTCAACGTCGCCGCGTCCTTCCGCGGAGTGCCGGACGAGGAGGCATGGGCGGTCAACCGGGACGCGGCCGTGGAGCTGGGCCGCGCCGCACAGGCGGCCGGAGTGCACAGGTTCGTGCAGGTCAGCACGGGACTCGTGTACGGCACCGGACGGGGCCGCCCGCTGACCGAGGACGACGAGAGCCGGCCCGGCGGGACGATGTGGGGCGCCTACCCCGAGTCCAAGGCGGAGGCCGAACGGGAACTGCTCGCGCTGGAGGGCCTGGACGTGCGCGTCGGCCGGCTCCCCTTCGTCTACGGCGAGGGCGATCCGCACCTCGCCCAGTCCCTGATGTGGGCCCGGAACTGGGCGGCCACCCAGCGGCTCCAGATGGGCCATCACGCGGACGTCGCCCAGGCGCTGCTGCGCATCCTGCACGCGCCGGGCATCGCCGGCCGCATCTACAACATCGCCGACGACGCCCCCGTCACCGCGGTCGAGCTGCACCAGCTCAACGGCGTCGACGTCCCGGCCGAACTGTACGACCGCACGGACCCCGACCCGTGGCTCGTGATCACCTCCACGGACCGCATCCGCCGGG
The DNA here is from genome assembly GCF_042795335.1 of Streptomyces sp. NPDC056479. Lineage (NCBI taxonomy): Bacteria > Bacillati > Actinomycetota > Actinomycetes > Kitasatosporales > Streptomycetaceae > Streptomyces > Streptomyces sp. NPDC056479. The sequence continues at coordinate 499,823 of NZ_JBHTRZ010000004.1, read as the reverse complement.
AGCTGGGGTACCGGCCCCGGTATCCGTCGGTCTATGCGGCCCGGGACGCCGGAGTGCTCTGACCGGACCTGCATCGTGCAGCCGTCCGGGCCGCGTACGCCGTCGATCCAATCGGTGCTGTTCTCGATGTAGTAGCTGGACATGATCCCGTACCTGTCCCAGCCTCGCGGCGAGACCATCACCCAGTACGGGTTGCGGTTGCCCTCGTTGACGTCGCGGATGTCGACCCCGTCGGCCCACACGCCGTACCCACCACGGCCGTGCCCCTCGGCCGCGGCGCTCTGAGCGGTGGTGAACACGAGGGCGAGTGCTCCGGCGGCGGCGAGTGCCGCGGTCCCTGACATCCGTCAGGGTCCCGTCACCCTGCACAGCGCACTGCACAATGGCCGCCATGACCACGCGTTCCTGCCCGTGCGGGCAGCCCGAGCCCTACGACAAGTGCTGCGGCCGCTACCACTCCGGTACCGCCGCCCCCACCGCCGAGGCGCTCATGCGGTCGCGTTACAGCGCCTTCGTCAAGGGCGATGCGGCGTACCTGCTGCGGACCTGGCATCCGCGGACGCGGCCCGAGCGGCTGGAACTCGATCCGGGGATGCGGTGGACCGGGCTGGAGATCCTGGACACGACGGACGGGTCGGCTTTCCATGCCACCGGGACCGTGACCTTCCGTGCCTCCTACCGGGGCGGCTCGCTGCATGAGCGAAGCAGGTTCGAGCGGGTCGACGGGGCCTGGGTGTATGTGGACGGGGAGTTCGTGGACTGACCCTCTGGTCCGCACCGTGATCCGCATCCCTGGTCCGCACCCCTAGTCCACACCCTTGATCCGCCCCACCAGCACCGCCCCGGCCAGCCCCACCGCCGCCGCCACCAGATACAGCACCCGGTATCCGCCCAGGTAGGTGACGATCGGCGCGGCCAGGGCGGGGGCGGCGACCTGGGGCAGGGCGTTGGCGACGTTGATGACGCCCAGGTCCTTGCCCCGGTCGAGGGCCTTCGGCAGGACGTCCGTCATCAGGGCGAAGTCGACCGACATGAACACCCCCAGGGCCACCCCCAGCAACGCCGCCACGACGATCGCGCCCGCCCAGGTCTGCCAGGCGGCGAGCAGCGCGGTGGCCGCCGCCATCAGCACCCCGGACCACCTCACGAAGGGCTTGCGGCGCCCCACACGGTCCGACCACACGCCGCCCACCACGACCGTGGCCAGCAGAGCCACGCTGTCCACCGCGGTCAGGATCAGCACCCCCTGCTCGGGGTCGTCGTGGTGGAGGCGGTCCCGCAGGTAGTACAGGAGGTAGAGGATCACCAGCGCGTTGCTGAGGTTGATCAGGAAGCGCGTCAGCCAGGCCCAGCCGAAGTCCGGGTGGCGGCGCGGGCTCAGCCAGAAGCCGCGGACGAAGGAACGCCGGTCCCACACCGGCCGGTCCGCGACCCCCAGCCTGAGATCCCGGTACCGCAGTACGTACGGCAGCACCCCCGCCAGGGCGAACACCGCGCACGCCGCATACCCCGCCGCGATCCCGCCCGCCGCCGTCGCAAGACCCGTACCGACGACCGCCCCGAGGATCTGCGCCGCCCCCAACCAGCCGCCCACCACGCCCCGTTGGAGCCGCGGCACCCGGTCCGGCACGGCCGCCGTCACCGCCGCGAAGGCCGCGTTCAGGGTCAGCTGGACCAGGCACCAGCCGACCGCCATCGTCCACAGCCCGTCCGCCCCGGCGAGCAGCAGCAGCGACAGCGCGCCGCCCGCCGCGCCGGCCACGATCCACGGCGCACGGCGGCCCCAGCGGGCCGTGGTGCGGTCCGACAGCGCGCCGAAGAGCGGGTTCGCCACCAGCGACACGACCGCGCCCACGCCCGTCACCCAGGCCAGCAGGGTCTCCTTCGACATCCCCGTGCCGGGCGCGAAGTCCTCCGACTGCCGGGCCAGCAGGATCTGCAGCGGGCCGTACCAGCCCACCCAGATCGCCACGTTGGCCAGCGAGAGCGCCGCGGTCCAGCCCCGGCCGACCCGGTCCGTGGGCTCGGCCAGGGCGTCGACCGTCATCCCTGCGCCCGGAGCACGTCCCGCAGCCAGCCGTACGACGCCTTGGGCGTCCGCTCTTGCGTCTCGTAGTCCACGTGCACCAGCCCGAACCGGCGCGCGTACCCCTCGGCCCACTCGAAGTTGTCGAGCAGCGACCAGACGAAGTACCCGCGGACGTCCACGCCCGCCTCCACCGCCCGGTGCAGGGCGCGGATGTGGCCGTCCAGGTAGGCGATCCGCTCCTGGTCGTCGACGCCCTCGTACGAGCAGCCGTTCTCGGTGATGACCACGGGCGGCAGCCGGTCGCCGTAGCGCTCGCGGAAGCCGGTGAGCAGCTCCGTCAGACCCTCGGGGACCACCGGCCAGCCGAAGTCCGTGGTCGGCACTCCCTCGATCTCCCGCACGGAGAAGGGGAGTTCGGCTGGCATGCGCACCCCGCCGAAATCGATCTCGGTGCCCTGCGGGGCGCCCACGCGGGTCGGCGCGTAGTAGTTGACGCCGTAGAAGTCGAGGGGCTCCGAGACGACCTTCAGGTCCGCCTCGACATCGCCGGGCATCAACTCGCCGATGCCCTCCGGGTACTGGCCGAGCAGCACGGGGTCGGCGAACAGGCGGTTGAGGAGTACGTCGTAGAAGTCGGCCGCCTCGATGTCCGCCTGCTCCCGCGACGCCGGCCAGGTCGGCCCGTGCGAGTTGGCGATCCCGATGTCGGTCGCGCCGGCCGCGCGCAGGGCCCGTACCGCGAGACCGTGCGCCAGCAGCTGGTGGTGGGCGACCGGGAGGGCGTCGAAGAGGAGCTGCCTGCCGGGTGCGTGGGTGCCGAGGGCGTGGCCCAGCAGGGTGTGCTCGGCGGGTTCGTTGAGGGTGATCCACTTCTGGACGCGGTCACCGAGGCGCTCGGCGACCAGAGACACGTACTCGGCGAAACGGGCGGCGGTGTCCCGGTCCAGCCAGTCCAGGGAGACCGGCAGATCCCAGTGGAAGAGCGTCGGCACCGGCCGTACGCCCGCCGCGCACAGCTCGTCCACCAGCCGGTCGTAGAAGTCGAGGCCCTTGGGGGAGTTGACCCGCGGCCACGAGATCGAGAAGCGGTACGCGCCGGCGCCCAGGTCGGCCAGCAGCGCCACGTCCTCGCGGTAGCGGTGGTAGTGGTCGCAGGCCACCTCGGCCGTGGAGCCGTCCTTCACCCGTCCCGGCTCGGCCGTGAAGGCGTCCCACACGGACCGCTCACGCTCGTCCACCGCCCCTTCGATCTGGTGGGCCGAGGTCGAGACGCCCCACAGGAAGCCGGCCGGGAAACGGGGTATCGGGCTCTGCGCACCGCGCTCATCGATCGCCATGCGCCGGATCATCCGTACCGGCGGTAACGGAAGTCAACGGCCCGGCGTGAACTGCCCGTTACGCTCCTTCCTTCAGCACCCTGGAGATCAGCTTGCGCTGCTCCTCGGTGAGCCGGGGATCCGAGCAGTACACCGTCCTGCCGTCCACGGTGATCTGGTAGCTGAAGCCGTCCGGAACCCCGATCGGGGGCGTGCCCCGGCCGGACGCCACCGCGCTCTCGGCCAGGGCCTGCCACTCCTGGGCGTCGGGCCGCCCCGAGGTGTCCACCTCGGCGTGCCGCTCGATGCCCGCGAATCCGCCCGTGCGCCGTACCTGAATACGCATGGGTCTCTGTCTAGTACGGACTCAGGAGATCCGCACCCCGACCTGCTCCCACGCCTTCGACACGGCCTGGAGCTCCTCGCTGCCGTCGTTGAAGCGTTCGCGCGCGGCCTTGACGGTCAGCCCCGCGAAGTCGGTGAACATGGCCCGGTCCGACAGCTCGCCGCCGGTCAGGACGTCGTACCAGATCTGGCCCGCCTTCTCCCAGGCGTGGCCGCCGAGCGCGGTGGCGGCCAGGTAGAAGGCGTGGTTGGGGATGCCGGAGTTGATGTGGACGCCGCCGTTGTCGCGGCCGGTGCGGACGTAGTCGTCCATGGTCGCGGGCTGCGGGTCCTTGCCGAGGACGTCGTCGTCGTACGCGCTGCCCGGCTCCTTCATGGAGCGCAGGGCCTTGCCGGAGACGCTGGGGGCGAGCAGGCCGGCGCCGATCAGCCAGTCGGCCTCGGCGGCGGTCTGGCCGAGCGTGTACTGCTTGATGAGGGCGCCGAAGACGTCCGACATGGACTCGTTCAGGGCGCCCGGCTGGCCGTAGTACGTGAGGTTGGCCGTGTACTGGGTGACGCCGTGGGTGAGCTCGTGGCCGATCACGTCGATCGGGATGGTGAAGTCGAGGAAGATCTCGCCGTCACCGTCGCCGAACACCATCTGCTCGCCGTTCCAGAAGGCGTTGTTGTAGTTCTCGTCGTAGTGGACGGTGGCGTCCAGGGGCAGTCCGTCGCCGTCGATCGAGTGGCGCTGGTAGGCCTTGAGGAAGAGCTCGAAGGTGGCGCCGAGGCCGGAGAAGGCGCGGTTGACCGTGGCGTCCTGGCCGGGGTCGGCGCCCTCGCCGCGGACCTTGGTGCCGGGCAGGGCCGTGCGGTGCTGGGCGTCGTAGATGGTGCGCAGCGGCTGGTCGGACGGTGCCTTCTCCGCCGGGGTGGCCGCGAGGGCGAACTCGGTCGTGACGCGGCGCTTGCCGCGCAGCTCGCTGTCGCGCATCAGGGTGCGGCGGGCGGGGCCGGAGAGTGCCGGGTCGTCGTTGCGGGCCAGTTTGTCCAGCACGTGTGGTGGTACGACGGTGCAGAAGACGGGCTCGAAGCCCCCGTTGGTCGTCATGTCCGGCACCATTGCACTGCGTTAGCTTGCTGTCACTAGCCGCAACCATGATTGGTGAAATATGCGGATAGGGAGCCGCACTCTCTGTGACGAAGTGGTATGGCGCACGTTTTGCCCTATTCGTCTCTGGGGTCCCGCATACTGATACAGCGCCCCGCATCCGGAGAGCCTCGGCTAGCATGCTTCGCATCATGCGTTTCGGGCTGCTTCTTCTTAGCTGCCGCGGCGAGGGCCTGTAGTCCAGGTCGACTCCCTCCCCGCGGAGCTTCGCGTTGCGTCGTCGGCCGTCCTTCCGGACATCCTGAGGAGCCCCGCAGACATGGCGAACCGCCAGCAGCCCAGCACCATGCCGATCCACAAGTACGGCCGCTACGACCAGGTCGACATCCCCGACCGGACCTGGCCGGGCCGGCGTGTCACCGCCGCCCCCCGCTGGCTCTCCACCGACCTGCGCGACGGCAACCAGGCCCTGATCGACCCGATGTCGCCCGAGCGCAAGCGCCGGATGTTCGACCAACTGGTCAAGATGGGCTACAAGGAGATCGAGGTCGGCTTCCCGGCCTCCGGTCAGACCGACTTCGACTTCGTGCGCTCGATCGTCGAGGAGCCCGGAGCGATCCCCGACGACGTGACGATCTCCGTACTGACCCAGGCCCGCGAGGACCTGATCGAGCGGACCGTCGAGTCGCTGAAGGGTGCCAGGCGCGCCAATGTGCACCTGTACAACGCCACCGCGCCGGTCTTCCGCCGTGTCGTCTTCCGTGGCTCCAAGGACGACATCAAGCAGATCGCCGTGGACGGCACCCGCCTGGTGGTGGAGTACGCCGAGAAGCTGCTGGGTCCGGAGACCGAGTTCGGCTACCAGTACAGCCCGGAGATCTTCACCGACACCGAGCTGGACTTCGCGCTGGAGGTCTGCGAGGCGGTGATGGACGTCTACCAGCCCGGTCCCGGCCGCGAGATCATCCTCAACCTGCCCGCCACCGTGGAGCGTTCGACGCCGTCCACGCACGCGGACCGCTTCGAGTGGATGCACCGCAACCTGACGCGCCGCGAGCACGTCGTGCTGTCGGTCCACCCGCACAACGACCGCGGTACGGCCGTGGCGGCCGCCGAGCTGGCCCTGATGGCCGGCGCCGACCGCATCGAGGGCTGTCTGTTCGGGCAGGGCGAGCGCACCGGCAACGTCGACCTGGTCACCCTGGGCATGAACCTGTTCTCGCAGGGCGTCGACCCGCAGATCGACTTCTCCGACATCGACGAGATCCGTCGTACGTGGGAGTACTGCAACCAGATGGAGGTCCACCCGCGCCACCCGTACGTGGGCGACCTGGTCTACACGTCCTTCTCCGGCTCCCACCAGGACGCCATCAAGAAGGGCTTCGATGCCATGGAGGCCGACGCGGCGGCGAAGGGCGTCACGGTCGACGACATCGAGTGGGCCGTCCCCTACCTGCCGATCGACCCGAAGGACGTCGGCCGCTCCTACGAGGCCGTCATCCGCGTCAACTCGCAGTCCGGCAAGGGCGGTATCGCGTACGTCCTGAAGAACGACCACAAGCTGGACCTGCCCCGCCGGATGCAGATCGAGTTCTCCAAGATCATCCAGGCCAAGACGGACGCCGAGGGCGGCGAGGTCACCGGCGGCGACATCTGGGCGACCTTCCAGGACGAGTACCTGCCGAACCCGGAGAACCCGTGGGGTCGGATCCAGGTCAAGAACGGCCAGTCGACGACGGACACCGACGGCGTGGACACGCTGAAGGTCGAGGCCACCGTCGACGGCGTCGACACGGTCCTGGCCGGTACCGGCAACGGTCCGATCTCGGCCTTCTTCGACGCCCTGGCGAAGATCGACATCGACGCCCGGCTGCTGGACTACCAGGAGCACACGATGAGCGAGGGTGCATCGGCGCAGGCCGCCTCCTACATCGAATGCGCGATCGACGGCAAGGTCCTCTGGGGGATCGGCATCGACGCGAACACCACACGTGCCTCTCTGAAGGCGGTCGTCTCGGCCGTCAACCGAGCGGCTCGCTGACCAGCCGGACCGGCGGTTTCAAGGCCCCGCTCACCGGATTCCGGTGGGCGGGGCCCGCTCATTTCCGGCCATTGACCTGTGCAGGTCACGGAAAGGTCTCGTCCGGGGTGCTGACTCCACGTCCGTGATGTGGCTAACATCACGCAAGCGCGGCGACGTTGCCGCGGGGTTTCGCGGAGGTGCGACGTGCTGCCAGGACGGGGACGAAACGGCCGTGCCGTCAGGGTTGCGCGCATCCTGGGCACCCGCACCGCATGGTCGGCCGTCGGCGACGGGGAGTTCTTCTGCCCCGGCTGCGGAGGCGACCGCAACTACCAGCGGCTGACCGGACATCGCCGCTTCACCTTCCTCGGTGTGCCCGTGCTGCCGCGCGGCGAGAGCGCGCCGGTCGTGGAGTGCGCGGCCTGCCGCCGTCACTTCGGCACCGACGTCCTCGACCACCCGACCACCACCCGCTTCTCCGCGATGCTCCGCGACGCCGTCCACACCGTCGCCCTCGCGGTCCTGGCGGCGGGCGGCACCTGCGCGCGTCCCTCCCTGGAGACCGCCGCGGCCACCGTGCGCGCGGCCGGCTTCGACGACTGCACCGAGGACCAGCTGAACGCACTGGTCGAGGCCCTCGCCGCCGACACCGGCCGGGTCTTCTCCGAGCCCTGCGGCGCCGGCCTCGCCATAGAGCTCCACGAGGCCCTGGACCCCCTGGCCCCGCACCTCGCCCCGGCCGGCCGCGAATCGATCCTTCTCCAGGGAGCCCGGATCGCCCTGGCCGACGGCCCGTACACCCCGGCCGAGCGGGACGTCCTCGCCACGGTCGGCGCCGCGCTCACCATCTGCGGCGAGGATGTGACACGGCTGCTGGCGGCGGCGGCCAGGACTCCGTCGTAGTACGGCCGCCGTTACTCCCCAGGGAGTACGGCCGCCCGTGGGCCACCCCCGGCAGTAGCCTCCAACTCGCCCTCCCGCCCGACGAATCGGCACCTCCGCCCCGGAAGTCTGGAAGCGACCCAGACACCCGACCCGGAGGGGGGCCCGACTCATGGGGGCCGCAAGGACAAGTACTCGGCGACGGCGGGCCGTGCCCTGGCTCGTGCTCGGGCTGTGGGTCGCCGTGCTGGCGATCGCGTCGCCGTTCGCGTCGAAGTTGGGGGACGTTCAGCGGGACCGGGCCGTCGACTATCTGCCGGCCAGTGCCGACTCCACGCAGGTGGCCAGGATCCAGGACCGGCTGCCGGGCGGCGAGGCCACCGAGATGGTCGTCGTATACCACCGGGACGGCCGGCTGACCTCCGCCGACAAGTCGGCCGCCGCCGAGCAGATCGAGCGGATCGCGGGCGCGCACAAGCTCACCGGTGAACCGGAGGGGGTCTCGTCCCGGGACGGCACCACGCTGATGTACCCGATCGCGAGCACCGAGCCGGGAACCGACGAGAAGGCGCGCGACCGGCTCGTCAACGACGTCCGGGACGTCGCGCGGGGGAGCGACGGGCTGAGCGTCGACGTCGGTGGGGCGGGGGCGCTCGCCACCGATGCCAGTGAGGTCTACAACTCGCTGGACGGGCCGCTGCTCTACACCACCGCCGCGGTCGTCGCGCTGCTGCTGATCCTCATCTACCGCAGCCCGTTCCTGTGGCTGGTCCCGCTCGCCGTGGCCGGCATGGCCGACTATCTGTCGATGGGCGTCGCCTACGGGCTCAACCAGTGGTTCGGGACGTCGGTTTCCGGCCAGAGCTCCGGGATCATGACCATCCTCGTGTTCGGAGCGGGGACCGACTACGCCTTGCTGCTCGTCTCCCGGTACCGGGAAGAGCTACGGCGCATCGAGCGGCCCTACGACGCCATGGTCGCCGCGCTCAAGGGCTGCGGGCCCGCCGTGCTCGCCTCCTCCGGCACCGTCGCCGCCGGCCTGCTGTGCCTGCTCGCCGCCGACCTCAACTCCAGCCGGGGCATGGGCCCGCTCGGCACCGTCGGCGTGCTGTGCGCGCTGTTCGCCATGCTGACGCTGCTGCCCGCGGTCCTCGTGCTGCTAGGCCGGCGCGTGTTCTGGCCGCTCGTGCCGCGCCTCGGCAGCACGCCCAAGGCCCGCCGGTCGCTGTTCACCGCGATGGGCGGCTCCGCCGGACGCCGGCCCCTCACCGTCCTGGCCGGCGGCGCGGTCCTGCTCGGCGCGCTCGCGCTCGGCACCCTCAATCTGCCGGGCAACCTCAAGCAGGAGGACTCCTTCACCTCCAAGCCCGACGCGGTCGCCGCGATGGAGACGCTCGCCAAGGCCTACCCCGAGCGCGGCACCCAGCCCATCAGCGTCATCACGCCGGACGCCCGCGCCGAGGCGACCCTCGCGTCGATCCGGGGCACGCGCGGCGTCGACAGTGCGCAGGAAGGCCGTACCGGAGACGGCTGGACCGAGATCTCCGTCCTCGCCACCGCACCGCCCCAGTCCGCCGGGGAGACCGCCACCATCGAGGCCCTGCGCGACAAGCTCGACGGCTCCTACGTCGGCGGGCCCAGCGCCCAGCAGATCGACCTCAAGGACACCAACGCCCGCGACCGCCTGGTCGTCGTGCCGATCGTGCTGCTGTCCGTGCTGCTGATCCTGATCGTCCTGCTGCGCTCGCTCGTCGCGCCGCTGATCCTGGTGGCGGCCGTGGTCGCCGTGTGGGGCGCGGCCCTCGGCATCGGCGGACTCGTCTTCGGGCCGGTCTTCGGCTTCGAGGGCACGGACCCGGGGCTGGGACTGCTCTCCTTCGTGTTCCTCGTGGCCCTCGGCGTCGACTACGGCATCTTCCTGATGCACCGGATGCGCGAGGAGTGCCTGAACGGCGCCGAACCGGCGTCCGCCGCGCTCACCGCGCTGCGCACGACGGGCGGTGTCATCGCCTCCGCCGGGCTGGTCCTCGCCGCCACCTTCGCGGTGCTCACCAACATGCCGCTGGTGCAGCTGGTCGAGCTGGGCTTCGTCATCGCGGTGGGCGTGCTCCTCGACACGTTCCTCGTCCGCACCTACCTGGTCACCAGCGCGAGTGTGGCGCTCGGGCGGCGGATGTGGTGGCCGGGTCCGCTCTCCCGGGTGCCCGAACCGCCCGTGCCGCCGAAGGAACCGGAGCGCGTGGCCGTCTCCGCCCACTGATCCGACCGGCGCCCCTCCCTCCCGGAGGGGCGCCCCCATCGCGGAGGATGAGCCCGTGCAGTCGAACAGGACACAGGTGCGGCCCCGCGTCGGCGAGCGGGTCATGGCGGCGATCAACCGCGACCCCCTGACCGCCCCGCACCGCACGCGCAACGACGCGCTGCTGGCCGTGGCATGGGCCGTTCTCGCCACCGTCATGGCCCTGCTCGGCGACAAGGAGCTGCGCCCCGACGCGCTCGGCTGGACCCTGCTGTTCGCGGCCCACGTACCCCTGGTGTGGCGGCGCCACCGTCCGCTGCTGGTCCTGCTCGCGGTCATGGTCTGCATCGCCCCGTACCACGCCCTTGAGAACAACCACGCCGCGCCCATCTTCGCGACCATGGTGGTGCTGTACACGGTCGCGGCGACCGGCACCGTGCGCCGCACGCTGCTCACCGGCGCCGCCGTCCTCGGCGTCACACTGATCCTCAACGCCCTCACCAACCCCGACGAGACGGTGGAGATCCTGCGGATCTCCGGCTGGGTCTTCGCGTTCCTCTTCTGCGGCATCGACGTGCGCTACTACCGCCAGTACGTCGCCGCCATCGTCGAACGCGCCGAGCGCGCGGAACGCACCCGCGAGGAGGAGGCCCGCCGCCGGGTCGCCGAGGAGCGGCTGCGCATCGCGCGCGACCTGCACGACCTGCTGGCCCACAGCATCACCCTGATCGGCGTGCAGACGTCGGTGGCCGCGCACGTGCTGGCCGCGGACCCGGAGCGGCTGGACCGCGAGGCGATCGCGAAGGCGCTGGACGACATCGCCGAGACCTGCCGCACGGCACGCGGTGAAGTGCGCGGCACGCTGGACGTACTGCGCGCACCGGGCGTCGCCGGCGAGACACGCGGCCCGCTCCCCGGGCTCGACGGAGTGCCGGACCTGGTGGAGGCGGCGCGGCTCGCGGGGGCGCGGGTCGAGTCGGCGGTACGGGTGCGCGAGGCGCCGCCCGTCGTGGGGGCGGCCGCGTACCGGATCGTGCAGGAGGCGCTGACGAACGCGGTCCGGCACGCGGGGCCCGAACCGGCCATACACATCGAGCTGTACGAGGAGCGGGGCGCCCTGCACCTGTCGGTCACCGACGACGGCCCCTGCCCGGCCGCCGGATCGCCGAGCCCCGGCTACGGCCTCGTCGGCATGCGTGAGCGGGCCCGCAGCGTGGGTGGCACACTCGACGCCGGACCGCGCGACGAGGGGGGTTTCGGGGTGAGCGCCGTACTGCCGGCCGGGACCGGGCCGGAGGGGGAGAGATGATCCGCGTCCTGCTGGCGGACGACCAGACGCTCGTACGTGAGGCGTTCGCCATGCTGGTCGAGTCGGCCCCGGACATGGCGGTCGTCGGCCAGGCGGGCACCGGCCGGGAGGCCGCCGAACTGGCCCGCAGCGTCGACGCCGACCTCGTCCTGATGGACATCCGCATGCCCGACCTCGACGGCATCGAGGCGACCCGGCTGATCGCGGCAGACGAGGGCCTGGCCGGGGTGCGGGTGCTGGTCCTCACCACCTATGACACCGACGAGAACATCGTGGACGCTTTGCGGGCCGGTGCTTCCGGGTTCCTGGTGAAGGACACCCGCCCGGCAGAACTGCTCGACGCCATCCGCACGGTCGCGGCGGGTGAGTCGTTGCTGTCCCCCGGGCCGACCGCACGGCTGATCGAGCGGTTCCTGCGCAGCCCCTCCGCGCCCACGGCGGGCGGGCCCGAATGTCTGTCCGAGCGTGAACGCGAAGTGCTGACGCTGGTCGCACGCGGGTTCAACAACACGGAAATCGCGGAGGCGTTGGGACTGAGTCCGCTGACGGCGAAGACGCACGTCAGCCGCATCATGGGGAAACTGGGGGCGCGGGACCGGGCGCAATTGGTCATCGTGGCGTATGAGTCAGGGATGGTGACACCGGGGAACCTGTGACGGACAGGTCAATGTCTGACCCTCCGTCAAAGGAGCTCGATGACCATCCTGAGCCGCACACTCCTGGCCACCGCAGTACTCCTGACCACACCGCTCACCTTCGCGGGCCATGCCTCGGCGGGCACGGCCTGCACCACCTCCGTCCCGTACGTCTCCGGCGAGGGCGGCTACGACACCTACCGCATCCCGGCGACGATCACGACGGCAGCGGGCACGGTGCTGGCCTTCGCCGAGGGCCGGCACGACGGGGCGGGTGACACCGGCGACATCGATGTCGTCCTCAGACGGTCCGCCGACGGCGGCTGCACCTGGGGTCCGCTGAGCGTGGTCGCCGCCGGGGAGGGGGACACGCGGGGCAATCCGGCGCCGGTGGTGGATCCGCACACCGGCGCGGTCGTGCTGGTCACCTCCTACAACAGCGGGGATGTGACGGAGGCGCAGATCATGCGGGGCGAGGCCACGGCGGCGCAGAGCCGCCGGGTGTTCGTCCAGCGCAGCGGCGACGACGGCCGTACGTTCACGGCTCCCAGCGACATCACGGGTGCGGTGAAGCCGACGAACTGGCGGTGGTACGCGACGGGGCCCGGTCATGCGATCGCGCTTCAGCACGGCAGGCACGCGGGGCGGCTGGTGGTTGCGTCGAACCACTCGATCGCTCCGCCGCCGGGCTCCTCCGACACCGGTCAGGAGGCGAAGTACTACGGCGCCCACGCCATCTACAGCGACGACGGCGGGCGCACCTGGCAGCTGGGCTTCGTGGACGCCACGTACGACGGCTACAGCAACGCCAACGAGTCCACCGCCGCGGAACTCCCCGACGGGAGGGTGTACTTCAACTCGCGGGACCAGCTGGGCACGAGCGCGGGCAATCGACTCGACAGTGTCTCCAGCGACGGCGGGGCAACCCTGGACCGCCCGTACACCGTCCAGCCGTCCCTGAACGACGTCCCCGTGGTGGAGGGAAGTGTCCTCCGACTCCCGGGCAGCAAGGGCCCGTTGCTCTTCTCCGGCCCCTCCGTCCCCACCGCCCGCCAGTCGATGGCGGTATGGCGCAGCACGGACGGCGGGGCGACGTTCACCAAGGCGCTGACGCTGTCCCAGCGGCGGGCGGCGTACTCGGATCTGGTGCGGCTCGACGGGCAGACGGTCGGGATCCTGTACGAGACGGGGGCGTCGGGCACGTACGAGACGATCGAGTTCCGCCGACTGCCGGTGACCGATCTGAGCTAGCGGGCGCCAGAGGTTCCCCGGCCGGTCCGCGGCCGGGGAGACGGGGGCCGGGGAAGCCGGCTACAGCAGGCCCGCGCCGGCCAGGAACTTCCCCACCCGTTCCACTTCCTCCGACGACAACGGCACCTGCGGCTCCGCGGTCGCCGGGCAGTCGATGACCCCCCGCAGATACAGCGCCGCCTTGAACGCCCCCAGCGCCGACGAACTGCCCCCCATCCGCCCGGGATCCCCGACCGTGACCATGCCGAACAGAGCGCACAGGCGTTCCTGTTCGGCGCGCGCCGACTCCAGGTCGCCGGAGCGGTGCAGACGGTCGAGGCGGACGTACCCCGCGGGGTCGACGTTGGCGAGTCCCGGCACCGCGCCGTCCGCCCCGACCGCGAGGGCCGCGTCGACGATGAGTTCCGAGCCGGTCAGCACGCTGAAGTCCTTGAGGCCGGGCTGGTTGCGGACGCCCATGACGACCTCACGGAAACCGGCCAGATCGCCGCTGGAGTCCTTCAGGCCCGCCAGCACGCCCTCCGCGGCCAGATCGAGGACGACGTCGGCGGGGAGTTTGGTGTGGACGGCGGACGGGAGGTCGTAGGCCACCACCGGGACCGGCGACGCCGCCGCGATCAGGCGGTAGTGGCGGGCGATCTCGGCGGGGTGGGTGCGGGCGTAGAAGGGGGCGGTCGCCACGACCGCGTCCGCGCCCGCCTCCGTTGCCTCCCGTACGTGGTCCACAACCCTCGGCGTCGTCATGTCGATCACCCCGGCCAGGACCGGGAGCCGCCCGCCCACATGCTGTACGGCCGCCTCGACCACCACGCGCCGCTGCCGGTCCGTCAGATACGCCACCTCCGACGTCGAGCCGAGCACGAACAGCCCGTGCACCCCGCCCTCCGTCAGGTGGTCGATCAGTCTGCGCAGCGACGGTACGTCCACCTCGCGGTCCGGTGTCAGGGGCGTGCAGACGGGCGGGACGACACCGGTGAGCGGGGTGGGGATCATGATCAAGGCTCCCTGGAACTGTGGCTCTGTCGTACGAGGTCGCGGGTGGCCTCGCCCTCCTCCACTGGATGGTGACACCTGTAACGATGCTCGGGGCCCGACGCGGCCGAGAAGTCCGGCATCACGTCCGCACATACCCCGTCCGCCTTCCAGCACCTGGTCCGGAAGGGGCATCCGCTCGGCGGTCGCGTCGCCGACGGGACCGGGCCGACCAGCGGGATCGGGTCGATGGGGTCCAGCAGACCGGGGGTCGCGGAGAAGAGCGCGCGGGTGTACGGGTGCCGGGAGGCGTCGGTGACATCGGCCGCAGGGGCCTCCTCGACGATCCGCCCCAGGTACATCGTGATCACGCGATCGCTCATCCGGCGTACCGTCTGGATGTCGTGGGAGACGAAGACCAGCGACAGCCCGAGCCGCTCCTTCAGGTCCAGCAGGAGGTTGAGGATCTGGGCCCGTACCGACACGTCCAGCGCGCTCGTCGGCTCGTCCGCCACCACCAGGTCGGGGTCCAGGGCCAGTGCGCGCGCGATGGCCACGCGCTGGCGCTGACCGCCCGAGAGCTGGCCGGGCAGGGCGTCGGTGAGGGCGCTGGGAAGGCCCACCAGGGACATCAGCTCCCGTACCCGGTCCTCGCGCTCGCGCTTGGTGCCGCGCTCGTGCACGTCCAGCGGGTCCCGCAGTATCTGGCGGACCGGCAGACGACGGTTCAGCGCCGTCGACGGGTCCTGGAAGATCATGCCCGTGCCGGCGCCGACCGCGGTCCTGCGTTCGCCCGGAGTCATGTTCCACAGGTCGCGCCCCCGGAACGCCACGGTCCCCGACGTCGGCCGCTGCACCCCCACCAGCACCTTCGCCAGCGTCGACTTGCCGCAGCCCGACTCACCGACGACGCCCACCGTCTCGCCGGGCGCGATGGTGAGGTCGGCGCCGGTCAGGGCGTACACCTTGTCCCGGGTGAACAGCCCGCCGCTGCGCGCCTTGTGCACGACGTGCGCGTCGGACAGCTCCACCAGCGTGCCGGTAGCGGGCGCGCCCGGATCACCCGCGCTCACCTTGGCCACGGTCACGTCGTCCGCGTTCATCTCATCCGCGCTCATGTCACCGCCTCGGTCTCCGAGCGATCCGTCGGCGCCAGCAGGATCGCCGGGTGATGGCAGGCCGCCGTGTGCGCCGGGGTCCCCGCGAGGACGGGTGCCGTGGTCCGGCACACGTCGCTCGCCAGCGGACAGCGGTCCGCGAAGCGGCAGCCCGCCGGGAAGTCCGCGGGGGAGGGGACGACGCCCTTGATCTGCGTCATCCGCTCCTGCGCCGACTCCAGCGACAGCACGCTGCCGAGCAGGCCCCGTGTGTAGTGGTGGGCCGGCGCCTCCACCAGGTCGGCGGTCACCCCGGTCTCCACGATCTGGCCGCCGTACATCACCACCACCCGGTCGGTGACGTCCGAGATCAGCGCGAGGTCGTGCGAGACGAGGATCAGGGCGAAGCCCAGCTCCTCCCGCAGCCTGAGCAGCAGCTCTATGATCTGCGCCTGCACGGTGACGTCCAGCGCGGTCGTCGGCTCGTCGGCGACGATCAGCTTCGGATCGCGGGACAGGGCCATGGCGATCAGGACGCGCTGACGCTGGCCGCCGGAGAGTTCGTGCGGGTAGCTGCGCAGGGTGCGTTCCGGGTCGAGGCCGACCAGGGTGAGCAGTTCGTGGGGGCTGCGGCGGCCGCCACGGCGCACGACCTGCTTGAGCTGCGAGCGGATCGTCATCGCCGGGTTCAGGGACGACAGGGCGTCCTGGTAGATCATCGCCATCTCGTGGCCCAGCAGCTTGCGGCGCACCCGCATCGGCTCGCCCACCAGCTGGCGCTGGTTGAAGCGGACGTGGCCGCGTACCCGGGTGCCCTTCGGCTCGAGGCCCATCACCGTGAGCGCGGTCAGCGACTTGCCGCAGCCCGACTCGCCGACCAGGCCAAGCACCTCACCGGGCTGCACCTCGAAGCTGATGCCGTCGACGATGTCCACGCCGCCGTGCCGGCCCTCGAACCCGATCGCCAGGTTCTCCACGGCCAGCACCGGCTGCCGCCCCCGCGGCAACGGCCGGGCCCGTGACCGCAGACGGGCCGCCGCCTGCGTCAGGCCCGGCAGCTGGAGCACCTCGCCGCTGCCGGGTTCCGGTGCCTGAAGCCGGTCGTGCTGGTCCTTCACGTCGACCTCGCGCGCCGAAGGTGCCGCCCACGCGTCCGACACGCCCTCGGAGAGGATGTTCAGCGACAGCACGGTCACCAGCATCAGCAGCCCGGGGAAGACGGTCGCCCACCAGCCGCCGGTGAGCACCATGTTCTTGCCGTCCGCGATGACGCTGCCCCAGGACGGGTCGGGTGGCCGCACGCCCGCGCCGATGAAGGACAGCGACGCCTCGAAGACGATCGCCTCCGCCACCTGGACGGTGCAGAAGACCAGCACCGGGGCGGCGCAGTTGATCGCCACGTGCCTGATGACGATGTGCGGGGTGCGGGCGCCGATGACCTTTTCCGCCGTCACATAGTCCTCGCCGTACTGATCGAGGACGTTCGCCCGTACGACCCGTGCCACCGGCGGAGTGAAGAGGAAGGCGATCGCGCAGATCAGGACGGTGATGCCGCCGCCGAAGACCGCGACGAGCACGGCGGCGAGGGCGATGCCGGGGAACGCCATCACCACGTCCAGACAGCGCATCAGCGTCTCGTCGACCGCCTTGCGCGAGGTCGCCGCGACGGCGCCGATCAGCGCGCCGACGACGAGCGCGAGCGCGGTCGCGCCGAGCCCGATCGCCAGCGACCAGCGGGCGCCGTACATCAGCCGGCTGAGGATGTCCCGGCCGAGGCTGTCCTGGCCCATCCAGTGCTCGGCGGACGGGTGTCCGGTGCCGTCGATCGGCGGCTGCTGGTCGAGCGGGTCGTGCGGGGCGAGGAGCGGGGCGAACAGGGCCATCAGGACCACGACGGCCACGAAGCAGACGGCCACCTTGGACAGCGTGGGCAGCTTGCGCCAGCCGCGCAGCCGGATGCCCGGCCGGGACAGAGCCTCGGCCAGGCGCTTGCGGTTGAACGTCACGTCGCCTCCCGCAGTCGCGGGTTGACCAGCAGATACAGGATGTCGATGACGAGGTTGACGACCACGAAGCCGATCGCCGTGGTGATGACGACGCCCTGGACGACGGCCGGGTCACCGTTCTTCACGGCGTCGATCATCAGCTTTCCCATACCCGGCAGGGAGAAGATCGTCTCGATGACCACCGCACCGCCGAGCAGATAGCCGACGCGCAGACCGAGGACGGTCAGCGGGTTGATGAGCGCGTTGCGAAGGACGTTCCGGCCGACCACGACCCGCGGCGGCAGCCCGCTGCCGATCGCCGTACGGACGTAGTCCTTGTCCAGCTCCTCCACCACCGACGTGCGCACGATCCGCGTCAGCTGCGCCGCCACCGGCAGCGACAGCGCGAGGGCGGGCAGGGTCATGGTCTTGAGCCAGCCGGTGAAGGAGTCGCCCGGGTTGATGTAGCCGCCGGTCGGGAACCAGCCGAGGTCGACGGCGAGGTACTGGATCATCAGCAGCGCCAGCCAGAAGCCGGGGGCCGCGACCCCGGTGAGGGAGACGACGCGGATGATCTGGTCGGGCAGGCGGTCGCGGTAGATGGCCGCGGTGACGCCGCCGAGCAGCGACAGCACGACCGCGATGCCCAGGCCCAGGAAGGTGAGCTGGATGGTGAGCGGCAGCGCGGTCATGACCTGGTCGACGACCGGCGCCCGGGTCAGGGTGCTGATGCCCATGTCGCCATGGACCAGGTCGCCGACGAAGGCCACGTAACGGACGGGGAGGGGATCCAGCAGGCCGTTCTGCTCGCGGAAGTCGTGCAGCTGCTGGGGCGTCGGGTTGGCGCCCTGGAAGAACGCGGACGCCGGGTCGACGTCCGAGAAGCGCATGACCAGGAACACGAACAGCACGATGCCGAGCATCAGCGGCGCGAGCAGCAGGACTCGGCGGGCCAGGATCCTGACGACGGTGACCACGTATGGGCTCCTAGGCCCACTTGGCCTGGAGGAGGTTGATGCCGGGGTACGGCTGTGCCCTTATCCCGCTGAGCTTCTTCGGGTCCCACGCCGTCATCAGCTCGTTGTGGACGACCGGGTAGAGCACCGCCTGCTCGGCGACCACGTCGATGTAGTCCTGGACCATCGCCTTCTTCTTCTCGGCGTCCGGTTCCTGGGTCGCCCGGTCCATGTCCTTGAAGAGCGCCTTGGCGACGGAGTCGTCGGCCCACCGCGTGTACTGCATCCACAGGTTCTCGGGACCGTAGTTGTAGTGCATGATCAGGTCCGCGTCGAGGCCGAACTGGTTGGGGTTCGAGGCGGCGGCGACCACCTGGTAGTCCTGCTTCTGGTCCATCTTGGTGAAGACGGCCGTCGTCTCCTGCGGATTGAGGGTGGTCTGCACGCCGATCGCGTCCCAGGAGGACTTGACGGTCGGCAGACAGTCCACGATCCAGCTCACGTTGACGGACAGGATCTCGACCTTCAGCCCAGTGACCCCGGCCTCCTTCAGCAGCGCCTTCGCCTTGTCGGGGTCGTAGTCGTAGACGGCCTTGGCACGCCGGTAGCTGGGGTTGGACTCGTTGAGGAAGGACGACGACGACTTTCCGTGCCCCTTCAGGGCGACCTCGATCATCTTGCCGGTGTCGATGGCGTAGTGCAGGGCCTGGCGCACGCGTACGTCGTCGAAGGGCTTGTGCTTGGTGTTGAACATCAGGAAGAGGTTGTTCATCCCGGCACCGCCCGCGACCATCAGCCCGCCGCCCTCCAGCTGGCCGATGTTGGCGTACGGGATGTTGTCCGCGATCTGCGCGCCCGCGCTCGCCCCGGAGATCCTGGCCACGCGCGGTGCCGCGTCCACGATGGTCAGCCAGTTCATCTTCTTGAAGGTCGCCTTGCGCGGGCCGTTGTAGTCGGCGAACGCCTCGAACGTGGTGTTGGACTTCGGGTGGTGCGCGGCCTGCCGGTACGGCCCCGAGCCGATCGCCTTGCCCTTGATGGCGTCGTCCCAGCCGCCCGGCTGGGAGAACACGTGCTTCGGCATGATCTTGGCGAGGGTGAGCCGGGAAAGCCCGTCCGGGAAGGGGAACTTGAGCACCAGCTCGACGTTCTGTGCGTCGACCTTGCGGACTTCCTTCAGCCAGCTCGCGAAGAAGCCCTTGGCGAGGGTCTGGGTCTTCGGGTCGAGGATCCGGTCGAAGACGAAGACCACATCGTCGGCGGTGACCGGCTTGCCGTCGTGGAACTTGGCGCCCGCGCGCAGCGTGAACTTCCAGGACGTGGCATTCGGGTCGGCCGGCACCTGGGTGGCGAGCGCGGCGTACGGCTCGCGGGAGATCGGGTCGGTGTCGAGGAGACCCTCGTAGATGTGGTTGTTGGCGGCCATGCAGAAGGCGGACGCCGTCTGGGTGGGGTCCCAGCTGCCGTCGTTGCCGTAGCCGATCACCGCGGTGAGCGTCCGGTCCCGGCCACCGCCCGTGCCGGTCTCGTTGGTGGACTCCGGCCCCGACGAGCAGGCCGAAAGGGACGCGGAGACGGCGGCGGCCGCGCCCAGCGCGCCGGTGTACTTCAGGAACGACCGGCGGTGCAGCGCCGGCACGTCGTGGGTCACGTCGCGCACGGTTCCTCCAGCGGATATGAGCTTGATGGGAGCTCGGAACGATCTCGGAACGATCTCTGAGTGGTGAGGAGATACGACGTCCTACGTCCTGACGGTCAGCGCGACCATAGGTGGGGTGATGGGGGCGGTCAAGGGATCTCACACGAATGGCGCATCTGCCACAGGTCGGACCAATGGCGCTGTGAAATGGCGCGAGTTGACCCCCCGTCAGGGGAGTTTCCGGGAGACATGGGACGTGGGACGTCCGGGTGCGCGTACGATGCGCCGCATGCCCGGGCAGCCCAGGAACAGTCGTACGTCCGAGGAGTCCAGGAACAGCCGGATCCAGCGCCAGGTCATGCAGCTGATCATCGACCGCAGGCTCCAGGCCGGCGCCCTCCTGCCCACCGAGGCGGAGCTGATGGAGGACCTCGGGGTCAGCCGGAACTCGGTGCGGGAGGCGCTGAAGGCGCTGCAGGCCCTCGACATCGTGGAGATCCGGCACGGCTATGGGACGTATGTCGGCCAGGCCTCGCTCACGCCGCTGATCGACGGGCTGACGTTTCGCACGCTCGCCCGGCACGACCATGACGACTCGGGGGCGCTCTCGGAGATCCTCCAGGTGCGGGAGGTGCTGGAGGAGGGGCTGATCCGGCGGGTCGCGGCGACGGTGAC
Organism: Streptomyces sp. NPDC056479; assembly: GCF_042795335.1. Classification (NCBI taxonomy): domain Bacteria; kingdom Bacillati; phylum Actinomycetota; class Actinomycetes; order Kitasatosporales; family Streptomycetaceae; genus Streptomyces; species Streptomyces sp. NPDC056479. The sequence goes on along the minus strand of NZ_JBHTRZ010000004.1, from coordinate 479,377 downwards.
GGAGGCCGAGCTGGACCGGCTGGAGGTGGTCGTGTCGCGGATGGAGGCGGCGGGGCGCGCGGGGCGGGCCTTTCCCGACCTGGACCGCGAGTTCCACGAGCTGCTCTACGCCTGTCTCGGCAACGACCTCGTGCCGCAGCTGCTGGCCGCTTTCTGGACGGTGTTCCGCCGGGTGAACGGCGCCCGCGGCCGCCCGGACGACCCCTCTCCCGATGTCACCGCCCGTTGGCACCGCGACATCGTGACCGCCCTGCGTACCCGGGACGTGGAGGGGGCGCAGCGGGCGATGACCGTCCACTTTCGCGGGATCGCCGCGAGGGCGCGGCAGAAGCCGCGCGGGCTCGACTGAGAACCTCCGGTCCGGCCTCTCGGAGTCCGGTCAGGAATCGAGAAGCGCCGCCCCCGTGCCACGGCTAGCGTGACGGGCATGGACATCTCGATTCACGCCAGTTTTCTTCCGCACGACGACCCGGAAGCCTCCCTGGCCTTCTATCGCGACGCCCTCGGCTTCGAGGTCCGTACCGACGTCGGGCAGGGCAAGATGCGCTGGATCACGGTCGGCCCCGCCGGCCAGCCGGGCACGTCGATCCTGCTCGCGCCGCCCGCCGCCGACCCCGGCGTCACCGACGACGAGCGCCGCGTCATCGCCGAGATGATGGCCAAGGGCACCTACGGCTGGATCCTGCTGGCCACCGCGAACGTCGACGACACCTTCGAGAAGGTGCAGGCCAGTGGCGCCGAGGTGGTCCAGGAGCCGACCGACCAGCCGTACGGCATCCGCGACTGTGCCTTCCGCGACCCCGCGGGCAACCTGGTCCGTATCCAGGCGCGGGGCTGAGCCCACCCCGCACCCTCACCGGCGACGTTCCCGACCGAGTTGCAGATGGAGACTTTCACGATGACCGAGCCGCACGTTGCCGACAGCCACGACCTGATCCGCGTGCACGGCGCACGGGAGAACAACCTCAAGGACGTCAGCATCGAGATCCCGAAGCGCCGGCTGACGGTGTTCACCGGTGTCTCCGGCTCCGGCAAGAGCTCGCTGGTGTTCGACACGATCGCCGCCGAGTCGCAGCGGCTGATCAACGAGACCTACAGCGCGTTCCTGCAGGGCTTCATGCCGAATCTCGCGCGGCCCGAGGTCGACGTACTGGACGGGCTGACCACGGCCATCACCGTCGACCAGCAGCGCATGGGCTCCGACCCGCGCTCCACCGTCGGCACCGCCACCGACGCCAACGCGATGCTGCGGATCCTCTTCAGCCGGCTCGGCAAGCCGCACATCGGTCCGCCCGCTGCGTACTCCTTCAACGTGGCCTCGGTCTCCGCCAGCGGCGGCTTCACCATCGACCGCGGCGCCGACAAGACCAAGACCGAGAAGGTCTCCTTCAGCCGCACCGGCGGCATGTGCACCCACTGCGAGGGCCGGGGCCGGGTCTCCGACATCGACCTCGCCCAGCTTTTCGACGACTCGAAGTCGCTCTCCGAGGATCCGTTCACCATCCCCACCTACACGGGGGACGGGTGGGTCGTGCGGGTCATCGCCGAGTCGGGGTTCTTCGACAAGGAGAAGCCGATCCGGAAGTACACCAAGAAGGAGCGGCACGACTTCCTCTACCGCGAGCCGACCAAGGTCAAGATCAACGGCATCAACCTCACCTACGAGGGCCTGATCCCGAAGCTGCAGAAGACCTTCCTGTCCAAGGATCGCGAGTCGATGCAGCCGCACATCCGGGCCTTCGTGGACCGCGCGGTCACCTTCGCCGAGTGCCCCGAGTGCGACGGCACCCGGCTCAGCGAGCTCGCCCGCTCCTCGAAGATCGGCAAGATCAACATCGCCGACGCCTGCAAGATGGAGATCCGGGACCTGGCCGAATGGGCCCGCGGGCTCAAGGAGCCCTCCGTCGCGCCGCTGCTCGCCAAGCTCCGGCACAGCCTCGACTCGTTCGTGGAGATCGGCCTCGGCTATCTCTCCCTGGACCGCGCCTCGGGCACCCTCTCCGGCGGCGAGGCCCAGCGCACCAAGATGATCCGCCACCTCGGCTCCTCGCTCACCGATGTGACGTACGTCTTCGACGAGCCCACCATCGGTCTGCACCCCCATGACATCCAGCGCATGAACAACCTGCTGCTGCGACTGCGCGACAAGGGCAACACGGTGCTCGTGGTGGAGCACAAGCCGGAGACGATCGCCATCGCCGACCATGTCGTGGACCTCGGCCCCGGCGCCGGCACGGCGGGCGGCAGCGTCTGCTTCGAGGGCACCCTCGACGGCCTGCGGTCCAGCGACACCGTCACCGGGCGGCACCTGGACGACCGGGCCAAGGTCAAGGAGACCGTGCGCAAGGCCACCGGCACGCTGGAGATCCGCGGCGCCACCGCCAACAACCTGCAGAACGTCGACGTCGACATCCCGCTCGGTGTGCTCTGTGCCGTCACCGGTGTCGCCGGCTCCGGCAAGAGCTCTCTCGTCCACGGCTCCATCCCCGCCCCCGAGGGCGTCGTCTCCGTCGACCAGACCGCGATCCGCGGTTCGCGCCGCAGCAACCCGGCGACGTACACCGGACTGCTGGAGCCGATCCGCAAGGCGTTCGCCAAGGCCAACGGTGTCAAGCCGGCCCTGTTCAGCGCCAACTCCGAGGGCGCCTGCCCCACCTGCAACGGCGCCGGCGTCATCTACACCGACCTGGCGATCATGCAGAGCGTGGCCACCACCTGCGAGGACTGCGAGGGCAAGCGGTTCGACGCGTCGGTGCTGGAGTATCACTTCGGCGGCCGGGACATCAGCGAGGTGCTCGCGATGTCGGTGACCGAGGCGGAGGAGTTCTTCCGGGCCGGCGAGGCGCGGATTCCGGCCGCGCACAAGATCGTCGAGCGGATGGCGGACGTCGGACTCGGCTACCTCACCCTCGGCCAGCCGCTGACCACGCTGTCCGGCGGTGAGCGGCAGCGGCTGAAGCTGGCCGTGCACATGGCCGGCAAGGGCGGGGTGTACGTCCTGGACGAGCCGACGACCGGTCTGCACCTCGCCGACGTCGAACAACTGCTCGGCCTGCTCGACCGGCTGGTCGACTCCGGCAAGTCGGTCATCGTCATCGAGCACCACCAGGCCGTCATGGCGCACGCCGACTGGATCATCGACCTCGGGCCCGGCGCCGGTCACGACGGTGGCCGGATCGTGTTCGAGGGCACCCCCGCCGACCTCGTCGCCGAGCGCTCCACCCTCACCGGTGAGCACCTCGCGGCCTACGTCGGCGGCTGAGCGGCTATGTGTCTCGCTGCGGCACCCGTGCTGGCCCTCCTCTCGTCCCGCTCCCGCCAGACGCGGGAGTGGACGAGGTGGGAGGCGGCCCGGGAAGATGCGGGTGTGAGCCCCAGCCACTCGATGCCCGAGGACCAGCGCCTGCGCAACCTCGCCGCGCTGCGTCGCGTCCGCGACCGGATGGACCGGGAGTACGCGCAGCCACTGGACGTCGAGGCGCTCGCGCGGGGCGTGCACATGTCGGCCGGACATCTCAGCCGTGAGTTCCGCGCCGCGTACGGTGAGTCGCCGTACAGCTACCTGATGACCCGGCGCATCGAGCGCGCGATGGCGTTGCTGCGCCGGGGCGACCTCAGTGTCACCGAGGTGTGCTTCGAAGTCGGTTGTTCGTCGTTGGGCACCTTCAGTACGCGGTTCGCGGAGCTGGTCGGGATGTCGCCCAGTGCGTATCGGCGGGAAGCGGCGGATGCGACGGAGGGGATTCCGTCGTGTCTGTCGAAGCAGGTGACGAGGCCGCGGCGCTGAGCCGCATGTTGATACAGCCCCGCGCCCCTATCGGGGCGCTACGGCAACGTTCGTTCGTAGTACTTGTCCTCGTCGGAGTCGTAGACCAGCTTGCCGCCGGCGTCGTAGCCCTTGATGTGCGGCGCCAGGGTGACCTGCTCGTTCAGCACCCCGGACGCCACGAACCAGCCGTGGTCGAGGGCGGCCTCGGTGCCGGCGTCGCCGTAGGACACCGTCACCTTGGCCACCGACGGCTTGACCGTGCCGACCACACCCCAGCGGAAGGGCAGCTTCCAGTTGCCCCGGTCCAGGAATGACTGCTGGTAGAGCTTGCCGCCGTTGGGGTCGACGAACACCGGGCCCTCGTCCGGGATGACATCGGCGTCATTGCCGACGCTGGTGTTCAGGCCCTGTGTCTCGCCGTCCTTGACGCGGCAGATCAGCCGGGTCGGCTGAGGCTTGTCCTTCACCGCGACGACGAACATGCCGTCGCCGGGCGCGTTGGAGTCGCCGGTCGAGTTCATCGCGAGGATGATCCGGTAGCCGTCGGCCGTGCCCAGGCCGGTGTCGCCCGGGTGCGAGGGCCCGGACCGGTTGTAGTCCAGGCAGCTCTCCAGCCCCTGCGTCGCCTGCTCGAAGGTGATCCCGTCCAGCAGTTGCCCCGCCGTGGCCGGCCGCGCGGGCCGGCTCGGAGTCGGGGACGGCGTCGGCGAAGGGCCCCGCGAGACACTGGCCGACGGCGTCGGTGACGTCGCCGCGCTCCCGCCGTCCGGCCCCCCGCCGCCGATCGCGTACGCCCCCACCGGCATCGCCGCCAGCGTCACCAGCGCCGCCCCCGCCGCGGCCACCCGGCGCCTGCGCTCGACCGCACCCCGGCGCCGGATCGCCGGATACGGCGCCGGCGACGGCCGGATCGTGTAGGCGTCCTCGGCGAGCAACTCCCGCAGCCGCTCCTCGAAGTCCCGCTCGCCGTCGGCTTCCTGCCGCCGCTCGTCGTCGTTCACCTGCTGCCTCCCTGCCCGGACGGTGTCATCCGGGAGAGCCCCGGGTACGTACGCAACTTCGCCAGCCCCTTGGACGCCTGGCTCTTGACCGTGCCGACGGAGCAGCCGAGGACGTCGGCGACCTCCGTCTCCGACAGGTCCTCCCAATAACGCATGACGACCACCGCCCGCTGCCTGGGCGGCAGTTGGGCCAGAGCGCCGAGCAGCGCACCGCGCTCGTCCACGCCCGCGTAGCCCTCGTCGCGCCCCGCCACCTCGGGCGGCGCGGCCGTCAAAGCCTCGGCGACCCGCCGCTTGCGGAACCGGTCGCTGTTGCAGCTGACCAGCATCCGCCGGACGTACGCCTCAGGATTGTCGGCCCGCGCCACCCGCCGCCACGAGCGGTAGGCCTTCGCCAGCGCCGTCTGCGTCAGGTCCTCGGCGTGGTGCGCGTCGCCGGTGAGGAGATACGCGGTCCGCACCAGGTGGGACCACCGCGCCCTGACGAACTCCTGGAACTGGGCCTCTTGTTCGGCCTTCATCAAGCACCCTCCCTCGCCCTCCAGACCACCGAAGAGTAGAAATGGGTTGCCCGGTGCGTCAGACGAGAATTTCTGAGAGGAACCTGGCGGTCTCCGCCACCAGGGCGTCGTCCCAGACCGCGTCCTGAGCGGGCTTGGTGGACAGCACGGCGAGGACGACCGGGGCGCCGTCGGGGGTCCAGGCGACGCCCACGTTGTTGGTGGTGCCGTAGGAACCCGAGCCCGTCTTGTCGGCGATGGCCCAGGTCTTGGGCAGACCGGCGCGGAAGCGTTTGCCGCTGGTGGTGTTGCTCAGCAGCCAGTGGGTGAGCAGGGCCCGGTCCGGGCGGTTCAGGGCGTCGTCGCCGAGGACCAGCCGGCCGTAGGTGCGGCCGATCGCACGGGGGCTCGTGGTGTCCGTGACGCGCCACGGCTCCGCCGAGTTGAGTTCCGTCTCCCAGCGGTCCAGGCGGGTCACCGGGTCGCCGAGGGAGCGGGCGAAGCGGGTGATGGCGGTGGGGCCGCCGAGCTCGCGCAGCAGGAGGTTGCCCGCGCCGTTGTCGCTGTAGGTGATGGCGACCTCGCACAGCTCGGCGACCGTCATCCCCTCGGCCAGGTGCTCCCTGGTCTTGTCGGAGCCGGACTCCGGCAGGTCCGCCTCCGTGTAGTGGATCCGGCGTTCGAGGAATTCGCCGTCGCGGTCGAGGTCCCGCAGGACGGCCGCGGCGGCGAGCGACTTGAAGACGGAGCACATCGGGAAGAGCTCGTCGGCGCGATGGGTGACGGTCTTCCGCGTACGGACGTTGTGCGCGAACACGCCCAGACGGGCGCCGTGCTGTCGTTCCAGTTCGCGCAGGCGGTCGGTGGTGGCGGCTTGGGCGGGCGCGCCGGTGAGGAGCGCGGCGGCGGTGGCGGTGCCTGCGGTGAGCAGGGTGCGTCGGCCTAGGATCTCGGTCTCCTTCGCTCGATTTCCTCTGACGGATGGTGACGTTTCCGTCTGACGGTGGTGACGATCTCTGCAGTGATCGACGCCGTACGTCAATCCTTGGTTGCCGTGCCGTAGACCATCGGCCGACAGCCGAAGGCACGCGCGCTCGTCACAGTGGCCGTATGGAGAACACCAAGGGGATCAGCCGGGCACGATTTATCGCGGGGGCGGCCGCCGTCGGACTGGCGGGGGCGGTGCTGCCCGCGAGCCGGGCCGCGGCGACCACGGGAGAATCGCGGCACAGGGGACTGAAGCACCGCGGCGTCGTCTACACCGTCGGCGCGGGGGAGACGCCCGGCACCGCGTGGAGCGCCGCCCGGATGTGCCGGGACATCCGCGTCATCCGCGACGAGCTGCACGCCGACACGGTCGACGTCACCGGCGACGGCGTCGACCGCCTCACCGCCACCGCCGCCGAGGCCGCCGAACGCGGGCTGCACGTCTGGCTCCAGCCGACGCTCGGGGACGTGCCGGAGCGGGAGATCCTGGACTCGATCGCCGAGTGCGGCCGGTTCGCCGAGCGGCTGCGCCGGCAGGGCGCGAGCGTCGACTTCAGCGTGGGCTGCGAGTTCTGGCTGTTCGTGCCGGGGATCGTCCCGGGCGAGACGGTCCTGGACCGCGTCGACAACCTCCAGAAGGGCAACGTCGACATGGCGAGGATGCAGCGCCGTCTGGCCCGCTTCACCGCGAAGGCCGCGGCGGTGGGCCGCTCCGTCTTCCACGGCCGCCTCAGCTACGCCGCCGCCCAGGACGAGGAGTTCGAACCGGTCGACTGGAACCGCTTCGACGTCGTCGGCATCGACTACTACTCCTGCTTCCGCCAACCCGCCGACCACGTACGCGAGTTGCGCCGCTACCAGCGCTGGGGCAAGCCCCTGGCCATCACCGAGTTCGGCACGTGTGCGTATGCCGGCGCTCCCGAGGCGGGCGGCATGGGCTGGAACATCGTCGATTACACGAAGGAGCCCAATGAGATCAAGGGCGACCCGGTGCGCAGCGAACGCACCCAGGCCGCCTACCTGGTCGATCTGCTGCAGGTCTTCGAGTCGATGAACCTGTACGCGGCGATGGTCTTCGAGTTCGTCACCCCGGACGCCCCGCACCGCCCCGACAACCCCCGCTACGACCTGGACCTGGCCAGCTACGCCATCACCAAGCCGGTCAAGGACGACCCCGACGACCCGGCTTCGGGCTGGCACTGGGAGCCGAAGGAGGCCTTCCACGCGGTGGCCCGCCAGTACGGCCGACGGGCGCGGACCGCCCCGCGGGGTCACCATGGCTGAGGAGGTGCGTGTATGGATTGGACCCTTGAGCTGATCGGTGTACCGGTCACGGACGTGGACCGGGCCAAGCAGTTCTACAAGGAGCAGTGCGGATTCCGCGTCGACATCGACGCGCCGTTCTTCGACGGCGCACGCTTCGTCCAGCTCACCCCGCCCGGCTCCCGCTGCTCCATCGTGCTGGAGTCGGGCATGCCGGACGCGCCTGGCCAGTCCAGGACGGCGCCCGGCTCGCTCCAGGGCCTCCAGCTCTGCGTCACGGACATCGAGGCGGCCAGGGCGGAGCTGGTGGGACACGGGATCGACGTGACCCCGGTCATGCATGTGGGCGCGTCCGGATGGACGGAGGGCCGGGGGGAGACGTGGACCTCGTTCCTCTTCTTCCAGGACCCCGACGGCAACGGCTGGGCGGTCCAGGAGGCCCCGGCACCCCTCGCCGAACGCTGACTACTTGCAGTACTTGTCCCGGGCCGGACGCTCGCCCGTCGCCAGGTAGTGGGAGACGGTGGCGTCGCCGCACGCGTTGCCGTTGTTGAGGTAGGCGTCATGGCCCGTGGAGTTCATGGTCACCATGACGGCCCGCCGGCCGTAGGCCTCCCGCAGCTTCAGGGCGCCGCTGAGCGGCGTGGCCACGTCCCGTTCGTTCTGGATCATCAGGACGTTGGACGGTCCGCGGTCCGTCACCCGCAGCGGCGCCTCCTTCGGCCGCCACGGCCACGCGCTGCACGGCAGGGCGTTGCGCGGCATGCCCGCGGTGAGCGGGTACTTCGCCCGGCTCTCGGCGACGCCCTTCTCGTACACGGCCGCCGACCTGGGCCAGGCCGCGTCGTTGCAGATCGTCCCGGCGCCGACCGCGAGGTAGTTCTGCAGCGCCGACTCCGGCGGGCTCGGCGGCGCAGGCGGCAGCGTGCCCTTCTCGGCGGCCGGCATCAACTTCGCCAGGACCGGGTAGTCGTCGGGGTCGTAGAGGCTGTTCAGCATGGTCGCGCGCAGCACATTGCCGTTCAGCTCCGCCGGGTTGGCGCCGGGCCAGGGGATCGGCTCGCGGTCCAGACGGGCGGCGAGAGCGAGGAAGCGGGAGCGCACCTCGGCAGGGGTGCCGGCGACGCGGTCCGGGTTGCCGGGCCTGGAGGCCCACTTGGCGAACTCGGGGAAGTTGTCCTCGACGCCCACCTCGAACGCCCGGAGCCACGCGCGCTCCGCCTCCACGGGGTCGGGGTTGTCGCTGCTGTCCAGCACGATCCGGTCGGTGCGCTGCGGGAACAGCTCGGTGTAGGCGGCGCCGATATAGGTGCCGTAGGAGACGCCCCAGGCGGACAGCTTGCGCTCGCCGAGGGCGGCCCGGATGCGGTCGATGTCCCGGGCGTTGTTGAGCGTGCTGATGTGCTTGATCAGCTCGCCGCCGTTGCGGGCGCAGGCCTCCCCCATGCGCCGGCCCAACGCCATGTTCTCGGTGACGGAGCCGTCGGGGGCGGGCCAGGGCAGCCGGCTCGTCACGGACAGGTCGTCGGAGTCGACGTCGCAACTGACCGGCGTGGAAGGCGCGTTGCCGCGCGGCGCGAAGCCGATCAGGTCATAGGCGTCCCGCACCTCCTGCGGCATCAGCTTTCCCTTGTCCGAAGGGTGGGCGAGGCTGTCCCCGCCCGGCCCGCCGGGGATCATCAGCAGTGCGCCCCGACGGGCGGAGGGCTTCTCGCTGGGGATACGGGAGACGGCGATGTCGATCTTCGGGCCACCGGGGTCGGCGTAGTCCATCGGTACGGACAGGGTCGCGCACTGCTGGCGCTGATCGAGCCCGTCACCCTCGCAGTCGGTCCACTTCAGCGGCGCGGGCGTGCCGGAGGCGGACGCGGTGAGCGGGGTGACGAGTCCGAAGACGACTCCGGAAGCGGCGGCGATCAGGGCGGCACTCTTCGTGATCTGCTTCATGCGCAGCAGCCTGACGGACCATGACGGAGCGTCACATCCGGGCAACTCCCGTATCTTCCCTGGGGATTACCTCCGGTGTCTCTCCTGGGGATTCCCCCATACGGCCCCTACGTCAGCCCCAGCACCATGATGAGCCGGTCCTCGCCGGGCCCCAGATAGTCCCGGTGCACGCCCCCCTCGGCGGCAAACCCCAGGGACCGGTACAGCATGATCGCCGCCGCGTTCGTCGGCTCCACGGTCAGCCGCACCTCGTGGACCCGCTCTCGGCGCAGCTGGCGCAGCACCTCCAGCATCAGCCGTTTTCCCAGCCCGCGCCCGCGCCGGTCGGCGCTGACGGCGAGGCTGAGGACCCAGCACACATAGCCGTCCGAGGTGGTGACGAAGAGTACGTAGCCGTGCAGGCAGTTCCCGTCGTCGAGGACGAGGACGCGGTCGCCGTGCACATCGAGGTGCTGGCGCAGGACGAAGTAGGGGTACGGATCCTCCGGGAAGACCTCCCGGTCGACGCGCAGCAGCTCGGGCAGATCCGCGTCGGTGACGCCCCTCATGGTCAGCGGCCGATTGCTGATGTCGGCGAGGAACGCCTGGTCAGTGTGGCGACCCAGAACAGGGAAACGTTCCTCCGGCACGGCCATCAACTGCCCCCTATGTGATGGATTGGAGTCACTCGTGCGGGTGAGCACCTGTTGCCAGCCCTTTCAGGCGCTCGGTTCGAGATCAGCCCATCTTGAGCAGCGCAATCGGGTGGTTCAAGAGTGCGAGATGCTTATGCCTCGACGCGCTCCCAGTGCGCCTTCCTTTGGTACCGTGACAGAATGACCCAGAGATCGTCGGGGGGCGTCCAGTTGAAGAACGCTGAGGTGCGCTGGGCGGCATTCGACCCGATCGCCTACGTTGATCACAACTACCGCGACTTACAGGCAGAGGACGCGGAGATCCTGCACATGGTACGGGATCATTTTGGCGATCATTTCCAGAAGCAGGGCGGCGGCCCCGTTTCCGGTATCGACGTGGGCGCCGGCGCCAATCTCTATCCCGCACTCGCCATGATGCCGTGGTGCGAGGAGATCACCCTGTTCGAGCACTCGTCCGCGAACGTCTCCTACCTCAGGAGCCAGGTCGACTGCTACGACGGCAACTGGGACCAGTTCTGGGACGCGCTGCGCGGGCACGAGGCGTACAACTCCCTTGGTATGGACCCGCGGGAGAGGTTCCGGAAGGTCGTCTCGGTCGAGCAGGGCGACCTCTTCGATCTCGCGCGGTACGAGCGCCGGTGGTCCATGGGGACCATGTTCTTCGTCGCCGAGTCGATGACCACCTCCTACCGGGAGTTCAGGCTGGGCGTCGAGCGCTTCATGCTCGCCCTCGCCCCGGGTGCCCCCTTCGCGGCCGCCTTCATGGAACATTCGAAGGGCTATCACGCGGGCGAGCATTTCTTCCCGGCCTGTGACGTGGGAGAATCCGAGGTGCGCGAGAGCCTCGAGGCATTCGTGACCGACGTCAAGGTGCAACGGCTCGAATCCGAGGCCGAGGTACGCGACGGATATTCCGGAATGATCGTCGCCTACGGCTGGCGCAGCAATTCGGATTCGGTCATTCCGATCGACTGACCGGTGTGTCTTCACGGTGAATCTTCACAACAGAAGAGCGATATTCCTCAAGTGATGGCAGTGCTGCCTGTGTGAGGGGCATAGGGATGCAGATCAAGCCACGCCAGCATCTGCTGGACATCTGGCAGGCAATCGCCCGCCACTCTTTCGACGGGGGAGAGTGGGAGTGGGGCGACTGGGGCGGAGAGAGCAGTGTGGCCGACGCCGAGCGGCTGCTCTGCCTGCTGTACCCGGCAACCGAGATCCCCGCGTTCCGGCTGGACGACCCGGACACCACGGAGGAGGACGTCCAGCAGGTCCTGAAGAAGGCGGGCGGCCGGCTGGACATCCCGGCCAACCTCGTCACGGCCGCGGCCGACTTCATGCGCGCCCACACCGGCGACGACAAACGGCCGACCTTCGCCGGCGGCTACTACTTCGGCTCCGCGGACAAGACCAGGGAAGTCACCGAGGAACAACGCCAGGTCGGCGTGGTCGACTCCTTCTCCATGTCGATCACCCTGTGCCTGGCCACCCTCGGCTTCCTCAAGATCTACGAGACCAGGACCCGGCGCAGCGACATCAAGGAGACCATCGCCGAGCTGCGCCTGGCGACCAGCAACCGGCTCACCGCCGCCATGGTCAGCCTGCTGCGCTCCTTCGTCGTCAACGTCTTCGACACCGACTCCTCCCAGGGCCGTACGCTCAGCGAACTCCTCGGCCAGCAACGGCTGTCGCAGCGACAGGTGCTGAACAAGTTCCAGAACCGCTTCCGCGCGCTGCGGGCCGCGATCGTCGAGAGCGTCTACCTCGGTATCGACGTCCAGGAAGGCCTCAAGGACGAGAACCAGCTCTTCGAGTGCGGCTGGGCGTGGAGCATGGTCAAGGACTCGCCCGAGGTCGAGACCAGCGAACCCGTCGGGCCGCAGCCCGAGGGCGTCGCCAACCCGGTGCCGTATCTGTACTTCACCGTGGTCGCCCTCGACGGTATCCAGGACCTGTTCTCCGACCGCACCCTCACCCTCGGCCTGCTCAACACCGAACAGCAGCGGCTCGCCGAGGCGCTCCGGCTGCGGTGGGAGCTGACCCAGCAGTACTGGTCCCGCATCGCCCGCTTCGACGACGACCGCTGGCCCCTGGAGGACATCCCCTGGCGTACGACGGGACAGAAGCTGGAGTCCGAGTACTTCTCCCTCTCCGTCGCCGCCATCCTCGTGCACGACCTGATGCGCCGCCGGGCCACCGACGACGACCTGAGCCGCACCGTCGGCATCATGGAGCGCCTTGCCGAGCGCGGCCGTATCACCAGCCGGATGACCCGCGACGACCCCGTGGTGCACGAGCTGCACAACATGGGCGTCGCCCTGCCGTTGCAGGGCAGTGAGCGGATCGGGCCGCCCATGACCTGGGCCATGACCGACTTCTCGGCACAGCTGCTGAAGCGGACCGTCCAGCTGTGCACCCTGTCGCGCAACCTCGCCTCGCACGACCGGCTGCTCAGACTCGCCGAGGACGTCTTCGACCACATGTGGCGCCGCCGCATCCGGGACGGCGAGGGCGCCGGCCTGTGGGACAACGTCCACGCCGCGTACCCCGAGGCGGAGATCCAGAAGCGGCGCGTCCCGGTCTCGTGGAGCATCACCGAGCGGGTCACCGAGGTGATGGTCCAGGCCCACGCCATGTACCGCCAGCCACCGATCCGCAGCCTCGAACTCACCGAGCTCGCCCGGGCGTTGCTCAGCGAGTCCGCCCACCTCCTGGGCAACGAACAGATGGAACCCGCGCCCGCCGGAGACGGGCGGCACGGAATGCAGCTCAGGAACATCGAGGTCAAGTTGCGCCGCGCCCGCAGCCTCGTGGACGAACAGCCGGGTACGGCCTACGCGTTGACGCTCGACGTGCTGGGACAGCTCGACTCGCTCTCCCGTGCCCGCGAAGCCGCGGACCGGGGAGTGTGAACCGTGCTGATCTTCGCCGCCTCCGACAAGGGAGGCACGGGCCGCTCCGTCACGAGCGCCAACCTCGCCTACCACCGCGCGCTGGCCGGGGACGACGTCTGCTACCTGGACTTCGACTTTGGCTCGCCCACCGCGGCGGCCGTCTTCGACGTGGCCGACGCCCGCCAGGAGACCGAGGACCGCGGCCTGCACGCCTACCTCATAGGGGAGGTCAGCGAACCGGCCCGGATCGACGTCTGGTCCGAGACCGAGCACCAGGTACTGCGCTTTCCGCCGCCCGGCTGCGGCCGCCTGGTGCTGATGCCCGGCGACATCAGCGGCGGTGAGTTCGCCACCAGCGACGACAATCTGCGCCGCTGCGTCGACCTGCTGATGACGCTGTACTACGAGTTCGACCTGGTCGTCGTCGATCTCAGCGCCGGCCGTTCCTACGCCGTCGACATGGTCCTGGAGGCCACCGCACAGCCCGAGATGCGTGAGGTCACGGCGCGCTGGCTGGTGTTCCACCGCTGGACCCGCCAGCATGTGGCCGCCGCCGCGAGCCTGGTCTTCGGCAAGCGCGGCATCGTCGCCGGCGGCATCGAGCGCGGCCATGGCGAGGAGGCGCTGCGCAACGCCATCCGGTTCGTACGGGCGGCCGTACCCGACCCGGAGTCGCCGCTGTGGTCGCAGGTCTCGCCCACCCAGTCGGCGTGGATGCGCAAGACCGACGGCGACCTCAAGCAGCTCGCCTCCACGCACGGCATCGGCTACAGCCAGGTCCTCGGCTCCGTACCGCTCGAACCGGTCCTGCAATGGCGTGAGCAGCTCATCACCGACGAGGACGTGCTCGACAGCCAGATCGCCAACCAGGAGACCTGGACCGCGCTGAGCCAGCTCGCCGGACGCCTGACCGACGACAAGTACTGGGAGCAGGCGTGAGCGAAGCCGTGTTCCAGGAGACCACCGCGGAGCTGCGTACCCAGTCCGTGCCGCTGGCCCATCTCTCGCTGGAGCTGGGCCACCTCTACATGGAGGACTTCGAGGCGGGCGCCAAGCGGCTCGGCGAGCACTTCGCCGAGGTGCGGATCTGGGCGGACGCCGTGCACGCCTCGGCGGCCCGTCGCAGCAAGCGCCCGCGCATCAGCACCTGTTTCCTCATCGACGACTACTTCACCCGCTTCTCCACCCCGGCCGAACTCATCCCCATGGTGCTCAAGGAGGCCGAGAAGGCGGGCCTCGTCATCGACTACCTGGCCCGTGAGTCGGCCTGCGCGGTCGCCGACCGCATCGAACTCGCGGAATCGGTCATGCACCGCCTCGTCGAGTCCCCGCCGCCCGGCAGCTACGGCTCCCGCCCGTCCGTCAGCCAGACCGGCTGGCTCGCCAACGGCCAGCGCACCCCGACGACCTCCCGCAGCGCCCTGGGCGAGGTCAAGGGCTGGGAATCGCCCCAGGAGACGGCGGCCCGCAACCACTCCATCTTCATGGACGTCGAGCTGTGGTCCGAGAAGGACGGACGGCGGCTGTGGTCCTGCCCGTTCCTGGCCGCCGTATGGCAACTGGCCCGGCTCGGCCTGTTACGGCACCTGGGCGAGCCCGTGCTGATGCCCAAGGACTGGCAGGGCGAGGACTTCCCGCACGACTGGGACCGGCTGCCGCCGCTGGTCAAACTCACCGACACCAAGGCAGCGTTCAGCGCGTACCGCACCTGCACCCTGATGCCGAACCGCTTTCTCGCCGTCGAGGACGCCGTACGGCTCATCCTGGATCAGATAGACGTCGACGCGGGGGCGCTCCGGCAGGTCGCCGAGCGGTCGGCCGGCGAGGGCGTGCCGGTACCGGCGGCCGTCGCCCAGCGTGCCACCTACGTCTTCTACGAGGAGCCGGGCGACTCCTCCGAGGCCGAGGAGAGCTGAGATGACGGCGGCCCCGGGACACCCCGCGCGTTCGGTCCTCGCCTGCGGCGAGGTGCGTACCTGTCTGCTGCCGTCCCACCAGCCGCTGGACGCCCGCGCCGCCGCCCAGCTGCTGCGGCTGCGCGCCGACGAACCCGTCCGGGTCTCCGAACGGCCCAGCATGTACGCCCGTTCCCCCGAGATCCTGACCGGCGTGGACTGCCGGCTGCCCGCCTCCAACGGCTCCAAGGTCCGGGGCGTCGGTACGGTGGCCGCCCGCGCGGCGCTGACCGAGGGCAGGCTGCTGCAGTCGACGGCGTACTTCAGCCTCCCGGCCGCCGGGCCCGACGTACGCCGCCCCTGGGGGCAGTACCTCGTACGGCCCGGTCTGGTCGAGCCCTTCGGCAAGCTGCCCCAACAGGCCACGGCGGAAGGCGTGTTGCGCGGCGCCCGGCGCGGTGAGCTGGATCTCGGGATGATCGCCGAGGGTCTGCTGGCCGGGCTCCGGCGCCATGCCCTGCTGGACCGCAGGGTGCCCTTCAAGTCCAGCCCCACCAGGCTGCGTTGGGTCGCCCGCCGCGAGGCCGACGGTGAGCGGGCGTCGCTGGTGAACTTCACCGTGGCCGAGGGCGGGCTGCGGACCGTGGAGATACGGCTGCCGGAGCACATCCCGGCGGCATCCGCGGCGGGCATTTGCGAAGATCTCGCCCTGCACGACTGGCTTTTGACGACTGTTCAGCACATGCTTGACAACAGCAGGCTCGGTGCGACGGACGGGCCTTCCGTGGTCGAGATACTGCATCCCGTCGTCGTACATCTGCTGCATCTGTGGATGCCGCGCGCGCACGTCGACCCCGCGCTGGGGCACCTTTGGGACGTGCTGGAAGACAAGCCGGGGTTCTCCCGGCAGTGGGAGAACCTGAGCCGGCGCATCCGCGACCGACTGGCCCTCCAGGCCGTAGCGACATCGCAACAGGCGCTGAGCAGACGCTGAGGGGCGCAACCGAACCACCAACCCGACGGGGGATGAGACATGAACGGAGCGTCATCGTTAGGAGCAGGGAGTAACGGGCAAGTCGCACCGCGCCAGGATCAGCGCACACCGAAGATGTTCTGGCGGATACTGATCACGGCCGGGGCGGCCGGTGGCACCTTCCTGCTGACCAGCATTCTCAACGAGGACGACGGGAACATCTGGCAGTGGGTGGCCTCCATCGTCATCGGCAGCGCGGCGCTGATCGTGCAGTACCTGGTCGACTTCGGGGAGCGGTTCGAGAAGGTCGACCGGCGCTTCAACGAGATCCTCGCGGCGACCGAGCTTTTCAGCCAGGTCGACGGGTCCCTGCTGCGCTCCGATGAGGTGACCCGGCTGGTCCTCGGCTACACCAAGGTCCGTGAGCAGGGCGGCGACATCGTGCAGGCCTTCGCCGAGAAGGAGCTCGGCCGGCTCGCCAAGATGATGGAGGGGCTCGGCAGCGGCACCGCGGACTGCCCCGGCGAGAACCACGAGTGGCTGATCGACATCACCGACTGCGTGAAGATGACCCTCGACGCCACGAGCACGTCGGTGGACCGGGAGTTCTGGACCAGCGGGCCGGCCGAGCGGTACCTCGCCGCGCAGGAGAAGGCGATCAAGCGGCGGGGCGTGGAGATCCGGCGCCTGTTCATCGTGCGGGACCCCGACGAGGTCACGTCCGAACTCAGGGGGCTGTGCGAGAGCCATCGCCGGCGCGGCATCGACGCGCGTATCGCGGTGCGGTCACTGATGCAGTCCAGTCCCAGGGTGAGCGACTTCATCGTCTTCGACGGTGAACTCTGCCACGAGACCAAGCCGGACCAGGAGAACAACCCGGACAGCACGTTGCTGAGTTCGGAGCCGGACCATATCGAGGACCACATCGCCCAGTTCACCGAGCTGTGGGCAGAGGCGGAGCGTCAGCAGACGGCTCAGCCGGTCACCTCAGACACGTGAGGAAACCGCCCCAGGCGCGGGCGGTGACGAGGATTACGGGGCTGTCCGAGGCGAGCTTGGAGTCTCGGACAGGGATGACGCCGGGGACTCCGTCGGCTATCTCGACGCAGTCTTCCCCGCCGCTGCCGCCGCTGTAGGTGCTCTTGCGCCACGCGGCGCCCGGGAAGTCGTACGCGACCTCGATGCAGTCGCCGCCATTGCCGTCGCTGTAGGTGCTCCTGCGCCAGCTCGCGTTGCTCAGGTCGTACTCGCGCATCGTCTGTAGTCCTCCGCCGCCGACTCGACCAGGGCCAGGGACGCCTCCGGCGGCAGCGCGGCGGCCCTGATCAGATCGTATGCCGCGTACGCGTGCTTCACCACAGCCGGATCGTCCAGCAGATTCCCCGAATACACGGCTTCTGTATAGGCCGTTGGCGGTGCGTCCTCGAACTCCATGAGCTTCAGCGAACCGGTCATGAGGGCGTAGGCCCCAGCCGTATACGGCAGCACCTGGACCAGCACCTTGCGCTCCCGTGCCATCGCCACGACGCGCTCCAGCTGGTCCGCCATGACCGCCGGGCCGCCGACCGGGACGCGCAGCACGTTCTCGTGCAGCACCACCCAATACACGGGCCTTGTAGCGTCCTTGAGGATGTACTGGCGATCCAGGCGGCCGGATACCTTGTCGTCGACGTACTCGTCCCCCGCGAACGCGTTCATCGCCAGCGTCACCGCCCGCGCGTACCCCGCCGTCTGCAACAGGCCCGGCACCAGCGCGGGCGCGAACTCGCAGATCTTCGTCGCCAGCCGCTCCAGCTCTGCCGCCTTCGCGAAGTATTCCGCGTACCGCCGGTCGTTGATGAGCCGCTTCCACAAGCGCTCGAAAATACCGTCGGTTTGCAGGGCCTCGTCAATCCGCTGAGCTACGTCCAATTGCGGCTTTCGAATTGCCTGTTCGAACTGGCCGATGTAACCACCGGAAACAAATACCCGGGAACCCAACTCCACCTGAGTGATTCCGACGTTCTCCCTTCGCCGCTTCAGTTCTGCCCCGAAGAACTCCCAGGCGGCCTGACGCGAACCGTTGGCCATGGCAACCCCCTTGCGCTGCCCCGCACTTGTAGGGCACAGACTCCTGCCGAGTGTAGGCGTCGCAGGTCACCATGGAGATGGAATGCGTGAAACCCAAATACGAGGGGAGCAAGGTGACGGCACGACACTCGGCGCGCTGCGTCGAAGAAGCGGAGGAAGCAGTGAAGGAATTGCGGGCGGTGCTGCAGAAGGCAGGAATTACGCTGCCGACACTCCGGATCGATCCGGCGAGTCTTGCGCGTGAAGCCCCTTGCCCGCTCGTCGAATTGGGCCGTTGTTCCGTCGAGACCGCGCAGCGCCTCGCGGCGGTGATGCGGTGAAGCCACCGATCGGGGCCTATGTCGTCGACACTCGTTCGGGTCGGATCGGCGTGGTGATGGGACACGAGGGGCCGTATGTACAGCTGAGGCCGTACGGCGGCGGCAAGGAGTGGGACGCCGAGCCGACGGCGGTGAGGAACGCCACGCCCGCCGAGCGACTGCGCGCCGCGACGGCGTACGCGAACGCACGGAGCAGGGGCGAGGTTCCTTGACGTAGCGACGTGCGCATAGGGTGCGGCGACATGGCTTTGTGGAGATGGAGAAGGCGCGGTGTGAAGGCGGCCCGCCGCTACCCCGTGCCGCTCACCGTGCATCAGCTGTGGATGGTCGCGCTGAGCGCGCCGGTGAGCCGGGACCGGGGCGCCTCGCGGACCACGCTGTACCCGTATGCGCGGATCGACGACGACAGCGCCCGGCGCTGGCTGGCCGACCAGTGGGAGATCACCTCGCGGGAGCAGCTGGTCGGCCGGCTCGACGAGCTGTCCCGTACCGGCTACCGGGCCAGGGCGTACCGGCTCACCGGTGTCGCGCCGCTCGCATGGGACGCCGCGCTGTACGTCGACATCGCCCGCCGGGGCTTCGGCTGCGGACTGATCGGCGAGGACGACGCGTGGACCGCGCTGAAGAACATCGTGCCGGCGGTGGTGGGCACGTACGGCTCCTGGCACGAGTACGCCGCCCACTATCTGCTCGGGCGGCAGGTCTGGCGGGACGGGCTGCGCGGCACGGAGGACCCCCGGCCCCCGGCGTCGCAGGAGGTCGCCGACGAGCATCTGCGCTCCCTGCTGGACCCGGCGAATCGTTCCAGCCCTTGGAACATGGCCCCCTGGGATGCCATAAGCCACCCCGACCGCACCCGCTGCCCCCTGCCGTACGCGAGAATGAACCCATGAGCCTGTTCCGCGACGACGGCATCGTGCTGCGCACCCAGAAACTCGGTGAGGCGGACCGGATCATGCTGTGCCTACCCGGGGGCCACCCCCCGGACCCCCGGCCGGACACCCCCGGGGGTGCGCGATGAGTCTCTTCCGGGACGACGGCATCGTCCTGAGGACCCAGAAACTCGGAGAAGCGGACCGGATCATCACGCTGCTCACCCGTGGGCACGGGCGGGTGCGGGCCGTGGCCCGGGGTGTGCGGCGGACCAAGTCCAAGTTCGGTGCTCGGCTCGAACCGTTCTCCCATGTCGACGTGCAGTTCTTCGCGCGGGGGAGCGAGCTGATCGGGCGAGGTCTGCCGCTGTGCACACAGAGCGAGACCATCGCTCCCTACGGCGGCGGGATCGTCAGCGACTACGCCCGCTACACCGCCGGGACGGCCATGCTGGAGACCGCCGAGCGGTTCACCGACCACGAGGGCGAGCCGGCCGTGCAGCAGTACCTGCTGCTCGTCGGCGCCCTGCGGACACTCGCCCGCGGCGAGCACGCCCCGCACCTCGTTCTCGACGCGTTCCTGCTCCGCTCCCTCGCCGTCAACGGCTACGCCCCGACCTTCAGCGACTGCGCAAAGTGCGGTATGCCCGGACCGAACCGCTTCTTCTCGGTCGCCTCCGGAGGCTCGGTCTGTGTCGACTGCCGGGTGCCGGGTAGCGTCGTACCGTCCCCGCAGACACTGGAACTGCTCGGTGCGCTGCTTACGGGAGACTGGGAGACGGCGGACGCCTGCGAGCCGCGGCACGTCCGGGAGGGCAGCGGGCTGGTGTCCGCCTATCTGCACTGGCACCTGGAGCGCGGGCTGCGCTCGCTTCGGTACGTGGAAAAGTAAGGGAGACGACAAGCACATGGCCGTGAGTGGGTTCCTGGGGCGTCGGCGACGCGAGTACAAGGCGCCGGAGCCGCACCCGTCCGGCGCCCGCGCGCCGAAGCTCCCGGGCGAGCTGATCCCGAAGCATGTGGCGATCGTCATGGACGGGAACGGCCGCTGGGCGAAGCAGCGCGGGCTGCCGCGCACCGAGGGCCACAAGGTCGGTGCCGAGCGGGTGCTGGACGTCCTCCAGGGTGCGGTCGAGATGGGTGTGGGGGCGATCTCGCTGTACGCCTTCTCCACCGAGAACTGGAAGCGCTCGCCGGACGAGGTGCGCTTCCTGATGAACTTCAACCGCGACTTCATCCGCAAGACCCGCGACCAGCTCGACGAGCTCGGGATCCGGGTGCGTTGGGTCGGGCGGATGCCCAAACTGTGGAAGTCGGTCGCCAAGGAGCTGGAGATCTCCCAGGAGCAGACCAAGGACAACGACAAGCTGACCCTGTACTTCTGCATGAACTACGGCGGGCGGGCCGAGATCGCGGATGCCGCGCAGGCTCTCGCCGAGGACGTACGGGCCGGTCGGCTGGACCCGTCGAAGGTCACCGAGAAGACCTTCGCGAAGTACCTCTACTACCCGGACATGCCGGACGTGGACCTGTTCCTGCGCCCGAGCGGCGAGCAGCGCACCTCCAACTACCTTCTCTGGCAGAGCGCCTACGCCGAGATGGTCTTCCAGGACGTGCTGTGGCCGGACTTCGACCGGCGTGACCTGTGGCGCGCGTGCGTGGAGTTCGCCTCGCGCGACCGGCGGTTCGGTGGCGCGATCCCGAACGAGGAACTGCTCGCCATGGAAGGCCGCCCCGAGGAGGGCTGACCCCCTGGACGCACGGGAACGGCCCCGCTCCACCGAAGTGGAGCGGGGCCGTTCGCGGTTCTGCTCAGAGCGACATCAGTTGTCGTTGAGGAACGTGTAGTCCTTGCACTCGCCGTCAGGCGCGCGGCAGAACTTGAAGCCGATGCGGGTGTTCTCCGGCAGGTCGAACTTGCCGCCCATGCTGGCCTTCTTGGTGGCGGTGTTGCCCTCGCCGCCGACGGTGAAGGAGTAGCGCGGGTTGCCGCTCGGGCTGCCGATGTACACGTTCATCGTGACACCACGGCCGTCGGCGTCGTTGTCCTTGATCGTGACAACGTCACCGTACTCGTTGAAGAAGCCGGTGCCGCTCCAGTCGACGCCGGGCACGTTCCCCCAGGCGTCCCCCGTGTGCATGGTGTGGTCGGCGGCCACGGCGGAGTTCGCGACGCCCATCACGAGCGCGGCGCTCGCAGCGGCCACACCTGCCATACGTCCCAGTTTCAAGTTGTTCTCCCCTGTGTTCTCTGTGGCTCCTGTGGTCGCAGAAGCCGTAATGATCATACAAACGTATGATCACGAACGGATCACCAGGGGTTCATGTTTTCGCCAACTGGCCGGATTTGCTCAGCCGTTGGCCGCCGCGCACTCCGCGCATGTGCCGAAGATCTCCACCGTGTGCGCCACGTTCACATAGCCGTGCTCCGCCGCGATGGCGTCCGCCCACTTCTCCACCGCCGGGCCCTCGACCTCGACGGCCTTGCCGCAGACGCGGCAGACCAGGTGGTGGTGGTGCTCGCCGGTCGAGCAGCGGCGGTACACCGACTCCCCGTCGGAGGTGCGCAGGACATCGACCTCGCCGGCGTCGGCGAGGGACTGGAGCGTGCGGTAGACCGTGGTGAGCCCGACCGAGTCGCCCTTGTGCTTGAGCATGTCGTGGAGCTCCTGCGCACTGCGGAACTCGTCGACCTCGTCAAGGGCGGCCGCCACGGCTGCACGCTGCCGGGTGGCTCGGCCCTTCACGGGCGGTCCTGCCGTCGTCACCGGTTGCCTCCTCACGTCTGCGCCTTGCCGGGCCATTGTGCCAGCCCGGACCGGGAGCGGTCAGACGCTCACCTTTCCGTCGCTCTCCCTGCTGGCCGGAATCGCGCACTCCGCCGGGTCGCCGGAGGGTTGCGCGGCCGCCATGGCGCGGGCCCTGCGCCGGGCCAGCGGGGTCGCCAGCGCGGTCAGCGCGATGAACGCCCCGATGGTGAGCAGCACGATCGTCGCGCCGGGCGGCACGTCCTGGTAGTACGAGGTGACCGTGCCGCCGATCGTCACCGTGATGCCGATCGCGACGGCGATGGCGAACGTCGCGGCGAAGCTGCGGGTCAGCTGCTGGGCCGCAGCCACCGGCACCACCATCAGCGCGCTCACCAGCAGCAGGCCGACCACCCGCATCGCGACCGTCACCGTCACCGCGGCGGTGATCGCCGTCAGCAGGTTCAGGGCGCGCACCGGGAGACCGGTGACCCTCGCGAACTCCTCGTCCTGGCTCACCGCGAACAGCTGGCGGCGCAGGCCGAGGGTGACCAGCACCACGAAGGCGGCGAGCAGGATGATCGCCGTCACGTCCGACTCGCTCACCGTGGACAGCGAGCCGAAGAGGTACGACGTCAGGTTCGCGTTCGAGCCGTTCGGCGCGAGGTTGATCAACATCACACCGCCGGCCATGCCGCCGTAGAAGAGCATCGCGAGGGCGATGTCGCCGCGGGTACGGCCGTACCAGCGGATCAGCTCCATCAGCACCGCGCCGAGCACCGACACCAGCGTCGCCATCCACACCGGCGACCAGGACAGCAGGAAGCCCAGGCCCACGCCGGTCATCGCGACATGGCCGATTCCGTCGCCCATCAGGGCCTGGCGGCGCTGGACGAGGTAGATGCCGACGGCGGGGGCGGTGATGCCGACCAGGACGGCGGCGAGCAGCGCCCGCTGCATGAATGCGTAGTTCAGGAAGTCCATCAGCTCAGCAGGCCCGTCCGGATCGGTTCGGCGTCGTGAGCCGCGTGCGGGTGTACATGGTCGTGGCCGGGCAGCGCGTGCTGGCCGACGGCCTTCGGGGGCGGGCCGTCGTGCAGCACACAGCCGTCGCGCAGGACGACCGCCCGGTCGATCAGGGGCTCCAGGGGGCCCAGCTCGTGCAGCACGAGCAGCACCGTCGCACCGCCCGCGACCTGCTCCCTGAGTGTGCGCGCGAGCACTTCCTGGCTGGCCAGGTCCACGCCCGCCATCGGCTCGTCCATGATCAGCAGTTCGGGCTCGGAGGCCAGGGCGCGCGCGATGAGCACCCGCTGGTGCTGGCCGCCGGAGAGGGCGTTCACGGAGTCCTTCACCCGGTCCGCCATGCCGACCAGCTCCAGGGCGCGGCGTACGGCGGCGTGGTCGGCCTTGCGGAAGACGCCGAAGCGGGTGCGGGACAGGCGGCCCGAGGAGACGACCTCGCCGACCGTGGCGGGCACACCGCCGGCGGCCGTCGTGCGCTGCGGGACGTAGCCCACCCGCGCCCAGTCGCGGAACCGGGCCCGCGGGGTGCCGAACAGCTCGATCTCGCCGGCGCTGAGGGGCACCTGGCCGATGACGCTGCGCACGGCCGTCGACTTGCCCGAGCCGTTGGCGCCGAGCAGCGCGACGACCTCACCGCGGCGCACGGTGAGGTCGATGCCGCGCAGGACGGGGCGCGAGCCCAGCTCGGCGCGGACGTCGCGCAGCGATATGACGGACTCGGTCATGCCGTCCTCCGTAGCGTTGGTCATTTGGCTCCCAGGGCCGACTTCAGGGCCGTGAGGTTGGCCTCCATGACCGCGAAGTAGTCGTCGCCCTTGGACTTGTCGGTGATGCCCTCGAGCGGGTCGAGGACGTCCGTCTTCAGGCCGGCGTCGTCGGCGAGGGTTTTCGCGGTCTTGTCGGACACGAGGGTCTCGTAGAACACGGTGGTCACGCCGTCGGCCTTGGCCTCCTGCTGGAGCTCCTTCATCCGGGCCGGGCTCGGCTCGCTGTCCGGGTCGACGCCGGTGATGGCCTCCTGGGTCAGGCCGTAGCGCTCGGCGAGGTAGGTGAAGGCGGCGTGGTTGGTGAAGAAGACCTTGGTGCGGGTGTCCTTCAGCCCGTCGGTGAACTGTGTGTTCAGGCCGTCGAGCTTCGTGACCAGCGCGTCGGTGTTCTTCTTGTAGTCGGCAGCGTGGTCCGGGTCGGCCTTCTCGAAGGCGGCGCCGACGCCCTTGGCGATCTCGGCGTACTTCACCGGGTCGAGCCAGACGTGCGGGTCGAGGCCGTGCGACTCCTCGTCGGAGTGGGCCTCCTCGCCCTCGTGCTCGTGCTCGACGTCGCCGTGGTCCTCCAGCTTGGTGAGGTCGGCGGCGTCGATCTTCGTGTCGAGGCCGGCCTGCCCGATGGCCTCGTCGACGGACGGCTGGAGACCCTTGAGGTAGAGCGCCGCGTCGGACTCCTCGAGCTGCGCGGTCTGCTTGGCGCTGATCTCCAGGTCGTGCGGCTCCTGGCCGGGCTCGGTCAGCGTGGTGACGTGCACATGGTCCCCGCCGATCTGCTCGGCGAGGAACTGCATCGGGTAGAACGACGCGACGACGTCGAACTTGTCCGTGTTGCCCGCGGCCGCGCTGTCCGAGGAGCAGGCGGAGAGCGTGCCGATACCGAGTGCGGTGACGGCCGCGAGGGCGATCCCGGATATGTGAGGTCGTCGTACGTTCATGACAGTCATTTTCAGCGAAGTTGGAAACGGTTGTCAACAAGCGTGAGCGGCCGTCCACAGAGGGCTACCGATTTGATTGAGGGGGAGTGCCCGCCGGTACCCTGAAGCATTCGCTGTGAAGCGCCTCGCTTCGTCGCCCGTCGTCGTAATGAAGAGAGCACCGTGGCCGCCGACAAGATCGACACCATCGTCAGCCTGAGCAAGCGCCGTGGCTTCGTATTCCCCTGCAGTGAGATCTACGGCGGCCAGCGCGCCGCCTGGGACTACGGGCCGCTGGGTGTCGAGCTCAAGGAGAACCTCAAGCGCCAGTGGTGGCGCTACATGGTGACGTCGCGCGAGGACGTCGTCGGTATCGACTCGTCCGTGATCCTTGCCCCCGAGGTCTGGGTCGCCTCCGGTCACGTCGCCACTTTCACGGACCCGCTGACCGAGTGCACCTCCTGCCACAAGCGGTTCCGCGCGGACCACCTGGAGGAGGCGTACGAGGCCAAGCATGGCCGTATGCCGGAGAACGGCCTTGCGGACGTGAACTGCCCGAACTGCGGCAACAAGGGCCAGTTCACCGAGCCGAAGCAGTTCTCGGGTCTCCTCTCCACCCACCTCGGCCCGACCCAGGACAGCGGCTCCATCGCCTACCTCCGCCCCGAGACCGCCCAGGGCATCTTCACCAACTTCGGCCTGGTGCAGACGACCTCGCGCCGCAAGCCGCCGTTCGGCATCGCCCAGATGGGCAAGTCGTTCCGCAACGAGATCACGCCGGGCAACTTCATCTTCCGCACCCGTGAGTTCGAGCAGATGGAGATGGAGTTCTTCGTCAAGCCGGGTGAGGACGAGAAGTGGCAGGAGTACTGGATGGAGCAGCGCTGGAACTGGTACACGGGCCTGGGTCTCCGTGAGGAGAACATGCGCTGGTACGAGCACCCCAAGGAGAAGCTCTCCCACTACTCGAAGCGCACGGCGGACATCGAGTACCGCTTCCGGTTCGGCGGCAACGAGTGGGGCGAGCTGGAGGGTGTCGCCAACCGCACCGACTACGACCTGAACGCCCACTCCAAGGCCTCCGGCCAGGACCTCGCCTACTACGACCAGGAGGCCGGCGAGCGCTGGACGCCGTACGTCATCGAGCCGGCCGCCGGTGTCGGCCGCGCGATGCTGGCGTTCCTGCTCGACGCCTACGTCGAGGACGAGGCGCCCAACGCCAAGGGCAAGATGGAGAAGCGCACGGTGCTGCGCCTGGACCACCGTCTGGCGCCCGTGAAGGTCGCGGTGCTCCCGCTCTCCCGTAACCCCGAGCTCTCCCCGAAGGCCAAGGGCCTCGCCCAGGCGCTTCGCCAGCACTGGAACATCGAGTTCGACGACGCCGGCGCCATCGGCCGCCGCTACCGCCGCCAGGACGAGATCGGCACGCCGTACTGCGTGACGGTCGACTTCGACACGCTCGAGGACAACGCTGTGACGGTGCGTGAGCGCGACTCGATGAAGCAGGAGCGTATCTCCCTCGACCAGATCGAGGGCTACCTGGCGAGCCGCCTCGTCGGCGCCTGAGGGATCCGCTGAAAAACCCCGATTCCGTTACGGACGTAACAGACGTAACGGAATCGGGGTTTTTGCCGTCCGGGGGGCGGTCCGCTCCGAAGGAGAGGTCATGCGCGGCCCGCAGCGGGCGGGGCGCGGCGAGGTATCTCTCACGGGGGCATCATGCGCAAGCAAGCAGTGGTCGGGGCGGCCGTACTGGCGCTGGGGGTCGGGACGGTCGGCTGGGTGGCGGCGAGCGACGGGGGCCAGGGCGGGGGCTCCGCCGTCGGCATCGAGGCGAAGGGCGGCGTCGGCGCGGGCCTGCCGCAGGCGTCCGGTGACCGGCTGGTCGCCGTCGGGCTGACCGGCGACCAGCGTCTGGTCCGCTTCCGCGTCGACCGGCCCGGCGTCGTCCTCCCGCTCGGCAAGGTGAGCGGCCTCAAGGGCGACGGCAGGCTCGTCGGCATCGACTACCGGGTGCAGAACAACAAGCTGTACGGCGTCGGCGACGAGGGCGGCGTCTACACGATCCGTGAGCTCGGCGCCAAGGCCACCAAGGTCTCCCAGCTGAGCGTGGCTCCGCAGGGCAGGAGCTTCGGCGTCGACTTCAACCCGGCCGCCAACCGGCTGCGCGTCATCAGCGACACCGGCCAGAACCTCCGCCACAACCTCGACGACCCGGCGGGCGCGCCGGCCGCGGGCACGACGGCCGTCGACGGCACCCTCACCAACCCGCCGGTGCCGCCCGCGACAACGGGTGCGACGGCGAGTGGCGTGACCGGGGCGGCGTACACGAACAACGACCTCGACGCGTCGACCGCCACGACCCTGTTCGACCTCGACACCGTCCAGGACCAGACCTCGATCCAGTCCCCGGCCAACGCGGGCAACCTGGCACCGACCGGGAAGGCGGGGGTGGACGTGGCGCTCGACTCGGGCTTCGACATCTACAGTTCGGCGAACAGCGGCACCAACTCCGGCTATGCGGTTACCGGTTCACGTGTCCTCAGGGTCGACCTGCTGACCGGGAAGGCGACGGTGACCGGCGGATTCCCGAAGGGGCGGCAGGTGCTGGATCTGGCGATACCCCTGCGGCAGGGCTGAGAACCGGCGCTCACAGGTCCAGGTCGGCGTAGAGGGCGGCGTGGTCGGAGGCCGCGTCGGCACTCGACTTCACCGAGTCGAAGGACTTGATGCCCTCGGCGTGGATTCCGCGGGTCTCCAGGGCGACGTGCTGGACGCCCTCCCACAGCTGCGGTGACAGAAGGAGATAGTCGATCTTGCGGCGCGGTGAGTCGCAGTCACCGAAAGTGCCGGGCAGCCCCCGGTAACTCGGGTGACTCATCGCGTCCCGCAGACCCGTGGCCAGGACGGCGCCGACGGGGTCGCTGTCGGGGAAGTCGTTGAGGTCTCCGGCGACCAGCACCTTCGGGGAGCGTTCCAGGGCCGCCTTGTAGATCTCCGCGACCCGCTTGGCCTGGTCCAGTCGCAGTGCCGGGTCGTCGTTGCTCTTGCTCTTGAGGTGGTTGCCGAGGAGCCAGAGGGGCTCCTTCCCGTCGAGGTCGATCTCGAACTCGGGGCAGTCCCGGCTGAACAACGGCTTGTCCTTGCGGCGTTCGAAGAGGTGCGGCCGTACGGAGGTGATCGGGTGGCGGCTCAGCACGCCGATGTCGATGCCACGGATGTCGTTGCCGTCGATCAGCATGCTGTACGGGTACGGCTTCATCTTCCAGGCTCCACCCAGGACCTGCTCGTTGAAGCGCTGCAGGGTGAGCCGGTCCTCGACCTCGACCATCAGCAGGATGTCGGCGTTGACCTCGGCGATCACCCGGCCGGTGTTCTTCACGGCCTCCCCGCTGAGGTCCTCCCGCACGAGTTCCGCCCAACCGGTCCAGTTCCTGCGGCCGGTGGCGAGGACCCGTACCTCGAAGTCGGCGCTGTCCGGCCGGCCGAAGGTCTGGAAGAGCTTGGCACCGCCTATGCGGGTCTGGTTGACGAAGATCGGCGGCGGGTCCTTCGGGTCCGTTTCATAGGCCCGGTGCTTCCTGATGATCTCGGCGATCCGCAGCTTCTCGTCCCGCTCGTACTTCGACAGGTCGAGCAGGGACACCAGCTCGGCGAAGTCGGCCAGGATACGGCGCCGTCGCTCGACGTCCTCGAGGCCGAGGGCCATGGGACGGCGGAAGAGGTTCTCGGCGTTGTAGGTGGCGATACGGATGGTCATGGCGCCTCCTCTGCGGTGGCGCAGGGGCGTCCGCGCGGCCGGGGCAGGCGCCACCGGGGGCTGCTCGCCGGCACTTCAATTTTCCGGCCGCTGCCGAACCGTGTCGAACGGAGCGGTGATTGGTCCCGTTGCCCGGCGGGCGATTGGCCCTGTTCCCTCGACTCGGGGCGGGAACAGGGTGGCCCCATGAGCCTCGCCTTCCTCCTCACCACCCTCGTCGTGGTCGCCACCCCCGGCACCGGGGTCGTCTACACGCTCGCCGCCGCGCTGTCCCAGGGGCGGCGGGCGAGTGTCGTCGCCGCCTTCGGGTGCACGGTCGGGATCGTGCCGCACATGGTGGCCACCGTCACCGGGGTGGCCGCACTGCTGCACGCGAGCGCGACCGCCTTCCAGATCCTCAAGTACGCCGGTGTCGCCTACCTCCTCTACATGGCCTGGGCGACGCTCAAGGACAAGGAGGCCATCGCCGTGGACGAGGGGGCCGCGCCCGTCTCCCCGGGGCGGGTGATCGTGCGGGGCGTGCTGATCAACATCCTCAACCCGAAGCTGACGATGTTCTTCTTCGCCTTCCTGCCGCAGTTCGTGGACCCGACCGCGTCCGACGCCCTGCCGCGCATGCTGGCGCTGAGCGGCGTGTTCATGCTGGCGACGTTCGTGGTCTTCGCGGCGTACGGCGTCCTCGCGGCCTCCGTGCGCAGCCACGTCACCTCCCGGCCCCGGGTGATGACGTGGCTGCGGCGGACCTTCGCGGGATCGTTCGTGGCACTGGGCGCGAAGCTGGCGGTCACCGCCCGCTGAGGGCTGGCACTTGATCGAAAAGGTCTGTCGGGGCCTCGGGTCCCCATGAGAGCCTTCGGCATGGCCATCATTCACCGCACCACCCTCAAGCCGACCAAGCTGGAACTGCTCACCACCTGGCTGCCCTCCCGCCCTTGGTACGGCGGTGCCGGTGAACCCCGACTGGCCAAGGCCGGCGGCTTCCGGCTGGACGACCCGGCGGGCGAGGTCGGGATCGAGTTCATGGTGGTCACCGATGAGGCGGGTCCGGAGGCGGTGAGCTACCTCACGCCACTGACCTATCGCGGCGCCCCTCTCGCCGGCGCGGAGCACGCCCTCGTCGGGACCACGGAGCACGGGGTGCTGGGCCGGCGCTGGGCCTACGACGGCTGCCATGACCCGGTGCTGGTCGCCGAGTTGTGGGCCCTGATCGAGGGCCGGGCCCCGGCCCAGGCGCAGAGCGTGACCGGCACCCTCGACCAGGAGGTCACCCGCTCCTACGCCGGTCCGGGGCTGCCGGTGGAGCAGATCACCGCCCCCGTCGTCGAGGACACGGCGAGCGGGACCCTGCTGGCCGCGCCGGACGGCACGGCCCTCCGGCTGCACCGTGTCCTGCGGCCCGCCCCGCAGGGCGCCCCGCTGCTGCCCGAGGGGTCCACCGGCCATGTCGGCGGCGCCTGGCAACTGCCCGACGGCACCCGTGCGCAGGGCCTGTTCGCCGCCCTGCACGCCGACGGGCGGGGCTGAGGGCCGGCGCCCCGAGGATGCCTGACGTGGAACTGTCCGACGGGGTGATCGCCCTGTCCCCGCTGCGCCCGGCCGACGCCGAGGCCCATCTCGCGGGCGAGGACCAGCAGTTGGTCCGCTGGCTCAGCGGCGGCCCCGGCACGCGCGAGGGCGTCGACGCCTACCTCCGGCACTGCGAGGAGCAGTGGGCAGCGGCCGGCCCGCTGCGCGCGTTCGGCATCCGCGCGTGCGCCGACGGGACGCTCGCGGGCACCATCGACCTGCGCTTCGCGGCGGAGGGCCTCACCCGCGGCCAGGTCAACGTCGCCTACGGCCTCTACCCGGCGTGGCGGGGACGCGGCCTGGCCACCCGCGCCGTCCTCCTGGTCTGCCGGTACGCGGCGGGGGCGGGCGGGAAGCAGGCCGTGATCCAGGTGGAGCCGGAGAACGCGGCGTCCGTCGGCGTCGCCCGCCGGGCGGGGTTCGCGCCCGGCGGGCAGAGGTTCACGGAGGACGGCACGCTGTTCGACCGGTATGTCCGGGACCTGCGGGCCCCTGGGATCAACGGCCCTGCAACGACCTGACGTTGTCGCCGAAGGTCCAGTTCTTCGAGCCGTCCCAGTTGATCGACCAGGTCATCAGGCCCTTGAGCGAGCTGCCGTAGTGCCGCCAGGCCTGGGAGACGAGGGACGGTGACATGTAGCCGCCGCCCGCGCCCGACTGCGCGGGCAGGCCCGGCACCTGCTTGTCGTACGGCACCTTGATGGTCGTACCCTGCACGACCAGGCCCTTGTTGAGGCAGTCGGTCTGGGCGGTGAAGCCCTCGACGGTGCCGGCGGAGTAGGAGTCGCCGGAGCAGCCGTACATGCTGCCGTTGTAGTACTGCATGTTCAGCCACCACAGCCGGCCGTTGTCCGCGTACTTCTTGATGATCGGCAGGTACGCGCCCCAGATCGAGCCGTAGACCACGCTGCCGCCGGTGACATAGGCCGTCTCCGGGGCCATGGTCAGGCCGAAGTTCGACGGCATCTGGGCCAGCACCCCGTCGATGATGCGGATCAGGTTGGCCTGGGACGTGGAGAGCTGGCCGATGTTCCCGCTGCCCACCAGGCCCGTCTCGATGTCTATGTCGATGCCGTCGAAGTTGTACTTCTTCAGGATCGGGACGATCGTCGCGACGAACCTGTCCGCAACGGCGGTCGAGTTGAGGTCGATGCCGGCCGTCGCGCCGCCGATCGAGAGCAGGATCGTCTGGCCGGAGGCCTTCGCCGCGCACATCTCGGCGGGGGTGGCCACCTTCACCCCGCTGTCCATGCCGTCCTCCCACAGCGCCGTCCCGTCGGAGCGGATGACCGGGAACGCCGCGTTGATCACGTTGTAGCCGTGCGCGGGGATACGGGAGTCGGTGATCGGGGTCCAGCCGAAGGGCGGGTGGACGCCGTTGGCCGCGCCGTCCCAGTTCTCCCAGTAGCCCTGCAGGACCTTGCCGGACGGCTTCGACTTCACGGCGCAGGTGTCGGCGGCGGAGGCGGTGGTCGCGACGGGGAGCTGGGTGAGACAGGCGGTCGCCAGTGCGGCGGCGAGCAGGCGCAGGGCGCGGCGGAGCATACGGGCCTCCCGGTGGGGGTGCGGTGAGGTGTCGTAGGCATGACAGTGCTCGTGGTCCAGACCTCTCGTCAATAGGTCTGGACCATGTTGAACAGATATGGAATGACAGATATTGAAATCTGTCAGCTGTTAGGGCATGGTGGAGGCATGACGATGCAAACCCGCACCCTCGGAACCACCGGCCCCCAGGTCTCCGCCCTCGGCCTCGGCTGCATGGGCATGTCCGCGCTGTACGGCGACGCGGACCGGACCGAGTCGATCGCCACCGTCCACGCCGCCCTGGAAGCGGGCGTGACGCTGCTCGACACCGGCGACTTCTACGCCATGGGCCACAACGAGATGCTGATCGGCGAGGCCCTGCGCACGGCGCCCGCGGCCCTGCGTGAACAGGCCCTGGTCAGCGTGAAGTTCGGCGCGCTGCGCGACCCGGCCGGCGGCTGGTCCGGATACGACGGCCGCCCGGCCGCCGTGAAGAACTTCGCCGCCTACTCCCTCCAGCGCCTCGGCGTCGACCACATCGACGTCTACAGGATTGCCCGGCTCGACCCCGACGTACCGATCGAGGAGACGGTCGGCGCGATCTCGGAGCTGATCGAGAAGGGGTACGTCCGGCATGTGGGCCTCAGTGAGGTCGGCGCCGAGACGATCCGCCGGGCCGCCGCCACCGCGCCGGTCTCCGATCTGCAGATCGAGTACTCCCTGATCTCCCGCGGCATCGAGGAGTCGGTCCTGCCGACCACCCGTGAGCTCGGGATCTCCATCACGGCGTACGGCGTGCTGTCCCGCGGTCTGATCTCCGGCCACTTCGCCCGCGACCGGCGGCTCGCCGCGAACGACTTCCGGTCGATGTCGCCCCGCTTCCAGGGCGAGAATCTCCGGCACAACCTGGACCTGGTCGAGGCACTGCGGAAGATCGCCGAGCGCAAGGGCGTCTCCGTCGCCCAGATCGCCATCGCCTGGGTGCTCTCCCGAGGCGACGACATCGTGCCGCTCGTCGGTGCCCGCACCCGCGAGCGGCTCACCGAGTCGCTGGGCGCGCTGGACGTCACGCTGGAGGAGGCCGACCTGACGGAGATCGAGCGGGCGGTGCCGGCGGACGCGGCGGCGGGGGACCGTTACCCGGCCGCGCAGATGGCCCACCTGGGCAGCAGGTGACGGCCGTCGTGCCGGGTACGGTCTAGCCCATGTCACCGACGCCCCAGACCCTGACCGCCGAGCGCATCCTCGAAGCCACCGAGGAGGTGCTGCGCCGCCACGGCCCGGCCAAGGCCACCGTGGTCGACGTGGCCCGCGCGCTCGGCGTCAGCCATGGCAGCGTCTACCGGCACTTCCGCACCAAGGCGGCGCTGCGGGAGGCGGTGACGAAGAGGTGGCTGGACCGGACGACGGGAGTGCTGGCGGCGATCGTCGCGGCCCCGGACCTGGACCCGGAGACCCGGGTGCGCGAGTGGCTCGCGGCACTCTTCGCCGCCAAGCGCCGCAAGGCGTTCGACGACCCGGAACTCTTCGCCACGTACTCGGTGCTGACGATGGAGACCGCCGAGACGGTCGTCGGCGAGCACCTCGCCGAACTCACCGGCCAGCTCACCGAGATGGTCCGCATGGGCGCCGGCTCGGGCGCCTTCACCAGCGACGACCCGGCCACCACGGCCGGAGCCCTCTTCCGCGCGACGGACCGCTTCCACGACCCGCACTACGCCGGCGAGTGGGAACAGCCGGGCGTGGAGGGGGAGTTCGAGGCACTCGTGGATCTGCTGATGCGCGGGTTGCGGGCTCGGGGCTGAGCTGTCACAGGCGGTCCGAATCGCCCGTCGTGCGTCCGAGGTAGGTGACCGGGCCCGGGTCCGGGACGTCGATCTCGTGGAAGCCGAGGCGGTCGTAGAAGGCCCTGGCCGGGGTGTTGGCCGTGACCATGGAGAGATGGACGGCCGGGACCTCCCTGTCGTGGAGGGCCCGCAGCAGGGTGCGCATCAGCGCACGGCCGTGGCCCTGGCCCTGCCACGCCGGAAGCAGGTCGATGTGGAGGTGGGCCGGGTAGCCCGCGACCTCCGGGACGAGCATGCGCTCCGGGTGGTGCAGAAGGCCGATCATCCGCTCGTCCGGGGTGGTCGGGGGGCCGGACGGCTCTGGGTGGCGCACGGCCGCCACGGGCAGCCACTCGGTGCGGAATGCCGTCACGAAGCGCGGGGTGTCCGCGGCGCCCAGGATGTAGCCGACCGCCCGGCCCGCCCCGTCGTCCAGGACGGACGCGAGATCCGGTTCCAGCACGACGTAGGGGAGCGCGAAGGCCGCCGGGAAGATGCCGGGATCCCGGTAGTGCGGTCGGCTGTCGCCGCCCTCGTGGGCCGTGCGGACGCAGATGTCCTCGACGGCCGCCCGGTCCTCGGGGCGGTACCGGCGGATGCCGCTCATCGGGCGTGGGTCATCGGTCGGACTGGGCCTCCGTCGGGTCAACCGTGGCCTGGTGGGCCTCCGCCAGGTGCTCCTCCGCCTTCAGCCACGGCAG
Organism: Streptomyces sp. NPDC056479; assembly: GCF_042795335.1. Lineage (NCBI taxonomy): Bacteria > Bacillati > Actinomycetota > Actinomycetes > Kitasatosporales > Streptomycetaceae > Streptomyces > Streptomyces sp. NPDC056479. Next base: position 445,420 of record NZ_JBHTRZ010000004.1, on the reverse strand, counting down.
GAACTGCGCGCTCTTGCGCCAGCCGCAGGTGTCGCATCTGATCGAGCGCTGCGCGCCTTTGCGCTGTACTCGTACGACGTGCTCGCGCCCGTGGTGGTCCCAGCGGCTCACCTTGCTCGTGTTGATCTCCAGCATGACGCCTCCAGCGTCCCAGGACATCGAGTCTTCGTGCGCGCCCTCGCGCAGCAAGGAGTGTGCAGCAAGACCAACATCAACAGGGACTCTTCCCCGGCGCGTTGACCAACCTGTGGCCACACCCTCACAACTCATTCAGCCGACGGTGCGCGGCAGACGCAGGCTGAGCAGGCCCGTCAGCACCACTCCGGCCAGTTGGACCAGCAGAGTTGTGATCAGGGCGTCCCGCATGCCCGCCCCCGGGACCAGGGAGAGGAACAGCGTGCCCAGGGTCGCCACACCCAGCGCCAACGACGACTGCTGGGTCGTGATCATCACCCCGCCGCCCACCCCGGCCCGCGCCGGCGGCACCTCGGACAGGACGATCCGGAAGACGACGGGGAGTTGAAGGGCCTGGCCCGCACCGGCGATCGCGGCACCCGGCAGCAGTTCGGGGAGGCCGAGATGCGGCCAGGAACGCCAGGCCGCCAGGGCGATCAGCGCCACGCCCACCCCCTGGATCGCCGCACCGGCGGTCACGACGCGGGTGCCGTAGCGGGCCACCAGCCGCGGGCCGGCCAGGGAGACGAAGAAGAACGCCACCGCCATCGGGACCAGGGCCAGCCCCGCCTGGACCGGGCCGTGCCCCGCCCCCTGCTGCAGCGCCACCGCGATCACGAACATGAAGCCGCTGAAGCCGATCGAGAACGGCACGATCATCACCAGACCGCGCCGCAGGGACAGCAGCGCGAACAGGCTCGGCGGCACCAGCGGCGTACGGCCCGCGCGGTCCGCCCTGCGCTCCACCGCGTAGAACGCCGCCGCCACCAACGGGAACGCCGCCAGCGACAGCCACGTCCACAGCGGCCAGCCCGCCGCCCGGCCCTCGGTGAGCGGGGCCAGCAACGCGAGCAGGGCGGCGGCGAGCAGCACCGTGCCGGGCCCGTCGACCGGTTCCGGGTGCTGGGAGCGGGTCTCCGGGACCGCACGGGCGGCCAGGAAGAGGCCGACGAGCACGACGGGTACGTTCACCAGGAACACCGAGCGCCAGCCGGTGCCCGCGATGTCCGCCGCGACCAGGACGCCGCCGAGGATCTGCCCGGCCACCATCGACAGGCCGGCCGTCGCGCCGTACAGGCTCATGGCCTTCGCGCGGCGCTGACCGCTGGTGGCCGCCTGAATGGTGGCCAGCACCTGCGGCAGCATCGCCGCCGACGCCGCGCCCTGCGCCACCCGAGCGGCGACGAGCGTCCACGCACTGGGTGCGAGCCCGCATGCCAGCGAGGTCAGTCCGAAGGCCGCCATGCCGCCGAGGAAGAGGCGCCGCCTGCCGAACAGGTCACCGAGCCGCCCGCCGAGGACGAGCAGCACGGCGTACGCCAACCCGTAGCCCGCCACGACCAGTTCGAGCACGGCCTCGCTCGCCGCGAGGTCGTGGCCGATGGTGGGCAGGGCGACGTTGACGATGAAGAAGTCGATGAGGGGAAGTGCCGCCGCGAGCAGCACCGTGAAGAGGCCGAGGCCGCCGAGCGAGGGTGGCGCCGCGGTCGTCCGGGCCTTGTGGGCAGTGATGGTTTCGGTCACGGTTACGAGACTGCGGCGGTTCTGAGAGTGGTACCAGAGTGTCCTTATCCTGGTAGAAGAACCACCTGGCAACAGGGTCCGGACGGCGGCAGGCTGGAGGCATGACGACCATGGCACAGGAGACGGTCACCCCGCCCCCGCGGGCGCAAGCCGCCTCGGCGGTGCGGCGCCACGAACTCGCCGAGTTCCTGCGCCACCGTCGCGAGCACATCAGCCCCGAGCAGGTCGGCCTGCCCCGCGGCCGCCGACGCCGCACACCAGGACTGCGCCGCGAAGAGGTCGCCCAGCTCTCGGCCGTCGGCATCACCTGGTACACGTGGCTCGAACAGGCCAGGGACATCCAGGTCTCGGTCCAGGTCCTCGACGCCCTCGCCCGCACCCTGATGCTCGACCCCAGCGAGCGCTCCCACATCTTCCAGCTGGCCGGGGCGGTGGACCCGACCCCCGCGACGACCTGCCCGTCGGTGACCCCCGCCATGCGGGCCGTACTGGAGCAGCTGGAGCCCTATCCGGCCTGCCTCCAGAACAGCCGGTACGACATCCTCGCCCACAACCGCACCTACGGTCTGCTGCTGTGCGACCTGGAGGCGGTGCCGCCCGAGGACCGCAACTGCCTGATCCTGTCGTACACGCACCAGGAGTGGCAGTCCTCGATCGTGCACCTGGAGGAGGTCCAACGCCTGATGGCCGCCCGCTTCCGCGCCGCGATGGCCGGCCACCTCGCCGAGCCCGCCTGGAAGATGCTCCTGAAGCGACTGAGCACGGAATCACCCGAGTTCCGCGAGGTGTGGGAACGGCATGAGGTGGTGTCCCATCGCGGCAAGCGCAAGGAGTTCCTCAACCGCCATGTGGGCCGGGTCGTGGTCGACCACACCGACCTGTGGCTGAGCCCGGAGGTGGGGCCGAGGATGGTCACCTATGTGCCGGCGGACGAGGAATCGAGAGCACGCCTCGAGAAGCTGCACGAAATCGCCCTTGAAGAGGCGCGGGACTGATCTGGATATGCGGCTCCGCCGCGTGGGACCAGCCCCTACGAACCGTTGGCCGCCGAACTACGCAACAACCCGAGACGCACCGCGAATCTCAGCAGACTCCAGCGTCTCAGCCGTACGTTCAGCAGTCCGACGTGCCCACGGCCCACTCGTCACCGCTCCCACCGCAAGAACCACCAGCCCACACCCCGTGATGATCCACCACCCCGGCACCGCGGCCGACACGAACGTCTCCCTGTACGACGACGCCCCCACCCCGGAGGCCAGCACCGCCCCGACCACCGCCACCCCGAGCGTCTGACCCATCTGACGGCTCGTGGAGGCCACGGCGGCCGCGACCCCGGCCTGCGCACGCGGCATCCCGGACACCGCCGTATTCGTGATCGGCGCGTTCACGAACCCGAACCCGATGCCGAACAGGGCGTACCCGAGGATCAGCGTGACATTGGACGTCTCGGCGTCGAAGAGGGCGAACAACGCGGCGCTGGACGTCATCGCCACACCGGCGACCACCAGCGACAGCCGCGGCCCCCGACTGCCGACCAGCCGCCCGGACAACGGCGCGCACAGGAACATCGGCATCGCCATCGGCAGCATCCACAGGCCCGCGTGCAGGGCGTCCAGTCCGCGTACGTTCTGCAGGTACAGCGTCGACAGGAACAGGAACCCGCCCAGCGCCGCGAACGCGCCGATCGCGATCACCGTCGCCCCGCTGAACGGCGCCGACCGGAAGAACCGCAGATCGATGAGGGGCTCGGCGCGCCGCGGCTCGTACCGGAGCAGGCCCAGCAGAGCGGCGAGGGCGAGCGCCGCGAACGGCAGGATCGACGGGAACCCGGCGTTCGGCGCCTCGATGATCGCGTACGTCAGTGAGCCGAACAGCGCGATCACCAGGAGCTGGCCGACCGGGTCGAGACGGCGGGCCTTGGGGGCACGGGACTCGGGAACGAAGCGGAGGGTGAGCAGCAGGGCGGCCAGGCCCACCGGCAGGTTGACCCAGAAGATCGCGCGCCAGTCCACCCCGTCCACGAGCAGGCCCCCGACCAGCGGTCCGGCGGCCATCGAGATACCGACGACCCCGCCCCAGACGCCGATCGCCCGGGCCCGCTCGCGCGGGTCCGTGAAGGTGTTGGTGATGATCGACATCGCGACCGGGTTGAGCATCGAACCGCCCACCGCCTGGATCATCCGGAAGATGATCAGCGAGTCCAGGGTCGGGGCGACGGAGCACAGCGCCGAGCCGATGGTGAACAGGACCAGGCCGGTCATGAAGACCCGTTTGCGGCCGATCCGGTCCGCCGTGGAGCCGGCCAGCATCAGCAGGGAGGCCAGGACGAGTGTGTAGGCGTCGATCGTCCACTGCAGGCCCGAGGTGCTCGCGCCGAGATCGCGTTGCATCGAGGGCAGGGAGACGTTGAGGGCCGTGGTGTCGAGGCTCACGATCAGCAGGCTCATGCAGCAGATCGCGAGGACCAGCATCCGGCGGCGGGGACTGAGCTCCGGCATCCTTGAATAGTACGCCTAACTAATGAATTTCGCCGCACCCCCTTCGGTACGTGAGAATGGGTGGATGCCCATGACCGCCCCGCCCGCCGCCGCTCCCCTGCGGATCGGCCCCCACACCGTCCAGCCGCCCGTCGTCCTGGCGCCGATGGCCGGTATCACCAACGCGCCCTTTCGCACGTTGTGCCGTGAGTTCACCGGGGGCAAGGGGCTGTTCGTCAGCGAGATGATCACCACTCGGGCGCTGGTCGAGCGCAACGAGAAGACCATGCAGCTGATCCACTTCGACGAGAGCGAGAAGCCTCGGTCGATCCAGCTCTACGGCGTCGACCCGGCCACCGTCGGCAAGGCCGTCCGCATGATCGCGGAGGAGGGGCTGGCCGATCACATCGACCTGAACTTCGGCTGCCCCGTCCCGAAGGTGACCCGGAAGGGCGGCGGGTCCGCGCTGCCGTTCAAGCGGAACCTGCTGCGTGCGATCCTGCGGGAGGCGGTCAGCGGGGCGGGCGATCTGCCGGTCACGATGAAGATGCGCAAGGGCATCGACGACGACCACATCACCTACCTCGACGCCGGACGGATCGCGGTCGAGGAGGGCGTGACGGCCATCGCGCTGCACGGCCGTACGGCCGCCCAGCACTACGGCGGCACGGCCGACTGGGACGCCATCGCGCGGCTGAAGGAGCATGTGCCGGAGATTCCCGTGCTCGGGAACGGCGACATCTGGTCGGCCGAGGACGCGGTGCGCATGGTGCGTGAGACCGGGTGCGACGGGGTCGTGGTGGGGCGCGGCTGCCTGGGGCGGCCCTGGCTGTTCTCGGATCTGGTCGCGGCCTTCGAAGGGCGTACGGCGGACATCGCGCGGCCGACCCTGCGCGAGGTCGCCGAGGTCATGGTCCGGCACGCCACGCTGCTCGGGGAGTGGATCGGGGACGAGGCGCGGGGCGTCATCGACTTCCGCAAGCATGTCGCCTGGTACCTGAAGGGCTTCGCGGTCGGCTCGGAGATGCGCAAGCGGCTGGCGATCACTTCGTCGCTCCAGGAACTGCGGGGCGGGCTGGAGGAGTTGGACCTCGACCAGGGCTGGCCGCTGGGCGCCGACGGACCCCGCGGCCGTACGTCCGGCAACAACCGGGTGGTGCTGCCGGACGGGTGGCTGAAGGATCCGTATGACTGTGCCGGTGTGAGCGAGGAAGCGGAGCTGGACACCTCCGGCGGCTGAGGGCTACTTCGACGGGCTCGGGGTCGAGCCGTACGCCTTCAGGAAGCGGTCGCGGAAGGAGCTCATCTTCCAGACCGGGGTCTTGGAGGTGGGCTGGAGGCCGTCCGCCCAGTTCCACGAGCCGATCTTGTCCAGGACCTCGGGATCCTTGGCGACGATCGAGATCGGGACGTCACGGCTGGCCTTGGTGCCGCTGACGCGGGACATCGGCTGGTGGTCGCCGAGGAACACCATGACGGTGTCTTCGCTGCCGTAGCGCTCCAGCCACTGGGTGAGGCTGGTGACGGAGTACGAGATCGACTTGCCGTACTCCTGCTTGGAGCGGGTGGAGTCGGAGATGATGTCCGCCGGCTTGGTGCCCGCCTTCTGGATGGGCTTGAAGACCGCGCCGTCGCCCAGGTCGTCCCAGTCGACCAGCTTCGGGATGGGCGCCCAGGGCTGGTGGCTGGAGGTCAGGATGATCTCCGACATCAGGGGCTTGTCGCGCTCCTTGCCGTGGACCTGGCGCTGGAACGCCTCCAGGGCGTACTGGTCGGGCATCGTCGACCAGCTGAACTTCGGTCCCCGGTAGCCGAGCTGGAAGGCGTTGTAGACCTTGTCCAGACCGTAGTACTTCTGCTCCGGCCAGGCCTTCTGCACACCGGGCATCACGCCGACGGTGTCCCATTCGCCGGTCTTCTTGAAGACGCTGGTGAGGCTGAGGTGGTCGCTGGCCATGACGGTGCGGTAGCGCTGCTGGTTGTCGATCCACAGGCCGGACAGCGTGGTGGAGTGGCCCAGCCAGCTGTTGCCGCCGAAGGTCGCCGACGTCAGCCAGCCGCTCTTCGCGTGGAAGCCGGCCTTGGCCAGGGCCTCGGTGCCGGTGTCGAGCGTGCCGGTGACGCCGGGGGCTATCTCCGGGTCCTCCAGGGCGCTGCGGCCGTAGCTCTCGATGAACGCGAAGACGACGTCCTTGCCGCGCAGGTCGGGGACGAGTTGGGCGGGCGGTGTGTTGCCGAACGTGTCGGCCTTCGCGTCCTTCGCGAACTGCGCCTCGTCGCGCAGGGTGTCCATCGCCCGGCGGGCGTGCACCTTCACGACACCGGCGGTGTGGTCCGCCGCGATCGGCACACCGGCGATCTGCACGCCGAACGCCGTGCAGGTGATCCAGACGGTGCCGGCGATCAGGGCGCCCTTGGAGGCCTCCGTCTTGTGCCGGGCCAGGACGTTGGCCACTCGCACGGTGGCCAGGGCGACGAGGGCTATCAGGAGTACGGCGAGGAGGATGAGGCCGATGGTGAGCAGGACCGTGGTCGTGCCGCCCATGGAGTCCTTCGTGTACGACTGCGCGTCGTCCAGGAGTTCCCAGTCCAGGACGATGTTGAAGTGCCGGCCCAGGTATTCGCTGAAGCCGATGTCCAGGAAGTTCAGGATGGTCAGCACGCCCAGGGCGGCGCCGGTGACGGCCGCGGTGATCAGCCGGGGGCGACGGGGGAGGCTGAGGAGCACGGCGGCTCCGATGACGGCCTCCGCGGGGAGGCGTACGAACTCTCTGAGCCTGAGGTTGCCCAGGGTGTTCGGCATCTGGAGGCAGACGTGGATCAGGGCGGCGGCCAGGAGGGTCAGGGTCCAGCCGAGGTACTTCCTGCGATCACGGAGCCAGGCGGCAACGGGGCTGTCGTCGCCAGGTGCGGGTGCCTCCTGCGGAGTCTCCTCGCCGTCGGCGGCCGCGGGGCCCGTGGGCTGTGGTTCCTCCGGCTTTTCCTCGCTGACGGGCGTCTCGTCGGTCAAGTCATCGCTCGTACCGGTCGATTGACGAAAGCGCGTGAAGACAGGCACCCGAAGGTCCTTCCGTGCGAGGCCCCTGCTGCAGTGGTGTGGCGGGCCGCGCTGGGGAGGCTGGGGCCCGCCATCCCCTCGTACGGCCCGGCCTGCGCCCATGTTCAGCCACCGTGCCCCAGCGCTGGGCAAACACACGGCAAACGGCGGGCCAACCGGCCCGCCGCCGTCCGTGTGCGGACACGGTCTATGCCCCGCCCACCGCCGTGAGCAGCGCCAACGGTGCCGCCGCCGAGCGGGATTCACGTACGCACGCGTGGGGGTACGGCACCGGCTCCGCGTGGGTGTCGCGGCCGTAGCCCGCCAGGACCTCCGGCAGACGGTGGCCGGTCGTCGTCGCCGCGTCGACCAACGCGTGGGCGACCGTGCGGGCCTCGTCGTGCAGGCCGTAGCGGGCCAGGCCCAGGGTGATCAGCGCGTTGTCGTGCGGCCAGACCGAGCCGCGGTGGTAGGAGAGGGGGTGGTAGGCCGGCTGTCCTGCGGCGAGGGTGCGCACGCCCCAGCCGGAGAAGAAGTCCGCTTCCAGCAGCCGGTGGCCCACCAGCTCGCCGTACTCCTTGTCCAGCAGGCCGGACCAGAGCAGATGCCCCGCGTCCGAGGCGAGCGCGTCCACCTGACGGCCCGCGCCGTCCAGCGCCAGGGCGGGGAAGGAGTGCTCCGGCATCCAGAAGTCCCGCTGGAAACGGTCCCGCAGGTCGGCCGCCGCCTGTTCCAGCAGGGCCGCGTAGGTCTCGTCCTGCCACACCGTGCGGGCCAGCCATGCCGTGCGGCGCAGGGCGTCGTAGGCGTAGCCCTGGGCGCCCGCCGCCATCACGGGGCCGGACGGGCGGGTGCCGTCGGAGTCGCAGATGGCGCCGGGGGAGTCCTTCCAGTTCTGGTTGGCCAGGCCGCCCTGGTCGGCGCGGTAGACCAGATAGCCGCGGGTGGTGAGCCCGCCGTGGTCCAGCATCCAGCCGATCGCCGCGCGGGCGTGCGGCTGAAGGCGGTGGGCCAGGGCGGTGTCGGCGGTCTGTTCCACGTACGCGCCGAGCAGGATCAGGAACAGCGGCGTCGCGTCCACCGAGCCGTAGTAGCGGCCGAACGGCACCTGCCCGAAGTGCGCCAGCTCGCCCTGCCGTACCTCGTGCACGATCTTGCCGGGCTGGGAGACCGCGTCGGCTCCCGTCTCCGTCGCCTGCGTCGCGGCCAGCGCGGGCAGTGTGGCGGCGGCCAGCCGGGGGCGGTAGGGGAGGGCGAACAGGGAGGTGAGCAGGGCGTCGCGGCCCAGGAGGGTCAGGAACCAGGGGGCTCCCGCCGCGGGGACGCGCAGTTCCTCGCCGTCGGGGCCCGTCGCCGGGACCTGGAGCGCGGCCAGATCGGCCAGGCCCCGCGCGCAGGCGGCGGCCAGCTCGGGCCAGCCCGTCGGGAAGGCCACCCCCTCCACGAACTCACCCTCCAGGGAGAGGAGTTGGCCGGACAGGGCCGCGGGGGAGCGGGGGACGCGCAGCGCGCGCTTGTCGCCGTGAGGGCGCGCCATCACCCGGAGGGTCAGCTCCGCCGTGCTGTGCGGAGCGAGGTCCAGGGTCCAGACCATGCGCCGGGCGCCGGTCCCCGTCTCCTCCACGGCGTCGGGGGACGGGTCCGTCGTCACCGTCGTCACCGAGCGCCATTCGCCTCGCCGGTACCCGAACTCCACGCCGTGGTCGAGGACCTGGCGGGAGCGGGTGGCGCCGGGTTTGGTGTAGGTGCGGTGGTCCGAGCGCAGCTCGAACTGGTCGGCGAAGTCGGCGTCGGCGGTGACCGCGAGGCGGATCGTGGTCGGCACCGGGCGGTTGCTGGTCACCCGCAGTGACTCGATGAACGAGCCCTCCCCCACGGCCTGTTCACGGAAGAGCGTGTAGGCCGGGGGCTCGTCGCGGCCGCCGCGCGGGACGAGCACACAGCGTGCGGTGTCCCCGTCGGCGACCGGGCTGAGTGCCTCGGGCACCGCTCCGTCCACGGTGAGCTGCCAGCGGCTCAAGTGCCGTGCGTCGCGCACGAACAACCCCTCCGGGGAGCCGGCGGCCCGTACGCCGCTGATGTCCCCGCTGTCGCCCACGGCGGCGAACGTCCCCCCGTACACGAGCAGATGATGACGGTCCGTCATCCCCGGTTCCCTCCCTTGAGTTCCTTGAGCTCCTCGACGTCGTGCAGCAGATCGAGCGTGAGCGCGGCCGTCCAGCCGAAGCCGGTGGCCCCGCATGCCTCGCCGGTGTACGGGTCGACGTACTCGGCGAAGTCGGAGGCGACCGCGAGCTCCAGCACCGCCTCGCGCAGGGCGTCGGCGCGCTCTCGCTCGCCATGGGTGCGCAGGCCGCGCTCCAGCAGCCAGTTGGTGTTGAACCAGGCCGGGCCGCGCCAGTAGCGGTGCGGGTCGAAGGCCTCGCCGAGAAGGTCGTACGACGGGGCGAGGCGGGTCGTGTCGCCGAGGCCGAAGTGCGGGCCGCGGGCGGTGCGGACCAGGGCGGTGGCGATGTCGCGCGGGAGGGTGGGCAGGAGGAGGGGGATCAGGCCCGCGACGCCGCGTTCGGCGATGAGCTCGCCCGTCCGCACGTCGTGGCAGAGGAACATCTCCCGCGCCGGGTCCCACATGCGCTCGATCAGCGCGGCCGTCAGGCGCTCGGCGCGCGCGTGCCGGGCCGTGCCCGTCGCCCCCAGCTCCCCCGCGATCCGGGCCAGCGCGTGCTCGGAGGCGATGAGCAGGGCGTTGAACGCCGGGTCCTCGACGGCGAAGTCGCCCGTTCCGTCTGTGTACCGCCCATCCCGGTAGTCCGTCGCCAGCCGTACATAGCGTCCGTAGTCCACATCCGTCGGCCGGTCCTCGGGGGCGCCGTGGGCGAGGTCGGCGCGGCGGAAGGAGCGGGCCGGGGCCGGCGTGACCCGGCTCAGCGGCGCGTCCCAGCAGGGGCTGTTGTCCATGCCCTGTTCCCAGGGGTGCACCACCGACGCGAGGCCGCCCCCGCCGAGGTCGCGCCGGTGCAGCAGATAGCGGTGCCAGGCGGCGAGGCGGGGATACATCCGGGCGAGGAAGCCACGCGCCCGGGACAGCCCGGGGTCGGCGCGGTGCACCAGCCAGGCCGCCAGCGCGTGCACCGGTGGCTGCACGATGCCGGAGGTCTGTACGGTGCGCGGGGCGCCCGCGGCCCGCCCCGCGGTGGAGGAGCGCCAGAAGTCGGGGCTCGGGAAGTATGCGTCGAGCGGCACGGAGGGGTTGAAGACGATGTGCGGGACGCGCCCGTCACCCCATTGGGCGTCGAACAGCGTCTCCAGCTCCGTCTGGGCCCGTAACGGCGAGAGGTGCCGAAGGCCGATCGCGATGAACGCCGAGTCCCAGGACCACTGGTGCGGATACAGACTGAGCGAGGGCACCGTCGAGGTGCCGGTCCAGTTGGCCTCCAGCACCCGGGCGGCGCCGAGGTGCCGGGGATCGGCCGCCGGGGGCGGATCGTATGCGATGTCACGGGCCGCAGGGCGGGCGGTGAGTTGAGCGGTGCGATCCACTTCGGGGCTCCCCGAAAGACGTCAGGCCGACCGGTTCGGTCGGTGCCACACTAGAGTTACGTCTATTTAACACGCAAAACCCAGCATGTAATGCAAGCTTGAGAAACACAAGGGGGTGTGCATGAGCGCACGGGGTCAGGCGAGTTCCGGGGAACTGCTCGAACTGGTGCGGAGCGGACGGGCCGTCACACGCGGAGCGCTTCAGCAGGCCACCGGACTGTCCCGTGCCACCGTCGGCCAGCGCCTCGACCGCCTCTTCCGGGCCGGCTGGCTGCGCGAGGGGGCCGGCGGTCCGGTGGACTCCCCGCTGGGCGGACGCCCCTCCATCACCCTGGAGTTCGACGACGCCCACGCCGTCGTCCTGGCCGCTGACCTCGAGACCCGGCACGCGCGTGCCGCCGTACTGTCGCTGACCGGCGAGATCCTCGCCGAGCACAGCGGCACGCTGGTCGTCGAGGACGGGCCGGAGACGGTGCTGGACGAGCTGGCGCACTGGTTCGCCGAGCTGCTGGAGAAGGCCGGGCGGCGGGCCGAGGAGGTGTGCGGCATCGGGCTCGCGGTGCCGGGGCCGGTGGACAGCGAGACCGGCCGGGTCGTCCAGCCGCCGATCATGCCCGGCTGGGACGGCTACGACATAAGAGGGCGACTGGCACGCGCCTTCAGCGAGCGGACGGGGGCCGCGCCGGTGCCGGTCCTCGTCGACAACGACGCCAACCTCATGGCGTACGGCGAACAGCGCACGGGATATCCGCGGTGCTCGGCGTTCGTGCTGGTCAAGGTGTCGACCGGAATAGGCGCGGGGGTCGTGGTGGACGGCTCCGTGTACCGGGGCATCGACGGCGGCGCGGGCGACATCGGGCACATCCGGGTGGGCGCCGACGTGCGGTGCCGGTGCGGTTCGTACGGCTGTCTGGCCGCCGTCGCCAGTGGCGGCGCCGTGGCCCGGCGGCTGGCCGAGGACGGGGTGCCGGCGGCCTCCGGCTCAGATGTGCGGGACCTGCTGGCGGCCGGGCACCCCGGGGCGGCCGCGCTGGCACGCGAGGCCGGGCGCCAGGTCGGGGACGTGCTGGCGACCGTCGTGACCCTGCTCAACCCCGGGGTGCTGATGATCGCCGGGGATCTGGCCGGAACGCCCTTCCTCACCGGGGTGCGGGAGCTGCTGTACCAGCGGGCGCTGCCGCGCTCCACCGCTCATCTGGACGTGGTGACCTCGCGGCTGGGGGAGCGCGCCGGGCTGATCGGGGCCGGGGCGCTGGTCGTGGAGCATCTCTATGCACCGGAGCGGGTGGAGGAACGGCTGGTCACGCTGGGCGTGTGACGAGGGTGTTTCCGTCCCGGACGCACGTCCGCATGGTGAAATCCCGTCCGCTGTGGCAGCGTGATTCTCGCCACCCTTGATAAGGGTTGCGCTCAGATGAGCGGATCTTGAGCGACTGCACTTCTCCAAGGGGTGGCACTCCGTGCCACCCCTTGATCGTTCATCGATCGAAATCAGACGTGCGGTATGGCTGCTCATCTGAGCGAAAACCCGCACCTGTGGGCGCTCTTGCGTTCAAGAAGTGAAAACATCCGCGTGTCAGCGCTTGCCAACCTTTGACTTTCGATCCTCTGGCGGACGGGTGGTTACAGGCGCATGACGCATGAGTAGACGTACCCAGGCGCCTTCGATCTGGGTATGTTCCTCGCCGTCAGGGCAGCCACCACGTCCTCGAGGGAGTCGAGACCGTGTCGGAAAACAAAGAACCCCACGTAGCGAAGTTCGTTTACGACTTCACCGAGGGAAACAAAGACCTCAAGGACCTCTTGGGTGGCAAGGGCGCCAACCTCGCGGAGATGACCAACCTGGGGCTTCCCGTTCCCCCCGGCTTCACGATCACGACAGAAGCCTGCAAGGTCTACCTCGACAGCGGCGAGGAGCCCGCGGCACTGCGTGACGAGGTGAGTGCGCACCTCGACGCCCTCGAGTCCCGCATGGGCAAGAAGCTCGGCCAGGCCGACAACCCTCTGCTCGTCTCGGTCCGTTCCGGCGCGAAGTTCTCCATGCCCGGAATGATGGACACGGTCCTCAACATCGGACTCTCCGACAAGTCCGTGAAGGGCCTCGCCGAGCAGGCGGGCGACGAGCGGTTCGCCTGGGACTCCTACCGTCGCCTCATCCAGATGTTCGGCAAGACGGTCCTCGGCGTCGAGGGCGACCTCTTCGAGGAGGCCCTCGAGAAGGCCAAGGAGGCCAAGAAGGTCACGGTCGACACCGACCTGGAGGCCGCCGACCTCAAGAAGCTGGTCACCTCCTTCAAGAAGATCGTCAAGAAGGAGGCCGGCCGGGACTTCCCGCAGGACCCGCGCGAGCAGATGGACCTCGCCATCCACGCGGTCTTCGACTCCTGGAACACCGACCGCGCCAAGCTGTACCGCCGTCAGGAGCGCATCCCCGGCGACCTCGGCACGGCCGTCAACGTCTGTTCCATGGTCTTCGGCAACCTGGGCCCCGACTCCGGCACGGGCGTCGCCTTCACCCGTGACCCCGCCTCCGGCCACCAGGGCGTCTACGGCGACTACCTCCAGAACGCGCAGGGCGAGGACGTGGTGGCGGGCATCCGCAACACCGTGCCGCTCGCGGAGCTGGAGCAGATCGACAAGAAGTCGTACGACCAGCTGATGCAGATCATGGAGACGCTGGAGAACCACTACAAGGACCTCTGCGACATCGAGTTCACGATCGAGCGCGGTCAGCTGTGGATGCTCCAGACCCGCGTCGGCAAGCGCACGGCGGGCGCGGCCTTCCGTATCGCGACCCAGCTCGTGGACCAGGGCCTCATCGACGAGGCGGAGGCGCTCCAGCGCGTCAACGGCGCCCAGCTCGCCCAGCTGATGTTCCCGAAGTTCGACGACGAGGCGAAGGTCGAGCAGGTCGGCCGGGGCATCGCGGCGTCGCCGGGTGCGGCGGTCGGCAAGGCGGTCTTCGACTCGTACACCGCGGTGAAGTGGTCGCGTTCGGGCGAGAAGGTCATCCTGGTCCGCCGGGAGACCAACCCCGACGACCTCGACGGCATGATCGCGGCCGAGGGCATCCTGACCTCCCGCGGTGGCAAGACCTCCCACGCGGCCGTGGTCGCCCGCGGCATGGGCAAGACCTGTGTCTGCGGCGCGGAGGAGCTGGAGGTCGACACCAAGCGGCGCCGGATGACCGTCCCCGGCGGGCACGTGGTCGAGGAAGGCGACGTCATCTCGATCGACGGGTCGAGCGGCAAGGTCTACCTGGGCGAGGTCCCGGTGGTCCCCTCCCCGGTCGTGGAGTACTTCGAGGGCCGGATGCACGCCGGTGCCCAGGACGCCGGCGAGCTGGTCGAGGCCGTGCACCGGATCATGGCGTTCGCCGACCGCAAGCGGCGGCTGCGGGTGCGCGCCAACGCGGACAACGCCGAGGACGCGATGCGGGCCCGTCGGTTCGGCGCCCAGGGCATCGGTCTGTGCCGTACCGAGCACATGTTCCTCGGCGACCGCCGTGAGCTGGTCGAGCGGCTCATCCTGGCGGACTCGGAGGACGAGCGCGAGGAGAGCCTGCAGGCGCTGCTCCCGCTCCAGAAGAAGGACTTCGTGGAGCTGTTCGCGGCGATGGACGGCCTGCCGGTCACGGTCCGTCTGCTGGACCCGCCGCTGCACGAGTTCCTGCCCGACATCACCGAGCTGTCGGTCCGCGTGGCCCTGGCCGAGTCCCGCCAGGAGCCGCACGAGAACGAGCTGCGCCTGCTCCAGGCGGTGCACCGGCTGCACGAGCAGAACCCGATGCTGGGTCTGCGCGGTGTACGCCTCGGCCTCGTCATCCCCGGCCTGTTCACCATGCAGGTCCGGGCCATCGCCGAGGCAGCCGCCGAGCGCAAGAACGCCAAGGGCGACCCGCGCGCCGAGATCATGATCCCGCTCGTCGGCACCGTCCAGGAGCTGGAGATCGTCCGCGAGGAGGCCGACCAGGTCATCGCGGAGGTCGAGGCGGCGACGGGTACGAAGCTGAAGCTGTCGATCGGCACGATGATCGAGCTTCCGCGCGCCGCCCTCACCGCCGGTCAGATCGCCGAGGCGGCGGAGTTCTTCTCCTTCGGCACGAACGACCTCACCCAGACGGTGTGGGGCTTCAGCCGGGACGACGTGGAGGCCTCGTTCTTCACGGCCTACCTGGAGAAGGGCATCTTCGGCGTCTCCCCGTTCGAGACGATCGACCGGGACGGCGTGGGCTCCCTGGTCGCCGCCGCCGCGAGGGCCGGCCGGGAGACCCGCCCCGACCTCAAGCTCGGCGTCTGCGGCGAGCACGGCGGTGACCCGGAGTCGGTGCACTTCTTCCACGAGGTCGGCCTGGACTACGTCTCCTGCTCGCCGTTCCGGATCCCGGTCGCGCGGCTCGAGGCGGGCCGCGCGGCGACCCAGTCGGAGGGCAGCGACCACCGATAGGCCCGACGGCCACCGATCCCCGGAGCCGCCGCCCGTCCCCGACCCTCAAGACCGATGGGCGGCGGCTCCGGATCACGAAGGAGGGCGGCACCTTGTGCGGAGGTGCCGCCCTTCGGTGCGTCAGCTGCCGAGATTGTCCAAGGTACGTCGCTGACCAGGGAAAATGGCGTTGGCTGCCCTTGGGCCCGTGTGACGTCGTTGTGCCCTCGTTGTGCCCTCCTCCATCCAACGACGGGGGCGGTGACGGGAGTCAGCTTGTGGAATCGTCGCGTCGCTGGTCGCGTCGCTGAAGGGCGTACGAGAGCACGGCGACCACAATTTGCCCGATGCCGCAGACGGCGCCGAGTGCTGAACAGATCAGGCCGATGACGTCTCCCGTCTTGCCGATGACGTCTTCTGTGACGAGGTATAGGCCCACACCCAACAGGGCCAGCGACGTCGGCAGCATGATGAGTGCGCCGATCCACGCCGGCTTCAGGTAGAGGGCAGTCGTGAATGATCGCGCTGGGTTGCGCTGTAGAACCCTTCAAAGTCATCAGGTGGACCAGGGCGTTCGGGCATGGCGTCCCCCGTGTGCAGGCGTACCTCAACGGTGGCGCCTTGCCTCGGTCTCGTAAAGAGGCCCTCAAGCTAGTATCGAACACGTGAACGATTCACCTTCGGATCCCTAGCCCCTTCGCGCGATCCTGGCGCACCTCGACAAGGAGATCGCCGAGAACGAGACCGTGGCGATCTACCTCCGCCTCCAGCGCGACGCCGTCCATGCCGCGCTCGCCCGCGCCGAAGGGCTGCTGCACATCGCTGCACAAGTGCCGCATGTGCGACTGCCGTTGTGGGATTCGCAGAGGACGGGCTGGCCCGGTGTGCCAGAATTCACAGGTTGTGGCGGGGAGGGGGATGCCATGTCCGGTAAGCCTGCGGCGTTCATGAGTTATGTCCGTTTTAATGACGAGCACGATGACGGTTTGCTCACCCAGCTCCGGGAACGGCTGGGCACCGAGGTCCGCGCACAGACAGGCGAGGAATTCTCTATCTTCCAGGATCGCAACGACGTCGCCTGGGGGCAGAACTGGCAGCAGCGCATCGACGAGGCGCTGGACGAGGTCACACTGTTACTTGTCATCATGACGCCGAGCTTGTTCCGCAGCCCGGCCTGCCGGGCGGAGGTGGCACGGTTCCTGGAGCGGGAGAAGGAGCTGGTCCGCTCGGACCTGATCCTTCCTGTGTATTACATCAGTGCCCGGGAGCTGGACGATCCTGTTCTGCGAGAGGCCGACGAGCTGGCCCGGGTGCTGGCCTCCCGGCAGTACGCCGACTGGCGGGAACTGCGGTTCGAGCCATTCACCTCACCGCTGGTGCGCAAGGCCCTTGCGCAGTTGGCGTCGCGCATGCGGGATACGTTCTGGCATCCGCCCGCTACCACCCGGGCGCGCTCCGCCGGGACTGCGGAAGCCACCAGAGCAGCAGCCGGGTCCACGGAGCAGACGGATGGCATGGCCAAGGCCGCGGTCATGGCCAAGGCCGAGCCTCCGACCCATGTGGTGGACCCTTATCACCGGGGAGACTTCACCACGGTCAGCGCGGCGATCAACGCCGCGAATCCCGGTGACCGGATCCTGGTCCGACCGGGCCTGTACGAAGAGGGCCTGGTGGTCGACAAGCCCCTGGAAATCCTCGGCGACGGCCCCGTCGCGGACATCCAGATCCGTGCCCACGACGCCGACGCGCTGATGTTCCGGACCAGCATCGGCAGGGTCACAAACCTGACCCTGCGCCAGACCGGCGGTAATTGGTACGGCGTGGACATCACCCAAGGGCGGCTGGAACTCGAAGGCTGCGACATCAGCAGCCAGGGCCTCGCCGCCGTCGCCATCCGCAACGGCGCCGACCCACGCCTGCGCCGCAACCGGATCCACGATGGCAAGTCGTCCGGCGTCCTCGTCTATGACAACGGTATGGGCACGCTGGAGGACAACGACATCACCGGCAACACCCTGGCGGGCGTGGCGATCAAGACGGGCGGCAACCCCACCCTGCGCCGCAACCAGATCCACGATGGCAAGCAGGTCGGCGTCTACGTCTATGACAACGGTATGGGCACGCTGGAGGACAACGACATCACCGGCAACACCCTGGCGGGTGTGGAGATCAGGACGGGCGGCAACCCCACCCTGCGCCGCAACCAGATTCACGATGGCAAGTATGTCGGCGTCAACGTCTATGAAAACGGTATGGGCACGCTGGAGGACAACGACATCACCGGCAACACCAGGGCGGGTGTGGAGATCAGGACGGGCGGCAACCCCACCCTGCGCGCCAACCGCATCAACCGCAACGCATATGAGGCGGTATGGATCTACGAGGGTGGCGGCGGCGTGATCGAGGACAACGACCTGACGGCCAACACCAGAGGCGCATGGGACATGGCGAAGGAGTGCGAGGGGAACGTTACCCGGGCCCGCAACACGGAATGAATGGCCAGCAAACGCCGGTGGACCCGTGCGCTCGAGGACGATCGTGATCAATACCCCTAAGACGGTGTCTCACGTGGCGATCTTGTCCTTGGTAGGGCCATGGGCGCTCAGGGTGGGGACAGCCTGTCAGGCTGGCCAGCTGAGCCGACCGTCCACAATGGCCGGGAGCGACGCAGGCATCTCGTCGGTTACCCAGGCGAACTCCAGGGCTGCGAGCGTGGTTCCCCGGTCCGTCCACACGAGGATCTCGCCGACGTAGGCGCCGGACGGGTCATGGACTTGCCCGTCTACAGGAACGAGCGCTTCCGGCAGTGCTGCATGCTCGCAAGGTTCGCGGACCTGCAGGTCGACGCTCACGGAGTCGGCCCCCCAGACGGCGATCACCTCGGTGTGGTCCAGTTGACTCCGCAGTTGCGAGGCGCCGACGAACTCCCCCGACAGGATGTGCTCAAGTACTGCGCGCTCGTCGGCGTTCAGTGGGCGCCGGTCGATGGGAAGAGGAGCCATGTATCCATTCTGAGGTCGCGGGGGCACCCGGCCCAACGCCTGCATAGCCGCCGCCAGGGGCTACCCGGCAGCAGCATCATGATGGTCGTCATGGGTGGGGATCTGTCGCAGCGGCTCGTGCCGGATGATCTATGGGCACTGGTCGAGCCGGGTACTGCCGTCCTTCCGCTCGCGCCCGCAGGGCGGTGGTACCGCGCCGATCGACCAACGTGCCGTGTTCACGGCCGTCGTGTACATGCTGACGAGCGGGTGCGCGTGGCGGTATCTGCCACCGACGTTCGGAGTGTCGCCGGCGACGGCTCACCGGAGGTTCTCCGTCTGGACCGCATCCGGTGTGTGGCGTCGGCTGCACCGCGTGGTTCTGGACGAATCCGAGCCCGTGGCGGACTCGACTGGAGCTCCGTGATCGTCGATGCCGCCTCAGTGCGCGCGAATAGGGGGTCCGTTGACGGGGCCGAATCCGGTCGACCGGGGCTGCCCGTGACCGTCGGGGTGTCCGCCGCAAACAGTGCAAGGAGAACTAAACTTGATGACCGCCTTCCAGCCGCGGTAGCTGCGGCGGTGTGACCTGCTGCAAACCGCCGTCTGCGCCAGCGACTCGCCGGCTGCTGCACCGGCGCATCGCACCACCTGTACGGCCGCGTTTCGTGCCCGGATCCCCCATGCCGCAACCGTAGCGGCGCTTGGCTTCCCAGGTCAGGAAGCCAGCCATACACCCTGTGCGGAGATGCCGCCCCCTGCCGCGTCTGGCGGCGCTGGTTGCCGCTGAACCGCCACCAGCCGTGGGTGAAAGTTGGCCGGTAACCCGTGATTCCGCCAACCCGAGGCGACCGCAGGGTTAAGAGCTGGGCCGGGCCGCTCAGGGTGCACAACCCCCCGGACACCCCCCTTGTCTGATGCGGGTGAAGTCACCACTCAATTCACAGACGTGGGGGGAAACCACACCATGCGCAGACGCGCCACTGCCACCACCGCCACTGCCGCCGCTTTCAGCGCCGTCCTGGCCGTGGCCGCTTTCGCCGTTCCGGCCGCGGCCGACCAGGACGACTCGGGCACGACGTTCTGGAACATCGATGTCAACCACGACCGCGACTACACCGTCGGCGTCGAGGCCGCGAAGAAGAGGGTGTTCTCGGTCTCCGCGACGGTCAGCGACCCGTCCGGCGTGCAGAGCGTGTCGTACGAGCTGTGGCACGGAGCGGACCGGGCGAACGCCGACGGGGTCCTGGTCGGGTCCAGCCACTGCGTGAAGATCAACGAGACCACCTCCGTGTGCGAGGCCCTCGTCACCGCCGACCCGAACACCAACCTCCGCAGCAACGCCCTCGCCGGTGTCTGGACCATCACGCCCGTGGCCACCGACGGCGCCGGCAACGTCACCCGCGGGGACGGCGCCTACCTCGCACGCATCAAGCGCCAGACCTACATGTCCCAGACCGTCGCCACCCCGCAGCAGGTGACGAAGGGCAAGAACCTCACGGTCAAGGCCCGGATGACCGTCGCCAGTTGGGAGACGCGCAAGAACGTGCCCCTCATCGGGCACCAGGTGCTGCTCCAGTACCGCAAGGGCACGACCGGCGCCTTCGTGACGCTGAAGAAGATCAAGACCGACCGCAACGGCTGGGCCACGACCACCGTGAAGGCGACCGCGGACGGCACGTACCGCTACGACTTCGCGGGCACGAGCCTCACCGTGGGCACGACCGGCTCGGCCGATTTCGTCGATGTGAAGTGAGCCGGCACCGGTGAAGAGACCGTCCGCCGCAAGCGGCATCGCGGCGGGCGGTCATCGGGGCCGGCGGACCGGCCCCGGCCAGGGGTGATGTTGCGAGCCGGGGTATCCGGTGCGACCGTGTTCGAGGGGGTCGTGCCGAGGGTCCGGCAAGGGACGTCCTCGTGGGCCACGGCACTTCGCGTCGATCACGATTCGCGTCGATCAGGACCGAACCCGAACCACACTCCACCATTCCCGGCTACCTGCCGCTCCGTGCATCGGCGTGCGTCCAAACAACGGGGGAGCACACAGAAAGCGGGAAATTCAATGGCGAACGGCCCCATGGACAGGCGCGCCTTCGGCGGACAGCCCGACCGGCCCAACGGCCACGCTTCCGGCCAGGGCACGGAGTACACCGGCCGGTACGTGGTCCTGCTCGACCAGAGCAACCAGGAGAGCGGACTGAACGCGCTGCGCTCCTCCGCAGGCATAGCGAACGTCGAACGTGTCCGCGGATCCGAAGTCGGGAACGTCTCCGCACTGCTGGAGAACCCCGATGTCTCGGTGCAGTTCGAGGAACTCGGCGCCGCCGTGGTCGAGGTGCGGCCCGAGCAGCGCCACGCGCTGGTGACCACGGCCGAGGCCGAACCGACGATCATCGCGGCGGAGCCGGAGCGCATGGTGTACGCCATGCCGATCACCGCCCCCACGCAGGCGCCGACCGAGTTCTTCCCGGCGTACCGCAGCGACGAGGACGTGGTGGTCCGTCACTCCAGGGCCGAAATGGCCGCCGCACAGGGCCCCGCCTGGGACGAGCAGGCCTGGACGTGGGGTCTGCAGGCCATCCGGTCCAACCTGTCCCATCTGACCGGACGCGGTGCGAAGGTCGCCGTCCTCGACACCGGCGTGGACACCGACCACCCCGACCTGGTCGGCTGTCTCGAGGAGACGATGTCCTTCGTGCTCGGCGAGACCGTGGAGGACGGCAACGGCCACGGCACGCACTGCATCGGCACCGTCGCCGGTCCGGCCCACCCCCAGCAGGGGCCCCGCTACGGCGTGGCGTGCGACGCGCGGATCCTCGCGGGGAAGGTGCTCAGCAACGCGGGCAGCGGCACCGACGGCCAGATCCTCGCCGGCATGGCCTGGGCGGTCTCCCGCGGTGCGCGGGTGATCTCCATGTCGCTCGGTGCCTTCGTCCGGCCGGGTGAGCTGTTCCCGCAGACCTACGAGATCCTGGCCAAGCGCGCACTCGAACGCGGGACGGTGATCGTCGCCGCCGCGGGCAACGACAGCCGCAGGCCCCCGCGTATCGAGCCGGTCAGCCGACCCGCCAACTGCCCCTCCATCCTCGCGGTGGCGGCGCTCGACAAGTCCATCACCCCGTCCTTCTTCTCCAACGGCGGCATCAACGGCCAGGGCGGCGAGGTCAACATCGCCGCGCCGGGCCGGGACGTGCACTCGGCCGCCCCCGGCGGCGGCCACCAGAGCCTGAGCGGCACGAGCATGGCCACACCGCATGTCGCGGGTGTCCTCGCGCTGCTGGTCGAGGCGAACCCCAACGCCTCCGCGGCCGATCTCATGGCCACCATGAAGTCCGGCGCGTTCCCGCTGATGCAGCCTCTCAGGGACGTCGGCGCCGGCCTGCTCCAGGCCCCGTGACCGAGTCGTCCCGGTCCGGGCCGGTCGGGGTCGTCCTCGCGGTCGACCCCGACCGGTTCGTGGAAGTCGTCGAAGCCCTGCGGCAGGCCGGCTTGACGGTCACGGGCGAGCAGCCGATCCTCGGCACGCTCTCCGGCACCGTCGCCCAGGACCGGATACCCGCTCTGGAGGCGGTCGACGGCGTCGATTCCGTCGACCTGGAGCTCACCTACCGTCTCCCGCCGCCCGACTCTCCGACCCAGTGACCGGGAGACATCACTCGCAGCCCACGCCGTCCCCGTCCCGGTCGAGGTGACGGCCGTAGCCGGGGTCGCCCGCGTACACCGGCGCGGCCCCGGCGGCCCGGGCGGCGCTGCAGTTGCCGTAGTAGACATCGCCGCCGGAGGAGCCGCCGTCGCTGTCGTCGTCGGCGACGGTGCCGCTGTCCGCGGCGGGAGCCGCCGCCGTGACCGTCGTGGTGGCTCTGATCGTCTTCGTGGCGGTCACCGTCGGCGCCGGTTCGGGTTCCTCGGCCGGTGCCGTCGTGGTCGCGGTGACGGTGACCGTGGGCTGTGGTGAAGCCGCCTTGGGCTTGGCCTCGGTGTTCTTCGAGTCGTCGCCGGATGCGCCGCCCGCGCCGATGCCCACGAAGAAGGCGAAGGCCAGCGCGGGGAGCACATAGCGTTTCCGGGCCCACTTGGGGGCCGGGCGCGAGGCCGGTTGCGGCAAGGGTGCCGAGGTGTACGGATGGGTCATGTCATCCCCCCACTGGTGCTGCGTGAGGGGATGACCGTAATGCCCGGTGACCTAATGTGGAGGAGATGTGTCTGTTTCGTAATCGCTATGTGCGGAAGGGTCCCGTCACCTCATACGTGATCCCGCCCGACGAACTGCCGCTGGTGCCGCGCTGGCTGGAGAAGTAGAGGCGCTTTCCGTCCGGGGAGAACGCCGGGCCCGTGATCTCCGAGCCCGACTGGCCGTCGATCCGCAGGAACGGGGCGATGACGTCGTTCGGGGTGATCACGCAGATCTCCATGTTGCCGCCGTCCTCCGCGACGAACAGGTCGCCCGACGAGGAGCCGGTGATGTTGTCGACCCCGGTGAGGGGGGCCGTGCCGGAGGTGACGAGGGAGTCGTCGTACGCCAACTCGTAGGTGTTCGACGTGAGGTTGACCTGCCAGACGCGGTTGTCGCCCTTGGTCGTGAACCACACCGTGTCGTCGGCGTAGTGGCAACCCTCGCCGCCGTTGAAGGACTTGGAGCCGGAGACCTGGGAGCGGGTGGCGGTCGGTGAGCCGTCCGGGTCGGGGACGTTCGCCCAGGTGAAGGAGCCGGACGTGCTGCTGCCCGCGACCATGACCTGGAGCGTGCCGGCGGACAGGTCGCCCCACGTCGTCGGGACGAAGCGGTAGAAGCGGCCGTTGGTCTCGTCCTCGGTCAGGTAGACCACCTTGCGCACCGGGTCGGCGGCGGCCGCCTCGTGCTTGAAGCGGCCCATCGCGGCCCGGCGTACCGCCGCGTTCGTGCCCCAGGGGTCGGTCTCGTAGACGTATCCGAGGGACACCTCCTCGCAGGACAGCCAGGTGTTCCACGGCGTCCTGCCGCCGGCGCAGTTCTGCCGGGTGCCCGAGAGGATGCGGTACGCGCCCGTGACCGCGCCCGTCGCCGAGAACTTCACCGCGCTCGCGCCGCCGGAGGGGTTGATCTCGGAGTTGGAGACATAGATCCAGCCCGAGCCGTCCGCGTAACAGGCGCCGCCGTCGGGGGCGTTGTGCCAGGTGTACGACGTGCCGGAGACGGTCTGGCCGGAGCGGGCGATGACGCGGCTGGTGAAGCCGCTCGGCAGTCTGATGCCGTTGGCGTCGGGCGAGCCCAGCGCCCCGTAGGGGCCGGTGCCGGGCTGGGCCGGGGGGGGGGGGGGGGGGACCCCCCACACAAAGTCCCCCCAAACAACGGGAGGGAAACCCAAGAAGAAAACACCACAAAAAGGGCGGCCCCCCTTCTCTCCCCCCCCCCCCCC
>NZ_JBHTRZ010000004.1:26962-421856 GCF_042795335.1 Streptomyces sp. NPDC056479 | reverse complement strand
GGGGGGGGTGGTTAGGGGGGGTGGGGGGCGGTCAGGGCGTCTGGGGGGGGGGGGGGGGGGGGGGGCTGTGGGCCGCCGCCCCCCCCCCGCGCCACAAGGTTCCGCCGAACACGGCGGCGGAACCGCCGAGGACGGCCGCACGCAGGAGGTTACGACGTTCCACTCTCACTCCAAGAGGTGCCGTACCGGCCCCGCCGCCGGTCGACGACGGGGTCGTGCGAGGGGAGCGGCATGGAACCTAGGGGAGCATGGTGGACGGACCGTAGCCAGTTGATGACCGCCGGACGGCGCACCTGGGAGCTGCCTGTGGGCGCTCACGCGGGCAATGCCGGCACCACCCGCTTTCGCTGCCCGGCCCGGTCGGCGCCCGGACCGTGCCCCTCGCGCGGCGGCTCCGAAGACGGCAGCCGGACCACCGCGTCCAGCCCGCCCGCGGCCGAGGCGTGCAGGCTCACCTCGCCGCCGCTCGCGTGGGCGAGCCGCTGGACCAGCGACAGGCCCAGCCCCGTACCACCCTTGGGGGCGCCCGGCGCGCGCCAGAACCGGTCGAAGGCGCGGGCCCGCTGCTCCGCGGTCATGCCGGGCCCCTCGTCGGTGATGTGCAGGTCGACCCACGCGGGGCGGGCGTCGCGCAGGGCCCGGCGGGCCGGCACATGGAGCCGTAGCTCGATGGTCACCGTGCTGTCCGGCGGCGAGGCCCGCAGGGCGTTGGAGAGCAGGTTGTCCACGATCTGCTCGACCCCGCCCGGCACCGAGAGGACCGGACCCACGCTGCCCGCGAACAGCACCAGCGAGACCCGCTGCCGCTCGAAGAGGGGCAGCCAGGTGCGGTGCCGTTCCGCGCAGACGGCGCCCACGTCGACCGGGGCCGGCGTCGCGGAGTCCTCCTCCAGACGGGCCATCGCCAGCAGCCCCTCGACCATCCGCGAGAGCCGGTCCGTCTCGGTCACGGCGGCGGTGAGGCTGCCGAGGCCGAGGTCGGTGACGTTCGGTTCCAGGTTCTCCAGCCGCAGCCGCAGCGCCGCGAGCGGCGTCTTCAGCTGATGGGAGGCCTCGCCCGCGAACGCCCGCTGGGCGGCGAGGAGATGGGCGAGCCGGGCCGCCGTACGGTTGAACGCGGCGGCCAGCCGGCGCACCTCCGGCGGGCCCTTCGTCATCGTGACCGGCGTGGCCCGGCCGCCCTCCGCCAACTCATGGGCGGCATGCTCCAGTTCACGGATCGGCCGCCCGGTCCAGCGGGCGATGGCGAACCCGACCAAGGAGACCGCCGCGAGCACCCCGAGCCCGCCCAGGCACAGCAACAGCCACACGTGATGGACGCGTTCGTGCACCGTCCGGGTCGGCAGCGTCAGCCATACGGCACCCTGGAGCCGCGCATCGCGCTGGACCGGCGCGGCGACCGACAGATACTCGACCCCGCCGATGGTCGACGTGCGGACATCCACCGTGGACGTGCCGCGCAGGGCGGCCGCGATGCCGGGGCGGGAGGCGAGGTCGGCCGACATCACGGCGGCCAGCGGATGCGAGGCGGCGAGCAGGGCGCCCGAGGCGTCCACGACCACCACCTTGCCGCCGATCCGCTCGGCGCAGTGCATCACCCGGCGTGGCAGATCCCGTTCGGCCCGGCCCGCGCTGAGCGACAGCGAGGCGTACGCCGAGACCGATTCGGCCTCGTCCTTCGCCGCGTTGACCACCCGCTCCCGCTCGCTGCGCGAGTACACGAAGCCCAGCGGGATCTCCAGACAGGCCAGCACGAGCGCGGCGAGGCTGAGATAGCTGAGCAGCAGACGGCGGGTCATGGCGAGGGCACCCGCTGCCCGCCCGGATCGGTCTGCACCGCCAGCCGGAAGCCGACCCCGCGCAGCGTCTGGATCCACGCCGAGTCGCCCAACTTGCGCCGCAGCGAGGCGACATGGACGTCCAGCGTCTTGGTCGGGCCCTCGTAGTGCGGGTCCCACACCCGGTCCAGGATCTGCTGCCGGGAGTAGACCGCGCCCGGATCCTCGGTCAGCAGCGCCAGCAGCTCGAACTCCTTGGGGGTGAGGGTGACCGGGATCTCGCCGACCCAGACCTGACGGGTGCGGCGGTCGACGACCAAGGGGCCCGGGGCGTACGGGGGCCGGGGTGCGGGTTCGTCGTCCGACGCGGGCGGCGAGGCCTCGTACGACAGTGGTGCCGGTGGCGGCGGGAGCGCCGGTTCCGCCCGTGCCTCGGCGCGCAGACGTTCCACCAGTGCCTCGGTACGCCCCCGCTCGACCGGCGTCTCCGGTCGCACCGGCTCCGCGGTCGCCTCGGTGCGCTGCGTCCGCCGGGTCACGGCGCGCACCCGTGCCACCAGCTCCCGCATGCTGAACGGTTTCGCCAGATAGTCGTCCGCGCCGAGTTCCAGCCCCAGCACCCGGTCGGCCTCCTCACCCCGCGCACTCAGGATGATGACCGGCACGTCCGAGACCCGCCGGATGCCCCGGCACACGTCGATGCCGTCCATGTCCGGCAATCCGAGGTCGAGCAGCACGACATCGCCGTACGCGCTTCTCAACCCCTCCGCCCCGGTGGTCACGTGATCCACCGTCAGTCCGAAGTGCGCGAGCCCCTCGGTGAGCGGTTCGGCGATCGTCTCGTCGTCCTCGATGAGCAGCACTCGTATGCCCATGCGTCCTGTCTCTCCGTGAATTCACATTTTCTGCCCTGACGTCCACACGCTACAAGGAGAAAGCGCTTGTGGAGCATTGCGGCAAAGAATGTCCAATTACTGGACGCGCGCTGGCCCTTACTTAACCTTCCTCTGGTGTGTGCCCTTCTACGGTGCTGTTGAACTGGTCGAACTCCCAGCCGAGGAGGCAGAGTTGAAGGCATTGCTGGACCGAGCCCGCTCATTCAGGCGCAGGGTCGATTTCGAAAGCGGTGAATACCGGAAACTCGCCGACGGGCAATATCCCGAGGCGCTCTTCATTACCTGCTCGGACTCACGGGTCATACCCGCACTGATCACCGGTGCGCGGCCCGGAGAGATATTCGAGCTGCGCAACGCGGGCAATATCGTGCCGCCGTACGGCAGCCCCGGCGCATCCGGGGAGGCGGCCACCATCGAGTACGCACTGGAGGTGCTCGGGGTTCAGGACATCGTCGTGTGCGGTCACTCACACTGCGGCGCGATGGGCGCGCTGAAGTCCGGCGACGACCTGTCCGCGCTGCCGGGCGTCGACGCCTGGCTCCAACTGGCCCGCCCCGAACTGGCGCAGATCCTCACCACCGCCTCCGACGACCCGTCGCTGCCCGATGTGGCGCAGGGCAACGTCGTCAACCAGCTGGCCGTACTGCGGACCTACCCGGTCGTGCGGCAACGGCTGGACGGAGGGCGGCTGCGGCTGCACGGCTGGTACTACGAGGTCGACACCGGGCAGGTGCACGAGCTGGAGGGCGACGGCCGGTTCCGGGTGCATACCGGATGAGCGGGGCGCATGCGCGGGGGCGCACCCGCGGCAAGGAGGACGCCTCCAAGGTCGCGGGTGCCCCGAAGATCACGGGTGCTTCCAAGATCACGGGTGTCGCGAAGACCGCCGGAGCGGGACCGGCGAAGGCCGGCGGCGCGAAGCCGGACCTCGCCAACGAGATCACCGCCTCCCTCGTCGTCTTCCTCGTCGCCCTGCCGCTGTGCATCGGCGTGGCCGTCGCCTCCGGTGTCCCCGCCGAACTCGGCATCATCTCCGGGGTGATCGGCGGCCTGGTCGTCGGCGCGGTCCGGGGCAGCACGCTCCAGGTCAGCGGGCCCGCCGCCGGGCTCGCCGCACTGGTCGCTGAGACGGTGCTGGAGCACGGCCTGGCGATGCTCGGGGTGATCGTGCTGTTCTCGGGCATCCTCCAGATAGTCCTCGGGGTGGTGCGCCTCGGCCGGATGTTCCAGGCGATCTCCCTCGCCGTGGTCCAGGGAATGCTCGCCGGTATCGGGCTGCCGCTGATGTTCAGCCAGGCCTACCCGATGGCCGACGCCAGGGCGCCCGGCACCCCGATCGAGAACATGGCCGGGATTCCGGGCCTGTTCGCCGACGTCCTCACCGACCGGCAGGCGATGATCGCCACGCTGCTCGGTGTCGCCACGATCGTGCTGAGCTTCGTCTGGAAGAAGATGCCGGGCCCGGCGAAACGGATCCCGGCCGCGCTGGTCGCGGTCGGTGTCGGCGTCGCGGTCGCCGCGCTGCCCGGCGTGGACGTGAAGACGCTCCAGGTCGGGAACCTGCTGGCGTCGGTGCGGGTGCCGGGGGCCGAGGAGTTCGCGGGACTCGCGGACGCGGCGGTCATCGGCTCCATCCTCACCTTCACGGTCATCGCCTCCGCGGAGAGCCTGTTCACCGCGGCCGCCGTGGACCGTATGCACAGCGGGCCGCGCACCCGCTACAACACCGAACTCATCGCCCAGGGCGCCGGGAACACGATCGCGGGCATCCTCGGCGCCCTGCCGATCACGGCGGTCGTGGCCCGCAGCTCGGCGAACGTCCAGGCCGGCGCCAAGACCCGGATCTCCCGCACCCTGCACGGCCTGTGGCTGCTGGCGTTCGCGCTGCTGCTGCCGCAGGTCCTGGCGCTGATCCCGATCTCGGTGCTCGCGGGCGTCCTCGTGCACAGCGGCTGGAAGCTGTTCGCGCCGGAGGAGTTCCCGAAGATGTGGCGGCAGGACCGGGGCGAGTTCGCGGTGATGACGACGACAACGCTGGTCATCGTGGCGACCGCGCTGCTGGAAGGCGTCCTGCTCGGTCTCGCGGCCGGGATCGTGCTGGCCGCTCTGCGCATGTCGCAGACGGTGATCCGGCAGCACATCGAGGACGACACCGCGAAGGTCGTCATGGCCGGCAACGCGACGTTCCTGCGGCTCCCGCAGGTCATCGATGCGCTGGAGAACGCGGCGGCCTCGGGCAGGCCGCGCATCAGGCTGGACCTGACCGGCGTGACACATCTGGACCACGCCTGCCGCAACCAGGTGGAGGAGTTCACGGCGCAGCAGCGGGGGCTGGGGCTGCGCGTGGAACTGCTGATGCCGGGACCGGCGAGGACGGAGGCGCCCGGCATCACCCACCCCGCCCCGGAGGCGGCCCCGACGCCCATGCCGCCGTCGGGTCCCGGCCCGCACGCCGAGTGGTTCTACCTGGACACGAGGGCACCGTCGGACGGATACGAGGACCATGCGGAGAGCTACCGCCCGGTCACGTCACGTTAGCATCACGGGTCCTTCATAACTCCACCGCAACTGTGGCCCCTGGCTACGTTCGTCACCTCGTGAACGACCAGGGAAGGACTCCCCGTGAACCTGCTCCGCAAGCCCGGCGCCATCGTCGTCGTCGCGCTGGCGCTGGCCGCACTGCCGTCCACCGCCGCCGCCCATGACGGTGACCACCCGTTCAAGAACTGCACCGAGGCGTACGCCAACGGGTACTCCGACATCCCCGCGAACGACGAGCACTACGGCGCCCACCTCGACCGGGACGACGACGGCATCGGCTGCGACAACCCGCCCGCCGACTTCGTCCCCGCCGAGGACACCTCCGGCGAGGCGGAGACCGGCTCCGAGACCGGGGCCGAGGCCGAGAACGGCACCGACCTCGCCGAGACCGGCGGCGACGACAGCACCCCGTACCTGGCGGCGGGCGGCGCGGCCGCGCTGCTGGCCGGGGGCGGGGTGCTGCTGGCCGTGCACAGGCGGCGCGCGAGGAGCTGAGTCGGATCCCGCCGGCTGGGCGGGACGGGCGCCCGCTCGTAGGCTGAGCCCAAGCCCTCCCCGTCCGGAAGGAGCTCGGCCATGCCGGGCTGGAACGCACACGACATCCCCGACCGGAGCGGCCGCGTCGCCGTCGTCACCGGAGCCAACAGCGGGCTCGGCTACGTCACGGCTCGGGAACTGGCCCGCAAGGGCGCCCGGGTGGTGCTCGCCTGCCGGAGCGAGCCGCGTGGCGCGGCGGCGCGGGACCGGCTGGTCGCCGAAGTGCCGGGCGCCCTGGCCGAGTTGCGGCGGCTCGACCTCGGGGACCTGGGCTCCGTACGGGAGTTCGCCGCGGCCTTCCCGTACGACCGTCTCGACCTGCTCGTGAACAACGCCGGGGTGATGGCGTTGCCGTACGGCACGACGGTGGACGGCTTCGAGACACAGTTCGGCGTCAACCACCTCGGGCACTTCGCGCTCACCGGTCTGCTGCTGCCCGCGCTGCTCGGCACACCGGGCGCGCGGGTGGTGACCGTCTCCAGCCCGCTGCACGCGCTGTCCAACATCGACCTCACCGACCTCAACAGCGAGCGTTGCTACCGGCGTTGGCTCGCCTATGCGCGTTCCAAGACGGCCAACCTGCTCTTCACGCACGAACTGGCGCGCAGGGCCGGGGCGCAGGGGGCGGATCTGGTGGCGGCCGCCGCGCATCCCGGGTACGCGGACACCAACCTGCAGTCCGCGGGGCCGCGCATGGCGGGGCGCCGGGCGAGCGAGTGGTTGGTGCGGATCGGCAACCGCGTCCTCGCCCAGTCCGCCGAGGCCGGCGCGCTGCCCACCCTGTACGCCGCCACCGCGCCCGGCGTCCGCCCCGACTGCTTCACCGGCCCGTCCGTGGCCATGTGGCGCGGATCGCCCGCACCCTCCTGGCGGGCACCCTGGACCGTCAACGACCTGGCGGCCGAACGGCTTTGGGAGGCCTCGGAGCGGTTGACGGGGGTGACGTACGGCGCGCTGAAGGTGTGAGCTCGGTGCGGGTGTGCGCTCAGGCCGTCGCCCCGCTGTCCACCACCAGGTCCGTACCCACCACCGACGTGGCGTCGTCCGAGGCGAGGTAGAGGACGGCCGCGGCCACCTCCGCCGTGGTCGAGATACGGCCGAGGGGGAGGGTGTCCCGGGCGCGGGCGGTGCGGTCCGCGTCCGTCTCGCCGGGGCGCAGGGACATCGGGGTCTGGACGGCACCGGGACTGACCGCGTTGATGCGGATGCCGTCGCGGATGTGGTCGAGGGCGGCGCCCCTGGTGAGGACCGAGACGGCGGCCTTGGTGGCGGCGTACGCGGCGGCACCGGGGGCGCGGGTGTGGGCGCCGAAGGTGGAGGCGATGTTGACGATCGCGCCGCCGGCCGGCTGGGTGCGCATCTGGCGGATCTCGGCCTGGAGGGCCAGGAACACGCCGGTGACGTTGACATCGAGCTGGGTGTGCCAGTCCTCCTCGGAGAGCTCGGCCAGCGGCGCGCCGCCCCGGAAGACGCCGGCGTTGTTCACCGCCACGTCCAGGGAGCCGAAGTGCTCGACGGTGGCGGCCACCGCCGCCCGCACGTCCGCCGCGCGGGCGACGTCGGCCGTGACCGCCAGCGCCTTTCCGCCCGCCTCCTCGATCAGCGCCACCGTCTCCTCCAGCAGCTCCCGCCTGCGGCCCACCGCCACGACGTTCGCGCCCTCCGCCGCGAGTGCGAGCGCGATGGCCCGCCCGATGCCCGAGCCAGCGCCGGTGACCAGGGCGGTGCGATCCGTGAAGCGGGTGCGGCGGCGCGATGCGGTGGTGGTCATGGTCTCCCCATTTTTTGAACGATCGGTTCAATATCAGTGCAAGGAAATCGACACAAAGGAAATCGGCGCAAAGGGAAGAGCACCCCGGTCCGGGGTGCTCTCAGTGCAGCAGTGCCAGCGCCTGCTCCGCCGCGTCCCGTACCCGCGCCGGGTCCGACGACGCCTTGCCGACCACGCGCAGGCCCTGGAGCAGTACCAGCAGCATGCGCGCGAGGGTGAGCGGGTCGCGGTCGGCGGGCAGTTCGCCCTGGGCCTGTGCGCGGACCAGGGTCGAGTGCAGGACCGTCTCCAGCTGGTCCCAGTTGCGCTCGACGTGCCGGGCCGCGGCCGGGTCGTGCGGGGCGAGCTCCGCCGCGGTGTTGGTGATCATGCAGCCGTTCAGACGCAGTCGGGCGTCCATGGCCTCGGCCGCGTACCGCCGTACGACACCGCGCACGGCCGGCAGTGCGGGTCCCGGCTGGGACAGCTCGCGCACGATCGGCGGGAGTCCCGCCCGGTCGTAGCGCTCCAGTGCCTTCAGGTACAGCTCGTGCTTGCTGCCGAAGGTCGCGTACAGACTCGCCCGTCCGATGCCGAGGTGCTCGACCAGGTCGGACATCGACGTCGCCTCGTAGCCGCGCCGCCAGAACAGCTCGAGCGCTGCCTGGAGCGCGGCTTCGGGATCGAATTCCTTGGTCCTGGCCATGTGGGCCAGCCTAGATTCAATCAGAACGATCAGTCAAGAAATCCTGGTCCTACGACGCCCGAACCTCGTACGTCGTGATCCGCACCGCCTCGTCGTCCAGGCACTGCCCCGACTCCAGGTCGAACCGCTGCTTCAGCAGGGGCGAGGCGACGAACGGGCGGCCCTGGTGGGTGCCGGTCAGGCCGCGGGAGAGGACCGCCGCGCCGCCGAACGGATCGCGGTTGTCGATGGCGTAGAGCTGCCCGGAGCGGTCCCGGAACAGAGCCACCTGGTTGCCGTTCGGCAGCAGGGCCGCCACACCGCGGCCGGGGAGCAGCCGGGTCAGGTCGCAGACCGTCAACCAGTCTGCCTCCAGGAGCACTTGGACCTTCAGGTCGGTGGTCTCGGGTGCCAGAGTCATCGCTGGGCGCTTCCTTCCAGGGGGCGGTGGCCGATGGTCAGCAGCGGCAGGTCGGGCTTGATCTGGTCGCGCTCGGGGACGAAGCCGACGACCGGGTCGGGGGTGTCGGGCGCGTTGATGAAGGAGACGAAGCGGGCCAGCTTCTCCGGGTCGTTGATGGTCTCGGCCCACTCGTCGCGGTAGTTCGCGACATGGGCCGTCATCAGGGACTCCAGCTCCTCGCAGATGCCGAGCGAGTCCTCGACGACCACGTCCCGGACATGGTCCAGGCCGCCGGGGATCCGGTCCAGCCACACGCTCGTGCGCTCCAGACGGTCCGCCGTGCGGATGTAGAACATCAGGAACCGGTCGATCAGGCGGATCAGCTCGGCGTCGGACAAATCCTGCGCCAGCAGGTCCGCGTGGCGCGGGGTCGCGCCGCCGTTGCCGCCGACGTAGAGGTTCCAGCCGCCCGCGGTGGCGATCACGCCGAAGTCCTTCGACTGGGCCTCCGCGCACTCGCGCTGGCAGCCGGAGACCGCCGACTTCAGTTTGTGCGGCGAGCGCAGTCCCCGGTAGCGCAGCTCCAGGTCGATCGCCATCCGGACCGAGTCCTGGACGCCGTAGCGGCACCAGGTCTGGCCGACGCAGGACTTCACCGTGCGCAGCGACTTGCCGTAGGCGTGCCCGGACTCGAAGCCCGCGTCCACCAACCGCGCCCAGATGAGGGGGAGTTGCTCGACCCGCGCGCCGAACATGTCGATCCGCTGGCCACCCGTGATCTTCGTGTAGAGGCCGAAGTCCCGGGCGATCTCGCCGATCACGATCAGCCCCTCCGGGGTGATCTCACCGCCCGCGATCCGGGGGACGACCGAATAAGAGCCGTTCTTCTGGATGTTGGCGAGGAAGTGGTCGTTGCTGTCCTGCAGGGCCGCCTGCTCGCCGTCCAGGACATAGCCGCTCGCGCCGATCGTCGGGGCGAGCGAGGCGATGATCGAGCCCACCGCCGGCTTGCAGATCTCGCAGCCGTCGCCGCCCCGGGCGCCGTCACGGCCGTAGCGGTCGAGCAGGTCCTGGTAGGTGTTGATGCGCAGGGCGAGGACGATCTCGTACAGCTCCTCGCGGGTCTGCGAGAAGCAGCCGCACAGGCCCTTGTCGACCTCGACGCCTGAGGCCTCCAGCTCGGCGTTGATCAGCTGGCCGAGGACCTTGACGCAACTGCCGCAGGTCGTACCGGCCTTGGTGCACTTCTTCACCTCGGGCACGGTCGTGCACTGGTGGTCGGTGACCGCGCCGCGGATGGTGCCCTTGGTGACGTTGTTGCAGGAGCAGATGATCGCCTCGTCCGGCAGCGCGGACGGGCCGAGCTGGACGGGGGCGCCCGCGCCGGCCGGCAGCACCAGCGACTCGGGGGAGACCGGCGGGACCGAGCCGGTGAAGGCCTTCAGCGTGCCGTACGCCTCCGCGTCGCCGACCAGGATGCCGCCGAGCAGCGTGCCGTCGCGGCCGATGACCAGCTTCTTGTACAGGCCCGCGCGGGAGTCGGAGTACACGACGTCCAGACAGTCCTCGGCGGTGCCGTGCGCGTCGCCGAAGGACGCCACGTCCACGCCGAGCAGCTTCAGCTTGGTGGACAGGTCGGCGCCGAGGAACGCCGCCTCGTCCAGGGCGATGGTCGCCGCCGCCGTCTCCGCCTGCTCGTAACCGGGCGCCACCAGGCCGTACACCCGGCCGTCCGAGGCCAGCGCGCACTCGCCGATCGCGAAGACGTGCGGGTCGGCGACCGTACGGCACTGCTCGTCGACCGTGATGCCGCCGCGCTCGCCGACCGTCAGACCGCAGTCGCGGGCCAGCTGGTCGCGGGGGCGCACACCGGCGCTGAAGACCACCATGTCCGTGGCGAGTTCGGAGCCGTCGGACAGCTTCATGCCCGTGACGGCGCCGTCGGAGCCGACCAGGATCTCCTGCGTGCCGACGCCGGTGTGCACGCTCAGGCCCATGTCCTCGATGGTGCGCAGCAGCGCCGCGCCACCGCCGTCGTCGACCTGGACCGGCATCAGCCGGGGCGCGAACTCCACGATGTGGCTGGTGAGTCCGAGACCCTTCAGCGCGCCCGCGGCCTCCAGGCCGAGCAGACCGCCGCCGACCACCGCACCGGTCGTCGCCGACTTGGCGTACTCCTCGATGGCGAGCAGGTCGTCGATCGTGCGGTAGACGAAGCAGCCGGTGGCGTCCTTGTTCGGGACCGGCGGCACGAAGGGGTACGAGCCGGTGGCGAGGACGAGGGTGTCGTACTCGAAGACCTCGCCGGACCGGGCGGTGACCTTCTGCGCCTCGCGATCGACGGAGACGGCCGGGTCGCCGACGTACAGCTCGATGCCGTGCGTCTCGATGAACTCCATGTCCGTCATGGACAGGTCCTCGGCCGTCTTGCCCGAGAAGTACGAGGTGAGCGCCACGCGGTCGTACGCCGGACGCGGCTCCTCGCACAGCACGACCACGCGGTGCGTGGCGGTCAGGCCGCGCTCGGCGAGCGCTTCGAGGAAGCGCTGGCCGACCATGCCGTGGCCGACGAGCACGATCGTGGGGGTGGCCCCCGGGGTGGCGGTCATTCAGGAGCCTCCATCGTTGGTGAGCAGGTGGAGCAGGGGGCCGTCGTCGGGGAGCGGCTCCGCTCCCTCCCAGGCGCGGGCGAGCGCGCCGACGGTGCCGAGTTCGCCGACGAGAACCCCGCCGACCAGGCGGTCGTCGCGGACGACGACCTTGCGGTAGGTGCCGCGGGTGGCGTCGGCGAGCTGCACGACGTCGTCGCCGGGGCGCGGCTCCGTCTCGCCGAACGCGGCGAGGTCGAAGGCGCTCTGCCCGGCGAGCGTGAGCCGGGTCAGCGCACGGGTGCCGGTGTAGCGGGCCGTGCCGTCGCCTGCCAGCGACTCGGCCAGGACATCGGCCTGTTCGAGCGCCGGGGACGCGAGGCCGTACACCTGGCCGTTGTGCTGGACACAGTCGCCGATCGCCCGTATGTGCGGGTCGGAGGTGCGCAGTTCGTCGTCGACGAGGATGCCCTTGTGGACGGCGAGGCCCGCGTCCTGGGCGAGGCCGACCCGCGGGTGCACCCCGCAGGCGATGACCACGAGGTCCGCGTCGAGGGCGTATCCGTCGGCCATCTCGACCGAGCGGACCGCACCGCCCACCGAGCGCACGTCGCGCACCCGGCACTCGGTGTGGACCTCGACGCCGAGGTCCTTCAGGTGCCGCCGCATCAGCTTCGACGCGTTCGGGTCGAGCTGTCGCTCCATCAGGCGCTCGGCCTGCTGGGCGAGGACGACCTGGGCGCCGCGCTGGGCGAGCGCGCGGGCCGCGGAGACCCCGAGGAGCCCGCCGCCGATCACCACCGCCCGCACCCCCGGACGCACCGCCTTGGACAGGCCCAGGCAGTCGTCCATCGTGCGGAACGCGTGCACCCCCTCGGGCAGCACGTGGTCCGGCGTGAACAGGCCGCGCAGCGGCGGCAGTACCGG
This sequence comes from Streptomyces sp. NPDC056479, assembly GCF_042795335.1. Lineage (NCBI taxonomy): Bacteria > Bacillati > Actinomycetota > Actinomycetes > Kitasatosporales > Streptomycetaceae > Streptomyces > Streptomyces sp. NPDC056479. The sequence goes on along the minus strand of NZ_JBHTRZ010000004.1, from coordinate 409,751 downwards.
GTTCGAGCCGGTGGCCAGAACCAGCGTGTCGTATGCGATCTCCGACCCGTCCGCGAGACGTACGGCTCGCATCTCGCGGTCGATGCCGGTGACCTGGCCGCGCGTCAGCGTCGCGGGCGCCGGCAGGGCGATCACCTCGGGGCTGTACCGTCCGGCCAGCACCTCGGCGAGCAGCACCCGGTTGTACGGGCGGTGCTCCTCGTCGCCGACGAGCGTCACGGACGTGCCGAGCTCGCCGAGCCGCCGGGCGAGTCGTACGCCCGCGAGTCCGGCGCCGATCACCACCACACGCGTATTCGAGGTCATGTCCAGGAGCGTGCGGTGCCGGTGTTTCCCGACCGCATCACCTCTGTTTCCCGCGAGGAACGCTGCCCTCAGCGGGGCGGGGGAGCGGGTGTGAGGGTTCGGCGCGCGCGGTGGGGGCGGGCTGTGAGGCCGGGTGCGCCGGAGGCACGGTGGGGTGAACCGTACCTTCGGTTTCCGTGCAGGCCCCATCGAATACGACCGCCCGGGACGGGACGCTGGAGGCATCGGCTTTCAGCAGCTCACGCTCGGGGGGACGCGTCATGGACCAGATTCGCAGGGCCCCGGCTCCGCGGCCGGGACCGGCGGAGCCGGACGTCGCCGCCGTATGGGTCTGGAGGCTCGTGCGGGAGCCGTTCATCGCGGTGACGTGGCGGCGCACGGTGTATGCGGTGCTCGCCCTTCCGGTGGGTGTGGTGTGTGTCCCACTCGGCCTGGCGGGGCTGCCGGCGGGGCGCTGGCAGCGGGAGCTCGTGCGCAGGCTGCTCGGCGCCGAGCTGGCCGGCGGCCCGGGCGCGGGGCTCTCGCACGCGCTGGTCGCGCTGCCGCTCAACCTCGTCAGCGCCGTCGTCACCGTGTACGGCTGGTCGATCGTCCCGATGAACCTCGGCTGGCCCCTGCGGGCGGGTGGCGACCCCTCCGACGCCTGGGGCGGACCCACCTACGCCGGTGCCTGGACCTTCCACGCGATCGTGGGCGGCCTCGGCTTCCTGCTGCTCATGCCGTGGGTCGTACGCGGGCTGACCGCCCTCCAGCTTCGGCTGGCCCGGCTCGTGCTCGCCTAGGTTGACCCCCGTGAACCGCCTGCGCTCCCTCGCCGCCACCACCTTCGGCCGCCGCGCCCTGGCCGCCCTGCTGTACGCGGTGATCGCCTTCCCACTGGCGCTCGCCGGCTCCGTGCTGGTCCTGGTCGGGCTGGCGGTGGGCGGGGCGCTGTCCGTGACCACGCTGGGGCTGTGGCTGGTCGCCGGGACGGTGCGGGGCGCGCTGGCGCTGGGCGCGCTGCAGCGGGGGCTGGCCCGGGGGCTGCTCGGGGCGGAGATCGAGGAGCCGACACCGCCTGCGGGTGCCGGGGTGCTCGGGTGGCGGCGGGCGGTGCTGGGGGAGCGGGTCGGCTGGCGGGCCGTCGCGTGCGCGCTGGCCACCCCGTTCACGGCCGTGCCCGGGCTCCTCGCCGTCTTCGCCGGCTATGTCTACGGCGTCCTGTTCACGCTGCATCCACTGCTGGAGCGGGTGAACTACCGGACCGTGCGCCATTCCGACGGATCGGTGTCGCGGGTGTCCCTGGAGTTCTTCGGACATCAGGTCGACAGCTGGCCGCGCTGGCTGATCCCGGTCACGGCCGGACTGCTGCTGCTCGCCGTCGCCCCCGTCCTCGTGCGCCACGCGCTCACACCGCATCGCCTCCTGCTGACCGCGCTGCTCGGTCCGAGCGCCGCCGACCGCCGGATCCGCGCCCTGGAGGAGACCCGCGCGCACGCCGTCGAGGACGCCGCCGCCACCCTGCGCCGTATCGAACGCGACCTGCACGACGGCACCCAGGCCCGGCTCGTCGGTCTCGCCATGCATCTGAGCGTGATCCGCGAGCTCGTCACCGCCGGGGCCGAGCGCGACCGCCTCCTCGCCGCCCTCGACACCGCCCAGGGCAACGCCGGCCAGGCCATCACCGACCTGCGCCACCTGGTCAAGGGCATCCATCCGCCCGTACTCGACGAGGGCCTGCCCGCGGCCCTCGCCACCCTCGCCGCCGACAGCCCCTTGAACGTCGACGTCACCACCGACATCGCCGTACGCCCCGCTCCCGCCGTCGAGTCCATCGCGTACTTCTGCGCCGCCGAACTCCTCGCCAACGCCACCAAACACAGCGGCGCCGACGCGGCCACGGTGACCGTCACCGCCCGCGGCGGTCTGCTGCGGCTGCGCGTCGCCGACGACGGCCGGGGCGGAGCGGTGATCGGCGCGGGCTCCGGACTCACCGGGCTGCTGGGCCGGGTGCGCACGGTGGACGGCACCCTCACCTGCGACAGCCCGGCGGGAGGGCCTACCGTGGTCACGGTCGAGCTGCCCTGTGCCTGACCCCGCCCCCCGACCGCCGATCGGAGCCGCATGCGCGTCGTCATCGCCGAGGACTCCGCCATCCTGCGCGACGGGATCGTGCAACTGCTCCGGCTGCGGGACGTCGAGGTCGCCGCGGCCGTCGGCGACGCCGAGGCGCTGCTGGCCGCCGTCGCCGAACACGCCCCCGACGTCGCCGTGGTCGACATCAGGCTGCCGCCCACCCAGAGCGACGAGGGCGTACGGGCGGCCCTGCGGCTGCGGCGGGAGCACCCCGGTCTCGGGGTGCTGCTCTTCTCGCAGTACGTGGAGACCGTCCACGCGGCCCGGCTGCTCACCGACCCCGCCGGGTTCGGGTACCTGCTGAAGGAACGGGTCGTCGACATCGGGGAGTTCGTGGCCGCGCTGGAGCGGGTCGCGGCGGGCGGCACCGCGCTGGACCCCGAGGTCGTCTCGCAGCTCTTCGGCGCGAGCCGCCGCGCCACGGCCCTGGACGCGCTCACGCCCCGCGAGCGCGAGGTGCTCGGCCTGATGGCCGAGGGCCGTACGAACCACACCATCGCGACCGCCCTCACGGTCTCCGAGCGGGCCGTGGAGAAACACGTCGCCAACATCTTCACCAAGCTCGACCTGCCCCCGTCGCAGACGGGTCACCGGCGGGTGCTGGCGGTCCTCAGATACCTGGAGGGCACGCGCGCGTGACCGGCGCGGGAGCGGAGATCCCGGGACCCGGCGATTCCGCCGAACCTCAGATGCTCCTCATCTGCATGGACGGCACACGTATCCGCTGCCTAGGGTCGCGATCATGCCCGACATATCCCTGACCACGGTGGCCGTCCTGTGCCTCGCGGCCCTCGCGGCCGGCTGGATCGACGCCGTGGTCGGCGGCGGAGGCCTGCTGCTGCTCCCCGCCCTGCTGCTCGGCCTCCCGTCGAGCACCCCGGCCGCCTACGCGCTCGGCACCAACAAGGCGGTCTCGATCGTCGGCACCACGGGCGCCGCGGTGACGTACACCCGCAAAACGCCCGTTGACGTACGCCTCGCCGTGCGTATCGGTCTGGCGGCGCTCGCGGGTTCCTCCGGCGGCGCCTTCTTCGCGGCCGGCATGAGCACCGAGGTGCTCAAGCCCGTGATCATGGTGGTGCTGCTCGGCGTGGCCGCCTTCGTGATCCTGCGCCCCGCCTTCGGCACGGCCCCGGCGACCGGTCCGGTCTCCCGCCGCCGCACCCTCGCCGCGATCGGCCTCGCGGGCCTGGCCATCGGCTTCTACGACGGCCTGATCGGCCCCGGCACCGGCACGTTCCTGGTCCTCGCCCTCACCGCCGTCCTCCACCTCGACCTCGTCACCGCCTCCGCCACCGCCAAGATCGTCAACTGCTGCACCAACGCCGGCGCGCTCGCCACCTTCGCCTGGCAGGGCACGGTCCTGTGGCAACTGGCCGCGGTGATGGCCGTGTTCAACCTGGCGGGCGGCACACTGGGCGCGCACACCGCGCTGAAGAAGGGCAGCGGTTTCGTCCGGGTCGTGCTGCTGACGGTGGTGTTCGCGCTGGTGGCGAACCTGGCGTACGAGCAGTGGCTGGCGTAGGCGGTGTCCGCACCGCCTAGGCGGCCGGCCGCGGCAGCTCGAGCAGTTCGACGGCGCCGGTGGTGTCCTCCTCGCCGTGCCCCTCGGCCAGCCACCGTTCCATGAGGGCCATGTACGGCGTCAGCAGCTGTGCGCTCACGCCCTGCTCCTCGGCCGTGGCCAGCAGCGTGGCGTTGCCCGCGACCTGCATCGCGAGGTTGGAGACGACGTCCTTGCCGTAGTCGCCGCTCTGCAACCGGTCGGCGGCCTGGTGCGCGGCGGGGGCCATCGCGCCGAGCCACGACACGAGCAGCGGCGCGAAGTCCTTCGGGGCGATGTCCTCCCGGCGGATCAGCGCGAAGGCGTGCAGGACGCCCGCGAACATGCCGCTCATCGCGCTCAGCAACGCCACGTCGTGCAGCGCGGCGAACCCCGGGTCCGCACCGACATAGCGGGTGTCGGCCGGGACGGCGAGGGTGTCGCCGTGCTCCTCGAAGAGGCCCGGCGAGCCGCTGTAGAGGATGTACGCCCCCGACGGCGCGTCCCCGATCATCGGCGGTACGGCCATGATCCCGGCGTCCAGGAAACGGGCGCCGCGCGCTTGGGCCCAGGCGGCGCGGGCGCGGCCCTGGGCGGGCGTGCCGGTGGTCAGGTTCACCAGGTCGCGGCCGGTCAGGTCGGCGCCGTCGAGGGCCTCGCCGACCGAGGCGTCGTCCAGCAGACAGACGGCGACCAGCCGGCTCGCGGCCACCGCCTCGGCGGCGCTCGCGGCGACGGTGGCGCCCTCGGCGGCCAGCGGCTCGGCCCGGGCCGGGGTGCGGTTCCAGACGGTGACCGGGTGTCCGGCCGCGAGCCAGGCGCGGGCCAGGGCGGTGCCCATGGCGCCGGTGCCGAGAAGGGTGAGAGGGGTGCGAGGCGCAATCGGGTTGTCAGTCATGACGCCTAGGCTCGTCGCAGGGGAACGGCCTGCTCAAGTACGTACTTCCGAGTGGGTGGTTACCGCAGGGAAAGGATCCAGGCAAGGGAGGGACGCCATGGCGACCGGACGGCGGCCGGGAGCGTACATCTGCGGGATCGACGCGGCGATGGACGTGGTCGGCGGCAAGTGGAAGGTGCTCGTCCTCTGGGCGCTGAACGAGCGGCCGTGCCGCTTCGGGGAGCTGCGCCGGGAGCTCCCGGGCGTCACCGAGAAGGTGCTCGCCGCGCAGCTGCGCGAGCTGGAGGCCGACGGGATCGTTCACCGCGAGGCGTACGACGAGGTGCCGCCGCGCGTTCAGTACTCGCTGACGCCGCTCGGCATCTCGCTCAACGCGGCCCTGGGACCGCTGGGGGCGTGGGGGCGGGAGAACATCCTGGGTCCTCGTGCCGAGCGGTCAGCGGCTGCCGACGAGATGCGCGAAGACGACGACGTTGCCCCGATAGCCGGTCGTCCGTGAGTAGCCGCCGCCGCAGGTGATGACCCGCAGCTCGGGGCGCGCGGACGGGCCGTACACCTTCTCGTCGGGGAAGGCCTTCGCGTCGTACACCTCGACGGCGTCGACCGAGAACAGCGCGGTGCCGCCGTCGCGCCGGTCCACCTCGATCGTGCTGCCCTTCCGCAGGGCGCCGAGGCGGTAGAAGACGGCGGGCCCGTCGGCGTTGTCGACATGGCCGGCGACGATCGCGGTGCCCCGCTCGCCGGGCGTGGTGCCGGCCTCGTACCAGCCGGCGAGGTTCTTCCGCTCGGCGGGCGGCACATCGAGGCTGCCCGTCTTCGTCAGACCCAGGCCCATGAAGGGGGCGTCCACGCGGATCGAGGGGATGCGTATGCGGTCGGGAGGGGAGGGCGGGAGCGCGAGGGCCGCGTCGTGCAGGGGGTCGCGCGGGTCGGCGGGCGGGCGGCCGGTCAGCGGGACCGCCGCGGGCCTTCCCACGTCGCCGCTCTGCGCCTGCGACGGCTGCGGCGGGGTGTGCCGTCCGGTGCCGTTGTGCAGCAGCCAGGCGCCGGAGCAGAGGGCGAGCACGGTGACGGCGGCTATCGCGGCGTCACCGACGCTCCTGTGACTGCGCACACGAGCCTCCTGGGACTCTCCTCGGACCACCCGATCCCCCTCCGGGCCGCGAGGGGCATCGGACCCGGAGGGGGAGGGGACATGCGGTACCGGCGGACGGACAGCGGAGGGTGTCCGTCAGATCCCGTCGCCTCTCGCCCGGCGATGCAGGAGCCAGGTACCGCCCGCGGCGGCGACGGCGAGAGCCGTCACGCCGGCCGCGGTCTGCACGGGGTCGGTGCCAAGAGCGCCGCCGACCCCCGTCTTCACACTTCCTCTCGGATGCACCTGCCCGCGCGTCGACGTCAGCGTGACCACCAGGTCGCCCGTCACCCGCTTGCCACCGTCGGCGCAGGTCGCGACGATCTCGTACGTCCCCGGCTGCGCGCTCGGCGGCACCCGGAACCGCCCGGTCGCCTCCCGCTCGTGCGGCGCCAGCGTGAAGGGGCCGGCGCCCACCGCGCTGGCATCGCCCGCCGCGCCGCCGTCCCGGCACGCGGCCGTGTGCACCGTGATCTGTCCGCCCGGCACGACCGAGGACGGAACCAGTTTCAGCCCGCCGCCATCGCCGTACGCGGGTGCGACGACCAGCCCCACGGCACCGACGGCCAGCGCGGTCCCGGTCAGCAGACGGGCGGTACGTCGCATCGAAGCTCCTCCGAGCGCAACGGGCCCATGACCCGCGACACCCCCAAGTGCCGCCGCCTCGGCCGAGCCCCTGCTCTTCCGAGGTAAGGGGCAGCGGGCCGGACGCGCTTCCCGAGAGAAGGCCGGAAATGGGGTGAATGGGTGTCGCCAGGGAGGCACCGGAGCGTCGATGCGGCGGTGTTTCAGCAGGTCACCGGCGTGATGGAGGCGTGCCGCGGAAGAATCCGACGAGCGGAGGGCCGAGGGTGTGAACGGGTGACCCGTCCTGGCCGGGTGCCCGGTCTCCCGGGCCCGACCGTCTCCTCGAACCGCTCCGCCCATTCCCGTCACTCTCCGTCACGGGGTTCTCAGCCGACGTTGACCGCGCTCCACGCCGCCGCCACCGCGTCCTGCTCCGTGCTGCCCGCGCCGTACAGGTCCTTCGCCGCGTTCAGCGTCGCCGTCCGGGCCGCGGCGTAGTTCGTCGAGGACGTCATGTAGACGGTCAGTGCCCGGTACCAGATCTTCCCGAGCTTGGCCCGGCCGATGCCGGTGACCGAGGAGCCGTTGCAGGTGGGGGAGTTGTAGCTGACGCCGTTGATCGATTTCGTGCCGCTGCCTTCGGCGAGCAGGTACGCGAAGTGGTTGCCGATGCCCGACGAGTAGTGGACGTCGAGGTCCGCGGTGGTCGTGCTCCAGCAGTCCACCGAGACACCGTCCTTCGACGGCTTGTCCATGCGGCGCAGGGCTTCGCGTCCGAGCCCGTCGCGGACGATCTTCTCGCCGATCAGATAGTCCCCGGGGTCCGAGGAGTTGCCCGCATGGAACTCCACCAGCGACCCGAAGATGTCCGACGTCGCCTCGTTCAGCCCGCCGGACTCGCCCGAGTACGTCAGCGCCGCCGTCTTCGACGTCACGCCGTGCGACATCTCGTGCCCGGCGACGTCCAGCGACACCAGCGGTCCGAGCTGGGTGCCGTCACCGTCGCCGTACGTCATGCAGAAGCAGGTGTCGTCCCAGAAGGCGTTGTTGTAGCCGTTGCCGTAGTGCACGCGGTTGTAGGAGCCCTTGCCGTCGCCCGCGATGCCGTTGCGGCCGTGGACGTCCCGGTAGTAGTCCCAGGTCGCGTCCGTGCCGTACTGCGCGTCCACGGCGGCCGACGAGCGGTCGGCCGCCGTGCCGGTGCCCCAGTGGTTGTCGGCGTCCGTGAACACGGTCGACGGGGCGCGGTTGAGGCAGACGGTCAGGATGCACAGGTCCGTCTTGTTCGCCGCGTCACCCGTGTAAGTGCCGCCGCGCGTCGCGTCCTTGAGCTGGTACGTCGATCCCGACGCCGTGGTCTGCAACGGCACCGTGCCCGCGTACAGCGACTTTCCGTCGCCGGACGCCGTCTCGATGCTGTCCCACGCGTCGATCTGCGCGCCGCTGCCGGCGTCCGTCAGCACCGTGCGGGAGACCGGATTGCCGTCTGCGTCCTGCGCGACCGCATCGGTCCGCCAGGCCAGCTTCGGGGCGCCGTGCAGGGCGTCGACGACCAGCTCGGGCCTGGCCGTCAGCCGCTTCAGCGTCTCGCCGAGGTTCAGCGCGCGCAGCACGCTCGCGGCGAGATCGGCCGCCTTGGGAGCCGAGACCTTGGGTGTCACGCTCTTCAGGGCGACCGCGCCCCTGGTGGCCCGGGAGGCGCCGCGGTACGTGCCGTCCTTCGCCAGATGCAGGACGAAATCGCCGCCCAGAACGGGCAGTTGGCGATAGGTCCGGTCGTAGCGGACGTGCTGGGTGCCGTCCGCGTCCACGATCACATCCCGAACACGGGTGTCCTGCGCGGCCGTCAGCCCCAGACTCCCCCCGAGGTCGGTGAGAGCCGACGCGGCGTTCTCGACGGCGTCGGCCCTGCTCGGCGTCTCCTCAGCGCCTGCGGTCGGGGAGAGGGACGTGGCCAGCAGAGCGGCCGCGCTGACGGCGATGCCCGCCGTGGCAAGACGGGCCCCTCGGACGTGCGAACGTATTCGGCGCATCGGTCTCCTTGAACTGGGCGGGCGCAGAAGGTGACCAAGATTCAAGGCGCCGTGCACATGCCGTGGCCAGGGTGAATACGTGCAGGTGTGTGAGGGGAGAGAATCGTTTCCGTGACCCTCTCTCCTCGACTGCCGTTCTTCGTCTACGGCACCCTGCGCCCCGGCGAGCCCAATCACGACGCCTTCCTGCGCGGCCGCACGCTCGCGGAGGAACCGGCGCGGTGGGAAGGGGCGCTGCTGTACGACGGGCCGGGCTACCCGTACGTCGTCGAGGAGTCCGGCCGTGAGGGCACGGTCTACGGCGATCTGGTCACCGCCCGCCCCGAGGAGTACCCGGCGCTGCTGGCCGCCCTGGACCGGCTCGAGGAGTACGCCCCCGACGACCCGCGCAACCTCTACGAACGCCTGGCCCGAAAGGTGGTCCGCGCCGCCGACGGAACGGCCGTACAGGCGTGGGTGTACGTCGCCGCCCCCTCCGTCGCCGCCCGCCTGCGCACCCGCGGCAAGCTCATCGAGAGCGGCGACTGGGCGATACGGCGCGGCTGAGTCCCGCGCCCGCCAGGACCGGGCAGGGCCTGGGCCCTGTCGTTTGGATCATCTCGGCGTCGCGGGGCATGGTGCGCGCATCTGCGGCGTTGTCGTCGGTCGCCAACTCCCCCACTCTCGACTTCGCTCGAGCGGGGGGACCCCCATCGCGTTGACCCCCTCCTCCGCCTTGCAGCTGCACGCGCCATGCCCCGCTCGGGTCGGCTGAGAAGAACCGCACCTCACGGCCGAGCTGATCCCAACGACAGAACCTAGGACTTCACCGCCTCCACCCGCACCGCGCACGCCTTGAACTCCGGCATCCGCGATGTCGGGTCGAGCGCCGGGTTGGTCAGGGTGTTGGCGCGGCCCTCGCCCGGCCAGTGGAAGGGCATGAAGACGGTGTCGGGGCGGATGCCGGTGGTGATGCGGGCGGGGGCCACCGCCCGGCCCCGGCGCGAGACCACGGCCACCGGGTCGCCCTCGGCCGCCCCGAGCCGGGCCGCCAGTCGCGGGTGCAGCTCCACGAACGGGCCCGGCGCGGCCGCGTTGAGCTCCTCGACGCGGCGGGTCTGGGCGCCGGACTGGTACTGCGCCACGACCCGCCCGGTCGTCAGCAGCACCGGGTACTCCTCGTCCGGTTCCTCGGCGATCGCCCGGTGCGAGACGGCGGCGAACCTCGCCCGTCCGTCGGGCGTGGCGAACCGGTCGAGGAAGAGCCTGGGCGTGCCGGGGTGTGCTTCGGCCGCCGCCGGGCACGGCCAGAACACCCCGTTCTCCTCCGCGAGCCTGCGATAGGTGATCCCCGAGTAGTCCGCCGGCCCGCCCTCGCTCGCCCGGCGCAGCTCCTCGAAGACCTCCTCCGGATCGGTCGGGAAACCCTTCTCCAGACCCGCTTCCAGACCCTTCTCCCCGCCCAGCCGCGCCGCGAGCTCGTGCATGACCTCCAGGTCGCTGCGGACGCCCTCGGGCGGACTGATCGCGCGCCGCCGCAGCAGCACCCGGCCCTCCAGGTTGGTCGTCGTGCCCGTCTCCTCCGCCCACTGGGTGACCGGCAGGACGACGTCCGCGAGCGCCGCCGTCTCCGACAGCACGACATCGCACACGGCGAGGAAGTCGAGGGACTTGATCCGCTCCTCGATGTGCGCGGCATGCGGCGCCGACACCACCGGGTTCGAGGCCATCAGCAGCAGCGCCCGGATGTCCGTACCCAGCGCGTCCAGCAGCTCGTAGGCACTGCGTCCCGGGCCGGGCAGGCTGTCCGGGTCCACGCCCCACACCTCGGCGACATGCCGCCGCGCCGCCGGGTCGTCCAGCTTGCGGTAGCCGGGCAACTGGTCGGCCTTCTGGCCGTGTTCGCGCCCGCCCTGTCCGTTGCCCTGCCCGGTGAGGCAGCCGTATCCGGACAGCGGCCGGCCCGCCCGCCCCGTCGCCAGGCACAGGTTGATCCACGCGCCCACGGTGTCCGTGCCCTTGGACTGCTGCTCGGGGCCGCGCGCGGTCAGCACCATCGCATGCTCCGGCTCGCAGAACAGCCGTACGGCTTCCCGGAGTTGCGGAACGGACACCCCCGTGATCCGCTCCACGTACTCCGGCCAGTGCGCCATCGCGGCGGCCCGCGCGTCCTCCCAGCCGGCCGTGCGTTCCTGGACGTACTCCTCGTCGACCCGCCCCTCGGCGACGACCAGGTGCAGCAGTCCCAGGGCCAGCGCGAGGTCGGTGCCCGGACGCGGCATCAGATGCAGGTCCGCCTGCTCGGCGGTCCTGGTGCGGCGCGGGTCGACGACGATCAGGGTGCCGCCGTTCTCGCGCAGTTCGGTGAAGTAGCGCAGCGACGGCGGCATGGTCTCGGCGGGGTTGGAGCCGACGAGGATCACACAGCCCGTCTTCGGGATGTCCTCCAGCGGGAAAGGCAGCCCCCGGTCCAGACCGAACGCCTTGATCCCGGCCGCCGCCGCCGACGACATGCAGAACCGGCCGTTGTAGTCGATCTGCGAGGTGCCGAGCACGATCCTCGCGAACTTGCCGAGGCTGTAGGCCTTCTCGTTCGTCAGGCCGCCCCCGCCGAAGACCCCGCACGCGTCCGGGCCATGTTCCGTACGCGTGCGGCCGAGGCCCTCGGCGATGCGATCGAGCGCCTCTTCCCAGGTGGCGGGCACGAGCGTGCCGCCCGACCGCACCAGCGGCGAGGTCAGGCGGACGCTAGAGGCCAGCACCGCGGGAGCCGTACGGCCCTTGCCGCACAGCGCTCCCTTGTTCACCGGGAAGTCCGGCCGCTCGACCACCGCGACACCCCCGTCCTGCAGGGGCGTGAGGTTCATTCCGCACTGCAGGGCGCAGTACGGGCAGTGCGTGGGCGTCGCGGAGTTCGGCATACCGTTCAGCGTGCTTCGGGCGTGTTACGTCCGCGGCGGCTCCCTGTTACGCGGCCGGGACGGTGACCTCCCCGCAGCCGCCGGGCCGTCGTGAGGGGGCGCACGCGAAGGGCGGGAGCAGGGCAAAGGCCCCGCTCCCGCCCTCTCAGGGACAGTCCTTGGTCAGAGGACGCCCTGGGTCAGCACTCGTACGCGTAGTACGGGACGTCGCCGGGCTCCAGACCGATCGTCCCGATCGCGTACGGAGCGATCTGGATGCACGACGGGTCGAAACCGTCGACCTCGACGCTGGCGAAGATGGTGTACCCGCACGCGTTGTAGATGTCCGCCCAACCGGGGCCGGAGCCCTGGAGTTTGGCGCAGCCCGGCTCCCTCGGCTGTCCGGCCTCGGCCGCCGTGGCGGTACCCGCGGCTGCCGCTCCGGTGATCAGCACCACCGCGGCGGCCGTGGCGAACAGAGAGCGAAGACGAGTCATCAGATGTCCTTTCCCCCAGTCGCGGCGGGCGGTCCGATCCGCCGCCGCACTGCGGTGGAAGCTATGTGTAGTCGACCGACTACGGAAAGCTTCCCCTCGGGTATTCACACCGTTGGCTGGCGTGCGCGCGTCAAAACCTGCGTGCGAGAGCATGAGCCCTCGTTTCGGGCGCCTCTATCGCTTCGCCGCCAGCGCGTTCGCCACCCCCGCCTCCCTCGGCCCGAGGAAGTGGGGGTCCGGCTCGAAGACGGCGTCCAGGGCCGCCTTGCCGGCCGCGAGGATCTCCCGGCTGCCGCCGTAGTACCAGGTCGCGTCGTGCCGGTCCTCGACTCCCACGCCGTACGACGTCACCCCCGCCTCCTGGCACAGCGCGACCGCCCGCCGGATGTGGAAGCCCTGGCTGATCAGCACCGCCTCGTCGACGCCGAAGATCTTCTTGGCGCGGACGCAGGAGTCCCAGGTGTCGAAGCCGGCGTAGTCGCTGACGATGTGCGAGTCGGGGACGCCGTGCCCGGTCAGATACGTGCGCATGGCGTCCGGCTCGTCGTAGTCCTTGCGGCTGTTGTCACCCGTGACGAGGACGACCTTGATCCGCCCCTCGCGGTACAGCTCGGCCGCCGCATCGAGCCGGTGGGCGAGGTAGGGCGAGGGCTCACCGTCCCACAGTCCGGCCCCGAAGACGACGGCGACGTCGGTGCGCGGCACGTCGGCCGTGGTGTGCAGCCGGTCGCCGGTGACGAGCCGCATCCAGGTGGCCGGAAGCAGCCCCAGCACGCATCCGGCCACCACGGCCCGCACCAGCCGACGCTGCCCGGCGCGGGTGCGCGGAAGTCTCGGTCGGCCCAGCTTCGGTCGGCGCATCGGACGGTCCCTCCCCGGTCGGCACACGGCCTGTCCTCGACCTTCAGGGACGTCCTGTCAGCCATCGCGGTTCACCCCACACGACGTGAGCAGCTTCACTTCGGCCGCTGAAACCGCAGGTCATGCCGCCTCACACCGTCGGGGACCCGCCGGTGAATCCGGTGTAAGAACCCGTCATTCCCGTGAAACGGGGCGGCAACGTCCCACCGCCACTATCGGTTCATGACGGCGTCGAACCCTCTTCACGACGAGTCCACGACGGCCCACCTCGACAGTACGGCGCACCTCATGAACCGGATCAGCACCCAGCTCGCCAGCCAGCTCAGCCTCGTCTCGCTCGACGGCAGGCGCCGCCCCGAAGCGCCCGCGCTCGTCGTCGTCGCCCACGGCAGCCGCGACCCGCGAGCCCTGAGCACCGTGCGCGCGCTCCTCGACAAGGTCCGCGCCCTGCGCCCCGGCCTGCCGGTCCACCTCGGCCACATCGAGCTGAACGAGCCACTGCTCCCCGACACGCTCGCCGCCCTCGGCGACCGGGAGGCGGTGCTCGTCCCGCTCCTGCTGAGCCGCGGCTACCACATCAAGCGTGACATCCCCGAGATGGCCGCCGAGTCGGGGGTACGCGCACGCGTCTCCGGCGCGCTGGGCCCGCACCCGCTGCTGGTGGAGGCCCTGTACGCCCGCCTGGTCGAGGCGGGCTGGCGCACCCGCATGGACGAGTCCACGCGCCGCGAGAGCGCGGTGGTCCTGGCCGCGGCCGGTTCCCGCGACCCCGAGTCGAAGGTCGACACCTCCCGCACGGCCCACCTCCTGGCCAACCGCCTGGGCGTCCCGGTGATCCCGGCCTACGCGACGACGGCCGCCCCGACGGTCCCGGACGCCTTGGCCGCACTGGCGGCCCGGGGCCGCACAAGGGTGGCGGTGGCCTCCTACTTCACGGCCCCCGGCCGCTTCGCGACGGAGTGCGCGCAGACGGCCCCGTGGATCGCGTCGGCCCCCCTGGGCACCCACCCGGCGATGGCCCGCCTGCTCCTGCACCGCTACGACAGGATGGTGACAACGCCGGTCACGGCAGCGGTGGAACTGGCCTCGGCTTAGCACGCCGGGGAGCGGGTGTGCTTTTCAGGGGCCCGCGCCCGCAAACCGACACATCCCGGCAGACGAGTAGGCGAAACACAACCCCCCGTTTGTCACTGTCTGCCTTTACTGTCGGGTGCATGTACTACGACGAGTCGGCGGTCGAACGCTGGGCAGCCGAACCCGACAAGCGCCCCGGCCGCACCGCCTTCCAGCGCGACAGAGCCCGCGTACTCCATTCGGCGGCCCTCAGAAGGCTCGCAGGCAAGACCCAGGTGGTCACGCCGGGCACCCAGAGCCAGGCCTGGGACCCCAGCCCCCGCACCCGCCTCACCCACTCCCTGGAGTGCGCCCAGGTGGGCCGCGAACTCGGCGCGGCCCTCGGCTGCGACCCCGACCTCGTCGAAGCCGCCTGCCTCGCCCACGACCTCGGCCACCCGCCCTTCGGTCACAACGGCGAAGTCGCGCTGAACGAATTCGCCGAGGACTGCGGCGGTTTCGAGGGCAACGCCCAGTCCCTGCGCCTGCTCACCCGCATCGAGCCCAAGCGGTTCACCCCGGAGGGCTCCGTGGGCCTCAACCTCACCCGGGCCACCCTCGACGCCGCCACCAAGTACCCCTGGCCCCGCGGCGCCCACCCCACCGACCCGAAGTCCCCGAAGTTCGGCGTCTACGAGGACGACAGGCCCGTCTTCGACTGGGTCCGCAAGGACGCGCCCGGCTCCCGCACCACCTTCGAGGCCCAGGTCATGGACTGGTCCGACGATGTGGCGTACTCGGTGCACGACGTCGAGGACGGCCTGCACGCCGGTCACATCGACCCCAACTGCCTGCACGCCGAGCCCGAACGGCAGGCCGTCTTCGCCGTGGCCGTCGGACGCTACGTCCCCGAGGACACCGACCCCGCCGAACTGGCGGCGGCCCTCGACCGGCTCCAGGATGAAGCGTGGTGGCCGCACGGCTACGACGGCTCGGCCGTCGCCCAGGCCCGGCTCAAGGACGCCACCAGCCAGCTCATCGGCCGGTTCTGCCTGGCCGCCGAGAGCGCCACCCGCGCGGCGTACGGCGACGGGCGGCTCACCCGCTACGACGCCGAACTCGTCGTACCGCACGAGACCCGGCTGGAGTGCGCGGTCCTCAAGGCCGTCGCCGACCGGTACGTCATGCAGCGTGCCGAGCAGGAGCGGCTGCGCGCCGACCAGCGCATCGTGGTCGCCGAACTGGCCGAGGCGCTCACCGCCCGCGCACCCGAGGGGCTGGACCCGCAGTTCCGCGCCCTGTTCGACGAGGCGGCCGACGACCGTGCCCGCAAACGCGTGATCGTCGACCAGATCGCGGCCCTGACGGACGCGGCGGCGCGGGCGCTGCACGCCCGGCTCACCGGACGGGCGTGAGGCGCCGTTCCGTCACCCGCGCGCGACGGATGAGACGCCAGGGGCGAACGGGCACTCGAAAGTGACCCTGCGTGGCCTGATCGGGTCACCCCCTCTTCCCGCATCACGCTGCGTGCGGGACGCTCATGTGGCGGCACCCTTACGAGGAGGCATCAAGTGGTCGACGCGGATCAGACATTCGTCATCGTCGGAGGAGGGCTCGCCGGCGCCAAGGCGGCCGAGACACTCCGAGCGGAGGGCTTCACCGGGCGGGTGATACTGATCTGCGACGAGCGCGACCACCCGTACGAGCGGCCGCCCCTGTCCAAGGGCTACCTCCTCGGCAAGGAGGAGCGCGACAGCGTCTTCGTGCACGAGCCCGCCTGGTACGCGCGCAACGACATCGAGCTGCACCTCGGCCAGACCGTCGACGCGATCGACCGTACGGCGAAGACGGTGCGGTTCGGCGAGGACGGCACCCTCGTCCACTACGACAAGCTCCTGCTGGCCACCGGCGCCGAGCCGCGCCGCCTCGACATCCCGGGCACCGACCTGGCCGGCGTCCACCATCTGCGCCGCCTCGCGCACGCCGAGCGCCTCAAGGGCGTCCTGACCTCGCTCGGCCGGGACAACGGACACATCGTGATCGCCGGTGCCGGCTGGATCGGGCTGGAGATCGCGGCGGCGGCCCGTGAGTACGGCGCCGAGGTCACCGTCGTCGAGCCGTCGCCGACGCCGCTGCACGGTGTGCTGGGCCCCGAGCTGGGGGCGGTCTTCGCCGAGCTGCACCGCGAGCACGGGGTGCGGTTCCACTTCGGGCGGCGGCTGACGGAGATCGTCGGCCAGGACGGCATGGTGCTCGCCGCGCGCACCGACGACGGCGAGGAGCACCCCGCGCACGCGGTCCTGGCGGCGATCGGCGCGGCCCCGCGCATCGGCCTCGCGGAGGCGGCGGGGCTGGAGATCGCCGACCGCGCCCACGGCCGGGGCGTCGTGGTCGACGAACGGCTGCGCACCTCCGACCCCGATGTCTACGCGGCCGGCGACGTGGCGTCCTTCCCGCACGCCCTGTTCGACACCCGGCTGCGGGTGGAGCACTGGGCCAACGCGCTCAACGGCGGACCGGCGGCGGCGCGGGCGATGGTCGGGCGGGACGTCACCTACGACCGGCTGCCCTACTTCTTCTCCGACCAGTACGACCTGGGGATGGAGTACTCCGGCTGGGCGCCCCCGGGGTCGTACGACGAAGTGGTGATCCGGGGGGACGCCGGGAAGCGGGAGTTCATCGCGTTCTGGTTGAAGGACGGCCGGGTGCTGGCCGGGATGAACGTGAACGTGTGGGACGTCACAGAGGCAATTCAGCAGCTGATCAGCTCGAAGGCACGGGTGAACAGCGAGAGTCTGGCGGATCCGCATATTCCGCTCGAAACCCTCGCACCGTAGGTGTCAGTCCGTCCCCGTGCTGCAAATCCCGGGGGACGCTGTAACCCATAGCCGCTGCGCGGCGGGCCGGACCCCCGGCCGGAGTCTGGACGCGCCCCAGGAGTGTCAGTTCTGCCCCGTAGAATCACCCTGTGGCAGGACGGATCAACGACGAGGACGTGAAAGCGGTACGGGACGCGGTCCCGATCGACGCCGTGGTGTCCGAGTACCTCCAGCTGCGCAACGCGGGCGGCGGGAACCTCAAGGGGCTGTGCCCCTTCCATGACGAGAAGTCGCCGTCCTTCCAGGTCAGCCCCAGCAAGGGGCTCTTCCACTGCTTCGGCTGCCAGGAGGGCGGCGACACCATCACGTTCGTGATGAAGGTCGACCACCTCTCCTTCTCCGAGGTGGTCGAGCGGCTCGCCGCCCAGGCCGGCATCACCCTGCGCTACGAGGAGGGCGGGTACAACCCCTCCCACCAGCGCGGCGAACGCATCCGCCTGGTCGAGGCCCACAAGATCGCCGCCGACTGGTACATGGAACAGCTGGCCACCGGCCCGGAGGCCGACACCGGCCGCCAGTTCCTCGCCGAGCGCGGCTTCGACCAGGCCGCCGCCCAGCACTTCTCCGTCGGCTACAGCCCCCAGGGCTGGGACCACCTCACCCGCTACCTGCGCGGCAAGGGCTTCACCGACAAGGAACTGCTGCTGTCCGGGCTGTCGCAGGAGGGCCGCCGCGGCCCGATCGACCGCTTCCGGGGCCGTCTGATGTGGCCGATCCGCGACATCGGCGGTGACGTCGTCGGCTTCGGCGCGCGCAAGCTGTACGAGGCGGACAACGGCCCGAAGTACCTCAACACCCCCGAAACGGCGATCTACAAGAAGTCCCACGTCCTGTACGGCATCGACCTGGCGAAGAAGGACATTGCGAAGGCCAGCCGCGCGGTGGTGGTCGAGGGCTACACGGACGTCATGGCCTGCCATCTGGCCGGCGTCACGACCGCGATCGCCACCTGCGGTACGGCCTTCGGCGGCGACCACATCAAGATCCTGCGCCGGCTGCTGATGGACAACGGCTCGGCCCGCGTCATCTTCACCTTCGACGGCGACGCGGCCGGCCAGAAGGCGGCCCTGCGCGCCTTCGAGGACGACCAGAAGTTCGCGGCGGAGACCTACATCGCCATCGCGCCGGACGGCATGGACCCCTGCGAACTGCGTCTCGCGAAGGGCGACGACGCGGTCTCCGACCTGGTCGAACCGCGCACACCGCTGTTCGAGTTCGCGCTGCGCCAGATCGTGGTCCGCTACGACCTCGACACCCCGGCGGGCCGCGCGGCCGCCCTGGACGAGGCGGCGCCGATCGTCGCCCGCATCAAGAACAGCGGCGCCCAGCACGAGGTGGCCGTCCAGCTCGCGGGCATGCTCGGCATCCTGGACACCCAGTTCGTGGTCAAGCGGGTGGCCCAGCTGGCGCGTTGGGCGCGGGACCGGGGCGGCAGGGGACCGGCACCGGGGAACCGGGGCCCGCAGCAGCAGTACGACGCCGCCCCCACGCCCCGCGCATCGGGACCGGCCCTGACCCTCCGCAACCCGGTGTACGCAACCGAACGCGAGTTGCTGAAACTCGCCCTCCAGCGCCCCGAGTTGGTCTCCCCGGCGGTCGACGCGTACGGCGTCGACGAGTTCACCGCCGCGCCGTACGCCGCCGTACGCCAGGCGATCCTGGACGCGGGCGGCGCCGAGTACGGCGTCCAGGACGGGCAGGAGTATCTGGTCCGCGTCCGCGAGGCGGCCCCCGACGATCAGGTGCGCGCGATGGTCACGGAACTCGCGGTCGAGGCGATCATGCGCAGGACCGTCGACGAGAACTACGCCGGAGAGCAGCTCGTGACCGTCCGCCGTCGCGCGGTCGAGCGCCGCATCCGCGACATCCAGAGCCAGCTGACCCGTCTGGGCGCGGGCGGCGACCCGGCCCAACTGGCCGCCGTGCAGAACGAGCTGTGGGTGTTGCAGCAGTACGACCAGGCGTTGCGGGAGCGGGGCGCCGCGGCGCTCTGAGCGGTTTCCGGCGATTCGCGTACGGCAGGGTAACCGCGCGGTCACGGACCGGACGCAAAAAGTCACCGCACGCCCCTCGTGGCGGTGATGTGTCGTACTCCACACTGGGTTCCGGTGCCTGAGTCCTCGGAGCGCGGCCGATCCGTTCCCCACGGGTCCCACACCCCCGCGGTTCCGCTCATCGCGTACGGGACGGACAGCGGCGAGGCCGCCGACTCCGCCCTCGAAGCAGCGCTGCCGTACGCCTCGGCAGCGATCATCCTGGAGGTCGCCCCCGTGCAGACCCAGACCCTCATCCAGTCCGACACGAGTACGGACGGCACGGCGCCGGACGCGGAGACCGACGTTCTCGTCGCGGTGCCGCCGCAGAGCCGTGTCGTGCACCACCCCGAGGCGGAGCCGGAGGCCCCGCCCGAGCCGGCCGAGCCGACGTCCGAGGCGCTGGACGGCTCCGCCGCCACCGAGCCGGTCGAGGCGCCCCTGCCGGCCCGTGTCCGCGCCGACAACAGCGGTCCCTCCTCGGACCTCTTCCGCCAGTACCTGCGGGAGATCGGCCGCATCCCCCTGCTCACGGCGGCCGAGGAGGTCGAACTCGCCCGCCGCGTCGAGGCCGGTCTGTTCGCCGAGGAGAAGCTGGGCAGCACCCCCGACCTGGACAGCCAGCTCGCCCTGGACCTGGACCGTCTGGTCGTCATGGGCCGGATGGCCAAGCGGCGCCTCATCGAGGCGAACCTGCGCCTCGTGGTCTCCGTCGCCAAGCGGTACGTCGGCCGCGGTCTGACCATGCTCGACCTCGTCCAGGAGGGAAACCTGGGCCTGATCCGGGCCGTCGAGAAGTTCGACTACGCCCGTGGCTACAAGTTCTCGACGTACGCCACCTGGTGGATCCGCCAGGCCATGTCCCGCGCCCTCGCCGACCAGGCCCGCACCATCCGGGTGCCGGTCCATGTCGTCGAGCTGATCAACCGGGTCGTCCGCGTCCAGCGCCGCATGCTCCAGGAGCGCGGCTACGAACCGACGCCGGAAGAGGTCGCCGACCACCTCGACCTTCCGCCCGAGCGGGTCAGCGAGGTGCTGCGCCTGGCCCAGGAACCCGTGTCGCTGCACGCGCCCGTGGGCGAGGAGGACGATGTCGCGCTGGGTGACCTGATCGAGGACGGCGACGCGACCTCACCGGTGGAGTCGGCTGCGTTCCTGCTGCTCAGGGAGCACCTGGAGGCGGTGCTGTCGACCCTCGGGGAGCGGGAGCGGAAGGTCGTACAGCTTCGCTACGGCCTCGCGGACGGGCGTCCGCGCACGCTGGAGGAGATAGGCCGCATCTTCGGCGTGACGCGGGAACGCATCCGGCAGATCGAGTCGAAGACCCTGAACAAGCTCAGGGATCATGCGTTTGCGGATCAACTAAGGGGCTATCTGGACTGACGCCGTCTGCGGGTCCGGTGGGGGTCGGCCGCGCAGTTCCCCGCGCCCCTGAGGGGCGTCAGCTGCACGTACTCAAGGGCGCGGGGAACTGCGCGACCAGCCACAACGGACCCGCAGACGGCCATCCACGTCAGTCCACCTCGGCCACCGCCTGGGCGAACTGCGCCTTGTACAACCGCGCATACGCCCCGTCGGCCGCCAACAGCTCGCTGTGCGCGCCCTGTTCGACGATCGAGCCGTTCTCCATGACGAGGATCGTGTCCGCGTCCCGGATCGTCGACAACCGGTGTGCGATGACGAACGACGTACGCCCGTGCGCCAGTTTCGCCATCGCCTTCTGGATCAGCACCTCGGTCCGGGTGTCGACCGACGACGTCGCCTCGTCGAGGACCAGGATCACCGGGTCGGACAGGAACGCCCGCGCGATGGTGATCAGCTGCTTCTCGCCCGCGCTGACCCCGGACCCCTCGTCGTCGATCACCGTGTCGTACCCGTCGGGCAGCGTACGGATGAACCGGTCGGCGTGGGCGGCCCGCGCCGCCTCCTCGATCTCGCCCCGGGTGACCTCCCTGGACGCCCCGTAGGCGATGTTCTCCGCGATGGTGCCGCCGAACAGCCAGGTGTCCTGCAGCACCATCCCGATCCCGGCCCGCAGTTCGTCCCGGGACATCCGGGAGACATCGACGCCGTCGAGGGTGATGCGCCCGGAGGAGACGTCGTAGAACCGCATCAGGAGGTTCACGAGCGTCGTCTTGCCGGCGCCCGTCGGACCGACGATGGCGACCGTGTGCCCCGGCTCCACCTTCAGCGACAGATCCTCGATCAGCGGCTTCTCCGGGTCGTACCGGAAGGACACATGCTCCAGCGCGACCCGGCCCCGCAGTTCCTCCGGCCGCACCCCCGGCACGGGATCCGCCTCCTGCTCCTCCGCGTCGAGCAGCTCGAAGACCCGCTCCGCCGAGGCGACACCGGACTGCACGAGGTTCGCCATCGACGCGACCTGCGTCAGCGGCATCGAGAACTGGCGCGAGTACTGGATGAAGGCCTGCACATCGCCGATCGACAGCGAGCCCGACGCCACCCGCAGACCGCCGACCACCGCGACCAGGACGTAGTTGATGTTCGACACGAACAGCATCAGCGGCTGCATCACACCGCTGTTGAACTGCGCCTTGAAGCCGGCCTCGTACAGCGCCTCGTTCTGCTCGGCGAACTGCTTCGCCGACTCCTCCTGGCGCCCGAACACCTTCACCAGGGTGTGCCCGGTGTACATCTCCTCGACGTGCGCGTTGAGCTTGCCGGTGGTCCGCCACTGCTGCACGAAGTGCGGCTGCGACCGCTTGCCGACGCGCGTGGCGACGACGAACGACAGCGGCACGGTCACCAGCGCGACCAGCGCCAGCAGCCACGACACCCAGAACATCATCGCCAGCACACCGATGATGGTGAGCACCGAGTTGATGAGCTGCCCCATCGACTGCTGCAGCGTCTGACCGATGTTGTCGATGTCGTTGGTCGCCCGGGACAGCACCTCGCCGCGCTGGCGCTTGTCGAAGTACGACAGCGGCAGCCGCGACAGCTTCATCTGCACGTCCTCGCGCAGCCGGTACATCGTGCGGTTCACGGCCCGGTTCACCAGCCGCGTCGCCACCGCCATCAGCAGACCGGCGACGACGAACACGGCGAGCGCGAAGAGCAGGACGTGCCCGACGGCGGTGAAGTCGATGCCCTGGCCCGGTGTGAAGTCCGTGCTGCGCAGCATGTCGGCGATCTGGTCGTCGCCGCGCTCGCGCATGGTGGCGAGCACCTGCTCCTTGGTCATCCCGGGCTCGAACTGCCGCCCGACGATGCCCGCGAAGACCAGGTCGGTGGCCTCGCCGAGGATCTTCGGCCCGGCGACCGACAGGCCCACGCTCACGACCACGCAGAACAGCAGCACGTAGATCGTGATCCGCTCGGGCTTGAACTGGCCGATCAGCCGTCTGCCCGACACCTTGAAGTCCAGCGAGCGCTGATCGGGACCGCCGCCGGCCATCATCCGTCCCATGGGCCCGGCCATCAGGCGGCCTCCGCTTCCGTCAGCTGGGAGAGCACGATCTCCCGGTACGTCTCGTTGTCCGCCATCAGCTCGCGGTGCCGGCCGGTGCCGACGACCCGCCCCTCGTCGAGGACGACGATCCGGTCCGCGTCCCGGATGGTCGCCACCCGCTGGGCGACGATGACGACGGTCGCCTCGGAGGTCTCACGCCCCAGCGCCGCACGCAGGGCGGCGTCGGTGGCGTAGTCGAGGGCGGAGAAGGAGTCGTCGAAGAGATAGATCTCCGGGCGCTGCACCAGCGTGCGCGCGATCGCCAGCCGCTGCCGCTGACCGCCCGAGACATTGGTGCCGCCCTGCGCGATGGGCGCGTTCAGCCCGCCCTCCAGCCGCTCCACGAACTCCTTGGCCTGCGCCACCTCCAGCGCGTGCCACAGCTCCTCGTCCGTCGCGTCGGGATTGCCGTAGCGAAGGTTGGTCGCCACCGTCCCGGCGAACAGGTAGGGCTTCTGCGGCACCAGCCCGACGGTCTTCGCGAGCAGCGTCGGGTCGATCTCCGAGACGTCCACGCCGTCCACGAGCACCGCGCCGTCCGTCGCGTCGAACAGCCTGGGGACCAGCCCCAGCAGGGTCGACTTGCCGCTGCCGGTCGAGCCGATCACGGCCGTCGTCTCGCCCGGCCGGGCGAGAAGGTCGATCGACTTCAGCACCGGCTCCTCCGCACCCGGATAGCGGAAGCCCGCCCCCCGGATCTCCAGATGACCGTGCCGGCGCAGCTCCCGCACGGGCGCGACCGGCGGCACCACGCTCGACGAGGTGTCCAGGACCTCCTGGATGCGCTCGGCGCACACCTCCGCGCGCGGCACCATCATGAACATGAAGGTGGCCATCATCACGGACATCACGATCTGCATGAGATAGGCGAGGAACGCGGTCAGGTCACCGATCTGCATCCCGCCGCTGTCGATGCGATGGGCGCCGAACCACACCACCGCGATGGACGACAGGTTCACCACCGTCATGACGATCGGGAACATCAGCGCCAGCAGATTGCCGGTGCCCGTCGCCATCTCGGTCAGCTCGGCGTTGGACTTCCCGAAGCGCCGCTGCTCGTAGTCGTCGCGCACGAAGGCGCGGATGACGCGGTTGCCGGTGATCTGCTCGCGCAGCACCCGGTTCACCGTGTCGAGGCGCACCTGCATGGTCCGGAACAGCGGCCGCAGCCGGCGCACGATCAGGGTCACGCTGATGCCGAGGGTGGGCACCACGGCCACCAGCACCCCGGACAGCGGCACGTCCAGGCCGAGCGCCAGCACGATGCCGCCGACGCACATGATGGGCGCCGACACCATCAGCGTGAACGTCATCAGCACCAGCATCTGCACCTGCTGGACGTCATTGGTCGTACGGGTGATCAGCGAGGGCGCGCCGAAGTGGCCCACCTCACGTGCCGAGAAGGACTGCACCCGGTCGAAGACGGCGGCCCGCACGTCCCGGCCGAGTGCCGCCGCGGTCCGGGCACCGTAGTAGACGGCACCGAGGTTGCACACGACCTGCGCCAGCGAGATGCCGATCATCAGCGCGCCGTAGCTGAGGATGTAGCCGGTGTCGCCGTTGACGACGCCCTTGTCGATGATGTCCGCGTTCAGCGTGGGCAGGTAGAGAGTGGCGCAGGTCTGCAGCAGTTGCAGCAGCACCAGCCAGGCGATGGGTTTTCGGTACGGACTGAGGTGGGTCCGCAGAAGTCGTATGAGCACGCTGCTTCTCTCGGAGTCGGCGATGGGGAGGCCATTGGTTGCCCCTGGCCCCTATCGTCGAACACTCCGGCCGTGTTACCTCAACCGATTAAGCCGTCAGCGGTGCCTCGTACGGCCTTCCGGGTTCCGTTCCTACCGGTCTCTTACCTTCCGCGCGCCCGGCCCGCCCCGACCGCTACTGCCGGAAGGCGCTCGGATGCGTCTGCTCCCGCACCGACACGAACTGCTGACGCACCGCCTGGCCCACCGCCAGCTCGTCCCCGGGCTCCAGGATCTGCGCCGCCGCGCCCTGCCAGACGGGCGGGGTGCGCGGGTCGAGTGTGCCCTGCGACACACCGAGCGCCCAGGCGGCCTGCCGGGCGGCGCCGATCGCCGCGTAGTCCGCGGGCTGCGGTACGACGACCTGCGCCCCGAACAGCGCGGGCGCCGCCGCCTGCACGGCCGGCAGCTCGGCGGCCGCCCCGAGCAGGAAGATCCGCCGCACCTCGACACCCCGCCCGCGCAGCACGTCGAGCGCGTCCGCGAGCCCGCACAGCATGCCCTCGAACGCGGCCCGCGCCAGATGCTCCGGCTTCATCGACTCCCGCCGAAGCCCCGCCAGCGTGCCGGCCGTGTGCGGCAGATTCGGCGTCCGCTCACCCTCCAGATAGGGGAGCAGTACGAGACCGTGCGCGCCCGGCGTCGACTTCATCGCCAGGTCGGACAGGCCCTCCAGGTCGGCCACGCCGAGGAGTTCGGCGGTGCCGCGCAGGGTGCGTACGGCGTTCAGGGTCGTGACGACCGGGAGGTGCATGCCGGTCGCGTCGGCCAGGGAGGTGATCATCCCGGAGCTGTCGATGAGCGCCTCGGGGTGAACGGCCATCACGGACCCGGAGGCGCCGAGCGAGACGACGGCGTCGCCCAGCCCGATGCCGAGCCCGAAGGCGGCGGCCATGGTCTCGCCGGTCCCCGCGGAGATCAGCAGCCCCTCCGGCGTCGTACCGGCCGCCTCGGCCGGCCCGATCACCTCGGGCAGCATCGCCTGGTGACCGAGCGCCAGCTCGACGAGATCGGTGCGGTAGCCGCCGATGGCCGCCGACCAGTAGCCGGTGCCGGAGGCGCCGCCCCGGTCCGTGGTCCTTCTCACCGGCCGGCCGAGCAGCTGCCACACCAGCCAGTCGTGCGCCTGCATCAGGACGGCGGCGCGCGCCGCGTTCTCCGGCTCGGTCTTGGCGAGCCAGCGCAGCTTGGTCACCGGCTGCGCGGCCTGCGGCACACACCCCACAGCCTGCGCCCACGCCTCGCGCCCGCCGAGCGCGTCGATCAGATCGGCCGCCGCGACCTGGGCCCGCCTGTCGCCGCCCACGATCGCGGGGCGCACGGTGTTGCCCTGGGCATCGAGCGGGACCAGCGCGTTCTGCTGCGTCGACACGCCGATGGCCTGCACGCCTTCGAGCAGCCCGCCGCCGGCCGCCTCACCGAGTGAGAGCAGCCAGGCCTGTGGGTCGACGTCGGAGGGGCGCGCGGTGCCGTCCGGTGAGTCCACCGGGTGCGGGGCATAGCCCTGCCTGAGCACGGCGCCTGTGTCCGCGTCGCAGACGACGATGCGAGTGAAATCGGGCGAACTGTCCAACCCGGCGACTATCCCCATGGCCCAAATTGTGCCGTAGCGCTGCGCTTGCTTGGGCCGTGGGCGTCGTAGGGGTGCGTGTTGGGTTTCGGGTGCGGGTTGTGTGTGGCTGGTCGCGCAGTTCCCCGCGCCCCTGAGGGCGTGGCTGTCATCGGCATCCCAGACGTGCTGTCACGTGTTGCTTGTGCCCCAGTCGTCCTCCGCGCCTCCGTTGTGGGCGCTGCGTTCGCGGAGGTTGCGGACTCGTTGGGCCACCGTCTCCGGGACTCGGTCGCCGACCTTCTCGCTGACCGTGTGGTACGCCTTGCCCGCGAAGACACGGCCCTGTTGGGCCGCCGACTCGGCGGTGTTGCGGACCGCGGGGTTCTGCGAGATCTGCCGCGCGGACTTCTTCAGCTGCTCGTAGCGCTCGCGTCCGGCGCGTGTCCCTAGGACGTAACCGACGGCGAGTCCGACGGCGAACGTGACTCGGTAGCGCATGGCTGCCACCCTTCCCTTTGGTAGGTCCCTGGTGCGGCGTCGGTGCCTGGGGGAACCGATTGGCGGAGCACCCCCCTGCTTGCGCTAATGTATGTGTCGCAGCGAGCGCACGCCCCCTGGCGATTACCCAGGTAGGTGCGTTCGATGCAACGAGGCATTCCTCCGTAGCTCAATTGGCAGAGCAGCCGGCTGTTAACCGGCAGGTTACTGGTTCGAGTCCAGTCGGGGGAGCTCGGTCCTCCGTAGCTCAATTGGCAGAGCAGCCGGCTGTTAACCGGCAGGTTACTGGTTCGAGTCCAGTCGGGGGAGCATGCTGAATGAGGGCCCCACTCCGGGGTCCTTTTTCATGTCCTCATCCCTGGCATGGAACCGCGCAGGTCACAGCGGAGTCCTTCAGGGCATGCGAAGTCGACCATACGAAGCAGGAGATCGTATGAGCGGCTATGCTGCGGCAGACGGCGCGCACACTTGTACGCGACACGCCGCTATGGGGCGGTAGCTCAGCCGGTTAGAGCAGCGGACTCATAATCCGTCGGCCGTGGGTTCGAGTCCCACCCGCCCCACCATGCGCGTCTGTGATCTGCGGAAACGTCTCAGCAGGCGGGCGTATGGCCTTGGGTGAACGGACCGAATCCGCTGCTCGCGAGTGAAAGCTCGTTGTCCGTATAGGCAGTTCGAATGGCTCTGACCTGGACGGATGTTCCAGTCCGCAGGCGATGAACCGCGGTATGCGGTCCCCAAGACTGGATGGGCGCTGGCCATGTCGTCGACACAGACGATGGGTGAGCAGGGGACCAGGGGCCTTGACCGGCCGCCGGATGTGGGCTGTGGGGCGGTGCCTGGTGTCTGCCATCGGACTGGCCTGGCAGGCGCTTGGTGAGATGACTCCTGCGGGCGGGTAACCGCCAGGCATGATCCTGTCGTGGGAGGTACTGCCGAAGTCGGATCTGCGTGAGGCGATCGGTGTCCTCGTACGGGTGGTGGAGACCGCAGGCGCATTGATCATTTTTGTGGGGGCGATCTGGGCGTTCGTCCGTTTCGTTGCGGCCGTGGTGCGTGGCGGGGGGGACGGGCGGGGCTTCAACCGGATCCGGCTGACGCTGGGCAGGTTTCTCGTGCTGGGACTCGAGTTTCAGTTGGCGGGCGATGTGCTGCGTACCGCGGTGGCGCCCAGTTTCACCGAGATCGGACAGCTCGCCGCGATCGCCGCCATCCGGACGGCGCTCAACTACTTCCTGGGCCGTGAGATCGCCCAGGAACGTGCCGAGCTCGAACGTGACTCGGAAGGGGAACCGGAGCAGGCGGCGGGAGCCCGGTCCGGCGGGCGAAAGGCGCCGTAGCGTGAAAGACGCGATCGAGGCAGCCGCGCTGCTGGTCACCGCACTCGGCGTCGTGTCGTTCCTGACGGCCTACGCGGCCACGCGCTCGATCCGCGTCGCTCTGCCGTTGCTCCTGGACTTTCTCACCGCGGTCGGCCTGATCCGCCTCGCGGGTGATCTGTCGTGGAGCACCATTGTGCTGACCGTCGCCGTCATCGCCGTCCGTAAGGTCGCCGCCTTCGGTGTCACCGAGAACAGCGCAGCATGAGCAGTGAGCACAATGGAAGGGTGGCGTTGCCGAGTGAGCCGCCTTTCCGCTTCGAGGGCGGCCAGATGGGCCGTGGCCTCTGCACCACAGCCAGTCGCCGACCGACTCGTACGGTGATCGTCGTGCAAGTGACGACGCGGCCTCATCCAACCCCCTATCAGCCATGGCCTGGGCGTCCAGGGGGTCACAGCGCGAGAAGCGGGCACCGCGGGCTCACGAGGTGGACGGTGAGGTGGTCCCTGTTAATGACGATCTCCGCAGGTCGGTGGACAGGGTCAGCTGCGCGTCGCCGTGATGACTACCGACGACGCGCACGGCCACGCGGTCAAGCGCGTGCCGACGTGGTCGTCGTCGCTCGGCCAAGAGATGGCCGGTGACTTGCTCATGCCCGGCGAGGACGCCCGCATCGCGCCGACCACCTTCGACGAGTGGCTTGCGAGGCAGCGACAGAGCCGTCGGGGAGGTCCCGCAATCGCCCCGCCCCCGGGGCAGCCTGTAGGAGCAACCGGCGCTGCCGCTGCCGTGGCTTCATCCGGGTGGCAGTGGGACGCGCATGTAGACCGTGCCGCGCAGGTCCAGCCATGCGGCGTCGGGGGCCCGTACGAATCGCAGGATCACCGTGTCGCAGCTTGGGCAGCGGGCCACCAGGCCGGGGGCGCGCGCGTACACGTGCAGGTCGGCGACGAGAGCGGTGCGCCCGCAGCCGGCACAGCGCCCGGCGGCCGAGGTGACGTCCGCGGTGAACAGTTCGCCCAGGGGGCCGGCGAGCGCGTTCCCGTCCTCGTAGTCCGTGGTGTCGGGTCGGTCCATGTCAGCCTCCCGTGGGGCCGAAGCGTTCGGTTCTGATCCGGCGCGGGTCGTGGCCCAGGGCCACCAACTGGGCTGCGGCGGTCTCGACGAAGCCGGTCGGCCCGCAGACGAAGCAGATCGGCTCGAACTCCGGTGGCCAGCCGTGGGTCTGCAGGTCCGCGGGTAGCAGGCGCCCCGCCGGTCTCGGCGAGCCCTCGGGCGTGTGCCGGGTGTAGAGGTGGGTCACGTCCAGGCCGCCGTCACCGGGCTGCGCGATACGCAGTTCGGAGGCGTAGTACCGGTCCTCCGGGGTGCGGACCGAGTAGATCAGCCGGAAGGGGACACGGCTGCCGAGGCTCCGGCGCGTGCGGATCATGGCCATCAGCGGGGCGATCCCCGATCCGCCGCCCACCAGCAGCACCGGCCGGGTGTCGGCCGGGCGCCAGACGAACCAGCCGCCTACCGGGCCCCGGAGCTCCACCAGGTCACCGGCCTCCATCACATCGACCAGATACGGCGAGACCTCCCCGTCGGGCACGCGTTGCACCGTCAGCTCGATCCGGTCGCCGTCGGGTGCCGAGGTCAGCGAATAGCTGCGCTCGGTGCTGTAGCCGTCCTCGGCGGTCAGTCGCACGTCCACGTGCTGGCCGGCCAGGTGCCCGGACCAGCCGGGCACGTCGAAGGTCAGCGTGCGGGCCGAAGGCGTCTCGTCGCGCAGACCGGCCAACCGGGCGGCCTGCCAGGTCAAAGGCGCCTTCAGTCGCCCTGATACCGCTGCTCGCGCCATGGGTCACCGTAGTCGTGGTAGCCGGCGCTCTCCCAGAACCCCGGCTCGTCCTCGGTCAGCAGCCGCATGCCGCGCACCCACTTGGCCGACTTCCACAGGTACAGATGCGGCACCAGCAGCCGGGCCGGGCCACCGTGCAGCGGAGCGAGGTCTTCTCCCTCGTACTGGTGGGCGATCCATGCTTTGTCGCCCAACAGGTCCTCCAGCGGGATGTTCGTCGTGTAGTCACCGTAGGAGTGGACCAGTACGAACTCGGCGGCCGTCTCCACATCGGCAAACAGCGTGTCCAGTGACACCCCTTGCCAGCCGGTGCCCAGTTTCGACCACTTGGTCACGCAGTGCAGGTCCACTGTCGGCCGCTCGCTCGGCAGCGCCAGCAGTTCCTGCCACGACCAGCTATGGCGCGTCGCGCTCTCGGTCGTGATGCTGAACTCCCACTCCTCCTGCGCGATGCTCGGCGTGGGTCCGGCCGACAGCACCGGAAAGTCCTCGGTCAGATATTGTCCGGGAGGCAGCTTCACATCCGCTGAGCGCGCCCGGCCGTGAAAGCCCCGCGAAACGATTCCCATGTCTGCCCCATTCCGTCAGGGGGACACCACGCCGACGACCCCGGGGACGACATCTCCATTGTGGGAGACGCGAGCGGAAAGCACACATCGTGGCGTCGCGCCGCCCGAGGACAACGCCTGTGACCTCTGACCAGAAGGTTGTGGTCGCCGGATGCCTCGGTGGTCTGCGCGGTGATGCAGCGGACCTCTTCGGAGAGCAGCGCGGCAATCACGCTGTTTGGGTCGAACGAACGGTGCAGCCAGGGTGGTTGGGTTACGGACGGGCCGGCGGTCGTGGCCACCGGCCTCAAAGACCGCCGGTACGCGGTGCTCAGGCGCCCGGGTCGCCGGCTTCAAGGACGGCCTCGATGTCCACCACGACATCGACCATGGCGCTGACGACGACTCCGCCCCGGTCGACCACGTCGTTCCAACTCACCCCGAAATCATGGCGATTGATGCGGGTGGTGGCCGTGAAGCCGGCGCGCCTCCTGGGGCCCCGGTCTCGGCCGTCCTCCCACCAGGGGGTGTCCCACTGTCCCAAGTAGGCGATGTCGAAGGGGACGGGATGCGTGACGCCCCGGACCGTGAGATCCCCGGAGACCTCGAATTCGGTTGCGCTGAGCTGATGAACGCGTGACCCGATGAAAGTCCACGTCGGGTGGTGTTCGACATCAAAGAAGTCGGCGCTGCGCAGGTGGGCGTCACGCTCGGGCTGACCGGTGTACACCTGGGTCGCGTCGATGGTCGCCTTGACGCGGGCCTTCTCCGGCTCGTCGGGATCGACCTCCAGCCAGCCGTGCACGTTCTTGAACTGTCCGCGCACGTAGGTGACCATCATGTGCCGTGCGCGGAACTCCGCGCCGGTGTGGCCGGGCTCGAAGAACCATTTGGTCGTGGCCATGTCGGCTCCCCTGACGCCATTGCCCCTGGGGCGGTGGCCTGATCAGCGTCGCAGCACGCGGCGCCAAGAGCCGACGGCAGTGGTCGCGGGTCCCCGGTGGCCGGTCAGGCCCTCGGCGATGAGGGAGATGCCGACGCCCAGGATCCATATGTCCTTGGCCAGCGAGGTTCCCTGCTCAGTAGGGCGCAGGCCTCCCTGGCGCATGCCCGGCGTACGCAGGTAGAGGCCGAGAGTGCCGGATGAGAATGCGGTGAGTGCAGCTCCGGCGACAGCGGCGGGCATGACCGGCAGGAGTAGCGCGCCGGCAATGGAGATCTCCCCGGTGGAGAGCAGCCGGGTGAACTTCTGGGCGTCGAGCTTGCCCAGGAAGGGGTAGGTGGCGGTGGCGAGCTGCTGGAGTCGCTCAGCGGTGGCCTGGTCGGCGTCGCGTTTCGAGAGTCCGGCGTTGAGGAAGTACGCACCGACCGTGAGCCTGAGTGGTAGTTGCCGCGCCGCGGAACGCCATGCCGAATCGAGTGCCACGCCGAACCTCACAAAATCGTCACCCCGCCTACCACCATGCCACCGGTCCGAACCATGTCAAACGGGGAGTAGTCGCTGCCTGTGGCGCGTAACCGGGCGGGTGGCAGCACGGCCGCCGCGCCGCCTACGACACGGCCACCGCTGTGAGGGCGCACGGCGGGCACGCCGGCATGGGACAGAAGCTATCGACGCTTATCGGGGGAGAGCATGGTGAAGGCGCAGAGGAGCCGCGCCACCGCCGCGAGCCGGAAGGGTTCGGCGTCGAAAGCGTCCCATGAAGGTCCCGCGCACGCGGAGACGCGGGCCGCGCAGCTGACGGCGATCGACCCGGAATGGAACTGCCCGTTTCGTGGGTGTTAGATAGGAAGCGTCGCGAACGTAGAGACGTGCCGTATTGGCGAGCAGCCACCAGGCCGCGATTATCTGGTCAACGGGATGACCCGGCGCGTGACGAGCCGGCGGCTACGTTGCGCCGCGCGCTTTCGGCCAAGTCCATGTCCGAGGTCGCGTGAGGACTGCTGTCATGACTGCCGTCGGCCCGGTCGGCCCTCAGCCTGCGGCACAGGACGTTGCAACGCCGCAGCCGCCACCGACCACGAGCGAGCAGGGCTACGCCACAGCCCAGTGGATCACCCGAAACGGGGCATTCGAGGGCCTGGACGCCAGCCGCATGGCGGTGGTCGGCGAATCGGTGGGTGGCGATAAGGCGGCCGCGTTGGAGCTCATGGCCAAGAAACGCGGCGATGTCACCTTCCTGCGGCAGTCGATGTACTCCCCGGTCACCGACCCGCCGATGAACACCGCGTCGTACGAACAGTGCGCCATTTCCGGCTACGAGGCTTTCCGTCCGTCCACAAACCGAGGAGCGCCGTCATGACCGTCAGGGCCGAAGCAACAGCCATCCGTCCGTTCCGGATCGAGGTTCCGGAGAAACAGCTCGCTGAGTTGCGCAGCCGGATCGAGGCGACGCGCTGGCCTTCTGAAGAGCTCGTCGCAGACCGGTCGCAGGGTGTGCAGCTGGCGACGCTGCAGGCGCTCGCCCGCTACTGGACGACCGAGTACAGCTGGCGCAAGTGCGAGGCGGCACTGAACGCGCTGCCGCAGTTCACGACCGAGATCGACGGGGTCGAGATCCACTTCATCCACGTCAGGTCGCGGCATGAGAATGCGTTGCCGTTGATCATGACGCATGGCTGGCCCGGCTCGGTCATCGAGCTGCTGGAGACCGTCGGCCCGCTGACCGACCCGACCGCTCACGGCGGCACCCCCGAGGACGCATTCCACCTGGTGCTGCCGTCCTTGCCTGGCTACGGCTTCTCGGGCGAGCCTACCGAGCCCGGCTGGGAGTCCGGCCGCATCGCACGCGCGTGGGCGGAGCTGATGGATCGCCTCGACTACACGCGCTACGTCGCCCAGGGGGGCGACGTGGGCGCCACCGTCACCGAAGCGATGGGCCGCCAAGCACCCGAGGGGCTGCTCGGCATCCACATGAACCTGCTCGCCGGTGCGCTCGGTCTCAAGGACCAACTGCCTGCGGAGTCCGAGCAGGAACGCGCGGCGCACGACGCGGTCAACACGTTCATGACGGACGGCTTCGGCTATTTCCTGGAGCAGTCCACCCGGCCGCAGACGATCGGCTACTCCCTGCTGGATTCACCCGTCGGGCTGGCGGCCTGGTTGCTCGACCACGACACGGACAGCTACTACAAGATCTCCCGGGCGTTCGTCGACGGCGAGCCCGTGGGCAACCTCACCCGGAACAACATCGTCGACAACATCACGCTGTACTGGCTGACGGGCACCGGCGCCTCGGCCGCTCGATGGTACTGGGAGTTCGGACGGGACCTGGCCGCAGCCCATGCGGCCGGCCAGGCTCCTCCGGAGGTCACGGTTCCGGTCGGCTTCACGACGTTCCACGGCGAGATCTGGGCGGCCCCGCGCAGCTGGGTCGAGACGGTCTACCCCAAGCTCACGTACTTCAACGAGATCGACAGCGGCGGCCACTTCCCCGCCTGGGAGGAGCCGGAGCTCTTCTCCACGGAGGCGCGGGCTGCGTTCAGCTCATTGCGCTGACGACGCCATCGTGTTCGGCTCTGGTACGCGCCCGCGCTGTGGCACACGCCTCGCCAACGGTGTGGGAAGCACGAGGCACCGAGTCGCTCCCTCTTCCGGCCATGAACCCGCGATCGCCACGCGATCAGTGACGCGGGCCGGCTGTGGTCGGCGTCGTACCCGAACGGACGGGCTGGGCTCCGGCCGCCCGACCGGACCTCCCCACCCCCTGCTGTCCTGTGGCTCCTCTCGCTGTGAGCGCTCTCGTGCCCACGGCGGTGGAGTTTGCCGTTCATCCGCCCTCCGTTCGGCCTTCACTCATCCGTGGACACAGAACGCACACAGTTCCGCGACTCTCAGTGCGCTTTGGGTGATTCTTCGCCGCTGGCGAGAAACAGCCCATGGGACGAAGGGGAGAGGGGGCGGTTTCCATGGTTCCGGCACGGTTTTTGTACGTGGTTCGGGGTGCACCGCAGAGACCCGTGGGGGAGGAGCAGTCCGTCGGCTGGCGGCTGGTCGGGTCCAACCATCGTGAACTGGGGCGCAGCGCCGAGTCGTTCGCCGGCTTCGCGGAGTGCCGGGCCTCGGTGCTGTGGCTGAGAGAGCGGATCGGCGACGCCAAGGTGCTGCTGACCACGACGGAGGCGGCCGGTGGCTGGAGCTGGCGGCTGGAGATCGACGGCCGGGCGGCCGCGGTCGCCGGGCGGCTCTATCAGCGCCAGCGTGACTGCCAGTACAACTTCGGTCAGTTCCTGCACGCCGTACCCGTGGCCGAGCTGACCGAGCCGACTCCGCCCTGGCCCCGAGGGGCGGGCGGGGGGCGGCCGCGGGGCGGCGACGGTGGCGGCGCTCGTGAGCGTGCCGGGACGCGTGCGCGATGAGTGTTGTCATGCCCAGACTCGGTCAGCCCTCCGAACCCGGACCGGAGCAGGACGGCGACGACTACGCACGGCGGGCGCCGCGCGGCCGGATCGAGCCCGTGGACCGCCTCTTCCAGGGCGTCCTGCGCGGCAGCGGGGCCGTCGTCCTGGCGATCATGCTGCTGGTCGGCGTCTTCCTCACCTACCGGGCGTCCCAGGCGCTGGGCGTCGCCAAGTGGTCGTTCCTCACCACCTCCGCCTGGGAGCCGGACTCGCGCCACTTCGGCATCGCGGCCGTGCTCACCGGCACGGTGCTCATCGGGGTGACCGCGATCTGCATCGCCCTGCCCCTGGCACTGGGCACCGCGCTGTACATCTCGGAGTACGCGCCACGGAAGCTGCGGCGGACCCTGATCAGCCTGGTGGACCTCATGGCGGCCGTGCCGAGTGTGGTCTACGGGCTGTGGGGCTTCTTCCTGCTCCAGGGGCAAGTCGTCGGGCTGTCCCGGTGGATCGCCACCTACCTCTCGTGGATCCCCGTCTTCAAGGTCGACGGCGTCGTCCCGGGCGATCCGCTCCAGACCACCACCGTGTACACGTCCTCCACCTTCATCGCCGGGATCGTCGTCGCGCTCATGGTCACGCCCATCGCCTGCTCGGTGATGCGGGAGACCTTCTCGCAGGCGCCGGCCGGGGAACGCGAGGGCGCCCTGGCGCTGGGCGCGACCCGGTGGGGGATGATCCGCGCGGTCGTCCTGCCGTACGGGCGGGGCGGCATCATCGGCGGCACCATGCTGGGCCTGGGCCGGGCCCTGGGCGAGACGATCGCCGTCTACATGATCATCTCGCCGGTGTTCGCCGTGCAGTGGCACATCCTGCAGAACGGCGCCAACTCCGTCTCCGCGCTGATCGCGCTGCGCTACGGCTCCGCCAGCGAGTTCGGCATGTCGGCCCTGATGGCCGCCGGGCTCGCGCTCTTCCTCCTGACCCTCGTCGTGAACTTCGTCGCGTCCTCGATCGCCGCCCGCAGCCGCTCCGGCGCCGGAACGGAGGCCTGAGCATGACCACCGAGCTCCTCAAGGAACCCGTGACCGTGCGGCCGGCCGCCGAGGACCACGACAGCGCCCCCGAGGTCCGGCGGAACACCTCCTCCGTGCACTCCTCCGACCTGCTCGCCCTCGCGGGCGCCGCCGCGGGAGGAGTGTCGTTCACCGCGCTGCTCTTCGTCTGGATCGCCCCGTTCGACTCGATCCTCGGCTTCGTCGTCGTCGCGTATCTGCTCTTCCTCGGGCTCTACGCCGTGCTGGTCTCCTTCGACGAGAACTCCGTCGCCGTACGGGACAAGGTCACCGCCGTCCTCTGGCAGAGCCTCGCCCTGCTGCTGATCGGCGCGCTGGCCCTGGTCGTGGGATACACCCTGTGGCGCGGCAGGTCCGCCCTGGTGCACATCGGCTTCTTCACCGAGGACATGTCGGGCACCGGCCCGCTCGAACCGCTCAGCAAGGGCGGTGTGCTGCACGCGATCGTGGGCACGCTGGAGCAGATCGCCATCTCACTGGCCGTCACCGTGCCGCTGGGGCTGGCCTGCGCGGTGTTCCTCAACGAAGTGCCCGGACGCTACGCGCGTTTCGTCCGCACCATCGTCGAGGCGATGACGGCCCTGCCGTCGATCGTGGCCGGCCTGTTCATCTACGCCACCGTGATCCTCATCCTCGGCGTCGACAAGTCCGGCATCGCCGCCGCGCTGGCGCTCAGCGTGATGATGCTGCCGATCATCATCCGCGCCGCCGACGTGGTGATCCGGTTGGTGCCGGGCTCGCTGCGCGAGGCGTCGTACGCCCTGGGCGCGAGCAAGTGGCGCACCGTCTGGACGGTCGTCCTGCCCACCGCCCGCTCCGGGCTGACCACCGCCGTGATCCTGGGCACCGCCCGCGGCATCGGAGAGACCTCCCCGGTGCTGCTCACCTCCGGGGTCAACGCCGGGCTGAACGCCGACCCGCTCAGCGGCCCGCAGATCTCGCTGCCGCTGGCCACCTTCGATCTGGTGCGCTCGCCCCAACCCTCCTTCATCGCCCGCGGGTTCGGCTCCGCCGCCCTGCTGATGGCGCTGGTCCTGCTGCTCTTCGTGCTGGCCCGTGTGATCGGCGGGCGCGGACCCGGCGAGCTGACCCGCAATCAGCGGCACCGGCGGGTGCTCGCCTCGCGGCGCGACGCCGAGCGCATGAGCAGGCGGGCGCTGCAAAGGGGCCGATCGTCCGTCGAGACCCCCTCGGGGCCGGCCCCCGACTGACGCCTCCACCCACCCCGGCCACACCTTCCCCATCACCGACCCCGACCTGGAGCTCCCCGTCATGCCCGGATCACCTCCGGCCACGTCCGCACGCCTGCGCACGAGAGCCGTGACCGCCCTCGTCCTCCTGGCCGCCCTGCTGGTCGGCGCCGTACCCGCCGACGCCGCGACCTATGTGCCGATCTCGGGCGCGGGCTCCACCTGGAGCCAGAACGCGCTCGACCAGTGGCGGGCCAACGTCAAGCAGTACGGCATGACCGTGAACTACAACGGCACCGGCTCCTCCGACGGCCGCAACCAGTTCCGCAACGGCACCGTGGACTACGCCGTCTCCGAAATCCCGTACGGCATCAAGGACTCGGGCGTCGTCGACTCGCCGCCGTCCCGGAAGTACGCGTACATGCCGATCGTGGCCGGTGGTACGTCGTTCATGTACAACCTCACGATCGGCAACAGGCGGGTGACCAACCTGCGGCTGTCCGGCGAGGTCATCGCCAAGATGTTCACCGGGCAGATCAAGACCTGGAACGACCCCGCCATCAAGGCCGACAACCCGGCGCTCGCCTCCGCGCTGCCCGCCCGCCGGGTCGTGCCGGTGGTGCGCTCCGACGGCTCCGGTACGACCGCGCAGTTCACCACGTGGATGAGCAAGCAGTACCAGGGACTGTGGGACGCATACTGCCGCCGGGCCGGCCGGATGACCCCGTGCGGGGCGACGTCGAACTACCCGGTGGTGCCGGGCGGCGGCTTCGTCGGGCAGTCGGGCTCGAACGGTGTCTCCGGCTATGTCGCCCAGGCCGGCAACGTCGGCACGATCACCTATGTCGAGTACTCGTACGCCGTGTACACGACCGGATTCCCGGTCGCCAAGGTGCTCAACAAGGCCGGGTACTACGTCGAGCCGACCGCGAAGAACGTGGCGGTGGCGCTGACCAGGGCGGACATCGAGGAGAACGCCGCGTCCCCGGCGTATCTGACCCAGAAGCTAGACCGCGTCTACAACGACACCGACCGGCGCAGCTACCCGCTCTCCAGCTACAGCTACATGATCATCCCGACCAAGCTGGAGTCGAACTTCAACGCCCAGAAGGGCAAGACGCTCGGCGCCTTCTCGTACTACTTCCTGTGCCAGGGACAGCAGCGGGTCGACAGCCTCGGGTACTCGCCGCTGCCGATCAACCTGGTGCAGGCCGGGCTGAAGCAGGTCCGCAGGATCCCGGGCGTCGATGTCGAGAGCATCGACATCAAGAAGTGCAACAACCCGACGTTCTCGCCGGACGGCACGAACACGCTGGTCAAGACCGCGCCTTATCCGCCTGCCTGTGACAAGAAGGGGGCGGCCCAGTGCTCCACCGGTACGGGTGGGGCGAAGACGCCTACCCAGGTGGGTGGGGGTTCCGATGGCGGGGGCTCCGGTGGGGGTGCGTCCGGTGGTTCGGGGTCCGGTTCGGGTGCCAACGCTGGTGCCGGCGGGGCGGCGGCCTCCGGCGGCGGGACCGGTGGTGCCGGGACCGGCGGTACGACCGCGGGGGCGACCGGGGGAGCAGGTGCCACTGGGGGTGCCTCCGGGACGCCCACCGCGGGTGGGGGTGCGTCGGTCGATCCGGATACCGGGCAGGTCATCGGCGCGGGGGGCCCTGCGGGCGGCGGGACGGGGGTTGACGCGTTTGCTCAGCCTGTCAGTACGTCGCGGGGGATCAGTGGGGGTACGCGTACGGCGTTGATGGTGCTGGCGGGTGGGTTGTTGCTGGCGATCACTGTGGGGCCTCCGTTGATCAGTCGGCGACTCAAGCGGGGCGCTTCGCTGTGAGGGCCGGGATGGGTCGTATTTCGTCTGCGGCGCCGTGGGGGCTGGTCGCGCAGTTCCCCGCGCCCCTGAGGGGCGTTGCCCGTCGGTTCCTTGCCACCTCGCTGTCCGTTGCAGTCACCCTGCTTTCCGTTATCGGTGTCGGAGTGCTCGTCCAGAGCGCCTCGGCCGCCGACTCGTCGTCCGATGTCACCGTCTCCGGCGATGGGCCTTACTCCGACCTCGAGGTGACGGTCAGTCAGACCCGCAACCTCGTCAATCAGGTCGTCAAGGTCTCCTGGAAGGGCGGCGCCCCTACCGTCTCCGACACCACCTACGCCGCCAACTACCTGCAGATCATGCAGTGTTGGGGCGATGTAAGGGGTGGTCCCGATCCCGAGCAGTGTCAGTTCGGGGGGTCCTCCGCGCTGGGCGCGGGCGCCGGTAGTCAGGCCGCGGGGGCGTACACCAACACCCGGCAGCTCAGCTACGGCGGTCTGAAGGAT
The DNA here is from genome assembly GCF_042795335.1 of Streptomyces sp. NPDC056479. Classification (NCBI taxonomy): domain Bacteria; kingdom Bacillati; phylum Actinomycetota; class Actinomycetes; order Kitasatosporales; family Streptomycetaceae; genus Streptomyces; species Streptomyces sp. NPDC056479. Next base: position 371,057 of record NZ_JBHTRZ010000004.1, on the reverse strand, counting down.
CCGGCGCAGGAATTGCCGCCGGCGTCCGGGACCGGGATCTCGTATGTGCCGTTCCGGTCCGTGACCGGGGATGTGATCACCAAGGGGAACTGGAACGAGTTCTACGACGTGAACACCTCCAACGAGGTGCCGTACGCCCGGACCGGGCCCGACGGCAGCGGTGAGGTGTACTTCGAGGCACAGACCGGGCTGGAAGCGCCCGGCCTGGGGTGTGGCGAGGTGCCCGCCGGGGCCTCCGGTGCCACGGCCGGGCGCAAGTGCTGGCTGGTCGTCGTGCCGCGCGGGGAGAACGAGGTCGACGGCTCCGCGTACACCGCGCGGTCCAGTGGGCTGCTGGAGTCCTCGCCGCTCAGTGCGAGCAACTGGAAGCACCGGCTCGTGGTGCCGCTGGGCTTCGAGCCGATGGGGCGGTTCTGTCCGATCGGAGCCGACGAGCGGGGCACGCTCGGCAACGAGATCGTCGCCGAGGTCGTCACACGATGGCAGCCCGCCCTGTGCCAGTCCGCCGGCCGGACGATCTACGGATACGCCCAGGTCACCGATGACACCGCCCGCGCCAAGCTGGTCTCCGGATCGCCCGGCCTCGTCTTCCTCGGGCGTCCGGCCACCGGCGACCAGGTACCGGCCGGACAGCGGCCGGTCTACGCGCCGGTCGCCCTGTCGGGGCTGACCCTGGGCTTCTTCGTCGAGAGCCAGGCCGGGTTCAACGCGCCCGCGGCCGTCAAGGCCCGTGACGGAGCACGTCTGACCTCGCTGAACCTCACTCCGCGACTGGTCGCCAAGCTGCTCACCGAGTCCTACCAGGACGGCAATTCACGGCTCGCGCCGAGCACCCAGGCCAACCCGTTCAACCTGGCCACCGACCCCGAGTTCCTCAAGTACAACCCCGGCTACAAGGACCTCAGCTTCGGCGGCAGCCTCGGTGACGCGCTCGTACCGGAGGCGCTGGCCGACGCGACCTGGGAGCTGTGGAACTGGGTGCGCCAGGACCCGGCCGCCCGTGAGTTCCTGAGCGGTGCCGCCGACAACACGGGGCGGTACGGCGATCCCGCCTTCTCCGGGATGAAGGTCAACCCGCACTACAAGGACATGGAGCTGCCGCGGGAGGAGTACCCGAAGAGCGACCCCTTCTGCCAGCAGTTCCAGGACCACCCCGACCACCCGCTGTGCATCCAGGACAAGCATCCGTACGCCACCGACCTGCACTCCGCCGCCCGCGCCGCCGCGCGCGGCGACACCCTGGCCCGCACCAACTGGGACAACACCGCAACTCCCCCCGGCTACAAGAAGAACCCGCCGCAGCCCGCGGGCAAGCGGGCCGTCCTCGCCCTGACCGACACGGCGACGGCGGCGCGCTACGGCCTGGTGACGGCCAGGCTCCAGAACGCCGCCGGCCGGTTCGTCGCCCCCGACACCCGCGGGCTGCTCGCGGGACGGGCGGCCATGAAGGCGAGCGGTGTGAGCGGGGTGGAGGTCGCCGACCCGGCCAACAGGAACCGGGACGCCTATCCGCTCACCCTCCTCACCTATGCCGCCACCGTGCCGGAGAAGCTCACCGCGCAGGAGGGCCGGGATTACGCGGCCCTGCTGAAGTACGCGGCGGGCGACGGACAGCGGCCCGGCGTGGCCTCGGGCACGCTGCCCGAGGGCTACGCCCCGCTGCCGGCCGATGTGCGCGGTCGTACCCGTGCCGCCGCCGAGGCCATCGTCTCCCGGGCCGGTGCTCCGGCGTCGAGCCCGCCGGCCGATGGCGTGACGAACGGCGGTTCGGGCACGGCGTCCGGCGGCTCCGGTGACACCGGGGGAGTCGCGGCGGCGGGCTCGGGGGGTGCCGGCCCGGGCGGGGGCGCCGGGGCGTCCGGTGGGCAGGCCGGTGCGAGTGGTACCGGGGGCACCGGGGCTTCCCCGTCCGCCGCGGCGAGCGGCGGCACACCCTCGGGCTCCCCGTCCACCGCACCGGCCGCCGCCTCCGCCTCGGACGGTCCGCTGCTGCGTACCCCCGAGTGGGCGCTCGGAGCCGTGCGCTACGCCCTGCTGATCGCCCTGGTCACCGGTCTCGCCGCCGCCGTCTGCGGCCCCCTCCTGCCGAGGGCCCTGCCGCGACTGGCCGCCGCCCTCGCCGACCGGCGGACCAGGGGCAAGTCGGCCGCCGGCGAAGGGAGGTGATGCCCGCACCCGACACACCGACAGGTCCGCGCCAACGAACTGTCCGAAACACCGCGCCGGGCACCACCGCCCGGCGGAAGCCTAATCGAGAGGTACGCAACGTGAACAAGAGAATGGCCGCCGTCGCCGCCGTGGGTCTCGCAGGCCTGGTCACCGGCACCCTCAGCGCCACGCAGGCCGCCGCCGACCCGGCCGGCCCGCCCGCCTACCGTCAGCTGTCCGGCGTGGGGTCCGACACCACGCAGGACGTGATGAACGGAATGGCGCAGGCCATCACCATCAACGGCACCAAGGTCATCGGCTCCTACGACGCCACCGGCTCGGCCCAGATCACCACCAAGGACCCGGCCACCACCCCCGGTTGCACCATCAGCCGCCCGAACGGCTCCGGCGCCGGCCGCACCGCCCTGCAGAACTCGCTCCAGGCGGGCAACGGCTGCCTGGACTTCTCCCGTTCCTCCAGCCTCAACCTGGCCGCCGCGAGCCCGGGTCTGACCTACGTCCCGTTCGCCGTGGACGCCGTCAGCTACTCGATCACGCCCACCAGCACGGTGCCGCGCAAGCTCACGCTGGCCGACCTCAAGGCCATTTACCACTGCGACCCGGGCTACGTGGGCGCCGGCCCCAACTACAGCCTGACGGTGTACCTGCCGCAGGCCGGCTCGGGCACCCGCAGCTTCTGGGAGTCCCAGATGGGCATCACCGACGCCGACGTGGTCGCCGGTGTCTACCCGTGCATCAAGGACACCAAGAACGGCAGCCCGGTCCAGGAGCACGACGGCCGTGTCCTCGACGACAAGTCGATCGTCCCGTTCTCCATCGCGCAGTACAACTCGCAGGCCTCGCAGACGATCGCGGACCTCCGCGGCCGGGCGATCCTCGGCACCGTCGACGGTCTCGCGCCGACGGTTCTGAACAGCAACTTCGGTGTGAAGCGCGACGTCTACAACGTCATTCCGACGAGCAAGATCGGCACCGCGCCGTGGAGCACCGTCTTCGTCGGCAACAACTCCCTGGTCTGCCAGCAGAGCTCGGTGATCAACACCTACGGCTTCGCCACCAACCCGAACTGCGGCGACACCAGCAAGCAGACCTCCTGACGCACCTTTCGGATCTTCGGAAACATCCTCCAGAAGGAGAGCACGACAGTGCTGAAGAAGACTCATCTGCGGGCCCTGGCCGGCGGGCTCGCGGGCCTGGTCGCCGTCCTCGCGGGCGGTATCGCCGCGGCGCCGGCCGCGCAGGCCGCCGAGATCGGCACGGCCACGGTCGCACCCGCGACCGGCGCCGACACCTCACCGATGTCGCTGACGACCTCGGGCGCCTGCCCGGACAACGCCACCAACATCATCGCCTCGGTGACCGGCTCCGGGTTCCCGGCCGGCGGCCAGATCGTGGTCGGCAACTCGCCGATCAGCTCCTACGGCACGGCGGGCAACGGCGGGCTGATCATCCCCCTGACCGACACCATGCGGGGCTACGCCCAGACGGCCGGCTTCACCACCCTGACCGGCAAGTACACGTTCACGATCACCTGCCGGACCGCGTTCAACGCCACCAGCCTCGGTGACTTCCCGGCCTCGGTCTGGTTCACGTCCAACACGGCGTACCAGAACACCGACCCGGCCGTGAAGACCGACACCACCACGTCCCTCGCGGTCTCCCCGGCGTCCCCGGTGACCGCGGGCACCTCGGTGACGCTGACCGCGACCGTCGCCCCCGCGGGCGCGGCCGGTGAGGTCCAGTTCCGTGACAACGGGAGCCCGCTCGGTGCCCCCGTCGCCGTCACCGGCGGCCAGGCCCAGCTCACCACGAGCAGCCTCGGCGCCGGCAACCACGCGCTGACGGCCGTGTTCACCCCGTCGAGCGCCGCCTACAACGGCTCGACGTCCGGCGCGGTCGCGTACTCCGTCGAGGCCGCCCCGGCGACCCCGACCACCACCGCGCTGGCCGTCTCCCCGGCCGGTACGGCGGACAAGTTCAGCCCCGTCTCCATGACCGCGTCGGTGTCGCCCGCCTCGGCGGCCGGCTCCGTGAAGTTCCAGGACACCGTGGGCGGCACCACGACCACGCTGGGCACCGTGCAGGTCGCGGGCGGTCAGGCGGCCTTCAGCACCAGCAGCCTGGCCGAGGGCGACCACTCCTTCACGGCCGTCTTCGTCCCGGCGGACCCCGGCACCCACACCGGCTCCACCTCCGGCAACGTCCCGTACGTGATCGGCGCCTTCGAGGGCGTGACGGCCTCGCAGGACATCACCACCACCGTCGAGTCCGGCGCCCTGGTCATCAGCGTGGACGACCCGCACGTCACGCTGCCCTCGCCGCAGCTGAACGCCGACGGCGACCTGCTCACCACCGCGGGCGCGATCAACCCGGTCACGCTCACCGACACCCGCGCCGGAAACCCCGGCTGGTCCGTCAGCGGCCAGGTCACCGACTTCGCCGACGGCGGCTCGCACCAGATCAACGGCCAGAACCTGGGCTGGACCCCGAAGGTGACCGACAAGGGCGCGTCCCAGACGGTCACCCCGGGTGCGGCGGTCGCCGCGGCCCACGGCGCTGCCCCCGGCGACGCCGGCTCGGCCGGCCTGAAGTCCTCCCGCTCGCTGGCGGGCGGCACCGGTCTGGGCACCGCCCACCTCGGCGCCGACCTGGCCCTGAACGTGCCGACCTCGACCGTGGCCGGCACCTACACCGCCACTCTCACCCTGACGGCCATCTGACCCGGGCGGATGGCTGACGGGGCGGACCTCCACATCCCCCTCGGAGCCGCCCCGGGCCGGGACGGGCAGCCCTCCTGCCCGTCCCGGCCAACCCCCGGTCGACCCGGCCCCCGCTCACCCGTGCACCGGTCCCGCGCCCGAACGGACGACCCCGACATGATCACGACATCGGCCCGCCGCATCGCCGCCGTCCTGGCCGCCTGCCTCCTCGCCGTCCTCCCGGCCACCCACGCGTCGGCCGACGGGGGACAGGCCGGTACCGGGCGCACGACGTTCGGCGTCCAGCCATCGGCCGCGAAGAAGCCCGACGCCCGGCCGAACTTCTCCTACGGCGCCACCCCCGGCGCCCTCGTCAAGGACCACATCGCCGTCTTCAACTACGGCACGAAACCACTGACGTTGAGGGTGTACGCACAGGACGCCTTCACCACCGCCGACGGCGGCTTCGACCTGTTCGCGGCCAGGCACAGGCCCACCGACGCCGGCTCCTGGATCAAGCTCCGCAAGAACCAGGTCAAGGTCCCCGCCCGCTCCCGAGTCATCGTCCCCTTCACCCTGACCGTCCCGGCGAAGGCGACCCCCGGCGACCACACCGGCGGCATCGTCGCCTCGCTCTCGGCCGCCGGCGCCGACAAGAAGGGCAACAAGGTCGCCCTCGACCAGCGGGTCGGCGCGCGCGTCTACCTCCGGGTGGCCGGTGCCCTCACGCCCCGCCTCGCCGTCGAGGACCTGCGCACCGTGTACCACGGCAGCGCCAACCCCTTCGGCACGGGCTCCGCGACGGTGACGTACACCGTCCGCAACACCGGCAATGTGCGGCTGGCGGCGCATCAGACGGTGGGCGTCCGCGACGGGTTGGGCGGCACGGCCGAGGTGGCCAGGCTTCGTGACCTCCCCGAACTGCTGCCGGGCGACTCCGTGTCCGTCACGGCGAAGGCCACCGGTGTGCTGCCCGCCTTCCGGGACACGACGAGCGTCACGATCGACCCCGAGCCGGTCCGCGGCGACATCCAGCACCGCATCCTGCCCCGCGTCACCCGCACCGAGGCCTTCACCGCCGTGCCCTGGGCGTTCCTGGCCCTGCTGCTCGCGGTACTCGCCGCGGCCGTCACGTTCGTGCTGATACGACGTCGGCGGCGCCGCAACACCCAGAGCGCGCCGGTGCGTTCCGCGTCCCGCCCGAAGCAGGCCGTCGGCCTGGCGGCGGCGACCCTGCTGGCCGCCGGGGCCGTGGTCGGGGGCACCCCGGTGGACGCCCGGGCGGCGGACGCGGGGAAGCTCGCGGTCAGCCCGGCGAAGGGCAGCGACACCCAGCCCATCACCCTGACCGCCGAAGCGCCCTGCCCCGCGAAGACCGCCAACGTCATCGCCCGGGTCACCGGGGCGGGCTTCCCGCGCGGCGGCCAGATCGTCGTCGGCAACGCGCCGCTCGCCACGTACGGCAAGGTGCCGGGGGCCGGGCTCGGCATCCCGCTGACGTACACCATGCGGGACTACGCCAGCACCGCCGGGTTCACCACCCTGCGCGGCACGTACACCTTCACCGTCAGCTGCCTCAAGGGCCCCTTCGATCCGACCAGTCTGCGGGACTTCACCGGCTCGCTGCGGTTCGCGCAGAAGAGCGCGTACCGGGACGGGACCGAGGTCGCGCTGCCCAAGAAGGCACCGGTGCCGCAGAGTCCGGCCGCATCCACGACGCCGGGACCGTCCGGACAGTCCCAGGGGCTGCCCGTGCCCGCGCCGACCGAGCAGGGCGGCGACGTCCCGCCGGGCAGCGTCGTCCCGCCGGGCAGCGCACCGGCCGATACCGCCGCCGCTGCTCCCGAAACCGCCCTCACCGCCTGGTCCGTCACCGGATTCGGCGTCTGCCTGCTGGCCCTCGCGACGGGCGTCGCTCTGTGGGTGCGCGGCCGCCGGGCCCGGAGCGAGTGACCGCGCACCCCACCACGTACCGACCGAACCAACTGCCCAGGGAGAGAAACCCCGTGTCCATCACACCCCGCACACTCCGGATGTCCAGGGCGGCCGCGCTCCGCGTCGGTTCGGTCGTCGCCGCCTGCGGCACGGCCGGGCTGCTCGTCACCGCCGCCGCCGTCGTGCAGGCCTCGGCCGCCGAGGCCCCCGCCGCCATGTCCGTGACCCCCGAGACCGGCACGGACACCGAAGGCATGAGCCTGACCACCTCGGCGGCCTGCCCGGCCGAGGCGACGAACCTGATCGTGGACGTGACGGGCTCCGGCTTCCCGGCCGACGGCCAGAACGTCGTGGGCAACTCCCCGCTCGGCACCTACGGCACGACACCGAACGGCGGCATCGTCGTGCCGCTGTCCGACACGATGCGCAACTACGCCAGCACCGCCGGGTTCACCACCCTCCAGGGCCGCTACGACTTCACCCTCACCTGCCGCACCGCCTTCAACGGCGCCAGCCTGCGCGACTTCACCGCGTCGATCTGGTTCACCTCCAACACCGCCTACCGGAACACCGACCCGGCCGGACCGGGCAACACCCCGACGCCGACGGACACCGCCAGCGCGACCCCGACCGACTCGGGCACGCCGACGGACACGGCCACCCCGACCGACCCGCCCACGGACACCGAGTCGCCGACCGACACGGCCCTTCCGACCGACACTCCCACCGACACCGCGCTGCCGACCGACACCGCCGCCCCGACGGACACCTCGGCGGCCGACGGCGGCACCACGGGCGGCGGCTCGCAGGACATCTCCACCGACGTGAGCGGCGGTGCGTCCGGCGGCGGTTCGGGTGGCGGCGGCTCCATGGCGGCCACCGGCGTCAACGCGGGCGCGCTCGGCGCCCTGTCCGCGGCACTGGTGGTCGCGGGCTTCGTCATCGTCCGCCGGGCCCGCCGGCGCGAGGACTTCCCCGTCACCGACACCCCGAACGCCTGATCCGTGCCCGGACCCCACAGGAAGAGACGACACACCATGCAGGTCAAGGCCGTACGCCGCCCCCTGGCGGCCACCCTCGTCACCGCGCTGGCCGCCGGGGCGCTCGTGCTCGGCACCGGCGGCGCCGAGGCCGACGTCCTCGGCGCGATGGAGGTGTCCCCGGCCACCGGCACGGACACCAGCGGCATCACGCTGACCACGCCCGCGCCCTGCCCGGAGCCCGCGACCAACCTCATCGTCGGCGTCAAGGGCTCGGGCTTCCCCGCCGACGGTCAGATCGTGGTGGGCAACTCGCCGATCAGCACCTACTCCACCGCTCCGAACGGCGGCATCGTCGTGCCGCTGTCCGACACGATGCGCAACTACGCAAGCACCGCCGGGTTCACCACCCTCCAGGGCCGCTACGACTTCACCCTCACCTGCCGGGGCGCGTTCGGCTCGGCGACCTACGGCGACTTCACGGCGCCGATCTGGTTCACCTCCAACACCGCCTACCAGAACACCGCGCCCGTCACCGCCACGACCACCAAGCTCGCGGCGAGCCCGGTGAGCCCGGTCGTCCAGGGCACGTCGGTGAAGCTGACGGCGACCGTCTCCCCGGCCGCCGCGGCCGGCACGGTCCGCTTCCTCGACGGCACGACCCAGGTCGGCAGTGCCGTCACCGTCTCCGGCGGCGTGGCCACCAAGACCACCAGCTCCCTGGCCGTCGGCACCCACTCGCTCAAGGCCCAGTTCACACCGGCCGACCCGGCGCTGTACGGCGGCTCCACCTCCGCGGCGCTCTCCTACACCGTCAAGATCAAGCCCCCGGCCCTCGTCTCGGCGGCGAAGGTGACCGGCACCGTCCGGGTCGGCTCCACGGTGACCTGCTCGGTGTCGTTCAGCGGCGCGAGCTCCGTGTCGTACGCCTGGCTGCGGGACGGCGCGGTGCTCAGCGGTGCGACCGGGCGGACCCGCGCACTCGGTGCCGCCGACCGTGCGCACAAGATCGCCTGCCGGGCGAAGGGCACCAACAGCACCGGCAGCACGACCTCGACCAGCCCGTCCGTGACCGTGGCCCTCGGCCCCGCGCTGAAGAACGGGACGAAGCCCTCGTTCACCGGCACCCGCAAGGTCGGCTACAAGCAGACCGCCAAGCCCGGCACCTGGACCCCCGCCGCCCAGTCGTACGGCTATGTCTGGAAGCGCGACGGGCGCGCGATCAGCGGCGCCACCCGCTCGACCTACATCCCCACCAGCGCGGACCGCGGCCACCTGCTGTCCCTGACCGTCACGGCGAAGCGCGCCGGGTTCGCCAACGGCACCGCCACCTCCGCCTCGGTGAGGATCGGATGACGGCACCGGTCATCGCCCCCGCCGGGCCCGTGGCGGCCGACCCCGCGTCGGCCCCCGGGCCCGGCCGGGCGCGGCCCGCACGTCCGACCGCCGGTCCCGGACTGCGTATCGCCAGTGCCGCGTTGAGCATCCTGGCCGCGCTGCTGCTTGGCTTCGTCGCCGACGCCGGCCTGGTCAGCGATCTGCGGCAGGCCCGGGACCGGCAGGTCGACCACGCCGCCTTCCGCGTCGCCCTCGCCAACGGGACCGCCCCGGTCGGGCAGTCCGCCGGCGGTGGCCGGGCGCCCGAGGCCGGTGAGCCCGTGGCGATCCTTGCGATCCCCGAGCTCGGCGTGCGCGAGGTGGTCCACGAGGGCACCACGGCCGCCGACCTGACCCACGGACCGGGCCACCGCCGGGACACGCCGCTGCCCGGCCAGTCGGGAGTCAGCGTCATCATGGGCCGCCAGGCGGCCTACGGCGGCCCCTTCCGGCGGCTCGGCGAACTGAGCACGGGCGACACCTTCACCGTGACGACGGGTCAGGGCAAGCACACCTACCGGGTCATCGGCCCGCGCCGGGCGGGCGACCCCCAGCCGGCCGTGCCCGCGGCGGAGAAGGGGCGGCTGACGCTGATCACCGCCGACGGCACCCCCTTCATGCCCCGCGGCATCCTGCGCGTGGACGCCGACCTGGTCTCGACCGTCCAGCCCACGCCGACGCCCGCCGTCGCCTCCGGCGCACTGCCGGAGGAGGAGAAGCCGATGGCCACCCAGCAGTCGGCCTGGCTGCCGCTGGTGCTGTGGGGCCAGGCACTCACCCTGGCCGCCGCGGGCCTCGCCTGGGCGCACGCCCGCTGGGGCAGGCGGCACACCTGGGTCGTCGGCGTCCCGCTGCTCGGCGCGCTCGGCCTCGCGGTCGCCGACCAGACGCTGCTGCTCCTGCCCAACCTGCTGTGATCCGCCGATGTTCGCCCCCTGCCGACGAAGGACGAGCCGTGACCGACCAGACCACCCAGACCGAGACCACGCTGACCCTCCCGCCGGTGCGGGCGACCGGGGTGACCGGCGCGACGCTGCAGGCCCGCCGGATCTCGGCCTGGTTCGGCGACCACAAGGTCCTCGACCGTGTGTCCCTGACCATGCCGGCCGGCCAGGTCTCGGCCCTCATCGGCCCGTCCGGCTGCGGCAAGTCGACGTTCCTGCGCATCCTCAACCGCATGCACGAACTCATTCCGACCGCGTCCCTGGCCGGTGAGGTGCTCGTCGACGGCCAGGACGTCTACGCCGCCGGGCAGCGGCTGACCGAGGCGCGGCGGACGATCGGCATGGTCTTCCAGAAGCCGAACCCCTTCCCGGCGATGTCGATCTACGACAACGTCACCTCCGGCCTGAAGCTCACCGGCACCCGGATGAACGGGGAGGCCAGGGACGAACTGGTGGAGGAGTGCCTGACCAAGGCGGGCCTGTGGAAGGAGGTCCGCGACCGCCTGCGCCAGCCCGGCGGCGCGCTCTCCGGCGGTCAGCAGCAACGCCTGTGCATCGCCCGGTCCCTGGCGGTACGCCCCAAGGTCCTGCTGATGGACGAGCCCTGCTCGGCCCTGGACCCGACCTCCACCCGCCGGATCGAGGAGACGATCCGCGAGCTGGCCCACGAGGTCACCATCGTGATCGTCACCCACAACATGCAGCAGGCCGCCCGCGTCTCCGACCAGTGCGCCTTCTTCCTCGCCGAGCAGAACACACCCGGCGCGATCGTCGAGCACGGCCCGACCCCGGCGATGTTCTCGGCGCCGTCGGACCCGCGCACCGCCGACTATGTGGAGGGCCGCTTCGGCTAGGACGGGACGCCAGGCGCCGGGCCGGGTCCTACGGCGACTGCGGCTCGCAGACGATCTCGTCGCGCGGCGTGTAGTGCGTGCGGAACGGCTCCCGCCGCACCACCTCGTCGTCCTTGACGAAGACCCGCTGCACGGTCACGTCGAAGCCCTCCAGCGGAGTCTGCGGGACGCAGCGCTCGCCGGTGTGCACCTTCCGCTCGGGCTGCTTCACGTTCGTGCGGGGGCCCTTGACCGAGCCGATGTCGTCGTACTTGCGGGTGCCGAGGAAGGTGATGGTGACCGAGCTGTCGGTGGACTCGGCCTTGATGTACATGGCGTTGCCCGAGTCGTTCCTGAACCGCAGGTCCAGGCTGCCCCAGGCGACCGTCGCCTCGCGGCCCTCCGGGTAGCGCTCGATGTAGAAGGAGTGGGCGCCGTACTCCAGGGGCTTGACGCCGGCGAAGAACATCGCGTTGAAGACCGTGGTGGCCACGGCGGACACGCCGCCGCCGGGTGCCTTGGTGAACTCGTCGTTGAGGATCATGACGCCGTCGACGAAGCCGTTGGCCTCGGTGCGCTCACCGACGGTCCGGTTGAAGCTCCAGGTCTTGTCCGGCATGACGACGGAGCCGTTGATCAGCTGCACCGCACGGCCGATGTTCCGGGTGCGGTAGGGCGCCGGTTCGAAGTTCACGGTGAAGGAGGACATCTGCTCGCGCAGCCCCAGCCGCTGGACGTTGTCACGGGTCACCTGCGCCTCGGCCACGCGCGTGGCGATCTCGCCGCTGCGGCCGGCGCCCCGCTTGGTGAGCAGCGGCAGCACGGCCTTGCCCAGCGCCTTGTCGGTGACGACATGGCCGGCCCGGCCGTCCTGGACCACCCCGACCCGGTTGCCGACGAGACCCAGCTCGGCGTTGTGGGCCCTGGCGGGCAGGCCGGACAGGGCCTGGGTGACCGCGGGGTCGGCGCGCAGACCCGTGTCGTCCAGCCGCGGGGTGAGCCGGCCGGCGCCGTCGGGGCGCATCGTCAGGTACTTGCCCAGGACGGGCTGCTCGATGGTGAAGCGGAGGTCGGCCGCGGTGAGCGTGACCGGCGCCGACATCGCCGGCTGCGCGAACTCGCGCACCGCCCGCCGCACCTCCGGTTCGGTGACCTTCGGCTTGGTCTCCCGGGTGGGCAGGGTGGTGACGGAGCCGGCCTCGCCCCGCTGGAAGGCGGCGCGCAGGGGGTCGACCGCGGCGTCGGTCTCGAGTGCCTGGCCGCTCACCGGGGCGACCGGCTTCACCTGGCCGTTCTCGAAGGTGACGGCGCCCTCGCGGACTTTCTCGTCGACGGACTTCGCCACCTTCTTCAGGCCGGTGTGCGCCTTGTCCTCGTCGACGGCCACGATCGGCTCGACCTGGCCGCCCGAGCTGAAGAGGCCGCCGATCACGGTGAAGGGGTCGGCGGTGTGGGTGCGCGAGGCGTGGTCCACCGTCTTGTCGTAGTCGAAGGTGATGCCGACCTGCCGTGGATCGATCGTGCCCTTGCGGTCACCGATCGTCACACGCAGATCGCGGGCGGCGGCCGGACCCAGCCGGTCCTCCAGCTTCCGTACGGCCTCCGTGCGGCTCAGGCCGCCGATGTCCACGCCGCGCACCGTCGTACCGTCCTCTATGTCCCCGCCCGCGAACAGCAGCCCGGCGAGATACAGGCCGCCGACGCCCACGGTGAGGGCGCCGCCGGCCAGGGCGAGGGGTGGCAGTGAGGTGATGCGGCGTGCCGAGGGGATTCGCGGGACGGAGGGGACGCGGGGGCGCATGGGTCTCCCGGGGCGGACGATCGACGAGGACGGCGCGTCGAATGACGCGACGCTGTGCGCGAGGCAAACACATCCAGCTAGCCATAATCGGGCGAAAACGCCTATGTCGTGGACCACGTTTGTGCCAGATCACGCCTTGTGTCCGCCCCGAAACCCGGTCGGCCCCTCACGCCCCCGACGGCACCTCCGCCTTCTCGCCCCTCTCGTCCGCTGCGCCGGGTGTGTCCCCGTCCGTCCCGGAGGCCTCCAGCGCGCGGTTGCGGCGGACCGAGGCGAGGAAGGACGCGGCGATCAGGACGACGCCGATCAGGCCGGTGATGATCTCGCTGATCTGGTGCTGGATGGTGATCAGCAGGACCGCGGCGAGGGCGCCGATGGCGTAGTGGGCGCCGTGCTCGAGGTAGACGTAGTCGTCGAGGGTGCCCTGGCGGACCAGGTAGACCGTGAGCGAGCGGACGTACATGGCGCCGATGCCCAGGCCGAGGGCCATCCAGAAGATGTGGTTGGTGATGGCGAAGGCGCCGATCACACCGTCGAAGGAGAAAGACGCGTCCAGCACCTCCAGGTACAGGAAGAGGAAGAACGCCGCCTTCCCGGCGAGGGCGACCACCGTGACGGGCCGGCCTTCGGCCCTGGCCTTCTCCTCCTCCTCGTGCTCGTGTTCCTCCTCCTCTTCGAGCCTGTTCTCGAAGTGGCCGGAGAGGCCGCCGACCACGAGATAGGTGATGAGACCGGCGACCCCGGCGAGCAGAACGGTGGCGGCCTTGTCGGCGTGGCCCGTGCTGACGTGGGCCTGGCCGGCGAAGGTCATTGCCGTGCCGAGCAGGACGACGAGCGCGAGGCAGACCGACAGCATGTCGATCTTGCCGAGCCTCGCGAGCGGACGCTCCAGCCAGAGCAGCCATTTGATCTCGCGGTCCTCCATGACGAAGTCCAGGAAGATCATCAGCAGGAACATGCCGCCGAAGGCCGCGATCGCCGGGTGGGCGTCGGTGACCAGGGCCTGATAGCGGTCGGGGTCGTCCAGGGCCAGCTGGACCGCCTCGACCGGGCCGACCTTGGCGCTGATGGCGACGATCACCACCGGGAAGACCAGCCGCATGCCGAACACCGCGATCAGGATGCCTATGGTGAGGAAGATCCGCTGCCAGAAGGCGTTCATCTTCTTCAGGATCCCGGCGTTGACGACCGCGTTGTCGAAGGACAGCGAGATCTCCAGGATCGCCAGGATCAGCACGATCCCGAACGCCTCCCAGCCCCACTGCCAGGCGGCGAAGGCGAGGCCCAGCGCCGTGACGCCGAGCGACCAGCCGAAGGTGCGCAGCAGCATCGTCAGCCCTCCGCCTTCACGGCGAGGACCGGGCAGTCCACGCCCAGCAGGATCTGCTGCGCCGCCGAGCCCATGATCAGCTTGCCGACCGCGCTGCGCCGCCGCAGACCGATCACCACCAGGGAGACGCCTTTGGTCTCCGCGAGGTCGATGATCTCCTCGGCGGCGTCCCGGGCGCCGAGAACCTGGCGGACGTCGAAGTCGATGCCCAGCGCCGCGAGGTCCTCGCGGACGTGGGTCAGGTCCGGTTCCTGGGCGAAGCGGGGGTCCACCAGGGAGTCGCCCCGGGTGGTGTTCACCACCAGCAGTTTCTCGTTGCGGCGGCGGGCCTCGTCGATCGCCGCGCGCAGGGCCGCCTCCCCCTCGGGTGAGGGGACGTAGCCGACCAGGATGGTCATCTCGATCTCCAGATGTCTCAGGCTGCGCTTCGCGCGCGCAGGGGGCGTACGACGAACCTGCGGATCAGCGGCCACACCAGGACCAGGGCGATCACCGTGTAGACCGTGTACGACACCGGCCCGCCCAGCAGCCCCGACAGCTCGCCGCCGGACAACTGGAGGGAGCGCCGGCCCTGGAGCTCCGCGCGCGGGCCCAGGATCACGCCGACGATCAGCGGCAGGACCGGCAGCCCGAAGCGTCGCATGGCGAAGCCGAGGAGGCCCAGGGTGAGGAGGATGAACAGATCGAGAGGCTGGGCGTTGACGGCGTAGGCGCCCATCGTGGCGAAGAAGAGGATGCCCGCGTAGAGATACGGCCGCGGGATCTGGAGCAGCTTCGCCCACACCGGCGCCAGCGGGAGGTTCAGCAGCAACAGCAGCAGATTGCCGATGAACAGGCTGGCGATCAGGACCCAGACCAGGCTCGCCTCGCGCTCGAAGAGCAGCGGTCCTGGCTGGATGCCGTACGACTGGAAGGCGGCCAGCATCACCGCCGCGGTGGCGTTGGTCGGCAGGCCGATCGCCAGCATCGGCACCAGGGTGCCCGCGGCGGAGGCGTTGTTCGCGGCCTCCGGACCGGCCACCCCCTCGATCGCGCCCTTGCCGAAATCCTCGGGATGCCTGGTCAGCCGCTTCTCCGTGGCGTACGACAGGAAGGTCGGGATCTCCGCGCCGCCGGCCGGCAGCGCGCCGAACGGGAAGCCGTACGCCGTCCCGCGCAGCCAGGGCTTCCAGGACCGCTTCCAGTCCTGCCGGCCCATCCACGGGCGGCCGACCGGGATCACCTCGGCGGGCTTGCGGCGCAGATGCGCGGCCACCCACAGCGCCTCGCCGACCGCGAAGATGCCGACCGCGACCACGACGACGTCGATGCCGTCGGCCAACTGCGGTATGCCGAGGGTCAGTCGCTGCTGGCCCGACACCGAGTCGATGCCGACCAGGCCGATCGTCAGGCCGAGGAGCAGGGATATGAAACCGCGGATGCGGGACGAGCCCAGGACCGACGTCACGGCGATGAACGACAGCAGCATCAGCGCGAAGTAGTCGGGGGCGCCCAGGCTGACCGCGAAGTCCACGACGAACGGGGTGATCAGGACCAGCAGCAGGGTGCCGATGGTGCCCGCCACGAAGGAGCCGATCGCCGCGGTGGCCAGGGCCTGCGCCGCGCGGCCCGCCTTCGCCATCTTGTTGCCCTCGATGGCGGTGACCACGGACGAGGACTCGCCGGGGGTGTTGAGCAGGATCGACGTCGTCGAGCCGCCGTACATACCGCCGTAGAAGATGCCGGCGAACATGATGAACGCCTGCACCGGCTCCATGCCGTAGGTGACGGGCAGCAGCAGGGCCACCGTCATCGCCGGGCCGATGCCCGGCAGGACGCCCACCGCGGTGCCGATGACCACGCCGACCAGGGCGAGCAGCAGGTTCAGCGGAGCCATGACGTCCGCGAAGCCCTGCATGAGGTTGTTCAGGTTCTCCATCGCGGCCTCACAGGATTCCTTGCAGCACGCCGGCGGGGAGGTTCACGCCGAGGCCGATCGCGAACGCGTAGAACGTCGTCAGGGAGAGCGTCGCCGCGATCAGCAGGTTGCGGATGTAGTGCCGGTTGCCGAGCGCGAACGCCGTGCCCCAGAACAGCAGGCCGCCGCTGATCACCCAGCCGAGCCGCTCGATGAGCAGCGCGTTCGCCACGAACACCGCGACCAGCAGGGCCACCGTGCGCCAGTCGGCGCCGCCGGACAGGTCGACGTCCTCGCCGGCCTCCGGCTCACCGTGGCCGCCCCGGGCCACGTCGACGGCGTACAGCACCGCGAGCAGCACCAGCAGCGTGCCCAGGATCAGCGGGACCGCGCGCGGGCCGACCGGGTCGGTGCCGCTGGTGATGTGCGGGATGCCGAGGGCGTCCACGATCACGGCGGTGCCCAGCAGGGCGAGGAACGCGCACACGCCGTACTGCGCGCGGTCCCCGCCCTGCTGTGGCGGAGGGGAGTCCGCCACGGTCCGTTCGTCCTTCACCTCGGAGCTCATGCCAGCCCGAGCTCTGCGAGCAGGTCGGCGACCGCCTTGTCCTGCTCGGTCAGGAAGGTGCCGAACTCGTCGCCGGCGGCGAAGGCATCGACCCAGCCGTTCTTCTCCAGCTGCGCCTGCCACTCCTTCGAGTCGTGCATCGTGGTCAGCGAGTCGACCCAGCTCTTCTCCTGCTCCTCGGTGATGCCCGGAGGGGCCACGATGCCGCGCCAGTTGGTGAAGACCAGGTCGATGCCGGAGTCCTTGAGCGTGGGCGCGTCCTTGAGCGCGTCGATCGGCTTCTCGCTGGTGACCGCGAGGACGCGCACCTGCCCGGCCTCGATCTGGTCGAGGAACTCCCCGAAACCGCTCGCCCCGAAGGCGATCTTGTTGCCGAGGATGGCCGGCAGCAGCTCGCCGCCGCCGTCGTAGGAGACGTAGTTGACGTCCTTCGGCTTGATGCCGACGGCCTTCGCCAGCTGCATCGGCAGCAGGTGGTCGGGGCCGCCCGGCGACGAACCACCGCCCACGGCGAGCTTCTTGGGGTTCTCCTTCCAGGCGGTGACGAGGTCGTCCATCGTCTTGTACGGGGAGTCCTTGGGCACGACGATCGCGCCGGCCTCCTCGATCAGCTTGGCGATCGGCGTGGTGTCCGTCAGCGTCGCCTTGGACTTGGAGGTGTACGAGGCTCCGACCACGCCCAGGCCCATCTGCATGGCCATCTTGCCGTTGCCCTTCTCGTTCACCAGGCGCTGCAGACCCACGGTGCCGCTGGCGCCGGGCAGGTTGAACACCTGGACGCCGGAGGCGACCTCGGTGTCCTGCATGACCTGGGAGACGGTGCGGGCGGTGAGGTCGTAACCGCTGCCCGGGGTGTTGGGCACCATGAGGCGCAGGCCCGTCAGGGGCTTGTCGGAGCCGCCCGCGGACTCCTCCTTGTCGGCGGTGGCGCCACAGGCGCTGACCGCGATCATCGAAACGGTGGCAAGAGCTCCGACAAGTGCGGCTCGTCGACTTCTCATGGCTCATCTCTTTCGCTCGGCCCGATCCGGCGCCATGATTGTGCGGTTCCTGAGACACTCCGTCTCGGTTGTGTGACCATTGAAGGTTGAGTTCATAGTGGTCATAACGCCACGTCAACAGAGGCGTCAGACGCTCGCAGGCGAGCTGCTGGTATGGCAGCTCGCCATTGTCGTGATCGTGCTCGCCGCCGTGGCCGCGGTGTCGCTGGCGCAGTCGCAGGCGACGTTCGACCGGGTCGAGGGACGCCGGGTGACCGCGCTCGCCGAGGAGATGGCGGGCAACCCCCTGGTGCGCACCCAGCTCGTGCGGCCCGCGCCCGCCGAGATGCTCGCCCCGCTCCTGCAGTCCACGCTCACCAGGTCCGGGGTCACCTCCGCGATGGTCGCCGACACCGACGGCGAGATCGTAGCCGCCACCGACCCCACACTGGTCGGAACGCGGATGCCGGTCGAGGGACCGCAGGTCGCCGAGGCCGTCGGCTGGTCCGGGGAGCTGCCGGTGGACGGCGTCACCCAGCTGGTGGCGCAGGCGCCGGTGCTCGGGGCGGATGTGGAGGCGGACAACGCCGGGGATCACCTGGGCACGGTGATGATCGGGCGGGCCTCGCCGTCGGTCTGGCAGCGGCTGGTCGGCGCCTCCTCCTATCTGCTGGTCTACCTCGGCGTCGCCAGCGTCCTCGGGGTGGCCGGCTCCTGGCTGCTGGCCCGGCGGATCAAGCGGCAGACCTTCGGCATGGAGCCGAGCGAGATCGCCGGACTCGCCGAGCACCGGGAGGCGATGCTGTTCGGTATCGCCGAGGGAGTCGTGGCCCTCGACCCGCACCAGCGCCTCACGCTGGTCAACGCCGTCGGCCGCGGGCTGCTCGACCTGCCCGAGAACTGCGTCGGGATGAGCCTGACCGACCTGGGGATCGAGGGCCGGCTGTACGACGTCCTGGCCGGGACCCCGGGCGAGGGGGAGCCCGGTGATCTCGCGCGGCGGGACGAGGTCGTCATCCGCCGGGGCCGTGTCCTGGTGATGAACCGGATGGACGTCACCAAGGACGGCCGCCGGCTCGGCTCGGTCACAACCCTGCGCGACCGCACCGAACTCGCCCAGCTGGAGCGGGAGTTGGGCTCCTTCCGCAGCTCCGCCGAGCTGCTGCGCGCCCAAGCCCACGAGTTCTCCAACCAGCTGCACACCATCTCCGGGCTCATCCAGATCGGCGAGCACGACGAGGTCGTCCGGTACGTTCGCGCCCTGCGCAAGCACCGCGAGTCGCTCGACGTGAGCATCACAAGCCGGGTCGGCGACCGGGCCGTCGCCGCACTGCTCATGGCCAAGTCGGCGCTCGCCGCGGAACGCAAGGTAAGGCTGAAGATCTCCGAGCGCACCTCCCTGGACCGGCTGGAGCCCACCGACTCCGCGGATGTGGCGACCGTGCTCGGCAACCTCGTGGACAACGCGGTCGACGCCGCCGCGAGCGGTTCCCGCACGGGGGACGGCGACCCCGACGCCTGGGTGGAGGTGGAGCTGCGCCAGGACGCCTCCAGCGTGGAGATCGTCGTACGGGACTCGGGGCCGGGCGTGGCTCCCGAGCTCGCGCAGGAGGTGTTCCTGCACGGGTTCACCACCAAGGCCGCGCAGGGCGGCGACCGGGGCATCGGCCTCGCGCTGACCCGGCTGGTGTGCAAACGCCGGGGCGGTGAGGTGTCGGTGGCCAACACGCAGGCGGGCGCCATGTTCACCGCCCGGATGTCCGTCGGCCGACCGGCCGACCGAGCGACGGAGACAGTCCGATGATCGATGTCCTGATCGTGGAGGACGACTTCATGGTGGCGCGGATCCACCGCGGATTCGTCAACGACGTCGACGGGTTCCGGGTGATCGGCACCGCGAACTGCGGCGAGCAGGCGCTCACCGCCGTCGCCGAACTGCAACCCGACCTGGTGCTGCTCGACCTCTACCTGCCCGACATGTTCGGCCTGGAGATCATCCCCCGGCTGCGCACCGCCGGCCACGACTGCGACGTCATGGTGATCAGCGCCGCGCGCGAGTCCGAGGCGGTCCGGGGCGCCGTACGGCAGGGCGTCGTCGACTATCTGCTGAAGCCCTTCGACGCGGAGGACCTCAGAGCGCGCCTGGAGCGGTACGCGGCCCGGCGCAGCAACCTCTACGCGGCCGTCGTCAGCGGCCAGTCCGACGTCGACCGGGCGCTGGCCCGGGGCGCGGCGCCGGCCGCCCCGCCCCCGACCCTGCCCAAGGGCATGAGCGTGGAGACCGCCGAGCTGATCGAGCGGGAGCTGCGCGCGGCCGACGGCAGCCTCTCCTCCGCGGAGTGTGCCGCCCGCCTCGGGGTGTCCCGGGTCAGCGCGCGGCGGTACCTGGAGCACTTCACCGTGACCGGGCGGGCGGAGGTGTCCCTGCGGTACGGGCAGGCGGGGCGGCCGGAGCGGCGGTACAGCTGGGCGCGGGACTGACGCCCGGCGCCCTCACCGGTCGACGGGACCGGTCAGCTGGACGATGTCGTCGGACGCGATGTCGTGCAGTCTGATGGCCAGGTCCTCCAGGGCACGGCAGGCGGCGAGTTCGTCGCCGATCTCGGCGATGGGCCGGTCGATCGGGTTGCGGCGGGCGACCCCGCGACCGGTGACGGCCACCATGTCCTGCGGTGTGTCCTCAGTGGTCAGCACGGCCTCGGCGCGGGTGTCGTCGCCGTCCTCGGTGATGCGGATCCGGACGGTCCACTGCTTGTCTTCCATCGAGATCACTTCCGTAGCGGGTCGGATGCCCTACTGACGAGCGTGCGCCTGTTCCCGGGCCGGGTCCAGCGCGAGTCGACGCCGCCGCATCCCCGCCGGACGATGGAAGGAGACCTGAAAGGAGGCCGGACATGACCGATGTCCTGACACGGCCGGCGAGCCGTACGAAGTTCGAACTCGGCAAGTCCCGCAAGGAGAACCACCCTTGGGAGATACGGGTCGTCAAGCACCCCAAGCGCTCGGAGTCCGCGCAGTTCCGCGCCGCGAAGAAGACGGCGAAGAAGATCCTCGCGGAACTGGAGGCCGAGGACGCCGAGCTGCCGTACGGGCCGGGGCCCTGGGAGATGCACCACGGCGGCAGCCTCTGGGTGAAGGCCGCGGACGGGTGGCGGATGTACCGGGCCCGGGTCGGCATCGAGTGGAGCGCGCAGTTCTGCGCCGACCCCGTGAAGGTCGACCGGCTCCGCCGGGAGGCCGCCGAGCTGATCGAGGCCTTCCCGCTCACCCTGCCGGCCCTGGACGAGCTGGGCTACAAGCGGGCCGCCGACCTCCTGGACACACCGATCACGGATGCCGACGGTGTCGAGGACTGGACCGACTCCCTGTTCAACTCGTGCGTGCCGCTCAGCAGCCCCGACCACTCCGGCGTCCTGCCCAAGGCGGCCGGCGAGCACCACTACCCCTGGCCGATCAAGGCCGCCGACTACTTCCGGTACGACGACTTCGAGCTGTGGGTGACCCTTCCCGACGGCACCAACGCCGGCGTCACCCCCGTCGGCCGGCGCGGCTCCGGCGACGGAGAGCTCCGCATCGTCCACGCCCGGCACGGCACCCCGGCCGGCGACGCCGTCGCGGAGGCGCAGCGGCGCCGCATGATGGCCGTCGTGCCGCCGGACAGCCCGATCGCGCTGGCGGCGTTCGAACAGCAGATACCGCGCGGCGCGAAGACCGCGTCGGTGCCCCTGCGCACCCGGCGGCGCGGCACCCCGAGCTGACTTAGAGCCTGTTTCTGAACCCCCGTCGTCCG
This sequence comes from Streptomyces sp. NPDC056479, assembly GCF_042795335.1. Classification (NCBI taxonomy): domain Bacteria; kingdom Bacillati; phylum Actinomycetota; class Actinomycetes; order Kitasatosporales; family Streptomycetaceae; genus Streptomyces; species Streptomyces sp. NPDC056479. The sequence goes on along the minus strand of NZ_JBHTRZ010000004.1, from coordinate 349,754 downwards.
CGCGGAGCGAGGGCACGTGCCGGGCGTCGGGGCGCAGGCGGGGGTTCAGAAACAGGCTCTTAGGGGCGCTCTCCTCCCGGGGAAGTACCCCGGCGCCCATCCGCTCCTGCCGCGGAGGCATGACAAGAGTCTCCGTGGGCACGATGTGCCGAAAGGTTGCGGAGAGAAGGCTGGTCGCAACGGACCTAGCCATCGAAGGAGGAGGGCGTCATGAACCGTCAGAGCAACGTCCGTGTGCGTGTCATCCGCCGGCCCGCCGCTCCCCGCGACACCAGGGGCGAGATCGACCGACGCACCCCCTCGGGGCGGATCCTGCCGTACTGACACCGAGCCCGCGCGCCCCGGCCGACGTAGCGTGAGGGCATGCGGGTGCTGGTCGTCGAGGACGAGGAGCGGTTCGCGGCGGGGCTCAGGGACGGCCTGGAGGCCGAGGGCTTCGCGGTCGACATCGCGCTCGACGGGGTGGACGGACTGTGGCTGGCCCGCGAGCACGGCTACGACGCGATCGTCCTGGACGTCATGCTGCCGAAGCTCAACGGCTACCGCGTCTGCCGGACGCTGCGCGCCGAGCGCGACTGGACGCCGATCCTCATGCTCACCGCCAAGGAGGGCGAGTGGGACGAGATCGAGGGCCTCGACACCGGCGCCGACGACTATCTGACCAAACCCGTCTCCTACGCCGTACTCCTGGCGAGACTGCGGGCGCTGCTGCGGCGGGAGGCACGGCAGCGGCCCGCCGTGCTCGCCGCGGGTGATCTGCGGCTCGACCCGGCGGCCCGGACGGTCAGCCGGGCCGGGCGCGACATCGAGGTCACCGCGCGGGAGTTCGCCGTGCTGGAGTTCCTGCTGCGGCGGGCCGGGGAGGCGGTGTCCAAGCGGACCATCCTCGACCATGTGTGGGGCGACGACTTCGAGGGCGACCCGAACATCGTCGAGGTGTACGTACGGCGGCTGCGCAACAAGGTCGACCGGCCCTTCGGGCGGCGGTCGCTGCTGACGTCACGCGGGCACGGGTACCGGCTCGTGCCCGACGACGGGTGACGGGTGCCCGATGACGGGCGAGCGATACGAGCGCCGGCTGCGGGCGGTACGGGTCCGGGCCACGGCCGTCGCCGTGCTCGCCGTGGCCGTCGCCCTGCTCGCCGCCGGTGTCGGGCTCGTCGTCGGACTGCGCACCGAGCTCAGCGACGACGTCCGGAACGCCGCGCGGGCACGGGCCTCGGACGTGGCCCGGGTCATCGAGGCGGGACGGGGGGTGCCCGCGCCGGCCGTGTCCGCACCCGACGAGGAGTTCCTGCAGGTCGTCGCCGCGGACGGCACGGTCGTCGCGGCCAGCGAGAACGTCGCGGGACAACCCGCGCTGGCCCGGCTCGACCCCGGCGAGAGCGCCTCCGTCGACACCCCGCTCGACGACGACCCCTTCCTGGTCGTGGCGGTCGGCGCCCGGGACGGCGGCCGCGAACTGGTCGTCCTAGACGGGCGGGACGCCACCGGTGTCGCCGAGGCCACGGACACCGTCACCTGGCTGCTGCTCATCGGCCTGCCGGTCCTGGTCGCCTTGGCGGCCACCGCGACCTGGATCGCCGTCGGCCGCACGCTGCGCCGCGTCGCCCGAGCCGAGGCGGCGCAGCGCCGCTTCGTGTCCGACGCCTCCCACGAACTGCGCTCACCCGTCGCCACCGTCCGCCAGCACGCCGAGGTCGCCCTCGCCCACCCCGGGCGCACCGACACCGGCGCCCTCGCCGGAACCGTGCTCGACGAGGCCGTACGCATGCAACGCCTCGTCGACGATCTGCTGCTGCTCGCCCGCGCCGACGAGAGCGGCCTGCTGCGGGGCGGGCGGCGGCCGGTCGACCTCGACGACCTGGTCCTCGCGGAGGCGGGCCGGCTGCGCTCGGCCGCGCCCGGCATGCGCGTCGACAGCACGGCGGTGGGCGCGGCCCGGGTCACCGGCGACGAGGAGGCGCTGCGGCGCCTGGTGCGCAACCTGGGCGAGAACGCGGCCCGGCACGCCCGCACCCGGGTGGCGCTGGCGCTGAAGGACAACGGGGACGGCTGGGTGCGGCTGCTGGTGGACGACGACGGCCCCGGCATCCCGCCCACCGACCGGGCACGGGTCTTCGACCGCTTCGTACGGCTGGACGAGTCCCGCACCCGGGGCGCGGGCGGCGCCGGGCTGGGCCTGGCGATCGTCGCGGAGGTGACGGCGGCGCATCGGGGGCGGGTGGAGGCGGGGGAGGCCGAGGGGCTGGGAGGGGCACGGTTCACTGTGCTGCTGCCGTCGGCGGGGGAGTGACGGACGGCGGCCTCGGTTCGGGTTTCTGACATGGCGTTCAGGGGCGTTCAGGGGATGTTCAGCTGTTGCGAGGGACCCTCGGCACAGCGGACCGGGATCGAGGAGGCAGTGATGAGGAGGACACGAAGGATCCTGTGGCCGGGGGCCGTCCTGGGTGCCGTCGTGCTGATGGCGGGCGCCTGCTCCGGGAGCGCGGTGGGGACGGGGTCGGGCGACTGTGTGCGCGTCGTCGACGAGGAGACCGGCGAGACGGGCAGGGACTGCCTGCCGCTCGCCCCCGAGAGCGACCGCGTCGACCTGACCGCGCCGACGTTCTCCCACCCGACCCGGATCACCAACCCGCTGCACCCGACCGCCGAGGTCGATCAGGTGATCATGGGGGGCCAGGTGGACGGCGAGGCCTTCCGCACCGAGGTCAGCCTGCTGCCCGGCACGAGGACCCTCACCTTCGGCGGTACGACGGTCCAGGCCCTGACCTCGCAGTACGTAGCCTTCTCCGCCGGCCGGATCCACGAGGTCGCCTTCGACCGGTACGCCCAGGCCGACGACGGCTCCGTCTGGTACCTCGGCGAGGACGTCTTCAACTACGAGGACGGCGTGGTCGCGGACACCGAGGGCACCTGGCAGGCGGGCCGCGACGGGGCACCCGCCGCGATGATCATGCCCGCGGATCCGGAGAAGGGCGATGTCTACCGGCCGGAGAACCTGCCCGGCGTCGTCTTCGAAGAGGTCACGGTGAAGGAGACCGACCGGACCGTGGACGGGCCGTACGGGAAGGTCGAGGGCGCGATCACGGTCCACGAACTGCACATGGACGGCTCGACCGAGGACAAGACCTTCGCCCCCGGCTACGGCGAGTTCTCCACCGGGAACGAAGGCGGCGACCTGGAGGCGGTGTCGCTGGCCGTGCCGACGGACGCCCGGCAGGGCCCGCCGCCGGCACAGTCGGCCGCCCTCGACCGCGCGGCACGGGCCGTGCAGGACGGCGAGGTCACCGGCGCCGACCTGGCCGCGGTGCGGGCCGCGTGGACGGCGTACCGCGACTCCGACGCCGTACCGAAGCTGCTGCGGACGCAGATGACCCGCGACCTCGACACGCTCGGCGAGGCCGTCGGCGCGCGGGACGAGGAGGAGATCGTCGACGCCGCGCTGCGGGTGGCGCAGAACGCCTCGGATCTGCGGCTGCGGTACGAGCCGGTGCGGACGGTGGACCTGGAGCGGTTCGGCATGTGGGCCCGGCAGCTGGGCATCGACGCGGCAGCCGGTGCCGAGGGGGCGGTCGCCGGGGACGTCACCGGGCTCGAACTGCTCTGGGAGCGCCTGAAGGGCGGCACCCCCGGGGCCGAGGCGGCCGCGGTGGCGGCGGACCTGCGCGCGGCGCGCGAGGCGGCCGACCGCAAGGACACGGGGCAGGCGGGGCAGCTTGCGCCGGGCCTGCGGGAGGACATCGCGCGGATCGCGTCCTGACGCCGGCCCTCCGTCGGCGGGCGCTCAGCTCGCCGGGTCCAGCTCCAGCGGCTCGATCTTGCCCTCCAGCATGGTGCCGAGGCCCTGGACCGCGCAGACATCGGGTCGCTCGGCGATGTGCACCGGCATGCTGGTGGCCTGCCGCAGCATCTCGTCGAAGCCGGGGAGCAGGGCGCTGCCGCCGACCATCATGATGCCCCGGTCGGCGAGGTCGGCGACCAGGTCGGGCGGGCAGTCGCGCAGCACCTTGCCGATGCTGTCGAGGACGGCGGTGAGCGGGGTCTGGATGGCGTCCCGGACGGCGGCGGTGTCGACGTGGACGCTGCGGGCGAGACCGGTGCAGACGTCGCGGCCGTGGATCTCGGTGGAGGTCGGGCCGTGCGGGCTGAGCCCGTTGCCGGACAGGGCGAGCTGGAGCGGCCGTACGTTCTGGCTGGGCAGCATCAGCTCGTGTTCGTGCCGCAGGTGCTGCACGATCGCGTGGTCCACGGCCTCGCCGCCGACCCGGACCCGCTCGGCGGTGACGATGTTGCCGAGGGACAGCACGGCGACCTCGGTCGCGGCGGCCCCGCACACCATGATCATGCTGGCCTCGGGCTGCTCCACCGGCAGTCCGCAGCCCACGGCCGCGGCGATGAGGGTGTCCACCAGCTCCACGCGTCGCGCACCGAGGCCGACCAGGGTCTCGATCGCCGCGCGCTGGGCCAGCGGGTCGGCGTCGTGCGGTGTGCAGGCCGCCGCGCGCAGGAACGGCTTGCGGCGCAGGGCGCGGCGCATCTTGTCGCCGAGCAGATGCCGCAGCATGCGCTGCGCCATCTCGATGTCGACGACGGTGCCGCCGGAGACGGGTCGTACGACGCGGATGTAGTCCGGGGTGCGGCCGGTCATTTTCTCCGCGAACTCGCCGACGGCTATCAGGGCGCCGGTCCGGGTGTTGACGGCGGCTACGGAGGGCTGGTCGACGACGAGTCCCGCGCCCTTGACGAAGACGCGGGTCCTGGCCGCCCCCAGATCGACGGCGAAGTGGCAGCGGCGCAGCTGCTCCAGAGTGGCGGTCATGGGGGATCCTCCCGGAAACGCAGACCATGGGTCCGCCGGGTGGGTGGCGGGCCTCGCTTGGGGTTGTGGTCGGTGCGGGCCGGCGCTTGTGTGCGGCCTCCCTCGCATCGTGGGGGCGGCCGGGAGGGGGGCGCCTTCTGGAGGGGGCCGGGTGGGGTGCGGCTGAATGGGGGTTTTTGCTCCTGATGGGGGGTCAGACGGCGTGTCGTGGCCGGAGGGGACGGGCGGTATCGAGTAAAGGGGCAAGGGAGCGGCATGGCCGGAGACGGGGAGGGTGAGGTGTCTGTGCCCCGGGTCCCTGGCCGCTCCCTACCTTTCGACGACTCCCCGGATCAACCCCAGCTCCATCAGGTCCTGCGGCCGGATCCGGAGTTGATTCGCCGTCGCCTCGACCTCTTCCGGCCCTCGCTTCAGGATCGCCGCCGCCGGCTCCGGCGCGATGACCGAGAAGTAGCTGTCCGGCGTGGCCCAGGTGTTGCCCGGCGCCGCGAGCGCCAGCGCGCCGCCGGAGCCGCCCTCGCCGATCAGCAGGGTGGTGATCGGTGTGCGCGCCGAGGCCACCGCGCCGAACAGGTCCGCGATGGCGGCGCCCACCCCCTGCCGCTCCGCCTCCGCGTCATTGGCCGCGCCCGGCGTGTCCACCAGCGTCAGCACCGGGATCCCGAGCCGGTCCGCGAGGCGGATCAGGCGGGCGGCGGTGCGGTAGCCGGCGGGGCGGGTGGCGGTCCCGGTCTGCGCGGCGTAGGCGACCGTACGGCCCTCGTGCTCGCCGAAGCCGCACAGCATGCCCTCGGGGTCGGTGCCGCCGCAGCGGTCGCCGCCGATCGCGACGCGGTGGGCGAAGTAGGCCGACAGGTACGCCTGAGCACGGGGGCGTCGCGGCGAGCGGGCGCGCCGGACCGCGTCCCAGCCCGTGGCGGGCAGGTCGGTGGCGGCGAGGGGGCGCGGCGGCGGGGCGGGCCGGGTGGAGCCGGCGGTCAGCAGCCGCAGCCACCACCCCAGCGCACCCCGCACCTCCCCGGGCCGCACCACCGCGTCCACCGCCCCCGCGGCCAGCTGAGCCTGCGCCGTGTACGCCGTCGGGTCCGCGTCCGGCGGCCGGACGCGGGAGCCCGCGAAGCCGACCTGGGCGTCGGGGAGGGCGAGGATCACATCGGCGCCCGCGCCGAGGGTGGCCCAGCCGCCGCCCGTCGTCGGATCGCGGAGCACCGCGATCTGGGGCAGCCCCGCCTCGCGGGTGAGCGCGGACTGCCGTGCCACGCGCTGGAGTTGGGTGAGGGCGAGCATGCCCTCCTGCATCCGGCTGCCGCCCGTCGCCACCAGCGGCACGACCGGGAGCCGGCGGGCGCGGGCGTAGGTGTACGCCGCCTCCAGCCGGTCACCGGTGCGCTCGCCCAGCGAGCCGCCCAGGAAGCCGAACTCGAACGCGATCAGGACCGCGCGCGTGCCCTCGACGGTGCCGGTGCCGCAGACCACCGACTCCTCCTCGCCGGTGCGCTCGACGGCACGGGCGCGCAGGGCGTCGTAGCCCTGCCAGGCGAGGGGGCCGTCGGGCCCGGACCGCCGTTGCGGGTGGGGGAGTTCGGTGAAGCTGCCGGGTTCGGTCAGCAGGGCGACGACCTGCCGTGCCGCGAGGCGCTCCGTCATGAGGTCAGCGCCCGCTTCATGATCTTCCCCATGTCGTTGCGGGGGAGTTCGTCCAGGTGGCGGACCGTGCGGGGACGCTTGTGCGGGGCCAGCCGGGCGGCGACGTGGTCCGCCAACTCCGCCGCGGTGGGCGGTGATTGGGGGTCCGTCGGGACGATCCAGGCCACGATCCGCTCGCCCAGGTCCGCGTCCGGCTCCCCGGTGACCGCCGCCTCCCGCACCCCCGGGTGTTCGAGGAGCGCGTTCTCGATCTCACCCGCCCCGATCTTGTAACCGCCGCTCTTGATCAGGTCGGTGGCCTTGCGCCCGACGATGCGCACGTACCCGTCGGCCTCCCGCACCGCCATGTCGCCGGTGCGGAACCAGCCGTCCTCCGTGAAGGCCTCGGCGGTCGCGTCGGGGCGGTTGAGGTACTCGGTGAACAGGTTCGGGCCGCGCACCTGGATCTCGCCCACGGTCTCGCCGTCGTACGACGCGATCGGCGTCCCGTCCTCCTCCACCAGCCGCAGCTCCACCCCCGGCAGCGGTACGCCGACGGTGCCGGCCCTGGCCTCGCCGTCCGCGCGGACGCTGGTGTTCATCAGCGTCTCCGTCATGCCGTACCGCTCGACGACCCGCTGCCCGGTCGCCGCCGTGATCCGCTCGTGGTCGTGCACGGGGAGCGCGGCGGAGCCCGAGACGAGCAGGCGGGCCTTGCCCAGCGCCTGCGCCAGCCCCGGGTCATCGGGGAGGGTCTGGGCGACGCGGTGGTACATCGTCGGCACGCCGAACATCATGGTCGCGCCGTCGTTCAGCTCGCGCGCGACGCCTTCCGTGCTGAACCTGCCGAGGTGGCGGACCGACCCGCCGCGGCGCAGCGGGCCGAGGATGCCGAGGACCAGGCCGTGCACATGGAACAGGGGCAGGCCGTGGACCAGTACGTCCTCGCCGGTCCACTGCCAGGCGTCGGCGAGCGCGTCCAGCGTGTGGGAGACGGCACGGCGGGGGATGACGGCGCCCTTGGGCGGGCCGGTGGTGCCGGAGGTGTACACGATCAGGGCGGGGTCCTCGTCGGACACCTGCGGGTCCGGGAGCGGGGCGGCGCCGTGCACATCGACGTCGATGCGTTCCAAGTCGCCAAGAGACGTGGGCAGTTCGTCCCCCGCGGCGGCCAGTACCAGCGACGGCGCGCAGTCGGACAGGATGTGCCCGAGCTCCTTCTCCCCGGACTTCGGGTTGAGCGGTACGGCGGCCACACCGGCCTCCAGCGCCGCCACCACCGCCACGGCGGTCTCCAGCGCCGGCGTCGCCCAGACGGCCACTCTGCCCGCCCCGCCGATCCGCGCCGCGAGGGCACCGGCGGCGGCGCCGAGCTCGCCGTACGTCAGGGACCGTTCGCCGAACCGCAGGGCGGCTCGCTGTGCCGGAGCGCCCGTCAGGGCCGGGAAGAGAGAGGACACGCGTCGTACTCCTTAACAGTTCAACGGACACCGACTGTTGTGGCCCGTCGGCCTACCCCCAGCCCGGCACGACCAACAGCAGCCACACCACCGCGGGCACCACCGCCACCACGATCCCTCCGTACACCATCAGCTGCCGGAAGAAACGCTCGCGGTCGACATCCGGTGCCGCGGCCAGCACCAGCGCGCCGTTCGTCGAGAAGGGGCTCACGTCCACGACCGTCGCCGACACCGCGAGCGCCGCCACCATGCCGATCGCGCCGATCTCGCCCTGCGCCAGGAACGGCACCGCGAGCGGGATGAGTGCGCCCATGATGCCGACGGACGAGGCGAACGCCGAGACGATCGCGCCGATGTAGCAGAGCAGTACGGCGGCCAGCAGCGGTACGCCGATACCGCTGACGCCCTCGCCGGCCCAGGTGATGGTGCCCATCTCGTCCAGTACGCCTACGTATGTCAGCACACCGCAGATCAGCAGCACGGTTGGCCAGGCGATCTCGCCGACCGCCTTCTTGCTGTCCTCCGGCCAGGCGGTGCTGAGGACGACGGCGAGGGTGATCGCGGTCAGGCCGGCGTCCAGGTCGAAGGCGAGGACGGCGATGACGAGGGCGACCAGGGAGAGGAGCGTCGCGACTCGGGGTGGGGTGAGGGGGAGGGTGGGGGCCGGGACCGTTTCGCGGGTGGCGGTCGCGGTGGTTGTGGGGGAGGGGTGAGTGCCGGGATCTGTATTTGTCCCCGTGCCGCTTCGTTGCGGCTGATCGCGCCCACGCGGCGGTAGCCGCACATCGATTGCCGCCCCGCGCCCCTTCGGGGCGCCTGCGGCGCCCTCCGTCACCGAACCCTGCCGCCACAGCCCGAGCCCTCCGCACACGACGAACACGACCGCCGCGATGACCAGGTTGACGATCAGAGAGGCCAGGAACAGCGTGATCTCGCTGCCCGGCAGCTTCTCGCGCTCGACGATGCCGTTGACGATCGAGCCGTAGATGCTGATCGGCGAGAATCCGCCGCCCTGGGCGCCGTGCACGACCATCGCGCCCATCAGCAGCGGGCTGATCCCGTACCGCGCGGCGAAGCTCAGCGCGATCGGCGCGACGATCGCCACGGCGGCGGGGCTCACGGCTCCGATCGCGGTGAGCGCGCCGGTCAGGGCGAACATCACCCAGGGGATGAGCGCCACCCGGCCCCGTACGAGCCGGATGGAGGCGTGCACCAGCCAGTCGGTGGTGCCGTTGGAACGGGCGATGGCGAAGAGATAGGTGACGCCGACGAGGACGACGAACAGATCGCCGGGGAAGCCGGCGAAGATGCCGTCCGCGTCGAGGTCGGCGACGAGCGTGCCGACCGCGAAGGCGGCGGCGAAGGCGAGCGCGCCCATGTTGATCGAGCGGGTCGTCGCGATGACGAACACCACGGCGAGGACGAGGATCGAGATGAGTTCGGGGGACATACGGGCTCCCGTCGTTGGGCCCCGGAGCGGTTGCGGGTCCACCCTGGATTGGCCGAGTGGCTGAGCCAATTGGGGTGATGGCTGGATAGCGTGGGTGCGCGGCGCGGAGACGTCAAGGGGTAGCGCAAGAATTGGCTCAGCCACTTGGCCAGTCGACCGGCCCGACCGCTCGCCCGCCCGGTGTTACGCTCCCGACGAGAAGGGGGACCCCGTGACCGACGCCCTGCGCCCCATGACCAAACAGCGCCTCTACGAGCAGGTGCTCGACCGGCTGCGCAGCTACGTCGCCGACGGCGGCCTGGGCGCCGGGGACCGGCTGCCGACCGAGCGCGATCTGGCCCAGCGGCTGGGGGTGAGCAGGGCCTCGGTGAAGCAGGCGATCGTGGTCCTGGAGGTGCAGGGCCTGGTGGAGGTGCGGCACGGCGGCGGCACGTACCTCGTCCGGGACAGCCTCGATGTGGAACCGGTGGAGCGGATGGTCGACCGCCGCCGACGGCTCCCGGACGTCCTGGAGGCCCGCGAGGCCCTGGAGACGAAGCTCGCCGAACTGGCCGCCGAGCGCCGCACGGACGAAGACCTCGCGGCGATGCGCTCGGCGCTCGCGCACATGGCGAAGGAGATCGCGGACGACCGCCACGGAGTGGAGGGCGACCGCCTCTTCCACGCCGCGGTCACCGCCGCCGCGCACAGCAGCATCCTCGCCGAGTTCATGCGCTCCATCGCCGACCAGATCGCCGAGAGCCGCACCGAGTCCCTGCGCCAGCCCCACCGCCCCGCCCGCTCACTCGCCCAGCACCAGGCCATCCTCGACGCCATCGCCGCCGCCCGCCCGGCCCAGGCGGCCGCGGCCATGCGCCGTCATGTCCGTACGGTGGCGAAGGTGCGGCTGCTGGACTGGGAGCCGGAGGACGAGGAGCGCTAGGGCCTGCCTTTCGGATCAGCTCGGCGTCGCGGGGTCTGGCACGCACTCCCCCAGAGGGGGGACCCCCAGCCGCGTTGTCGTCGGTCGCCGACGCTCCGCGTCGACTCCCTCCTCCGCCTTGCAGCTGCACGCTCCCCCACGCTCGAACAACTCGCGCGGGGGCACCCCCATGACCCCGCTCGGCTCGGCCAGGAGGCGCCGTATCTCCAGGCCGACCTGATCCGAAAGACAGGCCCTAGGCCGCCGCGGTCAGACCGCCTCCACCACGTCCGCCACCACACAACTGACGTTGTCCGGGCCGCCCGCCTCGTTCGCCGCGTCGATCAGGAGGTGTACGGCGGCGTCGGGGGAGGGGGCGGTGGTGAGGAGGTGGCGGATGCGGGCGTCGGGGACGACCGTGCAGAGGCCGTCGGAGCAGAGGAGATAGCGGTCGCCGGACTCGGCGTCGCGTAGCCGCAGGTCCGGCGGGGTGGTCGGGGAGAGGGACTTCAGGAGCAGGGAGCGCTGGGGGTGGGTCGTGGCCTCCTCCGGCGTCAGCCGGCCCTCGTCGATCAGCGACTGGACCACCGTGTGGTCCTCGGTGACGCGGAACAGGGCGCCGTCGCGCAGGAGATAGGCGCGGCAGTCGCCGATGTGGACCAGGGCCAGGCGCGATCCCGTCCACAGCAGTGCCGTCAGCGTCGTACCGGCGTCATCGGCCCCGTCCGCCGCGTCGCGGACCGCCTCCGTCGCACCCCGCACCGCCTCCTCCAGCACGTTCAGCACGTCGCCCGCAGGGAGTTCGGCCGTGTCCAGGAAGCGCAGCGCCTCCACCGCCGCGCTGCTCGCGGGCGCGCCCGCCGGGCCGTAGCCGTCGGCCACCGCGAGCAGCCGGGTGCCCGCGTAGGCGGTGTCCTGGTTGGCGGGGCGGATCCGGCCCCGGTCGGAGTGGGCGCAGTAGCGGAGTTCCAGCATGGTGGAGTCCTTCCTCGGTGTCTCGGACATGTGTCGGACGAGGAACTCGGCGAGGTCCCGTCGCGCGGCCGTCTCCGCCTCGACCCGCTCCCAGTAGGCGCGGATCTCGCCGGCGGCGTCGGCCGGCCGCAGGGCGCACACCTGACGGATCCGGGCCAGCGGCATCCCCAGCCGGCGCAGCCACGCCACCAGCCGGGCCCGCTCCAGCTGCTCGACGGCGTAGTAGCGGTAGCCCGTCTCCGGATCGACCCGGTTGGGCCGCAGCAGGTCCAGCTCGTCGTACAGCCGCAGTGCCTTCGGCGACAGCCGGCAGGCCTTGGCGAAGGTCCCGATCGTCAGCATGTCCCTGACCGCCATGTGCGCCCCCGTACCTCTCCGGTTCCCGCCACCGATGCTGTGGCTTCACCGAAGGTGAAGGTCAAGCGGCCTGTCCCGGTTCCGAGAGGGATTGTTAGCCTGCGCATCGCACCACCGTCTTCCCGTGGAGGAACCCGCCGTGCCCCGCACAGCCCTTGTGACCTGCCGCCCCGGCCCCGAGATCAGCGTCGACCGCGATCTCCCCGTGCTGGTGCGGGCACTGCGGGAGGCCGGCGCCGAGGCCGACGCCGTGTACTGGGACGACGACGCCGTGGAGTGGGACGGATACGACCTCGCCGTGATCCGCTCCACCTGGGACTACAGCTGGCGTGCCGAGGAGTTCCTGGCGTGGGCGGAGCGGTGCGGCAAGGCCACCCGGCTCGCCAACCCGGCCGCGGTGGTGCGCTGGAACGCCGACAAGCGCTACCTGGGCGAGCTCGCCGAGGCCGGGGTGCCCGTCGTGCCCACCCGCTACTTCGCGCCCGGCGACGACACGGGTGCCGGCCTCCCGGACGACCACGAGTACGTCGTCAAGCCCACCTCCGGCGCGGGCGCGCGATTCGCCGCCCGCTACTCGCCCGACGAGCACGACACGGCCGTACGGCAGCTCGCGCGGATGCACGCGGAGGGGTTCACCGCGATGGTGCAGCCCTACGTCAAGGGCATCGACGTCAGCGGGGAACGGGCGCTGCAGTTCTACGGCGGCCGTCTGCTGCACGCCAGCCGCAAGGGTGCCGTCCTCACCCCCGGCACCCCCTACGACCAGCGCAAGGTCGCCCACCCCGGACTGGAGCGCTGGACCCCGACTCCGGCCGAACTCGCCGTCGCCGAGCGCGCCCTGGCCGCCGTACCGGATCCCGAGGAGCTGCTGTACGCGCGCGTGGACCTGGTCGACGGGGAGGACGGGCAGCCGCGGGTCATGGAGCTGGAGTTGGTCGAGCCGAACCTCTTCCTGTCACTGCACACCGACTCGGTACCGCGCGTGGTGGAGGCGATCCTGGCGGCGGCCGGCGCTTAACCGGCGACCGCCACCCGCTGCAACAGCCCCCAGGTGAACTCGGCGACCACCTCCCGCCGCACTCCCTCCGCGTCCGGCGCCGTGAACGCCAGGCCCCATCGCGTCGGTGCCGTGCCCTCCAGCGGCCGGGCGGGGGCGAAGGCGCGGGCCGCCTCGTCGACCGTGCAGGACCAGGGGGTGAGGTCGGCGAGGGTGCGCAGGGCCGGGCCGGTGCCGCCCGGGGTGCGTACGAGCCACTCGTTCCACACCGCGCCGTTCGGGGCGAGCAGCACCTCGAAGCGGAGGTCGGGCCAGAGGGGGACCGGCCAGAGCCAGGCCTCGCACTCCAGGTCGCCGACCTTGCGGGTGACCACGGACTCGGGCGCCCCCAGCACCGAGCGGTACCGGGAGGCGGCCCCGCGCGCCCTCGGCGAGCGGACCATCGCCTGCCACCGCTTGTTCGCCTCGCGCATCTCGGCGAGGGAGACGCCCAGTTCACGGCGGGCTTCGTCCACGAGGTCCGGGTTGTGGTCGGCCATGCGGCGCAGCAGCACCAGCTGGAAGTCGAGCGGGGTGAACGGGCTAGCGGGGCGCTTTCCGGAAGGCATGCGCTCCATCGTCGCCGATCGGACGGCGGCCGTCGGGGAGAAAGAGGACCGAATTGACGTACCGCGGGCCGCGGAACGGCAGCACGCGGCGCAGCAGGCCCCGGGTGACGACATGGCTTGCCTCGGCCTGGTGGGCCGCCAGCGGGAAGCGGGACAGCGGGATCCACTCACGGCCGGGCAGGACCCAGCCGTCGTAGCCGAGCAGCGACAGATACGTCACCACCGGGCCGATCGGCTGGATACGGGACTCCAGCTCGATGAACAGGGCGGGCCGGTCACGCGCCAGGATGGCGGTCGCCCCGCGCAGCACGGCGAGCTCGCTGCCGTCCACGTCGACCTTGACGAACCCGACGTCCCTCAGGCCGAGTTCGTCGAGGGTGACACAGCTGACCGGCAGTGCCGTGGCGTGGATGTCCCGGCGGACCAGGGAGGACACGCCCCGGTCACCCGCGTCGTGCGGCGGCAGCCAGAGCCGGGCGGCGCCGGGGCGCTCGGCCGCCGCGGCCTGCACGACCCGCACGTTGGGCGGGGCCGTCGCCGCCAGGAGCCGCGCCAGATGAGGCACCGGTTCCACGGTCACCACCCGGCGTGCCCGCCGCGACAGCCGCCGCGTCCACGGGCCGTACCACCCGCCTACGTCGACGGCCGTCCCGCACTCGGCGGGACACAGCTCCGCCAGCCGGGCCAGCTCCGGCTCGAAGCGCGGGTACACCGCGCGGGCGACGGCGGCCACCAGGCGGGTGGGCAACAGCGGGGCGAGGTTCGCGGCCAGGGTCATGGAGCCATCCGTTTGAGGAGTTCCTCGTGTTCGTCGTCGGAGACCTGCTCCCCGGAGGCCGGCAGCAACTGCGGGATGCCGTCCACGATCGGGTACCGGCGGTGCAGGCGCGGGTTGTACAGCGCCTCGGCGGTCTCCGCCGCCTCGGGTGTGGGCGCGTCCGGTACGACGAGGTGCAGCGGTCCTTTGTCGAGCGGGCAGGCCAGGATCTGCAGCAGTGGGTCGTCGGGTTTCATGGTGGGGTCAACTCCTTGGCGCCGATGGGGGGTTGGGGAGCCGGTGCGGGCCGGTCGTGCCGGGGCATCGACAGCAGTACGGCGAGGGCGAGCGCCGTACCCGCGACCCGCAGCGCCAGCCGCAGCGGGTCCTCGGGCAGCGACTCGCCGAACGACAGCGTGCCGAGCACGGCCGTGTAGAGGCAGGTCACCGTCGTGCACACCGGCACGATCAGCGAGGCCCGGCAGCGCTGCAGTGCCGCCTGCGACATGACCAGCCCGAACGCGCCGGTGAACAGGAGGAGATACGGATACGGGGAGCTCAGCAGGTCCAGCAGGGCGGCGACCGGTCCGCTCGTCGTCAGATGGCTCGACACCCCCTTGATGGCCAGCGAGCTGACCCCGTACAGCAGCCCCACCGCCACGCCGTACTCGACACCGGTCGTCGGCAGCCGGTGCCGGTGCCGGGTCCTGCGCTCGGCGGAGTTGTACAGCCACACGCCCGCCGCCAGCGACGGCACGCACACCAGCAGGATCAGCGGATACGGGGCATGCCGGCTCACCGTCTCCCCGCCGCCCGGACCTTCGCGCAGGGAGAGCACGACCATCAGCAGCGCGGCGAGGATCGCGCCGAGCGCGTACCGCTCCCGTCCGCTGGTCGCCTCGCCCAGCAGCCGAGCGGAGAGCAGGACGAGCAGGACGAGCCCGGAGACGAAGATGCCCTGCGCGGCGGCGATCGGCAGGGTGCGGTAGACGACGAGCTGCGCCGCGAAACCGGCGGCGAGGGAGAGCGACCCGCCGATCCACAGCGGGCTGCCGAGCACCAGCCGCAGCAGCCGGGCGGGTTGCCGGACGCTCACCTCCGGGAGGGCGGTGAGCGCCCGTTTCTCCAGGACGAAACCGAGGCTGTACAGGGTGTTCGCCAGCAGGGCCGCAGCCACTCCCCACCACATGGTCCCGCCTCTCTACGTCCGTCGTGCGTGCAGCAGCAGGATCGACGCGAGCGACGGTCTGGCACAGGCCAGCCGGTCGAGGGGACGCAGCGCGCGCGGTACGCCGTGGAAGGGCGCGCCCGCCAGCCGTACGACCTCGAAGCCGGACGCGGCGACGAACTCCCGCAGCGCACGGGCCGTGTAGAGCCGCAGATGCCCCACGACCTCCCGTCCCGGCCGCCCGTGGATCGCCCGCAGGCTGACCTCCGAGAACACCGGCTGCACCCCGGCCAGCAGCAGGGCGCGGTTGTACCAGGCGGCCAGGTTCGGGGTGGAGAGCATGAGATGGCCGCCGGGACGCAGCACCCGACGGATCTCGTCCAGCGCGGCGTCCGGATCGACGAGATGCTCGATCACCTCGCTGAACAGCACCGCGTCGGCGGATCCGGACCGCAACGGCAGCCCCCCGTCGGTGAGTTCACCGCGAACGGCGTACGGGATCCGGGTGCGGGCCCGGCGCAGGGCGTCCTGGGACCAGTCGAGGCCGACGATGCGGTGGCCGGTGAGGTAGGGGGCGGCGGTCGCGGCGGCGGTGCCGTCGCCGCAGCCGATGTCGAGGATCGTGCGGGGGTGACCGGCCGCCGGGCCCAGTGCTTCGGCGAGCATGCGGGCCTGGCGGCGGCTGCGGGGGGTGCCGGAGGCGACGGGGACGGCGGGGTTCTCGTAGAAGTCGCGGAGATCCTTGGGGGGTGGGGCGGTCGTCGTCACGGGGTCACCTCGGTGGTGTGCAGATAGTGCTCGAAGAGGTCCCGGAGATGGGCGCCGTCGCCGTGGCTGAGCAGGGCCCGCGACCAGCGCAGGGCGAGATGGAGCCGGCCCGCGGTCGAGGCGGTGGTGACGGTCAGGCCGCGCGGCATCCGGGCGGGCGCCGAGAACCACACGGCGTGCGCGCGGCCGGCCTCCTCGCCGAAGTCCAGGGCGTACGGGATACGGCCGATGTTGCTGAGGAGGGTCGTGGACGTCCAGGGCGCGGCGGCTCTGCGCAGGCCCCGGGTGAGGGCCGCACGCCAGGAGACAGGGGTGACGGGGGCGGTGAGCAGGGCGGCTCCGTGGCCGAGTTGGGGGCGCGGCAGCGACTTCAGGGCGCGGGTCCTGGTGGCCGTGCGGTGCAGCAGGGCCGGCATGCCGGCGGGGTCGTGTGCCGCCAACTCCTCCGGCGCGAAGGGCACTTCGACCAGCCGGGTGCCGTTGCCGATGGGCATGGTGGCGTCTCGGGGGCGGTCGTCCACGGGCATGGTGATGCGAAGGGGGCGGGGGAGGGCTCCGTGTTCCCTGTTCCAGTGGGCGAGGGTCAGGGCCGTGGTCACCATGAGCTGGTCGTTGACCGTGTAGGGGGAGCCCTTGGGGCGGTGGGGGAGCGGGAGGTCGGTGACGAGCAGGCCGTTGCCGGGGGAGGGTTCGGGGGTGCCGGGCGCCACCCGCGCGGGGCGGGACCAGTTGGAGGGCGTGTCCTGCGGGGGCGGGGGTGCTTCGGAGGTCGTGCGGATGGGCGCTGCGGCCGGGGAGTTGTCCTTGCCGCCGTAGAGCTCGGCGGCCGTGGCGAGGACGCGGAGACAGGCGGGGCCGTCCAGCGCGGTGTGGTTGATGGTCAGGAAGAGGACGGTCCCGTGTGATCCGCCCGGCCCGCGGGCGGCCGGCGCGCCCCCACGTCCCGCGCCCGCCTGACCGACGGCGTCCGTCGCCTCGCTGCCCTCCACGGGCCCCGCTCCCTGCACCACCTCCAGCCTGATCGGCGGTGACAAGGACAACGGCGGCGCCTGAGTCAGCGCCCGGGTCCGCGCATCCCGCAACGCGTCCCGCCCCGGCACCGGAAAGCTCACCACCGCCACGTCCGGCTCCGCCGTCAGTTCCCACTCGTACCGGCGCCGATACCACCGTCCCGGCGCCTCCCGCATGAGAATCCGGGGGTGCCGGCGCAACGCCTCCGCGAAGGCGGCACGCAGGCGCCCCTCGTCCAGCCGCCCCGGAAGATGCACCTCGATGTGCACCGTCTCCGGCTCCTCCTCCTGGAGACAGTGCCGGGCGACCTCGTCCACGACGGGGAACGGGATCCGTGCCGGAGGCCGAAGCGGACCCCCGGCACGCGCGGGCTGCTGCAGCGCGGTCATGTGGCCTCGCCCTTCCCCGTGTCCTCGGGCCGCGCCTCGTCCTCGGGACCGGTCGCCCGGAATCGCGGCTTGCGCGGCGAGATGCGCGCGGTGGGCGGATCGGGCTCCGGCCCGCCGGGGCCGCGTGCGGAGACGGTCGGCCCGGACGCGGGCCGGGCCTCGCCCGCCCCGGGTGGCTCGGTACCCAGCGGACTCCGCCCGCGTTCCCGCTGCGGCAAGCGCCGAGTCGGCGCCTCAGGCGCGGTGGCTCCCGATCCCGGAACCCCGCCTCCGGCGACGGGCGGCAGGACAGCCGTGGAGCCGGACGCGCCTGCTCCCAGCCCACCCGCTCCCGCCGGACCACGCGTGCCTCCGCCCGGTCCTCCTGACCCGGCCTCGAATCCGCCGGGTCCTCCCGGGCTTCCGGGGCTCGCCGCGTACTCTCCCGGTCTCACCGGACCGCCGGGATCTCCCGAGCCGGACGCGAACCCGCCCGATCCTCCCGGCCCACCCGAGCCGGCGCCCGCCGGCGCGGACTCCCGTACCGCCACCACCCCGGCGAACAGTCCGATCAGCGCCAGCAGTTGAGCCGCCGGGCCGAAGGCGCCCTCTTGCGCGCCCACCGGTTCCCCGGCCCCGATCGCGGCGGCGATCCCCGCCCCCGCGAGCGCCGCGAACGCGATCGGCACCAGCAGTGTGTGCCTGCGCCACGCCAGCACCGCGAGCGCCGGCACCAGCAGTGCGAACCAGCCGGCGATGAACACGCCGACCACCGTCACGGCCACCGTGCCCAGCCACAGCCCCGGCAGCGGCGGGGCGGGCTGCGGCTCGTCGGGGTTCGGGGCGCGCCGGCGCCACAGGGCCAGCCCGGCCAGCAGCGCGACGGCGACCGCACTGCCGATCAGACCGGCCTCGTAGGTCACCGCCGGTTCGTACGACAGCTCGACCGTGCCGCCGGCGCCCGCCGGGATCCGCCAGCCCTGCTGCCAGCCGTCCAGCCGGACCGGCGTCAGTTCCTTGCCGTTCAGCGTGGCGTGCCAGCCGTCGTTGAAGTTCTCGTACGTCGTCAGGTAGCTCGCCGCGCCCGAGCCCACGGTCACCGCGCGCCGGTCGCCGAGCCAGTCCCGTATGCCCAGCTCACGCCCTGCGGCAGCGGCCTCGGCCACCGTGCCGCGCGTCAGCTTCACGTCGGTGACGGTGAGCGGCCCCGCGTCGCCGGCCTCGACCCGGTGATCACCGGCGGAGAGCTGCAACTCGATGTCGTCACGCCCTTGCTGGCAGAGCGTCACCTCCACCTGTCGTCGCTCCACCAGGTCCCGTACGGTCCCCCGCACACCGGTCTGGAACAGCTCCCCGTCCACCGAGACCACCGGCCCCTTCCCGCACGGCAGCGAGAACGTCCGGGAACTCTTCGGCCGGGGCGTGCGGTACTGGTCGAGGGCCGGCACGTAGGCCTCCGTCAGGCCCACCGGCAGTTGCAGGTCCTCGTCCACCATCGGGTTGTAGAGGGTCAGCGGGGCCGTCCCGGTGATGGTGATGTCCAGCCGGTCGGTGGTGATCGGCGGGAAGCGGACGTTGCCGTTCTCGTCGACGCCCGCGATGGCCGCGCCGTCCGGAGAGCTGATGTGCACCTCGGTGGGACGGGTGGCCAGACCCCCGGCCGGGGCCAGCACGATCTCCCCGACCGCCTGCTTTCCGGGCCAGCGCAGATGGATCGTGGGCCGGTCTCCCGCGATCCACGCCGTGGTGAGGTCGCCGTCGGTGAGGTTGCGCGGCGACAGTCCCGCCCCCAGCCGGGCCGTGGAGTCGGCGGTGGCGACGATCCGGTTCCGCTGGTCCGGCGCCACCTCGTACAGCAGCTCGTCCAGCGCCTCGCCGGCCACCGGCACCGCACTCGCCCGCACCTCGTACGTCCCCGCCGTGGACGTGGTGAAGCGGCGGTGCAGTCCGGCCTCCGTGCCCGTCGGCGACAGCCCGGTCGGGTCGGCCGCCCGGGACAGGGAGACGATCTCGGCGGCGGCCGATGAGCTCCCGGCGTCGGTGGGCAGCCGCAGCAGGCGGGTCACCTGGACGTCCGGCAGGGCGATCTCGGAGAAGCCCGCCCCGGTCAGTCCGGGCCGCCGGGAGACCGAGTCGGTGATCGTCAGCTTCATCCAACTCGTGGCGCCCGCAGGCGCCTTGACGGTCTGCGTCATGCCGTTCGGCCGGAGGAAACTGCTCACCGACCCCTTCTCCGTCTCCACCCGCACCCGTGTCGCCGCCTCCCGCACGCCCTCCTGCGGCAGCGGAGTGACCTTGAACGACGACGGCATGTCGTACGACCCGCCCGCGAAGGCGATCCGCAGCCACTCCCCGTCCGGCGACCCCTCCGAGCCCTCGGCCCACGCCGTGTCCGGGTTGCCGTCGAAGGCGTTCACCGGGTCGAACTGCGGGAGATGGAAGAGCCAGCTGCCGTACGAGGACGCCGTCACCGAGCGCGCGCCGCGCAGCTCGGCCACCGTCTGGTGACCGAGGCCGGTGGTGGGCAGGATCTGGTGCGGTTCCTCGCCCGCGTCCTGGGCGGCGTCGGGCGCGTTGCGCTCGTTGCGGGTGTATGTGTACGACGTGTTGGCATTGACCAGGCCGAACCGGGTGTCCGCGCGCCGCAGCCCGTCCCCGACCACCTGCACCTGCGGCGAGCCGAGCCCCGGATGGTTGTCGCCGGTCAGCACGCTCGCCCTGCCCCGCAGTTCGGACGCCAGCGGCAGCAGCGCCTCCGGGCCGCCGGAGACGACGGCCGTGTCGGCGACCGGCTGGAGCCCGGCCTGGTGCGGGCGCGGCACATCCTCACCGGCCGGCTTGTAGATCTCCACCGCCCGCTGCCGCGGATACAGCCCCTCCACCTGGAGGGGGGTGCCGGAGGCGATCCGGCCACCGGTCATGACCGGCCCTATTCCGGTCACCCGCTCGTACCCGGACTGTTCCAGGGTCCGCTTCACGGTCGTGGTCGGGACGGAGCCGATCTGGTCGGGATCGAGGTCGTTGCGTACGACGACGTAATGGATCCCCGCCCGGCTCAGATAGTCGGCGAGCCCCGGCACTTCGCCGCCGCTCGTCAGCGCCTGCTCGACGGCGTCCATCGCGCGCCGGTTGCCGGGGGTGCCGAAGGGCACGTAGTCCCGCTGCGCCCAGCGCGAGTCGGCGACCACGTCCAGGGGCTGGTCGATGGTCGAGCCCCAGGTGTAGATGCCGTGCGCGGTGGCCGGTACGACGAGGGCGCGGGCGTCGGGAGAGTACTTCTTCATCCAGTCGGCCGTGGTCTGCCAGTACTTGGGGATCTCCGTGAAGGAACCCGGGCTGAGGATCGAGCCGTTGAGGTACGGCCACATCAGTCCCGGCAGCACGAGCACGGCCGCGATCAGCGGCGCGAACCGCCGTCCCCGCACCGGCCGCGCCCCGCGCCCCTCGGCCGCCACGCCCGCCAGATGGGCGAGCCCCAGCACCAGCGCCAGGGCGAGCCCCGTCTGGAACTTGTAGATGTTCCGGAAGGGCACGAGCCCGCCGTCCAGCCAGTCCTGCACGACCCCGTGGAAGGGCGCCCCGAAGGCCCCGCCGTACCCGGCGAGCAGGATCAGCGCGACCGTCACCACGGTCAGCACCAGCCAGCGCCGCTCCGGCATGTCCCGCCGGGCCAGCCCCGCGAGCCCGAGCCCGGCGGCGAGCGCCGAGCAGACGATCACGACGGCGGACGAGGCGACGGTCCAGCCGGCCGGCAGCCAGGCGTCACCGAAGTGCAGATAGGCCACCCAGTTCCCGCCGCCGCGCAGCGCCTCGGTCGCGGCCATGGTGTCGGTGGTGGTCTGTGAACTCTCCACGTACGGAAGGAAGTTCTCGCCGTACGCGCCGAGCAGCAGGAGTGGGATCACCCACCAGGCGGTCGCCAGGATCACCCCCGGCACCCACCACGCGATCAGCTTCCGTTGCCGTGGCCCGGGCGGCCGGGAGAGCAGATACAGCCCCACGGGGAGCAGCGAGGCCAGGGTCGAGGCCGCGTTGACGCCGCCCATGAAGGGGATGATCAACGCCGACCGCAGCGCGGCGACCCGGGCGGTGTACCGCTCATCGGTCAGCGGCAGCAGCACCCAGGGCAGAAACGCGCCCGGCAGGGCGGCCGCCGACGTCGACCCGACGACGATGGTGAAGACGGGCCACAGCGCGTACGCCACGGACGCCACGAGCCGCGACCCTCCGCTCCCCACCCGCAGCCGTTCGGCCAGTCGCAGGGCACCCCAGAAGGCGACGGACACGATCAGCGACAGCCACAGCCGCTCCGCCAGCCACACCGGCAGCCGTACGACGTCGGCCAGCCAGTAGAACGGCAGCATCGGCCACAGATAGCCCGCGTACTGGTCCTGGATCCCGCCGAAGCCGCCCTCGTCGTGCCACAACTGTCCGAGGTCGGCGAGGAACTGGCCCGGATCGACGGTCACACCGAGCTTGGTGTCGAAGGTCTGCCGCCCCGGTTGCACCGCCAGGAGCAGCACGAACACCACGGCCCAGAATCCCAGCAGCCAGCGCCGCGACCGCGGGCCCTCCGGCGGACCGGAGGCGGGCGCGGAGGTGGGCACGGCTGCTGGGGGAGGAGCCTGGACCGTGGTCGTCATGGTGGACACCGCCGGAGGATGAGGAGGAGGTTCCAGGTGGCGAACTCGCGTAGGCCGGGCACCTTCACGACGGTCTCCGCGAGAAACGGCCAGTAGCGGGACCGCGCCGAGACGATTTCCACGTCGTCGCGGGCGCGGACCTGCCGCAGGGTGGTGCCGATGTGCACGGCGAAGAGGTTCTCGCCGAGGGTGTGCTTGGCGGCCCGTCCGGTACGGCGCCGGTAGCGCGCGCGGGCCCGCTCGGCACCGAGGTAGTGCCAGGGGGCCCACTCATGGCCGCCCCAGGGGGACAGCCAGTTGGTGAACGACACGTAGATCAGCCCGCCGGGCCGGGTCACCCGGGCCAATTCGCTGAGAAAGGTCCCCGGATCGGCCACATGCTCCAGCACATTGGAGGAGAAGGTGACGTCCGCGACCCCGTCACGCAGGGGCAGCAGATACCCGTCCGCGACAACGGCCGCTTCGGGCGGCTTCTCCCCGAGTTCCCGCAGATCCGGCTCGAACAGGTAGGCGTAGGCGCCGCGCCGCCGGAACTCCTCGGTGAAGTACCCGCCGCCGCCGCCGACATCGACGACGACCCGCCCGCCGACGGATCCGTCGTAGGCCTCGACCTGGTCGACGGCGTCACGGGCGAGAAGCGAGTAGCAGGCTTCGGGGTCGTCCTGTTCCCGCATGAACGCACGGAAGAGGGTCAGCGACCGCCGGAACGAGGGGTCCTTCATGTCACCGGGCAGCTGGGTGCCCGGTAAGGGGCGCGGGGAACTGCGCGACCGGCCGCGTACAACCGGCACCCGCGCACCGGCCGCCCCACCGCCCCGTTCAGGCGCCACGACACACCGCTTCCGCCGCAACCGCCCGGAACTGCCGAACCGTCCGTTCCCACCGATACCGAGCAGCCCGATCCCGCGCCGCCTTGCCCATCAACTCCCGCCGATGTCCCGACAGGGCGAGCGTGCACCAAGCGGCAGCGAACGAGGACTCGCCCTGCGCCAGCACCCCCGTCTCCCCGTCCACGACGGAATCCCGCAGCCCGGGCACGTCAAAGGCAATGGCCGGCGTCTCCCGGGTCGCGGCCTCGGTGACGACGAGCCCCCATCCCTCGATCGCGGACGGATGCAGCAACAGCCACGCCGCACACAGCAGCCGGTGCTTCTCCGCCTCGGAAACGTGCCCTGCGAACTCGACGCCGGGACCGGCGAGCGCCTCCAACCGTCCACGTTCGGGCCCGTCCCCGACGATGACAAGCCGGCCGCCGGTGACCGGCCGCACCCGCTCCCACAACCGCAGGAGCAGATCGATCCGCTTGTACTCGACAAGCCGTCCGACGGCGACGAACAGGGGCTCGGAGGAACGGTCGCCCAGGGGGCCGGGCTCCTCGACCCCGTTGTGGACCACTCGGATACGGTCCCGCTCGACGCCGATCGCCCCCAGCGCATGCGCCGTGGACGGGGACACGGCGACCAGCAGGCCCCGTTGTTGCGCACCGGTCAGCGCCCAGTGCTCGAGTCTTCGACCGAGCCGAGCGGCAGGCGACATCGCCCCGCCGAACCGCATCTGCCACAGATCGGTGTGCACATGATTGACCAGGCACAAGGTCGGCCCGCGATGCCACAGCGGTGCGAAGTACGGCATCCCGTTGCAGACCTCGACCAGCAGATCGCAGTCGCCGACCTGACGGGCGAAGGCGGATCTGGCGCGCAGATAGTGGCCGTAGGAACCGCCCGCGGACACGACCCGGTAGTCGCGGTAGGCCGCGGGGCCCCCGCACAGCAGGGTGACCTGGTGGCCGAGCCGGGTCAGCCCGTCGGCAAGCCGGTCGACCAGCAGCTCGGAGCCGCCGGCGGCCTCGTTGCCCAGGTCACGATGGGCGAGAAAAACGATTCGGCGCGGATGTGGGGGGAGCGCCGGGGAGTGCTGCGATGTCCAGGGGAGACCGGCACGATGGGGGTCCCCCCGCTCGAGCGAATTCGAGAACGGGGGAGGGGAGGGCACGTGCTGGGGCATGGGTGCTCCAACTCGTCTCAGGGTGCGGAACTCAGCGTGGGGGAGGGAGGGTTTGGGTTCCTGTGGGGGGAATCGAAGATTTTCGGGCGCTTTACGGTCGTTGTGCATGGGGTGTGGACAGGCTGTGTCCGGGTGGGGTTGGACAGTTTTCGCCCAGCAGTTCGCCACGGCTACTCACCGACGTGACAATTTCGGGCTTTGTTAGAGCTGACGTCACGTCACATTGTGAGTGAGGGCTGGGGCATCTCGACCGTACCGGGTGATTCCGGGCGCTTACGCCCGCGTACCACCAAAAAGACGCCTACCGCCGCAAGGCCGAATCCCGCCCCGGCCGCCCCGATCGGCAATGTCCCGCCCACCAGCCGCAGTTGATCGGTGTCCTGCCGTGCCTGGCGCACGGCCTCCTTCTGCGTGGCCGTGGTGAACGCGATCTTCTCGCTGTCCAGCAGCACCGCCGCGTCCTTCTCGCCATCGGGCGCCCGCAGGGTGCGGCGCGGGCCGGTCTGGGCGTAGATCACCCGGCCGGTGCGCTGGTCCACGACCAGCTTGAACCCATGGTTGGAGTACCACTCCTCGGCCAGCACCTGCGGGCGGTTCGGCTGGTCGACGATGCTGCCGGGGACCAGCCGGGTGCCGACCTTGCGGGGTGCGACCTCGGCGGTGAACCGGTACCCCGTGTAGCCCTGGATCTTCTCGGTGCCGTCGTAGCGCATCGTGACCGTCGTACCGCCGGTGTTGTCCCACCACTGGTAGGAGCGTTTCTGCACGTCGAACGGGAACTTCAGATAGGCCTCGCCCTCGATGTACGGCTTCTCGCCGCAGCAGTGCACCGGCCCGGTGCTCCGGCGGTCCATCACCCAGCGGTGCGGGGTGTAGTCCAGCGCGTCGTGCGGGTCGGCGGCCGGCAGGGACTTGTCGGTGTCGACGGTGGTGATCACGTCCCAGACGGCGTTGCCGCTGCGTTCGCTCTCCGCCACGTCGCCCCGCACCCGCTGGGTGACGGTGATCGTCTGGTCCGGCACGGTCTCGATCTTCTCGGTGTCGAAGACGCTGCCGGTGCCTTTGTAAACGGCTGTGGTGTCGATGTCGATCGGGTTCACGGCGGCGCGCGGTGTCACGTACCAGACCAGCAACGGCGCCAGTACCAGCAGAAACGTGCCGAGACCCAGCAGGATCAACGAGACAGGTGAGGCTGTACGGCGCATCCGGCACTCCTGGGGGGTTGACGCACGGTCGATGCTCGGTCGATGCCTGGCCGTTCTTGGGCCGGGAACCGTAGGCGTCTCTTGACGGAGTGTCAATGTCTTGACGGGGTGACCGGGCTTGTCGAGACTGGGCCCGACAGGCAGGGGTCGGGACCGGGCTGACGGCACCGGGTGGGGACGACTCCCGGGACCTCCGGGCTTCCGGGACCTCCGGACAGAGAGGCTGACCCTGCGATGTCCAGACTGCTCGCCGCCGCGCTGACCGTCGCGCTCGCCGCCGTGCTCGCGGTGGGTGCCGCGCTCGGCGTCGTCGCGCTGCTGGAGGCGACACCCGACCAGCCGAACACCCCCTTGATCACCTACGAGCAAGCGGGCCAGGGGAGTTGACCGTGGCCGCCACCCGCTCCACGGCGGCCCCGGCCGCCGTGACCCGCTCGGCCTGGCGCGACGTACCCCGCTACCAGGTCCGCCGTTTCGCGGAGCTGGCCATGGCGGACGCCCCGGCCCTCGCCGAGGAGATCCTGGGCGAGATCCAGCGCGAGTACCCCCAACTGCCGGTCGTCCTCGACGAGTCGGGCGAGCCGATGGCACTGGTCGGCATCCGGCGCGCGATCGAGGTCTTCGTCGAGCACCTGGAGAAGTCGGAGGGCCGCCCGACCGTCCCGCCGGGCGTCTTCCAGGACTTCGGCCGCGGCGAGGGCTACAACGGCCGCTCCCTGGACTCCCTCCAGGCGATCTACCGGTTGGGCGTACGGCTGGCCTGGCGCCGTTTCGCCGAGATCGGCCAGCGCGTCGAGATTCCGCCGCCCGCGATGTACGAGTTGGTGGACGCGGGCTACGAGTACCTCGACGGCCTGGTCGACCAGTCGGTGCGCGGCTACGCCGAAGCGGCGGCACGGCAGGCCGGCGAGCGGCTTCGCCTCCAACGCCGGCTGATGGAACTGCTGCTGGCCGAGCACCACCGGGGCGACCCGGCCGACGCCCTGTCGGAGCGGGCGGCCCGGATCGGCTGGCCGCTGCCCGAGAAGGTCGCGGTGGGCGTGCTGCTGCGCCCGGCGCGGGAGGCGCTCGCCCCGGCCGTGGGGCAGGGGGTGCTGCTCGACCTGGAGTACGAGCAGCCGCGCATGGTCGTGCCCGAGCCGGACGCCGCCGGCCGCCCCGAACTGCTGCACCGGGCCCTGTGCGGCTGGTCCGGGGCGATCGGCCCCCCGGTCCCCCTCGCCGACGCGGCGAAGTCGCTGCGCTGGGCCGAGGCCGCCGTACGTCTGATGGAACGGCGGCTGCTGCCGGCCGGTGAGGTCCTGTACTGCACCGAGCACACGGAGGCGCTGGTGCTCCTGCAGCCCGAGGAGCTCATCGACGACCTGGCGGTGCGGTGTCTGGCGCCGTTGGAGAGCTGCGGGCCGACGCATGGGCGGCGGCTGGCGGAGACATTACTGGCGTGGCTGGAGACCAGGGGCGGGGCGCCCGAGGTGGCGGCCCGCCTGGGGGTGCATCCCCAGACGGTCCGCTATCGGCTGCGCCAGATCCGGGAGCTGTGGGGCGAGGAGATGGAGGACCCGGACCGGCGGTTCGAGCTGGAGCTGGTGCTGCGGGCGCAGCGGTTGCGGGGGGTGCTGGGCGGGACGCGGAGATAGCGGAACGCCCGTGGTGGGGGCGGGACTTCGTCGGCATGTCGCCGCATGTGCGTGGGAGGTTGCCCGGTGTGGAGGCACTTGTGCGGGGTGCCCGGAGCGCGCATCGTGGCCGTATGCCCGACAACCCGGAGTTACACATCTGGCTCCAGCCCGTCAAAGGCGAACCGCTGACCGTGCGGACCTGCGACTTCGCGACCCTGGACTCGGCGGTCGTGGCCCTGAACGAAGCCTTCGACGAGGGCCGCACCCTGCGCTTCGAACTGACCGCACCGGACGACGCGGAGAACGGCTTCGCGCTGGTCAACTTCGCCCACGTGGTGGCGGTGAAGGTGTGGCCGGGGGCGGGGAAGGGGGCGGACGACGGGCAGTACCTGTAAGGGCCGGTCAGGCCGTCTGACGGGCCGGTCCGGCGCTGTCGGCCCGTCGGCGGGTGGACGCGGCGCGCAGCCTGCGCCCGCGCTTCGTCAGCCCCCAGGGCTTGAGGATCGAGATCACCGTCATGAAGACGTACGCGGAGAGCGACACGATCGGCCCGAACAGGACGTCACCGGCGTCGGGCAGCGGGCCGCCCGCGGCCACGGCGGCGACCGCGGAGTTCACGCCGGGGCGCAGGGCGAAGACGGTGGCGGTGGCCGTCGCGAGGGTCATCCAGAACTTGACGTAGACCCAGCGGTGCCGCGCCAGACCCCACTGGGTGCCCAGCGACAGCACGACCCCGCTGACCAGCGTGAGGAACGCGACCGGCAGCAGCAGCCAGTCGGCGAACAGCTTCATCGCCCGCACGGACGCCTCCACGGTCACCGCGGACCCGGTGCCGGCCGCGGTGATCCCGAGCGCGAGCAGCCCGAGCGTGAGCCCGACCCAGCTCGCCGAGGCGACGACATGGACGACGAGCGCGGCCCGGCGGGCGGGACGGCTGAGTTTCCTGGAGGATGCGGAAGACGTGGAAGGCATGCCCAACACCGTGCCGGGCGCGAGCGGCGAGCACGTCTGACAGCGGGAGTAACCCCGTGTACTGGCGTCGGCGTACCCGGCGCCACCCCACCTGCTCCGCCCGCGCCCCCGAGGAGACCCCGATGCGGCAACCGACCCCGCACCCCGCCCTGCGCAAGCTGGACGTGTTCGTCGGCGAATGGGACCTGTGGGCCGCAGACCACAGCGTCGGCCCCATCCGGACGGAGTTCGCCTGGCTGGAGAACGGCGCCTTCCTCGTCCAGCGCGCGGACGTCGGCCCCGAGACCTCACTCCCCGGCGAGTGGGGCCCAAACGCCCCCTTCCCCACCGTCGCCCTGATCGGCTACGACGACACGGCCGACGAGTTCACCGTCCTGTACGCCGACGGCCGCTCCGTCGCCCGCGTCTACCGAGGCACGATGACCGACCGCACCTGGCACCAGTGGCGCACCGCCCCCGGCCTCCACCAACGCCTCACCGTCACCGCGACCCCCGACGGCACGACGATCGAGGGCCGCTGGGAGCAGTCAGCGGACGGAGAGCGGTGGACGACGGATTTCGATGTGACGTATGTGCGGACGGGGAAGCCGCAGAGTTGACGAAGTCGACTCCCTAGGCGCCGGCGGGCTCCTTCGCCGCCGCTCGTGGCGATGCGGGGCGGTCCAGGTGCACCGCCACCGTCGTATACAAGCGGTGTACGGCGTCGTCCACGCTGCGGATGAAGCCGGACTCGGCGTTGCCCCGGGTGCTTCCCATGCCCTTGAAGAGAGTCAGGCGGAAGCCGGTGATCCGGGTGGCGGTGTTCTTCGGGAGCAGGTCCCCCGGCTCGGGGCGCAGGCGTTCCAGGGTGCCGCGGGGGCCTCCGGCGTCCCCTTCGACCAGGGTCTCCACATGGAGGTCGGCCGGTGCCTCGGCGAGACGTCGGACGAGGCGTTTGACCCAGGTGAGCGGGTAGCCCTGGTCGGGGGCCGGGATCTGCAGCGACGTACGGAGCTTGCCCGTGCGTAGATCGGCGCTGACGGACAGGACCCCGGGGGTGCCCTCGATGCGGAGCTCCGCCTGAAGCCTGCCGTCCAGGCATAGCTGGTCGGCGAGCTGCGCTCTCCGGGCGCCGGGGTCGGTGCCACGCTTGGCGCGCTGCACGGGGAGGACCTTCTGGCCGAGCTCGCCGCCCAGGCGCAGGCACACCTGGCGGACGAGACGCTCCCAGCTCTCGACTACCTCCAGAGCCCGCGGGTCGCCCTGGCACAGGGTCTCGTCATCGATGCCGTTGCGAACGGGGACCCAGGCCGAGCCCATGTTCTGGAAGCCGTGGCAACCGGAGTTCTCGTGCTGGAGGTAGTGCAGCAGCTCCTGAAGCAGCCAGGCGTGCGACGCGTTCCCGACTCCCTCGTGGCGGATCAACATCTGTGCCTGGTGGGCGACTTCTGCCCACGACAGATGCCACATGGCCACCTTGTGCTTCCGGCGTCCGTCGATCTTGACGTCGACGAGCGGGCTGCCCTCCAACGCGACGTCGTTCGACAGCGTGATCACTGCCTCGTAGCCGCGCCGCGCGGCGATGTCCATGTACGCCTGGACCTGGTCGGCCTTGAGGGAGTTGCCGTTGGTCTTGGTCTCCACCAGGGCCGTCCACAGCTTGCCTGCCCGCTCGACGCGGACCACCCCGTCGGGACGGCGTGGTGTGTCGCCGTGCGGCAGCGAGACCTCGGTGAACGTCTCCATACGGCCCGCCGGCGCACCGAAGGCGGCCGTGAGCCGCCTGCCGAACTCCGGTACCTGCGCCATCACCGACAGCAGCACCGAGGTGGCTCGCATCTCCCGGTCGCGGTCGCTCTTGAGGACGGAAACCGGGAAGAGCCTGGCCTCCCTCCAGGACTCGTTCTCCGCCAGCGACTTCCTGGTCACCTTGGGCAGGGTGACCTTCTTCTTGGCCGTACGGGGCCGCGCCGCCGCCTGCTTCGTCGGGCCGGTCTCGGCGGCGTCCGGACTGCGGGGAGCCGGGACCGCCTCCAGCGTCGCGGCCGGAGCGGCTGGGGTCGTCGGCTGCGACTGACCGCTGCCGCTCGCCGAGCGGGGCGCTTCCAACGCGGACCGAGTTTCCTCCTCGGCAGGAGCGTCGGACTCGACCAGCGCCTCCACCTCTGCCTCGGTCGCGTCGTCGTCGATGTCGACCCCGAAGTCCGTCGCCATCCCGGCCAGGCCGCGTTCGTAGCCTTGACCGACGGCACGGAACTTCCAGTCCTCCCCGCGCCGGTACAACTCCCCGAAGATGATCGCGCTCACCGCGTCGACGTCGTCGATGGCGAACCGCAGGAGGCTCTCGCCGGCCGCGTCGGCCAGCCTCACCTGTACGTCCTCCAGCTCTCCGAAGCGGGCTTCGCCGTACCGGCTCGCGGCGACCACGACTCGCTCGACCTCCGGCGGGGCCGCAGTCAGATCGAAGCAGATCCGGTCCTCGTTGCCGTCCTCCGTGGGCGTCTTCCCCAGGAGTTGGACACTGCCGTCGGCGGCCACCGGGTTGTTGTAGAAGTAGAAGTCGGCGTCACTGCGGACCTTGCCGTTCTCGTCCAGCAGCAGAACCGACACGTCGGCGTCGCCCTCACCGGTCGGGCTGATCCAGCCGAGGCTGACGATCACCGTGCCGACGTCCTCGCTGAGGGCCGTCAGCGACACGTTCGAGCCCTTGGTCATTTCGCGCACAGAATCCCCCCATATCACTCACCTGGGGGCGCGCCTAAGCCGTCACCCCAGGTGCCTCCCCGTGCAGCGGATTGTGACCTGCCGCACACGGGCAACGGTACTGGCCATGCATCGAGTCCGAGGAGCTTTCGGGCCGGTCCGCGCACGGCCATTGCCCGGTCAAACGGAATTTGAGTAGCCTGTGTTCGTTATCCCGATCGGCTGTTGAAATATCGAACGCAGCCTCACTGACACCCAAGGGAGGGCGCCGGACGTGGGACGCCTCGTACCAGCCGTGACCCGGGCTCTCGACATTCTCGAGCTCTTCCTCGACGGGGACGGCACGCTCTCCGCCCCCGACATAGTGCGCAAGCTCCAGCTGCCGCGCACCACCGTGCACGAGCTGGTCACCACTCTGGCCGCCCGGTCGTACATCGTCCAGGTGCCGGGTCAGCCCGGACGGTACCGCCTGGGCGTCCGGCCGTACCAACTCGGCAGCCGTTACGCCGAGCAGCTCGACCTCGCGGCCGAGGGGCAGCAGGTCGCGCGGTCCGTAGCCGAGACCTGTGACGAGACCGTGCACGTGGCGATCCTCGAGGGCACCGACGTCATCTACATCGCCAAGGTCGACTCGACGCACGCCGTGCGGATGGTGTCCGCCGCCGGTCGCCGGCTGCCCGCCCACTGCACATCCGTCGGCAAGATGCTGCTGGCCTCGCTTCCCGAGTCGGAACTCGGCTCCCGGATTCCGGACGGGGCCGAGCTGGTGGCCATGACACCCAACAGCATCACCGAGCCCGGCGCTCTGCGCGAGGCCCTCGCCGAGATCCGGCAGCGGGGGATCGCCGTCGAGAGCCGGGAATCCAACCCGGATGTGTCGTGTGTGGCCGCGCCCGTGCGGGACCGCACCGGGCAGGTCGTCGCCGCCCTCTCCATCTCCGTCCCCATGATCCGCTGGAGCGACGAGCGCCGCGCCGAGCTGGAGCAGCTCGCCGCCAAGGGGGCCGCCGAACTGTCGGAGCGTCTCGGACACCGGAGCATGGCGTGACGGCGCGCTACGAGGTCGCGGTCCGGGCGGAGGCCCAGCTCGGCGAGGGGCCGACCTGGGACGCGAGCAGCGGGCGGCTGCTGTGGATCGACATCCTGGGGGCACGGGTCCACACCTACGACCCCGTCTCCGGGCGACGGACCGTCCGCACCACCGACCAGCACATCGGCGCAGTCAAGCCGCGCGCCGGCGGCGGGCTCGTGCTCAACCTCCGGGACGGGGTGGGACTGCTCGACCCGGACGACACCTTCCGCTGGCTGCACCGCGAGCCCGTCCCCGGCCGCCGCGCCAACGACGCAGCCGTCGCCCCCGACGGCTCCCTGTGGGCGGGCACCATGCGCTACGACGAGGCCCCGGGCGGCGGCAGCCTCTCCCGGTTCACCGGTGACGGATCGGCCGAGGTCGTGCTCGACGACGTCGCGGTCAGCAACGGCACGGGCTGGAGCCCGGACGGCAGCCTCATGTACTACGTCGACTCGCCCACCCGGCGCGTCGACGTCTTCGACTACGTGGACGGCGGTGTCGCCGGCCGGCGGCCGTTCGCCGAGATCGAGGACGGCGCCGGCTTCCCCGACGGACTGACGGTGGACGCCGAGGGCTGTGTGTGGGTGGCGCTGTGGGACGGCGCGGCGGTACGGCGTTACACGCCGAGCGGCGAGCTGGACCGGGTGATCGAGCTTCCGGTGCCCCGGGTGACGGCGTGCGCCTTCGCCGGACCCGACCTGACCGACCTGTACATCACCACGGCCCGTACGGGACTGGCGACGCCGCCCCCGCTGTCGGGCTCCCTGCTCGTCGTACCCGGCGCGGGCAAGGGACTGGCACTGCCGGCGTTCAACGGCTGAGCCGCCCTACGGCACCCCCGCCGCCTTCAGCTCCTGCGCAGTCAACGGCGGCCCGCTCAGCGCCGGCTTGAGCGGGCCGACCAGCGCGGCCAGCAGGACGGACGGCGTCAGCAGCACCTGCGCCCCCCGCTCCAGCGACGTCACATCCGTCACCCGCCGGGCGATCCGCCCGTTCCCGGTGGCGGTGTGCAGCAGCCGGCCCACGTACGCCGCCAAAAGCCGGTCGCGCAGGGTGGGGCCGTCCGCGGTCGCCCCGGGATAGAAGACGTCCATCCCGAGGGCCAGATCCCATGCCGCCGACGCCGGTCGCGCCACGGCCCGCTGGATCCGGCGGGACAGCCGGGCCGTTCCCCAGCCGTGCCGCCGTACCGTCTCCCGCAGGGCGAGCGCACTCTGGGCGGCGACGGACATGCCGTGCCCGTAGATCGGGTTGAGTGCGCACAGCGCGTCCCCGAGTACGGCGAAGTTGTCGGGCCAGGCCGGCATCCGCTCGTAGTGATGGCGCCGATTGGCGGTCGTCCGTGTGTACGCCACGTCGGTCAACGGCTCGGCGTGCGCGAGCAGTTCGGCGATGACGGGGTGCCGCAGCCGCTCGCGGGCGTAGGGCAGGAAGGCATCGGCCTCGGTGGGGGGTTCGGCGCCCCGGGAGCCGAACAGCGTGACGAGCCACCGTCCGTCCTCGATGGGCTGGAGCACGCCCCCGCACCCGGGCTTCCC
Organism: Streptomyces sp. NPDC056479; assembly: GCF_042795335.1. Taxonomy (NCBI): domain Bacteria; kingdom Bacillati; phylum Actinomycetota; class Actinomycetes; order Kitasatosporales; family Streptomycetaceae; genus Streptomyces; species Streptomyces sp. NPDC056479. Next base: position 316,751 of record NZ_JBHTRZ010000004.1, on the reverse strand, counting down.
GGCCCGTGGGTCCGGCTGGACGTTGACGACCGGGAACCCTTCCCGCGCCGCCTCGGGCGCCCGGAACACCCGACTCGCGTACGCCACCCCGGAGTCGACCTCACGCCGCTCGACCGTCGGCAGCCCGAGCCCCGTCAGCCAGAGCCCCGCACGCGAACCGCGTCCCGTGGCGTCGACGACCAGATCGGCCGTCAGGATCCGCTCGGCGGCGGCACCGTCGGCGGCGCGGATGCGCACGCCTCGCACGGCCGCCTCCGTACCGATCAGCCCGAGCACCTCGGTTCCCTGGAGCAGCTCGACGCGTTCGTCTGCGAGGACGGCCGCCCGGATCGTCGCGTCCAGCAGGTCCCGGCCGCACAGCAGCATGTGGTGCGACTCGGCCCACCGCCGGTACCAGCCGTAGGGCGACAGCGCCACGATGTCCGTGGTCACCGGCAGCCGGTGCGCCCCCGCGTCCTGCAGCCGTCCGACGATGCCCGGCAGCAGCTCCTCCAGGGCCCGCGCCCCGCCCGACCACAGCTGGTGGACGTGCCGGGCCTGCGGCAGGCCCTTGCGCGGTTCGGGGCCGGCCGGCAGCACGTCGCGTTCCACCACGGTGACGTGGTCGGCGACATCGGCCAGCGCACGGGCGGCGAGCATGCCGGAGAGGGAGCCGCCGAGTACGACGGCGGTGGTGGGGCGGTCAGTCATGTACGGGCACGTTTCCTGCTGGGGCGGCCGTGCGGGCACGGACCGCGTCGATCTCGTCGGGGTTGCGGAGGGCTCGGGAGACGGCGCCGATCTCCCGCAGCAGATCCGCGGTGTCGGGGTGGCCGCTGCCGCCCTCGTCCGGGGCCCGGCTCCTGCGGTGGGCGGCGTCCTGGACGGTCAGGGCGGCGGCGAGCGCCTTCGCACGGTCGGGCGTGAAGCCGAGGCCGAGCGCGGCGGTGTACGACCGCGTGTGCAGCTCCTCGTCGATGTGCCGGGCCAGCGGCAGCAGGACGTCCCGGATGAAGGTCTCGCGCCGGATCAGCCGCAGTTCCGGCGACGCGCGCAGCACGAACGGCACGCCGTAGCCGTTGACGGACTTCATCAGCAGGTACAGGGGCCGCAGTTGGTGGTGGGCGAGGCGGACCCGCCAGCGGTCGTGCAGATACTGGCCGGCGTGCGGGAGGATGAAACCCACCGCGATCAGGATGGCGGACAGACAGGCCACCGGCGGCGCCAGATCGGTGCTGAGCCAGTCCAGGTCGTTGCCCGTCCAGCGGGTGACGACGGCGGTCAGCTTGGCCGCGTCGAAGATGAGGTTGAGGGCGTAGCCGACGCCCAGGCACACCAGCCCCCAGCGCAGCCAGGCGTCCAGACCGTCCGTGCGCACCCAGTTCCAGATCAGCCGGGACGTGATGAGTACGGCGGTGCAGTGCGCGAGGAGGTAGAGCAGTGTCTCCTCACGCATGAACGGCGTGTTGGCGTAGTACGTGTCCAGGTCCCGCACCCGCTCCACGGGCGCGTCCGCCAGGGCGAAGAGCACCCAGAGGGCCACGATCACGCCCGCGTAGGCGCAGATGACGAGGCGCATCGCGCGGCGGGTCTCGGCGTTGCGGTCGGACAGGCCGTTGCGCCAGGCGATGATCAGCAGCAGACAGGAGCCGCAGAACGCGGTGAGCAGGGAGTACACCAGCGGCGCCGCGATGTTCGGTACGCCCGTGACGCGGTTGACCCAGGCGATCGTCGCCGGGGCCGCGAACACGAACACGGCACAGGCGAGCAGCAGCAGGCCGCCGACCGCGCGCAGCAGCGGGTCCCGCCACAGCCGGATGATGGTGGGCAGCTTGATCGCGAGCGCGGCGGTCAGTACCACGGTCGGGATCCAGAACGAGATGTACACCTCGCCGAGGACACTCGAGGGGTCCTGTGCCAGCACGGTGTTCACCGTGTCGCCCTCCCGCTCCCGCGATAGCCCAGCGAACGCTGCAGCGGGCCGAGCGGCGCGTCCGGGTCCTCCCGCGGCATCAGTGGCCGGAAGGCGGCGGCCAGCCGGTGCCCGAAGTCGTCGGCCTCGGCCTCGTCCCGCTCCCGGGAGCCGGTGCGCGCGGCCACCGCGAGGGCCGTGTCCCGCCAGCCGGGCGTGCCCGCGAGCGCGTGCGCGGCGGCTGTGCCGTTCGTGTGATGGTGGCCGTGCCCGGCGTGCAGGTGCCACAACTCATGGCCGAGGACGACCAGTCGCTGCACCGCCTCGGCCCGCTCCTCGACGATGACCAGGTCGAAGTCCTGGAACTCCACCCACAGCCCGGTCACTTCGATCTCGTCGGGGAACCGCTCGAACCGCAGCTCCACCGGCCGCCCGCCGCGCCGCGCGCTCATCTCCGCGCACAGGGCGTGGCACAACTCGTCCACGTCCTGCGGGGGGTGGGGTCTGGAACGCACGGCCGCGCTCAGGTCGGAGGCCAGGTCGCGCATCCCGGAAGCGGCGTGAGAGCGCCGCGGCCATAGCGCCGAAGCGACCCGGGCCGCCCTCTTGCGCGCGCCCGCGATGTCCATCGCACCCCCTGTTCCTCCGCCGCTCGGCGGGCCGTTCGAGCCTACGCGGCCCGAACTGTCCGCGTCATGTGATCCGGCGACCGTTGTTCAACCGGGAACGACCACGCTGTCACCGGGAACGACCGCCGTCTCACCGGGAACGACCGTCACCGCTCGAAATTCGTGCACAAGGCATTGACTGGAAAGCGCTTCCACCCTACGGTCCCGTTCGAAGTTACGGGCGTAATTCGATATGTCGAACAGTAAGGGCAGGCAATGGGACGACCTGACCTGAATCGCAGGCAACTTCTGGCCACCGCGGGCGGATTGGCGGTGGCCGGCAGCTTCGGCTTCGCGGCACTGGGCACCGGCGCCGACGCGCTCGCCTCCAGCGCCGACACCCGGGTGCGCTACTGGAACCTGTTCAGCGGCGGCGACGGCTCCAACATGATCGCGATGCTGGACGCCTTTCGGCAGGCGAACCCCGGCATCGACGTCAAGGACTCCACCCTCCAGTGGGGCAACCCCTTCTACACCAAGCTCGCCATGGCCGCCGCCGGCAACCGCGCGCCCGACCTCGGCGTGATGCACCTCGGCCGCGTCACCGGCTTCTCGCCCGGCCGGCTCCTCGATCCCTGGGACGTCGAGCTGCTCGCCGAACACGGCGTACGCGAACGGGACTTCAACCCCTCGCTGTGGCAGCGCGGTGTCATCGACGGGAAGCTCTACGCCCTCCCGCTCGACATCCACGTCCAGCTCTGCTTCTACCGCAAGGACGTGCTGAAGAGGGCGGGCCTGCTCGGTGACGACGGGCGGATCGTCCCGGTCACCTCGGCCGACGAGTGGTTCGACGTGCTGAAGGAGGCCAAGAAGGCCACCAGGAAGGGGCTGCAGACCATCGGCCTGTGGGTCAACGACCAGAACTTCCAGTGGTGGTTCTTCGTCGCCTTCTACACCCAGCTCGGCGGCACCTGGTTCAACGCCGACAACACCGAGGTCACCTTCGACACCGACCGGGCCACGCAGGTCCTGGAGTTCCTGCGCCGGCACATCGCCGAGGGGTACGCCGACCCGGGCCTGGGCTCCGTCGGCGCCGAACAGTTCATCAACGGCGCCCCCTTCGCCTGGGAGGGCAACTGGTCGGTGCCGGTCTACGCCGGGGCGAAGCTCGACTACGGCGCCATCCCGCTGCCGCCCGTCTTCGGCGAGCAGGCCACCCACGCCGAGTCGCACGCCTTCGTCCTGCCCCACCGGTCCGGCCGCGGCGGCGCCGCCGACGACGGGGCCCACCGGCTCGCCGCCTACATCGTCACGCACGCCCGGCAGTGGGCGGCCGGCGGCCACATCCCGGCGCACACACCGACCTTGTCCACGGCGGCGTACAAGAAGCTGGACCCGCAGAGCGAGTACGTCTCCGCCATGGACCACCAGGCCACCGAGCCGAAGGTGTGGTTCGCGGGCTCCACCGGCATCCTCGCCCAGCGCGTCGGCCCGATCGTCGTGTCCTCGACACTGGGCTCCGCCAGGCCCGACGTGGTCGCCGGCCGGATGAAGGGCGAGCTCGCCAAGCTGCTCGCGATGAAGAACCCCATGGACGGCAGGACCGCCGCGCAGGGGGGTACGGCCGCATGACCACCGCCGAGACCGTCTTCGCGCCGCCACGCGCCAGGACCGCCGCCGACAGCGCCACCCTCCGCCGTAAGCAGGGCTTCCAGCACGGCGGTTGGTTCGTGGCCCCGTTCCTGGTCCTCTTCACGCTCTTCGTGATCTGGCCGCTGCTACGCGGCATCTACCTCAGTTTCACCGACGCCAACATCTCCGGTGACAGCACGAGTTTCATCGGCCTCGACAACTACCGCGAGGCCCTCGACGACCCGCTGATGTGGGACGCGCTCGGTCGCAGCGCGTACTTCACGCTTCTGGTCGTGCCCTGCATCACCGTCCTCGCCTTCCTGCTGGCGATGCTCGCCCACCACATCGAGCGCGGCAAATGGCTGTGGCGCCTGTGCTTCTTCGCGCCCTTCCTCCTGCCCTCCACCGTCGCCGGCAACCTGTGGCAGTGGCTGTTCAACCCCGGCACGGGAATGATCAACCACGTCTTCGGCATCGAGACCGCGTGGCTGACCGACAAGTCGTACGCCATGCTCGCCATCGTCATCACCACCCTGTGGTGGACGGTCGGCTTCAGCTTCCTGCTCTACCTCGCCGCGCTCCAGTCCATCCCCGACCACCTCTACGAGGCCGCCAAGCTCGACGGCGCGAACGCCTGGCACCGCATGGTCCACATCACCCTGCCGATGCTGCGCAACATCACCGGCCTCGTCATCACGCTCCAGATCCTGGCCTCGCTCCAGGTCTTCGACCAGGCGGTCGTGATGATGGACTTCGGCCCCGGACCGGAGAACTCCACCCGCACCTTCGTGCAGTACACCCTCGAAGAGGGCTTCACCAGCTACCGCGTGGGCTACGCCTCCGCGATCTCCATCATCTTCTTCGTGCTCATCGCGGTCGTCGCCCTCGCGAGAATGTGGCTGCTGCGCAACCGTGAGGAGGGCGCCGCCCGATGACGACCAAGGCGTGGACACCCGGCCAGATCGTGCTCACCCTCCTCGGTACGGCCGTCTCGGTCGTCTTCCTCGCGCCCTTCGCCTGTGGCCTGTTCACCTCGCTGAAGTCCGAGACCGAGGCGGTGGAGGTGCCCCCGCACTGGCTGCCGAGGGACTGGACGGGCCAGGCGTGGACGGCCCTGTTCGAGACCGGCAACATCACCGACTGGTTTGTGAACTCCCTGGTCGTCTCGGTGTGCGTGACGTCCGTCGTGCTGATCGTGGCGGCCCTCGCCGGATACGGCTTCGCCCGCACGGAGTTCCGCGGCAAGGGCGTTCTCATGGGCGTCGTCATGGCGGGCCTGATGATCTCCCCGGCGGTCCTCGGCGTACCCCTGTTCACCACGGTCCAGCAGATGGGGATGGTCGACACCTACTGGGGCATGATCCTGCCGCAGTGCGCGCCGGCCGCGATGGTCTACATCCTCTACAAGTTCTTCCAGGGCGTCCCGCGCGAGCTGGAGGAGGCAGCGTTCATCGACGGCGCCGGCCGCTGGCGCGTCTTCTTCACCATCGTCGTCCCGCTCGCCCGCCCCTCCCTCGCGGCGGTCGGCATCTTCACCTTCATCGCCTCCTGGAACAACTTCCTGTGGCCGTACATGGTGACCAACAACCCCGACCTGATGACCATGCCGAACGGCATCGCCACCGTCATGAACTCCTACGGCATCCAGTGGGCCCAGCTGATGGCCGGCGGCCTGATGGCGGGCCTGCCCCTGATCGTCGTCTTCGTCTTCTTCCAGCGGCAGATCGTGGCGGGCGTGGCCCACACGGGTCTGGCAGGCCAGTAGGGGCTTTTTGCTCTTAGGGGCGCGGGGAACAGCGCGACCAGCCACAGACAACCCGCACCCGCCGGCGTTCGGAACCACCCCCTTCGAAAGGCGAACATGCACACCGCCCGTTTCACCCTCGACCCCGCCTTCACCGTCGGCGAGGTCAACCCCCGGCTCTTCGGCAGCTTCGTCGAACACCTCGGCCGCTGCGTCTACACCGGCATCTTCGAACCCGACCACCCCACGGCCGACGACAAGGGCCTGCGCCAGGACGTCCTGGACCTGGTCCGTGAACTCGGCGTCACAGCCGTCCGCTACCCCGGCGGCAACTTCGTATCGGGCTACAAGTGGGAGGATTCCGTCGGCCCGGCAGCGGAGCGCCCCCGGCGCCTCGACCTCGCCTGGCACTCGACGGAGTCCAACCGCTTCGGGCTCTCCGAGTACATCGACTTCCTGCGCAAGATCGGCCCGCAGGCCGAGCCCATGATGGCCGTCAACCTCGGCACCCGCGGCGTCGCCGAAGCCCTCGAACTCCAGGAGTACGCCAACCACCCCGAGGGCACCGCCCTGTCCGACCTGCGTGTCTCCCACGGCGACAAGGACCCCTTCGGCATCCGGCTGTGGTGCCTGGGCAACGAAATGGACGGCCCCTGGCAGACCGGCCACAAGACGGCCGAGGAGTACGGCCGGGTCGCCGCCGAGACCGCACGCGCCATGCGCCAGATCGACCCGCGGATCGAACTCGTCGCCTGCGGCTCCTCCAGCCAGTCCATGCCGACCTTCGCCGAGTGGGAGGCGACGGTCCTGAAGGAGACGTACGACCTCGTCGACCACATCTCGCTGCACGCCTACTACTGGCCCGAGAACGGCGACATCGACTCCTTCCTCGCCTCCGCCGTCGACATGGAGTCCTTCATCGACAACGTCGTCGCGACCGCCGACCACGTGGGCGCCCGGCTGAAGTCGAAGAAGCGGATCAACCTCTCCTTCGACGAGTGGAACGTCTGGTACCTGCCCGAGTGGGAGGCGCACGCCAAGACCTTCGAGCAGCACGACTGGCCTCAGGCCCCGCGCCTGCTGGAGGACAACTACAGCGTCACCGACGCCGTCGTCTTCGGCTCACTCCTCATCGCTCTGCTGCGCCACGCCGACCGGGTCACCGTCGCCTGTCTCGCGCAGCTCGTGAACGTCATCGCCCCGATCATGACCGAGCCCGGCGGCCCGGCCTGGCGGCAGACGACGTTCTTCCCCTTCGCCCAGGCGTCCGCGTACGGCCGCGGCCAGGTCCTGGACGTCCGGATCGACTCCCCGACCTATGAGACGGAGAAGTACGGCGAGGCCGACCTCCTGCACGCCACCGCCGTACGCGCCGACGACGGCACGGTCACCGTCTTCGCGGTCAACCGCGGCCGCACCCAAGCCCTCCCGCTGGACGTCGCCCTGAACGGCCTCGACCTCACCCGGGTCGTCGAGCACAGCGCCCTCGCGGACGCCGACCCGGACGCCCGCAACACCCTCGACGACCCCGAGCGGGTCACCCCGCACCAGGTCGAGGGCACCGCGCTGAAGGACGGGCACCTCACCGCCGTACTGGAACCGCTGTCCTGGAACGTGATCCGGCTGGGCTGACATGTCCGGGTGAGGAATCCTCACACTGGAAGGTGTTCGCCAGGATCGGCGTACCGGGTGTGGGCCGCCGCCCTGGCGTACTCGATCCGGGCCCACCTGAAGGAAGGGGAGGCGGCCCGGACCGAGCCCGCCGAGGAGCGGCAGCCCGTCGGCACCTGACCGAGCCGTTCAGGCGGTGCTGACGCCCACTGTCAAGGTCGCCTTGTAGCCGTCCGCCACGCTGTCACCGAGTGCCGTCAGGGTCAGCAGACCGGAGGAAGAGCCTCCGTCGTCGTAGATGCCGTCGTCCTCCAACTGGGTCTCCTTCGTGGTGTTCTCCGAGTACGGCGAGGTCGCCTGGATCTCGGTGTTGATGTCCGGGTCGAAGAAGAGCTGCCCGGTGTGAATGATGTCGCCGCCTGTGTACGAGTCGTCGGTGAGCGTCACATCCGTGTGCAGCCGCATATGGACGTGCACCGCGCGCGAGACGTAGTGCCCCGGCCAGATGGACGTGATCTCGCACTGACCGTTCTCGTCGGTCATCCGGCCGCCGCGCAGGAAGGTGCCGTTGTCCTCCTCCTGGTGGCCGTTGCCGCCGACGAAGCCCGAGTACTCGCCGAGATGGTCGCAGTGCCAGATCTCGACGAGGGCGTTCGCGAGCGGCGCGCAGTCGTTCGCGATGTCGACGACCGTGAAGGTGTACCGCACCTCGAAACCCTCCTTGCCCTCCCGGATGTCCGCCCGCACGAGGGCGCCTTCGAGGGAGTACGGACCCTCGGTGACCTCGGCGTTCAGGACGCAGACGCCGGTGATGGCCGCTGTCGTGGTGTCGGCCGTCGCGTCGGTCGTGGACGCCTCGGCCGTCCCCTGGGCGGGGTCGGCGGAGGCCATGCCGGCGACCGCGAGACCGCCGGCCACGGCGATACCGCCACCGGCGATCAGAACGCGGCGGCGCCGGACGCCGGTGTCCAGCCGGTGGCGGCCGGACTGCTGTTCGTCGTGCTCTGTGTTTCCCGTCATGTGAACGAAGTTAGGAGCCAATCTGAGGAACGACTTGATGTGCGGCTGTGAACGGCCTGGGGATGCTTCGCTCAACTCGGCCGTAAATGGCTGGAGTTGACTCCTGTCGGCCATGCGCGTGACTTCTACGATGCGTACGCCTTCGGCCTTCACAGGAACCTCACTGTTTCTTCAAATGTTCAACGAAGGATCGGTGAGGGCGACTTGGGGCCGCAGGCGCAGCCACCCCCCATCCCCAAGGAGAGATCCATGGCACGTGGACTCCTGCGGTTCCTGCTGAGCGGCGGCGCGTTGGCCGCTCTGCTCACCGCGACCCTGCCCGCGCAGGCGACTCCCGCGTTCGAAGACCCGCCGCCGGACAAGATCGTCATCAAGGTCGCCACGGTGAACGGCTCCGGCTGCCCCCAGGGCACCACGGCCGTCGCCGTCTCCGAGGACAACACCGCCTTCACCGTGACCTACAGCGACTACCTCGCTCAGGTCGGCGGCAACTCCGACCCGACGGCGTTCCGCAAGAACTGTCAGCTCAGCCTGATCGTGCACGTCCCCGGTGGCTTCACCTACGCCATCGCCAGCGCCGACTACCGCGGCTTCGCCGCCCTCCAGTCCGGCGCGAATGCCATGCAGAGAGCCTCGTACTACTTCCAGGGCTCACCGAACACGCAGTTCCGCAGCCACCCGTTCAGCGGCCCCCTCAACGACAACTGGCAGGCCACCGATGAGACCGACTGGGCCCAGCTGATCTGGGCGCCCTGCGGGAAGCAGCGCAACTTCAACATCAACACCGAGCTGAGGGTGAACCTCGGCTCGTCCCCGGCGAGCAAGGTCAGCTTCATGACCATGGACTCGACCGACGGTGACATCAGCACCGTGTACCACCTGGCGTGGAAGGAGTGCCCGGGTCAGTAGGCGCACGCGTCAGGCCGCGCCCGCTGCGGAAAGCGGGCGCGGCCTGACGGACGTGGGCGTCTCGGCTCAGCCGTCCACCCCCAGGGTGAGCGTCCCCGCGTAGCCCGCCGACGGTGAACCGCCGAGCGCGGTCAGGGTCAGCAGACCGGAAGCGGCGCCTCCGTCGTCGTAGATGCCGTCCTGGGCGAGTGTGGTGCGCGGGACGGTGTTGGCGGCGTAGGTGGCGAGCGCGGCGACACGTGTCGTGATCGTCTCGTCGAAGAAGAGCTGGCCGGTGTGGAGTTCCTGGCCGCCGGTGAACGAGCCGTCGTCGGTGAGCGTGACGTCGGTGTGCACCTTGACGTGGATGTGGACGCACCGGCCGCGGTACCAGCCGGGGTACACGGTCGTGATGCGCGCGACGCCGCCGGAGCCGGTGAGCACACCGCCGCGCAGGAAGGTGCCGTTGTCGGGCTCGTCGTGGCCGTTGTTGCCGACGAAGCCGGAGTACTCGCCGAGGGCGTCGCAGTGCCAGATCTCCACCAGGGCGTTGTTCAGGGGTGCGCAGGTGCTGTCGTCGACGACGGTGAGGGTGAGCTCCAGCGCGATGCCGGTCTTGTCCTCGCCGATGTCGGCGCGGACCAGCTGTCCGTCGAGGTAGTAGGGGCCTTCGGTCATCTCCTTCGTGAGGGTGCAGACGGCCGCGGCGGCCACGGGGGCCGGTGCGGCTGTGGGGGCCTCGGGTGCGGCGGCACCGACGGCCAGGGTCGCGGCCGTGGCGCCGGTGGCGATCAGGACGGTGCGGCGTCCGATCGCGGTGGGGGGTGCCTGCGAAGCGTCGGGAGCCCGCGAGGAGTCTGTCGAGGTGCCTGTCGAGGTTTCTGTCATGGACACGGCACCGTAGGGACGGATGCTGTTGATGGGCTGTCAGTTGGGCAAAGTGAGCACCCGTCAAGTTCCTTGCCGGTCACCTCCTTGTGCCTGCCCCCGGCCTCGGCCGGTCACTTGGACTCCACTCGCCCTACGGCGTGGGGGCCGGTCGTCAACGCTTCGCTCGTCGTCCGCCAGGCGTCGTCGGCGGGGTCGAACCGGGTGCGGAGGTAGGCCGAGACCAGGCGGCCGAGGGCGTTGACGAGCGCCGGGTTCTCGTCGGTGGTCTCGGCGACGTCGTAGCCGGCGATCCCGCCGAGTCCGTGCTCCGCGCCGAAGAGGGTGAGCAGGGTCTTGGGTGTGGGGGCGAGGGCGTAGGGGTCGGCGTGCCAGTCCGGTCCGATGTCCGTGAAGTGCCGGGAGTCGTCCTTGTCGCCGACGACGACCAGGGTCGGCGTGGTCATGGTGGAGAAGTCGGACGACTGGACGAACGAGATGGCCTCGGCCATGGGGCCGTTCAGGATGTCGCCGCCCCTGCCGGGTGCCGCCAGCAGCACGCCCGCGGTGATGCGGGGTTCCAGCAGGTCCACCGCTTCCCTGGTGTCAGGGTCGGCATTGCGTGCGCCCAGCAGGAGGCCGGCGGTGTGACCGCCGAGCGAGTGTCCGGCGACGGCGACCCGGGTGCGGTCCACGCGGCCGGCCAGCCTCGGCACGGCGGTCTCGATCGCGTCGAACCGGTCGAGGATGTGGGTCATGTCCTCGGCGCGTGCGCGCCAGAAGAAGGGTGCGCCGGGTGCGTCGGCGACCAGGTGGCTCAGGCTCCGGGAGCTGAGGTGGGTGGGCTGGACGACGACGAACCCGTGCGCCGCCCAGAGGTCGGCGAGCGGGGCGTAGCCGTGCAGGGAGGAGAGATGGTGCGAGGGGCCGTGGCCGTGGGAGAGGAGGATGACCGGGAGGTCGGTCCCGGTCGCCGGGGCGGTGACGCGCAGGTGCAGGTCCACGGGGCGTCCGGGGACGGGCAGTACCACCGGGCCGTACGAGAGGACCGGCACGGATGGGTCGGGGGCGGTGGTCGGCGTGGAAATGGTCATGGTTGCGTTTCCCTTCTGCGTTCCTTGGGGTAGAGCCGCTAAGCTGAACCGGAACGCTGCTCCACTTAGTATCCGGAACGCTGTTCCGTTTTGTCAATCGTGTCGGAGGAAACCTGATGTCCACCGAGGACTCCGCCGGAAAGGCGCCGTCCCGAAGCAAGCGGGCCGACGCGGTGCGCAACCAGCAGACGCTGCTCGCCGCCGCCGCGGAGGTCTTCGTCACCTCCGGCGTCGAGGCGCCGATCCGGGAGATCGCGGCCCGCGCCGGGGTCGGGATGGGGACGATCTACCGCCACTTCCCGACCCGGGCCGATCTGGTCACCGCCGTCTACCGCCATCAGATCGAGGCGTGCGCCGAGGCCGGCCCGAGGCTGCTGGCCGAGGCCGACTCCCCTTTCGCCGCGCTGAGCCGGTGGATCGACCTCTTCGTCGACTTCCTGGTCACCAAGCACGGACTCGCCGCCGTACTGCACTCCGACAGCGCCGGTTTCGCGACTCTGCACGCCTACTTCCTCGACCGCCTGGTCCCCGTCTGCACCCAACTGCTCGAAGCCGCAGCCGCCGCCGGTGAGATCCGCTCCGACATCGAGGCCTACGAACTCATGCGCGGCGTCGGCAACCTCTGCATCGGCGCGGACAGCGACCCCCGCTACGACGCACGCCGACTGGTCGAGCTCCTCATCGCGGGGCTGCGCCGACCGCGCTGATTCGATCCAGATCGACGGCCGTGCGACCCGTCCGAGTCCTGCACGGCTCGCTGTCGGACGGCGCGTCCAACCTGGGCGGGCCGACGGGCGGCCTGACCGACCATGTCTGCTCCCGTTGTTGCGCCACCCCTTCCCTCAGGGGACTCACACCGCCCTCTGACCTGCGAGAAGTGCACCTGGGCCGGTTCATCCCGCGGTCATCTGGCCGCAGGTTGGCCGCGCCGCAGGCAACGCCACCACCCGCCACTGCCAAACCATGCGCACGCAACAGATGCGGTATCAAGACCGATAGGGGCCGGAAGATATCGGCTGGTGCCGGATTAATTCGCCCCGAGCGCCTGCGCGGATTCGGACAGGCCTGCGCGGCCAGGTGATGTCTTCACGTCTCGGCGCGGTGGAATTTACGGTTTGTGGGTTACCCAGAGCAGTTCCGCCGGCCAGCGGTGTGCCCAGTCGGGTGGGTCGGTTTCGTTGTAGCCGTTGGGTGTTCCGAGTTCGGGCCGCGGCTCGATGAGGTCGTCGATGATGAGACCCGCGCCGCGCAGGACCTTGACCCAGTCGCCGTAGGTGAGCTGATAGCTGGTCGCGCCGTCGTCTTCGGCGATGGTGTTCAGCCCGAAGTAGTCCTGCTGCAGCGTCGTGGTCACGCGGCCGGCGGCTTCGTCGTAGCAGGCTTCGAACCATGGGCTGGCGACGTTGAACACCAGGCGCCCGCCGCGGCCCAAGACGCGTGCGGCCTGCGGGACGGCCAGGTGCGGGGGCGCCCAGCTGAGCCCGCCGAAGTCGCAGAACACCAGGTCGAAGCTGTCGGCTGCGAAGGGGAGTTGTTCGGCGGCGCCCTGCACCAGCGGGTAGCGGGCCGCTCCCATCGCGCGGGCCGCTGCGGCGAGTTGGGCTTCGGACAGGTCGAGCCCGACCACGGTGGCGCCCTCGGCGGCGAGCGCCCCGGACCACTGGCCGGCACCGCAGCCGAGTTCGAGGACGCGCTTGCCGGTGACGTCGCCCAGGGCGTGCAGGTGCGCGTCGGGGATGGAGTACATGCCCCACAGCCGGGGTGCGGCGCCGATTTGTGGGTCGTGCTCGTGCTGGTAGGCGCTGCTGATCCGGTTCCAGAGCCGCCGGTTGGCGGGGATGCTGTCCACGTGCCGACTCCAGCACTGCCTGCCGGGGGCGGTCAACACGACTAGGGCACTGGCCGGCCCTCGCCTCGGTCCGGCCCTGGCTCGGCCCATGATCCGCCGGACGAGCCCTGGGCCCGCCGGTCGCGGAGCGCCTCGTAGTGGGTCAGAGCCCGGTCCACGAGGGCCGAGGCGGCGCCCGTGTAGTGCGTGGGATCGAGGAGGCCGGTCAGTTCCCGCTCGCTGAAGTGGCCGGTGAGGTCCGGTGATCGGGTCAGCACCGTGCGCAGGGGAGTACCGCTTCGCTCGGCCTCGGTGGCGGCCGCGGTGACCGCCTGCGCCGCCTTCCGCCTGCCCAGCGTCCGGGCCAGCGCGGCGGCCAGCCGCTCGGTGACCAGCAGGCTGCCGGTGAGGTCGAGGTTGTCGCGCATGCGAGCCGGGCGCGGTGTCAGGCCCTCGGCCAGCTCCGCCGCCGTGTGCGCGGCGCCGCCCGCCAGCCGCAGGCACTCGCGCAGCGGCTCCCATTCGGCATGCCAGGCACCCGCGGGACGTTCGTCCTCGGCGAGCATGGCCTGGGTGACGACCAGGGCCAGGGCGGGGACCTGGAGGGCGGCGGCGCGGATCAGCGTGGCCAGCGCCGGGTTCCGCTTGTGCGGCATCGCCGAGGAGACCCCGCGTCCGGCGGCGGCGGGCTCGGCGACCTCGGCGATCTCGGTGCGGGAGAGCGTCTGCACGTCCACGGCCACCTTGCCCAGGGCGCCGGTGACGAGGGCCAGCGCCGCGGCGAGTTCGGCCAGGGGACCACGGGCCGTGTGCCAGGGCAGCACCGGTACGGCGAGGCCGGTCTCGGCGGCGAAGGCGGCGGTCAGGTCGGTGACGTACGCGGCGAGATCCCGGTCGGCGTAGGCGTCGGCCTCAGGGGCCGAGTCACCCCGGCGGACGTGTTCGAGGTAGCCCGCCAAGGTGCCCGCCGCGCCACCGAGTTGAACCGGGAGACCGAGGCGCACGTCCCGTAGACGCTCGCCCGCCTCCAGTACGGCCAGCAACCAGCCGGCCGCCTTGAGGCCGAAGGTGACGGGCACGGCGTGCAGGGCGAGGGTACGGCCCGGCATGGGCGTGTCCCGGTGCGTCGCGGCGAGCCGGGCGAGCGCGGCCGTGGTGCGGTCCAGGTCGGCCAGGAGCGGGTCCGTGGCACGGTGGGCGACCAGCAGGGCGGCCGTGTCCATGATGTCCTGGCTGGTGGAGCCGCGGTGGACATGGTCGGCGGCCGCCTCGTCCTCGGCCGCGACGGCCGCGGTCAGCGCCCCGACCAGGGCGACCACGGGATTGGCGGCGCCGCGTGCCCGCCGCGCCAGGTCCCCGATGTCGAACGGGTGCGTCGCGGCCACGTACGCGATCGTCTCGGCGGCCTTCTCGGGCACCACGCCCAGCCGGGCCTGCGCGCGCACCAGCGCCGTCTCCGCGTCCAGCAGGGCGCGCAGCCACGCCGCGTCGGAGGTCGCCTCCTCGGCCGGCGTGCCGGCGCGCACCGGGGTGAGCAGCCCGGAGTCCGGGCCGACGCGGGGAGCCCGGTCCGCTGTCATACCGCCGCCTTCGTGGTGGGAGTGCTGTCCGAACCCGGGGGCGGGCAGACGTCGGTCAGGTCCAGTGCGGCGCGGGCGATGGCGTCGGCGTCGCTGAGGATCACCGAGTTGACGCCCGGACGGATGCCCGCGGCGGTCACCCAGTGGACCGACTCCGTCGGCACTCCGAAGACGAATCGGCGCGGGTGCGGCCGGCCCGAACCGTCGACGGGGTGATAGGGCCTGGCGGTGACGGCGAGTCCGCCGGTCTCGTAGGCGTCGCCGCCGGGATCGGGTATGCGGTGTGGTCGTACCTGCCGGGCGACCGCCATCTGACGCAGCAGCGGGTCGGCGGTGCGCCGCAGATCGACGTCGGGCATCCGGGCGTCGATCAGTACGGACGTCCACACCTCCGATCCGGGCACGCGCCCCGAGTCGACGGCGAACGCGTGCGCCTGCGGATCGGGCCGGGCCCGGGTGCCGGGGCCGGTCATGTGCAGGATGCCGGCCTCGATCAGCGCGAGCGCCTCCTCGGTCCGTCGCACCGGAGGACCGATGGACAGGAAGGCGTTGAGCGGCGTGTACCACCGGTCGAGGTCCTGCCGGTGGGAGTCGCCGGTGAGCCCGGAGTGGTCGACCAGCAGCCGGATCTCGTTGCGCAGGTCTCGCAGCACGTCCACGGCCGCCTTGACCGGCCCGTCGACATTGCCCTCCCGCGCGGCGGCGATGTCCGCGCGCAGATGCCCGGTGATCCAGTCCCGGTAGTCCGCGGGACCCGTGAACGTTCTGTCGCCGTACGGACGGGCCACCAGCTCCCAGTCCCAGCGCAGTTCGGCCGGGATGCCGTAGGCGTCGAGCAGGCCCCTCTCGGCGCCGTCCTCCCGGGGCAGGACCGGATAGCGGGCCCGCAGTTCCCCGGCGTCGCGGGCCCGGCCCTGTGCCGTGAGCAGGGCGCCGTAGTAGACGGTCTCGACCTCCCTGGCCAGCAGCGGCCAGATGTCGCGCCGGAAGTCCAGGCCGCCGCGGCGGGCGGCCAGCGCGCGCAGCTTGCCCACCGTCGCCCGGTCCAGCACCACGGGCTCGTGACGTCCGTACGGCCCCTTCTGGTTGGCGCCCCGGGAATGGAAGGGGACTCCGCGCCGCGAGCCGGCGTGCAGCACCGGCTCCCGGCCGGACGGCCAGTAGCGCAGCCGGCCGTCCCCGTCGCGTTCGAAGGTGCCGCCGCGGCCGAGGGTGAGCAGCGCCATGTGGTCGAAGAAGTTCAGGCCCAGGCCCATCAGGGCGACCGGCTCGCCGGGCAGCACCGAGGAGAGATCCGCGTCCGCCGGGTTGCCCGGGGCGACGTAGTGGAGTCGCTCGGCCCGCGCGAACGCCCTGAACTCCGCCTCGCGCGGGGAGGCGACGGTGGGCAGATGGCCCTGGGTGAGGACGATCCCGCGCAGCCCGGCCAGCCGTGTCCCGTCCGCCAGCAGCACGCTCTGCGCCGGGCCGCGGTCACCGCGCGCCGCATCGCCCGCACCCCCGGCGGTCTCCGTGTGCTCCCGCTCCTCCTCGCGCTCCTCGTCCAGCCGGACGGCCTGGGAGCGGTGCACCACCACCGTGACGCGGTCCGCCGACGTGCCCACCACCCGGTCGTAGACCCACTCCAGGTAGTGCCCGTAGAAGGCCCGGGTGGCATAGGAGTCGGGGTCCAGTCCCGCCGCCTCGGCCAGTGTCTCCTCGGGGTAGTGGCGTCCGCCGAAGGAGCCGATGAGCACCAGGAAGCGGGCCCACTCGTGCAGGCTCGGTCCCGGCCGCAGGGGGCCGTGCAGGTCGACGCTCTCGTCGGGGAACATCGTCACCTGTGAGGCGACGGTGTTCATCAGCAGATGACGCGACTGGGCCGGCCGCCAGACCTTTCCCGGGCCGGGAGGATGCGGGTCGACCACGTGCACGACGACCCGGCTCTCCGGTACGGCGGCCTCGGCGTTCGCGCAGATCCGCTCCAGGACGGCCAGTCCGCGCGGCCCCATGCCGATGATGCACAGGTCGAGCCGTGAACCGTCCATCGCTGCCTCTCCCGTCAATTCCTCGATGCCGGACCGGGATCCGGTGCCTCGGCCTCCTCGGCGACCGGCGCGGGCGCGTCCACGCCGGGCGACGACGTGCGCAACGGCGACAGGTAGGCCAGTCCGGCGATCAGCAACCTGAGCAGGGCGCCGATGGTGATCAGTACGTAGATGTCGTGGAAGGAGCTCTCGACCGCGCCCGCGACGACGGCCGCGACCGGGATCGAGGCGAAGGCGAGCATGCGGGTCGTCGCCACGACACGACCCAGGAGGTGGTTGGGGACGATCTGTTGGCGGAGGGTGAACCAGGCGACCGGGTTGATCGAGCCGAGCGCGTAGACCAGGCCCCAGACGACGGCGATGCCGACGGGGTCGCGGACGGGGACGAGGAGGAGGGTGGTCAGGCCCGCCAGTGCCGTGGTGCCGATCAGGATGCGGCCGGGAGGTCTGCGCCGGATCAACCGGCCCGCGACGGCGGCCCCGATGACGGCTCCGACGCCCTGGGCCGCCAGCACGGCGCCGATGACATCCGGTTCGAACGCCCGGTAGTCGGTGAGGTAGTAGATGAAGTTGGCCTGGATCAGCCAGATGGCGAAGTTGGTACCGGTGAACATCAGGGAGCCGGCCATCAGGACCTTGTTGTCCTTGAAGATGTAGCGGACCGCCTCCTTCATCTCGCCGAGGAAGGACGCCTTCGCGGGCGGTGCCGCCGCCTTGGCCGGTCCCGTCCCGCGCTGGGCGCGGATCAGCAGGATCGCCGCGCCGGACACGAGGAACGAACCGGCGTTGACGAACACCGTCACGTCGAAGCCGAACACCGCCACCAGGCCACCGGCGATCGCGGGCCCGGCCATCGCCATGATGTTGTCGCCGGTCTGCATCCAGGCGTTGGCCTGCCCGAGCCGCTCGGACGGGACGATGTCCGGGAGGAAGCTCTGGAAGGCGGGATGGTAGACCGGTTCCACGCAGGCCAGCAGGAACGCGGCCAGGTAGATGGGCCACAGCGTGTGGACGTCGAGGACCACGAGGACGGCGAGGCAGCCGGCGATCACTCCTGCGGCCATGTCGCCGGCGATCAGTAATCGGCGCCGGTCGAAGCGGTCCGCGAACACCCCGCCCGGCATGGACAGCAGCAGGAACGGCACGTACTCGACGGCGTACAGCACACCCGTGCTCAGCGCGGAGCCGGTGAGGTGCAGTACGAGGAGGGGCAGCGCCAGCCGGTAGACCCAGTTGCCGAGCGAGGACGCGAGGTAGGCGGTGAGCAGAATGTAGTAACGGCTTCCCATACGAGGCATCCTGGCGTAACCCACGTCACCCGAGCGCTGCTCCACACCACTCACCGCACGAACCTCGCCGGCCTGTCTACCGTGCCTCGGTGAGCTTGGGCGCCGTTGTCGTGTCGACGGCGTCCTTGCCGCAGACCGCGCAGTCCTCCAGCCGCTCCCAACGCTCGCTCTCACTCATCTCGTAGTCGTCGAAGCGCAGTTGCATCAGCCGGCCCGCGGCGACCGGCGGGGCGATGCCGGTGATCAGGCGGGTGAGCTCGCCGACGAGGAAGCCGGTGGTCATGGTGACGAGCGGGCAGAAGGCGGCGTTGTCCCCGCCGATCTGGCGCTCGCGCTTCTCGGTCAGCAGCCGGTCGGAGACACGGTCCTCGTGCAGGACCTGGCGACGCCAGCAGGCGATGCAGCCGGTCTGCCCCGGGATCATGGTGAAGTACACCGCGCGCTGGGTCTCCAGACCGCCGGTGATGAGCGGCTTGCGCTGGAGGACACAGCCTTCGTTGACCCAGTGGGCGAGCTCCATCTTGGGCCGGTCGGCCACCGAGATCACCACGTCGGCGCCGTCTATCACGCTCAGCACGTCCTGGGTGGAGCCGATCTTCAGGCTCACCGGCTCGATGTCGATGTGCGGATTGAACAGCCGCACGCGCTCGGCCGCGAGATACAGCTTCTCCTGGCCGATGTCGCTCTCCCGGTAGAGGATCTGCCGGTTGAGGTTGGACAGTTCGACGCGGTCGAACTCCACCGCCCGAACGTGCCCGATGCCCATCGCGGCCATGTCGAGCAGCAGATGGGTGCCGAGCCCGCCCAGACCGAGGAGCGTCACACGTGCGTCGCGGAGCCTGCGCTGGAGGTCGTACTTGTTGTCCGCGAGGTGGGCGTAGGACCCGAAGAAGTTGATGTTGCGCGCCCAGCGTTCGAGTTCGTGGTCCTCCAGGATCCCCTCCGGGGCGACGGCCCCGTTGAGCAGGAAGCCGGCCTCGTCGAACTGCTCCACCGCCGCGGCGACCTCCTCGGCGGACACCTCCGGGAAGTCCGCGGCGAGATCGCGGTGCACCTCGGTCACGGTCCGTGTGCCGTCGAGGAGTTCGAGCAGCCGGCGGATCGATCCCGTGGGGTCGTCGATCTCGGTCACCTCGCCGAAGCCGCCGATGTAGACGGTGTCACCGGAGCCGAAGAGCGGCGAGGTGTGCTTGAGCTGGGGCAGGATGCGCCCGTCTGCGGGCATGATGTGGCCATCCCTCCGTGATACGTGGCGAAAAGCGCGATACTTGATGACAGCCACGCCCGTTGCCCGGGCGTCCGGCCGGAGGATCCCGCCGGTGGGCGATTACGGCGCCCACCGACGGGATCCCTGTAATTCACGGAGGTCCGACGGCCCTCACGGGCTCGGTCACCTCCGGGCACGGCGGGTCTCAGCCCTCGACCGTGCTGCCGGCGATGCTCGCCTTGCGCGTCTTCATGGCAACGGTCATCTCGGTCCCCTCCTTCCTGACTGGTCGGTGTGGATGCTCCGTTCCCTCACCGGGGTGGGGGAACGGAAGTCAGTGGAGCTGCCGGGCCAGGGAGTTCAGCCGGGTCAGCTGGTCCCGCAGGGTGTGGGCGGCGCGGCGCCAGTCGTCCGCCTCGGTGGTGCGGACCCCGGCGGCGCCGAGGAGCCGGTCCGGCGGCAGGGTGTCGCCGGCCGACAGCAGACGGTGGAAGCGGGGGCCGAAGCCCGCCGGGTCCTCGTCGTAGCGGCTCAGCAGCGCGAGCGCCGCCAACTGGCCGTAGATGTAGGGATAGTGGGAACCGGGGTCGGTGAACAGCGGCCCGAGATAGCTCCACCACATGCGGTAGCCGTCGGTCGGTTCGACGGCGGGGCCGTACAGGCGGCGCTGCCCGTCCGTCCACAACTCGCCGATCCGGTCCGGCTCCAGAGTGCCCACCTCGTGCACCTCAGCACGCAGCGCGACCTCGAACCGGTGCAGGGCGGCGTGCCGGCCGACGGCAACCATCTGGTCCTCCAGCCAGCGCGCCAGCACGGACGCCCGGGTGCGCGGATCGGTGCTGCCGGCCAGCAGGGTGCGCACGGTCATCGCCTCGCAGAACAGGGCGACGGTCTCGTTCACCATGGACGGCGGGCTCGCGGCCAGGAACGGCCGGCCCGAGGACAGTCGCATGTGCACCGCGTGCCCCACCTCATGTCCGAGGGTGAGAATGTCCCGCACGCGGCCCGTGAAGTTCATGGAAATGCAGGGCAGTTGTCCGGGGATTGCGCGAGTGAAAGCACTTCGCTGTTTTCCCGGGCGAGGTGCGGCATCCACGCAGCCGCTTTCAAATATTGACAGGGCAAGTTTTTCAAAGTCCGGGTCAACGCTACGGAAAGAGGCGATCACGATGTCGACCGCATCGGGCCATGCGATGTCCTGTTCCGAATTGTCGAGAGGCGCGTACCGGTCAAAGTCGGCCAGTCGATCGTGGCCCATAAGTGTGCACTTCAGCGCGTAGTGTTCATGAATGATCGGGGTGCATTCGTCGGCCACGGCGAGGAGCGCGGCGACTTCGTCCGGCCGGATTCCGTCGGCGCGGTGGCGTGCTTCCAGCCAGTCCGTGCCCCGGAGTCCGGCTCGCGCCTCACCGTCCGCGACGATCATGCCGAGTGCGGTCGCGCGCAGTTCCAGTTCGGGTTCGAGGGCCCGGTTGATCGAGGCGTGGACCGCGGCCCGCCCGGCGCGGTCGGGGCTGTACAGGGTGGGCAGGGCTTCGCCGATGGAGCGTGGCTCGCCGTCGATCTCGACGCGGATACGCGCGAGTAGTTGCTGCGCCAGGCGCTGCCAGCCCTCGGTGCCGGTCGGCAGCAGTGCGGTCAGGGCCACCTCGTGAGGCCCGCCCGGTCCCTCGCTCGCCGCCGTCGTGCGCGTGTGGTGGGCGAAGCGGGTGTACGGGTCGAGGTCGCCGGGGTCGGGATGGGCGGCCAGGGCCGGCTCGAAGAACTCCAGTTCGGTGACGAGGCGGGCCCACTCGGCGTCCAGGCGCCGCAGCAGTCCGGTCGCCGCCGGTCCTTGGTCGTGCAGGGCGTACAGCAGTTCCGCGTAGACGCTGACCCGCTGAAGTCGACTCACGCACAGTTCGTACCGGCGGATCCCGTCCAGCAGGGCTTCGGTGTCCAGCTCCGCGATCCGGTCGCGTAATCGATCGGACAGGGCCTTCGATTCCTGGCGTACGGTGGCCAGGACTCTGTCGATTTCCTGGGCATCCGGGGCCGTGAATATCATTCCGGGATCCCATGACGGGCAGTCGCTCTCGACCCGTCCCCCGTTATCGACGGAACTCACGTCTACCCCCGTTCAGTGATCCGTCCTGGGCGTCGAGAATTCCTTACGGTTGCCTACCCTAAACACGCGATTGAGTGAGTGTCAACGAAGTTACGGTTCAATTAGTGGAGTTGTGAATTCCGTCGTGAATTTGCATGGGTGATCGCGATTTCCGGCGAACGAGGTCCGTGCACGGTGGGGGCCGCGGGAAGAGAGGGGCTGCGCGAACCATTGACGCGCAAGTGCTTCGATTCTACGGTCCGTTCGAACTTGCGAGCGCTGTTCGGCATATCGGCCAGCTGTCACCCCCACCGCAAGGAGGACTCCCATGCCCCGGACTCTCCGTAGGCGAACAGCCCTGATGGCGCTCCCCGCCGCCGCTCTCCTCGCCCTCGTCCCGTCCACGGCGTCCGCCTACCCCAACCCCGGCCGGGTCACCGGTTCCGTCGTCACCCACGATCCTTCGATGATCCGCACCTCCGCCGGCCGGTACCTGCTGTACGCCACCGGCGGCGGCATCGCGAGCAAGGCGTCGTCCGACCGCACCGCGTTCAGCGCGGGCGCCGACGCCTTCGGCAGCCG
Organism: Streptomyces sp. NPDC056479; assembly: GCF_042795335.1. Classification (NCBI taxonomy): domain Bacteria; kingdom Bacillati; phylum Actinomycetota; class Actinomycetes; order Kitasatosporales; family Streptomycetaceae; genus Streptomyces; species Streptomyces sp. NPDC056479. Next base: position 294,797 of record NZ_JBHTRZ010000004.1, on the reverse strand, counting down.
CCCCGGCTGGTGGTCGACGTACTCCTCCGTCCCGGAGGCATGGGCGCCGGACATCTCGTACCACGGCGGCAAGTACCTGATGTACTACTCCGTCTCGAAGTTCGGCTCGAACACCTCCGCCATCGGCCTGGCGGGTTCCACGACCGGGCAGCCGGGCAGCTGGACCGACTACGGCACCGTCTACACCTCCGGCTCCTCCAGCGACTACAACGCCATCGACCCGAACCTCTTCGTCGACGACGACGGCAAGTGGTGGCTGTCCTTCGGCAGTTGGTGGACCGGGATCAAGATGATCCGGATCAACCCCGCCACCGGCAAGCAGCCCTCCTCCGACACCACCCGCTACCCGCTCGCCTCCCGCCCGACCGGCACCAAGGCCGTGGAGGCCCCTTCCGTCGTCAAGCGAGGCGGCTACTACTACCTCTTCGCCTCCTACGACACCTGCTGCGCCGGCACCCGCAGCACCTACAAGGTGAAGGTCGGCCGCGCCACGAGCGTCACCGGCCCGTACTACGACAGGAACGGCGTCGCGATGACGAACAACGGCGGCACGCCCGTGCTGGAGTCGCACGGCAGCGTCATCGGCCCCGGCGGCCAGTCGATCATGAACGACGTGGACGGCGACCTGATCGTCTACCACTACTACGACGGCACCGACAACGGCACACCCAAGCTGGGCATCAACCTCTTGAACTGGAGCACGGGTTGGCCGGTCGCCTACTGACCCCCTGGCCGCAACGCCAGAAGGGGCGCGGGCTACCCGGCCGCACCCATCCCCGCCGCGTTCGGCCAGCTCTGGCTGTTCGGCCACCCGGTCGCCGGGGCCGGCGTCAACCCCGGCCCCGTAGTACCCCGTACCTGCGCCGCCGTGAGCCCACCACGGGCCGGTACCCCCGGCGGCGTGGGCGCGGGCGGCACCACGGCCGCGGCCGGCGCCACGGGCGACGGGAACGGCATCGGGGTGGGGGCGACAGGAGCGGGTGCGGGCATGGGTGCGGGCATGGGCGTGGGCATGGGAGCCGGCGCCACGGCCGCGGCCGGGGCCACCGGAACCGGCGCCGGCATCGGCATCGGCATGCCGCCCCCCGGCACCGCCTGCGGCTGAGGCGCCGCAGGCATCGGCGCCGCCATGGCCGCGGCGGCGATGCCCTGCATACCGGCGCCGTTGGTGGAGCTGACCAACCGGTCCACGGCCGCCGTACCCGAGCTGTAGTTGGTCCCTGTACCCAGCTCGGGTACGGCGGCTCCCCTCCTGGACCCGTAGAGCACCTGCTCCAGGCCGGACACCAGGCGACGCACGTCCACCTGGGGGCGCACCACGAGTCGCAGGAAGCGGCTGGACGAACCGATCTTGTTGCCGCACTCGCGGACCAGGATCCGGTGCTCGGTGAGCAGCCGGTCGCGGACCACGGTGCCCTCGGCGCCCACGGGAAGGCGCACGAAGAGGAAGTTGCCTTGCGACGGGTAGACCGTCAGGCCCGGCAGCTGGGCCAGATGGCTGGCCATGTCGAGACGGTCCCGGCGCACCTGATGGAGGCTCTGCGCGTACTCGGCGCCGTGGTTCTTGAGCATGAACACCACATGCTCGGCGAAGGCGTTGAGGTTCCACTTCGGCAGCATCGAGCGGACCATGCCGGCCAGTGCCGGGTTGGCGACGAGGTAGCCGAAGCGGATGCCGTGCAGACCGAAGTTCTTGCCGAGGCTGCGCAGGACGATGACATTGGGCCGCAGCATGGCCTCCTGGACCACCGACGGCTCCTGCTCGGCGTCGGCGAACTCCAGGAACGACTCGTCGATGATGACCAGGTCCAGATCGGCCATCGCGTCCATGAACTGCACGAGCGCGTGCTTGTGGAGGTAGCCGCCGTCGGGGTTGTTGGGGTTGCAGATCACCGCCACCCGCGTCCCCCGGGCGCGGATGAACTCGGCGTACTGCGCGAGGTCCAGGGCGAAGCCGCTGGACTCCTGGAGCGGAAACATGTCGACCCGCTTGCCGGTTTCCATCGGCTGGTCGGTCCAGCGGCCGAACGTGGGGACGGGGATGGCGAGGGACTCACGGACCATCAGATGGTCGATCCAGGTGATCAGCTCCGTGGAGCCGTTGCCCATCGCCACACACTGCGGCGGAAGCTGGAGCAGGCCGCACAGTTCGGCCGTGATCGTGTCGGCGCTGCTCGGGTAGTACGTGATGATGTCCCGCAACCGGGACGCCATGTCCTGGAACATCTCCGGCGTCGGGAAGTACGGGTTGCAGGGGATACAGAAGTCGACCGGACCGGCCCCGTCGCCGCCCTCACGCGTCAGCGCCGCCATCGACGGGCTGTGTGCCGCGGTGCTGCGGAACAGCGAGGTGACGTTGTCGGCCATGGAACCTCCGTATGGGGCGGGCCCGGTGGGGACGACCCGGGCCCGTCGTCTTTGGGTGGCCCGCGCGGGGGAGCACGGGCCGCCCTTACATACGGAGGCTGGGGTGGCGCTGTTCAACCACTGAGGAATCGGTGAGAACTTGTGTGCCACCTGTGAAGGTCGGTCAGAGAAGACGTCTCGGACGTCAGCGGCTGAACGAGTGGACCGTCGTCGAACGGTACGTCTGCCCAGGTCGCAGCAGCGTCGACGGGAACGAGGGCTTGTTCGGCGAGTCCGGGAAGTGCTGTGTCTCCAGGCACAGCGCGTCGCCCTGCCGGTAGGTGCGGCCGCTCGGGCCGACCAGGGTGCCGTCGAGGAAGTTGCCGGAGTAGAACTGCAGGCCCGGCTCGGTCGTCGCCATCCGCAGGGTGCGGCCGGACGACGGGTCCTTCAGGGTCGCGATCCACTCGGGGCGCGGCGAGATGCCCTTGTCGAGCACCCAGTTGTGGTCGATGCCCTTGCCGTACAGCAGCTGCTGGTGCGCCTCGCGAAGGTCCTCGCCTATTCGCTTGGTGCGGCGGAAGTCGAAGGGGGTGCCGGCGACGGGGGCGAGCTGACCGGTGGGGATGAGGCCCGAGTCGACGGGGGTGTAGCGGGACGCGTCGATCTTCAGCTGGTGGTTCTCGATCGTGCCGCTGCCCTCGCCGGCGAGGTTCCAGTACACGTGGCTGGTGAGGTTGACGACGGTGGTCTTGTCGGTGGTGGCCTCGTAGTCGATGCGCCAGTCGCCGTGGCGGGTGAGGGTGTACGTGACCTTCACCTTGAGCGTGCCCGGGTAGCCCATCTCACCGTCGACGGACGTGTAGTACAGGCGCAGGCCGACGTCCGAGCCCTTGGTGAACGGCTCGACGTCCCACACCCGCTTGTCGAAGCCCTTGGCGCCGCCGTGCAGGCTGTTCACGCCGTCGTTGACGTTGACCTGGTGGGCCTTGCCGTCGATGGTGAACTGGCCCTTGCCGATGCGGTTGCCGTACCGGCCGATCAGAGCGCCGAAGTAGGGGCTCTTCGCGACGTAGTCCTCGATGTTGTCGAAGCCCAGGGAGACGTTGGCGTAGTGCCCGCGGCGGTCCGGGATCTCCAGGGACTGCACGACGCCGCCGTAGGAGAGGACCTTCATCCGCGTGCCGCCGTTGGCCAGCGACCAGCTGTAGACCTTGGTGCCGTCGGCGAGTTTGCCGAAGAGCGACTTCACCGGCGTCCTGCCCCCCGTGGCGTTGGCGGTACCGATGGTCGCGGCGGTGATCCCCGCCGCCGCGGCTCCGGCTATGACCGTGCGTCTGCTCATGTCCATGCGTCCGGCTCCTCAAAGGGTGAGCGAGAGCGGGGGAATTGGTTCCTCCGCCTGTGCGATGAGTAGTCGTGCGATATCGTTCTGTAGTTCCTGCGGGAATCGGTTCGGGCTGGACCGCAGCCTTCGGGCTGGAAGCCTGCTGCCCTCGGCAAGCGGGCGGAGTCACGCGCGGCTCCTGCTCAGAACGAAGCCGCAGTCCGGAATGGACATCGGGCCCCGCCGGTTGGCGGGGCCCCAGTCCTTTACGAACCGACCTTGCGCTTGTTCCATACGTCGAACCCGACCGCCGCCAGCAGCACCAGGCCCTTGATGACCTGCTGCCAGTCGGTGCCGATGCCGACGAGGTTCATACCGTTGTTCAGCACGCCCAGGACCAGGCCACCGATGATCGCGCCGAGGACCGTGCCGACGCCGCCGCTCATCGACGCACCGCCGATGAACGAGGCCGCGATGGCCTCCAGCTCGAAGTTGAGGCCGGCCTTGGGAGAGGCCGCGTTGAAGCGGGCGGCGAAGACCAGACCCGCCAGGGCCGCGAGCATGCCCATGTTCAGGAAGACCAGGAAGGTGACCTTCTTGTCCTTCACACCCGACAGCTTGGCCGCGGGCAGGTTGCCGCCGATCGCGTAGATGTGGCGGCCGATGATCGCGTTGCGCATGACGTAGCCGAAGCCGACCAGCAGCACACCCAGGATGAGCAGCACGATCGGGGCGCCCTTGTAGCTGGCCAGCAGCATCGTCAGCGTCAGGATGGCGGCGCCGAGCGCGACCAGCTTCAGCAGGAAGAGGTTGAAGGGCGCGACGTCGAGGGAGAACTCCTGCTGGCGGCGGCGGTCGCGGAACTCCTGGAAGACCACGAACGCGACCATCGCGAAGCCGAGCAGAAGTGTGAGGTTGTGATAGTTGGTGTTCGGGCCGACCTCGGGCAGGAAGCCGTTGGCGACCTTCTGGAGCCCCTCCGGGAACGGGCCGAGCGTCTGGCCCTCCAGGAAGATCTCGGTGAGACCGCGGAAGATCAGCATGCCCGCGAGGGTCACGATGAAGGATGGTATGCCGCCGTAGGCGATGAAGAACCCTTGTGCCGCACCGGCCAGGGCGCCCATGGCGAGGCAGAGGATGACCGCGACGGGCCAGGGCAGATCGTTCCTGACCATGAACACGGCGGCCATCGAGCCGATGAACGCCGTCAGTGATCCCACCGACAGGTCGATGTGGCCCGCGATGATGACCAGCATCATGCCGATCGCGAGGATCAGGATGTAGCTGTTCTGCAGCACCAGGTTGGAGACGTTGCGCGGCAGCAGCAGGTCGCCGTCGGTCCACACCGCGAACAGGACCACGATCAGGCCGAGCGCGATCAGCATGCCGTACTGCCGCATGTTGCGGCGCAGGCCGTCCAGCACCAGCTGGAGCAGGCCGTCACCCGCGGCCCCCGAGCTCTTCCCCGGCGGCGCGGGGGCCGGGGTCTTGGCGGTCACATCCGTGCTCATCGGGTTACCTCTTTGTCCTTTGTCATCTGACGCATCAGCGATTCCTGCGAGGCCTCGGCCCGCGAGAACTCGCCGGTCAGCCGCCCCGCGGCCATCGTGTAGATGCGGTCACACATGCCGAGCAGCTCCGGCAGCTCGGAGGAGATGAAGACGACCGCCTTGCCCTGGGCGGCCAGCTGGTCGATGACCGTGTAGATCTCGTACTTGGCACCGACGTCGATGCCGCGCGTCGGCTCGTCCAGGATCAGCACATCGGGACCCGCGAAGATCCACTTGCTGAGGACGACCTTCTGCTGATTGCCGCCGGACAGCTTGCCCACCGGCTCGAAGACGGTCGGCGCCTTGATGTTCATGGACTTGCGGAAGCCCTCGGCGACCTGCCGCTCCCCGTGCTCGTCGACCACGCCCCGCTTGGCGACCTTGCCCAGCGCGCTGAGCGAGATGTTGCGGTTGATGGTGTCGATGAGGTTCAGGCCGTAGTGCTTGCGGTCCTCGGTGACGTACGCGATGCCGTGCTTGACCGCCTCGGGGACGGACTTCGTACGGATCTCCTTGCCGTCCTTGAGGACCGTGCCGCCGTGGTAACGGCCGTACGTCCGCCCGAAGACGCTCATCGCGAGCTCGGTGCGGCCGGCGCCCATCAGACCCGCGATACCGACGATCTCCCCGCGCCGCACCTGGATCGACACATCGTCGACGACCTTGCGCTGCTGGTCGATCGGGTGGTGCACGGTCCAGTTGCGGATCTCCAGCGCGGGGGCCGCGCCCTCCTCCGGCTCGTGCGGGGTGCGGTCGGGGAAGCGGTTCTCCAGGTCCCGGCCGACCATGCCGCTGATGATCCGGTCCTCGGTGGTCTCCGGCGCCTTCACATCGAGCGTCTCGATGGTCTGGCCGTCGCGCAGGATCGTCACCGAGTCGGCGACCTTGCGGATCTCGTTGAGCTTGTGGGAGATGATGATCGAGGTGATGCCCTGCTTCTTCAACTCCAGGATCAGATCCAGGAGTTTGCCGCTGTCCTCGTCGTTCAGGGCCGCGGTCGGCTCATCCAGGATGAGCAGCTTCACCTTCTTCGACAGCGCCTTCGCGATCTCCACCAGCTGCTGCTTGCCCACGCCGATGTCGGCGACACGGGTGTCCGGGTGGTCGGAGAGACCGACCCGGCGCAGCAGTTCGGTGGCGTGCCGCAGGGTCTCCCGCCAGTCGATGAACCCGCCCTTGGCGTGCTCATTGCCGAGGAAGATGTTCTCCGCGAGGGAGAGGAACGGCGACAGCGCCAGCTCCTGGTGGATGATGACGATGCCGTGGTGCTCGCTCGCCCGGATGTCCTTGAACTCGCAGACCTCCCCCTCGAAGAGGACGTCCCCCTCGTAGGTGCCGTGCGGATGGACGCCGGAGAGGACCTTCATCAGCGTCGACTTGCCGGCGCCGTTCTCCCCGCAGATGGCGTGGACCTCGCCCTGCTGGACGGTCAGTGTGACGTCCGACAGCGCCTTGACGCCGGGAAAGGTCTTGACGATCGAGCGCATTTCCAGGACGGGTCCCGCCATGGTCGTGCCTTCCAATCAGAGTGGGCCGGCGGTTACTTGAGGTCGCTCTCCTTGATGTAGCCGGAGTCGACGACCTCCTTCTGGTAGTTGGTCTTGTCGACCGCGACCGGCTCCAGCAGGTACGCCGGGACGACCTTCGAGCCGTTGTCATACGTCTTGGTGTCGTTGACCTCGGGCTTCTTGTCGTTGAGCAGGGAGTCGACCATGCCCGAGGCGACCTTGGCGAGCTCGCGGGTGTCCTTGTAGACGGTCATCGACTGCTCGTCGGCGATGATCGACTTCACCGAGGCGACCTCGGCGTCCTGACCGGTGACGACGGGCAGCGGCTTGCTCTTGGAGCCGTAGTCGTCCGACTTCAGCGCCGACAGGATGCCGATGGAGATGCCGTCGTAGGGCGAGAGGACCGCGTCGACGCGCTCGCTCTTGTACGCCGAGGTCAGGATGTCGTCCATGCGCTTCTGGGCGGTGCCGCCGTCCCAGCGCAGGGTGGTGACCTGGGTCAGCTTGGTCTGGCCGGAGCGGACGACGAGCTGCTTCTTGTCGATGTAGGGCTGCAGGACCTTCATCGCCCCGCCGAAGAAGTAGCGGGTGTTGTTGTCGTCGTTGGAGCCGGCGAACAGCTCGATGTTGAACGGGCCCTTCTTGGAGCCGTCCTTCAGGCCGAGCTTCTCGACGATGTAGTTGGCCTGGAGCTCGCCGACCTTCTCGTTGTCGAACGACGCGTAGTAGTCGACGTTCTCGGTGCCCAGGATGAGGCGGTCGTAGGAGATCACCGGGATGTCGGCGTCCTTGGCCTGCTGGAGCACGTTGTTCATCGACTTGTTGTCGATGGCCGCGACGATCAGCGCCTTGACGCCCTGCGTGATCAGGTTCTCGATCTGCGAGACCTGCTGGTCCGGGTCGTCCTCGCCGTAGACCAGCTTGGTCTTGTAGCCCTTGGACTCCAGGTCCGCGACGACGTTCTTGCCGTCGGCGATCCAGCGCTCGGAGGACTTGGTCGGCATCGCGATGCCGATGGTCGCGCCCTTGGTGTCCCCACCCTCCTCCTTGCTGCCGCCCTCGCCGCTCTGGCCGCAGGCGGTCAGGGTCAGCGCGAGGGAGGCGGCGGAGGCTATGGCGGCGAGTGCGGCTCTGCGAGTGCGCATGGTCATCATCCTTGATGTGTGTGTGGCAGGGCTCGGTCTGGCGATGCGAAGACGCTGCCGCGCGGGCCGTGTGGGTCGACCGAGGGTGTGTGGGATTGTGTTCGACTGCGTCGTCTTCTGTGAAGGGGGTTTGTCCGGAACGTTATGCGGGAGTTTCGAAACGCCGCAGAGTTCCGGGCAGCCGTGAACCGAGGGGCGCCATGTCGCCGTCAGCTCCGTGCCGTGCGAGCAGGTCCAGTGCCAGCCGGCCGCGCCGTACGCGTTCCCGGGCGGTGGCCAGCGTCAGGTCCCGCATGTGGTGCCCGTAGGGATAGATGCCGGGGGCCTTGGAGAGCCCGAACTTCAGATAGAGCGGTGCGCCGCGCCGGATCAGCTCGGCGACCTCGTACATCCGCACATAACCGCCGAGATCGTCGGGGGCCTCGATGTACATGTCCATGGGGGCGGCGGAGACCCGCCGTATCTCGGTGAGGTGATCGAGCGTCAGGTCGCTGGGCACGTTGACCGAGTCGGCGCCCAGTTGCTCGTACACCGCGTACGCGGCCGGGTTCACCGGGCCGATCAGTGCGCTCACCTTGAGGGTGGTGTCGGCCGGGATGATCCCGGCGGCCCGCGCCCGGTGCAGCGTCCACAGCACGCCCTCGTCGGCGACGAGCAGACACTTGACGCCCAACTCCGTTGCCCGTACGGCGTCCTCGACGCAGCCGGCCACGGCGTCATGGCCCCGGGCGCGCAGTCCGGCCCCCCGCGAGTCGGTGCGCGTGGAGCCGCCGATGTCCCAGGTGCCGCGCGGGCCGGTGAACAGGCAGAGCTCGATGTCGCGTTCGTTCGTCGCGTCGACCATCTCGGCGATCTCGGCGTCGCTCAGCATCCACACACCGCTGCCCTGGCTGATCCGGTGGACCGGCACGTCCAGCAGCGAGGCTTCCTTCAGGACGACGGCCAGCGCTTCGGGACCCTCGCACGAGGGGATCTCGGTGCGCCAGCGACCGCCGCCCGGGAAGGTATGGGGCGAGGCGTCGGCGGGGGAGAGGTCGGGCGCACCCAGGCCGAGGGCGGCGAGCACCTGCTCACCGGGTCGGCGGGCTGCGGAAGCGTCGGTCACAAGCTGTCCTTCTTGTTCGATATTTCGGACGAGGTTCGCGGCTCAGGGTGTGCGGGGCTTGGTGTACGCCGGTACGGGGACCGTCAGGTTGCCCCCGTACCGGCGTACGGCTAGGGGCGGAGCAGGACCTTGCCCACCTTCGGATCGCCGGAGCCGACGAGCTCGATCGCCTGCGGGAACTCCTGAAGCGGCAGCTCGTGTGTGACCAGCGGCAGCGGATCGAGCAGTCCGGCCCCGAACACACGCACCGTGTGCGCCCAGGCGTCCGGCGGTGCCCCGAAGACGGTGTGCACCTCCAGCTGCCGTACGACGAGATCGGTCGGGTCGAGTCCCTGCGCGCCCGACGCCGGGATCCCGGTGAGGACCAGCCGTCCGCCGCGCCGGAGCAGGGCGGCGGAGACGCGAGCGGCGTCCGCGGACCCGGCGGTCTCGATGACGACGTCGAAGTCGTCCGGGAGTTGCTCGTCCTTCGTGCGGAAGCCGGTGGCCCCGTACTGCCGCGACAGCGCCTCGCGATCGCGTCGCGTGCCCACCACGAGCAGCTCGGCCGGCGAGCCCGCCTTGAGGAACTGGACGGCGAACATCCCGAGCGTCCCGGTGCCGACCACGGCCACCCGCTCACCCGGCAGGGCGTTCGCCTTGAGCGCCGCGGCGGCGATACAGGCGGCCGGCTCGAGGAGAGCGGCGGCGGTCAGGTCGCAGTCGTCCGGCAGGACGTGCAGCAGCCGGGCCGGGAGGGTCAGGGTGCCGGCCATGGCGCCCGGCTGGGTGAACCCGGTCTCCTCGTACCCCGCGCCGCACAGCGTCGTCTCACCGGCGTGACAGCGGTCGCAGACCTGGCAGTTGCGGAAGCCCTCGCCGACGACCTTGCGGCCGACGAGACCCGAAGGCACCCCGGCGCCGACCGCCTGGACCGTCCCGGACCACTCGTGCCCCGGCGTGAGCGGGTAACGGACGTACCCCTCGGGCCGGTTGCCCTGGTACACCTCGCGGTCGCTGCCGCAGATGCCGACCGCGTGGACGCGGACGAGGGCCTCGCCGGGACCCGGCTCACGGGGCGTGTGCTCGATGAGCCGGTGCTCGCCGGGCGCCTCGATGACGACCGCGGTGCTCACTGGGCGCCCTTGGGCTTGCGCTGCTCCCAGCCCTCGGCCCACAGGTCGAAGCGGGCCTGCTGCTGCGGGAACTCGGCGGCGGCGTCGGCGTCGAACTCGACTCCGAGGCCTGGGGCGTCGGAGAGGTGGAAGCAGCCGTCCTCCGGGTTCACCTGGGGCGCGCCCTTGACGACCTTCTTGATCTCCGCGTCGGCGAAGTCGTTGAAGTGCTCCAGGATCTTGAAGTTCGGGGAGGTGAATCCGACCTGGAGGGAGGCGGCGGTCAGGACCGAGCCACCCACGTTGTGCGGGGCGACCAGCACGTAGTGGGTCTCGGCGGTCGCGGCCAGCTTGCGCGTCTCCCAGATGCCGCCGATGTGGCCGACGTCGGGCTGGATGATGTCGACGGCCTGGCTCTCGAAGAGCTCGCGGAACTCGATGCGGTCGTGAATCCGCTCGCCCGTGGCGACCGGCATGTCCACCTTGGCGGCGACCTTCTCCAGCGCCTTCAGGTTCTCCGGCGGGCAGGGCTCCTCCAGCCAGGCCGGCTTGAAGGGGGCGAGCTCGCGCGCCAGCCGTACGGCGGTGGCGGGGGAGAACCGGCCGTGCATCTCCAGCATCAGCTCGGCCTCGGGGCCGATGGCGTCCCGCACGGCCTCGATGAGCGAGACCGCGTACAGGGTCTGCTCGTGGTCGAGCTCGAAGTGCCCGGTGCCGAAGGGGTCGATCTTGAGCGCCCGGTACCCGCGCTCCATCACGCCCTGGGCGGCCTTGTGGTACGCCTCGGGCGTCCGCTCCGTGGTGTACCAACCGTTGGCGTACGCCTTGACCTTGTCGGTGACCTTGCCGCCGAGCAGCTGCCAGACCGGGACCCCGAGGGCCTTGCCCTTGATGTCCCAGCAGGCCATCTCGATCACGGCGATACCGGACATCACGATCTCGCCGGCGCGCCCGTAGTCGCCGTACTTCATGCGGCGCACGAGGTCCTCGACAGCGAACGGGTCCGAACCGAGAATGTGGTTGGCCTCGGCCTCCCGCAGATAGCCGATCAGCGCGTCGGTGTGGCCCAGCATCCGGGTCTCGCCGACTCCGGTGACTCCCTCGTCGGTGTGCACCTGGACGTATGTCAGGTTGCGCCACGGCGTCCCGACCACGTGTGTGCTGATTCCGGTGATGCGCACGGCAGTTGCCCCTTGCTGCGTCGTCGGCTCGGTGGTGTCGCACTCGAGCGTGTTCGAGATTTCGTCACGCGTTCGAAATGCTGACGTGACAGTAGGGAGACGGCGGTGGGAGTGTCAATGGGTCGAACACATAACGGTTTCGACACTGCTTTCGATACGGATTTCGGGCAGCCCGTAGCGGAGCGTGGGGGGCGTCTGTGGCGTGTCCAGGCATATCCGTCAACTCGCCATGCGGGAAAGGTTTGTTTCCTACAAAACTTTCACAGCTGTGACTATGAACTGTGCGTCTGCGGAACCTAGTCTTCCCGCGTCATGGACTACTGCCACCCGTGCCGACGGCACCTGAATGGCGCCCTCGCCTGCCCGGGATGCGGCGCCACGGTCGAAGATCACCACGTGTACGCGGGTGCCCCCAACCAGGCGTACCCGCAGATGGTCGAGCGCACCGCGGGCGCGCCCGCGGGGGCTGCCGGAGTCCAGAACCCGTACGGGACGTACGAGGGGCATGAGGGGTACGCGGCGCAGTACGGCGGCGACCCGCGCTCCGAGGACGCCGAAGTGGCCGCGGACGCCCCGGAGGCCGAGCCGGTCGCGGTGGTCGGGGGTCGGGCCGCACGGCGGGCCGCGCAGCGGCGTGGCCGCGGGCGCAGGCGCGCCTACGACGAGCCCGACGAGTACGCGGAGAGCGACGAGAACGCCGAGTACGACGAGTACGACGACGAGGACGACGTCGATCCGGACGAGGAGTCCGGTTCGGGCGGCGCGAGCCGTCGCGATCGCAAGGCCGCCGCGCATCGGCGCAGGCGGCGCAGGACCCTGCTGATAGCCGCCGGTTTCGTGCTGGCCGCCGGAGGCCTGAGCCTCGCCGAACTCGGCATGGACGCCCCGGGCAGCAGCCCCCGGCCGGCGGCCGCCGGGGACGAGTCGGCGGAGGGCGCCGCGGAGTCGGAGGTGTCACCGTCGCCGGACGCGACGGGCGGGACCCCGCGAACGGACTCCGACGAGTCGTCGAAGGGCCCCTCGACATCGCCCTCCGCGTCCAAGTCCGCCAAGGAGGACGACAAGAAGAAGGACGAGGACAAGGACGAGACCCCGGACAAGGACCCCCAGTCCGGGGCGACCGGCGGCGGTACCGGCACATCCACGGCCCCGACTCCCACGGCCACCTCCGGCCAGGACCCGACGCCGACGGCCGAACCGACCACCTCGGACCCGACCCCGGATCCGACACCGACGCAGACGTGCGACCGGTTCCTGTGGTGGTGCACCTGAGCGGCGGTGGTCGTTCACGGCGGTGAACGTCACCCGCCGTTGCCCCCGGTCCGGCGTGCGAACGCCAGCCGGCGCAGGGCCCGCCAGTCGACCGGCTGCTTCGAGACGGGTACACCCGGCCGCTCGCGCGGTACCCGGACGCGCAGCGCCCCCGGCATGACACGGCACACCACGGGGGCGGGCAGCCGAAGGGCCTCTCCGTCCACGCCGACCGGGATGTCGGACGCCTCGGCGTCGACCACCACCTCGTCCGCGGCCAGCGAGGTCAGGCCGCGCGCCTGCCGGCCGCGCAGCAGACCGGCCGCCTGGGCGGCGTTGTCGACGCTGACCCCGAGGACGCCGAGGGCGCCGGAGTCCAGCCGTGGCCGCCGGCCCAGACCGGCCGGGTCCCCCAGTTGATACGGGTTGTTGCTGATCAGCACGCCTTGCGGGGCCTCGATGGCCACCTGCCCCGCCCGCACGGACAGCCGTGGGCCCGTGTGATGGGTCAGCAGGTCCGGGAGCTCCCGCAGGATGGTGCGCGCCTTGTCGTCGCGGTACGCGGGGCTCTGCACCACCGTCGCGTACGCCCCGAAGGACGCGGTGTTCACGAACACGCGCTCACCGATCAGGCCGAGGTCGACGCGGAGTTCGACGCCCTCGGTCAGCGCGTCGAGGCACTTCGAGGGGTCGTCCCGGTCGAGACCGAGGTCCATGGCGAAATGGTTGCGGGTGCCGGCGGAGATCACCATGAACGGCAGACCGTGCCCGGCGGCCACCCCCGCCACCAGCGCCTGGGTGCCGTCCCCGCCCGCGACCCCCAGCAGGTCGGCTCCCTCGGCGACGGCCCGGCGGGCGAGCTCCTCGACGTCCTGGGGATGCGCCGGGTCCAGCACGACCACCTCGGCGCCCCGGGCCCGCGCCTTCGCCACGAGGTCGAACCTGCCGACCTTTCCGCCGCCCGAGCGGGGGTTCATGATGAGGAACGGTGCCTTGGGCGGGGGCGTCGAACGGATCCGTTGCTCCGCGTGCCCGGCGTCCGACGTGAGGGCGGCCCGCCCGATCAGCGCCGCGACGGCCCACAGCGCGAGGGCGGACAGCACGGCCCACAGCAGGCCCACCGTCGCGTACGCCAGCAGCACCCCGCCCGGCGTCAGCAACGCGAGCACGGCGGCGAGCGCCCGCACCAGACCGCGCCGGGAGAGCGTCCACCACAGTGCGGCAGCGGTGACACCGAGCCCCACCAGGCCGACGACCAGCAGCCCGAGGCTGTTGACCCCGGCCGCCGTCAGAACCAGCACAAGCGCCCCGGCGGCGACGATCAGGGCCAGCCGCGCCGTCCACCTCGGCCCCGCTCCCCGCGGCCGCTCGGCCGCGCCGGACGCCCGGGGGAGATTCCGCATATCGCCCACAGCCGCATCCCACCGCTCGCACCTCGGGCCCGCATCACCTGCGCCGGGTGAACCGCGACGGGGCCGCTCTCCTCAGTCCCGCAGGAAGGTGCCCGTGGCCTCCCTCTCCGGGTCGGCGAAGGGCTGTCCGCTGACGCCCACCACGACATGGCGCAGGGTGCCGCCCAGGAAACGGAACGGAGGTTCGTAGTCCCCGGTGACGCCCCGGCCGCTGTCCCGGCCCACACACAGGCCCTCGCCGTCGAGCGCGAACCTGCCGGGCTGGGTGCGGATGCGCAGCCGCCCCGCCTCCCGGTCGTCGACGAGCAGCGTCACCGTCCCGACCGTGAGCCCGTCCTCCTTGCGCTGGTCGGCGCGGAAGGCGGCGGACAGCACGTGGTCGCCCATCGGGACCCGCTCGGACGAGCTGACCTTCTGCTCCGTGCGGCCGAGCCAGTTGTAGACGTAGTGCAGCCACCCGTCGAGCAGATACAGACTGTGCCCGCCGAACCGGCCCCCGTGCGCGAACAGCACCCCGCCGGCCTCCGGGCTGTCCAGCCGCACATCGGCGGCCAGGGTGTAGGACCGGCCGCGGACGTCGACCGCCACCGACTCGGGCACATCCGCGCAGTCCGGGTAGTAGAAGTACCGGTCACGCGGCTCGGACAGCTTCGGGCGTGGCGCGCTGAACAGTTCCGTCGCCGTACGGTCGTCCAGGGGCAGCCCCTGGTAGCGCTCGGCCTCCCGCTCCCAGCGGCGCTTGAGGTCCGCCAGCTTCTCGGGGTGCCGGGCGGCCAGGTCGTGTGCCTCGGAGCGGTCCTCGCGCAGGTGGTACAGCTCCCACACGTCGTCTTCGAAGGAGTTCCAGCCGGACGGCGCGGGCGGGTGCACGGCCGCGGCGTGCCAGCCGTCGTGCCAGATGCCCCGGCTGCCGAGCATGACGTAGAACTGCGTGTCCCGGGGGTCGGGCGCCGCGGGATCCTCCAGTACGGCCCGCAGGCTCGTGCCGTGCAGCGGGGCCTGTGGATGCCCTTTGACGGTCTCGGGCGGGGTGATGCGGAGCAGGTCGTAGAGGGTCGGCACGATGTCGACGGCGTGCGTGTACTGGTGCCGTATCCCGCCGGCGGTACCGAGGCGGGCCGGCCAGGACAGGATCATGGGGGCCGCGATGCCGCCCTCGTAGGAGGCCCAGCGCTTCCAGTACTTGAAGGGCGTGCCGAAGGCCCAGGCCCAGCCGGTCGGGTAGTGGTTGTACGTCTTCGGGCCGCCCAGGTCGTCCAGGTGCCGGACGTTGTCCTGGAGGTCCTCGGGGACACCGTTGAGGAAGTCGTTCTCGTTCAGGGAGCCGTTCGGGCCGCCGTCGCCGCTCGCGCCGTTGTCCGACACCGCCATCGCGATGGTGTTGTCGAGCTGCCCGGACTCGGCCAAGTAGTCGAGTACGCGGCCGAGTTGGGCGTCCGTGTAGGACACGAACCCGGCGAACACCTCCGCCATGCGCACGAACAGCCGCCGCTCGCCGTCGTCCAGGCTCTCCCAGGGACGCACGAACTCACCGGCCGGCCAGGGCCTTCCACCCGGCCCGCGCGCATCCGGCCCGCCGTGCGGATCGACCGGGGTGAGATCGGTGCCCTCGGGCATCAGACCCAGCTCGATCTGCCGCCGCAGGGTCAGCTCCCGATAGACCTCGTAGCCGTCGTCGAACACCCCCCGGTACTCGTCCGCCCACTCCCGCGGCACATGGTGCGGCGCGTGTCCGGCGCCCGGGCACAGATACGTGAACCAGGGTTTGTCCGGGGCGATGACCTTGGCGTCGCGGATGAACTCGATCGCCCGGTCGGCCAGGTCCTGCGACAGGTGGTAGCCCTGCTCGGGGGTCCGGCGCACATGGTGGGGGTGGTTGTCGTGGACGAGCTGCGGGTAGTACTGGTCGGTCTCGCCGCCGAGGAAGCCGTAGAACCGCTCGAAGCCGCGCGCGAGCGGCCAGTGGCGCTTGGTGGAGGCCAGATTGGACTCCTCCGCCGGGCACAGGTGCCACTTGCCGACGCAGTAGGTGTTCCAGCCCCGCTCCACGAGCACCTCGGCGAGGGTGGCGTTCTCCGGTGGCATCCGTCCGTTGCAGTTGGGGAAGCCGCTGGTGAGCTCGGTGACGCAGGCCATGCCGTTGCTGGTGGCGTTGCGGCCGGTCAGCAGGCAGGACCGGGTGGGTGAGCACAGCCCGGTGGTGTGGAAGTTCGTGAACCGCACCCCGGTGTCCGCGAGGCGGCGCATCGCCGGGGCCCGGACCCGGCCGCCGAAGAAGTCGAAGGTTCCGAAGCCGACGTCGTCCCAGACGATGCAGAGGACGTTCGGCGCACCGCTCGGGGCGTGCGGTTCCCGGTACGGCTCCCAGTCCGGCACCGAGTCACGGACGTCCCGCCCGATCCGCCCCCAGAACTCCAGCGCCATGACACCCTCCTCGCCCGGTACGGCTCCCGTGCCATGCCAGCAGGCCGCCGACCGAGGTGTCCTCACCCGGCGTGGGTGATCAGGAGCCCCGAGCCGCCGGCCGGCCGCCCTGGACCGCGTCCGCAAGATCCCGCCCGCCAGGCCGCGGGCCACCTCCTGGCGTGGGTGATCAGGAGGCGCGAGACGCTTCCCGGCGGGAAACCGCCTGCCGGGGGTGACGGTCTCTAGGTCTGCGAGCCCAGCATCCGCCGCAGCAGCTCCCGCAGGGACGGTCGCTCCTCGTCGGAGAGTCCCGCGGGCGGTTCCGGTGGCGAAGTGCAGGGACTGGTGCAGGGAGCGGGCCGGGTCGGCGTGGGGGATCGGGAGGCCGTGAGGCGTTCCCCGGCCGGAAGCCGCCTGTCGGGGGGCGGCTCTAGGTCTGCGCGCCCAGCATCCGCCGCAGCAGCTCCCGCAGGGACGGTCGCTCCTCGTCGGAGAGTCCCGCGAGCGGCTCCGGTGGCGAAGCGCAGGGACTGGTGCAGGGAGCGGGCCGGGCCGGCGTGGGGGATCGGGAGGCCGTGAGGTGCTTCCCGGCCGGAAGCCGCCTGCCGGGGGTGACGGTCTCTAGGTCTGCGCGCCCAGCATCCGCCGCAGCAGCTCCCGCAGGGACAGTCGCTCCTCGTCGGAGAGTCCCGCGAGCGGTTCCCGGGCGAAGCGCAGGGAGTCGCGCAGGCCGCGGGCCACCTGACGGCCTTCCTCGGTGACGGCTGCCAGCTTGACCCGCCGGTCCGCCGGATCCGGGCGCCGCTCCACCAGCCCCCGCGCCTCCAGCCGGTCCACGATCCCGGTCACGTTCGACGGCTCGCACCGCAGCCGCTGCGCCAGCTTCCGCATCGGCAGCGCCTCCAGCGACAGCAGGCTCAGCAGCCGCGCCTGCGCGCCGGTCAGGGCGTGCTCGGCGGCGGCCTCCTCGTACTCCTCGTGGTACCGGGCCACGACCGCGCCGATCAGGTCGACGACTTCGAGGGTCAGCTCATCCGGACGGCGGGTCTTGTGTGGAGTGGCCATGCTCTCAGGGTACCTCCGTTACTTGACATCCTGAAATATTCAGGAGCATGTTTGTTTCAGATGCTGAAGTAAATCGGAAAGGCGCACTCCCATGACCAACCGCGAATGGCACCTCCTCTCCCGTCCCGTCGGCTGGCCCAAGGACGAGGACTTCGCCCTGGTCGAGACCGAGACGCCGACACCCGGCGAGGGCCAGGTGCTCGTACGGAACAAGTACCTCTCCGTGGACCCGTACATGCGCGGACGCATGTCGGCGGCCAAGTCCTACTCCGCCCCCTTCGAGCTCGGCAAGGTCATGCAGGGCGGCGCGGTCGGCGAGGTCGTCGCCTCCAACGCCGAGGGCATCGCGGTCGGCGACCACGTCCTGCACTTCTTCGGCTGGCGCGAGTACGCGGCCTTCGACGCGAAGCACGCCGTCAAGGTCGACCCGGACGCCGCGCCGCTGTCCACCTACCTCGGCGTCCTCGGCATGACCGGCCTCACCGCCTACGCCGGCCTGCTGCGCACCGCCTCCTTCAAGGAGGGCGACTCGGTCTTCGTGTCGGGCGCCGCGGGTGCCGTCGGCAGCCAGGTCGGGCAGATCGCCAAGCTCAAGGGCGCCTCCCGGGTCATCGGGTCCGCCGGGTCCGACGAGAAGGTCAAGCTGCTGGTGGAGGAGTACGGCTTCGACGCCGCCTTCAACTACAAGAACGGCTCGGTGAACGAGCAGCTGCGCGATGCCGCCCCCGAGGGCATCGACGTGTACTTCGACAACGTCGGCGGCGATCACCTGGAGGCCGCCATCGGGCAGCTCAACCTCCATGGCCGGATCGCCATCTGCGGCATGATCTCGGTCTACAACAACACCGAGCCCGCCCCCGGCCCGAAGAACCTCGCCCGCCTCATCGCGACCCGCGGCCGCATGGAGGGCCTCCTGGTCGGCGACCACTACGACCTCCAGTCGCAGTTCGTCCGGGAGGTCGGCCCCTGGGTCGCCTCGGGGCAGCTCAAGTACCGCGAGACGGTCGTCGAGGGCATCGAGAACAACCTGGAGGCGTTCCTCGGGGTGCTGCGCGGCGACAACACCGGAAAGATGATCGTCAAGCTGTAGGGCCTGCGGGGTCTGTGCTGAATTTCCGGCATGCGGTAACTTCTTTCCGAAACCGTCGTCGATCGTGGGCGCGAGTCGCGGCGGACCGAGGAGGAGAAGACACCGCATGTCCATCCAGCAGACCGACGTCCTCTACACCGCCGTCGCCACCGCCGAGAACGGCCGCGACGGCCGGGTCGCCACCGACGACGGCAAGCTCGACGTCGTGGTGAACCCGCCCAAGGAGATGGGCGGCAGCGGCGCCGGAACCAACCCGGAGCAGCTGTTCGCGGCCGGTTACAGCGCCTGCTTCCAGGGCGCCCTGGGCGTCGTCGCCCGCCAGGAGCAGGCCGACGTCTCCGGCTCGACCGTCACCGCGAAGGTCGGCATCGGCAAGAACGACGACGGCTTCGGGATCATCGTGGAGATCTCGGCGGAGATCCCGAACGTCGACGCGCAGACCGCGAAGGGTCTCATCGAGAAGGCCCACCAGGTCTGCCCGTACTCGAAGGCGACGCGCGGCAACATCACCGTGACGTTGGTCTGACACGGTTCGTTGCGTACGACGGAGGCCGCACCCCTGGACGTGGGGTGCGGCCTCCGTCCTGCACGCCGTCTCAGCTCGCCAGCGCCGCCCGGTGCACCGCCCGCACCAGCCGCTCGTTCTCCGGCGCCGCCCCGCCCGGGAAGGCGCAGCGGCGGCGGGTGTAGCCGTAGGCCAGACCGCTGCGGGGGTCCGCGAAGGCCTGGGAACCGCCCGCGCCGCTGTGGCCGAAGGAGCCCGCGCCCAGGAAGGGGTACCAGGTGTCGGACACCGCCTGGAAGCCCAGGCCGAAGGACTTGTGCGTCCTGAGCACCAGGTCGTAGCCGGCCGAGTGGATCTGGCCTACCTCGGCGATCGTGTCCGGCTTCAGCAGCGGCGGCCGCTCGTCCACCTCGCTGACTGCCGCCGCGTACATTCCGGCGAGCCCGCGCGCGGAGGCGACACCGCCCGCCGAAGCCGGCCCGCTCGCCCGCACGGCACGGGAGTTGGGGTAGTCCGCCAGTTGCCCCGGCTCAGGCACATGCGTGTTGAAGGCGATCGAGGCCAGTGTGTGCGGCCCGGTCGGCGCCGAGTCCAGCACCGCCTGCTGCGGCGGCGTCGGCGCCATCGGCTGCACGGAGCGGTAGCGCGGCTCCAGCGCCTCGGGGAGCCCGAGGTAGAAGTCCAGGGCGTGCGGGGCCCGGATCCGCTCCTCGTAGACCTCCTGGAGGGTACGGCCGGTGGCCCGCCGTACGACCTCGCCGGTGAGCGCGCCGATGACGAACGCGTGATAGCCGAAGGCGGTGCCCGGCCGCCAGAACGGCCGCTGGTCGGCGAGACGCTCGGCGATGGCCCGGTCGTCGGCCATCTCGGCCCTGCTGAACCCGGCGTCCAGCCCGACCAGCCCGGCCCGGTGTCCGAGCAGATCGCGCAGGGTGATGGCGCCCTTGCCCTCGGCCCCGAACTCCGGCCAGTAGTACGTCACCTTCCGGTCCGGCTCCAGCGTGCCCTCCTGGACGAGCAGCGCGATCACGAGGTGCGCGGCGCCCTTGGAGGAGGAGAACACGCCGTAGAGGGAGTCGGATTCGCAGCCGTCACCGGCCCACAGGTCGACGACCTTCCGGCCGTGCACATAGGCACACAACTGTCCCTCGTAGTCGGGCAGTTCCCCCGCCACGAACGCGGCGAACTCCTCGCGCACCGGCTCGAAGCCGTCCGCGACGGTGCCGTGGATCCCTTGCGTCATCCGCTCTCCTCATCTGCTGCCACTGGCCTGCGCCATGCCGAACAACGCCCGTCCCACCTGGGCGAACTCCCCCTTGGGATGATCCCGGAACAGCGGCTCGGTGCCGAACAGCACCGCCCGCGGACCGCTGACCACCGCGGGCTGTCCCGCCGCGTCCGAGGGCCCGCCGGCGCCGTCCCGCGACGGCCGCCAGTGCCCGGAGACCAGCGGATCGCCGGTCGCGTACGCCTGCTCGACCCGGACGTCCGGACCGAGGTCGGTGAACCACACCGGCGCGTAGACGAAGCCGTGCGAGGGTGCGCCCCGCATGAGGAGGCTGCCCGAATTCACCACGCGCACCACACCGTTGGCGTCCCCGTTGCCCTCGACCGGCTTCACGGCCAGCAGTCCGGCCGCCGTGTTGAGCGCGGCGCCCGTGGCGCCCCGGCCGACCAGACCGTGCCCGTCGAGGAAGGCGTCCAGTGCCGTACGGGCGGCTCCGCTCAGGTCGCCGTACGCAAGCCCCGCCGACACGAACAGCACATCCACCGACGACCAGTCGAACCCGGCGTTCAGCACCTGAGCCGAGACCGGTGTGACCGCGAAGTCCATCTCCCGCAGCGCCAGCAGCTCACCCGGCGTGACGGCGGCGGCGACGCGGGTGCGGTGGAGCGGGGTCGTGCCCCTGACCGTCGTGGCGTCGAAGGCGACGTCGTACGTCCTCGCGGCCGCCACGGCCTTCGTACGTGCCGACGCCGGGACGATCGCACTCCCGTCGGCCGCCCGCCGCACCGGAACGCCGTCCCTGAGCAGGGTGTTGAGCGCCGCGAGCTCGCGCGGGTCGTCCAGGCGCAGCCGCAGATCGCCGCGCGGGGCGACGTACCCGACCCGGGCGGCGGCCGACACCGGCCGCAGCGGGGTGCCGGCGAGGCTCCCGCGCGTCACGGGCTCGACCGTCGCGCCCCACAGCCGGCCCAGACTCCAGCCCGAGATGTCGTACATCACCGACACCTTGCCGCTGATGTCCCGGCCGTCGGCGAGCAGCGCGTTCGCCAGGCCCCGCCTGGACTGGCGCATGTCGACGACGTACGAGCCCTTCGCATACGTCCGTCCGCCGAGCCGGAAGGAGTGGAGCGCGCGGGTGACGCGGACGTCGTTGGCGAGAAGGTGGTCGACGAGACGGGCGGCGGCGGGCGCCGAGCGCTGGCCCCCGGGGCCGGCCGGGATGACGTAGGCGCGGGGGAAGGCCGTGGTGTAGACGTCCTCGGGGCCGATACCGGGGACACCCGGGACGGTCTCGGGCGACACCGGCACCTGGGCCGCCCCGGCCGCACCCCGCCGGAAGACCTCGATCTGGTCGGCGACGAGCGAGGCGCGCTTGGTCCGGACGAAGTCGAGGGTGGCGCGCAGGGCGGCCCCGGCGACGTCGACGTTGATCGCGGAGCGGCGGCGCAGCTCGGTCACCGGCAGGGTGTCGTAGTCGGAGCCGTTCACCCGCATCGGGATCTCGACCGTGTGCGCGGCGACCGTGCCGTGGAAGGCCGCGTACTGCGGGGTGAAGATCGGCGGCCAGTCGTCCCAGCCCTCGTCCTGGTCGCGGAACGGGATCTGCGCGGGCTCGACGCCGTCCTCGTCCGGCGTGTAACCGAGGCCGTTGACGGCGGTCTCCATGCCGAGGGCGTTGGCGTAGGTGTTCTTCAGGAAGAGGTCGTACTCGTAGTTCTCGCCGTGCGGGGGAGTGGTGGGCTCGATGAGCGTGCCGTTGACGTAGCCGTGCAGGTCGAGCATCACGGCCGGCTGCTTGTCGACCATGATCCGCCGCATCGCCCGCACCTCGGGCTGCGAGGCGGTCGCGAAGTCCCGGTTCATGTCGAAGCCGTTCGCGTTCGCGCGGGTGCCGGCGATACGGCCGTCCGGGTTGGCGGTGATGTTGAAGTAGAGCCGGCTGTGGGCGAGGAGGTCGCGCGTCCGGCCGTCCTGCGCGGTCGCGAGCCGCTCGATGAGCCGGAGGGAGGCGTCGGTGCCCTCCCACTCGTTGCCGTGGATGTTGTTGTTCAGGAAGACCGGGGCCTTGTAGGCCCGCTCGATCTCGGAGGACTTGGCGGCGACGGCGGGCGCGTGATCGATGAGCTCGCGCATCCGCGCCTGGGCGCGGGCCTGGCGGGCGCTCTCCGGGGCGGTGACGGTGACGAGATACAGCCGGTGCCCGCCGGCCGACCGGCCCGCGACCTCGACGCTCACCCGGTCGCCGAGGGCCTGCAGGGCGTTCAGCTTCGGCGCGATGGCGTGGTACGGGGTGAGACCGAGCTTGATGGACTTGTCGGCCGGGTTCTCGGCGTCGGGGGCGAGCACCTGCCGGCGAGGGTAGCCGCGGTCGTCGTCGCCGAGCACCGCCTCGGAGCCGGCCTCGTTGGCCGCCCCGGCGCCGGCGAGGGCTTGTTGGGCCGCGCTCACGGGTGTCCGTGCGGCGGCGTCCTGATCGAGCGCGGCCTCGCGATGGACCGGGGGCCGGGGCGGCCGGGGCTTCGCCGTGGCGCTGTACGGGGTGGCCAGCAGCAGGGAGCCCGCCGTGGTGAGGGCGAGGGCGATGAGCAGTACGGGTCTCGCGGGAACGGCTCTCGTGGTGCGCACGCGTACCTCCTCCGGAACTTCCCTTGGATCGGTACGGCGAGGTGTACCTGTTCGACTCAACCGCAACAAGAGGGAGTTGGTGTCTCGGATGCCCCGGATGGCGCATCTCCGGGCAGACGGAGGCGGCATGCTGAGGGCACCGGGTGTGTGAGGCACGAGTGAGCCGACCCAAAGAGGGGTGACCCCATGGCAACGATCCCTTCGCTCCCCAGCAGGGACGACGTACTGCGCATGGCACGCAGCACGACCGACATCACCGGCCAACTGCTGGACACGGCCGGGAACATCACCCGTATCGCGATCAACACCTTCGACCCCAGGGACGGATCGGGCGCCGAGGTCCTGCGCGTGCTGCGGAGGACCACCGCCGAACTGGCCGAGGCGAGCGCGTCACCGCAGGCCCAGGAGGCCTTCTACCGCGTCGTCGAGACCCTCACCCGGCTCGGCACCAGCGGCGCGCCACTCGCCGTCCACCCGGTGAGCGAACCGGCGCAGGCCCTGCTGGCGGCCCTGGGCGACAGCCTGCTGCCGGTACTGGACGCGGTGGAGCCGGCGATCGAGGAGTTCGCGACGGCGCTCGGCGAACTCGTCGAGGCGACCTCGCCCCTGCTGCCCGCCTCGGCGGGCGTGGCGGCCGGCCTGCTGCTCGCCGTGACCCCGTTGCTCCGCGCCGCCGCGGAGGTCCTGCGCGAGTCGTCCCCCGAACTGCGCCGTATGGCCGACGCGTTGACGGCCGCACTCGCGCCCCTGATGCCGCTCCAGGTGGCCCTGGCCGAACGCGCGGCCGCCGCCGGGGCCAACGTCGTCCGCGTCGCCCTCCCGCCCCTCGCCGACCTCACGGAGGCGGCCGCGGCGACGACCAAGGCGGCCCGACCGGTACTGATCGCCGGCGAGGAGATGCTGGTGGTCGGCCTGGAGCGGATACAGCCCATGCTGCTCGCCGGGGCGTCGAACGCGGGGCGGGTGGCGCGGGGAGTGGCGGTACGGGTGTCGGCGGCGGTGAGCCCGGCGGCGGAGCGGGGGGTCGTGGTGGCCGTAACCCCCGCCTAGGTCTCCAGGTGACCGCAGGGCTCACGGTGACCGCGCCCCGAACCGGCGGTGACTCCGGTGTGACAAGCCCCGACTAGAGTTCGGTCCATGCGCGATCTCGGGGCCGGTTTCAGGTATCTCCTCAAGGGCCAGCGATGGGTGGCCCGGCATGGCAAGCAGTACGGGTTCGGGCTGATCCCCGGCCTGATCACCCTGGTGCTCTACGCGGGCGCGCTGGTCGCCCTCGGGCTCTGGGGCGAGGACTTCGTGGCGTGGTCGACGCCGTTCGCCGACGACTGGTCGAGCCCCTGGCAGGGCGTCTTCCGGGGCTTCCTCACCGCCGTCCTGTTCGCCCTGGGCCTGCTCCTCGCCGTCCTCACCTTCACCGCGGTCACCCTGCTGATCGGCCAGCCCTTCTACGAGAACCTCTCCGAGAAGGTCGACCGGGACGTCTCTCCCGACGGCACGGCCCCCGAGTCCGGCCTGCCGCTCTGGCGCGAGCTGCTGATCTCGGCCCGCGACAGCCTGCGGATCGTGCTGCGCGCCCTCGTCTGGGGCGTACTGCTCTTCGCCCTCGGTTTCATCCCGGTCGTCGGCCAGACGGTCGTACCGGTGATGGGCTTCTTCGTCACCGGCTTCTTCCTCACCGAGGAACTCACCGCGGTGGCCCTCCAACGCCGCCGCGTCGCACTCCGCGACCGCCTCACCCTCCTCCGTTCCCGCAAGACCCTGATCTGGGGCTTCGGCACCCCGCTCGGCCTGGCCTTCCTGGTGCCGTTCGTGGCGGTGTTCCTGATGCCGGGGGCGGTGGCGGGGGCGACGCTGATGGCGCGGGAGTTGCTGGGGGAGGAGACCGTGGAAGGCAGGGGAGGGGAGGAGGCGGCCCCTTCGGACGGGCAGCCGACGAACACCACTCAGCACCGGTCGGCATCTTCCAGCCCGTCCGGCGTTTGAGGACGAGGCCCGTTCAGGGCCGAATCGGGGGTCCGGGGGCGGCAGCCCCCAGACGACGGCAACGACAATGCCGCTTGCCTACGACGCCGACGTCGCCTCCAGCGCCACGCCCACGATCCCCCGCACCTGCGCGATGATGTCCAGCCGGTTCCGCACGAACTCCGGATCCGTCACCGCTCCCGTCCCCGGGTCCGTGTTGCCCGCCCCGAACTGCAGCACCGGCGTGTGTACATGCCCGCCCGGCAGCGCACCGTGCAGTCCCAGCCGGTCCCGCAGCAGCGTCGCCCGGTACGCGATCTCGTTGGAGAGATAGTCCCCACCACCCCCGGCCCGCGCGGTCGAGCCCGGCGTCGGCCCGTCCGGCCGCACTACGGCCTGTGTGCCGCCCGCCGGGATCTCGGTCACGCCGGTGTTGTCGTACACGGGGAACCGCCCGGTGTTCGCGGCGACGATCGCGGCGTACGGCAGCGTCGTGGTCGTCCACTGCGGCTGCGAGGCCGGATCGGTCACCGGGACGGTCTCGGTGCGGGAGACGTTCTCGTTGTCCGGGAAGCCACCCCGCCAGGCCCCGTTGGTCCGCTCGACGTCGAACCGCCCCACCCGCCCCTGGCTCACGGTCGTGAACAGATCGACGTTCTTCAGATACGGCCGCAGCGTGCGCTCCACCGTCCCTTCGGCGAAGTCCCGCCAGCGCACCGGGAACACGGCGGTCTCCACCCGCGCCGGCCCGTCCGCCGTCTCGATCACCGTGCCGTCGAGCGCGAGCGCCGTGGCCCCGGACGGATTGGAGATACGGATGTCCCGGTCGAGGGTGAACGGATCGAACCCGGTGACCAGAACCCGCTTGAGCCCGCCGCGCGGATACCGGATGTCGCTCTGCCCGCGCGAGGTCCGCTCCAGGGCGTCCAGCAGCGCACCCCGCTGCCCGTCGCTCAGCCCGAACTCCGGCTCCCAGGTCCGCACATCCCGCGTCATCGACAACCGCGCCCAGTACAACGGCCGATCGTCGTCCCGGCTCAGATCACCCCCCACCGGCCCCCGCCCCTGCGCCCGGTCGACGGCCCTCCGCCACAGCGCCGACCCCTCGCGTGCGACGACGCGACTGGCCTGCGCGTAGGAGCGAGCCGCCTTCAGATCACGGGCGAACTCCGCCGCGGCGGCATCGAACCCGGAGCGGCGCAGTATCTCCTGCGGTACCGCCTTCTCGAGCCGCTGCTCCTCGACGGTCGGCGTCGCGGCGGCCGTCCCGGCGGCGACAGCGCTCCCCGCCGTCGGGGCCGAGAGGCCGGCCAGCAGGGCCAGTCCGAGGACGCCGATCCGAACACGTATGGAATTCAAGGGAGTTACGGTCCTTCCGTCACGGTGGGGGCGCAGTGCGTGCGTCGTGCGGGACGCCGGAAGTATCGCGTGACGGGAGTGGTCCACGCCATGGTGCGGGCTCACACCGTCCCCGCGGCCTCCCGCAACGCCCCCAGGAACTCCTCCCCGGCCGCCGACAACGACCGCCCCCGCACCGTCGCCGCGTACACGGCCCGCGCCGGACCACCTTCGTCCAGCACCGGCACCAGCCGGACGTCGGGACGCACGGAGGCGGCGGCCAGCGCCGGCACGAGAGCGACGCCCAGGCCGGCCGCGACGTACCCCTGCTTGGCGGTCCACTCACCGACGACATGCGCGACACGTGGCCGGAAGCCCTGCCGCAGCGCCGCGTCGAGGAGGGTGCCCTCGGGGCGCGAGCTGCCGGAGATCCAGTCGGCGTCGGCGAGTCGACCGAGCCGCACCGGACCCTCGTGCCGGGCCAGGCGGTGCGCGGCGGGGACGGCGACGTACAGCGACTCGTCGAGGAGATGGTGGAGTTCGTACGCCTCCAGCGGCGCGCGGCCCGTCGTCGAGACGACCGCCAGATCGAGGTGACCCGCGGTGAGCCGGTCCAGCAGGGCGGGCGTGAAGCCCTCCTCACGGGTCACGTGGACGCGCGGATGCCTCGCGCGGAAGGCGGCCAGCGCCTGCGGCACCAGCCCCGCGTCGGCCGTGGCGAAGGCCCCGAACCGCAGCCGCCCGCCGGCCACCTCACGCAGCGCGGCCAGCTCCCGCACCGCCCCGTGCAACGACTCGGCGACGGCCTCCGCGTACGGCACGAGAACCCGGCCGGCCTCGGTGAGCCGCACGCCCCGGGGCAGCCGGTCGAAGAGCGGCCCCCCGCCCAACACCCCCTCCAGCGAGGAGATCTGGCGGGACACCGCCGACTGCGTCCACCCGAGGGTCCGCGCGGCGACGGTGAAAGAGCCGTGCCGGGCGACTTCCAGGAACGCCCTCAGCCACACGGAGGAGACCTCGGGAAACTCATGCTGATTCGGCATGACAGCCATGCTGGACATTCGCTTGTCGCATCACAAGTGCGGACCTAGCGTCGACGACATGCAGATCACCATCGGCAACCCCGCCTCCGCGCCCCAGCCCCTCAGCCCGTACTACTCCCAGGTCGCCCGCGTCGAACACGCCGACGGCAGCGCCCTGTTGTTCGTCTCCGGACAGATCGCCGAGGGCGCCACCGTCGCCGAGCAGACCCACGGCGTCTTCGAGACGATCGCCGCGCTGCTCGCGGCCCACGGCTCGACCCTCGCGGACGTCATCAACATCCGCACCTGCCTCACCGACATCGGCACCCTGGAGGAATACGGCACCGTACGGCGGCAGTTCCTCACCGGCACCCCGCCCACCAGCATGACCTTCGAGGTGCCGAGGCTCTTCCGGCCGGAGGCGCTCGTGGAGGTCGAGGTCGTCGCGGCCGTCAGTCCAAGTCCTCACCGAGCAGACTGAGGAAGTCCCGGAAGGCCCCCGGCATGTCCACCGACTCGGGGTCCAGGAGCCACTGGTACTGCAGGCCGTCCATGACGGCGACCAGGAGCGGAGCCGTGCGCTCGGGCGTCAGGCCGTTCGGCAGACGGTCGCCGTACTCGGTGCGCAGTACCTCCGCCATGCTGGCCCGGACCCGGGTGTAGCGCTCGGTGAAGTACTCGCGTGCCGGATGCCCCTCCGTGACGCTCTCGCCGAGCAGTGCCGAGAAGGTCTGGATGATGCCGGGCCGCATCGCGTTGTACTCGACGAGCGAGGAGAGCAGGTCGACCCGCCACCGGGTGTCGGGTACGGCGTCCCACTGGTCCCGCTCCTGGAGCACGGCGACGAGCAGCGCGTCCTTGGTGGGGAAGTAGTGCAGCAGCCCCTGCTGGGTGAGCCCGACCCGCTCCGCGACCGCGCCCAGGCTCGCGCCCCGGTAACCGCGCTCGGCGATCACCTCCAGGGCCGCCCGGACGATCTCGGCGCGGCGCTCCTCGCTCCTGACCCTCGCGTTCATGGCGTCACCGTACGACATCGTCGTTGGGTTAATATTACAGCAAGATAACGAAACCTACCGGTCTACAGGTAGCCGATGCAGGATGGAGGCACAGCCCGGACTCAACGAGGAGGCACCGCGATGGCGGGAACCCGCACCCCGGCCGACGAAGCACGCGAGGCGGTGGTCGAGGCGGCCCTCGCCCGGCTCGACCTCGACGCGAAGGCGCGGCTGCTCTCCGGCCAGGACATGTGGACCCTGCCCGCGCTCCCCGAGATCGGTCTGAAGTCGCTCGTCATGTCCGACGGCCCGATCGGCGTCCGGGGCGTGCGCTGGACCGCCGACGACCCGTCCGTCGCGCTGCCCTCGCCCACCGCCCTCGCCGCGGCCTGGGACCCCGGCCTCGCCCGTCGCGCCGGCGCCCTCCTCGCCCAGGAGGCCCGCCGCAAGGGCGTCCATGTGCTCCTCGCCCCGACCGTCAACCTCCATCGCTCCCCGCTCGGCGGGCGCCACTTCGAGGCGTACAGCGAGGACCCGTATCTGACGGGGACGATCGGCGCGGGCTATGTGAGCGGCGTCCAGTCCGGCGGCGTCGGCACCACCGTCAAGCACTTCGTCGCCAACGACGCCGAGACCGACCGCTTCACGGTGAACAACACCGTGAGCGCACGCGCCCTGCGCGAGCTCTACCTGGCACCCTTCGAGATCATCGTCGAGAACGCCCACCCCTGGGGCATCATGACCGCGTACAACACGGTCAACGGCACGACGATGAGCGAGCACCACCACCTCGTGAACGAGGTCCTGCGCGGCGAATGGGGCTTCGACGGCTACAACGTCTCCGACTGGATGGCCGCGAGGTCCACGGTCGGCGCGATCGAGGGCGGTCTCGACGTCGCCATGCCCGGCCCGCGGACGGTGTACGGCGACGCCCTCGCCCAGGCCGTACGGGACGGCAAGACCGCCGAGGCCAAGGTCGACGAGGCCGTGCGCAACGTCCTGCGGCTCGCCGCCCGCGTCGGCATCCTGAAGGGCGCCGAGCCGGTCGTCACCGAACTTCCCGAGCCCGTCGACGGCACCGGACTGGCCCGCGAGATCGCCCGCCGCTCCTTCGTCCTGGTCCGCAACCAGGGCGCCCTCCCGCTCCGGCCGAACGGCACGGTCGCGCTCATCGGCGCCGCCGCCCGCGACGCCCGCGTCCTCGGCGGGGGTTCGGCGACGGTCTTCCCGGCCCGGATCGTCTCCCCGCTCGACGGCCTCACCGCCGCGCTTCCCGAGGGCACCCTCACGTACACGGTCGGCGCCGACCCGAACACCGAACTCGGGGTCGCCGACGAGGGCTTCGAGCTTCGCGCCGTGTGCCGGGACACGGAGGGCAACGTCATCGGCACCGGATCGGCCCCCAACGGGCAGATCCAGTGGATGGGTTCCGACCTCCCCGAGGGCGTCACCCACGACACCCTGCACACCGTCGAGCTGACCGGCACCTTCACCCCGCGCGACACCGGCCCGCACACCTTCGGCATCAAGGGCATCGGTGCCTTCAGGCTCACCGTCGACGGCACGACGTATTACGACGACGTCCAGCGCCCCGACAGGGACGACCCGTTCATCACCTTCTTCGGCGCCCCCGTCCCGCGCGCCCAGCCCGAACTCACCGCCGGCGAACCGGTCGAGGTCTCCCTCACCTACGTCGTCGCGTTCCCCGAGGGAATCCCGATGAAGGTCGTCGGCTTCACCCTCGCCCACCAGGAGCCGCAGCGCGACCCCGACGAGCTGATCGCCGAGGCCGTCGAGGCCGCCCGGGGCGCCGACACGGCCGTCGTCGTGGTCGCCACCACCGACCGCGTCGAGTCCGAGGGCTTCGACCGAAAGGACCTGACGCTGCCCGGCCGCCAGGACGAACTGGTCCGCGCCGTCGCCGCCGCCAACCCGCACACCGTCGTGGTCGTCAACTCCGGCTCCCCGGTGGAGCTGCCGTGGCGCGAGGACGTCGCCGCCGTGCTGCTCAGCTGGTTCCCCGGACAGGAGGGCGGCGCGGCCCTGGCCGACGTCCTCACCGGCGCCCATGAGCCGGGCGGCCGGCTGCCCACCACCTGGGGCTCGCTGTCCGACGCCCCGGTCACCGAGGTCGTCCCCACGGGAGGTGAACTGCCGTACACGGAGGGCGTCTTCATCGGCTACCGCGCCTGGGAGAAGGCGGGCCGGGCCCCGTCGTACCCCTTCGGGCACGGGCTCGGCTACACCGACTGGACATATGAGTCCGCCGAGGTCCAGGGCACCACGGTCACCGTCCGGGTGCGCAATTCCGGTGAGCGTGCGGGGCGCGAGGTCGTACAGGTCTATATCGCGCCGAGCGAGCCGGACGCCGAGCGGCCGGGGCGGTGGCTGGCCGGGTTCGCGGGCGTGGCGGCGGAGCCGGGGGAGCGGGCCGAGGCCGTGGTCGAGATCCCGCGCCGGGCGTTCGAAGTGTGGGACGACACGACCAATTCGTGGACTTTTGTGAAGGGTTCGTACGAGATCCAGGTGGGACGCTCGATCGCCGACCGTCGGGTGACGGCGACGATTAACGTCTGATCCGGGAGAAGTACCCAGGAACAGCCCCGGTCCGGTCCTGACGCCCGGGCCGGGGCTCGTGGGTGCGGTGGATCAGCGCACCGAGAAGTCGTACACCGTCTCCGACCGGAACACCTCGCCCGGCCGCAGCACCGTGCTCGGGAAGCCGGGCCGGTTCGGCGAGTCCGGGAAGTGCTGGGTCTCCAGCGCGATGCCGTCGCCGGGGGCGAAGGGCTCGGCCAGATGGTCGGCGGTGTAGAGCTGAAGGCCGGGCTCGGTCGTCGCCACCGTCAGCGCCCGCCCGGTCGACGGGTCGTACAGCTCGGCGACCTCCCGCGGGCTTCCCGTCACCCCCTTGTCGAGCACGAAGTTGTGGTCGTACCCGGCACCGACCTTCCGTGCCTGACGGAAGTCGAAGCGGGTGCCCGCGACCTCGTCCAGGGAACCGGTCGGAATGAGATCCTCGTCCACCGGGGTGAACCGGGCGGCGGCCAGCCGCAGTTCATGGCCGCCCGCGTCGCCGGACCCCGCCCCGGCCAGGTTGAAGTAGCTGTGATTGGTCAGGTTCACCACGGTCGGCGCGTCCGTCACCGCCTCGTACGCGATCCGCAGCGCGCCGTCGGCGTCGAGCGTGTAGGTCACCGCGACCTCCAGCAGCCCCGGGAAGCCCTCCTCGCCATGCGGGCTGACCCGCTCGAGGCGCAGCCCGTGCCCGACCGGGGTCACCTCCCACACCCGCTTGTCGAAGCCGCGCTCGCCGCCGTGCAGGGAACCCGGCGGGTTGTTGGGTTCGAGCGCGTACGTCAGACCGTCCAGCGGGAAGCGGGCGTGCGCGATCCGGTTGGCGTACCGGCCGATGAGAGCGCCCAGATACGGCCCCGGTTGGGCCAGATAGCCGTCCAGAGCGGCGAACCCCAGCACCACGTTCGCCGCTTGCCCGTTCCGGTCCGGCACTTCCAGCGACTGCACGATCCCGCCGTACGACAGCACCCGTACCCGTACGCCCGCACGCTCCAGGGTCCAGCGGTGGACCTCGGTGCCGTCGGAAAGTGTGCCGAAGTGTTCGCTCATGAGCGGAACACTAGTTCGTGACCGTCCGGTAGGCGATCTCGGCCAGCCGTGCCTGACCGCTGACACTCGGATGGAACCAGTCCCACTGGCTCAGCTGTTGGCCGTCGAAGCGGAACTCGTACACCGCCCCGTCATCGAAGCGACACCGCAGGTCCTTCTCGCAGACCTCCTTGAGCACCGTGTTGTACGCCTCGACCCGCCCCTGCACCGTCTCGCGCCGCTCGTTGGCCGCCGCCGTCAGCGAGTCGGCGTCGCCCAGCATCGACGGGCAGATGCCGAGCTTCCACACCTGCTTGCCCAGCGGGTTCGTCCGGCCCTGCTCCCACAGCCGCATCAGACTCGGCACGCTCGCGACATACATCTGGGTCTTCGGCAGGGACTTGCGCAGCGTGCTCATCGCGTCCTGGAACTGCGTCCGGAAGTCGGCCACCGACGTCATGGCGTCGGTCGACGCCCGGCAGGCGTCATTCGCCCCCGCCATGACCGCGACCAACTCCGGCTTACGAGTGACCGCCTGGGCCATCTGCCCGGCCACGTCCGTCATACGGGCCCCGGTCACGGCGTAGTTCCAGCTCCGCTCGGCCGCCTTCGCCTTCCCCAGCAGCCGTACCGCCAGACTGTCGACCTTCGGACTGCTGCCGGTCGCCCAGGAGACCTCCGGACAGTCCGACAGCACACTGCAGGCGTCGAAACCACGGGTGATGGAGTCGCCGACGGCCGCGACCGAGGCGGGGCTGCGGTCCCAGACGGGCGTCGGCTTCGGCGACGGTCGGGCGCCGCGCGCCTCGCTGCCGGACGGCGCCGGCGAGTCGCCACCGACGGCGTCACAGCCGGCGGCGCCCACAACGGCCGCGGTCACGGCGGCGAACACAGCCAGTGAAAGGTGCCGTCGCTTCCGCATGCCCTGGTCCATTCCCTCGCTCGTCCCGGTCGGCTCCACCCACTGATGTCTCCAACCCATGACAACGCACGAGGGTTCCCACCCGCGTCATGCAACGGCTCACACCCGTACAAGCGTCCCCCCGGGTGAATGACGGACGTTTCACGGCACCGGGACGGACGGTACGTCACACTCCTTGCGCCGCCGCACGGTAGCCTCGCCATCAACGTGGCTGCCCGGCCACGATCGTCCGCCAGTTCGCAAGATGTCCGCTCTGCCCGGAGGTACCGGTGACGACACGTGGAGTTCTGTACGTGCACTCCGCGCCGCGCGCGCTGTGCCCGCACGTCGAGTGGGCCGTCGCCGGGGTGCTCGGCACACGCGTCAACCTCGACTGGATCCGGCAGCCGGCCGCGCCCGGCACCTGGCGCTCGGAGTTCAGCTGGCAGGCCGAGGCGGGCACGGCCTCCAAGCTGGCGTCGGCCCTGCGCGGCTGGCACCTCCTGCGCTTCGAGGTCACGGCCGAGCCCTGCCCCACCGCCGAGGGCGAGCGCTACAGCTGCACTCCCGAGCTGGGCATCTTCCACGCGGTGACCGGCATCCACGGCGACATCCTGATCCCGGAGGACCGTCTGCGCGCGGCGCTGGCGAGGTCCCAGCGCGGCGAGACGGACCTGGAGGCGGAGATCGCCAAGCTCCTGGGCAAGCCGTGGGACGACGAGTTGGAGCCGTTCCGGTACGCGGGTGAGGGAGCGCCGGTGCGCTGGTTGCACCAGGTGGTCTGAGGTTCGGACACGTGAAGGGCCCCCACCTTTCGAGGCGGGGGCCCTTCACGTACGTACGGATGCTTCTCAGATCGTCCTGAACGCCAGCACCACGTTGTGCCCGCCGAAGCCGAACGAGTCGTTCAGCGCGGCGATACGGCCCTCGACGGGCAGCTTGCGCGCCTCACCGCGGACCACGTCCGCGTTCGCCTCGGCCTCGGGGTCGAGGTTCTCGACGTTGATGGTCGGGGGAGCGACCCGGTGGTACAGCGCGAGCACCGTCGCCACGGTCTCGACACCACCGGCACCGCCCAGCAGATGCCCGGTCATCGACTTCGTCGCGGACACCGCCATGTGGTCGGCGTCGTCGCCGAACACCTTCCGCAGCGCCTTCAGCTCCGCGATGTCACCGGCCGGCGTCGACGTCGCGTGCGCGTTGACGTGCACGATCTCCGCCGGGTTCAGGTCGTTGCGCTCCAGCAGGTTCTGCAGCGCCTGCGAGATGCCCCGGCCCTCGGGCTCGGGCTGCACGATGTCGTGGGCGTCGGCGGAGATGCCCTGGCCGACCGCCTCGGCGTACACACGGGCGCCGCGCCGCGCGGCGTGCTCGGCGGACTCCAGGACGACCACGCCGGCGCCCTCGCCGAGGACGAAGCCGTCGCGCGCGACGTCGTAGGGACGCGACGCGCCCTGCGGGTCGTCGTTGTTCTTGGACATCGCCATCATGTTGCCGAACGCGGCGATCGGCAGCGGATGGATCGCCGCCTCCGTGCCACCCGCGACGACGACGTCGGCACGGCCCGTACGGATCATCTCGATGGCGTAGCCGATGGCCTCGGCACCCGACGCGCACGCCGAGACCGGCGTGTGCACGCCCGCACGGGCGCCCACGGCCAGACCCACGTTGGCGGAGGGGCTGTTCGGCATCAGCATGGGGACGGTGTGCGGGGAGACGCGGCGGACGCCCTTCTCCTTGAGCACGTCGTACTGGTCGAGCAGCGTCGTCACGCCGCCGATACCGGAAGCGATGACGGCACCCAGACGGTCAGGGTCGATGTTCGGGTCCTCGCCGGCCTTGGCCTCGAACCCGGCGTCCTTCCAGGCCTCCTGAGCCGCGATCAGCGCGAACTGCGCCGAGCGGTCCAGTCGGCGGGCCTGCGGCCGCGGGATGACTTCGGTCGGCTCCACGGCGACCGGCGCGGCGATACGGACCGCCTGCTCGGCGGCCCACTCCTGCTCCAGGGGCTTGACACCGGACTTGCCGGCGATCAGGCCCTCCCAGGTAGAGGCTGCGTCGCCACCCAGCGGTGTGGTTGCGCCGATACCGGTGACGACCACGGTGCGATTGGTCGAGCTCACGGGAATTCTTTCTCCAACGGATACGAGGATTCAGCGGCGCCACCGCCGGGTGGCGGGGCAGTCAGCCCAGAGGCCTGATCGGTGATCAGCCCTGGTGCTTGAGGATGTAGTCGGTCGCGTCACCGACGGTCTTGAGGTTCTTGACGTCCTCGTCGGGGATCTTGACGTCGAAGCGCTCTTCGGCGGCGACGACGACCTCGACCATGGACAGCGAGTCGACGTCCAGGTCGTCGGTGAAGGACTTGTCCAGCTGGACGTCCTCAACCGGGATGCCGGCGATCTCGTTCACGATGTCGGCGAGACCGGCGACGATCTCTTCCTGAGTGGCGGCCATCTTGGCGCTCCTTCGTAGATATCTCAGAGGGTTTGGCGCCCGCCGCGGCAGCGGCAGGTGGTGCGTTTCTTCCGTGCCGGATCGCATGATCCGGCACGGAGTGCCTAGGGGAGAGTAACGACCGTGGCGGCGTATACGAGACCCGCCCCGAATCCGATGACTAGTGCGGTGTCGCCGCTCTTCGCCTCGCCGGTCGCCAGGAGCCGCTCCATCGCGAGCGGGATCGAGGCGGCCGAGGTGTTGCCGGTGGTGCGCACGTCGCGGGCGACCGTGACGTGCTGCGGCAGCTTGAGTGTCTTCACCATCGAGTCGATGATCCGCTCGTTGGCCTGGTGCGGGATGAAGACGTCCAGGTCGTCCGGGCTGATTCCGGCCGCGTCCAGCGCCTGCTGGGCGACCTTCGCCATCTCGAACACGGCCCAGCGGAAGACCGCCTGGCCCTCCTGCGTGATCGCGGGGAACTTCACGTTGCCCTCGCTGTCCAGCGGGAGCTTGGAGAGATCGCCGATCCGGTACTGGTCCCACGGCACCGTCTGCTTGATCGTCTCGGACTTGTCGCCCTCGGAACCCCATACGGTCGGGCCGATGTGCGGCTCCTGGGCGGGGCCGACCACGACCGCGCCGGCGCCGTCGCCGAACAGGAAGGCCGTGGCCCGGTCCTCCAGGTCGGTGAGGTCACTCAGCCGCTCCACGCCGATGACGAGGACGTACTCGGCGGAACCCTCGACGATCATGCCCTTGGCGAGCGTCAGGCCGTAGCCGAAGCCCGCGCAGCCGGCCGAGATGTCGAAGGCGGCGGCCTTGTTCGTGCCGAGCTTGTCGGCGATCTCGGTCGCGACGGCCGGGGTCTGCCGGAAGTTCGAGACGGTCGAGACGATCACGCCGCCGATCTGTTCGGCGGAGATCCCGGCGTCGGCGATCGCCTTGCCGGACGCCTCGATCGACATCGCGGCGACGGTCTCCTCGTCGTTCGCCCAGTGCCGCGTCTCGATGCCGGAGCGCGAACGGATCCACTCGTCGGACGAGTCGATCTTCTCCAGGATCACCTCGTTGGGCACGACCCGCGTCGGGCGGTAACCGCCCACACCGAGGATGCGTGCGTACGGGGCGCCCTTGCTGGGCTTCAACTTCGCCATGCTCCGGGCTCCTTGTCAGGCGTGCTCTGCGATGAGCTCGCGAGCAGCGTCCAGGTCGTCGGGGGTCTTGAGCGCCAGGGTCTTCACACCCGGCAGCGCGCGCTTGGCCAGACCGGTCAGCGTGCCACCCGGGCACGCCTCGATCAGGGCCGTGACGCCGAGCTCCTTGAAGGTCTCCATGCACAGGTCCCAGCGGACCGGGTTGGCGACCTGTCCGACGAGGCGCTCCAGCACCTCGGCGCCGCCGGCCACCGTCCCGCCGTCCTTGTTGGAGACGTAGGTGACCTTCGGGTCGCCGGGGACGATCTCCTTGGCGGCCTCGGCCAGCGCGTCGACGGCGGGGCCCATGTGGTGGGTGTGGAAGGCACCGGCGACCTTCAGCGCGACGACCTTGCGCACGCCCTCGGGCTTGTCCTCGTTGAGGGCGGCGAGCTGCTCCATGGTGCCCGCGGCCACGATCTGCCCGGCGCCGTTCATGTTCGCCGGGGTCAGGCCGAGCTTCTCCAGGTGCGCGACGCTGACCTCGGGGTCGCCGCCGAGCAGCGCCGACATGCCGGTCTCGGTGATCGCGGCGGCCTCGGCCATGGCCAGGCCCCGCTTGCGCACGAGGGCCAGCGCGGCGGTGTCGTCGAGGACGCCCGCGTAGACGGCCGCGGTGATCTCACCGACGCTGTGGCCGGCGACGGCACCCGGGGTGCCCGCCGCGTCAGCGGCAAATGGGTAGGCACCGAGTGCCGCGGCGGACAGGAGGCCGGCGGCGACGAGCAGCGGCTGCGCCACGGCGGTGTCCCGGATGGCGTCGGCGTCGGCCTGCGTCCCGTAGTGGGCGAGGTCCAGTCCGATGGCGTCCGACCAGGCACCGAGACGGTCGGCGGCACCGGGCAGTTCGAGCCAGGGGGTCAGGAAGCCGGGCGTCTGGGCGCCCTGGCCGGGAGCGACGAGTACGAGCACTCTCACACTCTCTCTTGGGGACGGGCAGCGCCGCCCGTGGGGACAAGGACGAAGAACACGAGGGGGTTTTGTGGGCCCCCGACAAAAGCCTAGAGCTGGAGATCGCCGTCGACCAGACGCCCCAGGATCAGCGCGATGCGCAAGGTGAACGCGGAGCGTACATCGGACGGCGACCAGCCGGTGACGTCAGTCACACGTCGAAGCCGGTAGCGCACGGTGTTGGGATGCACGAACAGCATCCGCGCGGCGCCCTCCAGACTGCTCGCCTGTTCGAGATAGACGGAGAGCGTCTCCAGAAGAGCCGACCCGGCCTCCTCCAGCGGTCTGTAGATCTCCTCCACCAACTGCTCGCGCGCGCTGGGATCCCCCGCTATGGCGCGCTCCGGGAGCAGATCGTCCGCGAGAACCGGCCGAGGGGCGTCCTGCCAGGCGGTGCACGCCTTGAGCCCGGCCGCCGCGGCCTGCGCGGACCGGGTGGCGGCCAGCAGATCCGGTACGACGGGGCCCGCGACCACGGGTCCGGCGGCGTAAGGCCCGATCAGCGACTTGGCGACGGCGAGCGGGCTGTCGCTGCCGCCCGCGATGACCACGAGCCGGTCCCCGAGCACCCCGGTCAGCACCTGCAGCTTGGCGTGCCGGGCGGCCCGCCGGATGGCCTCGACGGTCAGCTCGCTGTCCCCGTCGGGCGCGGTCCCGAGCACCACGCACACATGCTCGGGCGAGTTCCAGCCGAGCGCCGCGGCCCGCGAGACGGCGCCCTCGTCGGCCTCGCCGCTGAGCACGGCGTTGACCACGAGCGACTCCAGCCGCGCGTCCCAGGCACCGCGTGCCTCGGCGGCCTGGGCGTAGACCTGGGCGGTGGCGAAGGCGATCTCCCGGGCGTAGACCAGCAGCGCCTCGCGCAGCACGTTCTCGTCGCCGGGGGCCGCGACCTCGTCGATGGCCGACTCCATGACCTCGATGGTCGTACGCACCATCTCCACGGTCTGGCGCAGTGTGATGGCACGGGTCAGCTCGCGCGGGGCCGTCCCGAACACATCGGTGGAGATGGCCTGGGGCGCGTCGGGATGCCGGAACCACTCGGTGAAGGCGGCGATACCGGCCTGGGCGACGAGACCGATCCAGGAACGGTTCTCCGGGGGCATCGCCCGGTACCACGGCAGCGTCTCGTCCATCCGCGCGATGGCCTGCGCGGCGAGAGAACCGGAGGACTTCTCGAGCCGCTTCAGGGTCGCGGAGTGGGAATGGACGTCGTGCGCGGCGGCTGGGGACTTTCGGGCTTCGGGTTCGGGCACGGGGACAAGACTGCCTTATCCGGACGCGAGTGCGTGCCGGAGGGTCGCGGGTGAGCTCTCGCAGGTGGGGCTACGGTGGTGCCCGTGATGGACGTACGGCGCGCCGCGGAGCGCTATCCGGGAGGGGATCGGGCCTCGGGCATCGAGTCGCGCCATGCCTTCTCCTTCGGCCCGCACTACGACCCCGGCAACCTTCGCTTCGGCGCGATGATCGCCTGCAACGAGGAGCGGCTCGTGCCCGGCGCCGGCTTCGACGAGCACCCGCACAGCCACACCGAGATCGTGACCTGGGTGGTCGAGGGCGAGCTGACCCACCGCGACTCGACCGGCCACGAGACCCGGGTCGGCCCCGGCGACGTGCAGCGGCTCAGCTCGGCCGGCGGAGTACGGCACGTGGAACGCAACGACGCCGGCACACCGCTGACCTTCGTCCAGACCTGGCTGGCCCCGCTGACGCCGGGCGGCGACCCGGCGTACGAGATCGTCCACGGCATCGCGGACTCCACCCCGTACGCCGTTCCGGAGGCGGGTGTGATGCTCCATGTACGCCGTCTGGCGACGGGGGAGCGGACGGCCGTGCCGGACGGGGCCTATCTGTACGTCCACGTCGTGCGCGGTGAAGTGCACCTGGACGGCGAGGCGCTGGGCGCCGGGGACGCGGCGCGCATCACGGACGCCAAGAACGTGGAGGCCGTGGCGGTGAGCGCGGCGGAGCTGCTGATGTGGGAGATGGCCGGACAGCCGTGAGGCTCGAGATGCCTAAGTGGTCGGGGCATCGTCAAATGGAGGTCTGAAACCCGCCCGGCAGAGAAGAGCCGAGCCCATGGCAAGACGCACGACCGAAGGGGGACGGGGCGGCGCCCCGAAAAAAGGGGGACTGCGACGGCTCGGTGAGTGGTGCGCCCACCACTTCGTGATCGTGATCGTCGCCTGGGTCGTGGCGCTCGGCGTGCTCCAGGCCCTGAACCACATCCACGGCGGGGAGTACTCGGACAACTTCGCCCTGTCCGACGTGCAGTCCGAGGAGGGCCTGGACGTTCTCAAGGAGCACGATCCGCAGGCCGGCGGCTACAGCAGCCAGATCGTCATGCACGACGCCGACAAGTCCCTGACCTCGGTCGGCTCACAGATGTCGACCACCGTCGCCGACCTCCAGAAGCTGCCGCACGTGCTGTCCGCGCAGAACCCGCTGGACGCCACCTCCTCCAAGGTCGGGCCGCTGTCCTCGGACGGGAAGACCGGCTACATCACCATCCGCTTCGACGAGCAGCCCTCCGTCCTCGGCGAGAGCTATCTGAACGGCGTCGACGACGCCGTGGAGCCGCTCAGACAGGCCGGCGTCGACGTCGAGTACGGCGGATCGCTCGGCGAGCTGGCGCGGCCCACCGCCAATGACCGGATCAGCGAGGCGATCGGCTTCGGCGTGGCCATCGTCGTCCTGCTGATCGGCTTCGGCAGTGTGATCGCCGCCGTGACTCCGCTGGTCACCGCGCTGATCGGGGTGGTCGGCGGCCTGGCGTGCCTCGGGCTGCTCGCCATCGCGTTCACCTTCGCCACGGTCTCGCCCACCCTCGCCACGATGATCGGCCTCGGCGTCGGCATCGACTACGCCCTCTTCCTGATCACCCGGCACCGGCAGGGCCTCATCGACGGCGCCGATCCGGTGCACGCCGCCGGTCACGCCGCCGCCACGTCCGGACGCGCGGTACTGGTCTCCGGCACCACGGTGATCG
This sequence comes from Streptomyces sp. NPDC056479, assembly GCF_042795335.1. NCBI lineage: Bacteria > Bacillati > Actinomycetota > Actinomycetes > Kitasatosporales > Streptomycetaceae > Streptomyces > Streptomyces sp. NPDC056479. The sequence goes on along the minus strand of NZ_JBHTRZ010000004.1, from coordinate 254,563 downwards.
TCGCCCTGATGGGCCTGTGGGTGTCCGGCGTGAGCTTCATCGGCAAACTCGGCGTCGCCGCGGCCGTCACGGTCGTCTCCGCCGTCCTGGGCGCGCTGACCCTGGTCCCGGCCCTGCTGGGGCTGATCGGGCGCAACGTCGACCGCTGGCACGTGCGCAAGCCCATCGCCGAGACCGACGCCGAGGGCGACACCTCCCAGGGCACCTGGCACCGCTACGCCAAGCGCGTCGAGCACCATCCGCTGCGATATCTGTCCGCCGGCATCGTGACCGTCGCGGTGCTGGCCATCCCGGTCTTCTCGATCCAGCTCGGCCACATCGGCGACGGCGCCGACCCCACGTCCTTCACCGACCGGCGGGCGTACGACCTGATGACGGACGCGTTCGGGGCCGGCTCCAACGGGCCGCTCACCATCGTCATCGACCAGACCTCCGTACCCGACTCGCAGCGCTCGGACCTCGCCTCGAAGGCCCAGCAGGCCCTCAACGACGCGTCCGGGACCTCCTTCGTCAGCCCGCTGACGCCGACGCAGGACGGCGACGTCCTGGTCGGCACGGTCTACTCGTCGGTCTCCCCGCAGAACAAGGACACCACCGACCTGACGAACCGGCTCTACGACGACACCCTCCCCGGCGCGTTGTCCGGCACCGACGCCAAGGGCTATGTCACCGGGACCACGGCCGCGCAGGTCGACTTCCGCGACATCGTCGCGAGCCGGCTACCGCTGATCATCGGCGTGGTGGTCGCCCTGGCCTTCCTGATCGTCCTCGCGGTCTTCCGCGGCCTGCTCGTCGCCGTGAAGGCGGCCGTCCTCAACGTCCTGTCGATCGCGGCCTCCTACGGCGTCGTCGTCGCCGTGTTCCAGTGGGGCTGGGGCGGGCCGGCGCTGGGGGTGCACGGCAAGGTGCCCATCGAGAGCTATGTGCCGATGATGATGTTCGCCATCATCTTCGGGCTGAGCATGGACTACGAGATCTTCCTGCTGTCCCGGGTGCACGAGGCGTGGCTGCGCACCGGGGACGCGAAGGACTCGGTCGCCCACGCGCTGGAGATCACCGCGCGCGTGATCACCTGCGCCGCGCTGATCATGGTGAGCGTCTTCGCGGCCTTCATCATCAGCGACAACATCGTCGTCAAGATGCTGGGCCTGGGCCTCGCCGTCAGTGTGCTCATCGACGCCACCGTGGTCCGGCTGCTCATGGTGCCGGCCGTGATGACGCTGCTGGGCAAGCACGCCTGGTGGACGCCCCGGTGGCTGGACAGGATCCTGCCGCACATCGACACCGAGGGAGCGGGCGAGACCCTCGATGCCACGGGCGCGGCTACAGCTCGGCGAGCACCGCGTCAGTGAACGCCGGCCACGCCTCGACCGCCCACGGCCCGAAAGCCCGGTCCGTCAGCGCCACGCAGGCCGCGCGCGCGTCCGGGTCGATCCACAGGAACGTACCCGACTGCCCGAAGTGCCCGAAGGTGCGCGGCGAGGACGCCGAGCCCGTCCAGTGCGGCGACTTGCCGTCGCGGATCTCGAAGCCGAGCCCCCAGTCGTTGGGGTTCTGGTGCCCGTACCCCGGCAGCACGCCCTTCGTCCCCGGGTACTGCACGGTCATCGCCGCGGCGACCGTGCGCGGGTCCAGCAGCCGCGGCGCCTGCACCTCGGTCGCGAACCGCAGCAGGTCCTCGACCGTCGACACCCCGTCCTTCGCCGGGGAGCCCTCCAGCGACGTACCCGTCATGCCCAGCGGCTCCAGCACCGCCTGCCGCAGATACTCTCCGAACGGGATGTCCGTCGCCTTGGCGACATGGTCCCCGAGCTGCTCGAACCCGGCGTTGGAGTACAGCCGCCGCTCCCCGGGCGGGGCCGTCACCCGGTGCTCGTCGAAGGCCAGCCCCGAGGTGTGGGCCAGCAGGTGCCGGACCGTCGACCCCTCGGGCCCGGCCGGCTCGTCGAGCTCGATCGCGCCCTCCTCGTAGGCGACGAGCACCGCGTAGGCGGCCAGCGGCTTGGTGACCGAGGCGAGCGGGAAACGGTGCCCGACGGGGCCGTGTGTACCCACGACCGCGCCGTCCGCCCGGACGACACCCGCCGCCGCGGTGGGCACCGGCCAGTTCTCGATCAGTGCGAGGCTCTGCAGTGACATGCCTGTGAGCCTAAGCCGCTCAGAGCTTCAGAATCATCGTGGGGTCCGGCTTGTGGACGAAGCCGAGGGTGGCGTAGAGCGGCTCGGCCTCCGCGGACGCGGTCAGCATGACCTGCCCGGCGCCCCGCTCGCGGAACCACCCCAGCAGCTCGTCCATGCACGCGCGCGCGTAGCCCCGGCGGCGGGCCCGCGGATCGGTGGCGACGCTGAAGACGTACCCCGTCAGGCCGCGCGGATTGCCGGCCTTCCCGATCCGGTAGTCGATCGTCCCGACGACCAGAGCGGCCAGCGCCCCCGGCAGGTCCGGATGGTCGACCACGAAGGCCGCGAAGTCCCCGTCCGCCTCGCCCAGCTTCGCGTTCAGCGCCGGCAGGGACTCGGTGTGCCAAGCCGTGGACCGGTCTCCGCCGGGCAGCGCGTCGATCATCACCTGGCGCAGCCGCAGCACCTCGGCGGCGTCCTCGGGCAGGGCACGGCGTACGAGACTCATGGCCGGCACGCTAGTCACGGCGATCGCGCGATGTCCCGCGGTTTTCTTACCGTTTCCGCTTGCTTGGAGCGCACTCCAAGGCCATAGCGTGGAGCGCATGACGGTGATGGAGACCACGAGCACCAGGACCGACAGCTGTGCCGCCCCGCCGCATCCGCACCGGCGGCCGGAGGGCCAGGACAGCTACACGATCAGCGAGGTCGTCGCCTTCACCGGCCTGACGGCCCACACCCTGCGCTGGTACGAGCGGATCGGCCTCATGCCGCACGTCGACCGCTCGCACACCGGCCAGCGCCGCTACAGCAACCGGGACCTGGACTGGCTCGACCTCGTCGGCAAGCTGCGGCTGACCGGCATGCCGGTGGCCGACATGGTGCGGTACGCCGAGCTGGTGCGCGAGGGCGACCACACCTTCGGCGAGCGCTTCGAGCTGCTGGAGACGACCCGCCGCGACGTCCTCGCTCGGATCGACGAGCTCCAGGACACGCTGGCCGTGCTCGACCGGAAGATCAGTTTCTACGCGGACGCCGGGCGTCTGTACGAGCAGGAGAAGACGGAGAAGGCCGGATGACGGACAGCAGGATCGCGACCGCACGACTCGGCGAGAACGGCCCCGAGGTCGGCGTCCAGGGCCTCGGCTGCATGGGCATGAGCTTCGCCTACGGCCCCTCGGACGCGGACGAGTCCAGGGCGACCCTGGAACGGGCGCTGGAGCTGGGCGTCACGCTGTACGACACGGCCGACGCGTACGGAGCGGGCGACAACGAGCGGTTCCTCTCCCCGTTCTTCAAGGCGCACCGCGACGAGCTCGTGATCGCCACGAAGTTCGCTCTGGCCATCCACCCGGACGACCCGACGAAGCGGATCATCCGCAACGACACGCCCTACATCCGCCAGTGCGTAGAGGCGAGCCTGAAGCGTCTGGACGTGGAGGCGATCGACCTCTACTACATGCACCGCCGGGACGTGAACGTCCCCATCGAGGAGACCGTCGGCGTCATGGCCGAGCTGGTCCGCGAGGGCAAGGTCAAGCACCTGGGGCTGAGCGAGGTGACGGCGGGCGAACTGCGGGACGCCTGCGCCGTGCACCCGATCGCGGCCGTCCAGTCCGAGTGGTCGCTGTTCAGCCGGGACATCGAGGCGGGCGTGGTCCCGGCGGCCCGCGAACTGGGGGTGACCCTGGTGCCGTACTCCCCGCTGGGCCGCGGTTTCCTCACGGGTTCCTTCGCCAAGGCCGAGGACCTGACGACGGACGACTTCCGCCGCCAGCAGCCCCGCTTCACGGGCGAGAACGCATCGGCCAACGCCGCCCTCCTGGACCCCATCCGCACGGTGGCCGAGACTCACGGGGCGACGCTCGGTCAGATCGCGCTGGCCTGGGTGCAGCAGCGGGCCTCGGTGCACGGCCTGCCGATCGTCCCGATCCCGGGGACGCGCAGGCCGTCGCGGGTGGAGGAGAACCTGGCGGCGACCCGGATCGTGCTGAGCGAGGAGGAGTCGGCGCTGCTGGAGCCGATAGCGGGGAAGGTGTCCGGCGACCGCTACGCGGACATGTCCTTCGCCTCCGCGGGCAGGGAGTAGGGCCGGCCTACAGCTGCGCCAGCAACTCCGCCTTCTTGGAGGAGAACTCCTCGTCCGTCACGAGCCCGGCCTCATGCAGCTCCCCCAGATGACGGATCCTCTCCGCGATGTCGGCCGGATCGCGCCTCGGCGCACCGGCCGGCATCGCGGCGGCCGGCCCGCTCTTGCGGACCGCCGCCAGTACGGCCGCGGCGAACGGCAACGACTCGTGGACCGGCCCGTACCCGAGCCCGAACACCACGGCCGCCGGATCCAGATCCGCCTGCGCCGGCTGTGCGTCCGCCGAGTCCCGCCGCATCAGCCGTAGATGCCCCTCGAACACCTCGGGCGACCGCCACTCGACACCGCTGAGCTCGGCCACCGGAAAGCTCTGGTCCCCCGCCTTCCACTTCGTCGAGGACGCACCGGTCCAAAACCACCTGAACCGGACAATGTTCCCGTCGAAGGACGCCTTCGCGTCATACGCCTTGAACTGCAACGGCACATCGGGCGCACCCACGAGAAAGTCCTCGGCCGGCCCGGACTCCGTCAACTGCTCCCGCAGTTCGTCGGCGTAGTACTCGGCCAGCGTCTCGCGCTCCGCGGGCAGCACCAGCCGATACGGATCGCCGCCTTCCTTCAGCTGCCCGGCCGCCGCGTCCATCAGCGGATCGGCGCCCGGCCGCAGCTCGACGCGCAGTACGACGGTCCCGCGCTTGCCCGTCGTCAGCGTCACTCCGGCGATCGCCTCAAGAGGAACGCGACGTTCCCCAAGCGCCTGGAAGAGCTTAGGTGTTCGAATCCCCCGTTCGTAACGGATGAGCACGGAGTCGGACTCGAACTCCCAGGCGGCATGAAATCCGGCCAGTACGTCACCCATGCGGCTCATCGTATGCGGCACGTGCTCCTCCGTCGCCACCTCGCGCACACCGCAATTCCTGCGCCTCTACGCGCGTCCGGCCGACGCCGTGTCGGACAAACCCACCCGACAGGCCTCGGCATCGTCGGCGCAGCGCACCGAGTCGTATGCGCCAACCCCGATCTCGGCGAAGTTCGCCACGCTGTCCGTGCCCGGTTCGAAATAGCCGCCGTGTCCCTTGGCCTCCCGCGCCGACAGCACCCGCGCCCCGAACACCGACGACACCGGGTCCTCACCGTGACCCAGCCCGCCGACCTCCAGATACGGCACGTCCTGCACCCAGTCGTCCGCGTCCCGCATCGCCCACACGCGCGCGGAGGTGCCCAGCTGTGAGGCCTTCGCCACCCGCATTCCGGGGCTGCCGGCCACCGCTATGTCGGCCACCCGCCCCGGCAGCTCGGACGCGGCGAGGCCGCACAGCACCGAGCCGTAGCTGTGGCAGAACAGGGAGACCGGCGAGCCGCCGGGCAGGCCCCGCACCAGCGCGTTGAGTCGTACGGCACCGCCCGCGGCCCGCATCGCCGTCGCCGAGTCGATGCCGAGTCCGTTCGGCGCGGTGTAGTCGGCCCAGGCGATCACGGCCGTACGCGTCGAGGGGCTGGCCTCGCGCTCGGCCGCGTACAGGGACTGGGCCATGCCGACCGGCGCGGAGTACTTGCGGTTGGTGCGCTGGAAGGTGAGCAGGCTGGTGTCGACGCCGGGGACGACGACCGAGATGCGCTCGGCCCTGGTCAGGTCTCCGAACACCTCGGCGGCCCGCCCCGAGCCCTCCGGGTCGAAGGCGAGGATGTGCCGGTCCTTCTGCATCATCACCTCGAAGCGGTGCATACGACGGCCCGCCTCACGTTGCCCGTCGGGCGTGAGCCTGCTGTCGTGCATGCGTTTGCGCTCGACCTCGCGCGCCTCGTCGAGGGCGATGCGGTTGGCGCGGTAGCGCAGCTCGACGGGGGCGCCGTTCATGTTGCCGACCGCGAGCGGATAGCGCTGCGTGAGCATGCCGCGCTGGTGGTCGCTGAGCGAGGCGAAGAACCGGGCGAGCCGCGTGGGGGAGGAGTCGGCGGCCGGCAGCCGGTGTCCGGCTATGCTGCCGCGCTCCCAGGCGCTGACGGAGGCCTGGAGCGGTGCGGCGCTGCGGTGGTGACGCAGGGCGGTCCAGCCGGTGGTCGCCAGCATCACGAACACCACGGCCAGCGCGAGCAGCGCGCGCCACACGTTCAGTTGCGGGGAGGTGTCGAAGGAAGTCACTGGGAGGACACACTAGGAGAACGAGAGGGTCTCGCGTTAACCAAGTGACAGGCATCACGTTTCGATCACGCCGACCTGAACACGCTGATGACCTCAGTGTGTTCGCCAGCTCTCGCTGAGTGCGGGGCCCACCTGCTCGAGGTGTGAGACGGTCAACGCCCGCATGGCGTCAAGGCTGAAGTCCGCCCCGGTGCTCCACTGACGCTCCGTCAGCCGCATTACTCCGCCGAACACGGCCACCGCCAGCCGGGGCCGCGGATCGGTGTCGATGTCGATTCCCTCACGTTCGGCGAGGATGAGGGCGATGGCCTCCTCGATCTCCACGGACTTGCGCAGATGAGCGGCGAGCAGCACGGGTGTCGACTCGACCACCTGGTACATGCGCAGATACAGCTCGACCGGTGCGACGGCCTCGATCACGTCGTTCAGCGTGTCCCAGCCCTCCAGGACCGCCTGCCGCAGCGCCTCCATGGGGGGCTCGTGCGGCGGACGGGCGCGCACCGCGTCCAAGAAGTGCGCCACCGTCATGTCCTGGAGCGCGAGGGCGGCCTCCTCCTTCCCGGCGAAGTAGCGGAAGAAGGTGCGCTGCGAGACGTCGACGGCCTCGGCGATGTCGTCGACGGTGGTGTGCTCGTAGCCCTGGCTGGTGAAGAGCTCCAGCGCGGTCCGCAGCAGCGCGTCCCGGGTGCGCTGTTTCTTGCGTTCGCGCAGTGTTTCCATGGGTGTCAGTTACCGACTTGTGAATTGGTTTGTCAATTGTCAGCGGCTGTCATTAGCCTCGAACACATGACTAGTCAGACCACCATCGACAAGACGGGGTCGGGGGGCGACGCGCCGGTAGTCCCGTCGGACGCGACACCGGCCAAGGGGTTGCGCGGCCACCCTTGGTTCACTCTCATCACCGTCGCGGTCGGGGTCATGATGGTGGCCCTAGACGGCACCATCGTGGCCATCGCCAACCCGGCCATCCAGAAGGACCTGGGCGCCACCTTCGCCGAGGTCCAGTGGATCACCAACGGCTACTTCCTCGCTCTCGCGGTCTCCCTCATCACCGCCGGCAAGCTCGGCGACCGTTTCGGGCACCGCCAGACCTTCCTGATCGGCGTGATCGGCTTCGCCGCCGCCTCCGGCGCGATCGGGCTGTCCAGCAGCATCGCGGCGGTCGTCACGTTCCGTGTCCTCCAGGGCCTGTTCGGCGCGCTGCTGATGCCGGCCGCGCTCGGCCTGCTGCGCGCGACCTTCCCGGCCGAGAAGCTCAATATGGCCATCGGCATCTGGGGCATGGTCATCGGCGCCTCCACCGCCGGCGGCCCGATCCTCGGCGGCGTCCTCGTCGAGCACGTGAACTGGCAGTCGGTGTTCTTCATCAACGTGCCGGTCGGCATCCTCGCCGTCGTCCTCGGCGTGCTGATCCTGCTCGACCACCGTGCCGAGAACGCCCCGCGCTCCTTCGACGTGCTGGGCATCGCCCTGCTGTCGGCAGCGATGTTCTGCCTGGTCTGGGCCCTGATCAAGGCTCCGGAGTGGGGCTGGGGCGACGGCAAGACGTGGGCCTTCATAGCCGCCTCGGTGATCGGCTTCGTGTTCTTCGCCTTCTGGGAGACGAAGGTCAAGGAGCCGCTGATCCCGCTCGGACTGTTCCGCTCGTTGGCGCTGTCCGCGGGTGTCGTGCTGATGGTCCTCATGGCCATCGCGTTCATGGGCGGCCTGTTCTTCGTGACGTTCTACCTCCAGAACGTCCACGGCATGAGCCCGATCGACGCCGGCCTGCACCTGCTGCCGCTCACCGGCATGATGATCGTCGGATCCCCGCTCGCGGGCGCGATGATCACCAAGCTCGGTCCGCGTGTCCCGCTGGCCGGCGGCATGGCGCTCACCGCGATCGCCATGTACGGCATGTCCACGCTCGAGACGGACACCGGCAGCGGCATCATGTCGCTCTGGTTCGCCCTGCTCGGCCTCGGTCTCGCGCCGGTCATGGTCGGCGCCACCGAGGTCATCGTCGGCAACGCGCCCATGGAGCTGTCCGGTGTGGCCGGCGGGCTCCAGCAGGCCGCGATGCAGATCGGCGGCAGCCTCGGTACGGCCGTCCTGGGCGCCGTCATGGCCTCCAAGGTCGACAGCGACCTCGCCGGCAACTGGGCGGACGCCGGGCTCCCGGCGCTCACCCCGGCGCAGGAGGCCCAGGCCTCCGAGGCGGTCCAGGTCGGCGTGGCACCGGTGGCGCCGGGCACCCCGGACGCCATCGTCGCGAAGATCACGGACGTCGCGCACGACACGTTCATCTCGGGCATGAGCCTCGCGTCCCTCGTCGCCGCGGGTGTGGCGGTCGTGGCCGTCGCGGTCGCGTTCCTCACCAAGCGGGGCGAGAACGCGGAAGCGGGCGCGGGCGCGGCGCACATCTGACGACCGCGGGCTGTACGGGCTCGCAGCAGCTCAAGGGAGGGATCCAGGCGGGAGTTCGCCTATCAGGGTGACAACGCCGAAGATCCCTCCCGTCGGCACTCGCCGCAGCTCACAGTGGGTCAAGCCAGGGCCTGCGGCGCGCTGCCGGAGGGGGTCAGCGCGCCCAGGGCCCGCATACGTGGCATGAACAGCGCACCGTGGGTACCCGCCAAGTCGAACGCCTACTCAGGGAGTTGACAATGGCGGGCTTCGGACACGGTACGCGCAGGCACCCCCGCTCACGTGGCCGCACATGGTCCCGGACCGGGCCGGACAGCGCGACACTGGGGATCATCGGAGCCATCTGCGCGGTCGCCGGATTCTTCGTACTGGGCATCATCCTCGGCCCGGTGGCGATCGCCTGCGGCTGGCTGGCCATGGGCCGAACGTGGTCGGGAGCCCGCCCTGTCCCTGCGTTGGTGGCATTGGTGCTCGGCTCGATCGACACACTGCTGGCGATCATCTGGCTGGCGGGGGCGGCGTCGCCGGGCAACGGGATGCTCTGAGCGGTTCAGGTGAAGCCCGGTGCGGTAGCGCGCCCTGAAGGGGCGCGGGGAGCTGCGCGACCAGCCCCCACCGGCCCGCAGGTTCCTCACCGTGGCCCCAGCGGCGCGCTCAGCGCCCAGGAACCCGGGACTTCGGGTCCGAGGGCGGCAGCGGGTCGTCGGTGGCCGGTCGCGCAGTTCCCCGCGCCGCTGGGGTCGGCACGCTCACGTCGGCCCCCGACAGCGCGGCGACCTCTGCCCGGAGTGCTCTGACCTCCTCCGTGAGCAGCCGTATCGCCTCCGTCTGGCGCCGCTCCTCCACGTCGTCCATCTCGAACCGGGATATGAACCACGCGGCGATGTTCGCGGTCACCACACCCAGCAGGGCGATCCCGGACAGCATCAGCCCCACCGCGAGCATCCGCCCCACGCCCGTGGTCGGCGCATGGTCTCCGTACCCCACGGTCGTCATGGTCGTGAACGACCACCACACCGCGTCACCCAGCGTCTTGATGTTCCCGTTCGGCGAGTCCCGTTCCACGGACAGCACGGCCAGCGACCCGAACATCAGCAGCCCGACGACCGACCCGGCGACATAGGTCGTGAGCCGCACCTGCGAGGCCATCCGGGCCCGCTGCCCGACGAGCAGCAGCGTGGACACGAGCCGCAGCAGCCGCAGCGGCTGGACCAGCGGCAGCACCACCGCGCACAGATCGAGCCAGTGACTGCGCACGAACTCCGCCCGCCGTTCGGCAAGGGCGAGCCGTATGACGTAGTCCAGCGCGAACGCCCCCCACACCACCCACTCCACCGCGAGGCACGCGGCCACCACGTCCCGGCTCGCGTCGGGCTCGACGATCGGCACCGCATAGGCCACGGCGAACGCCAGGGCCAGACCGAACAGGGGCCGTTGGGTATGCCGCTCCCAACGCAGTTGCGCCACCACTTGCTTCATAGCCGCATCGTAGGAAATGTGAAGGGGTGGTGTAGCCCCAGGTCACCCACGGGCACACCACCCCATCGAGCGGTTGACGGACGGCCGTTACGCGTCGCCGCCCGCGGCCCCCGGATCCGCCGCCGACACATCGAGCAGCTGGTAGCGGTCGATCGCCTGCTTCAGTGCCGACCGGTCCACCTTCCCCTCCTTGGCCAGCTCGGTCAGCACGGCCACCACGATCGACTGCGCGTCGATGTGGAAGAACCGGCGGGCCGCGCCCCGGGTGTCCGCGAAGCCGAAGCCGTCGGCGCCCAGCGACTGATACGTCCCCGGCACCCAGCGCGCGATCTGGTCCGGCACCGACCGCATCCAGTCGGAAACCGCCACGAACGGCCCCTCGGCCCCGCTCAGTTTCCGCGTCACCCACGGCACCCGCTGCTCCTCCTCCGGATGCAGCAGGTTGTGCTCCTCGCACTGCACGGCCTCGCGCCGCAGCTCGTTCCAGGAGGTCGCCGACCAGACGTCCGCCTTGACGTTCCACTCCTCGGCGAGGATCTTCTGCGCCTCGACGGCCCACGGCACGGCCACACCGGACGCCATGATCTGCGCCGGGATCGACCCGGACGGGCCCTCGCCGATCCGGTGGACGCCCTTGAGGATGCCCTCGATGTCGACGTCCGCCGGTTCGGCCGGATGCTGGATCGGCTCGTTGTAGACGGTGAGGTAGTAGAAGACGTCCTCGCCGTGCGGGTGCTCCGCGTCGCCGCCGTACATCCGGCGCAGACCGTCCTGCACGATGTGCGCGATCTCGTACGAGTACGCCGGGTCGTAGGCGACACAGCCCGGGTTCGTCGAGGCGAGCAGCTGCGAGTGGCCGTCCGCGTGCTGGAGGCCCTCACCCGTCAGCGTCGTACGGCCGGCCGTCGCGCCCAGCACGAAACCGCGCGCCAGCTGGTCCGACATCTGCCAGAACTGGTCGCCGGTGCGCTGGAAACCGAACATCGAGTAGAAGACGTACACCGGGATCAGCGGCTCGCCGTGCGTGGCGTACGCCGAACCCGCCGCGATCAGGGAGGCCGTGCAGCCCGCCTCGGAGATGCCGTCGTGCAGCATCTGGCCCTGCGGCGACTCCTTGTAGGCGAGCAGCAGCTCGCGGTCGACCGACTCGTACTGCTGGCCGAGCGGGTTGTAGATCTTCGCGCTCGGGAAGAAGGAGTCCATGCCGAACGTGCGGTACTCGTCCGGCGCGATCAGCACGAACCGCCGGCCGATCTCCTTGTCCCGCATGAGGTCCTTGAGGAGCCGGACAAAGGCCATGGTCGTCGCGATGGACTGGTGGCCCGAGCCCTTCTTCACGGTCGCGTACGTCTTGTCGTCCGGCAGCGCCAGCGGCTCGGAGCGCACGACACGCGTCGGGACGTAACCGCCGAGCCCCTTGCGGCGGTCGTGCATGTACTGGATCTCCTCGGAGTCCCGCCCCGGGTGGTAGTACGGCGGGAGCCCGCTCTCCAGGTCCTTGTCGGCGATCGGCAGGTGCAGACGGTCGCGGAAGCGCTTGAGGTCGTCGACCGTCAGCTTCTTCATCTGGTGCGTGGCGTTGCGGCCCTCGAAGTTGGGCCCGAGCGTCCAGCCCTTGATCGTCTTGGCCAGGATCACCGTCGGCTGGCCCTTGTGCGCCTTGGCCGCCGAGAACGCCGCGAAGACCTTCCGGTGGTCGTGACCGCCGCGGCCCAGGTGCAGGACCTGGTCGTCGGTCATGCCCTCGACCATCGCGCGCAGCCGCTGGTCGTCGCCGAAGAAGTGGTCGCGGATGTACGCGCCGGTCTCGGTGGCGTACGTCTGGAACTGGCCGTCCGGCGTGGTGTTCATCCGGTTGACCAGGACGCCGTCACGGTCCTGCGCGAGCAGCGGGTCCCAGGAGCGGTCCCAGATCAGCTTGACGACGTTCCAGCCGGCACCGCGGAAGATCGACTCCAGCTCCTGGATGACCTTGCCGTTGCCCCGCACCGGGCCGTCGAGGCGCTGGAGGTTGCAGTTCACCACGAACGTCAGGTTGTCCAGGCCCTCGCGCGCGGCGATGGACAGCTGGCCGAGCGACTCCGGCTCGTCCATCTCGCCGTCGCCGAGGAACGCCCATACGTGCGACTTGGAGGTGTCCGCGATACCGCGCGCCTCCATGTAGCGGTTCATCCGCGCCTGGTAGATCGCGCCGATCGGGCCGAGGCCCATCGACACGGTCGGGAACTCCCAGAAGTCCGGCATCAGTCGCGGGTGCGGGTAACTCGACAGGCCGTACGGCGCCTTCGACTTCTCCTGGCGGAACCCGTCCAGGTTCTGCTCGCTGAGCCGGTCCAGCAGGAACGCGCGCGCGTAGATGCCCGGGGAGGCGTGGCCCTGGAAGAAGACCTGGTCGCCGCCGTCGCCCTCGTCCTTGCCGCGGAAGAAGTGGTTGAAGCCCACGTCGTAGAGCGAGGCGGAGGAGGCGAACGTGGCGATGTGACCGCCGACGCCGATGCCGGGGCGCTGGGCCCTGGACACCATCACCGCGGCGTTCCACCGGGTGGCGTTGAGGATCTTGCGCTCGATCTCCTCGTTGCCCGGGAAGAACGGCTCGTCCTTGGTGGCGATCGTGTTGACGTAGTCCGTGCTGCGCATCTCGGGCACGGCGACACGCTTCTCACGGGCGCGCTCGATCAGCCGCAGCATCAGATAGCGGGCCCGCTCCCGGCCGCGCTCGTCCACGGCGGCGTCGAGCGAGTCGAGCCACTCCTGGGTTTCCTCGGGATCGAAGTCAGGAACCTGACTCGGAAGGCCGCCAATGATGATCGGGTTGCGATCTGATCCGGAAGCCACGCTGTTCCTTACCTGTCAGAGGGCCGTGTTTCTAAGGGTCTGCACCGCTCCCCATCGTGTACCTCGGGGCGCAAAACGTCATCTCTACTGTTAGGTAACCGGGCGCTTGGTGAACGGCGGAGTGCCCATACATGGTTCCCAAACGCACAAAGGGGGCAGATTGGTGTGGTGCGCGTCACCCTGAGACGATGAGGGCGTGCCTGGAGTTGCGGTGACACGTTCAGGATCGTCACCGTTTCGGCGGTCTGAACGGCCGGGTACTTGCGCGATCCGTCCCGCCCGTGTGGACTACGGCCAATGCTTCGCGCACGCGCGTGGCTGAGTTATTCCCAAAACATGATCAGGAGGCAACCCGTGAGCGCGACCGCGGACCACGCGGAGGAACGGACCCTTGCCGAGAGGCTGGGGTTCCAGCCCGAGCAGGTGGTCCAGGAGATCGGCTACGACGACGACGTAGACCTGGAACTCCGCGAGGCCATTGAGTCAGTAACCGGCACCGAACTCGTGGACGAGGACTACGACGACGTTGCCGATGCCGCGGTGCTGTGGTTCCGCGACGAGGACGGCGACCTGACGGATGCGCTGGTGGACGCCACCACGTACATCGAAGAGGGCGGCGCGATCCTGTTGCTGACGCCGAAGACCGGTCGTGACGGCTACGTGGAGCCCAGCGACATCTCTGAAGCCGCGACCACGGCGGGTCTGTCGGCGTCCAAGAGCGTCAGCGTCGGCAAGGACTGGAGCGGCAGTCGGCTGGTGACGCCCAAGGCCGCCAAGACCAAGAAGTAGAACCGGTGGCAATGCCGGGTCGGGCCGAAATGCCCGGCCCGGCCTCCTGCACGGGCCCGGGGGGTCGCTGCATAGGGTGGGTTCCACCCGAACAGCCCCACCGAAGGGACATCCACGACGATGGCGATCCAGGTCGGCGACAAGGCCCCCGACTTCGAGCTCAAGGACAACCACGGCGCCACCGTGAAGCTCTCCGACTTCCGCGGTTCCCAGAACGTCGTCCTGCTCTTCTACCCCTTCGCCTTCACCGGCGTGTGCACCGGCGAGCTGTGCGAGGTGCGCGACAACCTGCCGCAGTTCTCCGACCGCGACACGCAGGTGCTCGCCGTCTCCAACGACTCCATCCACACCCTGCGCGTCTTCGCCGAGCAGGAGGGTCTGGAGTACCCGCTGCTCAGCGACTTCTGGCCGCACGGCGAGGTCAGCCGCGCCTACGGCGTCTTCGCCGAGGACAAGGGCTGCGCGGTGCGCGGCACCTTCGTCATCGACAAGGAGGGTGTGGTCCGCTGGACCGTCGTCAACGCCCTGCCGGACGCGCGCGACCTCGGCGAGTACGTCAAGGCGCTCGACACCCTCTGATCCCGCTGGTGACCGACACCTGTGATTCTTGGCCACCAAGGCCTGCAAGCCACGGGAACCCGTCACTAGGATCGAGTCGTTGATCCGATATCAAACGCACGGCGGGGCTCCCCGCCCCTGGACACCAATGGAGGACTCGTGGGAGTCAGCCTCAGCAAGGGCGGCAACGTATCACTGAGCAAGGAGGCGCCCGGCCTGACCGCGGTCATCGTCGGTCTGGGATGGGACGTCCGCACCACCACGGGTACGGACTTCGACCTCGACGCCAGCGCGATGCTGCTGAACAACACGGGCAAGGTCGGCAGTGACGCCAACTTCGTGTTCTTCAACAATCTGAAGAGCGCCGACGGCTCGGTCGAGCACACCGGCGACAACCTCACCGGTGAGGGCGAGGGCGACGACGAGCAGATCAAGGTCAACCTCGCGGGCGTCCCGGCCGACGTGGAGAAGATCGTCTTCCCGGTCTCGATCTACGACGCCGAGAACCGCCAGCAGTCCTTCGGCCAGGTGCGCAACGCGTTCATCCGCGTCGTGAACCAGGCCGGCGGCGCCGAGATCGCGCGCTACGACCTCAGCGAGGACGCGTCCACCGAGACCGCGATGGTCTTCGGCGAGCTGTACCGCCACGGTGCGGAGTGGAAGTTCCGCGCCATCGGCCAGGGCTACGCCTCGGGCCTGCGCGGCATCGCGCAGGACTTCGGTGTGAACGTCTGAGTTTCACCATCCCGGACGTGACCGTCCAGGAGATCACTGGCTGAGTCCGGCGCCGTACCGTTTGGGTACGGCGCCGGATGCGCAGGACAACCAAAGAAGCATCACGCGGGGAGGACCAGCATCATGGGCGTCACGCTCGCCAAGGGAGGAAACGTCTCCCTGTCCAAGGCCGCACCCAACCTCACTCAGGTGATGGTCGGGCTCGGCTGGGACGCGCGCTCCACCACCGGAGCCCCCTTCGACCTCGACGCCAGCGCCCTGGTGTGCAGCGGCGGTCGGGTGCTGGGCGATGAGTGGTTCGTCTTCTACAACCAGCTCAAGAGCCCGGACGGCTCGGTGGAGCACACCGGCGACAACCTCACCGGCGAGGGCGACGGCGACGACGAGTCGCTGCTGATCGACCTCTCCAAGGTGCCGGCCCACTGCGACAAGATCGTCTTCCCGGTCTCCATCCACATGGCCGACGAACGCGGCCAGACCTTCGGCCAGGTCAGCAACGCCTTCATCCGGGTGGTGAACCAGGCCGACGGCCAGGAGCTCGCCCGCTACGACCTGAGCGAGGACGCCTCCACCGAGACCGCCATGATCTTCGGCGAGGTCTATCGCTACCAGGGGGAGTGGAAGTTCCGGGCGGTGGGACAGGGGTACGCGTCCGGACTCCGGGGCATCGCACTCGACTTCGGGGTCAACGTCTCATAACGCGATATGAGCAAAACCCGGGCCCCGGTGGGGCACGAAGGGCGGCCGACTAGACTTCGGGTTCAAAGTCTTCGTAAAGCCGAGTGCGGCGCGCGGGAGCCCCGTACACATAGGATTGGGTAGCCAGTGGTTCTGAAAACCTTCGGCTGGTCGTTCGCGGTCACCGCGCTCGGCCTGGTTGCAGCGGTCCTCTTCGGGGGGTGGGAAGCCCTCGGCATCGTGGCGATCCTGTCCGTCCTCGAGATCTCGCTGTCGTTCGACAACGCGGTGGTCAACGCCGGAATCCTGAAGAAGATGAATGCCTTCTGGCAGAAGATCTTCCTCACCGTCGGCATCCTGATCGCCGTGTTCGGTATGCGACTGGTCTTCCCCGTCGTCATCGTCGCCATCACTGCCTCGTTGGGCCCGATCGAGGCGGTCGACCTCGCGCTCAGCGACAAGGACCAGTACCAGCAGCTCGTCACTGACGCCCACCCGGCGATCGCCGCCTTCGGTGGCATGTTCCTGCTGATGATCTTCCTGGACTTCATCTTCGAGGACCGGGACATCAAGTGGCTGGGTTGGCTGGAGCGCCCGCTCGCCAAGCTCGGCAAGGTCGACATGCTGTCGGTCTGCATCGCGCTGATCGTCCTGCTGATCTCCGCCCTGACCTTCGCGGCCAACGCCCACCAGCACGGCGGTGCGCACGTCGACAAGGCGGAGACGGTCCTGCTCTCCGGTATCGGCGGCCTGATCACGTACATGATCGTGGGCGGTCTCTCCGGCTTCTTCGAGGACAAGCTCGAAGAGGAGGAGGAACGCGAGCACGAGGCGGAGGAGGAAGCCGAGCGCAGCGGCAAGCCCCGCTCCGCGGTGGCCCTGGCCGGCAAGGCCGCCTTCTTCATGTTCCTCTACCTCGAGGTCCTGGACGCGTCCTTCTCCTTCGACGGCGTGATCGGCGCCTTCGCCGTCACCAACGACATCGTCCTGATGGCGCTGGGTCTCGGTATCGGCGCGATGTACGTCCGTTCGCTGACCGTGTACCTGGTGCGGCAGGGCACCCTCGACGACTACGTCTACCTGGAGCACGGCGCGCACTACGCGATCGGCGCGCTCGCCATGCTCCTGCTGGTCACCATCCAGTACGAGATCCCCGAGGTCGTCACCGGCCTCATCGGTGTCGCCCTGATCGCCTGGTCCTTCTGGTCCTCGGTCCGCCGCAACCGCGCGCTGGCGGCCGCGGAGGGAAAAGCCGAGGGCTCGGACGAGAAGACTGAGGTCTCGTCCGGGGTGTGACACCCCCGCGGGTGAGGAACGCTCTGTGCGGGGCGGCCGGGCTCCGGCCGCCCCGCCGGTTTTTCCAGTGAACGCAGGTCTGCGTGGGACGTGGGGGCGGAATGGGCTTCTTGGACGGGCTCTGGCGTGGCCGGGCGGCCGACTTCGACTCGGGCAGCGCGTCGTCGAACTCGATCGAGCTGACGAAGCGCCACGACCGGGTCTCTCTCACCAAGCAGGGCGCGGCGACCGGGCATCTGCGGATCAATCTGACCTGGCGGATGCGGACGTCCGACATCGGGGGGTCACAGCGGGAGAGTCTGCTGCGGCACCCCTTCAAGGCGCTCAGGCCACCGGAGGTGCTCGGGCACAGCCAGAGCATGGTCAACGTCGACCTCGACCTCGGGGCGCTGTATGAGCTGACCGACGGGACGAAGGGCGTCGTCCAGCCGCTGGGCGGGTTCCTCGGGGACGTCAACTCGCCGCCGTATGTGAAGCTCAGCGGCGACGACCGGTTCGGGTCGGCGTCCGGGGAGACGATCTACGTCAACCTTGATCACCGGGAGAACATCAAGCGGCTGCTGGTCTTTGTGTACATCTATGACCAGACGCCGGCGTTCGACCGTACGCACGCGATCGTCACGCTCTATCCGAGCAATGGGCCCCGGATCGAGATAGGCCTGGACGAGCGTCACCCCCAGGCCCGGTCCTGTGCGGTGGTGATGATCGAGAACGTGAAGGGGGAGATCTGGGTCCGCCGCGAGGTGAAGTTCGTCTACGGGTTCCAGGCGGAGCTGGACCGGTTGTTCGGGTGGGGACTGCAATGGGGACGTGGCTACAAGACCAAGGCGGAGAAGTAGTCGTCCACTAGCTCGGCGCCCCCGAAGGGGCGCTCCCGTCACCGTCCGATGAATTGCGGGCCCTGTGGCGGCAGGCGGAACTCCTGGGCCGGGCCCGGGGCCGTCACCGGCGGGGGGTAGCCGTAACCCGACTGGGCCATGGCCGGCTGACTGGTCGGCTGGGGGTAGCCGTACGCCGGCTGGGTCGGCGGGGGCTGCTGGGGATAGCCGTAGGACGGCTGGGGCGGGAGTGTGGTCGTCGGCTCTTCCGGGGGCAGTGGCTGGGAGACCTCGGGCGCCGGCGTGGGATCCATGGCCTCCGACTCGTCGACGGAGATGCCGAAGTCCGTGGCCAGGCCCCTGAGGCCGTCCGAGTAGCCCTCGCCCAGCGCGCGGAACTTCCAGCCCTCGCCGCGGCGGTACAGCTCGCCGCAGATCAGGGCCGTCTCCTGGCCGGTCTCCGGCTTGATGTCGAAGTACGCCAGCGGATCACCGTCGGCGGCCGCCGCGTCGTACAGCACGATGCGCAGGTCCCGTACGCGGTCGAAGGCGACGCCGTCCGCCGATGCGACGAGCAGAATCTGACCGACGCCGGACTCGACACCGGCGAGATCTGTCTGGATCGTGTCGGTGAGGCCCTCGGCGTGCCGCTTCTTGCCGAGTCGCCAGACCTTCCCGGAGGGGTGCCGGGGCTGGTTGTAGAAGACGAAGTCCTCGTCGGAGCGCACACGACCGTCGAGACCGAGGAGCAGAGCCGAGGCGTCGACATCCGGGACCCCCTGCCCGGGCGTCCAGTGCAGCACGGCGCGCACCGTGGTGGCTTCGAGTGGGACGTTCGACCCCTTCAACATCGCGTGCGTCATGCGGCAATCCTGCCCTCTCCGTCCTGGTCACGACAACGCGGGGTATGAATGACGTGCGTGGTCGTGTTTGTCCGCGTTACCAGAAATTCATGCCCGTCGGGAACCCCTGACATGGGTATCTACGTACTATTACCGGCCACCTGTGAACGGGTCACAGGGGCCACAGAGTCGCCACGGGGGAGCTCTATGCGTCATTTCGGGCACATCGCCCCGGAGGTGCGACAGCGCCTCTTCCATCAGGAGCCGTGCGAATTCACCGCCGACTCCCCGGCCCGGCTGCTCTCCGCGGCCCTGGGCGCCACGCTCTACAGTCCGGCCACCCGGCCGCAGCTCGCCGACGACATCGTCAAGCAGGCCGGACGCGGCGTGGTCTCGATGGTGCTGTGCCTGGAGGACTCGATCGGCGACGAGGACGTGCCGGAGGGCGAGGAGAACCTCGTCCGGCAGTTCACCGACCTCGCGAGACGCGACGAGGCCGGCCTGCCGCTGCTCTTCATCCGCGTCCGCACGCCCGAACAGATCCCCGATCTCGTGGGGCGGCTCGGACCCGCGGTCCGGCTGCTGTCGGGATTCGTGCTGCCCAAGTTCACCGGCGAGCGCGGCATGCCCTTCCTGGAGGCCCTCGCGACCGCCGAGGCGCACAGCGGACGCCGGCTGTTCGCCATGCCGGTGCTGGAGTCGCCCGAGCTGCTCTACCGCGAGTCGCGCGTGGAGACCCTGGAGGGCGTCTTCCGTGCCGTCGACAAGTACCGGGACCGGGTGCTCGCGCTGCGGCTGGGGGTGACCGACTTCTGCTCGTCGTACGGGCTGCGCCGGGCCCCGGACATGACCGCGTACGACGTCCAGATCGTCGCCTCGGTGATCGCCGACGTGGTGAACATGCTGGGCCGGGCCGACGGCACCGGATTCACGGTGACCGGGCCGGTGTGGGAGTACTTCCGGGTGCAGGAACGTATGTTCAAGCCCCAGCTGCGCCGCAGCCCCTTCCTCGAGGGCCAGGCCGAGGAGCTGCGCGAGGCACTCATCGAGCACTCCATGGACGGCCTGCTGCGCGAGATCACGATGGACCACGCCAACGGCCTGCTCGGCAAGACCTGCATCCACCCCTCCCATGTGCTGCCCGTGCACGCACTCTCCGTGGTCAGTCACGAGGAGTTCAGTGACGCCGAGGACATCCTGAAGCCGGAGCGCGGCGGTGGGGGTGTACTCAGGTCGCAGTACACGAACAAGATGAATGAGGTGAAGCCGCACCGCGCCTGGGCCGAGCGGACCATGCTGCGGGCCGAGGTGTTCGGCGTGGCCAATGAGGACATCGGCTTCGTGGAGCTGCTCGCCGCCGGGATTCCGGGCTGAACCGGGCCGACCGGCTTCGATCCAGCTGACCGGCTTCTATATCCAAGGGACGCATGAACAAGGCAGTGAACAACGGGGTCTGGTCCGGGAGCTGGGTCGCCGAGCGGCTCGGGGTCCAGCTCGTGGGCGACGACGGGCTCACCGGGATGCTGGGGCTGGCGCTGCGCCGCAACCCCAAGCGGGCCCATCTGCTGGTCTCCAATGTGCTCGGCAAGCACGTACCGCAGTCACCCTCCGTGGTCTACGGCGCCGGCTTCGCGCTCGGCCGACGGGTGCGGGAGCTGCTCGGCGCCGACGAGGCCGCCCGGGCGGTCGTCCTCGGATACGCGGAGACGGCGACCGGTCTGGGCCACTCCGTCGCCGACGGTGTCGGCCTGGCCCCGTATCTGCACTCCACCCGCCGCCCGGTCGCCGGTGTCGCGCGGGCGGGCGGCTTCGAGGAGTCCCATTCGCACGCCACGTCCCATCTGCTGCTCCCGGAGGATCCGGCGCTGCTGGTCGGGGACGGGCCGCTGGTTCTGGTCGACGACGAGTTCTCCACGGGGAACACGGTGCTGAACACCGTGCGCGATCTTCATGAGCGGTATCCGCGGCGGAGGTATGTCGTGGTGGCGCTGGTGGACATGCGGTCCGCGAAGGATGCCGGGCGGCTGGAGGAGTTCGCGCGGGAGATCGGTGCGCGGGTGGATCTGGTTGCGGCGGCTTCGGGGACCGTACGGCTGCCCGAGGGGGTGCTGGAGAAGGGGCAGGCGTTGGTGGCGCGGTACGAGGCCGAGAGTGCCGCGGGAGGTCGTGTGTCGTCTGCGGCGCCGTCTGGGCCGGCCGCGCAGTTCCCCGCGCCCCTTGAGGGCGTTGCAGTCAACCCCCCAGGGGCGCGACCAGCCCCCACCGGCCCGCACCCGGACGGCAACCGCACCCACCCCCACATCACCCGCATGGACCTGCACTGGCCCGCCGGTCTCCCCGACGGCGGTCGCCACGGCTTCACCCCCACCCACCGCACCCGTCTCGAGAACGCCCTCCCCGCCATGACGGCCCGCCTCGCAGAGGCACTCCCCGCCGACACGCGAAGCGTCCTCGTGCTCGGCTTCGAGGAGCTGATGTACACCCCGCTCCGGCTGGCCCGTGAGCTGGAGCAGGTCGCCGACGTCGAGGTCCGCTACTCGACCACGACCCGCTCGCCCGTCCTCGCGGTCGACGACCCCGGCTACGCGATACGCACCCGCCTGGTCTTCCCGGCCCACGATGACCCGGCGGACGGCCCCGGCGAGCGCTACGCCTACAACGTCGCGGGCGCCGCCTTCGACGCCGTCATAGCCGTCGTCGACTCGACCGCCGACACCCCCGAACTGCACGCCCCCGACGGACTGCTGGCACAGCTGGCCGCCCACACCCCCCAGGTCCTGCTGGCGGTCGTGCCGTCGTACGTCCCCGGGCCCCTGGCCCTTCCCGAAAGGCCCCCGATGCTGCCCGAGCCCCTCCGCGGCCCCGCCTTCTCCTCGTACGCCCCCGAGGAGGTCGGCTGGCTGCTGCAGGACCTCTCGGACGTGACGCTGGAGGCGCCGACCGAGGAGCGCGAGGAGGCCATCCAGAGCGGTGGCGCGCACTACGCGGAGTCGCTGCCGGTGGAGTACCAGCCCAGCGAGCAGTACCAGGAGCTGTTCCACACGGCTCTGGAGGAGTCGGCGGCGCGGCTGGCGCAGGCGGTCGGCGCGGTCACCGAGCTCGTGCTGGCGGAGCGCTCGCCGCGTCCGGTGCTCGTCTCCCTCGCCCGCGCCGGTACCCCCGTGGGCGTCCTCATGCGCCGCTGGGCCCAGTTCCGGCACGACCTCGAACTGCCCCACTACGCCGTCTCGATCGTGCGCGGCCGCGGCATCGACGCCAACGCCCTGCGCTGGCTGGCCCGGCACCACGACCCCAGGGACGTCGTCTTCGTCGACGGCTGGACCGGCAAGGGCGCCATCACCCGTGAACTGACCGCGGCGATACGGGAGTTCGAGGCGTCCGACGGCGTCACCGGCTTCGACCCGGAGATCGCCGTACTGGCCGACCCGGGCTCCTGCGTGCGGACGTACGGCACCCGCGACGACTACCTCATCCCGTCAGCGTGTCTCAACTCAACGGTGTCCGGCCTGATTTCGCGCACGGTGCTGCGCGCCGACCTGGTCGGCCCGCACGACTACCACGGCGCGAAGTTCTACCGCGAACTCGCCGGCACCGATGTCTCCGTGGCTTTCCTTGACGCCGTCTCCGCCCGCTTCCCGGAGGTCGCGGACGCCGTCGAAGCGACGGCCAAGGAGCTGCTGTCCGGCGACCGCGAGCCGACCTGGGAGGGCTGGGCGGCCGTCGAGCGCATCAGCGAGGAGTACGGCATCCACGACGTGAACCTCGTCAAGCCGGGCGTCGGCGAGACCACGCGGGTGCTGCTGCGCCGGGTGCCGTGGAAGATCCTGGCGCGAGCCGGGGCGGGCGCCGACCTGGACCACGTACGACTGCTGGCCGAACAGAGAGGGGTACCGGTGGAAGAGGTGGCGGAACTGCCGTACACCTGCGTGGGGTTGATCCACCCCAAGTACACGCGGGGCGCGACGGGCGCCGACGGCAAGGCGGTGAACGTCTGATGCCGGTGCTGGTGGCGAGCGACCTCGACCGTACGCTGATCTACTCCGCCGCGGCCCTCGCGCTGACCATGCCGGACGCGCGGGCGCCGAGGCTGCTGTGCGTGGAGGTGCACGAGAGTAAGCCGTTGTCGTACATGACCGAGACGGCGGCGCAGCTGCTGACCGATCTCGGCGACGCGGCGGTCTTCGTGCCGACCACGACCCGGACCCGTAAGCAGTACCAGCGCATCAACCTGCCGGGCCCCGAGCCGAAGTACGCGATCTGCGCCAACGGCGGCCACATCCTCGTCGACGGCGTCGCCGACCCCGACTGGAGCGCGCGGGTCGCCGCCCGGCTCGCCGAGCAGTGCGCGCCGCTCGCGGAGGTGCAGGACCATCTGATGGCGTCGGCGTCCCCGGCGTGGGTGCGCAAGCACCGGATCGCCGAGGACCTCTTCGCCTACCTCGTGGTCGAGCGCGAGCTGCTGCCCGAGGAATGGGTGAAGGAGCTCGCGGTCTGGGCGGAGAACCGCGGCTGGACGGTGTCGCTGCAGGGCCGCAAGATCTACGCCGTCCCGAAGCCGCTCACCAAGAGCGCCGCCATGCACGAGGTCGCCCGCCGCACCGGAGCGGATCTGACGCTGGCCGCCGGCGACTCCCTGCTCGACGCCGACCTGCTGCTCGCCGCCGACAAGGGCTGGCGCCCGGGCCACGGCGAGCTCGCGGACGCCGAGTGGACGGCTCCGGCGATCAGCGCGCTGCCGGAGCGCGGGGTGCTGGCGGGCGAGCGGATCCTGCGGGAGTTCCTGAAGGAGACGCGGGCGCCTCAGTAGCCGTCAGCCGCAGCAGCCCCCGCCGCAGCACCCGCCCCCGCCGCCGCCAGAACTCGGCGCCGCGGGGGCGCTTGCCGTGCCGCCGACGGCCACCGTCGACAGGAGCTTCACGGTGTCGTCATGCCCGGCCGGGCAGCTCGCGGGCGCGGAGGACTCCGCCATCGGACGGCTCAGTTCGAACGTGTCGCCGCAGCTGCGGCATCGGTACTCGTAGCGAGGCATGGTCACAGACTAATCGGCCTGACCGGATACACACCCCTCTGCAACCGTTTGCGATCAAACCTGTCCGGTACCGGTGTGGAGAATTTGAAAAGGTCACTGATATTTTCGATCGACGCGAGGAGCCGTAAGGCCGGGGGAACAGGGGGCGCGCTGCCGTTGACCGCGGCGGCCATGCCCTTCCGCGCGTGCACGACCGAATGCGGGGAGGGGCGCAGCCATGACCAGGGCTGGGCAGGAGCCGGACGAGACCATGCAGTTAAAGGTCCCCGTGCTCCCGCCGGACGAGACCGTGCAACTGCGGACGGTCGAGGCGGGCTTATCCCGTGACTCAGACGTTTCCGTCGACACAGGAACATCCCGTACACGGGGACACCGCCGCAGGGCCGCGCGCCCCGAAGCCCTGTCCCGGCTCAGGGGCCTCGCCGCCCCCTGGGCCGC
Organism: Streptomyces sp. NPDC056479; assembly: GCF_042795335.1. Classification (NCBI taxonomy): domain Bacteria; kingdom Bacillati; phylum Actinomycetota; class Actinomycetes; order Kitasatosporales; family Streptomycetaceae; genus Streptomyces; species Streptomyces sp. NPDC056479. Next base: position 230,307 of record NZ_JBHTRZ010000004.1, on the reverse strand, counting down.
ACGTCTCGTCCCTCACCTGCGCCGTCTTCGGCCTCGGTACCCGCGCCCCGGCCGCATCGGCTGGCGCCGCTGGATGCCCTCCTGGCGCCAGTGGCTCGGAGCCGTGCTGACCTTCCTCGGTCTGACCACCGCGGCCCTGACCGTCGCCTACGCCGCCACGGACATCCCGGAGAACCTCAACTCGTACGCGACCCAGCAGGACAACGTCTACTTCTGGTCCGACGGGACACCCATGGCCCGCACCGGCTGGGTGCGGCGGCAGGACATGCCGCTGAAAGACATACCCGAGGACGTCCGCTGGGCGGTGCTCGCCGCGGAGAACGCCAGCTTCTACCGCGACCCGGGCATCTCGCTCAGCGGCCTCACCCGTGCCGTGTGGCGCACCTTCGGCGAGGGCGACACCCAGGGCGGGTCCACGATCACCCAGCAGTACGTGAAGAACGTCTACCTCAACCAGGACCGCTCGGTGGGCCGCAAGTTCACCGAGGCCATGCTCGCCCTGAAGCTGGACAACCGGATGAGCAAGGACGACATCCTGGAGGGCTACCTCAACACCAGCTGGTTCGGCCGCGGCACGTACGGCATGCAGCGCGCCGCCCAGGCCTACTACGGCAAGGACGTCGGCGAGCTGAACGTGAGCGAGGCCGCCGTCCTCGCCTCCCTCCTCAAGGGCGCCGCCCTCTACGACCCCGCGCTGAGCAAGGCCAACCACGCGCGGGCGGTGGAGCGCTGGTCGTGGATCCTCGACCGCATGGTCGACATCGGCAGGCTGTCGCCGGCCGAGCGGGCCAAGTACCGGGAGTTCCCCGAGCCGTTGAAGCAGGCCCGGGGCTACGACACCGGCAAGCAGAGCGACTATCTGGTGGAGCTGGCCGCGCAGTACGCCAAGAAGGCCGCGCACCTGACGGACCAGCAGTTCGACCTCGGCGGCTACCAGATCTACACCACCTTCGACCGCAAGCGGGAGACCGCGCTCACCGACGCCGTGACCAAGGCCCGCAAGCAGGCGCGGAAGGACCATCCGGCCACGGCGGGCACCGCGCACTACGGCGCCGCCTCGGTCGCCACCGACGGACGGATCCTCGCCGTATACGGCGGCCCTGACCACCGTAAGCAGGGCTACAACGAGTCCAACGCGACCACCGTGCCCGCCGGTTCGGCCTTCCTGCCCTTCGTGTACGCCTCCGCGCTCCACCACGGCGTCCAGAAGACCCGCGACGGCGCGGCGACCGAGGTCACCCCTCGGACGCTGTACGACGGCGACGACTCAGTGCCGGTCAGGACGCCCGAGGGGCCCTACTGGGACCGCGGCGGCAAACAGGTCGCCGCCCGCAACGACGGCGGGGAGGACCACGGGCAGATCAGCCTGCACCAGGCGCTCGCCCTGTCGGTGAACACACCGTTCATGCAGCTCGGCATGGACACCGGCCTGGACAAGGTGCGCCGGACCGCCGAGGCGGCCGGTCTGCTCGCCTCCAGCTTCGGCCCGCAGGTGCCGGCGCTGTCCGTGGGCAGCGCCACGCCCAGCGCGATCCGCATGGCGAGCGGGTACGCCACGTTCGCCGCCGCGGGCACGCATGCCGAGCCGTACTCGGTGGCCCGGATCACCCGCAACGGCTCCAAGGTGGGGCTGGCGAAGCCCGCCTCCCGCCGTGCGGTGCCGGCGAAGGTGGCCGAGCAGGTCCAGTCCGCCCTCCGGTCCGCCTTCTCCCTCGCCCATCCGGTGACCGCGGCCACCGCCCCGCGCGTGACGGGGAAGGTCGGCACCACCCAGGACGACACCGCGGCCTGGTACGTCGGCACCGCCGCCTCGGTGTCGACGGCCGTCGTGGCCTACCGCATCGATCTCACCAAGAGCCTCGAACCACTGCCGTTGAAGGGCGTCGCCGGCACCCCCGCCGACAGCGTCCCCTACGACATCTTCTCCGGCGCCCTGGGTCTCGGCTGACCCGGCGACCGGCCCCCCAACCCCCCACCCCCTCGCAGAATGAGCCGCGCATGATGTCACCGTCCGGCCGTCGCCGCCGCCCCCGCGAACCCCGTCGCAACCCGCCTCCGGGGATGCTGACCCTGGCGGCCCTCCTCGTCGTCGCGTCCCTCGTCGGCGGCTATCTGGTCCTGAACCGTACGCACAGCGCCACCCCCACCGCGTCCTCCGCCGCCCGGGACGCCGACCGGCGGGCCTCCGCCGAGCCGAGCGGGGAACCCGAGTGGGACGGCAGGACGAAGGTCCTCGGCGACGGCTCGACCTCCTACACCGGCCCGCCGAAAGGCCAGTTGAAGCCCGAGCCGCTCAAGTCCGGTGAGAAGCCGCCCCAGTTCGTCGTCTTCTCTTGGGACGGCGCGCTGCAGGGCGACGACGAACTCTTCTCGCACTACCGCGAGTTGGCGAAGAAGTACGACGCCCACATGACCTTCTTCCTCACGGGTATCTACCTGCTCCCCAAGGACAAGAAGGACCTCTATTCCCCGCCTCAGCACTCCAAGGGTTCGGCGGCGATCAGCTTCGCCACCGACGAGCACATCCGCACCACGCTGGAGCAGCTCGGCAAGGCGTGGAAGGACGGGAACGAGATCGGCACCCACTTCAACGGCCACTTCTGCGGAGCCAAGGGCGGCGACGACTGGAGCGTGGCGGAGTGGAAGAGCGAGATCGACCAGTTCTACGACTTCGTGGAGCACTGGAAGACCAACACCGGCCACACCGACCTGGCCCCGCTGCCGTTCGACTTCAGGAAGGAGGTCACGGGCGGTCGCGCGCCCTGTCTGGAGGGCCAGTCGAACCTGCTGAAGGCCGCCAAGGGCTACGGCTGGCGCTACGACGCCAGCTCCACCGGCGACTTCCAGATATGGCCCACGAAGAAGAACGGCATCTGGGACTTCCCGCTCCAGATGCTCCCGTACGAGGGCGGCGACTTCCAGGGCCTGTCGATGGACTTCAACTTCCTCTACAACCAGTCCGACGGTGAGACCGAGGGCGACCCGGCCAGACACACCGAGTGGCAGCAGGAGACACTCGACACCTACATGGCCGGCTTCAACCGGGTCTACTACGGCAGCCGGGCCCCGCTCTTCATCGGCAACCATTTCGAGGAGTGGAACGGCGGCATCTACATGAAGGCCGTCGACGAGGTCATCAAGGACGTGTGCACGAAGAAGGACGTCAAGTGCGTGTCCTTCAGGGAGCTCGCCGACTGGATGGACGTACAGAAGCCGGAGACCCTGCGGCGGCTGCGCGGTCTGGACCCGGCGCAGTCGCCGGACTGGTCGACGGTGGTGAAGTAGTGGGTTGCTCAACTACCCCCGGGTTCTTCACAGTTGAGGAGATCGTGTAGACATTCCCTGCCCGGGTTCGACCACCCCGGGCGAGGAGAATCCCCGTGAGATCAAGAAAACTGACCCGTACGCGCGGCCGCGCCACCATAGTCGGGGCGGCCGCCGCCTCGATCGCCGCCGGAGCGGCACTGCTCCCCACCTGGAACGCCGGCGCCGCGGTCGTCGACGACCCGACGGTGGACGCCAGGACCAGGGCCACCTTCCAGCGACTGGCGGACGCGGTCTTCACCGACCGCACCCAGGCCCTGGTCGACGGCGGGCAGAGCCGGAAGCCGCTGACCGACGGCTTCTCCGGCGACGTCCGGTTGTCCTCCCGGGCGGCCCGCGGCGAGGACACCGCCCTGTCCACGCTGGACCGGCGCAAGGACCTTCTCGCACGGCTCGGCGAGAGGTACCGCAAGGCCGACACCGCCGTCACCCTGGACGCCACGCGCGTGACGGGCCGTACGGCCAAGGCCGCGGTCACCGAGACCACGACCCTGACCTACGACAAGGTCCGCGGCGACGAGCCGAGGACCACCGGGTTCCAGGCCCGGCACGAACTCACCTTCACCGCCGACCGTCACGGCGACTGGCAGCTGACCGGCATCCGCGACACCGACCAAGGCGTCGCGGTGAACACGCTCGCCAAGCCGTCCGTGAAGGCGCCCGCCGTGGACGACACCATGCCGTCGGCCCCGCGCGCCGCGACCACCTACCCCGCACCGGCCAAGCCCAAGGCCGTCACCGGCACCGCCCTGGACTACAAGGCCATGGCCGCCTACGCGGAGAAGTACTGGAGGAACTACAACAAGGACTACCCGGACTTCAACGGGCAGGGCGCCGGCGGCGACTGCACCAACTTCGTCAGCCAGTCCCTGAAGGCCGGCGGCTGGAAGCACGCGCCCGGCTATGTGTACGACTACACCAAGTGGTTCGGCAACGCCGAGATCCAGTCGCACTCGTTCGTCGGCGTCAACGAGTGGTCCTGGTTCGCCCAGAACTCCAAGCGGACCACCGGCCTCGCCAGCGTCTACCAGATGGACGTCGGTGACGTGCTCCAGATGGACTTCGACAAGAACGGGTCCAAGGACCACACGATGATCGTCACCTACCGCAGCCCGCAGGGCGTGCCGTATCTGACGTACCACTCCTCGAACACCTACCGGCGTTCGCTGGCGAGCATCATCGCGTCCGACCCGAACGCCGCGTACTACGCCTACCGCACCTGATCATCCCGGGACCGAGGCGGTACGGCTCAGTGCGCGGCCCCGCGCTCCTCGCGGATCTGGGAGACGACCCCGGCCACCGTCTGCCGTACCGCCTCCGTCTCGGTCAGGAAGTGCCAGTAGTCCGGGTGACGCCCCTCCAGGGTGCCGATCGCCCGCTCCAGCCGGGCGACGGATTCGTCCAGGGGGCGCGCGTGCCGCGGGTCGGGTGTGTTCCGCCCCGTCATGGCCAGCCGCTGGGCGTCCCGGATCGCGAAGCGGGTCCGGTCGATCTCCTGCTGCGGATCCTTCTGCACGGCGTTCAGCCGGCGCAGCCGGTCGCCGGCCGCGGACACCGACTCGTCCGTGCCGTTCAGCAGCGCCCGGACCGTCGACAGCAGCGCGGTGGCGTCCGGCCAGCGCTGCTCGTCGCGCGCGGTCCGGGCCTCCTTCAGCTTCAGCTCCGCCTGCCGTACGTTCTCCGCGGCCCCGTCCGGGACGCCCTGGAGGTCCTGCCAGCAGGCCGCCGTGAACCGCCGCCGCAGCTCGCTCAGCACCGGCTCGACCTGCCCGGCGCGGGTGGTGAGCGCCTGGGCGCGCGTGCGCAGTGAGACGAGCCGGTGGTCGATCTCGGCCGCCTTCTCCGGCAGCCGCTCGGCCTCCACCCGGACCGACTCCGCCTCCCGCGCGACCCGCTCGGCGCGCTCCAGCGTCTGGGGTACGCCATGCTGCCCGGCGCCCTGGTTCAGCTTGGTCAGCTCCGGTCCGAGCGCCGCGAGCCGCGCGGCGAGGTCGTCCGCCTTCAGCCCCGATCCCCGGACGCCGTCCAGGGCGTTCGACGCGGCGAGCAGGCCCTGGCGGGCGCGCTCCACGGCCGGGGCGAGCCGGGCCAGCTGGGTCTCGGCCTTGCCGAGCAGAGGGCCGAGGCCGTCCGTGAAGCGGTCCAGCTCGCGCCTGACGTTGTCGAGATCGTCCTTGGCCTTCGCCAGCTGCGTACGGGCGTGGGCGGCGGCCGAGGCCTCCAGGTCGTCGCGGTCGAGGTCGTGGGCGTCCACGGCCTGGATGTACTGGTGGGAGACCTCGTCGATACGCCGCCCGAGGGCCTCGAAGTCGGTGATCGCCCGGCGTGCGGCGGGGGAGGCGTCCACCGCCGCGATCGTCTCGATGGAGATCCGCAGATCCCGCTGGGCGGTGTCCAGCTCGTAGAACGCGGCCGCCGCGGCGTCCTTCGCGGCCTGCGCCTCGGCCCGCTGGCTCTCGGCCCGCCCGCCGAACCAGCGCCGGGTGCCACCGCCGGCGAAGGCGGCGGGCAGCGCGAGGGCGACTACGAGGGGCAGGGCGGCGAGGGCGAGGGTGTCACGCAGTGCCTGGCGCGAGCCGCGGAAGAGGCTGGGTGCGGGCTGCGCTGCGCCCCGCGCGGAATGTTTATGCGCCCGCGGCACTGACGGCGAGTTCGGCTCTCGAGGTGTCGCCGTCACATCCCTCTCCCGTGCTGTCATTCACCCTGCCCGGTGTCATTCTCCCACCGGTTTAGGACGAACACACGGGCCGGTTAGTTCGCGGTTCGGACCGTGACTTTTCCGTCGCCGGTGCGGGCGGAGACCCGGTGGGAGCTGGTGTCGTTACGGGGCACGGACACATCCACCGAGCCGTCGCCGGTCTGGGTCGTCACGCGGTACGTCGCGCGCGGCAGCTCGATCGTCACCGATCCGTCGCCGGTGCGGGTGTCCACCCGGTCCGGCACGGTGCCCAGTTCGAGCCGCACCGAGCCGTCCCCGGTCTGCGCCTTCACCTGCCGCGAGGAGACGTCCGAGACCCGCACGGACCCGTCCCCGGTCTTCAGGTCCAGAGGACCGCTGGAGTCGGTGACATGCACGCCCCCGTCCCCCGTGTGAATGCTCAACGGATCCCGGAATCCCCGCGCCCGCACGCTGCCGTCCCCGTCCTCCACCTTCACGGTGACCCCGCGCGGCACCTCGATGCGGTGCTTGGTGGAGCAGTCGGCGATCATGCCCGAGCACTTCTCCCGCAGCACCAGCCGGTCGTCCTCCATCGACCAGGTCACCTTCGGGTCCGACCCGATCGCGACCGTCCCCTGGAACCACCGGGTGACCTCCACCGTGCCCGCCTTGTTCGCGTCGGCGGCGACGATCTCCAGCGCCGAGTCGTCGGAGTCGACGGTGAGGGTCCGGCCCTCGAGCGCGAACGACCGGTGCTCGGGCTCCTTGTCGTCCCCGGCGGAGGCCCCACAGGCGGCGAGACCCGCGACGAGCACCACGACGGCTCCGGCGACGGCGGCGGCGCGGACGGGAACGGTACGGGTCATGACGATCTCCCCCTGAGACTTCCCCGGGCCGACCTCTTCGGCCCAGGAGTGAGACGGTGCTTCGACCGTACGGATCCCGGGTCCGGGGCGGGATCCGGGATGCTCCCGGATACGTGGTGGGGATAACCCCAGGACCCCCCTGACCGCCGGTGAAACGGGTTTGCGGGAGATGGCCCCGGGCAAGGTAGGCTGTCGACTCGTTCTCGGGTGCGTAGCTCAGGGGTAGAGCGCCTGCCTTACAAGCAGGATGTCGGCGGTTCGAAACCGTCCGCGCCCACCAGTAGATAAATCCCAGCTCAGCTAGGGTTTCGCGGCCCCTCGGAGAGATCTCCGGGGGGTCGTTCTCGTTGCCGGAGTCCGCGCAGAGCCCACACCCCCGGTGATCATGGTTTGATCACCCGAATGGGGGCTTGATCACTGCTCAGCGGCATCTGCGCCGCCGAGCGGGACGGCGGTGCGCGTTCCGGCGGACAGGGTACGCCTTGCGTCATCCGTCTGTGCCGGGGATGGCATGCCTTGGTGGCAGGTGCCCCTACTCGACCTCGGTCTGCACGCTGTGGGACTGATTCTCGACTGTGCGCACATGCCTCACGTCAGGTACATGGCCTGCGCATACGCTGAGCGGCCTGCTGGTGCCGCTCAGGTTCACGTGGTGGTCGCAGAGTGCCATGACGGACCGGGCCAGTCGCCCCACGCGCTCGGTCTCGCCGTTCAGGCCCGCCGCGCCCGGCTCGCGCAGCCTCCGGTGCGCTTCCCCGACACCGACCATCGCCGCCCTCGCCGAAACGTCGTCCTCCGGCAGGCTCCCGGCGAGCACTTCCACCGCAGGGATCAGGCGCTCCAGGAAGCCCGTGAGGTCCTCGGACCACATCTTGAGGCTCTCGTGGCGAGGCAGCGTGGGCTGTTCCACGAACCAGCCAGCTGCGGCACTCATCGAGGTGACCCCCGGCGACGTGTCCGTCGACTCCGTCGTACTCATTCCGTTGGCCCCTCTCGTCGGATCAGCATGCCGGCTTTGACCATGAACAGGACGCTACGGAGGCCTCGTTGACAGCCGCCATGCGATGTTCTCGAATGTTCTCTCCGGCTCACGGAATGGTCTCGGGTGGTCTCACAACGCCGTGCGTGCCCCGTAATAGGGGTCGCCGAGCCTGGCGATGCTGTAGACGACCGATCCGGTACTGGCGGGAGACGACCATGGCGCGACGGCTTCGGTTCAACGGCACCGACAGCAAGAACGGGGGTTGCCCCGCAGTTCACGAGGACCTCGACAGCGGCGAGATCATCGTCCAGGGGACGCCGCTCACAGCCGCCGATGACCTCGCCCAGCTCCAGCACTTCGGCTCGGGGGACACCGCCGTAGCCGTCCCCCGCGAACTGCTCGTGAACCACGGCCCCAAGGAGATGCGCCGCGTGCCGCACATCATCGATCCGGAGGAGTTCGGCCGACTCTTCGAGACGTTCGAGCACTCGGCATGGCACCTGGAAACCCGCCGCGGCTACGCCTCCGACCGCGAAGACCTCGGCTTCGACGAGTTCCTCGCCACCGGCGATGCCCCGTGCGACCTCGACAGCGACTGGTGCCAGAAGATCCGCCGGCAGACGGCGGCCGGGAAGTACGTCGGCCGCGTGCGTGTGGTCGACAACCCGCCGACCGACGGCCAGCGGTTCCTCCTGAGTTACGCCCGCTGCAACGCGGCCACCGGCGAGGACGCCCGCAACCTGTGGCGCGAAGACGCCGACCGGGCCCACCTGCCCGCCGAGGACTTCTGGCTTTTCGACTCGCGACTGGTCGCCATGCTCCGCTTCGACGACCAGGACGCCTTCCATGACGTCGAGATCATCACCGAGCCCGCCGAAGTGCTCCGCCACTGCCAGGTTCGCGACGCGGCCGTGCACGCCTCCATCCCGTACGACGCCTTCGCGGCACAGCTGAAGGGCTGACCCGGCACCGGTGAGCACGGACTACCAGCAGGCACGCGAGGCCCTCGGCAGACGCCTGAGGGAGCTACGCATGTCCGCCGTGGGAGGCCGACTCACCGGCACGCAGCTCGCGCAACGGCTCGGCTGGCCGCACTCCAAGGTGTACAAGCTGGAGGGCGGCCGGCAGACAGCGATCCCGAAGGACCTCCAGGCATGGGCGGAGGCCGTCGGCCACGCGGACACCGCCGAGGAACTGGTAGCCCGCCTCAAGGGGTTCGAGTCCCACATCCGCTCATGGCGCCGCCAGCTAGGCGCCGGCCACCGGCCCGTCCAGGACACCTGGAACGTGGCCGTGGACCAGGCCCGCGTCATCCACGCCTGGGAAGAGGCCGTCATCCCAGGCATGCTCCAAACCGCGGACTACGCGCGGCACATCTTCCTGCGGTACGCCGATCTCCAGGGCACCAAGCGAGACACGGACGAGGCCGTCCGCTCCCGCATGGAGCGGCAGTCGTGGCTGTACCAGGGCGGCAGACGATTCCACGCGCTGGTGTGGGAGCCCGCGCTGCACGCCCTCGTGTGCCCGCCGTCCGTGCTCGCTGCTCAACTGGACCGTCTGGCGGGCCAAATTGGGATGGACACGATCGAGCTCGGAATCATCCCCCTCTGCGCGTCTCTGAAGGTCCCCACCGCCAACGGCTTCTGGATCCTCGACAACACGCTCGTCATCGCCGAGGACTGGCACGCCGAACTGTGGCTGGACGACAACGAGACGGTGGTCTCCTACCGACGTGTGTGGGAAACGCTGAGCGAGTCCGCTGTGTACGGGGCGGACGCGCAGAACGTGATCAACCGTGCGCGGAGGACGCTGAACGTGCGCTGAGACACGTCGAAATGCCCCTCCCGCCCGAAGGCGAGAGGGGAACACGGCTCAGTGGCGAACAACGTCGAGGACCAGACGGATCAGGTTTGCGACGGCGGACACACCAGCAAGTGCTATGCCGAGAGCCGACTTCAGCCCTTTGGATTCGTCCTGACGAGCGCTACGGTTTTTGTGCACGAGACGCCTCCTCAACTGCGGTGGTGTTGGGATCCCGCTTCCTCAAGTTCACGCTGTCCAGGCCGACTTGAGGAGGTGGGCTCTCCCATTGCAGCAGCGGAAGTGGGCTGATCGTGAGGGGTACAACCCATCATGTTCCTGCACGTTCAGCTACCTGCTCCCCCATAACGGTCGGATGCCGACACGGCGAAATGCCCCCTCCGCCCGAGGGCGGCGGGTGGCGGGTGGCGGGCGGCGGGCGGCACGAGCTTGCGGGGCTTCTCCAGGGCGATCGCGGCCGCGGTCATGAGGGACCTTTTGTCGGCGGCCGGCGGCTCGTCGACCTCTTCCCAGGCGAAGTCCAGGGCAGTGTCTACCCGGAGCGCGGCGAGTTGGGCGACGCGGTGGGCGGTGGCTCCCTCCGTCATCGACGTGTCGAAGGTGAGCTCCAGCTTCGCAGCGATGAGACTGACGGTGCGCTGAGCTCGGCCGATCTCGCGGGCGATGTGCCCGCTTGTCCCGGTTGACGGCCATGGTCACCTCCGGGCACGCGAAGACCCGGCCGCGCACGGGCGCGGGCCGGGCCGGTCGGCGACGGGTCAGTAGTTCCCGTTGGAGATCATGTCGCCGTCACTCCCGTACACCGTGACGAGCCCGTTCTTCGACTCGTAGCAGGACGCGAACGCGGAGGCGATCAGCTTGGCGTCGCCGGCGTTCTCACTCATGAACCCGCCCTTGTAGTCGGTGAAGACTTCGGCGGAGTCGAGGATGTCGTTGCTCTTGTCGGCGCCGGTCACCTTGGTGACGTGTCCGACGGCTGCCTTCTCGGCGGCGGTGCCCGACTTGGTGACGCAGTCCTTGAACTGCTCGGCCTGGCTCTTGTCCTCGGCCGGCGCTTCCTCCGCAGGCTGGTCAGCGGCTTCTTCCGCAGGCTTGTCGGCGGCTTCCTCGGCAACCTTGGGCTTGTCCGAAGTAGCGGCGACGGCGTTGTCCTTGTTGCTGCCGTCGGAGGAGTCGTCGCCACCACCGCCAGCGATGGCGCCGATCACGATGAGGCCGACGAATACGCCGCCGATGATGCCGAGGACCTTGCCCGTCTTCCGCTTCGGCGGCTGGGGCGGGGGAGCGCCCCAGCCGGGCTGCTGCGGATAGCCGTATCCGGGCTGCGTCGGCTGCTGTGGTGCCCCGTATCCGGGCTGCTGCGGGTACTGCTGGCTCATGTGCCCCCCTTGGCGCAATTGCGTGGAGGGTGAATCTAACCGATGTGTGGGACGTGTGAAGACACTGCAATGGTTCTGTGACATAGGAGAATCGGGATCCGGAAATGACGAGGGGGGCGTGATCGTCGCGAGCGCAACTACAGTTGTCGTTCAGGATGGGCGAAGTGGGTCGAAGTGCGCACATAGGCAGGTAGGTTGCCCCTACCGCGTATACCGAGCGGACCGTTAATCAGCCATCACGGGAGCTCGCCACGTGGACCCAGTCACTGCGGCGGCATCTGCTGGGGCTCGGGCCCTGGTGGGCGTCGCAACGAAGAAGCTGGCTCCAGAGCCCGGCATCAAGCTTGGGAGCCGCAAAGAGCGGCGCGAGGTGTACCGCACCTTCCTCGACTCCGTCTGTGAGGCGCTCGCCTTCGCCGACTTGTTGCGCGAGGAGAAGCAGATCAGCGGCCTGTTCATCAGTCGCACCCGCTCTCGACAGCTCTTGCAGATGATGCATGAGCGTCGTACGGGTTTGATCCAGGCGTACTTCGAGATGCGGCTGGTCGCATCACCTGAACCGCTTCACGCCGCCGAGGAGGCCCTGGCGGCCACAAGTGAGGCCATCGGCGCGGCTGGTGGTGACGCGGAGGCGTATGCGCGTGCTGTGGTTCTGGCAATGGAGGCGCAGCGAGCCTTCACCGACGCATGCCGAGTGGACCTGGGGTACGAGCTGCGATGGTGGCAGTGGCGCCGGCGTCAGGCACTCAAAAGAGTCCACCGCCTCAGGGCCGCGCAGTTGGAAGCGGGACGCCAAGACGCGCCGTGATCATGCGCTGTCACGGACGGACATCGGCCTCGTCGAGGCCGGAAGGCCTGCTGGGCGATGGTGCCGTGGGGCACGGTGGGGAGGCTTCGGGGGCAGGTCCGCCGGCCCGGATCACTCAGCGCTCGTCCGCACCGTGGGCGTGCTTCAGCTTCATGCGGGCGTCCATCCGTTCCGCCGCGGCGACCTCCGACCAGAAGCGGTGGCCGCTGACGAACACCGCGAGCTCGTGCTCGCGCTGGCGGAGCTTCTCCACCGCCGCCTGCTCGTCCTCCGTCCAGCCGGGGGAGGCGGGGCGCTCGACCTTGCGCCAGCCGTTGTCGTCGCTGAAGCCGTCCAGGGGTGCGACCGACCAGGGGAGACGCTTCAGCAGGGCCGACAGCTCGGCCCGGACCTGATGCAGCTCCTCCTGACCGGCCAGGAGGTCACTCGGAAAGTCATAGGGCGTAGCCACGCGGCAATGCTACGCCTGTTCGATTTTGGGTTGCGAGTGCCTTTGGGCGGTTCATGCGAACGAGTGTGTGGGGGCATGATCGGCACGGAAGAGCACGTGCGGCCATGCCGTGTTCGACCTAGTGGCCCGCGGCCCTCAACTCGGTCACCAGGCGGGTCGCCACCGGCGCCGGTACCCCGTGCCGCTGTGCCGCGCGCAGCAACGCGCCGCCGATGGCGTCCAGTTCGAGCGGGCGGCCCGCCTCGGCGTCGCGTTGCATCGAGGACTTCGTGGTCGGCGGAAAGGCCTCGTAGCGGGTGAGGGCCTGGGCCGGATCCGCGGGGCCGCCGCACGCGCCGCTGACGGCCGTCGCCTCATCGACGAGGGACAGCAACTCCTCGCGGTGGCGGGTGCGTACCTCGCCGACGGGGAGGGCGTAGCGGGTGGTGAGCAGGGCGAAGGGCGCCAGCAGGGACATCTTCGCCCACAGGGTCGCCGCCTCGTCGGCGTGGACCCGGGTCGTGGGGCCGGCCGCGTCGAGGACCTGTGCCAGAGCGTCCAGGCGGTCGTCGGGTACCGGGTCGCCGGTGAGGTCGATCTCGGCGAAGGGGGTGCCGTGCTCGATCTCCCCCGGGGCGACGCGGGTCGACTCGGCGCGGATGGCGGCGGGGGCCACCCGGTCCGGGCGGTACCGGGTGCGGAGCAGCTCGGGGTGTTCCACGCCGTTCAGGAACGGTACGACCAGCCCGTCGCCCAGCGCGGCGGGCGGGACGCGGGTCAGCGCCGCGTCGAGGGCGGTGGCCTTGACCGCGATCAGACAGGCGTCGACCGGTTCGCGGAGCTCGGTGTCCGCCTCGACGGGGGCCGTGAAGTCCCCGAACAGTCCGCTGCGGACGCGGATCCCGCTCGTACGCAGGGTCTTCGCCGTCTCGTCGCCGGCCAGGCAGATGACGCGGTGGCCGGACCGGGACAACAGCGCCGCGAGCAGGCCGCCTATGCCGCCCGGACCCAGTACCGCCACGGTGAGTTCGTCGTTCGCCGTCATGCGATGCACTCCTCCTCGTCGGTCGACCCCGTCCCTCGACGGTGGCCGCCTCGGACTCGATCATGGCAGAGGGGGCCCTCCCCGAGGGAGACTGTGAAGCATGTGCCGCAGCATCAAGACACTTCGTCCGCCCGTGTTGCCCGAAGAAGCCACGGAAGAGGAGATCCGCGCCGCCGCCCTGCAGTTCGTGCGCAAGGTCTCCGGCTTCCGGGCCCCGGCCGCGCACAACCAGGAGGTCTTCGACCGCGCCGTGGACGCGATCGCCGAGGCCACGGCCGAGCTGCTCGACGGCCTGGAGGTGCGAGGAGCCACCGCGACGGCGCGCAGGGCCGGGTAGCGCGAGCGGGAGCAGAGGCGGGAGCGGGTGAGCGTACGGCCAGGGCATCGGCCGGGCATACGCCATGGCCGTGCGTCTTCCGGGCCGTAGGCCCGCTGCGTCCTGCGTCCTGCGTCCTGCGGGCCGCCGTACTCCTACGCCGGCTTCCGCCGCACCAGGTACGTCGCCACCGCTCCCGCCGCGAACAGCGCCGCCACCGACACTCCCGTCGCCAGCCATGTCGCCCCCAGCCACTGGGCGCCGAAATAGCCGAGGGCCACGCTGTAGACGGCCCAGGCGAGGCCCGCCAGGGCGGACCAGGGGAGGAAGTCGCGGGGGCTGCGGTGGGTGGCGCCTGCGCTCAGGGAGACCACCGAGCGGCCCGCGGGGGCGAACCGGGCCAGCACCACCAGGGCGCCGCCGCCCCGGGCCAGGGCAGCGCCGAGACGTTCCTGCGCAGATGTGAGGCGGCGGGAGCGGGCGATGGCGCGGTCCAGCCGGGCGCCGCCGCGCCAGGCGAGGCGGTAGGCGACCAGGTCGCCCAGGACGGAGGCCGTCGCGGCACAGAGCGTCAGGGCCAGGATGTCCGGCACCTCACCGGGAACCTCTCCGGTCGCGGCACCCGAGCCCGCGGCCGCCGCCGTGGCGGCCGTGATCACCAGGACGCCGCTGGGCAGCACCGGTACGAACACGTCCAGTAGGACCGACAGCGCGACCACCACATAGATCCATGGGCCCGCTGTCAGCGATCCCACGTCCTCGATCCCCTCGAGCACCGCAACTCCCCGTTTTTTCCCCCGTGGCCAGACCGTGCCGCGACGTCGCGGGGGAGCGGCAGGGGCGGCCTATGACAGCCATACAGCGTACGCCGGGGGTGTGACAGCTGCTTCATCGGGGGCTCGTGTGATCGGCACAACATGTTCACCCGGCTGCCGCGGGCGCGATCCGCGCAGGCCCGGGACGAACGGCGCCCGCACCGCGTGAGCCGCGCGGATACGGGCGCCGTCGTACGGGCCGGGGTCGGCGGCCGGAGCCGTCAGGCCGCGACCGGAGTCTGCTCGGCCGCCGTCGTGCTCTGTGCGCCGGAGCGCTTGGCGAACAGCCGGTCCAGTCCGAACGCGCCGGAGCCGGTGAAGATCAGCAGGAACATGGCCCAGCAGTACATGGCGGCGCCTTCGCCGCTGTTCTCGATGGGCCACAGCGCCTGCGGCTGGTGGACCTTGAAGTACGCGTACGCCATGGCGCCGGAGGAGACGAACGCCGCGGCGCGGGTGCCGAGGCCGAGCAGGACCAGGCTGCCGCCGACGAGCTCGATCACGGCGGCGTACCAGCTGGGCCATGCGCCGGCATCCGGGGTCTCGCCGCCGAAGGTGCCGAAGAGCGAGTTGGCTCCGTGGCAGGCGAAGAGCAGGCCGACGACGATGCGGAACAGGCCGATGGCATACGGCTGGGCGCTGTTGAGGCGTCCGGTCATGTGGGGGGCTCCCTCGGTCTGGTGCGGCCGGTGCCGGTGGGCAGCGGCCTGGGGACGGAAATCGAACGGTGGCCCCACGTTAGGCAACCCTAATCGATGCTTGCAAGTTCAACATTTGGCCACACTTGCGCCTCGGCATCCTCTTCCGTCCCGGAAACAACGGCACGTAGTGCCGCCCTGGCCACCGCATCCGCATCCGAAAGAGTGACCGAATCCACACCCGGTCGGGCGCCCGCCGCCGTCACCCAGTGCACCCCCTCCGTGGGCACCCCGAACGCGAACCGCCGTGCGTGCGCCCGTCCCTGACAGTCGATCAGGCGGTACGGACGCGGTGTCACATCCAGCCCGCCGGTCTCGTAGCCGTCGACGGTGTGCGGCCGGCACTGTCCCGTCTTCAGCAGCCTGGCCAGCAGTTCGTCCCCGGTGCGGCGCAACTCGGGCTCGGGCAGCCGGGCTTCGACCAGCGTCGTCGCCCGGACCGCCGAGCCCGGCACGTCGGGGGAGTGCGCCACCCACGCCCCGGACTCCTCCCGCACGTCGAGCCGTGGCCCGAGCACTTCCAGTACGCCGGCCTCCATCAGTGCCACCAGTTCCTCGACGCGCCGACGGGGCGGGCCGATGGAGAGGAAGGCGTTGAGCGGGGTGTACCAGCGGTCCAGGTGGTCCCGGCGGGAGCTGCCGGTCAGGCCGCCGTGGTCGACGATCAGGCGCAGTTCGTTGCGCAGGTCGCGCAGAACGTCGAGGGCCGACTTCAGCGGGCCGTGCACATTGCCCCGGGCGGCCTGCGCGGCGTCCTCGCGCAGATACGCCAGCAGCCAGTCGCGCCACTGCCCCGGGTCGGCGAAGTCGCGTCCCGTGTGCGGCCGGGAGATCCGGTCCCAGCTCCAGCGCTCCCGCTCGGCGATGCCGAACTCGTCGAGCAGGCAGGCCTCTTGGGGATCGCGGTGCGGGACGGCGAGGAAGCGCTCGATGAACTCCGGCCGGCGGTCCCCCGGTATCAGCGCCGCGCAGTACACCGTCTCCACCTCCTTCGCCACCAGCGGCCATATCTCCGCGAGGAAGTCCGGCGCCTCACCGGAGTCCGCGCGCTTGCGGAAACCGGCGATCACCTCGGGGGTCAGCACGAGAGGGAGATGGCGGCCGTAGGGCCCCTTCGCGTTGTCGCCGCGCGCCTGGTGGGGGATGCCGCGCCGCGAACCGGCGTACAGGCGTGGCTCGTTGCCGGAAGGGAGATAGCGCAGGGGCAGTCCCTCGGCGTCCCGTACGAAGCGGCCGCCGCGGCCCGTCGTGAACAGGGCCATGTGGTCGAAGAAGTTGAGGCCCAGGCCGCGCAACAGCACCGGTTCGCCCGGGGATACGGCGGACAGGTCGACGTCGGCCGGGTTCACGGGGGCGATGTGGCGCAGGCCGTGGCGCTCGGCGTACGAGGACTGGTGGCGCTGTGCCGTGTCGGCGGCCGTCGGCAGATGCCCCTGCGCCAGCACCACGGCGGACAGGGCGGGCAGGACGCGGCCGTCGTCGAGGGTGAGGACCTGGCGGCCGTCGGGCGCGTCATCGAGCCGTACGGCTCGGGCGGCGTACGTCTCGACCCGTATCGCGGGCGGCGCCTCGCGCACCACCTTCGTGAACACCCACTCCAGATACCGGCCGTAGTCGGCGCGGGTCGGGTAGTCGTCCGGGCCCAGCGCGCCCGCCGCCCAGTCGTACAGGCTGGGGCCGGGCCGGATCGGGCCCGAGCAGTCCACGCTGTCGTCGGTGAACAGGGTGACCTGCGAGGACACCGTGTTCATCAGCAGCTCGGGCGACTGAGCGGTGCGCCATACGCGACCTGGGCCGGGCGGCGCCGGGTCGATCACATGGACCGTGAGGCACGCACCGGGCGGGATGAGTTCGGCGGCGGAGGCGCAGAGGCGTTCCAGGACGCTGGTGCCGCGGGGGCCGGCGCCGACCAGGGCGACGGAGACCGGGTGGGAGTCCGAGGTCGCCGTGGGGGAGTCCTGGGCCGGTGCGGAGGTCGGAGCGGTCAAAGGGGTGACTCCCGGGCGTGTGGGGCGCATTGGAGCGAACCGTCGGGCGGAAGCGGACGGTCCGGCTCATCATGCCGTCGGGAGCGGGGGGAGCTGACCCCGGGGGTCAGCGAGTGTGGGATGCATCACGAGCATCACCTGCCACGCCGGTCGCATACGGTCGGAACGGTTTGAATACGGGGCGACTTCGGACTCCGCGGCGAATTTTTCGGGGGCCTCGGGTTCGTAGTCGGCTGCGGGTTGTGTCGGGCTGGTCGCGCAGTTCCCCGCGCCCCTGAAGGTCGGCCTGGCGGCCGCCGACCCAGGGTTGCGCGGGGAACTGCGCGAACGGCCCCCACCGGCCCGCAGCCGACAGCGAACCGAACACCCGAGCTCTCAGGCGCAGCGGCTCACCCTCACCGTGTGAGTTCCGACTCCGCCACCGTCCGCAGCCGTGCCTCCGTCCCGCCCCCTGCCCGTGCCTGCTCCAGCCGCAGTCGTGCCGAGCGGCCGCGCAGGGTCAAGGTCATGAGCTGGTTGCCGAACCACGGGCCCCCCGTGCGGCGCCAGTCGATCGGCGGCTGCGGACAGGCGCCGTGCCCGGCGAACCGGCGGCCCAGCCAGCGGCCCGCTCCGCTCCAGCCGAAGCGGAAGCCGAGCCGGATCGCCATGTGGATGGCGTTGTGGACGGGTGAACAGGTCAGCTGGAGGACCCGGGCTTCGGGCCCCTCGCCGTCCGGCCAGGCCGGCTCGGCCACATAGGCGTGATGCACGTCCCCCGACAGCACACACACCGTCGCCGGCGCCCCCGCTCCCGATCCGGCCTCGGCGATCAGCGCCGCCAGCGCGTCGAAGGACCCCGGGAACGCCGCCCAGTGCTCCAGGTCGGCCCGGCGCCGCAGATCCTCCCCGAACCGCGCCCAGCGCTCCCCGCGATCACCCCGGCACAGTGCGGCGTTCCACGCCTCGGCGTCGTGCACCAGGTGCGGCAGCAGCCAGGGCAGGGAGGTGCCGATCAGGAGGTGGTCGTAGGAGCCGCGCTCGTCCAGTGCCTGCTCGCGCAGCCACTGCGACTCGCCGGGGTGGAGCATGGAGCGCGCTTCCTCGTCGAGGACCCGGGCCGCCCGCGTGTCCACCATCAGCAGCCGGACCCGGCCGAAGTCGCGCCGGTAGCTCCAGCGGACCGAGGCCGGGTCGGCGTCCGCCTTGCACGCGAAGGAGCGCAGCTCGTCGGTGCCGTCGGGGGTGTCGCGTACGGCGGCGTAGAGCGGGTCGGCGGCCAGCTCGGCCGGCGACAGATTGCCCAGGTGCTGGTGCACCCAGTACGACATCAGCCCGCTCAGCAGCCGCTCCCGCCACCACGGCGTGGCCCGCATGTCGGCGAGCCAGGCGGCGGAGGTGTTCCAGTCGTCGATGACGTCGTGGTCGTCGAAGATCATGCAGCTGGGCACGGTGGATAGCAGCCAGCGCACCTCGGGGTCGAGCCAGGACTCGTAGTAGAGGCGGGTGTACTCCTCGTAGTCCGCGACCTCGTTGCCCGGCGGCTCGCTCAGATCGCGCCGCGCGGCCAGCCAGCGCTGGGTCGCGTTGGAGGTTGCGTCGGCGTACACCTGGTCACCCAGCAGCACCAGCACGTCCGGCCGCTCGCCCTCCGGGTCGCCCGCCATCCGGGCGGCCAGCGTGTCCAGGGCGTCCGGCCCGACCGGGTCCGCCTCGGCGGCGGGCGGCGCGGCCCAGCGGCAGGAGCCGAAGGCGAGGCGGACGGGGTCGCTCTCGGCGGGGGTGCGGATGACCGAGGGAGGGAAGCGGTCGTCGGGGAGCGGCCACACCCGCGCGCCGTCGAGGAGGACCTCGTACGGCGTGGTCGTCCCCGCGGTGAGACCGGTCACCGGCACCAGGGCGTAGTGGTGCCCCGCGATCTGGAAAGTGCGGGCCTCGCCACCGGAACCGTCCGCACCGCGCACCTCGGCGGCGCACGGACGGCTCGCCTCGACCCACACGGTCGCGGACGAGCCGTCGACATACCTCAGCAGTGGCCCCAGGCGCAGTTCCGCCACGTGATCGCCCTCCTCCATCGCCCCGTACGGTACGGAACGACGGAGGAGAACGGGGAGGTTCCGCAGATCACGGTTTGCCGAACTCCGGCGGTACCGCGTCAGTGATCCGGCGGTACCGCGTCAGTGCGCCGTCAGCAGCTCGCGAGGTAGTTCGTGAGGGCGGACTTCTCCGCCGAGTCGACGGAGAGGCCGTAGTAGTACTTCACCTGGACCCAGGCGCGGACGTAGGTGCAGCGGTAGGCCGTGCGCGAGGGCATCCAGGTGGCCGGGTCCTGGTCGCCCTTGGCCTGGTTCACGTTGTCCGTGACGGCGATCAGCTGCGGGCGGGTCAGGTCGTTGGCGAAGGACTGGCGCCGCGAGGTGGTCCAGCTGTCGGCGCCGGAGTCCCAGGCCTCGGCCAGCGGGACGAGGTGGTCGATGTCGAGGTCGGAGGCGGCGGTCCAGGTGGCGCCGTCGTAGACCGAGTACCAGCTGCCGCTGGTGGCGGCGCAGGAGGAGTCCTGGACGACGTTCGTGCCGTCGCGCTTGAGGACGACCTCACGGGTGTTGCAGGCGCCGGACTGGGTGATCCAGTGCGGGAAGAGGTCGCGGTCGTAGCCGGTGCGGTCCTCGGAGGCCACGGTGAGCTGGGCCAGGTAGCTGCGGGCGGTGGCGCCGCTGACGGGGGTGGGGAGCGCGGCGGAGGCGGTCGGAGCGTTGAAGAGGGCGACGGAGGCTATGAGACCGCTGAGGGCCGCGAGTATGCTGACCCGTCGACGCGCGTAGAACTTCGACATGCGAACTCCCTTGAGGGGTGGGGGTGTTGGCGTGCGAGCGAAGGAATGCTCGCCGCGCCGCATTGCGGGGAGGTGTGCGTCCGGTAAGAAACTAGTGACGCGTTCATGACACGACAAGATTGAGTGTGTGACTTTCTTCCTGTGAATCGGCCGGCCGGCCGTTCGACGGGGTCACGTACCATGGGCGGTGCAGAAGGGGAGTAGCTCTTCGCCGGACCGTCGACATACTGCTCAGCTCGTCTGAGCCGGCGCCCGGAGGCGGGCCTCGTTTCACGAGGTCGGCCAGCGAGACCTTCGGCAAGCAGTGCACGCCCGTGTCGCACGACACAGGTGCCGAGTGTGCTGCCGTGCCGAGGTGTCGCAGCGCAGTGACAGTGCTCTCGGTGGGGCAGCCCGACCGATTGAGGAACCTTGATCAGCTTCACCGTGACGGCCGTCGTGTTCGGCGTCGTCTTCCTCGCCGAACTGCCCGACAAGACCGCGCTCGCCGGGCTGGTCCTCGGTACGCGCTATCGCGCCTCGTACGTCTTCGCAGGCGTCGCCGCCGCCTTCGCGGTGCATGTCGCGCTGGCCGTGGCGGCCGGCAGTGTGCTGACCCTGTTGCCCCAGCAGATCGTGCAGGCGCTCACCGGTGTGCTCTTCCTGGGTGGTGCCGCCGTGCTGCTCATGAAGAAGGACGAGGACGAGGACGAGATCCGCAAGCCGGAGAACCAGTCCTTCTGGAAGGTGTCCGGGGCCGGGTTCATGCTCATCCTGGTCGCCGAGTTCGGCGATCTGACGCAGATCATGACGGCGAATCTCGCGGCGCGCTACGACGATCCGCTGTCGGTCGGCATCGGTGCGGTGCTGGCGCTGTGGAGCGTCGCGGCGATCGGGATCGTCGGCGGAAAGGCGCTGATGAAGCGGATTCCGCTGGCGGTGATCACCAAGGTCGCGGCGGTGCTGATGCTGGGTCTTGGGGTGTGGAGTCTCTGGGAGGCCGTGACCGGCTGAGCTGAACGGTCGGTGAACCCTTCTCCAAGCCGGTGGCGAGAACCGGCCCGCGTTTTGTACCGTAGAGAAACAAAGTGGCTCCGCCCGTTTTCCCTGACCGGCGGGCGGGCCCGCTTTGTCCTTCGGGGGCCAGCCTTTTCCACCCTGTCTTGGAGCTGCCGATGACGGCCACGACCGTCCCCACCGTCCCCACTGTGCTCACCGCCCGCGCCCTCCTGCTCGACATGGACGGCACGCTCGTCAACTCCGACGCCGTCGTGGAGCGGATCTGGCGTCGCTGGGCCGAGCGGCACGGGCTGGACGGGGACGAGGTGATGAAGGTCGTGCACGGCCGGCAGGGGTACGCCTCGATGGCCCTGCTGCTGCCCGACCGGCCGATGGAGCAGAACCACGCCGACAACGCGCGCATGCTCGCGGAGGAGACGGCGGACGTGGACGGCGTCGTGCCGATTCCGGGGGCGCCGGAGTTTCTGGGCTCGCTGCGGGGGCTGCCGCACGCACTGGTGACGTCGGCCGATGTCGCGCTGTCCACGGCGCGGATGGCCGCCGCCGGGCTGGCGCTGCCGGAGGTGCGGGTGACCGCGGAGTCGGTGGGCGCGAGCAAGCCCGATCCGGAGGGCTTTCTGAAGGGTGCCGCCGAGCTGGGGATCGCGCCGGCGGACTGCGTGGTGTTCGAGGACTCCGGCGCCGGTATCGAGGCGGGGCGCTCCGCGGGGATGCGGGTGGTGGGTGTGGGGCCGCGGGCGGGGTTCCATGGGCCGGATGTGTGTGTGGGGGACTTGCGGGGTGTGCGGGTTGAGGCCTCGGCGGGTGGGGAGATCCGGGTGATCATCGCCTGAGGGCTCGGGGAGCTTCGGTTCGTCGGCGGCTGCGGGTGGGTGGGGGTTGCTCGCGCAGTTCCCCGCGCCCCTTGTCGGCGTGCGGTGGACGTACTTCCAGGGGCGCGGGGAACTGCGCGACCAGCCGCAACGTAGCCCGCAGCCGCCGACGAATCTGAAGTCCCGCGCTCTCAGGCGAACCGCGTCACGGCTCGTTGGTTTCCGACTCCAGCCTCTGCCTGGTCTCCAGGTCGTACACCCCGTAGTCCTCCGGCTGGACCCCTCGCGCCCACTGGTAGCGGGTCACCGCGTCCTCGACGCCCTCGTTGTAGTTGCCCCTCGCCTGCCGGGTGTACAGGCCGAGTTGGGTCAGGCGGAGTTCCAGCTCGGTGACCTCGGGGCCCCGGTCGCCTCGGCGGAGGGTCTCGGGTGCCGGGTCTCGCTCGGCGGGGGAGTCGTCCGCCTGGGAGTCGGTCGGCTCCGTTGCCGAGGGTGTGGTCGTCGGTTCCGTCGACGGGGACGCGGTCGGGGACGCCGTCGAACGGGACGGGGACGGCGAGGAGGTCGGGCTCTGCGTGGGTGACGCCGAGGCCGAGGCCGAGGTGGGGGGCGGCGTCGACGGTGTCGTCGTCGCGGTCGGCTCCGACGCCTCGCTCGTCGACGGGGCCGGGACGCTCGCCCGTACGTCGTCCGGGAGCGCTGTCTTCCGGGTCGGCGCCTCGTAGCTGAACACGCCGCTCGCCAGGCCCGCCGCGGTCATCACCGCCACGAGGGCTCCGCCCACGCCCAGCAGGACCGTGCGGCGGTGCCGCGAGGCTCCGCTCCGGATCTCGTCCCGGTCGGCCAGGTCGTCCTCGTCGTCCGGCGCCCCGGCCGTCCTCGTCGCCGGCTCGAACAGGCTCAGGTCCTGTGCGTTCGGTGTCGTGGCCGCGGACGCCATCGGCGCCGGCCGCTGTGGCTCGATCGGCCGCAGCTGCATCGTTTCGGCAGCGCTGTCGCGCTCCAATTCCACGTATGGCCGTATGCGCAGCGGATCGAAGTCCTCCGCGGCGGCCGCCTCCGCCGTGCGGGCGTCTCTCAAAGCCTCGGACACACGCGGGCCGCAGCCGCACGACGGGGTGTTGTCGGCCGCCCTCGGTGCTCCGCACTCCGGGCAAAGGCGGGCATCGGGGCGGCCCGGGTCCTGTGGACCCTTCGCTCCCTCGGCTCCCCTCGGCTCTGTCACGCGTTCGTCCCTCCCTCGCGAACTCCCCAGATTATGCAGACGTTCCTCACGCCGTCTCCGCAAGCCCCCGGAAGGGTTCATTCCAAAGGGACTCGACAGGCCATAACCCGACATAG
The DNA here is from genome assembly GCF_042795335.1 of Streptomyces sp. NPDC056479. Classification (NCBI taxonomy): domain Bacteria; kingdom Bacillati; phylum Actinomycetota; class Actinomycetes; order Kitasatosporales; family Streptomycetaceae; genus Streptomyces; species Streptomyces sp. NPDC056479. The sequence continues at coordinate 207,212 of NZ_JBHTRZ010000004.1, read as the reverse complement.
CGATCACGATGGAGGATGTAACGAGACCTTCGGGAGGTCTTCATGACCGGGGATGCGCACGGTATGACGGGAAATGTGCGTGACGCGCGGCCCCCGGAACGGCGAGCCGGGCCGCACGAGAACGTGCCCGGCAACGTCCTCGTCTCCATCGGCGCGCTGCTCCTCGGCATGCTGCTCGCGGCGCTCGACCAGACGATCGTGTCCACCGCGCTGCCCACCATCGTCAGCGACCTCGGTGGGCTGGAGCATCTGTCCTGGGTCGTGACGGCCTATCTGCTGGCGTCCACGGCCGCCACTCCGCTGTGGGGCAAGCTCGGTGACCAGTACGGGCGCAAGCGGCTCTTCCAGATCGCGATCGTGATCTTTCTCATCGGTTCCGCGCTGTGCGGCATGGCGCAGGACATGGCTCAGCTCATCGCGTTCCGGGCCGTCCAGGGGATCGGGGGCGGTGGGCTGATCGTGCTGTCCATGTCGATCGTGGGCGACATCGTGCCGCCGCGGGAGCGGGGGCGGTATCAGGGGCTGTTCGGGGCGGTGTTCGGGGCGAGCAGTGTGCTGGGGCCGTTGCTCGGCGGAGTGTTCACGGAGCATCTGAGCTGGCGGTGGGTGTTCTATATCAATCTGCCGGTCGGCGTGGTCGCGCTCGCCGTCATCGCCACCGTGCTGCGGATTCCGCGCAGGTCGACGCGGCATGTCATCGACTACGTCGGTACGTTCCTCATCGCGTCCGTGGCCACGTGTCTGGTGCTGGTGGCGTCGCTCGGCGGTACGACCTGGGGCTGGGGGTCGGTGGAGATCGTCGGGCTGGCGCTGCTCGGGGTCGTGCTCGCCGTCGTGTTCGTCGTCGTGGAGCGGACGGCGGTCGAGCCCGTTCTGCCGCTCAAGCTGTTCCGGGTGCGGACGTTCGCGCTGTCCGCGGTCATCAGTTTCATCGTCGGGTTCGCCATGTTCGGGGCGATGACGTATCTGCCGACGTTTCTCCAGGTCGTGCAGGGGGTCAGTCCGACCATGTCCGGGGTGCACATGCTGCCGATGGTGGTGGGCATGCTGCTGTCGTCGACCGGGTCCGGGCAGATCGTGAGCAGGACCGGGCGCTGGAAGGTGTTTCCCGTCGCCGGGACCGGGGTGACCGTCCTGGGGCTGCTGTTGCTGCACAAGCTCGATGTGGACAGCTCCACCTGGGAGATGAGCCTGTTCTTCTTCGTGTTCGGGCTGGGGCTCGGGCTGGTCATGCAGGTGCTGGTGCTGATCGTGCAGAACGCCGTGTCGTACGAGGATCTCGGCGTCGCGACGTCCGGTGCGACGTTCTTCCGGTCGATCGGGGCCTCGTTCGGGGTCGCGATCTTCGGCACGGTCTTCGCGGCTCGGCTGGACGACAAACTGGTCGAGGCGTTTCGGGGGGTTCGGCTGCCGGAGGGTGTCTCGTTGGAGGGGCTGGAGGCGGATCCCCGGGACATCTCGGAACTGCCGGCGGGGCTGCGGCCGGGGGCGTTGGAGGCGTACGCGTCCTCGATCACGGATGTGTTCCTGTACGCCGCGCCTGTCGCGCTGGTCGGGTTCGTGCTGGCCTGGTTCCTGCGGGAGGACAAGCTGCGGGGGTCCGTCACGGCGCCCGATGTCAGCGAGACGCTGGCCAGCAATCCGGTCGAGCGGTCGTCGTACGACGAGGTGTGCCGGGCGTTGTCGGTGCTCGGGACGCGGGAGGGGCGACGGGAGGTGTATCGGACGATCACCGAGCGGGCGGGGTACGACCTGTTGCCGGCGGCGAGTTGGCTGTTGCTGCGGATCAAGAAGTACGGGTGGGTGGAGCCGGGGGTGCTCGCGGAGCGGAGTTCGGTGCCGTTGCCGGTGATTCTTGACGCCGCTCGGGAGGTGGAGGGGCGGCGGTTGGCTGTGCGTGAGGGGCTGGATCTTGTGCTGACGGATGAGGGGCGGGAGGTTGCTGAGCGGTTGGCCCGGGTTCGGGAGGAGTCGTTGGCGGAGTTGCTGGGGGACTGGTGGGGGCCGGATCGGCCCACCGATCTGGTTCAGCTCGTGAAGGAGCTGAATGAGGAGTTGTGCGGGTGCGATCGGGAGCAGCCGGGGGCTCGGTCGTGATGCCTGCGGCGCCTGTGCGGGGGCGGTGGGGGTGCCTGTAGCGCCTGCGGGTGCGTTCTGGGTCGGGGCCGGGGTGGGGGGTGTCCGTCCTCGGTCGGGCGGTTGACGTTGGGCAGGGAGGTAGGCGTTTGTTGACGCCCGCCGCTGCGGGCGGACACCCCCCACCCCGGTCCCTGGCTGCCGTACGCGGGTGCCGGCGGTGGGGGTACGCCGGGCTCCTCGATGGTGGTGGGGACTGGCGGGTGGGCAGGCGGATGCCGGTGGCCTGCCTCAGGGGGTGCGGGATTGGTGGGGGTGCGGGTAGTGCCCGCGGGTGTGTTGGGGGTCGGGGCGCACATCCGCAGCCCGGTCCCTGGCCGCCGTACGCGGGTGCCGGCGGTGGGGGTGCGCCGGGCTCCTCGATGGTGGTGGGGACTGGCGGGTGGGCAGGTGGATGTGTGTGGCCTGCCCCAGGGGCGCGAGCGGGATCGTTGGGGGTCGGGGCGCACATCCGCAGTCCCGCCCCTGGCCGCCGTACGCGGGTGCGGGGCTGTGGGGTGCACGCCAGTGCTGCTAGTGGGCCCGCAGGCGGATGTGGGTGGCCTCGGGGGCGTCCAGTACCTGGGTCTTGTGCCATTCGAGGAGCTTGTCGCCGACGTTGTCGAACAGGCGGCGGCCGCCCTCGCCGGTCAGGACCGGGACTACGTGGAGGAGCAGTTCGTCGAGCCATCCGGCGCGGATGAACTGTTGCACCAGGTCCGCCCCGCCCGCCAGGGACACGTCCTTGCCGCCGGCCGCCTCGCGGGCCAGGGACAGGGCGTGTTCGGGGCCCTCGGTGACGAAGTGGTAGACCGTGCCGCCCTCCTTCGGCACGCTCTCGCGGGGATGGTGCGTCACGACGTACACCGGCATGTGGAACGGGGGGTTGTCACCCCACGGCTGCTCACCGGTGATGTACATGCCGTGGCCCATCACCACCGCTCCGGGGCGCTTGATCCAGTCGGCGACCAGGTCGTCCTCCGGGCCGCCCTGCCCGCCCTTGATGCCTTGTTCCCGGCGCCAGCTCCGGAGGCCGTACACCCACTGGTGCAGGCGTTCGCCGCCGATGCCCAGGGGGTGTTCGCGGCCGGAGTCGGGGCCGGCGATGTAGCCGTCCAGGGACATCGACAGCTGTGCGATCACTTCGGTCATGGTGCTTGCTCCCTCTTGATTGAAAGGCTTTCACCATGTCGTCGATCCGGGAGGCGTCGAATCGACACGCCGTCGGCGGCCGTTTGAGGTGCGCCTTCCGGGCAACCCGCCACACATGTCCACAGCCGTGATCATTCTGATCGTGATTGTCGCGGTCGTCGTCGTGTTCGGCGTGACCGCCATGGCCCTGCGCGCTCGGGGTGCGCAGGGCAGCCGGGGTCTGAGGCGACGCTTCGGGCCCGAGTACGAGCGGACCGTGGCCCGGCACGACGGGGACGCCAAGGCCGCCGAACGTGAACTCGCCCAGCGGGTGGAGCGGCACGGCGGCCTGCGCGAGCGTTCCTTGGAGCCGACCGAGGCCGAGCGGTTCGAGGCCCGCTGGACCGCGGCCCAGGAGCACTTCGTCGACGCGCCCCGAGAGGCCCTCGGCGAGGCCGACCAACTGCTCGCCGACCTGGCGCGGGCCCGCGGGTTCCCGGACGGCGCGCAGTACGAGGAGCAGCTCTCGGCGCTCTCCGTGCACCACGCCGGCCGTGTGCAGGGCTACCGGCACATCCATCGCGTCGCCCACGCACCCGGGGACGGCGCCGGCACGGAGGAGATGCGTGAGGCGATGATCGAGGGCCGGGCCCTCTTCGAGGAACTGGTCGGAACGTCCAACAGGCAGCACGCGGAGAGGAGTTGACACAGATGACGGACGTCACGAAAAGCGTCACGAACGAGGCGCCGCTCCTCACGCTCGACGAGCGCGACCGGCTGGAGCTGCGGGTGCAGGAGGCGGTGTCCCGCTTCGTCGACCAACCGCGGTCCGCCGTCGAGGAGGCCGACCACGCCGTCGAGGACATCCTCGGACGGTTCACCGACGCCATGGCACAGCGGCGTCGCACCCTGCGCACGTCCTGGCAGGAAACCGACGACAGCGCCGACACCGAGCAGCTCCGACTCGCCCTGCGTGACTACCGCGAGCTGGCGGAACGGCTCCTACGCATCTGACGCACGCGACCCGTCCGACACATCCGCCACACCTGACCCGGCCATCGTCCGGCGCTCCCGCCACTGCCGTACGACCTCTTCCACGTCGTACGGCTTGCGGCCCAGGGGAGGGCCGGGCGGTGGCTTGAGCAGCATGTCGTGGATCTTGGCGTTGACGTCCGTGATGATCTTCCGGACCGCCCGCTCCGTCGGTGCCGCGTAGGCCGCCGTCAGCGCGTCCTCCGCCTCCTTGCGCAGGGCGAGGCCCGCGGGCAGGACCGACAGGCCCTCGCGGGCCATCTTGCGCTTGACCCACCACAGTTCGTCGTACGGGGCTTCCAGGTCGCTCGGCAGCGGTTCGCCGGTTCCGGGCAGTCCGTCGAAATCGCCGCGCACCTGCGCGTCGTGGATCTGCTTGTCGACCCAGGACTCGAACGGGACACCGGGGGGCTTTCGCTCGGTCATGAGTTCATTGTGCCGGACGCGATGGTGCCGGGCGATTTATCATGCGGCGTCGGCAGCCAAAACGGCCGTCGTACCAGGATGTTTCAGGAGGGGCGCCAGTGCTCGAACTCACCATGGCCGCCGTGTCCGCGGCGGACGAGGGTGCCACGGCCGGCATGCTCATGGCCGACGCACCCAGCGAGCCGGGCGCCGTGCTGCGGGTGGGCCGGGACAAGGCGGTGTGCCGGCTCTCGACGCCGGACGACTGGCTGTTCGTCTCGCGGGTGCATCTGGAGTTCCTGTGCGGGCCCGACGGGGGCTGGCAGGTGACCTGGCTGCGCGGTTCGCAGCCCGACCCGTCCTCCGAGGTGCGGCTCACCGTGGGCGAGTACGCCCAGCCGATCGGCTACGGCGGGACCGTGCCGCTGCCGAGGGGCGGCAGCGGCGAGATCGTCATCCACGACCGCACCGCCCCCCGCAGCGTCAACGTCGGCTTCTACCACGAGGCTTGAGCCCCGTCGCCTCAGGCGAGCACGCGCGCCAGGGCGAAGCCGTCGTAGCCCTTGCTGCCGACGGTCTGGACCGCGGTGCCGCTCAACCTCGAATGACTGCCGATCAGTTCGATGGCGGTACGGGTGCCCCTGACATCCGGCGCGTCGGTCTCCGCGTCGATCACCCGGCCGCCGCGCACCACGTTGTCGAGGACGATAAGGCTGCCCGTGCTCGTGAGCCTGAGCGCCCACTCGATGTAGTGCGCGTTGTTGGCCTTGTCGGCGTCGATGAAGACCAGGTCGAAGGGGGCCGGGTTCTCGTCGGCCAGCTTGGGCAGCGACTCCAGGGCCGGTCCGATCCGTACCTCCACGACCTTGTCCAGGCCCGCGCGCGCGATGTTGCGGATGGCGACCTCGGCGTTCTTGGCGCTGTACTCCAGCGAGATCAGCCGGCCGTCGGCGGGCAGCGCGCGGGCCATCCAGATGGTGCTGTAGCCGGCGAGCGTGCCGATCTCCAGGATGTTGCGGGCGCCCTGGATCTCGGCGAGGAGCCTCAGGAGCTTGCCCTGGGGCGCGGTGACGCTGATGCTCGGCAGGCCGGCCGCGTCGCTGTCGCGCAGGGCCGCCCGGAGGGTGTCGTCGTCGGGTGAGAGGTGGGCGGAGAAGTACTCGTCGACGTCGTCCCAGAGCTGAGACTCGCTCATCGCCTTGCCCTCCAGAGGGTTAGTTAGAAGCGCTAACTAGATGACCTAAGGAATATAGTCGCGCGGCCCGTTCCCCGCCGGGATTTCCAGGATGGTGGTTTCAGCCGATCTGCGCAGGCGGCTGCGCGGAGGGCGGGGGCGCCTCGGAGGAGTGGGGGCGGGTGCGTCGTACGGTGAACACCGCCGCCGTCGCCATCGCCGCGACCAGGCCCGAGGCCAGCGTGAGCAGCCACGCCGGGATTCCGGCCACCGTGCGCAGCCGGTCCTCGTGGATCACCTGCCGGAAGGTGTCGTCGGCCGGCGCGCGGCGCAGCTCGTGGTCGCCCGAGATCCGCTCGGGGTACGGGAACTCCTGACCGATCGCCGTCAGGAACGGCGCCCCGGCCGCCAGCCGGGCCAGCGGGCCGCTCCTCGCCGTCACCCGTCCGGCGTAGGTGACGCGGGGGCGTTCACCGCCGATCCCGGACGCCGGCTCCATGCGGTGCGCGGCGAGGACGTACAGACCCAGGGACTGGGGCGCGTCGGCCAGGCGTGACAGCCGCATCGGGTAGACCGGTCCGTCCGCGCGGAAGGTGAGATGCAGGGGGTCCAGGGCGCCGGTCAGAGCGGTGCCGGCGGTCTGCGGGGTCAGCTTCACGGCCACGTACTCCCAGCGCCGTTCGACATACGGCCGCAGGGCCCCCGTCAGACGGGGCGGCAGGGCGAAGCCGTTGCTGTCGAGCCAGCCGTGCAGGGCGTCCGGGTCGGTCGCCGTCAGCCGGGCCACCTCGAACGGGCCCAGGCGCTGCCGGCCGACCACGCCCACCGGGGCGCCGGCGCCGGGCGGGGGCGAGGGAGGGGAGCCCGCGGTGCCGTCGCCGGCGACCAGGGGCCAGTCGCCGTCCTGGGGCCAGAAGTGGTACCGGGTGCGCTGCACCGGGGCGCTGACCTTGTGCAGTTCGTCGAACAGGTCCGGGTCGCCCAGGCGGACCGTCGCCCGCCGCGGCACCGGCATGATCCAGGCGACCCGCTCGGCGTCCCCGTGGACGGTCAGGCGCAGCACGATCTGCTCCCGCGCCCCGTCCCAGCGCACGACGGACTCCTCCCGCGCGACGGCCACCCGCCGTGCGTCGCCGGGCACCATGGCCCCGCAGCCGCACGCCCACGCGGGCACCGCGAGCTGGCCGAGCTGGAGGGCGAGCAGGGCAAGGACGAGGGTGAGCGCCCGGCTCCGGGTACCCGTCCGCAGTAAGTCCGCCATCGCGCGCAGCCCCTCCATCCCCGCGAGCCCCACCGCCGTGTCGGCGGCAGGGCTTCAGACGGTACGGCGGATGATCCGGTTCCGTGGCCGGGGCGGCGCGATGTGATCGATGCCGCCCCCAGCGGAGGCGGGTGAACCTGGGGCCCACTATCGTCATTCGGACAAAAGGAGAGCGGACGTCAGGTGAACCGGGGGTTGCCTGCGTCCCTCTCCGGGGTGGTGCGAGCCGCATAGGGTTCGTGGAGATTCCTGACGCGTGGGACCTGTGGGACGAGCGGGGCGGGAGGCCGACGAGGCGTGGCGAATGCGGAGCACGGTGGGCGACCGGCGGAAGCGCTCGGAGCGACGGCCGTCGGCGCGGTCCGGATACGCCTGCGCCTGACACGGCTCGGCCTGTGGCTCGTCGCCGCGATCCTCGCCGTACGGCAGGTCGCCGTCGTCCTCAGTACGCCGCGCGGGGAGCGGTTGACGGATCTGGAGACCTGGGTCGGGCCGGACGGCGTCCTGCATGTGAAGGGCTCGCTGTACGACTCGACGGAGTTCACCGGTACCCCGTTCGGCGGACTCGTCCTCAAACCGCTGACCCGGGCCGCCGAGCAGGCCCTCGGCTGGGGCTGGACCTTCGGAACCCTGCTGCTCGTCGTCGCCCTCGGCCTGGTCGCCGCCCGCGCCCTCCCGCAGCCGGTGAGCCGCAGGACCTCACTGCTCGCCGCGCCCGTCGCGGTCAGCCTGCTCATGCTGTCGCTGCCGGTGCGCAACGCCCTCTACCTCGGCCAGACCAGCATCCTCCCGGTGCTGCTCGTCCTGCTCGGCTGCTTCGCCGTGCGCGGCGAACGCGCCAGCGGCGTCCTCATCGGCCTCGCGGCCGCGCTCCAGCCGACCCTGCTGCTGTTCACCCCGCTGCTGTGGTTCACCGGCCGCCGCCGGGCCGCGCTGTCCACGGGCGCCGCGTTCGCCGCGGGCACGGCGGTCGCGTGGGTGGCGATGCCGAGCGACTCGTACACCTACTGGGTGCACCACATGGCCGGCGTCGGCCTCGGCGGACGCGCCGACGACCTCGCCAACCAGTCCTTGCACGGCGCCCTGCTGCGGCTCGGGTTGACCGGTCCGCTGGAGATCGCGCTCTTCCTGTTCCTCGGCGCCGCCGTCGCCGTCCTCGCACTGCGCCGTGCGGTGCGCTACGCCCACGACGGACAGCTGCTCCTCGCCGTCGCGATCACCGGCTGCGCGGCGATCGTCGTGTCGCCCACGGCCTGGCAGCACCAGCTGCTGTGGGTGCTGCTCGCGGTCGTCGGCCAGGTCGGCAGACGGTCCTCCGACCGGTATGTGTGGCCGGTCGCGATCGTCCTGATCATGACGCTGCCCGCCAGGATGATGGTGCCGGACAAGGTGCTCCTGCATCCGCTCCGGGCCGACCTGGTGCTCCTGGCCGCCGTCGCCACGGCCGCCGTCGTACCGTTCCTGTCGCGCACCTCGCCCTACTGGCAGACGCCGATCCCGACCCGGTACGCCGACAAGGTCCCGTCCCGCTTCCGGCACATCCCGCTGGTGCAGTCCCTGCGCCGGGTCGTCTCCCGCCCGAACCTGCTCTTCGAACTCCTGCTGATCCGGGTCACGTACTACGCGTACGCCCAGATCCGCCTCGCCGCGGCCGGCGGCTCCAACGCGGCCGGCCGGGTCACCGCAGAGGAGCACGGCGAGGAGGTCCACTCCATCGAACGCGCCCTGAACATCGACATCGAGTACTGGGCGAATCACGCCGTGGTGAAGGTCGACTGGCTACGGGGCTTCTTCGACTTCTACTACGAGTCGTTCCACTTCGGCGTCCCGCTCGCCATCCTCGCCGTCCTGTACTGGCGCCGCCCCGTCGACTACCGCTGGGCCCGCACCGCGATCGGCTTCGCCACCGTCTTCGCCCTGATCGGCTTCTGGCTCTACCCGCTCGCCCCGCCCCGCCTGATGCCCGGCCTCGGCTTCATCGACACCGTCCACGGCCCGCAGGACTTCACCCAGCCCGACTACGGCACCCTGACCGAACTCACCAACCAGTACGCGGCGATGCCGTCCCTGCACTTCGGCTGGTCCCTGTGGTGCGGCCTCGTGATCCTGATCCTCGCGCCCAGGTGGTGGATGAAGGCCCTGGGCCTGCTGCATCCCCTCTTCACGGTCAGCGCGATCGTCGTCACCGGCAACCACTGGGTGCTGGACGCGGTCGGCGGCGCGGCCGTGGTGGGCGCCGGCTTCGGGATGACGTACCTCTTCCAGGGCCCGCGCGCCAAGGCGGTGACGGCGCAGGCCGCGAAGGTCAGCAGTGACTCCCCGGCTCCGGTGAAGGACCGTACTCCGAGCTGATCCGGTACTCGCCGGGAGCCGAGACGCTGAGCTCGGTGAACTCGCCCTTCGCGGTGAGACACCCGCCGCCGTCCGCCCGCAGCCACGGCGAGTAGGCGACCCGCACGGTGGCGGTCCCGGCTCGCGCCATGCGTACGACGACATCGGCGCTGGACGTCGACACGACGCTCGCGGGCTCGCTCACCAGCGGCCGTGCGTCCCGCACCCGGTACACCCGCCAGTGCGCGTCCTGCCACACCGGCTCCAGCCACTCGGGCCGGTGATCGCGGATGAGCCGGGCCTCCACCTCGGCGTACCCGTCGGGCTTGCCGAGCGGCAGGACGACGTACCCGACGGCCCAGCGATCCAGCCACTGCCGGTACGTCGTCGCGGAGAACGAGCCGTCGTAGAACAGCCGCGCCCGCTCCATGTCGAGCTGCCGGTTCCAGCCGCGCGCCATGTTCACATGCGGGGCGAGCCCGCTGGCCTCGCGGTGGTTGCGGGCCGGGACGACCTCGACGCGGGTGCGGTCGGCGCCGAGGTGGTCGAGGGCGCGGACCACTCCGTGGGTCTCGGCGGCCCAGGTCGGCACGGTGGTGGAGACGTACAGATCGTCGCCGGTCTTCTTGGCGACCCAGCCGACCGAGTACACGAGGGCGGCTATGAGCAGGACCCGGCGGAACTTGGCCAGCCCCGGCCGAGCCAGCAGCACGGCGAGCAGGGCGGCGGGCGCGAACAGCTCCGCGAAGCGCTCGACGTTCGTCCCTATGGGCGAGGCTATGAGATACGTCAGCACCGTCCCCGCCGCGTACACGGCACCGCTCCAACGGGCGACGCGCCAGCCGCGGGGCGCGAAGAAGGCCACGGCCAGGCCCATGAGGAGCGGCGGCCATATTCGCCCCGCGAACATCAACTGCTCGCCCTTGAAGGGGAACAGCAGGGTGGTCGCCCCGACGGTGACGGCGGGCGGAAGGAACAGCGTCAGGGCGCGGGGGTAGTCGCGGGCGAGGAGAAAGCCGGCGCCCACGACCACCAGGAAGAGCCCGGCCACCGGGCTCGCCATGGTCGCGAGCGCGGCATAGGCGCCGGCGAGGACGATCCGCCGGTCACGGGACAGCATCAGACACGCGGCGAGCCCGAAGGCGACGCCGAGGGCGAAGGTCGTACGGCCGGAGGCCACGTTGCACCACAGCGCGAACGACGCGAGCAGGGCCGGGCCGAGGGGCTTGCGGAGCCCTTCGACACGGGTGATCAGGACGGCCGCGAGCCAGGTCGCCGCGAGCCCGGAGAGCACGGTGACCGTGCGCACGCCCAGGGCGGCCATCAGATACGGGGAGACCAGGCTGTAGTTGGCGGTGTGCGTCCCGCCGTACCAGAAGAGGTTGTAGGCCGAGCCGCCGTGCTGCGCCGCGAACCCGGCCCACGCGTCCTGCGCGGCCAGATCGCCACCGCCGGTGGCGAGGAACAGGGCCCAGATCGCGTAGAGGGGCAGCGTGGGGAGGGTGGCCAGGAGGGGGATGCGGTGCCGGGTCCAGACCGTGCGCAGGAGCCGCTTATGGGCAGGGGGCGGCGGCTCGGGGGCGCTGGTGAGCGGACGGGTGCTGGTGAGTTCGGCTGGGACCACGTGAGCGAAGACGTGGAATGGCTGGGGAACGTTCATCGGCGGGCGCAGTTGACTGGGTCTCTTCCGCTTCTCCGTCTCAGGCCGGGGGCATGGGCGGCAGGGCGGGCAGCGACCAGGCCGTTCTGACGCGTTGGAGGGTGGCGCGGGCGAGGGTGTCGGCGGTGCCTATTTCGCGGTGGGCGCGGGCGAGGGCCGCGAAGGAGCGGGGGTGGCGGGGATCGGAGGCCTCGCGGATCCGCTCCTCGGCGAGAGCGTTCGTGAAGATCCGCTGCACCGTGTCCAGATGGAAGGCGCGGTTGGCGAGCGTCGCGCCCAGGCGGGCACGTTCTCCGGTTGCTCCGGCCTGCCGGTGGATCAGGTCTCCCAGTCCGTCGAGCCGGTTGTCCTCGCCGAGCGCGTCCCGGCGGAAGAGCTGCGCGAGTTCGGCCCGCTCCTCGGAGCCGCCCGCGGTGTTGGCGATACGGTCGACCTCCCGATTCACCAGTTTCTCGGTCACGTCGGCCAGCAGGCGGGTCTGTTCCGTCGACACGTACGAGTACGCCGCGCGGGCCGTCCGCAGCAGATCACGCGGCATGCCGCCCGACAGGCTGTAGAACAGGGCGGCGAAGGGAACCGGCAGCCCCACCACCCGACGCCCCAGCAGCCGCTCGGCGGTCTCCTGGTCCAGGGGCTCGACCCGGACCACCTCGTCTATCGCGCTGTCGAAGGCATCCCGCCGGCCCACCGGCGCCAACTCCGCTTCCCGCAGCGCCTCGTCGGAGACCGACAGCACGAACAGACACTTCGGTACGTCGAAGACCGCCTTGAGTTCGTTGAGGAACGTGCGAGCGGTGGCGGCCGGTTCGATCCGGTCGAGCTCGTCGATGCCTATCACCAGGAGCCGTTTGTCCTTGTCCAGTTCCAGCGCGGTCCGGCTGAGGAACCTCTTCAAGGTGTCCACGATCTCGGGATACGTCTGCGGCTGCTCGGCGAGCGAGGTCGCCTTCCTCGTCGACAGGTTCCAGCTCCGCCAGCCGGCGCTGAGGGCCGCCTCGTCCGACTGGGTCTGCAGATAGCGGATCGAGCGCTTGTGCCGCTCCGCCTCCTGCGCCGTGCGCAGACGTGCGTCGATCACGAGGTCGCACAGCTTGTAGAACAGATGGAGCATGAACTCCCGACGGTCGAAGACGACCGGTACCGGCTCGACGAGGCTCAACGGCCGGGAGGGGTCTTTCGGGTCGGTCTTGCAGAAGTTCCGCAACAGCTGGCTCTTGCCCACACCGCGTGGACCCGACAGAGCGATGCTTCCGCCCTCCATCCCCTTGCTGAGCACGGCCAGTTGCTCATCGGCCCGCGTCGGCACATGCTCGTGACCGGCGCGGAGCTGTCTCAGGCCCGGGGCGTCGGTGATGGTGAGTGCCGTGGAGAAGTCGCGCTCGGTGCGTTCGTCGCTGATGCGTTCCCGCATGAAATTCACCAAGGCCTGCTCCACGGCCTCCCGCAATTCGGCCTCGACCTGCTCCTGCGCTCGCTTCCGTTCGCGTGTGTCGAGTACGGCGATCAAGTAGGCGAGGGAGAGTGACTGCCTGGACGCGGCCGATGCGAGTCTTCGCAGTGACAGCGGCGGAAGAGCGGCCAGCGCCAGGGCCCCCAGCGTGAACCACTGGCCCCAGCCGAGTGCGCCGATCTCCTCCAGCGGCCGGTCGTGCCGGAGTTGCCAGACGACGTCCGTCGGGTAGATACCGATCAAGATCGAGCAGAGCAGTGTCACGAGGCCGTACGGGATCCCGGCACTGACGAGCAGCTGACGCCCCTTGGCCGCCGGCACCCCGGCCCGCGCATCGGCCGACAGAAGGTAGTAGACACACCAGACCACGAACGCCACCGCGGCGGCGAACAGGGTGAGGATCAGCATGCCTGCGAGCCCACCGCCCGCGACGGACTTGATCGAAACAGAGCGGTCATGCGACAGAGCGTCCTTGAGCGCGTCGCTCCAGGCAGAGCTCCCGGCCATCGTGAGCGCCATCAGCAGCACCACCGCGCCTGCCGCCACCAACCGCCTGCGCAGCCGCACCTCCAGGCGAGTGCGGGAAACAGCCTGGTCGTACAGGTCCGCCGCACCCTGGACGCGACTCAGAATGCCGGCACGCTCCGCTTCCGCGGCGGATCGCAGGTAGTCCTCATGCACACCGCTGTCCTGGACTTCGCGCTCTCGCAGCGCGTCCCGCAGCAGTTCCTCGAACAGCTCTTCTTCCCTGGGCATCGACACGATCAGGTACTTCCGCACCAGGACTCGAACCACACCACTTGCGCCCCTTTTACGTGTGGGGGACATGTGGCGGTACATCGCGGGGGAGGCAGGAACGGGGCGTAGGGATAGGGGGTGCTCCTGCCTCCCTCGGGATGGGTCAGCCGGTGCTGACCTGGAGTTCCTTCACACCGTTGATCCATGCGGAGCGAAGGCGGCGAGGGTCGTCGACCATCCGTAGGTCGGGCATCGCGTCGGCCACTGCGTTGAAGATCAGGTCGATCTCCAGCACCGCCAGGGACTTGCCCAGGCAGTAGTGGGGGCCACCTCCGCCGAAGCCGAGGTGGGGGTTGGGGTCACGGGTGATGTCGAAGGAGTCCGGGTTCTCGAAGACCTCGGGGTCGTGGTTCGCCGAGGCATAAAAGATTCCTACCCGGTCTCCCTTCTTTATGCGCTTTCCGCCCAACTCCGTGTCCTGAGTGGCCGTGCGCTGGAAGGAGACCACCGGGGTCGCCCAGCGGACGATCTCCTCCGCGGCCGTCTCGGGGCGTTCCCTCTTGTACAGCTCCCACTGTTCGGGATGGGTGAGGAAGGCGTGCATGCCGTGGGTGATGGCGTTGCGGGTCGTCTCGTTGCCCGCCACGGCCAGCATCAGCACGAAGAAGCCGAACTCGTCGGAACGGAGGCTGCCTTCGTCCTCGGCCGTCACCAGTGTGGTGACGATGTCCTTCGCCGGGCAGGCCTTCCGGTCCGCGGCCATGTTCATCGCGTACGAGATGAGTTCGGTGGCCGACTCCGCGCCGACCTCCTCGGTGATGGCGTACTCGGGATCGTCGTACGAGATCATCTTGTTGGACCAGTCGAAGATCTTGGCCCGGTCGTCCTGCGGGATGCCGATGAGCTCGGCGATGGCCTGGAGGGGCAGTTCGCAGGCGACCTCGGTGACGAAGTCGAACGGGCCGGGGTGGGCCCGGGCGTTCGCGGCTATCGTCAGCGCGCGGTTGCGCAACCGCTCCTCCAGGGCGCGGATGGCACGCGGGGTGAAGACGCGCTGGACGATCTGGCGGACCCTGGTGTGCTCGGGCGGGTCCATGTTGAGCAGGATCAGGCGCTGCGCGTCGATGGCGTCGCGCTCGATGTGCTCGTTGAAGCGGATGATCGCGGTGTTGAGGGAGGACGAGAACAACTCCGGGTGTGTCGACACGTACTTGACGTCGGCGTGCCGGGTCACCGCCCAGTAGCCCTCGTCCTGGAATCCGGCCACGTTGGCCGCCTGCGGGATCCAGCGGACCGGTTCGGCCCTGCGCAGCTCGGCGAACTCCGGGAGTGGTACGCGGTGGTGCAGCACATCGGGGTCGGTGAAGTCGAACCCGTCGGGAAGCGCTGGACAAGGCATCGGCAACTCCAGCCATCTGACGGACCATCAGAACAGGGTTGCCGCGAAGGTAGTAACGGGTTCTACAAGTGGCAAGAGGCGCGGCGCCCCCAATCCCGTGCGGAATTCGTGCAGATCTCCGCAGATCAAGACTCCGGAGCCTGCAAGACCCTTGCGGTCATCGACGGCACGTCAGCAGACTGCAACTGGAACTAGAACACGTACTAGTTCGAGCAGGGAGAGCCAAGGAGCCGAGAGGACCCCGCACCCATGGCTGCCGAACCCGTGATCGTCGAAGCCGTACGCACCCCCATCGGCAAGCGCGGCGGCGCGCTCGCCAATCTCCACCCCGCCTATCTCCTGGGCGAGACCTACCGCGAACTCCTGGGCCGCACCGCCATCCCCGCCGACTGCGTCGAGCAGATCGTCGGCGGCACGGTCACCCACGCCGGCGAACAGTCCATGAACCCCGCGCGCACCGCCTGGCTGACCATGGGCCTGCCGTACGAGACGGCGGCGACGACGGTCGACTGCCAGTGCGGGTCCTCCCAGCAGGCGTCGCACATGACGGCCAACATGATCGCGGCGGGCGTCATCGACGTCGGGATCAGCTGTGGCGTCGAGGCGATGTCCCGGGTGCCGCTGGGGTCGGGATCCAAGCACGGGCCCGGGAAGCCGTTCCCCGACGAGTGGAACGTCGACCTGCCCAACCAGTTCGAGGCGGCCGAGCGGATCGCCCGCCACCGCGGGCTGACCCGGGAGAACGTCGACTCCCTCGGGCTGGTCTCACAGGAGCGGGCCGCGGCCGCCTGGGCCGAGGAGCGCTTCAAGCGGGAGACGTTCGCCGTCCAGGTCCCGACCACGGAGGACGAGCAGCGCGCCGGGCAGGGCATGTGGCGCCTGGTCGACAAGGACGAGGGCCTGCGCGACACGTCCATGGAGGCGCTGGCGCGGCTCAAGTCCGTCATGCCGACGGCCGTTCACACAGCGGGCAACTCGTCGCAGATCAGCGACGGCGCGGCGGCGATCATGTGGGCGTCGAAACGGATGGCGCGTGCGCTGAAGCTGCGGCCGAGGGCGCGGATAGTGGCGCAGGCGCTGGTGGGTTCCGACCCGCACTTCCACCTCGACGGGCCGATCGACGCGACGAAGGCGGTGCTGGGCAAGGCCGGGATGTCCCTGAAGGACATCGACCTCGTCGAGATCAACGAGGCCTTCGCGTCCGTGGTGTTGAGCTGGGCGCAGGTCTTCGAGCAGGACCTGGAGAAGGTCAACGTCAACGGCGGTGCGATCGCACTCGGGCACCCGGTGGGGGCCACCGGGGCCCGGCTGATCACGACCGCGCTTCATGAACTGGAGCGGGCGGACAAGGAGTTCGCGCTGGTGACGATGTGTGCGGGGGGTGGGCTGGCCACCGGCACGATCATTCAGCGGCTTTAGCCGACGTCCAGTTGACGAAGGTGGTGAATGCGGCGGGCCTGAAGGTGAGGATCGGGCCCGTCGCGTTCTTGGAGTCGCGAATGGCGAGGGTGGTGTGGGGGGTTTCGGCGATCTCTACGCACTGGCCGCCCCGGTCGCCGCTGTACGGCGACTTGCGCCAGGCCAGGGCCCCGAGCGGCGCGCATTCAATGCACTCGCCGCCCTGGTCGCTGCTGTAGCTGGACTTACGCCATTGGATCCCCGCCGGTATCGCGTTGCTCGCCATAGCGTTCCTCCACTACCCGCCGGATCAGCTCGGCCGAGTCCTTGAGGGAGAGCGCGGCGGCTTGAAGATGATCGTAACGGAGCGAGCAGTCCTTGACGGTGTCCGGGTTGGCGGTCGGATGCCCGCTGCCGTAGCCCTCGGTGTAGACAATGTCCGGGTCGCTCGCGAAGCGGAAGAGCGTGAACGAGCCTGTCAGTCCAGCATGCGCACCAGCCGAGAACGGCAGCACCTGGATGTTGATCCGAGGGTTGCCCTCGAAGGACAACAGGTGAGCCAATTGGCCCCGCATGACTCCCGGGCCACCGATCTCCTGGCACAACGCGGCCTCACTGATGATCACCCAGAAGACCGGCGGTTCACTCTTCTCGAAGATGCGCTGACGGGCCAGCCGGACGGCGGTGCGATCGTCAAGGTCTGTCTCATCCAACGCGCCTAGCGTGGCGCGGGCGTACTCGGGCGTCTGAATGAGGCCGTGCACCATGCCCGTCTGGAAGGTGCAAATCTCAGTGGCCCGCGACTCCAACTCCGCCACCTGCTGAAACCAGGCCGGAAGTTGACTACGCATCACCAACTCATGCAGCCGGGACAGCAACCCGCCCGTCCCCAGCGCGATGTCCGCCCGCTCGCTGAACGGCAGCGTAGGCAGTTTGCGGGCCGTCTCGATCTGGCCGACCAGCGAGCCCGTGCAGAAGACGATGTCGCCGAGCTTCTTCTGGGTCAGGCCGGCCGTCTCGCGGTACCGGCGCAGTTCGAAGCCGTAGTAGTCGAGTGGCGAGGCGCCCGGGTCGAGGGTGTTGATGTGGGTCACGCAGAGCTCCCTCTCACGCGACTAGGTCCACTTCGGCACCTGTTGTATCCGTTCCATAGCCCAAAGTAGTCGTGCCAGGTCACGCTCGTATCGTGAACGGATACATTCCCCCCACCCCTCTGGCGCCCTGCCGCCCCCAGTACCGCCTGCGCCTCACCGCCGGTGAGCACTCGGCCCGGCACATCCGCGCCATCGCCCGCTCGCTGCTGGACGAGTGGGGAATGCGGGAACTGACCGACGCCGTGGAGCTGGGCGTGAGCGAACTGGTCGCCAACGTCGTACGGCATGTCCCGGACCGGCGTTGTGAGGTGCTGATCTCGCGGCGGACGGGTGGGGTGCGGGTGGAGGTGGCGGACGGCTGCGGCCGAATGCCCGCGCTACCGGCGCAGTCGAGGCTGGACGACGAGAGCGGCCGGGGGCTGGTGCTGGTGGACGCGGTGGCCGACAAGTGGGGGGTGGACGGCAGGGGCGGAGAGGGGAAAACGGTGTGGTTCGAGTGCCGCAGTGACGAGTGCTGTGCAAACAATTCCGTCCCGTCACGGACGACAGTGGAAAATACTCGACAACCGGGTTGAGAACGGGAACTCCATGACTGCTGCGCGGCTACCCTGGAACCTGCGGCCGTAGGGGACGATACGGCGGTCATGAAGGGTGGGGGGAGATGTTCGGGTGGACAACCTTCGATGTGACCTCGCAGCTTCCCGGCAACTGGGACACCGACATTGCGGAAGCCGTCCGTAAGCATCAGACGGACAAGCTCCTCACGCCTCCCCATTCCACTTCTCGGGAACAGAGCGGGACTCCGGCGCTGTGTACGAGCGTGGTCCGGGGCTCGGTGGTGTGGGAGGAGCTGCCCTGGGTCGTCGCGCTCTACCACAGCCGATTCAAGGAGCTGGGGGAGCGCTTCGCCGGGCGCACCGTGCTCCCGGCGACGGATCGCCGCTACGCCGTGGTCCTCAACGTTCAGGATCCCGGTGGTGACAGGAGCGAATGCCATGTCGACACCAATCCGATCGCCTGTCTGCTCTATGCGACCGGTCATCGGCCCGATGCCGGCGGTGAACTGGCCATTGCGAATGACATCCGGTCGCGGAGTGTGGCCGAGGTGGACCGCGACTGCTCGGTGATCTATCCGCAGAAGGGCCATCTCGTGTTCTTCGACGGCAGGTCGAATCCGCATTATGTGCGAGCCGTGACGGGCGGCGCCACGCGGATCGTCGTGGCCATGAACTACTACACCGAGGAATGCCCGGAATCCGCACGTCCGGTGGATCTCGACGAATATCTCTACGGCAGCCCCGGGGTCGGCTGACCGGTTTCGTCCGGGTGATTCAGCCGCCCGGACAGCTCTCGGATGGAGGGGACATGCTCGGCGTCCGGTGCCGCCGAGCACTGGATGAGGAGATCGAGGTAGGACCGGATCCGGGCTTTCACCTCCGGCGAGACCATGGTGGGGCGACGGTGCAGGACAGAGGTCAGTTCGCGCAGGTCGAAGACGATCTCGGCGAAGGTGTGCCGGGCCAGGAGCCGTTGCACGAGCCGGAGGGTCATGGCCCGGTTGCGTGACAGAGCGGCGCCATCCTCGTCGAGCGTCTCGATCTCGTCGGTCACGGCGAGGAACAGGGCGATACGCAGGTCCTGCAGGGCCAGTTGCCGGCGAGTGTTCTCCAGGTCCTGCTGCTGTTCGCTGTTCTGCGCGCTCAGCCCATCGATCAGTCTGTTCACATCGCGGATGTTCTGCTCGACCTCGTCACGCTTGCGATCCACCACGGTGGCGACATAGAGGGAGTAGCCGGAGATGAAGGTGGCCACGACGCTGAATACCGCCATGGCGAGGTCGGACCCGCCCGCCTTCGATCCGGTGAACCGAATGATCAAGGTGTAGAGGGCGGGCGCGACAAGCGTGAGACCGAAGACCGCGCAGACGGTGAGCAGAAGGCGTGGGGCGAGGCGTCCACGAGTGGACTTCCACAGCACGGCCGTGATGAGCAGCGACGCCAGCCAGAGGAATGTGTACCAGGCTTGGCTCTCCCCGAGCCAGACGAAATCGTAGGCGGGTTCGACCGCACGGGCGATGGCCGATGCGTCAGGGACCGGCACGCAGCATCTCCTCCAGTACGGCGACGAGTTGCTGCGGACTTGTCTCGTACTTGTCGAACGCCGGCTGGCCCTGCCAGGTGCGGGCCTCGTCCATGGCGACGAACGAGTCGGCCACCGCCGACAGATAGATGAAAGGTATTCGGCGTGAGCCGTTCTGCGCACTGAGGTACATGCCCAGCACCTGGCCCGCGTTCAGATCCTGCACACCCAGCCGGTAACCGGCGTGATTCCCGCGGAAGATGGCGGCGTAGCTGTCCAGCGCCTCCGGCACCGGCTCGGGAAGGCTCATGTGCAGGTCGAGCACCGCCGCGTCGATCTGATCACGCGACTCGAACAGGACACATGCCTGGCGCAGTGTGTTGCAGTGCCGCAGGTGTGCCCCCGCCCGTCTGATGGCGGCGAAGAAGTACCGGTTGATGTCGTATCTGTCGTCAATGAAGGCGACCGTCTTGCCGGCCAGCGGCGTGTGCGGTGTCGACATCTACCCGTCCCCATGCGAGTCGCATGGCCACATGATGCTGACCAGAACGTGGTCGACCTCATTGGAGATCGAGATTCTTCCGCCGACCTCCTTGGTCCACTGATGTGCGATGGACAGACCGAGGTGCATGCCTTCCGAGGGGTTCTGCGCGTCCTTGTAGAACGGCTCGAAGCCATGGTCGAGCTGGGTCTGAGGAATCTGGCCCGGGTTGCGCACCGCGATCTCCGTGAAGCTCTTTCCGCGGGTCAGGGAAACGGTGATGCGCATGTCGTCGGCCGTGCCGGAACTGTCGTAGTGCTTGACGCTGTTGCTCAGGACATTGCGCAGGGTGTTGGTGAAAGCCTCACGGGTGCCGAGCAGCCGGGTGCGTCTCAGGCCGGTGGCATCACCGGGCAGCAGTGCTATGTCCGTGTCGAGTTGCGTGGCGGAGTAGGTGAACTCGGTGATGACTCCGCGCACGGTGTCGAGGAGGTCGAAGCCGCCGCGTCGGGCGAAGTCCTGCGTCCTGCCCGTACGAAGGTCCGGCTGGAAGCCTGCCTGGAACGACAGGAAGTTGTCCGACAGCAGTCGCAGACTGCCCACCGACCGCTCGATGTCCCGGAATTCGTCGGTCTCGGAGAGAGCCGGATTGTCCGATGCCAGTTGCCACAGCGCCTGGCGCAGAGGAACCAGTTCGCTGCGGATCTCGTGGGCGAACGTCCGGCCCCACAGTGCCAACTGGCGGGAGTTGAGTTCCGTGATGTGGTCCAGGAACGCGTCAAGGGTACGCAGTGGAGCGTGGTCGGGGCCCTCGCGCTTGGCCCGGTAGTAGGCATCGGTGTGCTGCAGGAACCTGCTGGGAGTGAGGTCCACCGCCAGTTCGGCCTGAAACAGCTCGCCCTGGAACTCCACTCGGAAGGCATTGGTCAGCAACGCCACGGGATTGCCTTGCCGGTCCCGGTCGATCGCGATGCAATTCACCGCCGGAACGATGAGAGGGACGCCGGCGATGATGCGATCCGCGTCCTCCCGGGCCTGGTCCTTCTGCGGTTCGTCCACGAACAGGTCGAGAAAGCTGGTGCCGATGGCTTCCTCTTTGCTGTAGCCGTAGATACGGCTCGCTGCCGCGTTCCAGAGGACGATCTCGTAGTCGCCGTCGCGCCCACGGGACATCCAGAAACTGACCGGAACCTGGTCGAGCAGGGCATGGATCAGCTCCGCGCCCTCGTCGGACAGACCTTGAGCACTGACGTTCTCCGCCACGCCACCCCCTGTGCCCCCGTTGGTGCCTACGGCTTTCGCGTCAGCTCATACTCGAATTTCGACACGGTGTCGGCGCCGGTGTATCCACCGTCCACCGTGAGTACCGTGCCGTTCACAAAGCTTGCCTTTTCGGAAAGAAGGAAGGCGACCGCAGCGGCCACCTCGTCCGGTTTGCCGGGACGTCCCAGAGGGGTGACTTCACGCGATTTTTCGTTGACCCGTTCATCCAGGGCGCCATCGATCCACCCAGCGGCCACGGCGTTGGCCCTGATGTCCCGGGGCATCGTATTGGCCCAGGATTTGGTGAGATTGTGAATGGCCGCCTTCGACGCGGCGTAGGCGGAGGCGCCGTACGAACCGATGAAGGCCTCGGTGCTCGTCACCGTCACGATCGCGCCGTGATCCGCGAGCCGCAGACCCAGCTCCCGGACAAGGAAGTTGGGTGCCGTCAGGTTGACGGCCACGCTCCGGTCCCATTCCTCGTGGTTGAACTTGTCGGGATCCTCGCGAGTGAAGTAATACTCCGTGTTGACGAGTGCGTGGATATCCCACTCCTCGTTGAATGCGTCATCGCGGAGCTGTGCCACGAATTCGCCCAGAGCGCTCCGGTCCCCCAGGTCGACCTGGACCAGTTCGCACTCCAACTCCAGTTCGTACTCTGCCTCCAGTTTTGGCAGATCCTCGCGAAGCTGTTCGGCGCGAGCGCAGTCGCCCTTCCCGTACGTGCCGATCACCCGGTAGCCGTCTCTGAGCAGGCGACGGGTGACTGCCTCGCCGATTCCCGGGGCCGCCGCGCCGGTGACCACTACCGTGAGTCGACTGTTCATCACATCTCCGCTGGGAGGCCGGACTTCGGGCTGGCGTGCCTGACGGCGGAGCTCACCGATGCGCCCCCGTCCGGTCACTCATCTCAGGTTAGCGCGAATTCCCGGACTCTCGACACTCAAGTGCTCAAGGGTGTAAGTCAATTGATCATTGACTCGATTCCGAAGATCCCGGTGCCGACGCGGGAAACGGAATAAAATCCTCCAACCATCTCCTGATCGTTCCGGCGATTTTATGATCTCGGGAGTCAAGAGGTGAGCGCGGCAGCGACCCGGGCGGCCATCTCCTCGTCCGTGTCCAGCGGCGTCGGCGTGTAGTTGAGGACGAAGCCGCGCCGGCCGTCCCGGGTGGCGAAGACGCGGGTGCGGTAGCCCCACACCTCGCCGGTCTTTCCCCAGAAGGTGACGCCGTTCACCGTGACCTTCTGCAGGCCCATGCTGTAGCGCGCCGGGCTGCCGTCCAGCATGCGCACACTGTCGGGCGGCAGCGTGAAGAGCTTGGCCATGGCGTGCGGTGGCAGCAACCGGCCGGAGAACAGGGCCCGTTGAAAGCGGAAGAGGTCGTCGACCGTCGACACGAGCTCGCCCTCGCCCCAGGTGTTGGACATGTCGAAGACGGTGGCGTCCTCAAGGGTGCCGCCGGTCATGCGCAGATAGCCGTGAATGTGCGGGCCGTGCAGATGGGGGTCGTCGCCCGGGAGCAGGGTGCCCCTCAGTGCCAGTGGTTCCACGATGCGGGACCTGATCACCTCGCCGTACGGCCGCCCCGTCAGCCTCTCGATGAGGAGGGCCAGAAGGACGTAGGTGATGCCCCGGTACTCCTGCTTCGTGCCGGGCCGGAACTTCAGCGGGCGGTCGGCGGGGATCGTGCGGACCCACTCCTCGGGGGTCCACCGGTCGAAGCGATGGCGCAGGACGCCCTCGGGGGTGGAGTCGTCGGGCAGGCCCTCGTGGTCGGGCAGACCGCTGGTGTGGTTGAGCAGCTGCCCGACGGTGATCTGCTCGAAGTGCGGCGCGAGCAGATCCGGGAGGCGGCGCCCGATGGGGGCGTCGAGCTCCACGCGCCGCTCCGCCCACAGCTGCAGCACGACCGTGGCCACGAAGGCCTTGGTGACACTTCCCGCCCGGAATCCGTCGGCGGGACGGGGGCGGCGCCCGGTGGTGACGTCGGACACGCCCGCGGTGCCGTACCAGTGCTCGGACCCTTGCGTGGCGCGCAACTGCGCGGAGACGGACGGGGGATGCGCGAGGTCGGAGATCGCGGCCTGTAACGCCTCGGTGTCCAGCGCCTGGCCGGCGTGGCCGGCGCGCTCGGCCGCGCTCGCGCGGGCCGTCGTGCCGGAGGCCGCGAGAAGGGCCGCGGCGGCCACGGAACCGCGGACCAGGGAGCGTCGGGAGATCCTCTGCGGAGTCATGGAGATCATCCTGCCGACGCCGCCCGCGGTGCCCATCCGGGATGTCCCTCAGAAGGTCCCGGACCTCGCCCCTACGAGTACGGCGAAGGCGACGACCCCGGGGATCGGGGGTCGCCGCCTTCGGTTCAGTGGGCGTGCCGCTCGGCTCAGTACCAGCCGTTCGACTGCCAGAAGCCCCAGGCGCCGCACGGGCTGCCGTAGCGGTCCTTCATGTAGTCCAGGCCCCACTCGATCTGGGTGGCGGGGTTGGTCTTCCAGTCGGAACCGGCGGAGGCCATCTTGTTGCCCGGCAGGGCCTGGACCAGGCCGTAGGCGCCGGACGAGGCGTTGGTGGCGTTGACGTTCCAGTCGCTCTCGTGGTCGACGATCTTCGAGAAGCACTGGTACTGGCCCGAGTCCGAGATCATCTTCTTCGCGACCGCCTGCGCCGAGGAGGACCCGCTCTCCGCGGCCTGCGAGGGCGCGGCGGCGAACAGGGTGCCGGCCGTGGCGGCGGCCAGGGCGGCACCGGCGAGGGCCTTCTTCGGGGCGGAGATGCGAGTGAAGAGGGAAACGGCGGACACGTGGAGCCTTTCGTCGGGGTCATGGGCGTCGCGGACATGCCGGAACCACGCGATGCGAGGCGGGGGGCGTGCGTCGGCGCCGCGGCCCTGTGGGCACGTCGGCGCCGTGCGACGTCGTCCAGAGAAGCAGCCCGGGAGGGTGTCCGCAATGAGCCCTTTTGCTAGTTGTGGTCGTATGCGGAGGGAGGGCTGATCGTGTGACGTGGATCTCTATGTGCAGGTCAGTGCGGGTGCGGACGCGTGCATGACATCCGTTTTGTCCGACTATGGAGAATCGTAGGTGATGTGGGTCATGTGGGGTGGTTCACCGAGCGCGTGACGGTCTGCGTGCGGGGCCTCACCGTGTGGGTGCGTCGAATGTGACCGGGCTCTCGAATGCCGCCCGGCGGGTGGCCCGGCGCAGTGCCCTGAGGATCGCCGGACCGAGGGTGAGGGTCAGTACGACGGTCACCAGCGCCCGGCCGAGGTCCCAGCCGAGGGAAGTGGCCAGGCAGTACGCGACGAAGCGGGCCAGGTTGGCGAGCGGTCCGACGTCGGGGTCGGGCGCGATGTTCGAGCCGTCCTGGATCAGATACGGCCAGCCCTGCATGTTCATCACCGTGCCGTAGGCGAAGGCGGCCAGGAATCCGTAGCCGGCCAGCAGGACCAGCTCCGCACGGCCGCGCAGCCGGTCCGGGCCCGGCAGCAGCCCCGCACCCATCGTGAACCAGCCCATCGACAGCATCTGGAACGGCATCCACGGCCCCACACCGCCGGTGAGCAGCGCGGACGCGAACATCGTCACGGAGCCGAGGACGAAGCCGAAGCCGGGGCCGAGCACCCGTCCGCTCAGCAACATCAGGAAGAACATCGGCTCGAGACCGGCCGTCCCCGCCCCGAGGGGCCGCAGCGCGGCACCGGTCGCCGCGAGCACCCCCAGCATCGCCACCGCCTTCGGGCCGAGCCCTGATTCGGAGATCGTCGCCGCGACGATGGCGACCAGCAGGACGAGGAGGCCGGTGAACAGCCAGGGCGCGTCCTGGGCGTGCGCACTGACCTGGGAGGTGGGGAGGGCGAGGAAGGGCCAGCCGAGGGCGGCGACACCGACCGCGCTGACCAGGAGGAGCGCGGTGATGGAGCGCGGTCCGAGACGGATGGGGCGCGCCTGCCCCTGGGCGCCGGTCATGACAGCGCCTGCCGGACCTGGGTGACCGTGAGCCACTGCTGCGGCGCCAGGATCTTGGTGACCTGCGGGGCGAAGGACGGCGAGGAGACCACGACGTCCGCCGTCGGGCCGTCGGCGATCACCTCGCCCTCCGCGAGAAGGATCACCCGGTGGGCCAGTTCGGCGGCCAGCTCCACGTCGTGCGTGGCCAGGACGATGGCGTGGCCCCGGTCGGCGAGGTCGCGCAGCAGGGTGACGAGGTGGGCCTTCGCCGCGTAGTCGAGGCCGCGGGTCGGTTCGTCGAGGAGCAGCAGAGGCGGGCGGGCCGTCAGGACGACGGCCAGGGCGAGCGTCAGACGCTGGCCCTCGGAGAGGTCACGGGGATGGATCTCGTCCGGGATGCCCGCCAGGAGCGCGGACAGCAGGGTGCGGCAGGTACCGGGTTCGGCGCCCGCGTCGGTGTCGGCGGCCGTGCACTCGGCGCCGACCGTGTCGGCGTAGAGCAGATCACGGGGTTCCTGCGGGACCAGACCGACGCGCCGGACGAGGTCGCGGGGTGGTGTGCGGTGGGGTTCGGCTCCGCCGGCCTCGACATGGCCGGCGGACGGTGCCACGAGACCGACCAGGGTGTTGAGCAGCGTCGACTTGCCGGCGCCGTTGCGGCCCATGAGGGCGATGGTCTCGCCGGGGGTGACGGTGAGGCCGATGTGGTGGAGGGCGCGGATTCGGTCGCGGGTGACGGTGAGGGCCCGTACTTCGGCGGCGTAGGGGGATCGAAGGGCGGGCTGGGCGGGGGTGCGCGTGCGTCGGAACCATCGGCGGTGGGTGGTGCCCGCCGGCTCGGGGGCTTCGGAGGACCTGCGGCCGCTGGTGGTGGATGGCCGGTCGTGCCCATGCGGCGTCAGCCGCAAGTCGATTGCGGCCCCGCGCCCCTCAACGGCGTCGCTGTCCCGCTCGCCGAGTCGTGCCCGCAGGTCCGCTGCCCGTCGTCGGGCGTCTCGCACCGTCAGGGGCAGCGGCGACCAGCCCGCCAGACGACCCAGCGCAACGACCGGGGGATACACCGGGGACACGGCCATGATCTCCGCCGGGGTGCCGACGATCGGGGCCGCCCCGGGGGCGGGGAGCAGGGCGATCCGGTCGGCGTACTGGACCACACGCTCCAGACGGTGTTCGGCCATCAGGACCGTCGTGCCGAGGTCGTGGACCAGGCGTTGCAGGACCGCGAGGACCTCCTCCGCGGCGGCCGGGTCCAGGGCCGAGGTCGGCTCGTCCAGGACCAGGACCCTGGGGTGCGGGGTGAGCACCGAGCCGATGGCGACGCGCTGCTGCTGGCCGCCGGAGAGCGTGGCGATGGGGCGGTCGCGGAGGTCGGCGAGGCCGAGCAGGTCGAGGGTCTCCTCGACGCGGCGGCGCATCACGTCCGGGGCGAGGCCCAGCGACTCCATGCCGTAGGCGAGTTCGTCCTCGACCGTGTCCGTGACGAAGTGCGAGAGCGGGTCCTGCCCGACCATGCCCACCACGTCCGCGAGTTCGCGCGGCTTGTGCGTACGGGTGTCACGGCCGGCCACCGTGACACGGCCGCGCAGGGTACCGCCGGTGAAGTGCGGGACGAGCCCGCTCACCGCGCCGAGCACGGTGGACTTGCCGACCCCCGAAGGACCGACGAGCAGGACCAGCTCGCCCTCCGGGACCTCGAAGTCCACTCCCTGCACGGTGGGTTCGACGGCACCGTCGTACGTCACGGAGACGTTCTCGAAGCGGATCACGACGTCTCCTTGGGGGCGGGGCGCAGCGCGGGCTTCCGTGGCGCGGCGGTCCGGGGTGCGGGGCTGACGAAGGCCGGGAGCAGGCCGAGGAGTACGGCCGCCGCGGGCCACAGGGGAAGGGTGGGCGCGACCAGCGGGACCACGCCGGGGTGCAGCGCCGCAGGGTCACGGTCGGCGGCGAGGATCAGCAGGGCGGCGACCGCCGCGCCGGAACCGGCGACCAGCCAGGCACGAGCGTCCCAGCGGGCCGGGCGGTAACGGGTGCGCAGCGAGCGGCGACCACCGAGGCGCAGGCCCGCCAGCGCGGCGGCGAGCCCGATGAGGAGGACCGGGAGACCGTACGTCCCGCCTTCGGCGGTCAGCAGGCCGTACGTTCCCGCACAGACGCCCAGCAGGCCGCCGAGGGTGAGCGTGGCGGTCGTACGGCGGACGCGGGGCGGGACGTCGGCCGTACGGCCGTATCCGCGCGAGTCCATCGCGGCGGCGAGGGCGACCGAGCGCTCCAACGCGCCCTCCAGGACGGGGAGTCCGACGTGCAGGAGGCCGCGGACACCGGTGTCGGGGCGGCCGCGCAGCCGGCGGGCGGACCGCAGGCGCTGGACGTCGGCGATCAGGTTGGGGGCGTAGGTGAGGGCCACGACCACCGCCACACCCATCTCGTACAGCGCGCCGGGGAGGGACTTGAGCAGACGGGTGGGGCTCGCGAGGGAGTTCGCCGCGCCCACGCAGATGAGGAGGGCGGCCAGCCGCAGACCGTCGTAGAACGCGAAGAGCAGAGTCTCGACGGTGACCCTGCCGCCCAGCCGGATGCCCTGCGCCCAGTCCGGGAGGGGGATTTCGGGGAGCGTGACGATCACGTGCGTGCCGGGAATGGGGGAGCCGAGGGCCACGGCGAAGACGAGCCGGATGAGGATGACGACCAGGGCGAGCTTGACGAAGGCGGTGTAGGAGCGGGCCCAGGGGGTGTCCGGGCGGCAGGTCGCCACGACGTAGGCCGAGGTGGCGATGAGAAGGGTGAGGAGGAGGGGGTTGGTGGTGCGGGTGGCTGCGGTGCCGAGGGCGAGCGACCAGAGCCACCAGGCGCCGGGGTGCAGCGCCGGGAGGCGTTGGGGCCGGGGGATGGAGGCCGGGTGTGTGGGTGTGGGCCGGGGGGCCATCAGGCTCGCCGCCGTCGTGCCTGCCAGACGGCTGCCGCCCCCAGTACCGCCACCACGGCGATCCCCGTGACCAGGCCGAGGGAGGGACCGTCGGCGGAGTCGCTCTTGTTGTCGGTGGCCGTCTGCCGGCTTTCCTTGTCGGTCGGCGCCGGCCTGTCGGTGTCCGACACCTGCTCCCCGCAGCCCTTCTGCGGGTACCCGGCGATGGCGCACAGCAGGGCGTTCGTGTCGTAGCGCAGGGGCTTGGCGACCGCCGCCAGAGCCTCCGCCGTCGTCGCGTCGGGGGCCACCCGGGCACAGGCGGTACGACGATCCGGCGGCGTCTCGCCCGACGCGGCGTCCGCCGCCGAACCGAAGTCGATGACCAGCGCCACCCGCTTCTCGCCGTCCTGCGCGGGAGTTCGCGCACAGATCACCGCGAACTCGGCCGCGCCCCTCGGCTGGGCCGCGTCCTTCGAGTCCGCGCTCACCGCGAAGCGGAAGCCCTGGACGTCCCCGTCGGACGGGCGGGCGAGGGAGGGGCCCTGGGTGGCGTAGGTCCAGGTGCCGCCGTCGCGCTCCCAGAAGGACCAGTAGCGGTAGCCGGTCGCCTGGGCGGCCTGGGCCGCGCCGGTCACGAGGACCAGCGCGGCCAGGAGTGGAGCGAGTGCGCGAACGAGTGCGCGGCGGATCACGATCGGCGGCCCTTGTTGCGGCCGCTGAGCAGGAAGCCGATGCCGATGCCGACGACGAGGAAGATGCCGACGTACCACCAGACACCGAAGGGACTGTCGCCCTTGTCGTCCTTCTCCTTGTCCTTCTCCTCCTGCTTGTCCGTGGCCGTCGGCGAGTCCTGCGGTGCGGGGCCGGTCGCGTTGAGCTGCTTGACCAGGTCGGAGCCGCCGAAGTCGCGCGGGTCGGTGCCGGTGGCGTGGGCGGCGAGGATCAGCTGGGCGTAGGCGGCCGGGCCGCTCTGCGCCGCCCACTGGGCCGAGTTCTGCTCCAGCCAGCGCAGGGGCTTCTGGGCGGCATCGGCACCGGACTGCGCGGCGAGCGCGACGACCGCGTCGGCCGTGTTGCCGTAGTCGGGCTGGTCCTCGGCTCCAGGCAGGACGGACTTCAGGTGGCCGTCCTTGGCGAGGGTCTTCGTGAGGTAGGCGGCGCCGTTGGCCGCGGCCTGCTGCGGGGCCGGGTAGCCGCCGTCGGTGCAGGCGGCGTCCGACGACGGCTTGCCGGCGCTCACCACGAGGCCCTTGCCGAGCGTGCCGACGACGCCCGCGGCCGTCGCGTCCGCGTTGGCGACCAGGTCACCCTTCTTGTCCGGCTGGAAGGCGAAGGCGCCCGCTTCGTCGGCCTTGCACGGCAGGGCGAGCTTGATCAGCGCGTCGTAGGGCGACTGCCCGTCCTTCACGACCTCCGCCGGCTTCTCGTCCACGGCGGCCAGCGCACCGATCACGACCGACGTCGAGTTCGTGTCACTCGGCCCGCCCGCGGTGTAGCCCCAGCCGCCGTCCTTGTTCTGCACCGACTTCAGCCAGGTCACGGCCTTGCCGGTGGCGGCGTCGTGGCCGCCGAGCGCGCCGAGGGCCTGAACGGCGGCCGCAGTGCTGTTGGTGTCGATGAGGAGCTTGCTGTCGCAGGCGCCGCTCGCGTCGGCGCGGTACGGCGCGAAGGCCCCGTTCGCGCACTGCTGCCCCACCAGCCAGTCCACCGCACCCTTGGCCGGCTTCACCCCCACCGTGTCCTGCGCGAGCAGCGCGAGGGACTGGCGCCAGACGCCGTCATAGGTGGGATCCCCGTCGCCGTACAGCTCGGCGGGAAGCGCCTTCGACGGCGACGCGGACGGGGACGAGTCGGCGGCTACGGCCGGCGTGGCCGCGCCGATCACGACGGCGGCGGCCAGGACCGCGGCGCTACGACGGACGTACATGATCGGCGGGTGCCCTTCCCTAGGGGGAACCGGGCAGCGCAGGGGAGAGCCCCGGCGGCTCGGCTCCGTATACCTCGACGGTGCCGTGCTCCGGCCGGCTGCCGGGGCACGTGAGCCGGTCACAGTGACGTACGCGGCGATCCGGCTCACCGGCCTTCGACGACGACCGGTTCACGGTTGCGGGTCAGCGCCGGAATTGCACCGGCTTTCCCACGTACGGGTGTGATGACGACGGCGACACTCTACCCGGGGGTAGGGAGGGGTTGAGAGGGGGCTGTGGGCGGCGGAGACACCGTCCCCTCATGACGGAGGGGACCGGGGCGGCGGGGCGGCTGCTGGGCGCGGGGCGCACGGCCGACGTGTACGAGATCGACGAGGCGTGGGTACTGCGCCGCGACCGGGAGGGGTACCGGGACGCGCTCGCCGAGGGTGCGGTGATGGCGTACGTACGCGAGCACGGCTACCCGGCGCCCCGGGTCCGGCTCGCCGACTCCTCGCGGACCGACCTGGTGATGCGGCGGCTGTCGGGGCCGACGATGCTGGGGGCGCTGGGCGCCGGGACCATGGGCGCGGACGAGGCGGGCCGCATCCTGGCCCGCCTGCTGCGCCAGCTTCACGACATCCCCGCACGTGTGTCGCAGCGCCGCGTCCTGCACCTTGACCTCCACCCCGACAACGTCGTCCTCACGCCCGACGGCCCCTGTGTCATCGACTGGAGCGACACGCAGGAGGGCGACCCCGGCCTCGACTGGGGCACCTCGGCGGTGATCCTCGCCCAGGTCGCCGTCGACGAGGGGCCCCTCGCCGCGCCCGCCCACGCCATCCTCAAGGCCCTCCTCACCGACCCGTCCCACCTCACGGAGAACGGCCTCACGGAGGCGCTGCGCCGACGGGCCGCCAACCCGACGATGACGCCGGGGGAGATCGAACTCCTGGGCAAGTCCGAGGAGTTGATCCGCCCCTTCATGCGTGGCTAGCCGCCGGCCCGCGGGGTGGGTCCGCCGAAGGGAAGGTGGAGGGTCCGTGAGGTGAGCCGCCAGCTGCCGTCGTCCGCGATCCGGCGGAACGCGTCCTCGTAGTGACCGACCTGGACGGGCGGCCCGGCCGGGACTATGCCGTCCTCGTAACCGTCGACGCGGTACGTCGTGAAGTACGAGGTCGCCGTCGCCGTGTCCGGGGTGGTGACCGTGACGAGGACGTTGGACATCATGCGGCGGGAGAGCCGGTCGGCGGGCCGGGAGCCGAAGTACTCCCGCAGCGCCACCCAACCCTCGACCGCCCGCTTCCCCTCCGGCCAGGTCCAGATGCCGTCCTCGGTGAACAACTCCGCGACGGAGGCTGGTTCGCCGAGATCGAGGCGATGGACGAAGTCGACAATGACTCGCTCGCAGGCCCGTTCGGCCATGAGTCGGTCCAAGGGGGCGATGGTGTGCGGGGAGTTCATGGGGTCTGCGGTGCTCATGGTGATCTTTATACGGCCACGCGCGCCGGGCGCCGCTTGAACGGTCACGTCGCGAGGCGCCATCCTCTACCGTTTGTCTCAGCGAGTGGCTCCAAAGGGCGCGTAGGCGCCGGCCGACGGGAGGCGCGCCTGGTGTTCTCAATCGTCAAGAGTGGTGACGGCCGGAGACTGCTCGCCTTCGAGACGTCGGGGGACCCCAAAGGACATCCGGTGTTCTTGCTGCATGGCACTCCGGGTAGCAGGGTCGGGCCGCGTCCACGGGCCATCGATCTGTACCGGCTGGGGATTCGTCTCATCTCCTACGACCGACCGGGATACGGGGAATCCGAGCGATTCGAGGGACGCAAGGTCGAGCACGCCGCCGCAGACGTGGAGGCCATCGCCGATCACCTGAAGATGGCGCGTTTCTCCGTGATCGGCCGTTCCGGAGGCGCACCGCACGCATTGGCCTGCGCGGCGCTGCTCCCGGACCGGGTGGCGAGCGCAGCCGCCCTGGTGAGCATCGCCCCGCCCGATGCCGACGGGCTTGATTGGTTCGACGGCATGGCACACTCCAACGTCGACGCCTACCGGGCCGCTTCCGAGGCCATCCACCACGATTCCGCGGGGTTCCTGCAGCGACTCAAGACCAGACTGGCCGGTAACGCGGATGCCATTAGAGACAACCCTGAGTCGCTTCTGAGCTGGCTGGCTCCGGCGCTGCCCGCGGCCGACCGGGCAGTGGTGGCACATGGCGGGATCCGAGGTCTGCTCCTCGCCAACTACCAGAACAGCGTTGTGCGTTCCTCCTTCGGATGGCTCGACGACGTGCTGTCGTTCAGGCGGGACTGGGGCTTTGAGCCAGGCAGAATCGTGAATGTTCCTCTGCTGCTATGGCATGGCGAGCACGACACTTTCTCGCCCGTCGGCCACTTCCGGTGGCTGGCCGACCGCATACCTTCGGCCACACCCGTACTGAAGCCCGGGGCGGCGCACTTCGCCGCGTTGCCCGCCGTACCGGTGACACTCGCCTGGCTTCGTGACCGTGCCCGCGAACGTTACGAGGCCGTGGTGTAGGGGGTCTCAACAGACTCGGCCGTGCTCGCGGGAGTGCGGATCACTGCTGGCCAAGGATGGGGTAGGGGTCGAACTCCCAGCCAGAGCGGCACCACTCGCGCAGGGCCAGAGGGCGGGGATGGTCGGCCCCGAGCCGGGCGGTGAGCGCGCCCAGCACGTGCTCGCGCAGCCGTTCGGCGGCCTCGGTCTCTCCCAGTTCGTTCAGGACCACGGCGAGGTTGGCCGCGCAGACCAATGGGGCGGGGTGCTGGTCGTCGTTGAGGACATCGCGGAGCCGGTCCAGTACCTCCTCGTACGTGGCGCGGGCTTGCTGCCGCTGCCCCAGTGCGGCCTTGGCATTGGCCAGGTTCACCCGGCACATCAGGGTGAACGGGTGGTCGTCGTCGAAGATCTCCGCGAAGGCCCTTGCCGCCTGCTCGGCGTGGGCCAGGGAGGAGGCCGTCTCATCGGCCGCATGGAGAAGCACGGCCAGGTTTGCGTAACAGGCCACCGTGTAGGGGTGCTTGTCGTGGAAGAGCCGACGGCAGTCGTCCAGGACCTGGCGGGCCAGGTCGCATGCTTCCTCGGTACGGCCCTGCGCGCCCAGAGCCCCGGCAAGTCCCAGGTCGAGCATCAGTCGGTTGGGGGAGGCCGAGAGCTCCTCGGCGGGCAGTTTGGACAGCACCGCCCGCGTCAACGCCTCCGCTTCCTGCGCCCGGCCGAGCTGGCGCAGGGCGCCCGCCAGCGCCGTGCCCGCGTGGATGGTGATCGGAGAGGAAGGGCCGAACTCTTTGTTCGCCAGGCAGTGATCGTAGGTGCGCCGCAACAGGAGTTCGGATCCGGCGTAGTCGCCGCAGTCGAGCAGGTCGCGGGCGTAGCTGATCGTCGTTTCCCGGGTGTAGGGGTGTTCCGTGCCCAGGATCTTGTTCAGGGTTTCCAGCGTCTTGCGGTCCAGCCGCAGGGCGTCCGTGTACTGCCCCAAGCCCCGCAGGCATACAGCGAGATTGTTGGCCGCAGTGAGGCTGCGAGGATGGTCCTCGCCGAACAGCTCGAGAAACTGCTCGTGGTTGAGCCGGTCGCGTTCCAGTGCTTCGCTGTAGCGGCCCAGGCCACGCAGGTCGGCTGCCACACCGCCGGACGTCATGAGGATGTGGAGGTCGTGCGGGCTGTCCAGAGCCGCTTCCTGGCGGCGCAACACGTCCTCGTCCAGGTCCAGGGCCTCCTGGTACCGGCCTTGGGCGCGAAGGATGTTGGCGATCTGGAATCCCATGTGCAGCACCCAGCGTTCGTCGGGCCCGCTGTGTTCGAGCCAGCCCTGATGAACTCGCGTGCCCAGTTCATACGCCTGCTTCAGCTCGCCGCGACGGCGCAACTGGCGCACCCGGTCCACGATCAGCTTGCGGATGCCGTAGTCGGGTGCCGTGAGGGCCCACGGGGTGCCCAGGTGCGGCCAGATGATGCGGTAGCGCACCCAGGTGTGGTGGTCCTCGGGGTCGTCCTGTTCGGGACGGGCGGCCACCAGGGTGCGGAACACGACGTCCCGGGTGGCTTCCTGCTCCTCCTCCGTCATGTTCAGGCGCACCGACATCTGTACCAGACGGTGCACGCGGAGGCTGCGCGACTTGCGGTCCAACGCGGCGAGCGAGAGCCGACTCAGCTCTTGGAGCGCCCGCGCGATCATCTCCGTACTGTCGAAGGCGCGCGGGTGGAACTCCCTGTTGGCCGGGCTGCCCTGACTGGCCAGCGACTGTGCGATCTGCGTGCTCTGCAGAAGATCCAGGGAGATGGGTTCAGGACTGAACCAGGCCGCCAGTTTGAGCAGATGCACCGCCGGCGGAAAGTTCCTGTTGAGCTGCCTGATGGCCACGCTCCAGGTCTTGGAGACGTCGAGCAGCCGGTCATCGGGGCTCAGGCCGACAGTGTCGGCGGCGGGCTGGTGCTGGAGGAGCCTGACGTATTCATGGGTCTGCAGGCCGCTTTCCTTGAGCACGGCGGCCGCGTGTTCGACGGCCAGAGGCAGATCACCGAGAGCGGAAGCCACCTCGTCGGCCTCCTCGGTGCTGCACTCGGTGAGCCTGCGCTTGAGGTGGGCCACGCTCTCCGCGCGCTCGAACACACCGACATCGACGATCTCCGCGTACCGCTCCCAGCCCTCGGAGCGCTGGCCGGTGATCAGGACGTGGCCGGCCTTGCTGCTGACCAGCAGGTCGGACAGATCGTTCACGTGCTCGACGTTGTCGAGGATGAGCAACCAGCGGCTGTAGGGGCGGCCCAGACGCAGAGCATCCTTGACGCCGGCCGCCGTCGTCGTCGGGTTCTTGCGCTCGGCGACCTTCAAGTGGCTTGCCAGCCCCGCGTATTGCTCCACCGCGAGGTTGCGCTGATCGGCCTGGATGTGCCATACGACGTCGTAGTCGCCCTTGAAGCGGTGAGCGAACTCCAGGGCCAGCATCGTCTTGCCCACCCCACCCATGCCGCGCATCAGCACCGTGCCGTTGCCGGCCCGCAGCCTCTCGCGCAGAAACTCCAGTAGTTTCTCGCGTCCGGTGAAGGACGGGTTGCGGATCGGTACCGACAGCACCGCGGGCTCGGCTCCGGGGAAGCGAGGACCGCCATCGCTTGCTGCAGCCGGGGTGAACAGCGGCTGCGTCGGGGCCTCAACGGCATTCAGCAGCGCTTGCCTGGCAGCCTCCTCATCGGCGCCACAACGAGCCAGATCCGCGGCGGTCCGCTCGGAGAACGGCGGGCTCAGTCGTACGTCGTCCACGCGGACGGTGACCAGGCTGCGCCGGTTGCCCAGATCATCGACGGTGTCGGCCGCCTCCCACACCGGGCGCGTCTCCTGGGACTTCCGGTAAGAGTGGGACAGGACCGCGATGGTCCGGGTGGGTGACTCGACCGTATGCGTGTCGACGGTGCGTGCTGGCGCCGCGGTTGTGCCGTTGGGCAGCAGATGTACTTGAAAGCCCACGGACTTGAGGGTGAACTCGATCCAGTCGGCCCAAGTACGATCTTCGGACACGAAGCTGACGTGGACGTTGGTGTTCTCCAGCGGTCTGGGCCGCTTGTAGAGGGCGAGGACCCGCTTGCGCTCGGTGTCGTCCAAACGGGGCAGCGTGGTGACCTCTCCCTCGGAGATGACATCCGTGAGCCGCTCGCACGCGGCGAGCAGTGAGGTGGGGCTGCCGGGGGCATCCCGGAAGGGGGCCAGCAGTTCTTCGTAGGCGTAGAAGGGCCGGTAGGGGATCTCGACCTTGCCCCAGTACTCCTGGGCGTCCAGAGCGCAGTGGCGGCGCACGATGTCGGCGAACTTCGCCCGCATCTGCTCCCGCGCCGCCTCCAGCCGGTCGGCCTCGCCGTTCGCGTCCTCCACGCGCATGGGGACCGGAATGATGCGGATTCCCCGATGGCCGTAGAGACTGTCGATCTTCTGGGCCACGGCCTGTGCGCCGTCCATTCCCTGGCTGCTGGGAGTGAAGGCCACGACCAAGACGTCCGGCAGCAGCACGGTGCACACGTCGGAGACATCGCTCAGGCCGGTGCGGCTGTCGATCAGGACGTAGTCGTAGTTCTGGGTGAGTTCGTGCTTGAGGGCCTCGACGAAGACCGGTCCGTGCCAGGTGTGGTCGAGGAAGTGCAGCCAGTCGAACTGCGAGTACGCCGACAGGTACTCCTTGTTCTGCGTCCCGGGCGACACATAGTCGAGCCGGCCGCCGCCGGGAAACTCCCAGTCGATCGGGATCACGCAGTGGTTGAAGCGGGCCTGTGTGGCCACCCAAGTCGCTTCGGCGGTCTCCCACTCGTCCTGTGTATGGCTCTCCGGCTGCCGGCGCTGCTCCAGCACGGTCTGGTTGAAGTGCAGGAAGAGGTCGATGATGCCTTGCGCGGTCCGTAACCGGTCGCGGTCCAGGAAGGGATGCAGAAAGCGGTCGAGGCCGGGCGCGTCCAGGTCCCAGTCGACGACCAGTACCCGCTTTCCCGCCGACGCCAGGATCCATGCCGTGTTGGCGAGGGACATGGTGCGGCCGATGCCGCCCTTGTACGAGTAGAAGGTGACGATCTTCCCATTGGGCTGGTCAGTCACTGGTTGGCCTCCGAACCCCGTGACTCCGCGCCGAAGACGGGCGCGCGGCAACATCCTGGATGGAATCGAGGTACCGCAAATAGCAACTCTTCACCAACTCCGCGAAGAGCCAGGCGAAAGCATCGGCCGTCCGGATGCCTCGTGCGGCGGTACCGCGAGCAGTGTGGGACACCCCGCGCCGATGCCGGTGCCGGGACAACGTCTTCTCCAGCAGCGACCGCAGCCGTACCTCGTCGCGCAGGGTCTGTGGGTCGTCCTCGGCCAGCACTGCCAGCACCGCCAGCCAGGGCCGGTTGGCCTGGAAGATGTGCCGCACCTCCTCCGCGATCCTGAGATCGCCCAGTACCCACGCGTCGACCACGAGCACCGACGGGGCGATGGGCCGGACGGGTTCTTGCGCGGAGCAGTCGTGGGCGTTGCCCTCGCAGGCCTTTTCGAAGGTAACCAGCTCCGGCTCGAAACCGAGATTGCGGGCGAGGGCGAAAGCCTGCTGGGTGAGCGTTCCAGGTGCCGTGCGGTAGGGGCGCCAGGACTCGGTGTCCGCTCCGTAGGAAGCGGCCTCACGCCCAGGCGGGAGCCGGCTGATGGTCGGCGCGAGAACCGTGATCCGCAGGGTCGGCTTTGACGGTTGGGGTGCGAACGCGTCCTCCAGACCTCGCCGATCGGTCAGCTTCTCGATGCTGACCGGCCGCGCCGGCGAGTCCGCCCACGACCGCGCGATGCGCTGGGCCAGTCGCCCCAGGGCCTCGCGGTAGACGCGCTGGTCGTCCTCCTCCATTTCCATGAGCTGGTAGAGACCGGACTCGGCGTAGCGGTCCTGTGCGTACTGATCCCCGTCCCCGTCCTCGCGCGGCAGATGGGCAGGGATATCCAGGGCGGCCATCGGGAGTGTGGTGCCCTGGCTGGCCGGGATCCACAGGACGGGGACCATGGCCCGGCCGTAGTCCGGGCCGATGCGTCGCTTGAAAGCGGACCATTGGCGGCCGCAGAGCGGGTCGGTGAAGTACCGGGGAGCGTACAGAGGGACGAAGACACGGCAGGCCGCCAACGCCGAGAGCCAGCTGTAGGACGGCGTGTCCGGGTGGTCCACATAACCCGCATTCACCGCAGCCACGTCGGTCAGTCGGGCCACCTGCTCGCTCAGCTCATTGAAGAAGGAGAAGACGGGCCGGTCGGCGTCGGACCCTTGAGCTCCTGGCGTGCGGGCGTAGCTGAGGAAGAAGACCGGAGCCGAGTCCGTCATGAGCCCCCCTGAGTACCTGGCGCGAACACGTTGCGCAGATCGTCGAACAGCTTGACGTCGCAGGATTTGAGCCGGGACGCAGCGGCGACGTCGACGATCCGCTCGGCGATCCGCCACACGGTCCGCCGGTAGTCGCGCCACTTCCCCGCCTCCATCAGGCCCAGCAGCCCCATGCTCCGGTAGTCATCTCCGAGGTCGAGGCTGTGGTACTGGAAGGGCTGGACGACCTCGGGCAGCAGAATCCGGCCGGGAGATGTCCACAGCACCGGGACGATCGCGCTGACTGTGTACCGCTCGGAGCGGTGATGCTCGGCCTGCCGTCGAATGAAGCCGTCGAACTCGATCCCGCACCAGTGGCTGGCGAAGTAGCGCGGCGAATACACCGGCAGGAAGACCCGACAGGTCGCCAGTGCCTCCTTCAGATGCTTCTCCAACGCGCCGCCCAGGGGCATGCGCTTGTCGAGGAAGCCGATCGGAGTCGTCCCGTCGTGGGTGGTCAATTGCAGGACGAACTGGCACAGCAGATTGTGAAACTCCTCCTGCCGTTCGCCCGGCGCGCGCAGGCCGGGGGCGAGGCCGGGCAGCTGCGCGTAGCTGTGGAAGAAGTACAGATCCTGGCTGTCAGTCGGGTGGCGGGCTAATCGGGATTCGGTCACCTGCGCTGCCCCCTCCAGCCGTACGGCGTTCCTTGACCCATTCCACAGCCAAGTCCACCGAATGAGCTATAGGGAGAAGCCGGGCAATTCCAGTACCGGCAGTTGGGGCAGCCGGTATTCGCTGAGGTGGAAGGGGGGCGCACGACGAGAAGCGCACACCCAGCAGAGGATGGGCGATCAAGCTGAACGAGGTGTGGCAGCGCCGAGGTCTCCGGTCAGCGGCCTTGCGGGCAGGCTGCCGCCGAACCCTCCGTCTCACACCGCCACATAAGCCACCGGCTCACCCCCCGCCACCGCCTCCGCCCTCCCCGACTTCACCAGTCGCCGCAGATGCGCCTCCGCCTCGGCTATCGCGATGTTCCTGGAGCTGTACGGGATCTGGTCCCAGGGGCGGTTCCACTCCATGTGTTCGGCGAGTTGCCAGGGGGTGAGGGGGGTGGCGAGGAGGGTGAGGAGGTCGGTGAGGCGGGACTCGTGGTGGGTGAGCAGCTGGCGGACGCGGGCCGGGGCGTCGGTGAATGTGTGCTGGTGGGCCGGGAGGACCTCGGCGGGGGCGAGGCGGGCGACGCGTTCGAGGGAGGCCAGGTAGTCGCCGAGGGGGTCGGTGACGGTGGTGTCGTCGGGGTCCTCGTACAGGCCGATGTGGGGGGTGATCTCGGGGAGGAGGTGGTCGCCGGAGAACAGGCGTCCGTGGCCCGGGAGTTGGGACGGGTGGTCCTCCTCCAGGTGGAGGCAGACGTGGCCCGGTGTGTGGCCCGGCGTCCAGATCGCGCGCAGGCGGCGGCCGGGGAGGTCGAGGAGTTCGCCGGGGACTATGTCGCGGTCGGGGGCGGCCGGGGTGAAGCCGGGCAGGGTGCCGGGGCGGCGGGCCGTGCGCAGGGGGGCCACATGGGGCTCGGGGGCGCCGGCCGCCGTGAGTTTGGCCGCCATGTAGGAGAACCAGCGGTCGGGGCGGGTCGTGCGGGTGCGCCGTACGATCGCCGCGTCCGCCGCGTGCATCGCGATCCAGGCGCCGGAGGCCTCGCGCACCCTGCCCGACAGGCCGTGGTGGTCGGGGTGGTGGTGGGTGATCACCACGCCGTGGATCTCGGCCGGTGCGGTGCCGCAGGCCGCGAGGCCCTCGGCGAGGGTGTTCCAGGAGGTCGGGTCGTCCCAGCCGGTGTCGACGAGCACCGGGCCCCGGTCGGTGTCGACGACGTACACCAGCGTGTGGCCGAGGGGGTTGTCGGGGATGGGCACCTGGATGGACTTCACTCCGCCGCCGTGGTCGTAGATCTGCGCCATGGGCTCCCCAATCGCCGCGACACGTTCCGGCCGACCGGGCCACTATAACTAGAACAGGTTCCGATGGGAGCCCGAGTCATCTACGTGCGGTCCGTGGACTACTCCGGACGGAACTGGTATCAGTGCGGTAGATCTGATGGATCGTCAGAGTCGCATCGTCGATACATCGTCAGAGTCACGCTCCGGGGAGGCAGTCGGCCATGACCGAGCTCGTGGAACACGGACAGCTGTTCATCGGCGGGGAGTTGACCGATCCCCTGGGCAAGGACGTCATCGAGGTGATCTCGCCGCACACCGAAGAGGTGATCGGACGTGTGCCGCACGCCTCGCCGGCCGATGTCGACCGGGCGGTCGCGGTGGCGCGGAAGGCGTTCGACGAGGGGCCCTGGCCGCGGATGAGCCTCGAGGAGCGGATCGAGGTCGTCTCGCGCGTCAAGGACTCGATCGCCGTACGGCACGAGGAGATCGCCCGCGTGATCTCCTCCGAGAACGGCTCCCCGTACTCCTGGAGCGTCCTCGCGCAGGCCCTCGGCGCGATGATGGTGTGGGACGCGGCGATCACGGTCGCGCGGAACTTCACGTACGAGGAGACGCGCGACGGCGTCCTCGGCAAGATCCTGGTGCGGCGCGAGCCGGTCGGGGTCGTGGCGGCCGTCGTCCCCTGGAACGTCCCGCAGTTCGTCGCCGCCGCCAAGCTCGCGCCCGCGCTGCTCACCGGCTGCACGGTGATCCTCAAGCCCTCGCCCGAGTCGCCGCTGGACGCCTATCTCCTCGCCGAGATCGCGAAGG
Source organism: Streptomyces sp. NPDC056479 (assembly GCF_042795335.1). Taxonomy (NCBI): domain Bacteria; kingdom Bacillati; phylum Actinomycetota; class Actinomycetes; order Kitasatosporales; family Streptomycetaceae; genus Streptomyces; species Streptomyces sp. NPDC056479. The sequence goes on along the minus strand of NZ_JBHTRZ010000004.1, from coordinate 166,867 downwards.
ACGCCGGGCTGCCGGAGGGCGTGCTGTCCATCCTTCCCGCGGACCGCGAGGTGAGCGAGTATCTCGTCGGGCACCCGTCGATCGACAAGGTCTCCTTCACCGGGTCGGTGGCGGCCGGCAAACGCGTCATGGAGGTCGCCGCCCGCAATCTCACCCGTGTGACGCTGGAATTGGGCGGCAAGTCGGCGGCCGTCGTCCTGCCGGACGCGGACGTCGAGGCGACCGTCGACGGGGTCGTGCCGGCGGCCTGGATGAACAACGGCCAGGCCTGCGTGGCCCAGACGCGCATCCTGCTCCCGCGCTCGCGCTACGACGAGTTCGCCGAGGCCTTCGCCGCGGCGGCCGGCGCCCTGGTGGTCGGCGACCCGCTGGACCCGGCGACCCAGGTCGGCCCGCTGGTGGCGCAGCGGCAGCAGCGCAGGAACCTCGACTACATCCGGATCGGGCAGGAGGAGGGCGCGAAGATCCTGACCGGTGGCGGGCGTCCGGCGGGGCAGGAGAAGGGCTGGTACGTCGAGCCGACCCTCTTCGGAGACGTCGACAACTCCATGCGGATCGCGCGCGAGGAGATCTTCGGGCCGGTGATCTGTCTCCTTCCCTACGGCGACGAGTCCGAGGCCGTGAAGATCGCGAACGACTCCGACTACGGCCTCAGCGGCAGCGTCTGGACGGCCGACACCGCGCGGGGCATCGAGGTCGCGCGGCAGGTCCGTACCGGCACCTACTCGGTGAACACCTTCAGCCTGGACATGCTGGGCCCGTTCGGCGGCTACAAGAACTCCGGTCTGGGGCGGGAGTTCGGGCCCGAGGGGTTCGGCGAGTATCTGGAGCACAAGATGATCCACCTCCCGGCCGGCTGGGAGGCGTAGGGGATGGGTGACCGCTGGCACGTCGAGGTCGACCGGTCGGTGTGCATCGGCTCGGCCCAGTGCGTCCACCACGCCCCCGACGGATTCCGCCTCGACACCGGCCGCCAGTCCCATCCGGCCGACCCGGAGACCGACGCGAACGAGCAGATCCTCGCGGCGGCCGAGAGCTGTCCCGTGGAGGCGATCGTGATCACGCTGCTGGGGAGTGGGGAGCCGGTGTTCCCGCCCGAGGAGTAGCCCGGCCGGACGGCCGACGCCGGGGAGTGGCGCCAGAACTCGGGCCAGAAACCGGGCCAGAGATTGCGCCAGAGATTGCGCCAGAAATTATCCCTTCGGAGGGTTCATTTCCGGGCATTCGTTCTATTCTGGAAGTTGGCCTACGAGGCGAGTGAGGGAGTCCGACCGGAGTAGCCGACTTTGGCGAGAGGCATGAGTAGGAGACGGCTTCCGCTGGGGCCGACGTCGACGGTCGGGCTGAGAGGCCGGATGGCCGTACGCGGCGTACGACCGGAAGGCGACCCCCAAACACCTGATCCGGACCATGCCGGCGAAGGGAACCCGTCTCGTAGGTCCTACTTGTGCCCTTCCGGCCCGTGCCCTTCCGGGTTCGTCAGGTCGATCAGGCGGCAGACCGTCTCGATGTCGATCTTCACCTGGGCGATCGAGGCACGGCCCGACAGCCAGGTGATCAGGGCCGAGTGCCAGGTGTGCTCGATGACGCGGACGGCGGAGAGCTGCTCGGGCGTCGGGTTCTCCAGGCCCATCGCGTCCAGGATGATCACCGTGGTCTGGCGGGAGACCTGGTCGACCTCGGGAGAGACGCTGCGGTCGGCGAAGGTCAGGGCGCGGACCATCGCGTCGGCCAGGTGCGGCTCGCGCTGCAGGGCACGGAAGGCCCGCATCAGGGTCTCCGCGACCCGCTGCGCCGCCGTCTCCCCCTGCGGCGGCTTCTTCCGCAGCGTGCCGTGCATGTGCTCCAGCTGGTCCTGCATCGTGGCGACCAGCAGATGCACCTTGGACGGGAAGTAGCGGTACAGCGTGCCGAGCGCCACCTGCGAGGACTCCGCGACCTCGCGCATCTGTACGGCGTCGAAGCCGCCCCGGCTGGCGAGCTGCGCGCTGGCGTGCAGGATGCGTCGGCGGCGGGCCTCCTGCCGCTCGGTGAGAGGCGGTGAGGAGGGGTTCGCGCTACTGACTTCCGCAGGCATGGATCCCGTCCGTGACAGTCGGTGAGGGTGAGTGACCGGACAGAGCATGCCAGGGTGTCGGCCGTGGCGTGAATCACCTGATCCATCGCTCACAGCGGCGCTACCTGCCGGTAGATTCAGAGCCTCTTGAACGATCAAGTCTGTAACTTGTTCTAGATTAGCGTCCCGGCGTAATCTCGCGGGACAGTGCAGGGAGAAGGGGGTCCGGAGTGACCGCTGGGGCCAGGGAGGCCGGGTCCCCCAAGGACCTTGCCGCCGACGGCGAGCGACCGCTCGACATCGCGCTTCTCACCTATAAAGGGAACCCGTTCTGCGGCGGACAGGGTGTCTACGTACGGCACCTCTCCCGCGAACTGGCCCGCCTCGGCCACCGGGTCGAGGTCATCGGCTCCCAGCCCTACCCCGTTCTCGACGAGGGCGCCGATTACGCGGAGCGCCTGACCCTCACCGAGCTCCCCAGCCTCGACCTCTACCGCCAGCCCGACCCCTTCCGTACCCCGGGGCGCGGCGAGTACCGCGACTGGGTCGACGCGCTCGAAGTGGGGACCATGTGGACCGGCGGGTTCCCCGAGCCGCTGACCTTCTCGCTGCGTGCCCGCCGCCTGCTGCGCGCCCGGCGCGGCGATTTCGACGTCGTGCACGACAACCAGACGCTGGGATACGGGCTGTTGGGCGACGTCGGCGCACCCCTCGTCACCACCATCCACCACCCCATCACCGTGGACCGCCAGTTGGAGCTGGACGCGGCGGACGGGTGGCGGCGCCGGATGTCGGTGCGGCGCTGGTACGCCTTCACACGCATGCAGAAGCGCGTGGCGCGCCGTCTGCCGTCCCTGCTCACCGTCTCCGGTACGTCGCGTCAGGAGATCGTCGACCATCTCGGCGTACGGCAGGACCGTATCCACGTCGTGCACATCGGCGCGGACACCGACCTGTTCTCGCCCGATCCCTCCGTACGGCAGGTCCCGGGCCGGATCGTCACGACCTCCAGCGCCGATGTCCCCCTCAAGGGCCTGGTCTTCCTCGTCGAGGCGCTCGCCAAGGTCCGCACCGAGCACCCCGACGCCCATCTCGTCGTCGTCGGCAAGCGGCCCGAGGAGGGGCCGGTCGCGCAGGCGATGGAACGTTACGGCCTCGAAGGCGCGGTCGAGTTCGTCAAGGGCATCTCCGACGCGGAGCTCGTCGACCTGGTCCGCTCGGCGCAGGTCGCGTGCGTGCCGTCGCTGTACGAGGGCTTCTCCCTGCCGGCCGCCGAGGCCATGGCCACCGGGACGCCGCTTCTCGCCACGACCGGCGGGGCGATTCCGGAGGTCGCCGGGCGGGACGGCGAGACATGTCTGGCGGTGCCGCCGGGCGACGCGGGGGCGCTGGCCGCCGGGCTGAGCCGACTGCTGGGCGATCCGGAGCTGCGGGTACGGCTCGGCTCCGCCGGACGTGAGCGGGTGCTGGAGCGTTTCACCTGGGCGCGCGCCGCGGAGGGCACGGTGGCCCGGTACCGCGAGGCCATCGCCCTCTCCGACGCGAGCGGGGCACCAGGCCGTTCCGCGACGGGCGTTCACCGCGCCGCGGCCCCGGTCCCCGCCCACTCCGCGGCCTCGGATGCCTCGGAGACCGCACCGGCAAGGCAGCCGGAGTCCGGCCGGCCCGGCGAGTCCGCCCGCGTGAACGGCGAAGCCCGCGTGAAGGGCGAGCCCGCCCGCGTGGCCGAGGCCGCCCAGTGACCGCCGCGCACACCCCCGTCGACCCCCGCCCCGCCAACCGCTCCGACCGCTCCGACCGCGAAAGCAGGCCTACGTGCTGACCGTCGACTTCTCCCGGTTCCCGCTGGCGCCGGGCGACCGTGTCCTGGACCTCGGCTGCGGTGCCGGCCGGCACGCGTTCGAGTGTTACCGGCGCGGTGCCCAGGTCGTCGCGCTGGACCAGAACGGTGAGGAGATCCGCGAGGTCGCCAAGTGGTTCGCGGCGATGAAGGAGGCCGGAGAGGCCCCCGAGGGCGCGACCGCGACGGCCATGGAGGGCGACGCGCTCGCCCTTCCCTTCCCCGACGAGTCCTTCGACGTCGTGATCATCTCCGAGGTCATGGAGCACATCCCGGACGACAAGGGCGTCCTCGCCGAGATGGTGCGGGTGCTCAAGCCCGGCGGCCGTATCGCCGTCACCGTCCCGCGCTACGGCCCCGAGAAGGTCTGCTGGGCGCTGTCCGACGCCTACCACGAGGTCGAGGGCGGCCACATCCGCATCTACAGGGCGGACGAACTGCTCGCGAAGATGCGCGGCGCCGGCCTCAAGCCGTACGGCACCCACCACGCGCACGCCCTGCACTCCCCGTACTGGTGGCTGAAGTGCGCGTTCGGCGTCGACAACGACAAGGCGCTGCCGGTGCGGGCGTACCACAAGCTGCTGGTCTGGGACATCATGAAGAAACCGCTGGCCACCCGGGTCGCCGAACAGGCGCTGAACCCGCTGATCGGCAAGAGCTTCGTGGCGTACGCGACCAAGCCCCACCTGCCCCACATCTCCGGAACCGAGGCGGCCGCCAAGTGACCACCCCCCGGACAGAACACCTCGTCCTGCCCGGGGTCCTCACCGCCGAGCAGGCCGCCGCGACCGTGGCCGGCATTCTCGCCGAACAGCGGGAGGACGGGGCGATCCCGTGGTTCCGTGGCCACCACCTCGACCCGTGGGACCACGTCGAGGCGGCCATGGCGCTGGACGCGGCCGGTGAGCACGCGGCCGCGGAGCGGGCGTACACCTGGCTGACGACACATCAGAACGAGGACGGCTCCTGGTACGCGGCCTACGCCGACGGGGCGTTCGACGACGTCACCGACTCCGGCCGCGAGACCAACTTCGTCGCCTACATAGCCGTGGGCGTCTGGCACCACTACCTCTCCACCGGCGACGACACCTTCCTGGACCGGATGTGGCCGTCCGTCTACGCGGCGATCGAGTTCGTCCTGAAGCTCCAGCAGCCGGGCGGACAGGTCGGCTGGCGGCGGGACGACGACGGCACGGCGACCAAGGACGCGCTGCTGACCGGCTCGTCCTCGATCCACCACGCGCTGCGCTGTGCGCTCGCCATCGCCGAGCAGCGGGAAGAGCCGCAGCCCGACTGGGAGTTGGCGGCCGGAGCACTGCGGCACGCGATCCGCCGGCACCCCGAGCGGTTCCTGGACAAGGACCGGTACTCGATGGACTGGTACTACCCGGTGCTGGGCGGGGCGTTGACCGGTGCCGAGGCCAAGGCCCGGATGGAGGAAGGCTGGGACCGGTTCGTCGTACCCGGGCTCGGGGTGCGGTGTGTCGTGCCGAACCCCTGGGTGACGGGTGGAGAATCGGCCGAACTCGCCCTCGCGCTGTGGGCGATGGGCGAGTCGGACCGAGCACTCGGGATCCTCCAGTCCATCCAGCATCTGCGGGACGCCGAGAGCGGGTTGTACTGGACGGGGTTCGTCTTCGATGACGACGCCGTCTGGCCGCGGGAACTCACGACCTGGACGGCCGGGTCCTTGCTGCTGGCCGTCGCGGCACTGGGTGGGCACGAGGCGACCTGTGCGGTGTTCGGTGGAGACCGGTTGCCGCTGGGGCTGGACCCGGACTGCTGCGCCTCAGCGGTGTAGGGGACGTGTCAGTGGCGGTGGACCCGGTTGGCTACCGCGTGGCCCACGAACAGGTAGACCACCGCGGCCAGGCCGTACCCCGCCACGACCCTCGCCCACTCCTCGTCGAAGGTGAACAGGTCGTGCGACCAGCCCGCCAGCCAGCGGGCCGCGTCATGGACGAACTGGACGAAATCGTTCGCGCGATTGGCGTCCAGCAGGTACATCAGGATCCACAGGCCCAGAATGAGGGCCATGACATCGGCGACGATCGCTATGACCGTGCCGGCCTGATTGGCACCGTTGCGATATCGAGGGGACATGCCCTGCGGGTAGCCCTGACGGCGTGACTCAAACCCGCCGACGCGATGTCGGACCGGGTCGCTACGTTCAACTCGGGTTCCCCGCAAGGTCGTTCGCCGGTAATGATGATCACCGACGATCCTCTCCCGGAGAGGGCAGGAGAGCCGGTGTCCGAAGCAGACAGACCGCACGCCACATCCGAAGCCGACAGACCGCGCACCGCGCAGGAACCACGACTGCGCACCCGCGCCAGGGACCGCCCCCGAACCCGCTTACCGATCCACGTCCTGATCGCTCTTCCGCTCGCGCTGGCGGGCCTGATCGCCCTGCTGGTCACGGGCAACGCGCTGCGCCCGTTCGACCGCATCACCACGATCGAGGCCAGGATGGCCTCCAAGTCCGACTACTTCAAAGACCCCGAGGTACAGCGGCTGCTGCTGAAGCACGGTCTGCGCGTGGACATCCACCGGCTCGGCTCCCGCGGCATCGCCACCCAGTCCCTGAAAGGCATGGACGCGGTCTTCCCGTCCGGCCAGCCCGCGGCCAAGCTGATCCTCAACCGGCAGGACCACTCGGTCCGTTCGGTCCGCCCCTTCGTGACCCCGCTGGTGCTCGGCACGTTCCGGGCCTACGCCGAGACCCTGGAGAAGGTGGGCGTGGCCACCGCGCAGCCCACGGCCGACGGCGGCCGGACGCTCTACTACGACCTGGACATGCGCAAGTTCATGGGCCTGCTCGACGGCACGACCGGAGCGCGGAAGACCGTCGGCGACCAGGACAAGGACGGCACCGACGAACGCGCCGACACCTGGAACGGCATCGGCTTCGACCAGGCCGGCGGACGCAGCAACAGCGGCCGGGTCCTGGTCCGCACCTCCAGCGTCTGCGAGTCCAACTCCGCGGGCACCTATCTGAGCATCCTCGCCTTCGTGGCGAACGGCGACAGCACACCCGGCGCCGGCGCCGGCGACGAGGGCAAGGCGATGCAGGAGGCCGAGACGGTCGCCGCGAAGATCAAACCCCTGATCGACCTCCAGGGCATGTGGGCCGACGAACAGGCCGACAGCTACCTCTCCGACCTTGGCGAGAGCATCGCCCCCATCTCCCTGATCTACGAGCACCAGTACCTGGCCCACCAGATCGAGTACGAGCAGAAGTACGGCAAGCAGGACACCGACCGCGTCCTGCTCTACCCCACCCCCTACGCCCTCACCGAGCCACAGCTCATCTCCCTCAGCGACAAGGGCGACCGGCTGGTCCGGGTCATCGAGGACGACCCCGAACTGCGCCGACGCGCCATCGAGTTGGGCTTCCGCGTCCGCTTCTCCGGCGAGGACGGCACCAGCGACCAGCTCAACGAGTACCTGGGCACCCGCGGCATCCAGGTACCGAGGCCCAACCGCGACGAGACCAAGGTGTACGAGCCCGACCTGGACGTCCTCCAGGAGATCATCAACTCCGTGGGCTCCTGCCCGCCGCCCGTGCTGGACGCCCCATGAAGCGCTATGCCCGCACCCTCACCGCCTGTCTGACGCTGACCCTGCTCGCCGCCCTCACCTCCTGCACCCAAGGGGACGACGACGTCACCCTGCGGGTCCTCGCCAGCCCGGAACTCGCCGACCTGGAGCCCCTGCTGGGCGAGCTGAAGGACGACACCGGCGTCCGGCTGGACATGGACTACCGGGCGACGGCCGACCTGTCCGGCGCCCGGAGCCCGTCGTACGACCTGGCCTGGCCGGCCTCCGACCGCTCCTTCCTGCTGCGGCTCCAGGACCAGGACCGGCGGACGGCACGGCCCGAATCGACGCCGATCATGCGCTCGCCCGTCGTGGTCGGCCTCACCCCCGAGGCCGCCGGCACCCTGCGGGCCGGGGCGCCGGACGGACGGCTGTCGTGGGCGGACATCGCGGATGCCGCGGCCGCCGGCACCGTACGGTTCGGGATGGCCGATCCGCGCAGCAGCGACACCGGACGCGCCGCCCTCGTCGGCGTCGCCACCGCGGCCGCCGGCACCGGCAGCGCACTGCGCGAACAGGACGTCTCCTGCGACCGGTTGCGCGGCTTCCGCTCCGGACAGACCCTCACCGGCGCCAGCTCACGCGAGCTCATCGCCTCCTACACGGGCCATCAGGGCGAGGCCAACGCCCTGATCGCCCACGAGTCCGAGCTGCTCTCGCTGAACGCCACGAACAAGCTGCGCGCGCCCCTGGAGATCGTCCACCCCGAGGACGGCATGGTGCTGTCCGACTTCCCGCTCCTCCTGCTCGACCCCGGCGAGCGGACCGCGTACCGCAAGGTCGTCGACTGGCTGCTGCGGGACGACGTACAGCGAGAGCTGATGCAGCGCACCTGGCGCCGCCCGGTCAACCAGGACGTCACACCGGCCGAGCCCCTGCGCGAGCCGGTGGGCAACGCCCTGTCCTTCCCCGACCGGCTGTCCATCGTGGAGCAACTGGTCGACGACTACGGCGATCCCGCGAGCGCCACCACCGACCAGGTGGTGTTCCTGCTCGACTTCTCCGGCTCCATGCGCGGCGAACGCATCGCCGACCTGCGCGCCGCCTTCGCCGGCCTCAGCGGCACCGACGCGTCCTCCACCGGCAAATTCGCCCGCTTCTACCGGGGCGAGCACCTCACCGTCGTACGCTTCGGCGGCCGCGTGCTTCAGGAACGTACGGTGACCGTGCGCGGCGACGGCGATCTGCGCACCCTGGGCAAGGTCGTCGCCGCGGACTCCTTCGACGACTCCACCGCCGTCTGGTCGGCCCTCGACCGCGGATACCGCATCGCCGCGGACGCCGTGCGCAAAGCGCCCGAACGGCCCGTGGCCATCGTGCTGATGACAGACGGCGAGAGCAACGCGGGGATCTCGTACGAGGAGTTCCTGCGCCGGTACGACCGCCTCGGCACCGAAGTGCGCGCAGTGCGCGAAGTGCCCACCTACCCCGTGCACTTCGGGGAGGCCGACGCGGCAGCCCTCAAGAAGTCCGCCGACGCGACCGGCGGCCGCATGGTGGACGCGAACCGGTCATCGCTCTCCGACGCATTCAAGGAGATCCGTGGGTGTCATTGACAGTCAGTGGTGGAGCATGCGGTGGCCGTGGATGGCCGTCTGGCTCCTGACGGCGGTCTGCGTCGCGGTCGTGGCGCAGTACGCGGTGGCGCGCTGGGTGGCGGCCCGGCGCAGACGGCGGGTGCGGGACGGGCGCATGTTCTCCGGCATGTGCATCTACCTCCACGAGACCCGGGTCGAAGGCGTGGCGGACATCCTCGGCATACCGAAGGCCGACGTGAACGTCTCCCACGAGACCAGCGTCTCCACCGGCTTCGGACTGTTCGGCAGAGTCACCGTCGGCGGCCGCGCCGAGCGGGACACCAACACCCAGACCCGCAGGGAGTACTGGGAGCCCAACACGCCCATGAAGACGATCCGGCTGATCACGGTCGGGCTGCGGAACCGGGACATGGTGGTGGACGCCGACCTCGCGACCGGACACCTCTTCCTCACCGCGGCCCTCGCGGACGAGCTGCGCGGCACGGAAGCCGGCGGCACCCCGCTGACCGCCGCGCGGGGGACGTACGTCTCGGTCTCCGGCCTGTTCACGGTCCGCAGAGAGGGCGAGGACGTCGTCCTGCGCGCCCGCTACGGCACCGGCGAACCACGCGCCCAGGTGAAGATCACCTGCGAGGCGTCCCGGGTCCGCGAGGAGGAGTTCCGGGTCGACAGCTTCTCGGCGGACGAGGAGTTCCCGGCCACCTGCCTGGGCCGGGTGCGCACCTGGAACGGCACGACCGGCGAACTCACACTGGACCCGATCTCGGTATTCCAGTGAACTCCTCTCGTACGGCTAGGAGTTGAGCTCGGCCAGCACCCGCAGCGTCCGCCGGTCGGGCGCGAGCACCAGCAGATCCGTCACCGGACCCTTCCGCCACGACTCCAGTCGCTCGGCGATGCGTTCACGCGGCCCGACCAGTGAGATCTCGTCGGCGAAGGCGTCCGGGACGGCGAGCACGGCCTCCTGCCTACGGCCGCTGAGAAAGAGCTCCTGAATCCGCCGCGCCTCCTCCTCGTACCCCATGCGCGCCATGAGATCGGCGTGGAAGTTGCGGGCCGCGTGGCCCATGCCGCCGATGTAGAAACCGAGCATGGCCTTGACGGGGAGAAGCCCTTCGGCGACGTCGTCACAGACCTGGACGCGGGCCAGGGGCGCGACGAGGAACCCCGCGGGCAACTCGCTCACCGCCGCCCCGTACACGTCGGGCCGGCTCGGCGACCAGTACAACGGCAGCCAGCCGTCGGCGATCCGGATGGTCTGAGCGACGTTCTTGGGCCCCTCGGCGCCCAGCAGAACGGGAAGGTCCGGCCGCAGGGGATGGGTGATCGGCTTCAGCGCCTTTCCGACCCCCGTGCCGTCCGGCCCGCTGTACGGGTGGGAGTGGAAGCGCCCGTCCAGCGCCACCGGCGCCTCGCGCCGCAGCACTTGGCGTACGACATCGACGTACTCCCTCGTCGCGGTGAGCGGCGACTTCGGGAACGGCCGCCCGTACCACCCCTCCACCACCTGCGGCCCCGACAACCCCAGCCCGAGCATCATGCGCCCACCGGAGAGATGATCGAGCGTGAGGGCATGCATGGCGGTGGTCGTGGGGGAGCGGGCGGCCATCTGCGCAACGGCCGTACCGAGCTTGATCCTCGACGTGTGCGCGGCGATCCAGGTGAGCGCGGTGAAGGCGTCGGAACCCCAGGACTCGGCGGTCCACACGGAGTCGTAGCCGAGCCGCTCGGCCTCCTGGGCGAGCGGTACATGGTCCGGGGAGGGGCCGCGCCCCCAGTAACCGAGTGCGAGCCCGAGCCGCATACGCCTGCCTCCTGCTGACGGTGCGTCAGATACTTCGCTCGGAGGGCGACTGTACGACAACGGCCCCTCACCGGGAAGGGTGAGGGGCCGTCGTACGGCTTGTCGTGTGGCTCAGCCGCGCTGAATACCCGAGGTGTCCTGAAGCACGCCACGACGGCCGTCCTGCGTCTGCGCGACCAGGGTGCCGCCACGCTGCTCGACGGCCAAGTACCAGGTGCCCGGCGCCAGTTCGGCGATCGGCGTCGGCGAACCGTCCTCCCCGAACAGCGGCCGCGGCACGGGCACGGCGAACCAGAACGGCGAGAAGTCCCCACCAGGCGCCGGCGCGGGAGCCTGCGGCTGCCCACCCCCGAACGGCTGCCCCGGCTGCGGCTGCCCACCGTAGGGCTGCTGCCCCGGCTGCGGCTGCTGAGCCCCCGGGTAACCGTAACCACCCTGCGGCTGCCCGCCGTACGGCTGGGGAGCGGCGGGGCGGGGGGCCGGGAGGAGAGCGGCCTGGAGGGCGGGGACGAGGGGGGTGGCGATGGCGCCGCCCGCCAGCAGGAGGGCTGCGATGAAGCCGAGGATCAGACCTGCGGCGGCACTGGCGCGATCAGGGACGTCCACCAGCGCCCAGAACATGCTCCACGCAGTGAGGACGGTGAACGCCGCGCCGACCGTACCGAGGTCCAGGCCGAGCACCTTGCGCGGCTGCGGCAGGGAGCGGTTGACGACGATGAGGGCGCCGCCGATGACACCACCCATGTAGATGCCGAGGCCCATGGCAAGGGTGTCCCACGCGTTGGATTCAATACTGAACCCTTCAACGGAATAGGAGTTCAGGAACGACGCGATGAACAGCAATACCGCTGCTCCGATCACCACGCCGTCGCCTCGAGTGAGGGAGCGGATATTCACTTCAGGTCCTTCGTCAGTCGTCTCAACATCGGCATCGCTGGAGGCGTCGCTGTCACCATGTCGCCGTCAGGCCCGGTGTGAAGCGCGGGGGTGGCCCCTCATCGTAAGGACGACCTTATCGTCCGACCGACGAGGCTGTCCGCCGGGATCAGCCCGTGGACCACTACCCCCGCAGGAAACTCACGATTCCCTCAGAGATCCCTTGCGCCGCCTTCTCCCGCCACGCCCCGCTGGTGAGCTGTGCCGCGTCCTTGCTATCGCGCATGTTGCCGCACTCGATGAACACCTTGGGAACCGTTGACAGATTGAGACCGCCGAGGTCCTTACGCGTGACCAGGCCGGTGCCGTCGCCGATGTAGTTGGAGGGGGCGCTGCCCGTGACGCGGACGAAGGAACCCGCGATGCGCTCGCCGAGGTCGCGGGAGGGGGTGACGATGGGGGCGGTGTGCGCGGCGCCCTCGTTCACCTCGGCGGGGAGGATGACGTGGAAGCCGCGTTGGCCGGCGTCCGCGCCGTCGGCGTGGAGGGAGACGACGGCGTCGGCGTGCGCCTTGTTGCCGATCTCGGCCCGCTCGTCGACGCAGGGGCCCCAGGAACGGTCGCCGTCCTGCGTGAACTTGACCGTGGCGCCCTGCTCCTCCAGGAGCGTGCGCATGCGGTGGGCGACGTCGAGCGTGAACTCGGCCTCGGAGTAGCCGTCGTTCGTCGACGTACCCGTCGTGTCGCACTCCTTCCAGTTCGTGCCGATGTTCACCTTGCGGTTGATTTCGGCCGTGTGCTGGAAGTTGTTCGGGTTGTGGCCCGGGTCGATGACGACGACCTTGCCCTTGAGGGGGCCGGAGGCGGCCGGCGCGGAGGTGGAGTCCGTCGTCGGTGTGGGGCCCGGCGGCTTGTCGTCGTTCGTGGCGGAGATCGTCGGCGCTGAATTCGCCGGTGCTCCTGACGGCCGTACGGCGGCGTTGCCGGCGCTGCCGTCGCCGCCCACCGCCTCGTACATCACCCAGCCGAGCAGGGCCCCGGGCACCAGCGCGGCGACCGCGACGGTCAGGGTTCGGCGGCGGCTGCGGCGGGGCTGGGGAGGATCGAGGTCCGGACCTACGTACGACACGCCTGCCACCATACGGGCCGACCGCGGCCGGCGCGGGAAGGCCACGGTCGAGCCGCGCCGGAGTTCAGATTCCTGTGCCCGTTCGCTTCAGCACCCGCATCGAGTCCGTCACGGACACCTCCGTGAACGCGCCGGACTCCAGTGCCCGGAGGTAGACGCGGTACGGGGCCTGGCCCGTGAACTCGTCCTTGGGGTCCGGGAACACGTCGTGGATGACCAGCAGACCGCCCTCGGCGACGTGCGGAGCCCAGCCCTCGTAGTCGGCGCTCGCGTGCTCGTCGGTGTGGCCGCCGTCGATGAAGACCAGGGCGAGGGGGGTGCCCCAGACCTTGGCCACCTGTGGTGACCGGCCGACCAGGGCGATCACGTGGTCCTCCAGGCCCGCCCGGCGCAGCGTGCGGCGGAACGTCGGCAGGGTGTCCATCAGGCCGAGCTCGGGGTCGACCGTCTCCGGGTCGTGGTACTCCCAGCCCGGCTGCTGCTCCTCGCTGCCGCGGTGGTGGTCGACCGTGAGAGCCGTCACACCGGCCTCGCGGGCGGCGTCGGCCAGCAGGATCGTGGAGCGGCCGCAGTACGTGCCGACCTCCAGGAGAGGCAGGCCGAGGCGCCCGGCCTCGACCGCCGCCGCGTAGAGCGCGAGCCCCTCGCCCGTGGGCATGAATCCCTTCGCCGCCTCGAACGCGGCCAGGATCTCGGGCTTGGGGGCCGGGGCCATGGGGGTCCTTCCGGTTGTGCGGCTGTCTATCCGTCGTACGTGACGTACGTGCCATACGTGTCGTACGTGATTCGCGCTGCGTACGGCCGTATGGGTGCCCATCGTGCACCACACCCCCCGTCATGTGGACGACGGGGGGTGTGGGGGCGGCGGGGGGTCAGGCGGTGACCGTCTCCCCCGGCAGCGCCAGGTCCACGTCCACCGCGCTGTCGTCGCCGGCGTGCGTGGCGGACGAGGCGAGCGGGGCGTGGCCGTCGGCTCGGGCGGCCAGTACGTAGGCGCCCTGGGTGGGGACGGCGAGGGCGTAGCTGCCGTCGTCGGCGGAGAGGGTCGCGCCGGCCTGGCGGCCCCGGCGGTCGATCAGGGTGACCTTGGCGCGGGCGACCGGGGTGCCGGCGGCGTCGAGGACCCGGCCCCGGAAGCCGCGCAGTGCCTCCTCGGCGCGCGCCAGGTTGGCGTCCTCCTCGCTGCTGGCGCGCAGCTGCGTGTGGGCGGCGGCCGGGCGCTGCTTCGGAAGGAAGAGGGCCAGCAGGAGGCCCGCCGCGACCGCGGCGGTCGCGATCAGGAAGGAGACGCGGAAGCCGTGCATGGTCGGGATCGCGACGCCGCTGACGTTGTTCGCGGTGTTGGCCAGCACCATGCCGATGACGGCGCTGGAGACCGACGTACCGATGGACCGCATCAGGGTGTTGAGGCCGTTCGCCGCGCCCGTCTCCGAGGCGGGGACCGCGCCGACGATCAGGGCGGGGAGGGAGGAGTAGGCGAGGCCGATGCCGGCGCCGAGGATCACCGCGATGACGAGGCTCTGCCAGGCGGCGCTCATCAGGCCGAGGCCGGCGCCGTAGCCGATCGCGATGATCAGCATGCCGAGGATCAGGGTGGTCTTGGGGCCGTACTTGGCGGAGAGCCGGGCGTAGACGGGGGCGGTGACCATCATCGTCAGGCCGAGCGGGGCGACGAGCAGGCCCGCGACGACCATCGACTGGCCGAGGCCGTAGCCGGTCTCCTTCGGGAGCTGGAGCAGCTGGGGGAGGACCAGGGAGACGACGTAGAAGCTGACGCCGACCATGATCGAGGCGAGGTTGGTGAAGAGGACGGCGGGGCGGGCCGTGGTGCGCAGATCGACCAGCGGGGCCTTCGCGCGCAGCTCGTAGACGCCCCAGAGGAGGAGGACGATCGCCGAGCCGGCGAACATGCCGAGCGTCGAGGGCGACGTCCAGCCCCAGTCGCTGCCCTTGGTGATCGGCAGGAGGAAGAGGACCAGGCCGACGGAGAGGCCGAGCGCGCCCGGGGCGTCGAAGGTGCCTTCGGCGCGGACCTTGGACTCCGGTACGACGAGGAGGGTGAGGGCGATGGAGAGGACGCCGAGGCCGGCGGCTCCGTAGAAGAGGGCGTGCCAGTTGGCGTGCTGGGCGACCAGGGCCGCGGCGGGCAGTGCGAGGCCGCCGCCGACGCCGATCGAGGAGCTCATCAGAGCCATCGCCGAGCCGAGTCGCTCGCGGGGCAGCATGTCGCGCATCAGGCCGATGCCGAGCGGGATCGCGCCCATCGCGAAGCCCTGGAGGGTACGGCCGACGATCATGGGGAGCAGGGTGCTGGTGAGCGCGCTGATCAGCGCGCCGACCACCATCACGGACAGGCTGGCTATCAGCATGCGCCGCTTGCCGTAGAGGTCGCCGAGGCGGCCCATGATCGGGGTGGCCACGGCGCCCGCGAGCAGGGTGGAGGTCAGGACCCAGGTGGCGTTGCTGGGCGCGGTGCTCAGCAGCTGCGGCAGGTCCTTGATGACCGGGACGAGCAGGGTCTGCATTACCGCGACAACGATGCCCGCGAAGGCGAGGACCGGGACGAGGGCGCCGGAGGTGCCCTTGGCCGCTCTGCCGGTGGGCTGTTCGTTCGTCGTTTGTGTCATGTGTACATCGAACTCCGTCTGCCTGGGCAACTATTCCGATGCTTTGGGTCACTAACGAATTCTTGACCTTCTCTTGGGAGAAGCCGCCTCCCGGGACATGGTCCTAGGTCCACCAGGACCGGGCCTAGGGCGAATTCCTGATGCCAGGAGCGTCGGTGGTTGAGAGCATGACACCCATGCTCGAAGCCGCCGACGTCACCCGTGCCCCTCGCCGTACGACCGTTCCCACCTGGCTGGTGGTGGCGCTCGCATGCGCCGGCCAGTTCCTGGTGGTGCTCGACGTATCCGTCGTGAATGTGGCGCTGCCGTCGATGCGGGCCGATCTGGGGTTGGACGCGCAGGGCCTGCAGTGGGTGGTGAACGCCTACGCCATCGCGTTCGCGGGCTTCATGCTGCTGGGCGGGCGGGCCGGTGACCTGTACGGCCGTAAGCGGATGTTCCTCGTCGGGCTGGGCCTGTTCACGCTGGCCTCGCTGGCCGGCGGGCTGGCCCAGCAGGACTGGCAACTGCTGGCGGCGCGGGCCGTGCAGGGGCTGGGCGCGGCGGTGCTGGCGCCCTCGACGCTGACGATCCTGACGGCCGCCGTGCCGGAGGGGGCGGCGCGGGCGCGGGCCATAGGGACCTGGACCGCCGTCGGCGCGGGCGGCGGTGCGGCGGGCGGACTGGTCGGCGGGGTGCTGGTGGATCTGCTGTCGTGGCGCTGGGTCCTGCTGATCAATGTGCCGGTGGGGGCCGTGGTGCTGGCCGGTGCCGTGCTCTGGCTCAACGAGAGCCGGGCGGGGGACCGGCGGCGGCTGGATCTGCCGGGGGCGGTCCTGGTGACGGCGGGCCTGGCAACCCTGGCGTACGGCATCTCGCAGACGGAGGCCGCGGGCTGGACGGCACGGGCCACGGTCGTGCCGCTGCTCGCCGGTCTCGCCCTGATCGGCGCCTTCCTCGCCGTCCAGGCCCGTACGGCGGCCCCGCTGATGCCGCTCGGGCTGCTGCGGCTACGGGCGGTGGCGTCGGCGAACGTCGCGATGTTCCTGTGCGGGTCGGCGATGTTCTGCATGTGGTTCTTCATGACGCTGTACGTGCAGAACGTGCTCCACTACACCCCGCTGGAGGCCGGCCTGGCACTGGTGCCCAGCTCCCTTGCGGTGATCCTCGGCTCCAAGCTCGCGCCGCGGCTGATGCGGGGGTTCGGGGCGCGGGGCGTGGCGTCGGCGGGGACGCTCGTGGCGGCGGTCGGCTTCGGCTGGCAGTCGACGCTGAGCGTGGAGGGCGGGTATCTGACGTCGATCATGGTGCCGGGCATCCTGATGATGCTGGGTGCGGGACTGGCGGCGACACCACTGGCGGCGCTGGCCACGTCCGGGGCGCGGCCGGGGGAGGCGGGACTGGTCTCCGGGCTGGTCAACACCTCGCGCACGATGGGCGGTTCACTGGGACTCGCGGTCATGTCGACGCTCGCGGCGGCCCGTTCGCGGGGCAGCGGGGCGCCGGGGGCGCTGACCGACGGCTACGCGCTGGTGTTCCGTACGTCGACGGTGGTGCTGCTGGTGGGGACGTTGCTGATGCTGGTCTGGCTGCCGAGAAAAACGTCCGCGTCCTGAGGCAACGATCCGGGTGGTCCATGGACTCCTTTGAATATCTAGGGAGGTGCCCATGGGGGATCGCAAGGCGGCTCGGGACTCGGAGTTCCAGAGCTTTGTCATCGGCCGCTGGCCACGCCTGCTGCGGACGGCATTTCTCCTCACGGGGGAGCAGCACGCCGCGGAGGATCTGGTCCAGTCGACGCTCGAACAGGTCTATGTGGCCTGGCGCAGGGTCGGCGCGGCCGACGACCCGGAGGCCTATGTGTGGCGCGTGATGATCAACGCGCACGCACGCAAGCACCGCAGAAGGCTCAGGGAGTTCCTCGCGCCGAAGGACGACTCGGGCCTGGTGCGCGAGATCGCGGACACCGGCGACCACATCGCCCAGGCCGAGGACCGCAATGCCCTGCTGCCGGCCCTCGCCCAACTGCCGCCACGGCAGCGGGAGGCGGTGGTCCTGCGGTACTGGGAGGACCTGACCGAGACACAGACGGCGGAGGCGATGGGCTGCTCCGTCGGCGCGGTGAAGAGCAACGCGGCCAAGGGGATCGCGAAACTCCGCGCCATACCGGGACTGGCCGAGATGGTGACGCAGGGAGGGCGGAGCTGATGAGCGCGCACCGGGAGACGAACCACGGCATGAGCGGCCACGACATGACCCACACGGACATCGCCCTGCTGCTGGCGGACGCCGCGGACGAGGTCGAGATCGGTATAGCCCCTTACGACGCGGTGCTCCGGGGCGGCCGCCGCCGCAAGGCACGCCGTTGGGCGGTGGCGACGGCGACGGCCCTGGTGCTGGTGGGCTCGGCGGGCACGCTGGCGGTGGCGGGGATGCCGGGCGGCGACGGGAGCCGGGGCTCCTCGGTGGCGACCAGCCCGCCGACCGAGCCGGCGCCGGATGTGCGCACGCCCTCGCGGACCCTGCTCGCGGCGGGAACCGACGGAGGCAAGGAGTGGCGGGTGGTCATCGATGTCTGGGAGGCGCCGCGCAACGAGCGTGAGGCGCGGGCCGAGTGGGCCGCGATGGCCGAGTTCGGGCGCATCCCGACGAATGTGGGCGACTCCTCCGAACTCATCGGCAGAAGTTCGTACTTCGTGCTGCGCGAAGAGGGCGACGCGGTGAAGGACGAGGTCATGATCGAGGACGCGTTCACCAGCGCGGACTCCCTGTCGGGCCGTGACATCGAGACCGCCGCGGTGCCCCTGGGACCGGGTTCCGGCGGCCCGAACCGGCTGGTCGTCGGCCAGGTCGCCGTGACGGCCCGGCAGGTCACCTGCGCCTGGCAGGACGGCTCGACGACCGACGTGCCCGTGGTGTCCGCGGCCCATGGCGTCAACAGTGACGACTTCGTGATCCGCCCGGCGGACGGGTCCCCGGTGAACTGGTTCGTGTGCCTTGCCCCCGAAGGGACGGCCTACAAGTCGGCGGAGGTGACGAAGTAAGGAGGCCGAGACGGCTCGTCCCCGGGGCGCGAGGGGCCTCGCCGCCTGTTCAGAGCCACCCCTGCTGCCGTGCCTCCCGGAGTGCCTCCATCCGGTTGCGGGTGCCGGTCTTGCCGATGGCGGAGGAGAGGTAGTTGCGGACCGTGGACTCGGACAGGTGGAGCTTGGCGGCGATGTCGGCGACCGTCGCGCCCTCCGTCGAGGCGTTGAGGACGTCGCGTTCACGGGCGGTGAGGGGATTGGGGCCGGCGCTCAGGGCCGCCGCGGCGAGCGCCGGGTCGATGACCGTCTCGCCGGTCAGCACGCGGCGGACGGCGACGGCCAGTTCCTCCACGGGGCCGTCCTTGACCAGGAAGCCGGCGGCGCCCGCCTCCATGGCCCTGCGCAGATAGCCGGGGCGGCCGAACGTCGTCAGGATCAGCACCCGGCAGTCGGGGACCTGGTCGCGCAGCTCGGCAGCAGCGTCCAGGCCGCTGAGGCCCGGGAGTTCGATGTCGAGGAGGGCGACGTCGGGGCGGTGGGTGAGGGCGGCGTCCACGATCACGTCCCCGGCCGACACCTGCGCCACGACCTGGATGTCGGGCTCCATCCCGAGCAGTAAAGCGAGAGCTCCGCGCATCATGCCCTGGTCCTCGGCCAGCAGCACCCGGATGGACTTGGCGGGCCGATGGTCCCGCGGCATCTCGTTCACGGGCCAAGGGTAGGGCGTGTGGGACGTACGGGCGTACGGGCGTGCGAGGGCATGTCGGTGGTGATCCGGCGGACCTGTGCGGCAGGGTGATTCTGGGCTTTTCGGCGGCAGGTACGACGGGGTGCGGGTGTGGGTTGCGGGGGCCGATCGGGCCGGCCACCGCGCCCCTGACGCCGGCCACCGTGCCGCCTGCCCGCTCCGCCGGCCTATCCGACGGCCAACCGAACCGACTCCGCCGTCAACTCTCCGGCCTCCACCGGCAGTTCCGCCGTCACTATAAAGCCCTGGCGCGGTCCCGGCCCCGCCGTCAGGGTGCCGCCGGCCGTGGTCAGTCGTTCCGTCAGGCCCTTGAGGCCCGTGCCGCCGACGGTCCCCGCCCGGTCGGCCGGCTCGTCACCGCACCCGTACGCGTCCCCGTCGTCCGACACCATCAGCCGCACCCGTTCCCCGCTGCCCGACAGAACGATCTCGCACCTACTCGCGCCGCTGTGCCGTACCGCGTTCGTGACCGCCTCGCGCACCACCCAGCCCAGCAGCGCCTCGGTCTGGGAGGTGAGCGGCGGGCCGGAGCGGCGTACGACGGGTTCGATGCGGGCGGCCCGCAGTGCCGAGACCGCGCGGTCGAGCTCGGTACTCAGACTGCCCTGCCGGTATCCCGTCACGGCCTCGCGGATCTCCGTGAGCGCCTGGCGGCCGACCGCCTCGATGTCGTTGAGCTGGGACTGCGCCGCCGCCACGTCCCCGGCGGCCAGCCGCCGTGCCGCCTCCGACTTCACGACGATCACCGACAGCGTGTGGCCGAGCAGGTCGTGCAGATCGCGGGAGATACGCAGGCGTTCCTCCTCCACGGCGCGCCGGGCCAGCTCCTCGCGGGCCGTGCGCAGCTCCCGTACCGCCTCCGACAGGGACAGGATCGCCGCCGTCACCATCGTCGAGATCCAGGTGGCGTACGCGATGTCGAGGCCGCCCCAGCCGTCGTGGGCCACCGAGACGGCCCCGGCCAGCACACCCACGACCAGTCCGACCGGGCGCAGCTGCGGCATCCGCACGGCCGCGCCCGTGGCCAGCCCGAGCAGCGGGAAGAACAGCAGCCAGTTGCCGCCGTACGCCAGCGCCAGCGCGCAGGTGACCAGGCCCAGCAGCACCAGTGCCACCCGGGTCGAGGTCTCCTCCCGCTTCTCCTTCACGAAGGAGCGGAACGAGACGTAGATGTAGAGCGAGTTGAAGGTCAGCAGCCCGAGCCCGCCGATCCACGGGTCCGGAGTCTCCCCCTGGAACAGATTGGAGAAGGCGCCCATGCCCATCAGCAGCCAGGGCAGCAGACTGTAGCCGTTGGGGCTGCGCTCGTCCCTGAACGTCTCGCACGAGCTCCCGCGGGTCTTGTGCAACCAGGCCATGCCCCTGCCCCCTGTCGGGTACGAACCGATGGCATCGACGGTACGGACCCGGGCCGTCGCGCGGCAGTGGCGGCTGTACGCGATCCGGCAGGACAAATGTCACGGGCGGCCGAGCCGGCCGTGGCGGGGAGCCCGACCGACCTGACACGGCGTCAGAAGCCTTCACAACTGCGGAGCGCTCGGCTATACAGAGGGCGCCGGACTGGAACGCGTTCTAGAACGGCCCGCGACGACCTCGGTGCGGCCGACGGTGCGGACGGCCGTACCGAGGTCTTGACCCCCGCCACCGTCAGGAGCCGTATGCCCATCGACGCAGCCAAGGCTCTCGCCGCCGAGCCCCGGACCGGCGAGATCTCCTGGAACTCCAAGGACGTCCAGCTGTACCACCTCGGCATCGGCGCCGGCCTTCCCGCCACCGACCCCGACGAACTGCGCTACACCCTTGAGTCCCGGCTGCACGTCCTGCCGAGCTTCGCCACCGTCGCCGGCTCCGGCTCGCCCGGCGTGATCAGCGGACTGTCGATGCCCGGTATCGAGGTCGACCTCGCCCGCGTCCTGCACGGCGGACAGACCCTCGTCCTCCACCGGGCCATCCCGGCGACGGGCACCGCCACCGCGACCCACAGCGTCCCCGCCGTGTACGACAAGGGCAAGGCGGCCGTTCTCGTGCTGCGCACCGAAGTCGCCGACGCCGAGGGCCCGCTCTGGACCAACGACGCCCAGATCTTCATCCGCGGAGAGGGCGGCTTCGGCGGCGACCGGGGCCCGTCCGCCCTCCCCCACTCTCGGCTTCGCTCGAGCGGGGGGACCCCCACCGAACCCCCCGAGGGCCAGCCCGCCCGGACCCTCGAGCGGCCGATCCGCGAGGACCAGGCCCTGCTCTACCGCCTCTCCGGCGACTGGAACCCGCTGCACGCCGACCCGGAGTTCGCCAAGGTCGCCGGGTTCGAACGGCCCATCCTGCACGGGCTGTGCACCTACGGCATGACCCTCAAGGCGGTCGTCGACACGCTGCTCGGCGGGGACGTGACGCGGGTGCGGTCGTACGTCACCCGGTTCGCCGGGGTCGTGTACCCGGGGGAGACCCTGCGGATCCGCATGTGGCCCGGGGACGGGGCCGTGCGGGTCGCCGTGAGCTCGGTGGAACGGGACGACACACCCGTCCTCGCCGACACCGTCGTCGAACACTCCTGAACTCCGTATGACCTGAGGGGAGCCGCACCATGCGAGCAGCCGTACTGCACGAGATCGGCCAGGACAAGCTCGAGGTCCTCGACGACGTCGAGGCGGTGGGCTTCGGCCCCGGCAAGGTGAGGGTCCGGGTACGGGCCACCGGGCTGTGCCACTCGGACCTCTCCGCGATGAACGGCGTACTGCCCCAGCCCGCACCCTTCGTACCCGGGCACGAAGGGGCCGGCGAGATCCTCGAAGTCGGGGAGGGCGTACGGAACCTGAAGCCGGGCGACCGGGTCGTCCTGTGCTGGCTGCCCGCCTGCGGTGCGTGTCCCGCGTGCAAGCGGGGGCAGACCGAACTGTGCCTGGCCGGGTTCATGAACGCCGGCACCCCGAACTTCAAGCGCCCCGGCGGCGATGTCTTCGGCTTCGCGGGCACCGGCACCTTCACCGAGGAGGTCGTCGTCGAGGCGGGCTGTGCGGTGCCGATCCCCGACGACGTGCCCTTCGACATCGCGGCCCTGATCGGCTGCGGCGTCACCACCGGACTCGGCGCGGCGCTCAACACGGCCGACCTGGAGGCCGGTTCATCGGTCGCCGTCATCGGCTGCGGAGGCGTCGGCATCTCGGCGATCCAGGGCGCCCGGCTCAGGGGGGCCGCCGAGATCGTCGCCGTCGACCCGGTGGCCTCCCGCCGCGAGGCCGCGCTCAAGTTCGGTGCCACCAGGGCCATCTCCCCGGACGAGCTGGCCGACGCCAAGCAGCAGGTCACCGCGGGCGAGGGCTTCGACTACGTCTTCGAGGTCGTCGGCAGGTCCGCCACCGCCCGCACCGCCTACGAGAACACCCGGCGCGGCGGCACCCTCGTCGTGGTGGGCGCCGGCGCCATGGACGACTTCCTCCAGCTCAACATGTTCGAGCTGTTCTTCGACGAGAAGCGCATCCTGCCGTCGATGTACGGCGGCGGCGACGTACTGCGCTCCTACGAGCGGACGATCGCCCTGTGGCGCGCCGGCCGTATCGACCTGGACGGCCTGATCACCCACCGGGTGCCGCTGGCCGAGATCAACGAGGCCCTGGACCAGATGCGCACGGGTACGGCACTGCGCACCTGCATCGAGATCTGAACCACCGGCTGCGAAGGGACGAGGATGTCACTGCCACTGGAGGGCCTGTCCGCGATCGTCACCGGCGCCGGACGCGGCCTGGGCCGGGCCGAGGCACTGGAGCTGGCCCGGCTCGGCGCGGCCGTCGTCGTCAACGACTACGGACAGCCCGGCCGGGACGGCTCGGGCGAGGCCTCCGCCGCCCCCGCCGAGGAGGTCGCCGCCGAGATCCGCTCGGCGGGCGGCAAGGCGCTCGCGCACACCGGGGACGTCGCCGACTTCGCACAGGCCCGTGAACTCGTCGGGTCGGCGATCACCGAGTTCGGCAAGCTGGACATCCTGGTCAACAACGCGGGCATCCTGCGCGACCGCATGGTCTTCTCCATGGCGGAGGAGGAGTGGGACTCGGTGATCCGGGTCCACCTCAAGGGACACTTCAACACCACCCGGTTCGCCGCCGCGCACTGGCGCGAGCGGTCCAAGGCGGCCGGAGGGCCGGTGTACGGGCGGATCGTGAACACCTCCTCCGAGGCGTTCCTCGCCGGATCCGCCGGGCAGCCCAACTACGCGGCGGCGAAGGGCGGCATCGTCGGCCTCACCACCTCCACCGCCCTCGCGCTGGCCAAGTACGGCGTGCGGGCCAACGCCATCTGCCCGCGCGCCCGCACCCGTATGACCGAGGACGTCTTCGCGGGCCTGGACCGGCCCGAGGACGGGCTCGACCCGCTCGCCCCCGAGCATGTCGCCCCGCTCGTCGGCTACTTGGCCTCCCCGGCCGCCGCCCGGATCAACGGGCAGCTGCTCGTCGTGCACGGCGGAATGGTCGCGGTCGTCGAACGGCCGCGGGTGGCCGCCAAGTTCGACAGCAAGCAGGAGGCCTTCACCTACGACGAGCTGGACGCCGTTCTCGGTCCGCACTACGCGGCACAGCCGGCGGCGGAGACGTTCGCGGCGGCGGAGGTGCTGGGCCTCAAGCGGGCGTAGGAAACGGGTACGGCCCCGCTCCCCGAAGGGAACAGGGCCGTACGCCGTTGCCCGCGCGGCGTCAGGCCGCCGTCTCGGTCTCCTCGGCCTGCTTGCGGTGACGGCCGCGAGGGGCCGTCTCGCTTTCGTGGGCCGAGACCTGACCCCGGTGCCTGCCGTGGCCGGAGGCCTTCTGAACGTCGTGAACGTCGGCCGGCCCCGGCTGGGTCGTGCTGGCGTTGCTCATCGGAAAACTCACCCCGTCAACATGATCTTTCTTACAGCCGGGCGAGTTTAACCGGCCGACCATGGGCCGAATCCAGACGGCCACGCCAACCGCCACTACTTCGTTACAAGACCGTCCAACGGGGCTTGCTGCAACGGCACAGGGCGGGGCGCGACGGGATCCGGAGGCTCCGTTTCCGACGGTTTCGCCCGCGCCGATTCCGCCTCCCGCACAGCCGCCCCGGGCTCCTCGGGCACCTCCACCTGAGCCACCCCGCACCTCACCTCCGCCGTGGCATACGGCAGTTGCAGCACTCCGTCCCGAGTCCACCACCCGGCACCCGCCAACCACCCCTCGGGCGCCGGAAGATGACGCACCTGACGCTCGGCGGGCCGCCACACCCCGACCCAGCTGCCGACCGGCCCGTCGACACGCAGCGCCACCCCGCAGCTCTCCGGCGTCAGCACCTGCCCCGGCTGGATCGCGAACGGTGTCACCACGCACTCCGGCATGCGCAGACACTCCGGGAAGCGCACCGGCAGGGTGCTGCCCAGCACACCCCAGCCGAGCCGTTCCCGCCCCGGCGAGGGGGCGTCCGAGCGGATCAGCAGCAGCCCGCTGTCCGGGTCGGCGAGCAGCACCCGGTCGTCGCTGCCGTCCGCGATCTGCAGCAGCGGCGACACCTCGCCGCCCCGCCCCAGATCGACCACGACCGCCTTCGTACGGCCCGCGGACTCCCGGTCGAGGGCCAGCATCCGCCCCTCCCGGTCCAGCCACACCCCGCCCGAGCAGCGCCCCGGGATCTGCGCCACGTGCTCCGGCCCAAAGGCGCCTCCCGCCACCAGCCACACCGCGCTGGAGCGTCGGCCCACCGCGAGGGCGAACGCGTGGTCGCCGCCCGGCGCCGGGGGCAGCATCCGCAGCCGGGTCCCCTCCTCCGGGCACTGCACCGAGCCCAGCGGCAGCTCACCCGTGCCGGGCCCGGTCGGATACAGCAGCGAGAACACGTGCCGTCCGTCGGTCGGGCGCCGGATCAGGACCCGCCCGTCGCCCATCGGCTGCACCTCGGTGCCGGGTTCCTCCGGCTGGTGGGAGGGCAGCGGCACGGCGTAGGGCTCGGGGCCGTCCAGGGTCCAGCGCTCCGGGAACCAGCAGTCGCCCGCCGGCGCGAGGCGGGCGGCGTAGGAACCGTCCGCCGTGATGGCGCATCCCGCCCGAGGCGCGTCGCCGTCCTCGTGCTCCGCCGCAGGCTCGATCGCACAGGCCGTCATGGTCCGGTCACCTCCAGTGACGAAGCTAGTTTTCGCACGCACAGGCGTGGGACCGGGGAGGTTCGGCTTCACACAAAGGGGTGGCAGAGGAACGATTCGCCTGAGGGAACGGGGGCGTGTGTGCTGAGCGGAGCAAGGGGTGGTGCCGGACGGCCACCCGGAGGCGATCCGGCCGCTCCGGCGCCGGTACGGCCGTAGGGACCAGCCAGGTAGCCTGTCCCTCGTGCCCCGTCTGTCTGAAGTCATCGCCGCGCTGGAGAACCTGTGGCCCGCCGAGCGGGCCGAGTCCTGGGACGCGGTCGGCACCGTCGTGGGCGAGCCCGACCAGGAGGTCTCCCGGGTTCTGTTCGCCGTCGACCCGGTCCAGGAGATCGTGGACGAGGCGGTGAAGCTGGACGCCGACCTGCTGGTCACCCACCATCCGCTCTACCTTCGCGGTACGACGACGGTCGCGGCCTCCACCTTCAAGGGCCGGGCCGTCCACACGCTGATCAAGAACGACATCGCGCTGCACGTCGCGCACACCAACGCGGACATCGCAGACCCCGGGGTCAGCGACGCGCTGGCCGGCGCGCTGGACCTGCGCGTCGTACGACCGCTGGTGCCGGACCCGACCGACCCGGAGGGTCGCCGTGGTCTGGGCCGGGTCTGCGAGCTGGACCACCCGCTCACCGTGCGCGAGCTCGCTCTGAAGGCCGCCGAGCGGCTGCCCGCCACCGCGCAGGGCATCCGCGTGGCCGGCGACCCCGAGGCGACGGTCCGCACGATCGCCGTCAGCGGCGGTTCCGGCGACAGCCTCTTCGACGACGTACGCGCGGCGGGCGTCGACGCGTTCCTCACCGCGGACCTGCGCCACCACCCGGCGTCCGAGGCCCGCGCCCACAGTCCTCTCGCGCTGCTCGACGCGGCGCACTGGGCCACCGAGTGGCCCTGGTGCGAGCTGGCCGCCGCCCAGCTCGACGAGATCTCCGACCGCAACGGATGGGACCTGCGCGTCCACGTCTCCAAGACGGTCACCGACCCCTGGACCGCCCACGCGGCGTCCGCCATCACTGATTCATCAGGAGCCCCCAACTGAACGCCGCGCCCGCCGACCAGATCCGACTCCTCGACGTCCAGGCCCTCGACGTCCGCCTCCAGCAGCTCACGCACAAGCGGAGGTCGCTGCCCGAGCTCGCCGAGATCGAGTCGCTGACCAAGGACCACACCCAGCTGCGCGACCTGCTCGTGGCCGCGCAGACCGAGGAGAGCGACTGCTCCCGCGAGCAGACCAAGGCCGAGCAGGACGTGGACCAGGTGCGCCAGCGCGCCGTCCGCGACCAGCAGCGCCTCGACTCCGGCGCCGTCACCTCCCCGAAGGACCTGGAGAACCTCCAGCACGAGATCGCCTCCCTCGCCAAGCGGCAGGGCGACCTGGAGGACATCGTCCTGGAGGTCATGGAGCGCCGCGAGTCCGCGCAGGAGCGGGTCGCCGAGCTGACCGAGCGGGTCGGTGCCGTGCAGGGGAAGGTCGACGACGCGACCGCCCGCCGGGACGCCTCCTTCGAGGAGATCGACGGCGAGGTGGGCACGGTCGTCAAGGAGCGCGAGGTCATCGCGGGGTCGGTCCCCGCGGACCTGCTCAAGCTCTACGACAAGCTGCGCCAGCAGCAGGGCGGCATCGGCGCGGCCAAGCTGTACCAGCGCACCTGCCAGGGCTGCCGCCAGGAGCTCGCCATCACCGAGCTGAGCGAGGTCCGCGCGGCGGCGCCCGACACGGTGGTGCGCTGCGAGAACTGCCGCCGGATCCTGGTGCGTACGGCCGAGTCCGGACTCTAGGAGCCTGTGCCGTGCGGGAGTTCATCGTCGAGGCCGACGGCGGGTCACGGGGCAACCCGGGGCCCGCGGGCTACGGTGCGGTCGTGATCGACGCGGCCACGGGTGAGACGCTGGCCGAGGTGGCCGAGTACATCGGCGTCGCCACGAACAACGTCGCCGAGTACCGGGGCCTGATCACGGGCCTGCGTACCGCGCACGCACTCGACCCCACGGCCATGGTCCACGTCCGTATGGACTCCAAGCTGGTCATCGAGCAGATGTCGGGCCGCTGGAAGATCAAGCACCCCGACATGAAGCCGCTCGCCTTCGCGGCGTCGAAGGTCTTCCCGGCTCCTCAGGTGACGTACGAGTGGATCCCGCGAGAGCAGAACAAGCACGCCGACCGGCTGGCCAACGAGGCGATGGACGCCGGGAAGCGGGGGGAGCCCTGGTCGGCATCGGCGTCCACGGCGGAGCTTCAGGCGGCTGACGCGCGTGCGGCCGATGTCAGGGCCGCGCGTACCGTGGCCGCGCCCTCCACCGGCTGGGGTCCCGCCGACATGGGTGCACCGGCCACCTTCGTGCTGCTGCGGCACGGGGAGACGCCGCTCACCCCGCAGAAGCGGTTCTCGGGCAGCGGCGGCAGCGATCCGTCCCTCTCCGACGTCGGCCGGGAGCAGGCCGAGCGGGCCGGTGCCGCCCTTGCCCGGCGCGGCACCATCCAGGCCGTCGTGGCGTCGCCGCTGGCCCGTACCCGGGAGACCGCCGGCATCGTCGCCGCCCACCTCGGCCTGGACGTGACCGTCGACGACGGGCTGCGCGAGACGGACTTCGGCGCCTGGGAAGGCCTCACCTTCGGCGAGGTCCGCGAACGCCACGCCGACGACCTCAACGCCTGGCTGGCCGACCCCGAGGCCCGGCCCACCGGCGACGGCGAGAGCTTCGCGGCGACCGCGACCCGTATCGCCGCCACCCGCGACAAGCTGATCGCGGCGTACGCGGGCCGCACGGTCCTCCTCGTCAGCCACGTCACGCCGATCAAGACGTTCGTACGCCTCGCCCTGGGCGCCCCGCCCGAGTCGCTTTTCCGCATGGAACTCTCGGCGGCCGCCCTCTCGGCGGTGGCGTACTACGCCGACGGCAACGCCAGCGTCCGCCTCTTCAACGACACCTCACACCTGCGCGCCTGAGCGGCCCAGCGCCGCCGCCTCACGCGCCAGCCCCTCGATCCGCGCCCAGTCCCGCGCGGCCACCGCGTCCGCCGGAAGCATCCAGCTCCCGCCCACGCACCCGACGTTGGGCAGGGCGAGGTAGTCGGGCGCCGTGGCCGGACCGATCCCGCCGGTCGGGCAGAACCGGGCCTGCGGCAGCGGTCCGTACAGCGACTTGAGATACGCCGTGCCGCCCGCGGCCTCGGCCGGGAAGAACTTCATCTCCCGCACCCCGCGCTCCAGCAGCGCCACCACCTCGGACGTCGTCGACACCCCCGGCAGACACGGCACCCCGGACGCCCGCATGGCCTCCAGCAGCAGATCCGTCCAGCCGGGGCTCACCAGAAAGCGCGCCCCCGCCTCGACCGCCCGCGTCACCTGCTCCGGCGTGATCACCGTGCCGGCCCCGACCACCGCCTCCGGCACCGCGTCCGCGATGGCCCGGATCGCCTCCAGCGCGGCCGGCGTCCGCAGCGTCACCTCGATGGCGGGCAGCCCGCCCGCGACGAGGGCCCGGGCCATCGGTACGGCGTCGGAGGGGTCGTCGACCACGACCACGGGGACGACGGGCGCGAGATCCAGGACTGAGGTCATGGCCTCATCCTGCCCACGGCGAGCAGCCCGCGCAAAGTGCGTTGCGCAGACTGCAATGGGCCGCAGCCGACCCTCAGTGGATCTCCGTCACCAGCACATCCAGCGACCACGCCTTCCCGGCCTTCTGGGGCGCCTCCACCTCCACCTCGTACCCGAGGTCCCGCAGCGCCTCCACCAGTTCCGCCGGACCCTTGGGCGCGGCACCCGCCGTCAGCAGGCTCCGTACGATCCGCCCCTTCGTCGCCTTGTTGAAGTGGCTGACGACCTTCCGGGTCGGCGCGTGCAACACCCGTACCGTCGCCGTCCGCCCGGCCGTCTCGCCCTTCGGCTTCCACGCCGCCGCGTACGCCGACGACCGCAGATCCAGCACCAGCCCGTCCCCGGCCGCCTCGGGCAGCACGTCGGCCATCGGCGCCCGCCAGTGCGCCCCGAGCGCCCCGAGGGCGGGCAGCCGCACGCCCATCGAGCAGCGGTAGGAGGGAATACGGTCGTTGACGCGCACGGCTCCCCACAGCCCCGAGAAGACGAGCAGCGACCGCGTCGCCCGCTTCTTCGCGGTGGCGTCCAGCGACGCCAGGTCGAGGGCGTCGTACAGCACCCCGGTGTAGATCTCGCCGGCCGGCCGCGCACCCGCCGTCGGCAGCCCGGAGTTCTTGGCGACCTCGCCCCGCAGCCCCTCACTCAGCCCGAGTACGTCCCGTGCCTTGTCCTCATCACCCGCGCACAGCTCGACCAGCTCCCGCAGCACGGCTTCGCGGGCCCCGCTCAGCCCCGGCAGGGACAGCGACTCCAGCTTCAGCGGCGCACCCCGACCGGACGGGGCCTTGCCTTCGGAAGGCGGCAGCAGGACAAGCACACGTACTCCTTCAGTCGAACTCCGCCACAGCGTACGGCGTGCCCGTCGACGGCCCTCGCCCTACGCTCGACTCATGCCCCGCCGCCACATCCGCGTGACCGGCGCCCCCGAGGCCCCCCTCCGGGCCGCCCTCACCGCGCTGCGCAACGAACTCGGCGTCCCCGGAAGCTTCCCGCCCGAGGTGCTGGCGGAGGCCGAGCAGGCCGCGAAGGCCCCGGCCCTCCCGCCGTACGACGCCACCGACCTCCCCTTCTTCACCGTCGACCCGCCCACCTCCACCGACCTCGACCAGGCGATGCACCTGTCCCGGCAGGGCACCGGCTACCGCGTCCGGTACGCCATCGCGGACGTCGCCGCCTTCGTCGTACCGACGGGCGCGCTCGACCGGGAGGCGCACCGGCGGGTGACCACGCTCTACTTCCCGGACCTGCGGATCCCGCTGCACCCCGAGCCGCTGAGCGGGGTCGCGGCGAGTCTGCTCCCGGACCGGGACCGGCCCGCCGTCCTCTGGACCATCGACCTCGACGGGGACGGCCGTACGCTCACCGTCGACGTCCGCCGGGCCCTCGTCCGCAGCCGGGCGAGGCTCGACTACGCGGGCGTGCAGAAGGAGATCGACGCGGGGACGGCCGAGGAGCCGCTGGCGTTGCTGAAGGAGATCGGGGAGCTGCGGGAGCGGCTGGAGGTGGAGCGGGGCGGGATCTCGCTCAGCGTGCCCGAGCAGGAGATCGTCGAGCGCGATCACACCTACGAGCTCGCCTATCGCGCACCGCTGCCCGCCGACGGCTGGAACTCCCAGATCTCCCTGCTGACCGGCATGGCCGCCGCCGATCTGATGCTGGCCCACGGCACGGGCATCCTGCGCACCCTCCCCGCCGCCCCGGACGGCGCGGTGGGCCGTCTGCGCCGCACCGCGCACGCCCTGCACATCGACTGGCCGCACCACGTCTCCTACGCCTCGCTGGTCCGCTCCCTGGACCCGCACCGCCCGCATCACGCGGCCTTCCTCCAGGAGTGCACGACGCTGCTGCGCGGCGCCGGCTACACGGTCTTCAGCGACGGAGCCCTCCCGCCCCTGACCACCCACTCCGCCGTGGCCGCCCCCTACGCCCACTGCACGGCCCCGCTGCGCCGCCTCGCCGACCGGTACGCGTCCGAGATCTGCCTGGCGGCGGTCGCCGGCCGACCGGTGCCCGAGTGGGTGCCCGCCGCCCTCGACGCGCTGCCGGCCCGGATGGCCGAGGGCACCCGGCGCGCGGGCACGGTCGAGCGGGAGTGCCTGGACATCGTGGAGGCGGCGCTCCTGAAGGACCGGGTGGGGGAGGTGTTCGACGGCTGTGTGGTGGAGGTCGAGGACCGTCACCCCGCCGTCGGGACGGTGCAGCTGGAGTCTCCGGCGATCATCGGCCGGATCGAGGGCACGGACCGCCTTCCGCTCGGAGAGCGGCTCCGGGTCCGCCTCACACAGGCAGATCCGGGATCGGCGAAGGTGCGCTTCGCGCCCGTGTGACCGCCTTGACGAGGCCGTCGGCGTCGTCGGCGTGGAAGCGGACGAGATGGATGTCGCGCCGGCGGCCGAGGAAGGTGAAGTGGGCGACGGGCTCGGCGAGTTCGAGCGTGACGGTGGTCTGCGCACCGATGGCGAGGTTGAGTTCGCCGTCGGCCCGTTCATGGGTGGTGCGCAGCTCGCGCCGCATCTGGGCGATCTTCTCCAGCGGTATGCGCAGATCGACGTGCGCGGCACGCCGG
Source organism: Streptomyces sp. NPDC056479 (assembly GCF_042795335.1). NCBI lineage: Bacteria > Bacillati > Actinomycetota > Actinomycetes > Kitasatosporales > Streptomycetaceae > Streptomyces > Streptomyces sp. NPDC056479. The sequence goes on along the minus strand of NZ_JBHTRZ010000004.1, from coordinate 135,340 downwards.
ACGCGCAGGTGGCCGGCATCGAGGACGTGCGGCCGTACGACGGAGGCGGCGTGCATCCCGATGATGATCACAAGGGTGTACATGTCCACCATGAACCACACCCGTTGCACGGTCGGGTGGTTCCGCAGCAGTACGGACATCATGATCGACTCGATCACGATCACGAAACCGAATCCCAGCATCATCGTGCCCTGGCCGCGCGCGTACCCGAAGCCGGTGCCGTCACCGAGCCCGTGCCGGCGCCGGGCCGCCCACAGCCAGAGACTGGCGACGAGCCGCAGCTCGTGCCGCAGCAGGGTGAGCGCGGTCCGCATCATGGTCCGTGCCCTTCCGTGAGAATCCGCAGCGTGCCGCGGATCGCCTCGGCCTGCGCCGGGGCGAAGTCGGCGTAGAAGGCGCGCAGGAAGCTGTTGTCGGGGTCGACGTCCAGCGAGTCCGGGAGCATGTCGCGGGGCACGCAGTCGGCGAGGGCGCGGGCCGCCTCGTCCACGCGCGGGTCGGTGGGGTCCGCGTCGGCGAGGTCGTCCAGCAGGGCGTAGGCGGCGAGGGCCCGGTCCTTGCCGCCCGGCCGGGTGAGCGCGTCCCCCAGCGCGCCCATGAGCTGCTCCCTCCCCTCGGGATCCGCCGTGGTCTCGATCAGCGCGAGCATCTCGCGGTCCTTGGCGGCCATGGGGGAGTCCGAGACCTGGGCCATGTCCTGGAACAGCGCCGCGAGCCGCGGCGACACGGGCCCCTCGGCGGTGACCGCGCCCTCCGTCGCCAGCAGCGCCCGCAGCCGCGCCCGCCGCTCCCGGATGGCGTCCTCCTGCCGGGCGAGATCCTCATCGAGCTCGGTGAGCACCTCGACAAGATCCTTCCCGGCGTCCTCCGCGAGCACGTAACGTACCTCCGCGAGCCCCAGCCCCAGCTCCGTCAGCCGCCGGATCCGCGCCAGCACGACGGCGTGCCGCAACGTGTACTCCCGATACCCGTTCGGCCGCCGCTCCGGCTCGGGCAGCAGCCCCTGATGGTGGTAGTGCCGCACCGTCCGGGTGGTGACACCGACGGCGGCGGCGAGTTCTCCGATCCGCATGGGACCAGTAGAGACGTTGACGTTGCGGCAGGGTCAAGCGGACGGCCCGGTGCCTGACGGCGACGTCGGCCGTGTGCCACGATCGAGGGAACGGTTCCCGATCTCACGGACAGGTGATCTTCCGATGTCCCAGTCTGGCGAGCGACCCAAGGAGGGGCGCGACATGACTGCCGTGGCTCATGAGCCGATCACGCCGGCTGAAGGACTGCTGGCGACTTTCCTGTCCCTCGACACCCCGGAGGGTTTCCGGGCAGAACTGATCGAGGGGGAGATCGTTGTGACGCCGCCGCCGGACGGGGAGCACGAGGACTACATCGAACTGATCGTGGAGCAGGTGTACGTGCGATCCCGGACCAGGATGCAGTTCTCTGGCAACAAGGGCCTGAAGCTGCAGAGCGGTGATGGCTGCCCGAAGAACCACGTGATCCCTGACGGCACCTTCGCCCCCCGCGAGCTGCGGCTTTACCGGGGCGCCGACTCCTGGATGCCCTGCGACGGCGTCGCCATGGTGATGGAGGTGACGTCCACCAAGCCCAAAGCGGACCGCGAGGCCAAACGCCGCTGCTATGCCCGCGGCGGTATCCCTCTCTCCCTGCTTGTCGACCGCGAAGCCTCGTCGGTCACATTGTTCAGCGGACCTGAGAGGGACGACTATCGCGAGCACTGCACCCGCCCCTTGGGCAAGCCGCTCACACTCCCCGAGCCTTTCGGCTTCGAGCTGGACACCGCGGACTTTCTCTGACGCCACTGGCGTTGCACCTCCGGGAGGATGCAGGGAGGTGCGACGTGGGTGAACAGGCGCTGTGGACCAGGGCGAGGCTGGGCCGGGACGGCCCTCCGCTCGATCTGCTGACCGCCCGCTTCGACCGGCACGTCTACGCCCCGCACGCCCATGACGAGTTCACGATCGGCGTCTGTGTCGGAGGCAGCGAGATCATCGACTACCGGGGCGGCCGCATCCGCCCCACCCCCGGCTCCATCGTCGTACTGGCACCGGGCGAGATGCACACGGGCGGTCCGGCCGAGTCCGGGGGCTATGCCTACCGGGCCCTGTACGCCGAGCCGTCGCTCCTGAGCGACGGCACCCTCGGCACCGCCGTGCCGTACTTCCGCGCCCCTCTCCTCGACGACCCGGAACTGGCCGCCGCCCTGAGCCTCGCGCACACCGAACTCGCCGCCTGCCCCGACCCGCTGGAGGCCGAGTCCCGCGTCCCGTGGCTGCTGACGGCCCTCGCCCGCCGCCACTCCACGGCACGCGGGGTGAGCGACACCGTGCCCGGCGCCGATCACATCGCGAGGACGGTCCGCGACCGCCTGGCCGACGAACTCACCGCCCCGCCCGCCCTCGCCGACCTGGCCGCCGAACTGGGCCTGTCCCGCTACCAGCTCCTGCGCGCCTTCCGTACGACGATGGGGATACCGCCCTACGCCTGGCTGGCCCAGCACCGGGTGAACCGGGCCCGCGCGCTGCTGGAGTCCGGCCTGCGGCCCGCCGAGGTCGCCGGGATCGTCGGCTTCGCGGACCAGGCGCACCTCACCCGATGGTTCCGCCGCGTACTCGGGGTGACCCCGGCGGCGTACCGCAACAGCGTTCAAGACAGCAGGTGGTGAGGGGGCCGAAACTCGCCGCATGACTGCACGCGGCTGGTTCCTGTTCGCCCTGATGAGCGTGGTCTGGGGCATCCCCTATCTGATGATCAAGGTGGCGGTGGAGGAGGTCTCCCCGTCCATGGTGGTGTTCACGCGCTGCGCACTGGGCGCCGCGCTCCTGCTCCCCTTCGCGCTCCGCCAGGGCGGCCTGTCCCGGACGATACGGGCCCACTGGCGCCCCCTGCTGGCCTTCGCGTGCATAGAGATCATCGGCCCCTGGTGGACCCTGACCGACGCCGAGCGCCACCTGTCCAGCTCGACGGCGGGCCTGCTGATCGCGGGCGTCCCGATAGTCGGCGTGGCTCTCTCCCGCTTCTTCGGCGCCACCGAACACCTCGGCCTCCGCCGCCTGACCGGCCTGGCCCTGGGCCTGGCCGGCGTAGCGACCCTCACGGTCCCGCACCTGACGGGCGGCGACGCCCGCTCCCTGGCGGAGGTGCTGCTGACGGTCCTGGGCTACGCGACGGCCCCGTTGATCGCGGCGCGCTGGCTCAGGGACGTGCCGTCCCTCCACCTGACGGCGGCCTGCCTGACCCTGGCAGCGCTGGTGTACGCCCCCGCGGCGGCGCTGACCTGGCCTTCTTCGATGCCCTCGACCGAGACCCTGACGGCCCTGGCCGCCCTGGGCGCGATCTGCACAGCGGTCGCCTTCGTGGCCTTCCTGGAACTGATCAAGGAGGCCGGTCCGACGCGGGCGACGGTCTTCACATACGTCAATCCGGCGGTCGCGGTGGCGGCGGGCGCCGTCTTCCTGGACGAACGCCTCACGGCGGGGATCGCGGCGGCCTTCGCCCTGATCCTGGCGGGGTCGGTGCTGGCGACGGGCGGAGGGTCCGGGAGCGCGGGTGGGGCGGGCGTGGGGGAGACCGCCGGGCCGGGCAAGGGGAGGAGCGGTGGGGCGGGCGTGGGGGAGACCGCCGGGCTGGGTAACTGGAGGAGCGGTGGGGCGGGCGCGGGGGAGAGCGGCTGACTGGGTAACGGGGAGAGCGGTGGGGTGGGCGCGGGGAGAGCGGCGGACCGGGCAAGGGGAACAGCGGCGGACCGGGCAAGGGGAACAGCGGTGGGGCGGGCAAGGGGAACAGCGGTGGGGCGGGCGCGGGGGAGAGCGGCGGACCCGGCAGGGACGCTCGACCGGTACCATGGTCGACACGGCAGACGAGCCGGGCGGGCGGCCGCGTGAAGTCCCTCAGGGGGCTTCCCGAGGAACGTCCGGGCTCCACAGGGCAGGGTGGTGGCTAACGGCCACCCGGGGTGACCCGCGGGACAGTGCCACAGAAAGCAAACCGCCGGGGACCTCGGTCCTCGGTAAGGGTGAAACGGTGGTGTAAGAGACCACCAGTGCCCAGGGTGACCTGGGCAGCTAGGTAAACCCCACCCGGAGCAAGGTCAAGAGGGGCCGCCGTAACAGGCGGCCCTGCGCGGACGTTCGAGGGCAGCCCGCCCGAGTCCGCGGGTAGACCGCACGAGGCCGGTGGCAACGCCGGCCCTAGATGGATGGCCGTCGCCCTGGGCTCCGCGAGGAACCTGGGGAACAGAACCCGGCGTACAGCCCGACTCGTCTGCCGCTTCCCCGTCGGGATCGATCACGTACAGCCCGGGTGCGCCTCCCGCCGTTGCTCTACGGTCATGTGACCCAGGTCACACGTCGGCGTCGAACTTCCCCCTCCCCTCCGTGTCTGCTCCGCGCCAGCAACGCCCGCAGCAATCGGAGACCCGATGGCCATCCCACGACCACGACGTCCGTTCGACTGACGCCTGGCCCCCACGCCTTCACTCTGCGCATGCCCGAGCTGGAGCGGTATCTCACCGTCGTCTACCCGGACCCCGTCGGCTCGGGGGAGTCACGGCGGACGCCCCGCACGCCGACGCCGCCCAGCGTGTCCGTGTCCCCGCCAATCGCGTCGAGGCCCGCCTGCTGCTCGACGCCGCCCACGACCGAGGCCCGGGGCGGACCGGTCGCGGTCGCGCGGCTCAGTTCGGCCGATCGCCGTGACCGGTCCGGTCCCGCGCCGGCGGCACCGCATCCGGCACCCCCCACTCGGCCGGTGCCCGCCAGTCACGCCACCGCTCCCACCAGCACGTCCCGCGCTCGACGAGATCCACCACGCAGGAGGCGGCCTCCCGGACCGCGGCCGCCTCCTCGGTGTCGAAGCCGCCCGTGCGGGCCCGTTCCTCGAAGTGCTCGACGTCCTTCCACCGGTACGGGGAACCGTCCCCGGGGATGATCAGGTCCAGTTCGTGGTCCAGCGTGTCGAACCCGCGCTCCGTACGGACCAGCGGGGCCTGGAAGTTGACGTACCACTCCCGCAGCACCCCCTCCTCCCAGCGACCCCACACCGAGTAGCCGTCACCCGGCCGTTGCAGCTGGAGGACGCCGCTGGACGGCCACACGTGCTCGAACTCGATCCAGGGGTGCGGGCCCCAGCGGAAGTCGCCCCGCCCGAAGGTGAGCGGCGTGCCCTGGGCCAGGTAGACGGCTAGGGCGTCCTCGTCGTCATCGGCGACCCGCACGGGGTACACCAGCCATTCGCGGCCGTCCAGGATCTCCCGCCGGACGATCACCTCACCCACACCGAACCGTGATCTCATGCGGCCCCAGCGTAGGTGTCCCGTGGACTGGTCAGCCAGGCGCCGGGGACTCGATGGCCTCCTGCTGCCGCGGGGACATGGCTGCCAAGACGGGGCGACGAGGCCGGAGTTCGGTTCGCGTGGCGTGGGACGCGTCACCAGCGCTCGTGGGTGTGCCGGGGAGCGGCGAGATCGCCGGCGTTTCCGGGCCCTTCGAGGCCGCGCGCGGCGGCATGCCCCCGTTCCTGGAGGCCCTGATCCAGCGGGCCCAGGAGAGCGGTCGGCTGCGCCCCGAGGTCACCCCCTCCGACATCCCCGTCATCCAGCACATGCTGAGCGCGGCCACCAGGTTCACCCCCGGCAAGCGGCCGGACATCTGGCGCCGCTGTCTGGAGATCCTGCCGGAAGGCCTCAGACACCGCCCGGACAACCCCGCGACCACCCCGAGCCTCGGCAACGAGACGGTGGAGCAGGTGATGGGGCTCGTCGTGCCCGAGTAGGGCCGGAGCGAGTACGGCCGGAGCGAGTAGGGCCGGAGCGGTGCATGAGTGGTGCGGGAAGGGCGGTGAGCCCCCGCGTCACCGAAATGGGCTATTCCTGGAGGCCGTGGTTCCGGGGTTCCTCTACTCAGGAGGAGAGAACCCCGGTCTGATGGAGGCACGGCGTGGACCACAACCGCAGACTTCCCCTCGTCTACGTCCGAGGCTTCGCCGGCGGAACCGGAGGGATCAACAAAGCCGTCGACGACCCCTTCTACGGCTTCAACGAGGGCTCCACCCACGTCCGCGTCGGCGCGCACAACCAGCCGCTCTTCCATCAGTTCGAGAGCCCGCTGCTGCGTCTGCTGCTGGACGAGGGCTACGAACTGCTGGTGAAGGGGAGCCAGGAGACCTATCTCGCCGAGCACACGCAGATCCCCGCCAACACCGTCTGGGTCCATCGCTTCTACGACCGCTCGGCCACCACCTGGGGCGGCAGCTCCCAGGAGTACGGGCTGGAGAACGCCGCCGCCGATCTGCTGGACCTGATCGACCGGCTGCGCGAGAAGACCGGCGCACCCGGCGTCCTCCTCGTGGCCCACTCCATGGGCGGGCTCATCTGCCGGTGCCTGCTCCAGAAGGTCCTGCCCGACCGGGGGCGCGCTGCCGCCGACTGCGTCGCGAAGTTCTTCACGTACGGCACCCCGCACGGCGGCATCACCTTCGACCTCGGCGGCGGCCTGCTGGAGCGGATGCGGGACAGGCTCGGCATCCAGGGCGCGGACATCTTCGGGCCACGGCGGATGTACGAGTACCTCACCCCGCAGGCGCAGACGGTCCCCGGCGGTCCGCCAAAGGGCTGGGACGCCCGCCGGATGCCCGAGGGGCCGGGGGCGCTTCCCCTCGAGCAGGTCTTCTGTCTGGTGGGCACCAATCCGACGGACTACGACGTCGCCCTCGGGCTGTCGGCCCCCGCCGTCGGCCCGCACAGCGACGGGCTCGTGCAGATCGAGCGGGCGTATGTGCCCGGTGCCCAGCGGGCCTTCGTGCACCGCAGCCACAGCGGGCGCTACGGCATGGTCAACTCCGAGGAGGGCTACCAGAACCTGCGACGGTTCCTGTTCGGGGACACCCGGGTCGAGGCCTCCCTGGTCGACTACCGGCTCCCCGCCGACGACGACCTCGTCTGGCAGGCCGAGACCCGGCTCTCGGTGCGCGGGCTGCCCGTCGTGATGCACGAGCGGCTCGCGGCCCACTGGAGCCCGCTCCAGCTCGACCCGCCGCCGGACGGGCAGGAGGTGTCGGTGCCGCTGGCCACCACCTTCCTCAACAGCGGCCTGCGGGCGGAGACGGACGAACCCATGCGGTTCATCCTCCAGCTGCGGCTCATCTCCCTGCGCGAGCAGGGCGGCTTCTTCAACCTCTTCGACCATCTGGAACAGACCGCCGACTTCGCCGACACCCTCGTCATCGACGTGGGCACACCCGACGCCGGCCCCGAGGTCCAGGGGATCCGGGCCACCTGGAACTCGGAGATCGAAGGCGCCATCCGGGACCACAGCGCCGCCGGCGCCCCCCGTGCCGACGAGGACCCCGCACCCGACCGCTGGGTCGCCCACATCCGGCTGCCCGCCACCGCCGCCCCCCTCGTCGGCGCCGACGCGAGGATCCGGCTGGTCGCGACGCCCTGGACCTGAGAGCCTGTTTCTGAACCCCCGCCTGCGCCCCGACGCCCGGCACGCACCCTCGCCGCACGGCGCCGCAGGACAGGTGGCTCCGTCACATGACCTGCAACGCCGCACTCCCCCAGCCTTCGGCCGGGGGGACCCCCAGGGCACACACCGAACGCCGCTGCGCCCGCGCTCCGCGCGGACGACGGGGGTTCAGAAACAGGCTCTGAGGCGCGGTGGCCGGACCTGATCGCCGCTTACTTGCCTCAGGCAACCCGTAGGTAGGGTGGCCGCATGCCGAAGCCGCCGTCGACCGACGCGGTACCGGATGTCCTGCTCGTCGTCGGTGAGCCCCGTACGTCCGAGCCGCTCGCCGCGCTGCTGGAGCTCGCCGGTCATCGGACCGTCGCCGTGGACAGCGCCACCGAGGCCCATGTCCTGCTCAGCGAGCGCCGGTTCGATCTGGTCATCCTCGATGTGACCCTGGCGGACACCGAGGCGCTCCGGCACAGCCGCCGGCTCCTCGCCCCCGACCGCCCGGCCGTGCTGCTGCTCACCGGGTCCGGCGAGTTCCTGGGCAGCCTCCCCGGGGGCGGCCCCGGCGGGGCGGACGGGCAGCCGGGCGGCGCTCCCGGCCGGGTGGCCGAAGTCCTCGCGCGGGCACGGCAGTTGGTGCGCCGCGAGGGGCCCGCCGGATGGGACGGCGCGCTGCGCTACGGCGACCTCGTGCTGGACGACGCCACCCGCCGGGCCCGGCGCGGTGAGCGCGCCATCGAGCTCACGCCAGCCGAGTACCGCCTGCTGCGCTGTCTGCTGGTCAATGCCGAACGTGTGCTGTCCAAGGAGCAGATCGGCCGCCACGTCTGGGACGACACCCCGACCGACGGCGCGATCGAGCGGCTCGTCTCACGGCTGCGGCGCAAGGTGAACGGGGACCAGGCCGCGCTCATCCACACCCGGCGGGGCTTCGGCTACTGGCTGGGCCGGGCCGTACAGCCGTAGGCACCCTTCCGGCGGGTTGTGTCCTGGGTCACATTGATCAAGTGTCCGGGATATGTCTGGGACCTGTCAGCGCGATTCGCTTCCATGACCCCGACTTCCCCTGTCCCGGCCCTCCCGCGGCCGGCCCCACGACCGAGGAGAGCGCATCCATGGAGCTCGACTTCGACCCCGAGGCCCTGCGCGCCAAGTACCGTGCCGAACGTGAGCGTCGGATCCGTCCCGACGGCAACCGGCAGTACCGGCGTACCGTCGACGAGTTCGGCTCCCACGCCGATGACCCGCACACCGAGTTCACCGAGCGGGAGCCGCTGCACGACAGCGTCGAGGTCCTCGTCGTCGGCGGCGGCTTCGGCGGCACCTGGTACTGGAACCGGTATCCGGGCATCCACTGCGACATCGAGTCGTACATCTACCTGCCGCTCCTCGAAGAGCTCGGCTACGTCCCGAAGTGGAGATACGCCCCCGGCGAGGAGATCCGGCAGCACGCGATGGCGATCGGCCGGCACTTCGGCCTCTACCGGGACGCCTGCTTCCAGACCCGGGTGAGGGAACTGCGCTGGCACGACACCGACTTGGAGTGGATCGTCAGCACCGACCGAGGCGACGAGATGCGGGCGCGTCACGTGGTGATCTCCAGCGGAACACTCAGCCAGCCCAAACTCCCCGGCATCCCCGGCATCGAGACCTTCCGCGGCCACACCTTCCACACCAGCCGCTGGGACTACGACTACACCGGCGGTGACGCGAACGGCGGCCTGACCGGCCTCGCCGACAAGCGCGTCGCCCTCATCGGCACCGGCGCCACCGCCATCCAGGTCGTGCCGCACCTCGGGGCCGACGCGGCGCACGTGTACGTCTTCCAGCGCACCCCGTCCTCCGTGGACGTACGCGGCAACCGGCCCACCGACCCGGGTTGGGCCGAGTCGCTCCGGCCGGGCTGGCAGCGCCGCCGCAGGGAGAACTTCCTGAAGATCGTCACCGGCGTCCGCGCGGACGAGGACCTGGTGGACGACGCCTGGACGTCCACCGCCCGGCTCCAGGAGAAGCTCATCCCGACCAACGCCTACGCCGGCGTCCCGGCCGAGGAGCGCGAACTCGCCTACGAGATCGCCGACTTCCAGAAGATGAACGAGCTGCGCGCCCGGGTCGAGGCCATGGTCGAGGACCCGGAGACCGCCGAGCGGCTCAAGCCCTGGTACCGGTACATGTGCAAGCGGCCCACCTTCAGCGACACCTACCTCCAGACCTTCAACCGGCCGGACGTCACCCTCGTCGACACCGCCGACAGCCACGGCGTGGAGCGGATCACCGAGAACGCCGTCGTGGTCGGCGGCGTGGAGTACGAGGTGGACTGCGTCATCTTCGCGACCGGCTTCGAGGTCGGCGTCTCCGGGGTGCTGTCCGGGCGGCTGCCGGTGTACGGCCGGGGCGGCGCCGAACTGCTGCGGACCTGGATGAGCGGCGGCCCGAGGACGCTGCACGGGTTCTACTGCCAGGGGTTCCCCAACCTCTTCCACCTCGGCCCGCTGCAGAACGCCTCCGCCGTGAACTACGTCCACATCCTCGACGAACAGGCCACCCATGTCGCCGAGGTCGTCGCCGAGGCCCGCAAGCGGCAGATCCGGTGCGTCGAGCCGACCGCCGAGGCGCAGGACGCCTGGGTGGCGACGATCCGCCGCAAGGCGGCCGACCTGCACCGCTTCCAGGCCGAGTGCACCCCCGGCTACTACAACAACGAGGGCAGGCCGAGGGAGCGCAGCGAGTCGTACGGCGACGGCCCGGTCGCCTTCCACGAACTGCTGCGGCGCTGGCGGTCGGAGGGCGGCATGCGCGAGGTGCTGGCCGAGGGCGAGGCATGAGCGCCATGGAGCCGACCAGGTACGACACGACCGGCAACCGGCGGGCCGGCAGCGCCCGTCGGACGGTCGAGCGGCTCAACCCGCCGAATCGGCTGTGGGGTTCCAACGGGGTGGCGTTCGGGCCGGACGGGCGGCTGTACGTCGCCCAGTTCCTCGCCGGGCAGATCAGCGTCGTCGACCCGGCCACGGGGGACGTCGAGGTGGTCGTACCGATGGACGGTCCCGTGCAGTCGCCGGACGACCTCGCCTTCGGCGCGGACGGCTCGATGTACATCGCCGACCTGGTGCCGGGGCGGGTGTGGCGGCGCGGTCCCGAGGGCGAGTACACACTGGTCCGCGGGGACGTGGCCAACCCCAACGGCATCACCTGCGTCGGCGACCGGCTGTTCGTGAACGAGATGAAGCCGGACGGCCGGCTGATGGAGCTCTTCCCCGGCGGAGGCGACCCGCGGGTCCTGACGGAGGGGCTGGCGCTCGGCAACGCGATGCAGCTCGGCCCCGACGGCCACCTCTACTACCCGCACATGATGAGCGGACCGAACCCGCTGCTCACCGGCCAGGTCTGGCGGATCCCGCCGGACGGGGGCACCCCCGAGGTGGTCGCGGACGACGTCCACCAGCCGGTCGCCGTGCGGTTCGACCAGGGCGGGGTGCTGCATGTGCTCTCCCGGGGCCCCGAGGGCATCGTCACCCGGATAGACCTGCACGGCAGCGGCTCGCGGACCCTGGTCACCAGCGGGGTCGTCGGGCTCGACAACGCGGCCTTCGACGCCGAGAACCGCATGTTCGTCTCCAGCTACGCCAGCGGCGGCGTCACCGAGATGCACCCGGACGGCCGCACCCGCGAGCTCGTGCCGCGCGGCCTCGACGGACCGTACGGCGTGACGATCGACCTGGGCGGCAGGGTCTACGCCGCCGACCACTACCGCGTCGCGAGCCCGTCGCGGACCGGCGTCACCACCCACTCCCTGCTGCACTTCGCGCACGGCATCGCGGCCGACGGCGAACTCCTGCACCTCACCTCGCAGTTCGGGCAGGTCCAGACGTACGACCCCGGGACCGGGGCCGTACGGGAGCGGGCCGGCGGGCTGCGGCGGCCGCTCGGCATCACCGTCGCGCCGGACGGCTCACTCGTCGTCGCCGAGTCGGACGGGGGGCGGGTCGTGGCCGTCGACGCGAACGACGCCATCAGCGTCCTCGCGGACGGACTCGAACGGCCCGCGGACGTGGCGCACGACGCCGAGGGGCGCTGTTACGTCAGCGACGAGGGGGCCGGCACGGTGCTGCGGATCGAGGCGGACGCGCCGCCGGCCGTCGTCGTGGACGGCCTCGACGCACCACAGGGCCTCGCGGTCCTGGGCGAGGAACTGTTCACGGTGGAGACGGGGTCGCGCAGGCTGCGCGCGGTGTCTCTGGTGACGGGGGAGGTGCGCATCGACGCCGAGGACCTGCCGGTCGGGGCGCCGCCCGGAGTGGTTCCGCGTGCGGAACCCGCTCTCTTCGCCCAGGGGATGCCGGGGCTGGCGCGGCGGTTCGCCGGGCTGGCGGCCTCGCCGGACGGGGCGCTGCTGTTGTCGGCGAACGGCGAGGGGACGGTGTTGAGGCTGACTCCGGTCGAGCGGTCGTGACGGATCTGCGGGTCGGTGGGGGCTGGCGGAGTTCAACGCGACGTCGGGCCCAGCGACCGCTCCGTCACCCGCTCCGTCACCCGCTCCAGATGCCGGCCGAACACCTCACGGGTGTCCGGCGTCAGCGTCCGCAGGGCGACCAATGCCGTGATCACCACGTCGCACAGCTCGCCCTGCACGTCCTCCCAGCTGTGGGTGACGCCCTTGCGGGGGTTCTGGCCGGTCGCCCCGATGACCGCCTCGGCGACCTCGCCGACCTCCTCCGACAGCTTGAGCATGCGCAGCAGCATGCCCTCCTTGCCGCCGATGGGCTGGTCGGTGTCGAGCCAGGTCCACAGGGCGTCGACGGCTGTCCACAGGTCGGCGGAGGTCTCGGGCGGCGTGGCCTGATCAGTCATGCGGGCAGCTTGGCACAGGCCCGCAACCCCTCCGCACAAGGCCGTCTACTCCTCGAACAACGGTTCCTGCCCGTCCATCTGTTCACTCTTCTCCGGCCGGTCCAGCCTCCGTTGCCGTGCCCCCACGACCAGCGCCGTCACCGCCGCCGTCGCCGCCAGGGCCGTGGGGACCATCCAGCCGCGGTCGAGGACATGGCCGAGGGCGTGGTCGAGGGAGAGCCGTCCGGGGCCCGTGATCGCTAGGCCCGCGGCGGCCAGGCCCAGCGTCGCCGCGTGCTCGTAGCCGCCCTCCTGGTTGAAGAAGCCGTTCGGGGCGTGCACCGCGGCCGCCCCCGCCATCCCGCCGGCCGCCGCCGCACCGGCCGCGGGCGTCGCGAGCCCCAGCACCAGCAGCGTGCCGCCGCCGGCCTCCGCTAGGCCCGACGCCGTCGCGCTCGCCTTGCCCGGCCGGTAGCCGATCGACTCCATGAACTGGCCGGTCCCCTCGATGCCGTGCCCGCCGAACCAGCCGAACAGCTTCTGCGTGCCGTGTGCGATCAGCACCCCGCCGGCACCCAGCCGGAGCAACAGCAGGCCCACATCATGTCGGTTGTACTCACTCACGGCGACTCCCGGAACGGTCAGCAGGAACAGGACCCCACCCGCGTCTCCACCGTCGCACCCTCGACATCACCCGGCCTCCAATGGCCGCCGTTCGGGTGGCGGGCCGACAGGGCCGGTGTGAGGCTGACCGGTATGACGATTCAGACGTCCAAACTGAGCGACCCCGCCGTCCGCGCCTTCGTCACCGCCGTCAACGCCCACGACCGCGAGGGCTTCCTGAGCATCCTCGCGCCCGGCGCGACCATGGCGGACGACGGCAACGACCGTGACCTCGCCGACTGGATCGACCGGGAGATCTTCTCCTCGCACGGCCACATGGAGGTCGACAAGGAGTCGAACCACGGCCGTGACCTCCTCGCCAGCTACAGCAACGACGCCTGGGGCGAGATGCGCACCCGGTGGCACTTCGAGGTCGAGGAGGACGGCCGGATCTCCCGCTTCGAGACCGGCCAGGCGTAACCGGTTTCGGGAGTTCCGCCCGAGGGCTTGCCCTCGTGTGCGCTCCAACTCCTAACGTCCCTCCTCATGGAGACCAAGAGGACTTTGGGACGGACGGGCATCGCAGTAAGCGCTCTCGGCTTCGGCTGCTGGGCCATCGGCGGTGAGTGGCAGTCCGCCGACGGGCAGCCCCTCGGCTGGGGCAAGGTCGACGACGAGGAGTCGGTAGGGGCGATCCGGCGCGCCCTCGACCTGGGCGTCACCTTCTTCGACACCGCCGACACCTACGGCGCAGGCCACAGCGAACGCGTCCTGGGCCGCGCCCTCGGCAAGCGCCGCGCCGATGTCGTCGTCGCCACCAAGTGGGGCAACGTCTTCGACGAGGAGACCCGCACCCTCACCGGCGCCGACGACTCGCCGGAGTACGCCCGCCGCGCGCTGACCGCCTCGCTGAAGCGTCTGGACACCGATCACATCGACCTCTACCAGCTGCACCTGTCCGACGCCGCCCCGGAGCGCGCCGCCGAACTGCGGGACGTCTGCGAGGAGTTCGTACGTGAGGGACTCATCCGCGCCTACGCCTGGAGCACCGACGACCCGGCCCGGGCCGCCGTCTTCGCGCGCGGAGAGCACTGCGCGGCCGTCCAGCACATGGCCAATGTGCTCCAGGACGCGCCGGAGATGTTCGCGCTCTGCGAGGAGCTGGATCTGGCGAGCATCAACCGCAGCCCGCTGGCCATGGGCCTGCTGACCGGCAGGCGCAGGTCCGGGCAGGCCCTGGAGGCCGGGGACATCCGCAGCAGGCCGCCCGAGTGGCTGAAGGGCTTCGAGGACGGATCCGGCGCCGACCCGCGGTGGCTCGCCCGCGTCGACGCGCTGCGGGACGTGCTCACCGGCGACGGCCGTACGCCCGGCCAGGGCGCCCTCGCCTGGCTGTGGGCCCGCAGCCCGCACACCGTGCCGATCCCGGGGTTCCGTTCCGTCGCGCAGGCCGAGCAGAACGCGGGCGCGCTGGAGAAGGGGGCGCTCAGCGCCGAGCAGCTGAGCGAGGTCGACCGGATCCTCGGTCGCTGACCGCCGCCGTACGCGACTGCACGGCGGCCGTTCCACGCACCGGTGCGTATCTCGCGGTCCCACGCGAGATCCACCCCCACCCGGTGTCGTGGAACGGCTGCCGTCCCCCCTCGGTGTGGCCTGCGGAAGCTCCCTACTCCAGATGTGAAGCTCCGGTGTAGGTGATTTTGAGGATAAGCCGCCCACCGGCCCCGATGTACCGGAATTCAACATTCCGATTGTGTGAGTTGTGGAGACCGTGAGAACGCCGACCGGTCGTCAGCCGCGCCCCACGTACGGCATCGCGGTCGCCAGTACGGTCGCGAACTGCACGTTCGCCGCCAGTGGCAGCTCCGCCATGTGCCGCACCGTCCGCGCCACGTCGGCCACGTCCATCACGGGCTCGGGCCGCACCGAGCCGTCGGCCTGAAGGGCGCCCGACTCCATCCGTGCGGTCATGTCGGTCGCCGCGTTGCCGATGTCGATCTGGCCGACGGCGATGTCGTACGGCCGTCCGTCCAGCGACAGCGCCTTGGTCAGGCCGGTCAGCGCGTGCTTGGTCGCCGTGTAGGCGACGGAGTGCGGCCGGGGCGTGTGCGCGGAGATGGACCCGTTGTTGATGATCCGGCCGCCGCGCGGGTCCTGCTCCTTCATCTGCCGGTACGCCGCCTGCGCGCACAGGAACGCCCCGTTGAGGTTGGTGTCCACCACATGCCGCCAGGCGTCGTACGGCAGCTCCTCCACCGGCACCCCGCCCGGCCCGAACGTCCCCGCGTTGTTGAACAGCAGGTCGACCCGCCCGAACCGCTCCACGGTGGCGGCGAACAGCGCGGTCACGTCCTCCTGCCGTGACACGTCGGTCCGTACGGCGAGAGCGGCGCCCTCCGGCAGCAGTCCCGCCGTCTCCTCCAGCGTCTCGACACGCCGCCCCGCCAGCGCCACCGACCAGCCCGCGCGGAGCAGTTCCACCGCGACCGCCCGGCCGACGCCGGAGCCGGCGCCGGTCACCACGGCGATCCTCGTGTCCGTTTGCCTGTCATTCATGGGGCCGCAGGCTACGCGACGGTCCGCCATTCGGAACTCATCTGTCTGCCATCCGGGTGTTGTGTACGCGCCAAGCGAGTGTCGTCCCCGGCCACTCCAATGCCTCATGCATCCATCAGTCAGGGGAGGACCGGATGACCATCACGACAGACGCGCCCCAACACAGCCCCGAACTGCGCGCGGCAGCCCGACACATCGGCCGCCGCCGCTTCCTGACCGCCACCGGCGCGGCCGCCGCGCTCGCCTTCGCCGTGAACCTGCCGGCCGCGGGCACCGCGAGCGCCGCGCAGCTCGACGCCCGCAAGATCACCGACAACCCCTTCACCCTCGGCATCGCCTCCGGCGACCCGCGGCCCGACTCGGTGCTGCTGTGGACCCGCCTCGCCCCCGCCCCCTACCAGCCCGACGGCGGACTGCCCGCACAGTCGGTCACCGTGCACTGGGAACTGGCCCACGACGAGGCGTTCAGCAGGATCGCCAGACGCGGCACGGCCATCGCCCACCCCGAGTTCAGCCACACCGTGCACGTCGAGGTCCGCAGCCTCGCGGCGGACCGCGTCTACTACTACCGCTTCCGCGCCGGCACCTGGATCAGCGGGACGGGCCGCACCCGCACCGCCCCCGCGACGAACGCCGCCGCGAGCTCCCTGACCCTCGCCGCCGTCTCCTGCCAGGCGTACACCGACGGCTACTTCACGCCGTACCGCCATCTCGCGCAGGACGACGTGGACGTCGTCTTCCACCTCGGCGACTACCTCTACGAGTACGCGGTCAACTCCGTCGGCGGCTACCGCAACTACACCGACCGCACCCTGCCCGCGCTCTTCAACCGCGAGACGATGACCCTGGAGGACTACCGGCTGCGCTACGCCCTGTTCAAGTCCGACCCCGACCTCATGGCCGCGCACGCCGCGCACCCGTTCGTCGTCACCTGGGACGACCACGAGACCGAGAACAACTACGCCGACGACATCCCGGAGAACAGCGTCCCGCCGGAGGAGTTCCTGCTGCGCCGGGCCTCCGCGTACCGCGCCTACTGGGAGAACCAGCCGCTGCGTTCCCCGCAGCAGCCCGTCGGCCCCGACATGCAGCTCTACCGGCGCCTGCACTGGGGCCGGCTCGCCCAGTTCGACGTGCTCGACACCCGGCAGTACCGCTCCAACCAGGCCTATGGCGACGGCTCCCAGATCCCCGGCCCGGACGTCGACGACCCGGCGCGCACGATGACCGGCGCGACGCAGGAGCGCTGGCTGCTCGACGGCTGGCGCGACTCCGCGGCGCTGTGGAACGTCGTCCCGCAGCAGGTCACCTTCGCCCAGCGCAAGTTCGACCTCACCGAGCCGTCACGGGTGTCCATGGACGCCTGGGACGGCTACCGCGCCTCCCGCCGCCGGGTGCTGGACGGTGCCAAGGCCGCCGGCGTCGAGAACCTGATGGTCCTCACCGGTGACGTCCACGTCGGCTACGGCTTCGACATCAAGGACGACTTCGACGACCCCGCCTCCGCCACGCTCGGCACGGAGATCGTGGCCACGTCGATCGCCAGCGGCCGCGACGGCGCTGACAAGCCCGCCAACTGGGACACGTACATGAAGGCCAACCCGCACATGCGCTTCTACAACGGGCGGCGCGGCTATGTGACCGTCGCGCTGGGGCAGCAGCAGGCGCGGGCCGACTTCAAGACGGTGCCGTACGTGACCACGCCCGGCGCGCCGGTCTCCACGGCCGCGTCCTTCGTCACCCAGGTGGGGGAGCAGGGGCTCAAGCCGGCGTGAGTTCGGGCGCGCGCTCCTGTTCGGGGGCCTCGCCCGGGTAGCGGACGCCGACGCGGTCCCGGATCGCGTCGAGCGTCCGCATCACGGCGAGCGTGCCCTCAAGCGGCACCAGCGGCGACTCGGTCTCGCCGGCGCGCAGGGCCCGCATCACCTCGGCGGCCTCGTGCCGAAGGCTGTTGCGGGGCCCGTCCGCCGGGTCGGCCGTGAACTCCTCGGGGTCACGGCCGTCCCGGTGCAGCACGAACCGGTCCGGGAAGAAGAAGCCGTTCGGCACGTCGATACGACCGCCCGAGCCGGTCACGGACGCGGAGGTCGCCGTACCGCCGACGATGGAGCAGTGCAGCGAGGCGAGCGCGCCGCTGTCCCAGGAGAGCAGGGCTCCCGTCTGCAGATCGACGCCCTCCGCGGACAGCGTCGCGCGTGCCGTCACGTCCGACGGCTCGCCGAGCAGCAGCTGCGCGAAGGAGACCGGATACACGCCGAGGTCCAGCAGCGCGCCGCCGCCCTGCGCCGGGTCGCGGAGGCGATGCGAGGGCGGGAAGGGGCCGGCCAGCCCGAAGTCGGCCTGGACATGGCGCACTTCGCCGATCGCGCCGTCGTCCACCAGGGCCTTGAGCCGACGGACCAGCGGGTTGCAGTACATCCACATCGCTTCCATCAGGAAGCTGCCGCGCGCCTTCGCCAGCGCGACCAGTTCCCGGGCCTCGCGCGCGTTGAGTGTGAACGCCTTCTCGCACAGCACGTTCCGCCCGGCCTCCAGGCACAGCCCGGCGGCCTCGCGGTGTGCCGAGTGCGGGGTGGCGACGTACACGACATCGATGTCGCCGTCCTCGGCGAGCGCGGACCAGTCGCCGTAGGCGCGGGGAATCCCGAAGCGCTCGGCGAAGGCGTCGGCCGAGTCCTGCCGCCGCGAGGCGACGGCCACCACTTCGGCGTCGGGCAGATCCACGAGATCCGCGGTGAACGCGGCGGCGATCCCGCCGGTCGCCAGAATCCCCCACCGCACGCTCTGCTCGGCCATCGCGGCCCCACCCCTCGCTCATGTGACCCTGGGCACTCTGTACGAGCTGAGAGCATAGAGGGCGGATCACAGGGAGAGGGAGGGGCACATGGGCGACCGTGGGGGGCCGATACCGGACGTCTCGAAGTCGGCGGTATCGAGGACGGGCCGGCCGCCCGTCCGTTCCCTGCGCACCACCGGGCTTCTCGTCACCTTCATCCTCGGCGGTCTGACGGCCACGCCCCCGCTGGCGATGGACATGTACCTCCCCGCGCTCCCCGAGGTCACCGGCTCCCTGCACGCGCCCGCCGCGACCGTCCAGCTCACCCTCACCGCCTGTCTGGCCGGCATGGCGCTCGGGCAGCTGGTCGTCGGCCCGATGAGCGACCGCTGGGGCCGCAGACGCCCGCTGCTGGCGGGCCTCGCGGTCTACGTCGTGGCCACCGCGCTCTGCGCGCTCGCACCCACGGTCGAGTTCCTGGTCGCCTTCCGGCTGGCGCAGGGCCTCGCGGGTGCGGCGGCGATCGTGATCGCGCGGGCGGTCGTACGCGACCTCTACGACGGCATGGCCATGGCCCGCTTCTTCTCGACCCTGATGCTGATATCCGGGGTCGCCCCGATCGTGGCTCCGCTCATCGGCGGCCAGATCCTGCGGGTGACGGACTGGCGGGGCGTGTTCGTCGTGCTGACGGTGGTCGGGGTGCTGTTGGGCTGTCTTGTCTGGCGGAAGCTCCCGGAGACCCTCCCGCCGCAGGAACGGCACGCCGGCGGGGTGGGCGAGGCCCTGCGCGCCATGCGCGGTCTGCTCGCCGACGGGGCCTTCGCCGGGTACATGCTGGCCGGCGGGTTCGCCTTCGCCGCCCTGTTCGCGTACATAGCCGCGTCCCCCTTCGTGATCCAGGAGATCTACGGGGCCTCGCCGCAGACCTTCAGCCTGCTGTTCGGGCTCAACTCGGTCGGCCTGGTGGTGGTCGGCCAGATCAACGGCAAGATCCTGGTGGGGCGGGTGAGCCTGGACCGGGTGCTGGGCGTGGGACTGTCCGTGGTGATCCTGTCGGCGACGGCACTGCTGCTGATGTCCCTCGGCGTCTTCGGCGAGGCCGGACTGGTGCCGGTGGCCGCCGCGTTGTTCGTCCTGATGTCCGCGATGGGCGTCACGCTTCCCAACACCCAGGCCCTCGCCCTCCAGCGCACCAAGCAGTCCGCCGGCTCCGCCTCCGCGCTCCTCGGTACGTCCTCCTTCCTCATCGGCGCCGTCGCGTCGCCCCTCGTGGGCATCGCCGGGGAGGACACGGCGGTCCCGATGGCCGTCGTCCAACTGGCCGCAGCACTGGTGGCGCTGGCCTGCTTCATGGGAATGTGCCGTCCTTGGAACAGACGTGCGGACAGACGTGCGGGCGTGGAGGGAGCAAACAGCTGAGCGCGCCGAGACTGCGCGGGGACACGCCGGAAAGGGCCGGACTCGACCCCGAGGAGATCCGGGACCTCATCAGCGAGGTCCACGAGCTCACCACCGGTACCCGTCCCTGGGCGGCCGGAGCGGTGCTGATCGTCGGGCGGGGGCCGTACCTCGCCGTCGAGGAGGCGATGGGCTGGGCGGTGCGCTACGCCGCCTACGACGAGGAGAAGGAAGCGGGCGTCGAACTCCCGCCCGGCTCCCGCGTCCAGATGACCACGTCCACCCCCTTCGACCTGGCCTCCCTCACCAAGCTCTTCACCTCGGTCGCGGCGGTGCAGCAGATCGAGCGCGGCACGCTGGGGATCGACGCGCGGGTCGGGGCGTATCTGCCGGACTTCCGCGCGGCGGTGGTGCACGGCATCACCGTGCGCCAGCTGCTGACGCACACCTCCGGGCTGCGGCCCGAACTGCCGCTGTACGACTGCGCGGACGACGGGGAGCGGCTGGAGAGGCTCCGTGCGGAGGCACCGATCGGCGTCCCCGGCACCTACTGCTACTCGGACCTGAACATGCTGCTGCTCCAGCATGTGCTGGAACGCATCACCGGCCGTTCGCTCGACGTCCTGATCCACGACGGGATCACGCGTCCGCTGGGCATGACCGCGACCCACTTCGGGCCGTGTCCCCGGGCGGCGGCGACGGAGGACCAACGCCGGCCCTGGGCCAAGGCGGAGCGAGGAATGCTGCGGGGCGTCGTCCACGACGAGAACGCCTGGGCGCTGGGCGGGGTGGCGGGCCACGCGGGCCTCTTCTCGACCGGCCGCGACCTGGCGGTCTTCTGCCGGGCCCTGCTCTCGGGCGGTGCTTACGGCCCCGCCCGCATCCTGGGTCCCGACTTCGTGGAGCTGCTGCTCACCCCGCCCGGCTTCGGCTTCGCGGTCGACCAGCCGTGGTTCATGGGGGAGCTGGCGGGGCGGGGGGCGGCCGGGCACACGGGGTTCACGGGATCGTCGTTGGTGGTGGATCCGGTGACGGACACGTTCCTGGTGCTGCTGGCGAACACCGTGCATCCGCGTCGGCGGGGAGCGGACAGCAGGCCGCGGGCGAGCGCCGGGACGAGGGTGGCCAGGGCGGTGCGGGGCCGGTAGCGGCGCGGAGTTCTCCCGCCCGAGCCACCCCTTGCCGAGGCACTCGTAGAATCGCCGGGTGAACGCCCCCGTCCCCCCGACCGCCGAGACCCTGCGCAGCGCCCTCGCCACCCTTCTCGACGGCCTCCCGCCCCGCCAGGCCGGCCAGGCCGTCGACCGGCTGATCGCCGCCTACCGCGGAGCCACCCCCACCCACACCCCGATCCTCCGCGACCGCGCGGACGTGGCCGCCTACGCCGCCTACCGCATGCCCGCCACCTTCGAGGCCGTCCACTCGGCCCTGGAGGCGTTCGCACAGACCGTCCCGGACTGGACCCCCGCCGACCACACCGACGTGGGCGGCGGAACCGGCGCCGCGACCTGGGCCGTCACCGCCACCTGGCCCGGCGAGCGCAGCGTCACCGTGCTGGACTGGGCCGAGCCCGCCCTCGCGGCCGGCAGGGAGATCGCCGAGGCCAACCCGGCGCTGAAGAAGGCCCGTTGGCAACGCGCCCGCATCGGATCCGCCCTCACCCTGGATCCCACGGACCTGGTCACCGTCTCCTACGTCCTCAACGAACTCACCGCCCCCGACCGCACCACCCTCCTCGACACGATCGCGTCCGCCGCGCAGGCGGCCGTGGTGATCGTCGAACCCGGCACCCCGGACGGCTACACCCGCGTCATCGAGGCCCGTGACCACCTCATCGCCGCCGGCTTCCGCATCGCCGCCCCATGCCCGCACAGCGCCGCCTGCCCCATCGTCCCCGGCACCGACTGGTGCCACTTCTCGACCAGGGTCAGCCGCTCCTCCCTGCACCGCCAGATCAAGGGCGGCTCCCTGGCCTACGAGGACGAGAAGTTCGCGTACGTCGCCGCCACCCGCCTCCCGGCGACCCCGGCCCCCGCCCGCGTCGTACGCAAACCCCAGATCCGCAAGGGTCAGGTGCTCCTCGACCTCTGCGAGAGCGAACCCTCCCTGCGCCGCACCACGATCACCAAGCGCCACGGCGACCTCTACAGGTCGGCCCGCGACACGGAGTGGGGCGACGCCTGGCCGCTGGCCGAGGACGAGGAGCGCTAGGGCCTAGGACTCGTCGGCGTCCTCCCCGGCGTCCTCCCCGGCCGCCTCCCCGGCCGCCTCCCCGGCCGTCTCCCCCTGTTGTTTCTCCTGGAACTTCCGCAGCAGTTCCCGTTTCTGCGCCGCGGGGTCCGTCCCGCCGCCGATCCGGCCGTTCCGGCCACCCCCGCGCAGCGCCTTGCGGCCGAGGTTGCGCCGCGCGCCGCCGACTCCGAGCATGTCTCCGCCGCTTCGGGCCATGGTGAGGCTCCTTTCGTCATCCACCGTTCGGTGATCCAGCGTTCAGTGCGACGAGACGTATCGTCTCGATTTAGTGCCTGACCAGGATCCGGCGAGACGCTCCGTCTTGTCAACCTGATAAATTCAAGGCATGTCAGCCCAGAAGTCCGCCCACCCCGAGCCCAGCTCCACCCGCCGCAGCGAGAGGTCCCGGCGGGCCATCTATGACGCCGCCCTCGCCCTCGTCGTGGAGGTCGGCTACCCCAGGACCACCATCGAGGGCATCGCCGCCCGTGCCGGAGTCGGCAAGCAGACCATCTACCGGTGGTGGTCGTCCAAGGCCGAGGTGCTGATGGAGGCGTTCCTCGATCTCGGGGAGCGGTCCGCCGAGGCCATGGGGCACGAGCCGTACGCCATCCCCGACACCGGAGACCTCGCCGCCGACCTGAAGCTCGTCCTGCGCGCCACCGTCGACGAGCTGAAGGACCCCCGCTTCGAGGCCCCGTCCCGCGCCCTCGCCGCCGAGGGCGTGGTCAACGAGCAGCTCGGACGGGAGTTCATGACCAAGCTCCTCGAACCCTCGCTCCAGCTCTACGTCGACCGGCTGCGCTCCGCGCAGGAGGCCGGGGAGGTGCGTCCGGACATCGACCCGCGCATCGCGCTCGAGCTCTTCGTCTCGCCGCTCGCCCAGCGCTGGCTCCAGTACACGGGGCCGATCTCGCACGAGTACACCGACACCCTCGTCGACTACGCCCTCCACGGTCTCGCGCCCCGCACAAAGTAGGCGGGCGCTCACGGTAGGTCCGTAAATCACATCAAAGCGGTCCATTACCCCTGATCGCGGGGCTGTGTACACCTCGCCCCACCTGGCCCGGTTGTCCGCTACGGCCCCCCGAGGCGCACGATGGTGGGACCATAGGGCATGCTGTTTGGCACGACAGCGAGGCGAGGGCATAGATGAGCGCGGAGTTGGGCGGCCGGAGCGGACTACAGGGCAAACTCTCCCGGTGGCTGCGTGGACGCCGCCCGAAGGAGACCGCCGACGCCGGCGGCCGGGAGGCCCTGCTGCTCGCCGCCGCCGATGCCGGGCTGCCCCTCGCGCCCGCCGCGCACCCGGCCGGCTACCGCTGCTCCTGTGACCGGATCGGCTGTCCCACCCCCGCCCGGCACCCGGTGTCCTTCGCCTGGCAGACGCAGTCCACCACCGACCGCTCCCAGATCGAGCGCTGGGCCCGCCACCAGCCGCAGGCCAACTTCATCACCGCCACCGGCATGGTGCACGACGTGCTGGACGTGCCGGTCGAGGCCGGGCGCGAAGCGCTGGAGCGGCTGCTCGAAGCGGGTATCGAGGTCGGACCCGTCGCCGAGAGCGACGACGGCCGGCTGCTCTTCTTCACCCACACCCGCGGCACCCCCGAGGACGAGGACGAGTGGTGGCCGTGTGAGCTGGACTGCCACCCCGAGACCATGGACGAGCACCCGGGACTGCGCTGGCACTGCCGGGGGTCGTACGTCCTCGTACCGCCCGCGCAGCTGACCGGCGAGGGGCAGGGAGTGCACTGGGTACGTGGCCCGGAGCACCCGCTGCCCGACCCGCTGAGCCTGCTGGCGGTCCTCACCGACACCGGCACCCGCCACGCCGAGGCGGCGTCCGACCACGCCTCCACGGCCTGGCCCTTGCGCCACTGAGCGGACCTGGGCGGGCTACTCGCCCTTCGCCGACGTCATGCCCTGGATCCGGCCGATGACGTCCACCTTCCCGGAGCCCTTGGGGACCAGGGCCGCCTCGTTGGAGATGAACTCCAGCGTCAGCGACTGCTTGATCTCGCCCTCCGTCAGCGCGAGGACGGCCTTGTTCGGGGCCGGGACGGAAACGCCGCTGTGGGCCGTCTCCTTCTGGAAGTGACGGGTCGTGAAGAACACCAGCGCCCCGCCGTCCGTCGTGCGCAGCGCCAGCGGCGCGTAGTCGCCGTTCGTCAGCGGCTCGTCGATGTACTGCCGGACCAGGCCGGGCTTGACGGAGTCCTTGTCCCGGTCCGTGCGCCATCCGCTGGTGTTGCCGCCGGCGGCGAAGACATCTCCGCCGCTCTTCAGGTACGTCGCGTAGCCCTTGCTCAAGTCCCCGGGCGGCACGGCCAGTTCGGTCGAGTTCGCGGGCACGGACTCGGCCCAGCCGTCCGTGTCGGTCTTGAACTTCGGTACGTCGCCCGGGGACAGCAGCGTCAGATACGCCGCCTCCCACGGTTCGTCCAGGCCGCTGCGGGTGAACACGAAGACCCAGCGCGCCTTGCCGCCCTTGTTGGCGGCCGCGTCGGCCACGAACCAGCGCGGCCAGCCCGCCTTCTTCGGGATCGTGAACTTGGTGTCCGACAGCTCCAGCGGGCTGTGCGCCGCGTTGCCCTCGGGGCTGACCGCCTTGCCGGCCTTCAGCCGCGCCGCGTCGATGTCGCCGAGGGCGCCGGTGACGTAGTCGGCGTCGAGGGAGCTGTTGTACGCCTTGTCCGCCTTGTTGTACGCGGCGGTGAACTCTTCGAGCGCCTTGGCGGCTTCCGCCGTGGTGGCCGACGGGAGCACTTCCTTCTCCCCGTGGACCACCACGCATCCGCTCGCCGTCAACGACAAAGCCGTCACCGAGGCAGCTATCAGTGCGCTCCGGTCAAGCCTGCGGAGCCTTCGAGGGCCGCGTTCCCTGCTCATCAGGTGCCTTCACCTTCCCCTTCCCGGAGGCGAACCCTACCGGTGCGAGGAACAGCGCGAGCGTCGGGATCAGGTACAGCAGCCACACCGTGACCTGAAGGACGGTCGGGTCCGGCTGGAAGTTGAAGACGCCCTTCAGCAGGGTGCCGTACCAACTGGAGGGATCGATGGTGTCGCTGATGTCGAACGCCTTGTCGCTCAGGCCCGGCAGCCAGCGCGCCTCCTGCAGATCGTGGAAGCCGTACGCCAGCACGCCCGCCGCCACGACGACCAGCATGCCGCCGGTCCAGGTGAAGAACTTGGCGAGGTTGATGCGCAGAGCACCCCGGTAGAAGAGCCAGCCCAGCACCACCGCCGTGGCGATGCCGAGGGCGACGCCGATCAGCGGACGCGGGGTGCCGTCACCGGCCGCGCGCACCGACGCCCACACGAACAGGGCCGTCTCCAGGCCCTCCCGGCCGACGGCGAGGAACGCGGTCGCGACCAGCGCGCCCGTGCCCATCTGCAGGGCCGCGTCCAGCTTGCCGTGCAGTTCGGCCTTCAGATGCCGGGCGGTGCGCCGCATCCAGAAGACCATCCACGTCACCAGGCCCACCGCGAGGAGCGACAGGGAGCCGCCGAGCGCCTCCTGCGCCTCGAACGTCAGCTCCTGCGAGCCGAATTCGAGCGCGCAGCCGAAACCGAGCGCGAGTGCGACGGCGACACCGATGCCGATCCAGATGGGCTTCAGGGCGTCTCTGCGGTCCGTCTTCACCAGGTAGGCGATGAGGATGCAGACGACGAGGCTGGCCTCCAGGCCCTCGCGCAGTCCGATCAGGTAGTTCGAGAACACGGGCTACGCCTCCTTGCCGAACAGCGAGCTGCCCCACCAGTCGTCCTTGTCGCGGACGCCGGGCGGGACCGCGAACAGCGCCGAACCCACGTGCTGGATGTACTCGTTGAGCGAGTCCAGGGCCAGGTTGCGCTGGATCCGGACGAACCCGGTGCGCGGGTCGCGCTGGTAGGCGAGGAAGAACAGGCCCGCGTCCAGGCGGCCGAGGCCGTCGGTGCCGTCGGTGAAGGAGTAGCCGCGGCGCAGGATCGTCGCCCCGTGGTTGGACTCGGGGTGCGCCAGCCGGACGTGCGCGTCGGGCAGCATCGCCTTCAGGAACGGCTTGTCGCGCTCCTTGGCCTTGCCGACCGGGGCGCCCTCGCCCTTGTCCCGGCCGATGATGTCCTCCTGCTCCTGCAAGGAGGTGCGGTCCCAGGTCTCGATGTGCATCCGGATGCGCCGGGCGACGAGGTAGGAGCCGCCGGCCATCCACTCCGGGCCGTCCTTCTCGCCCACCCACACGAACTTCTGCAGCCGGTCGGTCTCGGTCCCCGCGATGTTGCGGGTGCCGTCCTTGAAGCCCATGAGGTTGCGCGGGGTCTGCTCCTCGGGGGTGGTGGAGGAGGTCTTCCCGAAGCCGAGCTGGGACCAGCGGATGACGACCTTGCCGAAGCCGATGCGGGCCAGGTTGCGGATCGCGTGCACGGCGACCTGCGGGTCGTCCGCGCAGGCCTGGATGCACAGGTCGCCGCCGCTGCGGTTCTTGTCCAGGTTGTCGCCGGAGAAGTGCGGCAGTTCGGCGAGGGCCTCCGGGCGGGCGTCGGCGATACCGAACGCCTCCCCGTACTTCTCGAAGAGCGAAGGACCGAAGCCGATCGTCAGCGTCAGCCGCGAGGGCTTCAGCCCCAGCGCCTCACCGGTGTCGTCCGGCGGCGCCTCGGCCAGACCCCCGTACGCGCCCTCGCCGACCGCCTGTCCGGCGGTTATCCGGCGCGCGGCCGACGTCCAGTCCTTCAGCATCTGCACGAACTCGGCGCGGTCGTCGGTCTTCACGTCGAACGCGGCGAAGTGCAGCCGGTCCTGCACCGGGGTGGCGATGCCCGCCTGGCGGTCGCCGTGGAAGTCGATCGCGGCGCCCGTCTCGGCGGCGGCCGGAGCCACGTCCTCGCCGGTGCGGGTCATGGCCACGGCACCGCCGGCCGCGACGGCACCGAGCGCGAGCCCGGCACCGCCCCAGCCGATCAGGGCACGCCGGGTGGGAGTCGCGGCGTCGGTCGATTCCGTCATGACAGTCCCTACTTCGAGGCGACGGCGGCGGCGAGCTTGGACAGCGGCTCCGCGAGCGCGTTGACACCGTCCGAGAGCTCCTTGCGGTCGGCCTTGCCGACCTTGTCGTACGAGGTGAAGTCGTACGACGACTTGTCAGCCCGGTACTTGTCGAGCAGCGTGTTCAGCGCGCCGAACTGCTTGTCGAGCTCGGTGACCAGCGCCGGCTCGTTCTCGTTCGCGACCGGCTTCAGCAGCTCGTACGCCTTCTGCGCGCCCTCGACGTTGGCCTTGAAGTCGACCAGGTCGGTGTGCGAGTAGCGCTCCTCCTCGCCGGTGACCTTGCCGGTGGCGACCTCGTCGAGGAGTTCCTTGGCGCCGTTGGCCATGGAGGTCGGGGTGATCTCGGCCTTGCCGACCCGGTTCTGCCAGTCCTTCAGGTCCGTGATCAGCTGGTCGGCGAGCTCCTTCTCACGGTCGCCGATCTTCTTGTCCTGCCACAGGGCCTTCTCCAGCCGGTGCCAGCCGGTCCAGTCCGTGGCCGGGTCCTGGCCGTCCTCCAGGCCGTCCTCGCGGACGTCGACCTTCGGGTCGATGTCGCCGAAGGACTCCGCGACCGGCTCGGTGCGCTCCCAGCCGATGCGGGAGGTGGCGTAGGCCTTCTTCGCGGCCTCGACGTCCCCGTCCTTGACCGCCTTGGCGAAGGCCTCGGCGAGCGGCAGGGTCTCGTCGGCCTGCTCCTGCGCGTACTTGCGGTAGGCGGCGACGGCCTCGTCGAGGCGCGGGTCGCGCTTGGCGGTCGTGCCCTTGCCGGTGGCCTTCACGGTCTGCCGGATGCCGTCGCCCTTCATGCCGGGCTTGCAGGCGATGGTGTAGTCGCCCGCCTTCACCTCGGCGGTGACGGTCTGCTTGGTGCCGGGGCCTATGTTCTCGCGCTCGGTGACGATGCGGTCGTCCGGGAAGAGGATGTAGACCTCGGTGACCTTGGAACCCTTGTTCTCGATGGCGAGTTCGACGTGGCCGGCCGGGAACTCTTTCTTCGACACCTCGCACTTGTCGTCCGTCGAGGTCACGCTGACGACCCGGTCGTCACCTGCCGAACTCCCCTTCTCGGTGCAGCCGGTGACGGCAGTCAGAGCCGCCACGGCGGCGATGGCGGTGGTGACGGGGAGTCTGACGGTGCGCATGAAGGCTCCATGAGGTGGCCGGAAAGGGTGCGTGACGGGCCTCACATAGCAAGGTGAGGCTCGCCTAACGCAGATAAGGATTACCTAAGTGGCCAAAATCGACCCCATAGAGAAGTCAAAGGATGGTCAAAGGTTCCGCCGCGGGGTCACCAGCAGCTCCCCTGTCCGAGGATGCGAAAGCACTTCGACCGGCTGGTCGTAGACGTCCGACAGCAGCCGCTCGGAGAACACCTCGGCCGGCGGCCCGTCGGCCGCGACCCGTCCGGCGCGCAGGATCGCGACGCGGTGCGCGTAGGCCGCCGCGAGCCCCAGGTCGTGCAGCACCACGACCACCGCGTCCCCGGCCCGCGCCCGCTCCCGGCACACCCGCAGCACCAACTCCTGGTGCTTCAGGTCCAGCGCCGCCGTCGGCTCGTCGAGCAGCAGCAGCGGCGCACGCTGCGCGAGCACCCGGGCGAGCGCGACCCGGGCCCGCTCCCCACCGCTGAGCGCGGAGAACGGCCGTGCGGCGAACTCGCTCACCTCGGTGGCGGCCATCGCCTCGGCGACGGCGAGGTCGTCCTCGGCGGGGGAGGTGTCGTGGGGCGCGCGGCCCATGCGTACGACCTCCTCGACCGTGAAGGGAAAGGAGAGGATCGCCGACTGCGGCAGCACCGCCCGCCGCAGGGCGAGTTCGGGCGCGGTCCACTCTGCCGCCGGACGCCCGTGAATCCGTACGACACCCTCGGCGGCCGGGAGGTCGGCGGCCAGCGCGCTCAACAGGGTGGACTTTCCGGCGCCGTTGGGCCCGACGAGAGCGAGCACCTCACCGGCCCGGACGGTCGCGCAGACGCCGTGCAGGACGGTGCGCGCACCGAGCCGGACGTGAATGTTCTCGGCTTCGGCGAGGGTGTCGCCGGGTTCGGCGGGGGCGGGGTGAACGGGACGACGGCGGAGCAGTCTCACAGGAGGGGGTCCTTGTCGAGAAGGGGGCTGGAGAACTCAAGGGGCGCGGTCTGTATCAATGTGCGGCTCCGCCGCGTGGGCGCGACAAGCCCCCACTCACCCGCAGTCGACATACGACCCCTAGGCCCACCCCCCTTGTCGCCTCCGCGTACGACGCAACAACCAGAAGAAGAACGGACTGCCGAGAAGCGCGGTCAGGACACCGAGCGGCAACTCCGCCGGCGCCGCAATGGTCCGCGCAGCGAGATCCGCCGCCAGCAACACCACCGCCCCACCCAGCGCACTCCCCGGAACAAGGAACCGATGCCCCGGCCCCGCGGCCATCCGCAGCAGATGCGGCACGACGAGGCCGATGAACCCGATGACCCCGGACACACTCACCGCGGCCGCCGTCAGCAGCGCCACGACCAGGATCAACGCAACGCGCATCCGCTCCACGTCCACCCCCAGGTGCCGGGCGGGCCGGTCGCCGAGCGCGAGCAGGTCCAGGCGGCGCGCGTACAGCGGTGCCACCACCAGCCCCACGACCGCGCACGGCAGGACCGCCGTCACCTTGGGCCAGGTGGACTGGGCGAGGGAGCCGAGCTGCCAGAAGGCGATCTGGTTCACCGCGGCCGTGTCCGCGAGGAAGATGAACAGACCGATGAGCGCCCCGGCGAACGCGTTGATCGCGATGCCCATGAGGATCAGCGTCACGACCTCCGTACGGCCGCCCGAGCGGGACATCGCGTACACCAGCAGCACGGTGCCGAGACCGGCGACGAACGCCATCGCGGGCAGCGTCCAGTTGCCGAGGAAGGTCAGCCCGAGCGAGATGGCGGCGACCGCGCCGACCGCCGAGCCCAGGGAGACGCCGATGGTGCTCGGCTCGGCGAGCGGGTTGCCGAACACGCCCTGCATCAGCGCCCCGGCGCATCCCAGCGACGCCCCGATGAGCAGCGCGAGCACGATCCGCGGGAAGCGCACGTTCCACAGCACCGACTCGGCGACCCGGTCCAACTGGCCGTCACCGAGCCCGGCTTTGTGCAGCACGGAGGAGAGGACGTCCCCGACGGGGATCGGGTAGGCGCCGATCCCGGCGGCGACCGGGACGAGGACGAGGAGGGCGACGCTCATGCCGGTGGTCAGCAGCCAGGCGGCGGTGTGCCGTCTGCGGGGCGGCATCTCGGCCACCACCTCGGGCGCGGCCTTCTCCAGTACGGTCACGCCGCATCCCCCTTGTACAGCTGCTCCACGACCGACCTGAGCACCTGGTCGGTGCGCGGCCCGTAGCTCAGCAGCGCGCCGTCCTCGATCGAGACGACCCGGCGATCCATCCCGGCGGGGGTCTCGGCGACCCCCGGGATCTTCACCAGTCCGTCGACGCCGCCGACGGACTCAAGTCCCTTGCTCATCACGAGAATCGCGTCCGGCGCCGCCTTCACCAGGGCCTCACTGGTGATGGCGGTGAAGTCCTTCGTGAGCCCCGACTCGGCCCCGGCGTCGACTCCTCCGGCCGCCTCGATGAGGGAGGTGGCGCCGGAGCCCCTGCCGCCGATGAGATAGACGGAGGCGGAGCCGCGCAGATAGAGGAAAGCGACCCGTGGGTTCTCGCTCTGCCGCGGAACGTCCTTGCGTACGGCGGCGATGCGGTCCTGGGAGCGCTCGGTCAGCCGCTTCCCCGCCGCCGTTGCGCCCAGCGCGTCGGCGACGGCTCGGATGCGCGGACCGACGTCGTCGAGACCCTGTGCCGGGGCGACGACCAGGATCGGGATGCCCGCGGCACGGATCTGGTCCATGGCCTCGGCGGGCCCGGTCGTACTCTCCGCGAGCACCAGGTCGGGCCTGAGCGAGAGCACGCTCTCCGCCGACACGTCGTGGCCCCGGGTGACGACGGGCAGCTTCGACGCCTGCGCGAAGGTGGCCGTGATGTCCCGGGCGACGACGCGCTCGCCGAGCCCCAGCGTGAAGACGATCTCGCTGAGGCTGCCGGAGAGGGGCAGGACGCGCTCGGCCTTGCGGACGGTCACCTTCCTGCCGTCGGCGGAGCGGACGGTGACCGGGAGGTCGGGGTCCGGCGTCCCGGCGAGGGGCTCGACGCGGTTGGCGATGGCTTGGGTCTCGGTGCCCTCGGTGCCGGTCTGCGCGGGGCTCGCGCCGCCGCAGCCGGCCGTCGTCAGGGCGAGCGCCGCCAGCAGTGCGCCCGTCAGTCGTGTGCGCAAACGTCGCACGGTCCCGTCCGTTTCTCTCGGTCCACTGCCGTTCCAGCTGGGCAAAGCTTAGGTTAGCCTTACCTTCGTTCGCTACCGGTCGTCGTGTCCGTCGTCCCCGGAGGACCTGTCATGCCTGCCCGTTCACGTGCTCTGGTCGCCGTGCTCTGTGCGGCCGTACTCGGTGCCCTGCTCCCGGCGACGGCCGCGCACGCCGCGAGCCGGACCGTGCAGGGCGGCCGGCTCGACTGGGGCGTCAAGTCCTCGTTCCAGAGCTATGTCACCGGGCCCATCGCGAAGGGGAGTTACTCCCTGACCGGCGGCGCGGCGACCGTGGGCAGCGGCGGCTTCCGCTTCCACTCGGCGACGGGGACGTACGACGGCGGCACGGGTGCCTTCCGGGCCTCCTTCTCGGGCGGGGTGCACTTCGTCGGCCACCGGACGGACGCCGGCGCCTATCAGCTCGACCTCACCCTCAGCCGTCCCACCGTCCGCATCTCCGGCTCCACCGGCACCCTCTACGTGGACGTCACCGGCAAGGCGAAGGGCACCGGGACGGTCACGACGTCCAGTCAGGTGCCCTTCGCCTCCCTCTCCCTGGGCGGGATCGACATGAGGGGCGGCGGCGACGCGGTCGTCCTCAACAACCTCCCCGCCACGCTCACCGCGCAGGGCGCCCGGTCCTTCGCCGGGTACTACACCGCCGGGACCGCGCTCGACCCGGTGAGCCTGTCGGCGGACGTGGGGGCGGCGGCGACCACGAAGCCGGCGCCCACGCCGAGCGCCACCAAGTCCCAGGCGAAGAAGGAGACTTCGGCCGGCAAGCTCATGGACGGTGCCGTCGACTGGGGTGTGCGCCGCACGTTCCGCGAGTACGTCACCGGCGACATCGCCAAGGGCGAGTGGACCCTGTCGTCCGGCGCCGAGGACGGCGGCGCGCTGTTCCGGTTCCCCGACGGGGAGGGCACCCTCAAGGAAGGTGACCTTCAGGCGTCGTTCAAGGGTGCGGTCCGCTTCACCGGGGCGCACGGCCTCGATCTCGGACTGAGCGGCGTCCGTGTCACCGTCGAGGACGGCAAGGGCACGCTCTACGCCGATGTGACCGCCGCCGGATTCACCGGCGACAAGGTGCCCCTGGTCACCTTCACGGCCAACGGCCTGAAGGCGAAGGACGGCCTGGCGAAGGTCACCGAGGCCCCGGCGAAGCTCACCGCCGAGGGCGGCAAGGCCTTCGGCGGGATGTACCGGGCGGGCACCGGGATGGACCCCGTGTCCCTGGCCGTCGCCACCACCGACGACGCCGAACTGCCCGCCCTGCCCGACCTGGGCAGCACCCCCACGCCGAGCGGGACGCCGGACGAGGCGACGGCTTCGGCCGACCCGTCCGCCGAAGCCGTCGCGAGCACCTCCGACGAGGACGGCGTCCCCACCCTGCCCATCGCCCTCGCGGCCGGGTTCCTGGTCCTGGTGGGCGCGGCCTACGCGTTCGTCACCGTGCGCAGGCGCCCTACCCGGCCGGCGGCCCAGGCCGTCCCCACGCCCGACGAGGACTGACCCCATGCCCCGTCCGCCGTGCCCCTCGGCCGCGGCGGACCTCCCATCCACAGCAAGGAGACCCCCGACCATGTCCGCCACCGACCGCAGACGCCGTCCCCTGGCCCTCGCCGCCGCAGTCGCCACCGCGGCCACCCTGGGCGCCACCGCCCTCGCCGCCCTCGGCGCCGGTACCGCCTCGGCGGCCGAAGTGCCGCTCAGCGGCTACGAGTTGACCTGGGGCATCAAGCAGTCCTACCGGACCTATGTGACCGGCATGGCGGCCGGCAGCTTCACCGCGACGGACGGGGCCTCGCAGGCCGCCGACAACGGCGCGTTCACCTTCACGGAAGGCACCGGCACCTACGACTCCACCGCCCACACGGTCGACCTCGGCTTCAAGGGCGGCCTGCGGATCGTCTCCCAGCTGCACCGCTTCGACATCGCCCTGTCCGACGTACGGTTCGACAGCGCGGTCGCCGAGATCACCGCCGACGTCACCAAGTCCGGTACGACCACGCAGGACGTGCCGCT
Organism: Streptomyces sp. NPDC056479; assembly: GCF_042795335.1. NCBI lineage: Bacteria > Bacillati > Actinomycetota > Actinomycetes > Kitasatosporales > Streptomycetaceae > Streptomyces > Streptomyces sp. NPDC056479. The sequence goes on along the minus strand of NZ_JBHTRZ010000004.1, from coordinate 102,113 downwards.
CGCCGACGTCACCGTGACCCGGGCGATGACCGACATGGCGACCACCCTGACGAAGGAGGCCGCGGACGCCCTCGGCAGCGCGAGCTACGAGGGCGCGGCGGGGGACCCGCTCACGGTCGTGCAGAAGACGCCGCCCCAGTCGCCCACGCCCACGCCGACGCCCACGGCCACCGCCACGCAGTCCCCGAGCCCGACCCCGACGCCCACCGCGACGGCCACGCAGTCCCCGGCCCCGACGGCCACGGCGACCGGATCCGCCTCGCCGTCCACGAGCGCCGACCCCTCCCAGTCCGACCCCGAGGCCCCCGCCCAGGGCGACATAGCCGACGGCACGCTCGACTGGGGCGTCAAGCAGTCCTTCCGCTCGTATGTCGTGGGCGGTGTCGCGAAGGGCGAGATCACGCCCTCGGGCGGCGCCTCGCAGGCCGCGGGCAACGGTGTCTTCACCTTCGCCGACGCGTCGGGGGAGTACGACACCGACGCCGACACCCTCTCCGCGGGCTTCGAGGGCGCGGTCACCTTCAAGGGCCACAAGGGCGAGGGCGAGAGCGGCGGTTACGGACTCGACCTCACCCTGAGCAACCTCCGCGCGACCCTCGACGAGGGCACCGGCGAACTCACCGCCGATGTCACCGGTCTCGGCGACAAGACCGAGGACGTGGTGCTGGCCGACCTCAAGGCGGGCGCGTCCGACCTGACCGCCGAGAACGACGTCATCACGGCCGACGACGTCAAGACCACCCTCACCGCCGCCGGCGCGAAGGCCTTCGGCGACTTCTACACCGCCGGTACCGAACTCGACCCCGCGGATCTGTCGGTGGCCCTCACGGCGGACGCCGAACTGCCGGACGACGGTGGCGAGGAGGGCTCGACGGGCGGTTCGACCGGCGGCTCCTCCGGTACGACGGGCTCGACCACCGGCGGCACCGGCTCGACGACCGGCGGGGTCACCGGCGGCCTGGCCAGCACCGGTTCCGATGTGCCGGTGGCGGCGCTGGGCACGGCTGCCGCGGTGACGGTCGCGGCGGGCGCGGGCGTGGTGTTCGCGATGCGCAGACGGCGTACGGAGGCGTAGGACTGTCCCCGTGAACCGGGGGCACAGGGAACTTCTCGGGCCGGGGCGGCTGGTACTGAACGTACGGGACCGCCCCGGCCCGCAGGCACGGAGTACTGCCCCTGCGCTCGCTCTCGGCTGATGCTTCAATTCCCAAGTGACTGACTACGACGTCCTCCGGGTCTTCTGCGGGCCGACCGGTGGATACGGCAACGAGCTCGGCGTCGTCCGCGACGGATCCGTGATCCCGGACGCCGCGGAGCGGCAGGCGTTCGCGGCCAAGCTCGGCTTCAGCGAGACGGTGTTCGTGGACGACCCCGAGCGCGGGGTCATCGACATCTACACGCCCTCCGTACGACTGCCCTTCGCCGGTTATCCGTGTGTCGGTACGGCCTGGCTGCTCGACGTGCCCGAGTTGGTCACCCAGGCCGGCGTGGTGGGCACGCGGCTGGACGGGGAGTTCAGCTGGATCGAGGCGCGGGCGGACTGGGCGTTGCCGCGCACCCTGCGACGGTACGCGACCGCCGCAGAGGTCGATGATCTAGCCGTGCCGCCGCCGGGGGAGTGGCTGTATGCCTGGGCCTGGGAGGACGAGGCCGCCGGACGGGTCAGGGCCCGGGGGTTTCCCGGGCGGGGCGACGGGGTCGAGGAGGACGAGGCGACCGGTGCCGCGGCCATCCAGCTCACCCACCGGCTGGGCCGGGCGCTCAACATCACGCAGGGCGCGGGCTCACAGCTTCTGACGGCTCCCCAGCCCGGTGACTGGGTCGAGCTCGGCGGCCGGGTGGTCCTGGAGCGCTGACACCTGCGTGGCCGGGCTCCCGCCCGCTCACGCCGACAGCGGGAACTCCTCGCCCAGCGCCCGGAACACCGCCGTGTTCAGCGCGAACGCCCGCTTGCACTCGGCCACGATCCGCTGCTTCTCCAGATCGTCCGCGTGGACCGCGTCCAGCAGCTCGCGGTAACTCCGCTTGAAGGCCGCCGGGTTGGAGATCTCCTCGAAGACATAGAACCGGACCCCGTCGCCCTTGCGCGCGAAGCCCCACGTCTTCTCCGCCTTGGCGCGGATGAGCTGCCCGCCGGAGAGGTCGCCGAGGTAGCGGGTGTAGTGGTGGGCGACATAGCCGGCCGGCCACTCCTGGGCGCACTCCCGTACCCGGTCCGCGTACGCCCGGGTCGCCGGGAGCGCGGAGAGGCCGGACCGCCACTCGGGACCCCGCAGATGTGCCAGGTCCCGCTCCAGCGAGGCCAGCCGGAACAGCTCGGGCCGGATGAAGGGGCCGGCCGCCGGATCCGACGCCAGCCGCTCGGCACCGGTCTCCAGCGCCTCGTACACGAACCACAGCTGCTCGGTGTACCGCGCGTACGCGTCCAAGCCCAGTCGGCCGCCGAGCAGGTCGCTCATGAACGTCGAGGTCTCCGCCTCCGTGTGCTGCTCGTGGGAAGCGGTGCGGATGACTGTCGAGAAGGAGTCCATAGGGATAGTTTCTGAGGTTAGGCTTACCTAAGTCAATAGGTTTGCCGACGCTGTGTCGGTAAAAGCGTACCGAGAAAACCCGCCCCCCGCAGCGCGGAGGACGGGCTCGGTGACCTGCTCGGTTACGGCAGCGTGAGGATCTCCGTGCCGGTCTCCGTCACCACCAGCGTGTGCTCGAACTGCGCGGTGCGCTTGCGGTCCTTCGTGACGACCGTCCAGCCGTCGTCCCACATGTCGTACTCGTGCGTGCCCAGCGTCAGCATCGGCTCGATCGTGAACGTCATGCCGGGCTGGATGACCGTCGTCGCGTGCGGGCTGTCGTAGTGCGGGATGATCAGGCCCGAGTGGAAGGACGAGTTGATGCCGTGGCCGGTGAAGTCCCGGACCACGCCGTAGCCGAAGCGCTTGGCGTACGACTCGATGACGCGGCCGATGATGTTGATCTGACGGCCCGGCTTGACCGCCTTGATCGCGCGGTTCAGGGACTCCCGGGTGCGCTCCACCAGCAGGCGGCTCTCCTCGTCCACGTCGCCCACCAGGTACGTGGCGTTGTTGTCGCCGTGCACCCCGCCGATGTACGCCGTCACGTCGAGGTTGACGATGTCACCGTCGCGCAGGACCGTGGAGTCCGGGATGCCGTGGCAGATGACCTCGTTGACGCTGGTGCACAGGGACTTCGGGAAGCTGCGGTAGCCGAGCGTGGAGGGGTAGGCACCGTGGTCGCACATGTACGCGTGCGCCACCTTGTCCAGCTCGTCCGTCGTCACGCCGGGGGCGATCAGTTTCGCCGCCTCGGCCATCGCCCGCGCGGCGATCCGCCCGGCGACTCGCATCGCCTCCACGGTCTCCGGGGTCTGCACCTCGGGGCCCGTGTACGGCGACGGCGCGGGCTTGCCGACGTACTCGGGACGACGGATGTTTCCGGGTACGGAACGGGTGGGAGACAGCTCCCCTGGTACGAGCAGCGACTGGCCAGACATGCCAGCGAGTCTAAGACAGCCGCCATGGGGGACCATGACCGTGGCGATCTCAGGCGAAAGGAGCGGGTCATGGCCCTGTTCAAGAAGCGCACGGTCGGCAAACCGGGCGAGTGGTACTACTGCCTCGTCCACAAGAAGGTCGAGGAGGGCCCGGAGTGCCCGGCCAAGGACCGCTTCGGGCCGTACGCCAGCCGTCAGGAGGCCCAGCAGGCGATGGACCTGGCCCGGGAGCGCAACCTGGAGTGGGAGAACGACCCCAGGTGGCACGACGCCCCGACGGGCCCGGCGGACGAGGACTGACGCCGGGCGGTCAGCCCTCCGCCGGCACCGGTGCGGCTGCTGCCGCCGACCTCTGCTCCCGCAGCCGTACCGCGTGCTCGTTCGTGCGCGCGTCGTACGTCATCAGCTTCGGCAGACACAGCGCCAGCAGCCCCACCGCGCCGACACACAGCAGCCCGCCCGACCAGACGGCCGTCCGCACACCCCGCCAGGCCGCGACCCCGCCCATATAGGTCTGGCCCAGCTGCGGGCCCACGGAGTACGACAGCAGCTCGATCCCGGCGAGCCGGCCGCGCAGCTCGTCCGGGATCGTCTGGTTCCACATCACCCCGCGGAAGATGCCGCTGACCATGTCGGCGGCGCCGCCGAGGGTCAGGAACAGCAGCACCGGCCATACGTTCCGGGACATGCCGGCGGCCGTGATGGCCACGCCCCACAGGGCGGCCGACAGCACGACCGCCCGCCCGTGCCGGTGCACCCGCGAGGTCCAGCCGCTGGTCAGGCTCACCAGCATGGCGCCGGCCGGGATGGCGGCGTACTCCCCCATAGCCTTAAGGGCATGGGGGGACCCCCATGCCCGAGCGACCAGGGCGCGTTCAACTCGTCGGCGAGGAAGGGCAGTACGGCGAGCGGCAGCGCGAAGAGCATCGCCGCGATGTCGATGACGTAGGTGCCGAGCAGTTCCTTGCGGCTCCAGGCGTAACGGGCGCCCTCGGCGACGGCTTTGAGGGTCGGCTTCGCGGCCTCGTGGGAGGCGGGGGAGGGAGCGAGGCCGACGACGAACACGACCGAGACGACGAAGGTCAGCAGATCCGCGCCGTACGCCCAGCCGAGCCCCGCGTACGCGACGACCACACCGGCCAGGGCGGGGCCCGCGACCCCGCGGACCTGCCAGCGCAGCGCGTTGAGCGAGGCGGCGGCCGGAAGGTGGTCGTGGGCCACGATCCGCGGCAACAGGGCGTCCATGGCCGGGCGTTGCACCGACACCAGCGCGGAGGAAAGGGCCGCGACGATGTACAGCGGCCAGCTGGCGGGGCTCGGCAGCAGTGCGTTGACCAGCAGCGCCGCACTCAGCAGCGCCTGCCCGGCCTCCGTCCACACGATCAGCTTCCGCTTGTCGAGCGCGTCGGCGAGTGCGCCCCCGTACAGCCCGAACACGATCAACGGGACCAGCTCCACGGCCCCGATCGCCCCGACCGCGGCGGCGGACCCGGTCAGCTCCTTGATCTGCACGGGCAGCGCGACGAAGGTCAGAAAGCTGCCGAAGTAGGTGACCAGGCCCGCCAGCCACAACCGCCGGAAGTCGGCGGAGGCCCGCCAGGGTGCGAGGTCGGGGAGTACGCCGCGCAGCCGGGAGGGAGGGGGAGACGCGGTGGGGGATTCGTCGGTCACGAAAGGTCATGGTCGAAGGGGGCGGCACGGGAGGCAACCGGTTTTGCGGGCGCGGACACCGGCGGTCAGGGTCACCAGCGTGGCGGTGGCGGTGCCGTCATCGACTCCGCCAGGCGGGCCAGACGGTCCCGGAACCGCCGGCGCCCCCTCGGAGAGGGCACGGCGTTCTCGCCGGCCGCCGCGCTCACCAGGTGCTGCACCGTGTCCAGGTCCAGCTCCGCGCCCTGAGGCACGACCAGCCTCTCGTGGGCCATCGCCGTCAGCTCGCCCTCGCCGGTGCCGAGTGCCAGTACCGTCGCCCCGGCCTGCCGGGCGTCGTGCACCCGTTCAAGGAGCGGCGCGCCCGGACCGGCCGGCGACACCACCAGCAGCGTCTCCCCGCGCCGCGCCGCCGCCAACCGCCCGAGGCCGACCGCCAGATGCGCCGGATCCGAGGCGCGCGCGTCATGCCGTACGAGTGTCGGGGCCAGCTCCGGCGTACCCGACCACGCGGCCTCGTCCACCAGATGGGCCGCCAGATGCCACGGCTCGTACTCCCGCGTGCCGACCAGCAGCAGCCCGCCCCCGTGCGCCACCGCCGACGCCCGCAGCGCCCCCGCGAACCGCCGGGTGGCCCCCAACCACTCGGTCCCGGCGAGCACTTCGCGCAGCAACGCGACCCGTACGGCATCCATGCGACCGCATCCTGCCGTAGCCGACCACTCGTGACCGGGAGTTCACCGGGAATTCGCCCGGCATGGGGAAGCAGAGGGCCCGGCGGCCATGGTGAGGAGTCCCGACGATGACCGAGACCACTGTTCCCTTCCGTGCGGGCCAGGAGGGGTATGCCTCCTTCCGTATCCCGGCCGTCGTCGTCAGTGGAGAGGGCACGGTGCTCGCCTTCTGCGAGGGCCGGGTCGACTCCGCCGGCGACCACGGCCACATCGACATCGTGCTGAGGCGGTCGACGGACGGCGGCCGCACCTGGGGCCCGCTCAGAGTGGTCGCCGACAACAACTGGCACCTCGCCGGCAACCCCGCCCCCGTCGTCCTCGACACCGGCCGGATCCTGCTCGTCTACATCCGCAACCACGCCACCGCCACCGAGGCGGGCATCCTGCGCGGCGAGGTGAGCGACACCGACGGCCGCCGGATCTGGGTGCGGTACAGCGACGACGACGGGGTCACCTGGTCGAGTTCGAAGGAGATCACCGCGCAGGTGAAGAAGCCGGGGTGGCGGTGGTACGCCACCACGCCCGGTCACGCCATCCAGCTCAGCAGCGGCCGGGTCGTCGTCGCGGCCAACCACACCATCCCGCCCACCGGCGACGACATCGGCACGGAGGCGCGCTACAACAGCGGCCACTGTCTGCTCAGCGACGACCGCGGCAACACCTGGCGCATCGGCTACATCGACGAGAACACCGACGGCTACGTCAACGTCAACGAGACCACCGCCGCCGAACTCCCCGACGGCCGCGTCTACTTCAACACCCGCAACGACTCCCCGTCCCCCGGCAACCGCGCCGACGCCTACTCCGCGGACGGCGGCGCGACGCTGGTGAAACCCTTCCGTCCGCAGGCCGGCCTGTCCGCCCCCATCTGCGAGGGCAGCGTCCTGCAGCTCCGCGACCCCGACGTCCTGCTCTTCGCCGGCCCCGCCGACCCCGCCGCCCGCGCCCTGATGACCATCCGCGCCTCCACCGACCACGGCGTCACCTGGCGGTCCGCCTACACGGCGGACGGATTGCCCGCCGCGTACTCCGATCTCGTACGGGTCGACGCCGACACGGTCGGACTCCTGTACGAGACCGGCGACTTCGGCCCGTACGAGAGCATCACCTTCAAGCGGGTGCCCGTGAGCCGCCTCACCTGAGCCGACGGGGCGGGCGGGGCGGACGTAAAGTCGGCCCATGACCTCTTCCGACAGTGCACAGCAGCCCGCCGACGCCCCCGTGAAGGCCCCGGCCAAGGACCCCTGGGACCTCCCGGACGTCTCCGGGCTCGTCGTCGGCGTGCTCGGCGGGACCGGGCCGCAGGGCAAGGGCCTCGCCTACCGGCTCGCCCGGGCCGGCCAGAAGGTGATCATCGGCTCGCGGGCCGCCGAGCGCGCCGAGGCCGCCGCCGGCGAGCTCGGGCACGGTATCGAGGGCGCCGACAACGCCGAGTGCGCTCGGCGCAGCGACATCGTGATCGTCGCCGTGCCGTGGGAGGGCCACGGCAAGACGCTGGAGTCGCTGCGCGAGGAGCTGGCCGGGAAGCTGGTCGTCGACTGCGTCAACCCGCTCGGCTTCGACAAGAAGGGCGCCTTCGCGCTCAAGCCGGAGGAGGGCAGCGCCGCCGAGCAGGCCGCCGCCCTGCTGCCGCAGTCCCGGGTGACGGCGGCCTTCCACCATCTCTCGGCGGTGCTGCTGGAGGACCCGGAGATCGAGGAGATCGACACGGACGTCATGGTGCTCGGCGAGGAGCGTGCCGATGTGGAGATCGTCCAGGCGCTGGCGGGCCGCATCCCCGGCATGCGCGGCATCTTCTCGGGGCGGCTGCGCAACGCCCACCAGGTGGAGGCGCTGGTCGCGAACCTGATCTCGGTGAACCGCCGCTACAAGGCACACGCGGGGCTCCGCGTCACGGACGTCTGAGGGGATGGGGGACACTGGTCGGGTAGCAGTGTCCCCCGAAGGAGCCGAGTGAAATGCCCCGCCTTGGTGTCTATGCCCTGATCGTCTGTGTGCTGGCCGTGGCCGCGGCCGTGGTCTCCTTCGCGCAGGGCAGCTGGCTCGGGATCGTGTGGGTGCTGCTGGCGGGGCTGTCGTCGAACATGACCTGGTACTACCTCAAGCGGGCCAGGGACGAGCGACGGGACTCCGTCAGCGGCTGATCGACGTCACCGGCTGATCGACGTCACGAGCCGATCGTGCAGAGCTCGTTCTGGTCCCGCCAGAAGCGGAACATGTCGTAACCGCAGTACGTGTCGAAGTCGCCGATGCCCAGCCCGCGCAGCATCGCGTCGATCACGTCGAAGAACGCGGTGTTGACCGACGGCACCCACAGCAGCGCGAACACGAACAGCAGCCCGAACGGGGCGAACGGCTCCACCTGGCGCTTGATGTTGTGCGACAGCCAGGGCTCGATCACGCCGTAGCCGTCCAGGCCCGGGACCGGCAGGAAGTTCAGGATCGCGGCCGTGACCTGGAGCAGGGCGAGGAAGGCGAGCGCGAAGCGGAAGTCCCGGGGGACGCCGTCCAGCGCGTCCAGCCAGAACGGGGCGGTGCACACCACGGCGAAGAGCACGTTGGTCAGCGGTCCGGCGGCCGAGATCAGACTGTGCCGCCAGCGGCCCCGGATCCGCCCGCGCTCGATGAAGACGGCGCCGCCCGGCAGACCGATACCACCCATGATCACGAAGATGACCGGGAGCACGATGCTGAGCAGCGCGTGCGTGTACTTCAGCGGGTTGAGCGTGAGATAGCCCTTCGCGCCGACCGAGATGTCGCCGCTGTGCAGGGCGGTACGCGCGTGTGCGTACTCGTGCAGACACAGGGACACGATCCAGGCGGCCGTCACGAACAGGAACACGGCCAGCCCCGGCTGCTCGGCGAACCCGGTCCAGGTGGCCCAGCCCGTCACCGCGGTGACGGCCAGGATCCCGACGAAGACGGGGCTGATCCGCCGCTCGCTGCGACGGGTGAGGGCGGTGGTCATGGGGCTCCCTGAGCTCTCGTGCACGCGCGGGACCGCGTGGGGACTGCCCGACCGTACCGGGCGTACGGGGAAAACGTCTCGCGGTGGGGCGCTGGTTCCGTGGAGGGTGGGGGCACTCACATTCCCGCCGCCCGCCCCGCCGCCCAACCCTGTGACCGTCCACCACTCCACCAGAGACAATGGATCCCGTGCGCTATCGCATTCTCGGCACCACCCAGGTACTTCGCCCCGACGGCCGCCCCGTTCCGGTCGGCGGGGCGCGGCTTCGCGCTCTGCTGACCGTGCTGGCGCTGCGGGCCGGCCGGACCGTGCCCGTGGGGCTGCTGGTCGACGAGGTGTGGCGCGGGGAGCCGCCCGCCGACGCGACAGGCGCGCTGCAGGCGCTCGTGGGGCGGCTGCGGCGGGCCCTCGGGCCGGACGCGATTCTCTCGGCGGAGGGCGGATACCGGCTCGCCGCCCCGCCCGACGACATCGACCTGCACCGGTTCGAGAGACTCGTCGGCGAGGGCACGCGCGCGTTGGCCGACGGCGACCCCGCCAAGGCGGCCGGCGTCCTCGACGACGCCCTCGCCCTGTGGCACGGTCCCGCCCTCGCCGACCTGCCCGACCACACCGCCGAGGCGGCCCGGCAGCAGACCCGCCGGCTCGACGCCCTGCGCACCCGCCACGCCGCCGCCCTCGCCCTCGGCCACGCCGAGCAGTCCCTGCCCGAGCTGACCGCCCTGTGCGACAGCCACCCGCTGGACGAACCCCTCCAGGCCCTGCGTCTGCGCGCCCTGCGCGACGCGGGCCGCACGGCGGAGGCGCTGGCCGCCTACGAGGGCGTACGACGCCTCCTGGCGGACCGGCTCGGCTCGGACCCGGGACCGGAACTGCGTTCCCTGCACGCGGAGCTGCTCCGGCCGACGGAGGACCGGCCCGGGGGCGCGGGCGGCACAGGCGCACCGCGCACCCGCACCGTGGACGCCGCCGACGTGCCCGGCGTTCCCGATGCGCCGGCCGCCGACATCGTCCGCGCCATGACCGCCCCCGCCGACACCCGCAGCACTCCTGACGCCCCTGCAGCCGCCGTGGCCCCGGGCAATCTCCGCGCCCGCCTGACCTCCTTCGTCGGTCGCGAAGGCGACATCGATGCCATCCGGGGCGACCTGACCACCGCCCGGCTCGTCACCCTGCTCGGCCCCGGCGGCGCCGGCAAGACGCGGCTGTCCCAGGAGGCCGCCGAGACCGTGGGGGACGGTGCGCCGGACGGGGTGTGGCTGGCCGAGCTCGCGCCGGTCGACGACCCCGGTGCCGTACCGGAGGCCGTGCTCACCGCCGTCGGCGCCCGCGAGACCGTGCTGTACGGCGCCGGCGCGGAAGCCATGCGGGCGGCGGGCAACGAGCGGTACGACGACCCCGTCGAGCGGCTCGCCGAGCACTGCGGCAAGCGCCGCATGCTGCTGATCCTCGACAACTGCGAGCACGTCGTCGAGGCCGCCGCCCGCCTCGTGGAGGAGCTGCTGGAGCGCTGTCCCGGGCTGACGGTGCTCGCCACCAGCCGTGAACCCCTGGGCGTACCGGGCGAGTTGCTGCGCCCCGTCGAGCCGCTGCCCGAGCCGTTCGCGCTGCGGCTGCTCGCCGACCGGGGAGCGGCGGCGCGGCCGGGCTTCCGGATCGAGGCCGACGAGGAGACCGCCGCGGCGTGCGCGGAGATCTGCCGGCGGCTCGACGGCCTGCCCCTCGCCATCGAGCTCGCGGCCGCCCGGCTGCGCATGCTGACTCCACGCCAGATCGCCGACCGGCTCGACGACCGCTTCCGGTTGCTCACCTCCGGCAGCCGCACCGTCCTGCCCCGCCAGCAGACCCTTCGCGCGGTCGTCGACTGGTCCTGGGAGCTGCTGGACGAGGGCGAACGGGAAGTGCTGCGGCTGCTGTCCGTCTTCGCCGGCGGATGCGACCTCGCCGCGGCGGAGGCGGTGTGCGGGCCCGTCGCGCTGGAGGCGCTGGGCTCGCTCGTCGACAAGTCCCTCGTGGTGGCGGCCCCTTCGGGCGACGGCGAGATGCGCTACCGGCTGCTGGAGACGGTCGCCGAGTACGCGGGCGAACGGCTCGACGAGAGCGGGCGGCGGGCGGAGGCCGGTCGCGCGCATCTGACGTACTACCGCGAACTCGCCCGCACCACCGACCCGTTGCTGCGCGGCCCCGGCCAGCTCGCCGCCGTCGAGCGGCTGGAGCGCGAGTCCGAGAACCTGCGCACCGCCCTGCGGTTCGCCGTCGCCGGCCGCGAGGAGCAGGAGGCGATGTGTCTGATCCTGTCGCTGGCCTGGTACTGGCAGATGCGCGACCTGCGCATAGAGGCCCGCAACTGGTCCCGCGAGGTCATGGCCCTCGGCCCGGACCCGTTCCCCGAGCCGCCCCGCCCCGCCGCCCCCGTCTGGGAGCGCTGCACGGCCAGCCCGCCGCCGTGGACGGGAGAGGTCCTCGAAGAGGCCAGGCGCGGTACCCACCTGGTCCATCTGGCCTGCATGGACACCGAGTTGGACGCCTGGCAGACCCCCGAGGCGCAACGCAAGCTCCGGTCCATCGCGGCCACCTACCAGCCCGGCCAGCCGCAGACCTGCCGCGTCCCCGGCATGCTGTGGTTCTTCGGCGTCATGCTCTCCGGGGACGTGGAGCGGCTGCGGACGGTCGTCGACGCCACCGTCCGCACCTCGCGCGAGACACCCGGCTACGACTGGGAGCTCGCCGCCAGCCTGCAGTGGCGCGCCAACCTGTACTCCAACCGCAGCGAATGGGCGGGCGACGCCACCCGGGACGCCCAGGAGTCGCTGGAGATCTACCGGCGCATCGGCGATCAGTGGGGCACCGCCGAGGCGTTCTCCGCGCGGGCCGAGTCCCATGAACGCAAGGGCCGCTACGACCTCGCGGGCGCCGACTACGAGGAGGCGATCGAGATCGCCGAGCAGCTCGGTGCCCGCGCGCAGGGCGAGGTGCTCAAGGCACGGCTCGGCAGTGCGCTGATCGAGGCCGGCGAGTCCGAGCGCGGCGAACGGATGCTGCGCGAGGTCATCGCGGGGTCGGACGGCGCGGGCAACGAGGCGATGCCCTTCGCGCGGCTCGCCATCAGCGGGTGGCTCTGCCTGACCGGCCGGACCGACGAGGCGCGGGAACAGATCCGGTTGCTGCGTGAGCAGTTCAAGATCGCCCACTTCATCATCTTCGACGCCTTCATCCTGGGCGGAGAGGCCTTCGTGGAGGCTACCGACGGCCGCTACGAGGCTTGCCTGGACAAGGTCCGCCTGGCGCTGGAACGGGCCGAGGACCCGCTCTCCCAGGCCATGGCCCCGCACATGCGCGCGATGTACCTGCACATCGCCGCGCTCGCGCTGGCCGGCGCCGACGGCGGGAGCCGCGCTCGCGACGGGGCTCGCTGTCTCGCCGCCGGCGACGTGCTGCTGCCGGGCAGCCATGCCCCGACGACGATCGAGCGCGAGACCCACGCCAAGGCCGCCCGGGCGCTGCGTGCGGCACTCGGCGACGAGACCTTCGAGGAGGCGTACGCACATGGCGGCGGACTCTCCCCCCGGGAGGCCGCCGCCCTGGTCTGACGTGCGGTCTTACGTCAGCTCTTGGTGCGGAACTTGTGGATCGCGACCGGCGCCATGATCGCCGTGATGAGCACCGACCAGCCGAGGGTCACCCACAGGTCGTGCGCCACCGGCCCGCCCACCATCAGTCCGCGCGCGGCGTCCGCGAGCGTCGACAGCGGGTTGTAGTCGGTGAAGGCCTGGAGCCAGCCCGGCATCGACGTCGTCGGTGCGAAGATCGACGAGCCGAACTGCAGCGGGAACAGCACCAGGAAGCCCATCGCCTGCACGGACTGCGCGTTCTTCATGATCACGCCCAGGGTGAGGAACACCCACATGATCGACGAGGCGAACGCCGTGGACAGGGCCACCGTCGCGAACAGACCGGGCCAGTTGGTGATGTCGAAGCCCACCAGGACGGAGACGATCATCAGCACGGTGGTCGCGAACAGCATCCGCAGCAGCTCCACGGAGATCTTCGCGAAGAGCACCGAGCCGCGCCCGATCGGCAGCGACCGGAAGCGGTCCATGACACCGGAGTTGAAGTCCTGGCTGAACCCGGTGCCGACGCCCTGCGACAGCGTCATGCTCATCATCGCGATCATGCCGGGGATCACGTACTGGACGTACTGGTCCTGCCCGCCGCCCAGCGCCTGCCCGATCGAGCCGCCGAAGACGAACACGAACAGCAGGGTGAAGATGACCGGCATCAGCAGCGCGTCGGCCATCGACTCCGGGTCCTGGCGGATCCACAGGAGGTTGCGGCGCACGAGCGCGCCGGTGTGCCGCAGATGCCCGCGCAGCGAGATCCGGGCGTCGTCCGTGGGAGCGGGGGTGGTGATGGTGATTGAAGGGGTGGCGCGAAGCGCCTCGTTCGGGGCGGTGGTGGGCGACGGGCGGGAGCTCATACGGCGACCTCCTCGCGGTCGTCGGTGGGCACGGTGTCCTGCGGGGCACTGGCGCGGTGGCCGGTGAGGGAGAGGAACACCTCGTCCAGGCTGGGGAGTTCGGTGGTGATGGAGGCGAGCGTGACCCCGCGCGCGGTGACGGCGCCGACCACGGCGGTCAGCTGCTCGTCGCTGAGGATCGGCACCAGGATCGTGCCGGTGGCGGCGTCCACGGTGGTGGTCGCGAGCCCGGTGATGCCGAGCTCGTCGAGGTACCCGGCGAGCGGGCGCAGCTGGAGCGCGTCGACCGGCCGGATCCGGAGCGTCCGCCCGCCGACCTTGGCCTTGAGCTCCTCGATGCCGCCGCCCGCGATGACCTTGCCCCGGTCGACGACGGTCAGCTCGGAGGCGAGCTGCTCGGCCTCCTCCATGTACTGGGTGGTCAGCAGCACGGTCACCCCGTCCCCGACCATCGTCTTGACCTCGTCCCACACCTCGTTGCGGGTGCGCGGGTCTAGTCCCGTGGTCGGCTCGTCGAGGAACAGCACGGCCGGGCGTCCGATCATGGAGGCGGCCAGGTCGAGCCGCCGCCGCATACCGCCGGAGTAGGTCGAGGCGGGCCGCTTGGCCGCCTCGGTCAGCGAGAACCGCTCCAGCAGCTCGTCGGCACGCTTGCGTGCCTCCTTGCGGGGCAGGTCGAGCAACCGCCCGATGAGATACAGGTTCTCCCAGCCCGGGAGCTTCTCGTCCACGGAGGCGTACTGCCCGGTCAGTCCGATCACCCGGCGCAGCTGCCGGGGCTGGCGTACGACGTCGTACCCGACGACGGTCGCCAGCCCCGAGTCCGGCGCCAGCAGTGTCGACAGGATCCGCACCAGGGTGGTCTTGCCCGCCCCGTTCGGTCCCAGCACCCCCATGACGGTGCCCTCACGCACATCCAGGTCCACACCGTCCAGAGCCTTGGTCTCGCCGTAGTGCTTGACCAACCCCCGCACGGAGACGGCGCTGCTCGCGCCGCCCGGCTTCTTGTCGATTCGCGTCATGGGGAAGACGGTGCCAGGGCGTACCGACAAACCACCGACAGGGCACCGACAGCCGCCGAAATCTGCCGGAACAATCTGTCGGAACGACTGCCGGACCAAAGGCGGCAGCCCGCCGACGGGGGAAGATCGGCGGGCTGCCTTCGTGCCGCAATGGCTCGGACGGAGCGAGCGCTCGGCTCAGTGGACGGAGTGCTCCTCCAGCGGGAACGTTCCGCCGACCACGTCCTCCGCGAACGCCTTCGCCGCGTTGCCCATGACCTGGCGGAGGTCGGCGTACCGCTTGACGAACTTCGGGACCCGGCCGCCCGTCAGGCCCAGCATGTCCGTCCAGACCAGGATCTGCGCGTCGGTCTCCGCGCCGGCACCGATGCCGACCGTCGGGATGTGCAGCACGCGCGTCACCTCGGCCGCCAGCTCAGCCGGGACCAGCTCCAGGACGACCGCGAACGCCCCGGCGTCCTGGACCGCCTTCGCGTCCCGCAGCAGCTGCGCCGCCGCCTCCTCGCCGCGGCCCTGCACGCGGTAGCCCATGGCGTTGACGGACTGCGGGGTCAGGCCGATGTGGGCCATGACCGGGATGCCGGACTCGACCAGCAGCTCGATCTGGCGGTGCGAGCGCTCGCCGCCCTCCAGCTTCACCGCCCCGACGCCGGCCTCCTTCACCAGCCGGGTCGCCGAGCGCAGCGCCTGCACCGGGCCCTCCTGGTACGAGCCGAACGGCAGGTCGCCGACGATCAGGGCGCGGGACGTGCCGCGTACGACGGCCGCCGAAAGCATGGTCATCTCGTCGAGCGTCACCGGCACCGTGGTCTCGTAACCGAGGTGACAGTTGCCCGCGGAGTCGCCGACGAGCATGACCGGGATGCCGGCCTCGTCGAACACGGACGCGGTCATCGCGTCGTAAGCGGTGAGCATGGGCCACTTCTCGCCGCGCTCCTTGGCGGCGGCGAGGTCGCGCACGGTGATACGGCGGGTGCTCTTTCCTCCGTACAGCGCCTTGCTGCCGTCGGAGGGCTTCGCCTGAGGCGTCTGGGCAGCCGAAAGCTGCGTCATGGCAACGGCTCCTTCATGTCATCTCGAGGCGCCCTTACGGCGTCCCCGGATCCCCTCCATGGTGGCACTTCGTGCCAGCCGGGGCCAGGCCCCCTCGTGTGAGATCCACCCTGAGTAAGTTCTCGGTAAGAAATTACGATACGAGACGGTGCCGTATCGAAAATCTCCTAGGCTCGAGGACATGACTTCTCCCGTCCCTGACACCGGGTCCCGGATACCGGAGGCCGTGCACAGGCGCCGCTGGGCGATCCTCGGCGTGCTGATGCTCAGCCTGCTGATCGTCGTGCTGGACAACTCCATCCTGAACGTCGCCATCAAGACCATCTCGACCCCGGCCCCGACCGGCCTGGGCGCCACCCAGAGCGAGCTGGAGTGGGCGATCAACGCCTACACCCTCGTCTTCGCGGGCCTGCTGTTCAGCGCCGGCATCCTCGGCGACCGGCTCGGCCGCAAGAAGGTCCTGCTCGGCGGACTCGTCGTGTTCGGCATCGGCTCCGCCCTCGCCGCGTTTTCCGGCTCCCCGGGCGAACTGATCACCTTCCGGGCGGTGATGGGCCTGGGCGCGGCCTTCGTCATGCCGGCCACCCTCGCCGTCCTGATGAACGTCTTCGAGCGCGACGAGCAGCCCAAGGCCATCGGCATCTGGGCGGGCGGTGTCGGGCTCGCCATCGCCATCGGGCCGATCACCGGCGGTGTGCTGCTCGACCACTTCTGGTGGGGGTCCGTCTTCCTCATCAACGTGCCGATCGTGCTGCTCGCGCTCGCGCTGATGCTGTGGCTGGTCCCGGACTCGCGCGATCCGAAGCCCGGCCGAATCGACCCCGTCGGCGTGGTGCTCTCCGTAGTCGGCCTGGTCCTGCTCGTCTACGGCATCATCAAGGGCGGCCAGCTCGCCGACTTCACGGATGTGACGGTGCTCGCCACCATCGGCGCAGGTCTCGCCGTACTCGCCGCCTTCGTCGTGTTCGAGAAGCGCAGCGACCATCCGTCCATCGACATCACGTACTTCCGCAACAAGGTCTTCTCCGCCGCGATCGGCGTCATCGCGCTGGTCTTCTTCGCGCTGATGGGCGTGACCTTCTTCTCGGTCTTCTACACCCAGAGCGTGCGCGGCTACTCGCCCCTGCAGACCGGCCTGCTGATGCTGCCGCTCGCCGTCGCCCAGATGATCTTCGCGCCACGCGCCCGGCTCCTCGTCGACCGGTTCGGCAACCGGGCCACGACCACCGGCGCCATGCTGCTCATCGCGCTCACGCTGGCCGCGTTCGCCACCTTCGAGGCGGACACGCCGATCTGGATCCTCGAGGTCGTCTTCTTCCTCATGGGCGCCGCCATGGCCCACATCATGACGCCGATCAGCGTCGTCATCATGCAGGCACTGCCCCGTGAGAAGGCCGGTTCCGCCTCCGCCCTCAGCAACACCTTCCGCCAGGTCGGCGGCGCCCTGGGCATCGCCGTGCTGGGCTCGGTCCTGTCGACGGCGTACCGCGGCGACATCGAGAACCGGCTGACGGCACTGCCGGAGGGCGTACGGCACACGGCGGGCGAGTCCATCGAGGCCACGCTCGGTGTCGCCGACAAGCTGGGGCCGCGCGGCGAGGCCCTGATCGGCCCGGCGCACGACGCGTTCCTGCACGCCATGCACATCACGGCGCTGTGGGGAGCGGGCGTCGCGGTGGTCGGCGCGGTGGTCGTGGCGCTGTTCCTGCCGGGGCGGCCGACGGCACCTCAGGAGGGCGAGGAGGAGCGGGAGTTGGTGGCATCGGAGTAGGAGGCCGGAAGCGGCCGGTCAGGACACGCGGCAAACCGGCCGTCGTACCCGGCGGCCTCCCGACCGGGGGACAATCAGCACCACCCACGGAAAGGACCGACCAAGTGAGCCTCGCCGACAGCCACCCCCGGCAGGACGGGCCCGTCCGAGGCCGGCCCCGCAGCGAGGCCGTGGAGCGGTCCATCATCGAGGGCGTCATCGGGCTGCTGGAGGAGGGCGTGCCGCTCGCGGAGCTGTCCATCGAGCGGATCGCCCGCACCGCAGGCGTAGGCAAGGCCACCATCTACCGCCGCTGGAACGGCAAGGAGGAGCTCTTCGTCGACGTCGTGCGCGCCGCCGAGCCCCCGGACCCCGACCTGCCCGGCACCTCGGTGCGCGACGATGTCGTGACGCTGCTGGAGCAGTTGCGCCGGCGCGGCCTGATGACCCGGTCGTCGGTGCTCCTGCACAACGTCATCGCCCAGATGAAGCGCAGCCCGAAGATCTGGGAGGCCTACCACGCGATCGTCGTCGAGCCGCGGCGCCGCCGACAGCACGAGATCCTGCGCCGAGGACAGGAGAACGGCGAGCTGCGCGCGGACATCGACGTGGACGTGATGAACGACATGATCTTCGGCCCGATGCTGGTGCGCGCCGTCATGCGCCCGGACGCCGACCTGCCCGAAGGGCTGGCGGAGCAGATGGTCGACACCCTGCTCGAAGGTCTACGGCCCGTCAGTTCGCGGACTCCGTAGCACGCATGTGCGCGTTGCGTCACAGAGCGCGCTTTCCCCCGTGGTGACCGGAACTCGCGAAGGCGACTTGTACGTCCTCGCCCCCGTACGGCCGTCATCAGTACGGCAGGATCGAGGCCGATCATCCCCTAGGGTTTCTATGGGCGCGGGGGGACGACGGTGTGCACGGCAGGTAGTGAGGCGACGGTATGGCGCAGCAGGCGTACGTGACGGAGGCGGACAGCGGAGGCTCGGGGCCCGAGCACCGGGAATCCGGGCTTCGGCGCCTACGCGGCCGGCTGGTCGCGGGCTGGCGCGGTGACCCGCGCATCTGGCGGCGCGGCATCGTGCTCGCCGCGCTCGCGGTGATCCTCGCGCTGGTGATGCTGCTGCACGCGCAGATCCCGAACGTCATCGGCAACCTCGGCAGTCTCACCGAGACGTTTCTGCCCTGGCTGGGCCTGTTCGTCCCGGTGCTGCTCGTGCTGGCCCTGGTCCGCAGGTCCGCGACCGCGCTCATCGCCCTGCTGATTCCGGCGATCGTCTGGCTGAACCTCTTCGGCGGCCAGCTCACCGACAAGACCGGCACCGGCGGCGACCTGACGGTGGCCACGCACAACGTCAACGCCGACAACACCGATCCGTCCGGCACCGCCCAGGACGTGGCCGCCTCCGGCGCGGACATCGTCGCCCTGGAGGAACTGACGGACGCGGCGGTCCCGACGTACGAGAAGGCGCTGGCGTCGACGTACAAGTACCACTCGGTGCAGGGCACCGTCGGGCTGTGGAGCAAGTACCCGCTGAGCGGGGTGAAGCCGGTCAACATCGAGCTGGGCTGGACGCGCGCCATGCGGGCCGCGGTGACCACGCCCTCCGGGCAGGTCGCGGTGTACGTGGCCCATCTGCCGTCGGTGCGGGTGAAGATGGAGGCCGGGTTCACCGCCCGGCAGCGCGACAAGAGCGCCAACGCGCTGGGCGAGGCCATCGCCCACGAGCCACTGCAGCAGGCCGTGCTGCTCGGCGACCTGAACGGCACGATGAACGACCGCGCACTGCGGGCGATCACCGCCCAGATGCGCTCCACACAGGGCGCTTCGGGCAGCGGCATGGGCTTCAGCTGGCCGTCGTCGTTCCCGATGGCGCGGATCGACCAGATCATGGTGAAGGGCGTCGAGCCGATGAGCTCATGGACGCTGCCGCAGACCGGGAGCGACCATCTGCCGGTGGCGGCACGTGTGAAGGTCGACACATCCGCTTCCTGAAAACCCCAGGTCAGCGCCTTCTGGACGGGTCCTTGCCACCGGCTTGTCATCTGCCGGAGTACTGGGTCTGACAGGCTTTGTTCCGTACTTGAACATAAGAAGTCACGGAACTGAACCTCTCGACACCCCGAAAGGCAAAGGCACTTCATGCCCCTGGCCCTGCTCGCCCTTGCCGTAGGCGCCTTCGGTATCGGCACGACCGAGTTCGTGATGATGGGCCTGCTGCCCGAAGTCGCGAACGACCTGGACATCTCGATCCCCGCCGCCGGGCACCTGGTCTCGGCCTACGCGCTCGGCGTCGTCATCGGCGCCCCGCTGCTCGCGGCGGTCACGGCGCGGATGCCGCGCCGCACCGTGCTGATCGGCCTCATGGCCCTGTTCGTCGCGGGCAACGTCCTGTCCGCCTTCGCGCCGGACCACCACTGGCTGGTCGCCGCCCGCTTCCTGAGCGGCCTGCCGCACGGCGCCTTCTTCGGCGTCGGCGCGGTCGTGGCGACGAACATGGTCGCGCCGGAGCGCAAGGCACGCTCCGTCTCGCTGATGTTCCTGGGCCTGACGGTGGCCAACGTCGTCGGCGTGCCGGTGGCCACGCTCATGGGGCAGCACCTGGGCTGGCGGGCGACCTTCCTCGGCGTGAGCACGATCGGCCTGGCGGCGATGGCCGCGCTGGCGCTGCTGATACCGCGCGCCGGGGCGCACGCCGCCGAGGCCGCCGGCCTGCGCGGCGAACTGGCCGCGCTGCGCTCGCTGCCCGTGTGGCTGGCGCTCGGCACGACGGTCGCGGGCTTCGGCGCGCTCTTCGCCGCGTACAGCTA
The DNA here is from genome assembly GCF_042795335.1 of Streptomyces sp. NPDC056479. Lineage (NCBI taxonomy): Bacteria > Bacillati > Actinomycetota > Actinomycetes > Kitasatosporales > Streptomycetaceae > Streptomyces > Streptomyces sp. NPDC056479. The sequence goes on along the minus strand of NZ_JBHTRZ010000004.1, from coordinate 82,137 downwards.
CATCACGCCGATGCTGACCGACGCCGCCGGGTACACCGACGCCAGCGTGACCCTGCTGCTGGCGCTGTTCGGCGTGGGCGCGACGGTGGGCAACCTGCTGGGCGGACGGCTGGCGGACCACGCGCTGCGCGCGACGCTGTTCGGCGGTCTGGTGTCCCTGGTCGTGGTGCTGGCCCTGTTCCCGCTCCTGATGTCCACGGCGTGGACCGCGGCCCTCGCGGTGACGCTCCTAGGCATGGCCGCCTTCGTGACGGGCTCCCCGCTCCAGCTGATGGTCATGGAGAAGGCGTCGGCGGCCCCGTCCCTGGCCTCCTCGGCCAACCAGGCGGCCTTCAACCTCGCGAACGCGGGCGGCGCCTGGATCGGCGGCCTGGCCCTCGCGGCCGGCTTCGGCGTCACCTCCCCGGCGCCGGCGGGCGCGGCGCTGGCCGTGCTCGGGCTCGGGGTCGCGGGGGGCGCCTACGCGGTGGACCGGCGTCGGGTCGCACCACGGGCGGGGCGGGAGCGCGTGGTCGCCACGCATGTCCCCAGCCCGGAGCGGCTGCCGCACTGAAGTGATGAGGGGCAGCGCCCCGCCGACGGAGTCGAGACTTCCGTCGGCGGGGCGTTCTGTTGCCCCTGCGCCGGTCAGCGGCGGTACGACTCCACGTAGCCGTTCGCGGGCGTGCCCACGCCCGTCACATCGTCGTAGCCCTTCACGGCGCTCAGCGAGCTGTCCTTGCCGAGGCTGCGTACCGACGTCGCGAGACCGTCCGTCGCGTCATAGCCGTTGACGTAGTCGACGCGGGCCACCGCGAGCCCGGAACCCGTCGGGTTGTCCGTGACGTCGTGGTACGCCTTCGAGCCGTGGCGCGCGTAGATCGCCGGGTTGGCGAACCCGAGCGGCCTGCCCCCGCGCGCCTCCTGCGCCAGCGCCTGCACGGCCGCGATCACCGGCGCGGCGAGCGAGGTGCCGCCGAGGCGGTACTCGTCGTACGCCTGCGTCGTGCCGTCCGGCAGGGTCTGCGTCTGGCCGACCAGGAACCCGGTGTTCGGGTCGGCGATCGCCGCGATGTCCGGGACGACGCGGTTGCCGCCGGCGCCGTTGGCCTTGGCGAGCGCGTCCGGGACGACGCCCTTCTGGTAGTACGGCTCGGCGACCGTCTTACTGGTGCCGCCGCCCGCGCCCGAGGTGAACGCGCCGGGGAAGCCGGTCCAGCTCCTGCCGTCGGCCGACAGCACCGCCTTCTGCGTGCCCCAGCCGGTCTCCCACAGGTACTTGTCGCCCTTGCCGACCGCCAGCGACGTACCGCCGACCGCCGTCACCCACGCCGAACTCGCCGGGATGTCGACCTGCTTGGTGCCGCTGCTCGCGACCTCGTCGCCGTCGTCGCCGGAGGAGTAGTAGAAGCCGATGCCCTCGACCGCGCCGAACTGGAAGACCTGGTCGTAGGCGGCAGCGAGATCCGGCGTCTGGGCGTCCTCGGTCTCGCCCCAGGAGTTGGAGACGAGGTCGGCCAGATGGTTGTCGACGATTCTGCTGAGCGAGTCCAGCAGGTCCTCGTCGTAGCAGGACGCGGCGCCCACGTAGGTGACCTGCGCGCCGGGCGCGACCGCGTGCACGGCCTCGACGTCCAGGGTCTCCTCGCCGTACCAGCCGGCCGCCCCGCACTCCTCGGTCCGCGTGTACTTCGCCGGCAGGACCTGGTGCAACTGGCCGCTCTTCCATGCCGCGTCACCGTTGCGCTTGGCGTAGGTGGCCGCGTCGAAGGCGATGGTCGGGGAGGCGTACGCGTCGGTGATGGCGATGCGCACGCCCTTGCCGGTGCGCTTGCCGGCCCCGTACGCGGCGCGCAGCTGCTTGCCGGTGTAGCCCTTGACGGCGTACGGGATCTTCGTGCCGTACGCCTCCGGCAGTGTGCTCGCCACCTTCGAGCCGTGGTACGACGAGAAGGGCCCGGCGTTGCGGAACACGGTCTCCGGCGGCGGGAGCTGGTCCTGGTGGCTCGCCAGATGCGGTGCGTTGTCGAGGCCGGTGACGGTCAGGACCGCGTCCTTGACACCGTCCGGCACCGAGGCGGTCCTCGTGGGCGCGCGGTAGGTCTTCGCGCCCTTGGTGTAGTTGTGCAGCTGGGTGCCGAACGCCTTCTCCGCGGCGGCCACCTCGCCGGTGACGGCGACATAGTGCCGCGTGACACCCGTGACCTTCAGGCCCGCCGACGTCAACCAGCTCCTGACGGCGGCCACTTGGTCCTTGGTCGCGCCGAAGCGGGACTGGGCCTTGGCCGCGGTCAGGTACTTGCCGTACGACGCCGAGTGCGGGTCGGACACGGCCTTGGCGTAGGCGGCCAGGCCGGTCGCGTCCCTGCCCCGGAGGTAGACGCGGACGGCGACCTGTGTGCCGTCCGAGGTCGCGCCCTGGTCCGCCCTGGCCGTGGCCCAGGCGGGCTTGGTGCCGGCGAGGGTGTCGCGGCCCGGGCCGTCCGCGGCGTGTGCCGCCGGTATGCCGAGCGCCATCGCGCCGGTGAGCCAAGGCAGTGTCGCCGCCAGGCTCATCGAGGTGCGCAGCGCGGCACGTCGAGATCTCATGGAACCCCCTGTGCGATTCGTGTGCGAGTGGATCACCCGACGGTGGCCACTTAAGCGACGAACCGTTCACGCCAGGGGAATGCGCGGCCCAAGAAGGTCCCAACTACGTTAATGACAAGGCCATTTCAACGGCCGGCGGCAGGGCTGTGGAAGGGCTACGGCCGTGGCTCGGCGCCCCGCTCCTTCAGCATGCCGGCCATCAGGTCGATCTCCGACCGCTGACCGTTCACCATGGTCTGCGCGAGCCGCTTCTCCACGCCGACCTCGCACTTGTCGAGGCAGCCCTCGGCCATGTGGATGCCGCCCTTGTGATGGGCCGTCATCATCTGGAGAAAGAGGACCTCGGCCTGCTTGCCGCTGAGGGTCCCCAGCTTCTTCATCTCCGTGTTGGTCGCCATGCCCGGCATCAGCGCCCCGTCCTCGCCGGAGGCCATGCCGCTCATGCCCATCCAGGTCATCGGCGCGTCCGACGACACCTTGGGCAACTTCCACAGATCCAGCCAGCCCAGCATCATGCCGCGCTGGTTGGCCTGCGTCTGCGCGATGTCGTACGCCAGGCGCCGCACGTCCTCGTCATCGGTGCGGTCGCGCACGATGTACGACATCTCCACGGCCTGCTGATGGTGCACCGCCATGTCCCGCGCGAACCCCGCGTCCGCCGAGTCGGCGCTCGGCGTATCGCTCGAACCGCCGTCCTCGGCGATGGAGTAGGTGAGCGCGCCGACCGCGACGAGCACGGCCGCCGCTGTCCCGGCGATCCAGCCGACGTGCTGCTTCACTCCGACAGACCACCCGTGCACGCCGCGCCCGGCTCGGGCGTCTGCTCACCCTGGACGTACTTCTCGAAGAACTTCCCGACGTTCGGGTCCTTCGCGCTCGTCACGGCGCGCTGGTGGCCCCACGCGGTGAGCATGATCGGGTCCTTCTGCTTCTCGTCCGGGCTCATCAGCGTGTACGGCGTCTGCTTGACCTTCGCCGCCAGCGCGTCGATGTCGGACTTCGACGCCTTGCTGGTGTACGTCACCCAGACCGCGCCGTGCTCCAGCGAATGCACGGCGTTCTCGTTCTTGAGCTCCTTGGTGTAGACGTCGCCGTTGCAGTTCATCCACACCTGGTTGTGGTCGCCGCCGACCGGGGGCTCGGAGCTGTAGCTCACGCTCTTGGCGACATGGGTGCGCCCGAGCGTCCCCTTCCAGGTCCGCACACCGTCCGTGCCGGTGACGAACTTGCCGGAGGTCTTCTTGTCGGCCTGGGCCTTGTCGCTGTCGTCGGACTGCGACTGGACGAGGACGACTCCGCCGACCACGAGACCGACCACGACCACCACGCTGGCCGAGACGGTGAGGATGCGGTTGCGGCGCTCACGGGCACGCTCGGCACGTCGCATCTCCTCTATTCGAGCCTTGCGTGCCGCGTTGCTCTGGTTCTTGGCGGAGCCCATGAGTGTTGTCCTTCTTGGCAAGGGACGGTCGGGTCCGCTGATCGTAATGGGGAAGCTGTGACTTCTCGTAGAGAGGGCTCGGGAAAGGCCGGATCGGCACGATCCCGTCCACCGGCGCTCGTCGGCCGACCGATATTTTGAACCGTGGATGCGCATTATCTACGCTGCCCGTATGCGGCTGCTGCGCTCCACCGACCTGGCACTGCGTCTCCTCATGCGGCTCGCCGTCCTGGGGGACGCGACGCCGACGACCCGCGAGGTCGCGGCGGACATGGAGGTGCCGTACACACACGCCGCCAAGGTCGTCGCCGAGCTCCAGCACATGGGGCTGGTCGACGCGCGCCGGGGGCGTGGCGGCGGGCTGTCCCTCAGCGACAAGGGCCGTACCGCGTCGGTCGGCACGATCGTGCGCGCCTTCGAGGGGGACGGCGACGTCGTCGAGTGCGAGGGCGACAACCCCTGCCCGCTGCACTCCGGATGCCGGCTGCGCGGGGCGCTGCGGCGGGCCCAGGAGGCATTCTTCGCCTCGCTGGACCCGCTGACGGTGGCCGATGTGACCGCGGACCCGACCGGGCCGCTGCTGCTGCAGATCGGCCGGCTGCCCTGACGGCCGGTACGGCTCAGCCCTGCTGCGCCAGCCAGAGGTCCGGCCCGAACACCTCGTAGTGGATGTCCGCCGGTGCCACCCCCTTCCCGATCAGCTGCGCCCGCACCGCCCGCATGAAGGGCAGCGGACCGCACAGATACGCGCGCGTGCCGTTCGGTACGGCGATGCCGGCGAGGTCGACCAGGCCGGTGCGGTGGGATTCCTCGGTGTCGTCGGCGCCGGTCTCGTACCAGAAGTGCAGCGACGCGTCCGGCAGCTTCCCGGCGTACGCCTCGTGATCGGCGCGCAGGGCGTGCTCGGCGGGGGAGCGGTCGCCGTGCACCACGAGGACCCGGCCCTCGTGCCCGCGGTCCGCGAGCTGCCCCAGCATGGCGACCATCGGGGTCACGCCGATGCCGGCGGAGGCGAGGAGAAGCGGTACGCCGGCCCCGCCCTCGCCGAGCACGAGATCGCCGTACGGCGCCGACAGGCGCAGCCGGTCACCGACGTGCACGCGCGCGTGCAGGTGGTTCGAGACCTCGCCGTCGGGGGCGGCCCCGCCGTGCACCCGCTTCACGCTGAACTGGCGTAGCGGTGAGCCGGGCGCGGCGGAGAGGCTGTACTGGCGTATCTGCCGGGCACCGTCCGCCAGCTCGACCTGGACCGAGACGTACTGCCCCGCCCGGAAGTCCGGCACCGGGCCGCCGTCGGCCGGGCGCAGCCGGAAGGTGGCGACGTCGGCGGTCTCCTCGACGCGCCCGACGACCTCCCACTCCCGCAGGCCGCCTCCGCCGCGCTCCTCGTACAGCCGCTTCTCGATCGCGACCAGCGCGTTCGCCATCAGCCAGTAGACCTCGTCCCAGGCCGCCGCGACCTCGGGTGTGACGGCCTCGCCGAGCACCTCGACGATCGCGGCGAAGAGGTGCTCGTGGACGAGGGCGTACTGCTCGGCCGTGACACCGAGGGAGGCGTGCTTGTGGGCGATGCGGGCCAGCATCGCGTCGGGCCGCTCGTCGGGGTGGTCCACCAGGTAGGTCGCGAACGCGGCGATCGACCCCGCGAGCGCCTGCCGCTGGGTGCCGGCCGCCTGGTTGCCGCGGTTGAACAGGTCGCGCAGCAGCTCGGGGCGGGCGGCGAACAGCCCGGCGTAGAAGCGCTCGGTGATCTCACCGATCGCCCCTGCGACGACGGGGAGGGTGGCGCGCACGGTGGCGGCGGACTGCTCGGACAGCATCGGGTCTCCTCGGGTTCGACCGGGCGGCGTGAGGTCGGCCGCCCGCCCATCATTAAAACTTGCATCTGAGATGCAAATTAAAGCGGGGTGGGTCCTGAGGGGCCGGGCATTACGGATGTCGCTCCAAGCAGGCAAGATGGGCGACGGAGCAGCGCACCGAGAGCGCGGGCCGGGACGGGACACTTGCCGTAGGCCAGGCGTTCGGCCCGAGGTCGCCGCGGCGATCAAGGTCCGCAACGCGCATGAAACGGTGTTGTGGTGTGATGCTCAGGTGCCCGACCGCCTCCTGCGGGACTCGGAGACAGGCGGCCTGACCAGCAAGGATGGGGAAGCGGAAGATGGACAAGCAGCAGGAGTTCGTGCTCCGGACCTTGGAGGAGCGCGACATCCGGTTCGTACGCCTGTGGTTCACGGACGTGCTGGGCTTCCTCAAGTCCGTGGCCGTGGCCCCCGCAGAGCTTGAGCAGGCCTTCGACGAGGGCATCGGCTTCGACGGCTCGGCGATCGAGGGCTTCGCCCGCGTATACGAGTCGGACATGATCGCCAAACCGGACCCGTCGACGTTCCAGATCCTGCCGTGGCGCGCCGAGGCGCCCGGCACGGCCCGGATGTTCTGCGACATCCTCATGCCGGACGGCTCGCCGTCCTTCGCCGACCCGCGCTACGTCCTCAAGCGGGCCCTCGCTCGCGCCTCCGACCTGGGCTTCACCTTCTACACCCACCCGGAGATCGAGTTCTTCCTGCTGAAGGACCGGCCGCTGGACGGCTCACGGCCGACGCCCGCCGACAACTCCGGCTACTTCGACCACACCCCGACCAACGTCGGCATGGACTTCCGCCGCCAGGCGATCACCATGCTGGAGTCGATGGGCATCTCGGTGGAGTTCTCCCACCACGAGGGCGCACCGGGCCAGCAGGAGATCGACCTGCGCTACGCCGACGCCCTGTCCACGGCCGACAACATCATGACGTTCCGCCTGGTCATGAAGCAGGTGGCGCTGGAACAGGGCGTCCACGCGACGTTCATGCCGAAGCCGTTCTCCGAGCACCCGGGGTCCGGCATGCACACCCACCTCTCGCTGTTCGAGGGCGACCGCAACGCCTTCTACGAGTCCGGCTCGGAGTACCAGCTCTCCAAGGTCGGCCGCTCCTTCATCGCCGGTCTGCTGCGGCACGCGGCGGAGATCTCCGCGGTCACCAACCAATGGGTGAACTCCTACAAGCGCATCTGGGGCGGCTCCGAGCGCACCGCGGGCGCCGGCGGCGAGGCGCCGTCGTACATCTGCTGGGGCCACAACAACCGCTCGGCCCTGGTCCGCGTCCCGATGTACAAGCCCGGCAAGACCGGCTCGGCGCGGGTCGAGGTCCGCTCCCTGGACTCCGGCACGAACCCGTATCTGGCCTACGCCGTCCTGCTGGCCGCCGGCCTCAAGGGCATCGAGGAGGGCTACGAGCTGCCCCCGGGCGCCGAGGACGACGTCTGGGCCCTGTCCGACGCCGAGCGCCGGGCGATGGGCATCGAGCCGCTGCCGCAGAACCTGGGCGAATCGCTGTCCCTGATGGAGCGCAGCGACCTGATCGCGGAGACGCTGGGCGAGCACGTCTTCGACTTCTTCCTGCGCAACAAGTGGGCGGAGTGGCACGAGTACCGGTCCGAGGTGACGGCGTTCGAGCTGCGGAAGAATCTGCCGGTTCTGTAGTTCTCGATTCGACGAGTGGGGCTGACGGTGGCTGACCGTCGGCCCCACTGCGGTTCGGGGTCCCTGGGCCGTCTTTGGGCCGTCAAGCAGTCCCCCGTGGGCAGTCAGTTCGAGATCCTCGGCGAGACCTGGCCAAGCCGGGAACAGCCGGTCCCGCCCGCACGGTTGCATCAACCGAGGGACCGGCCCCGCAAGGGCGGGGGACCAGGACGTACTTCTGCAGAAGGACTGTTTTCATGACTGACCGGCCGTTGACGCTCATGGCAGTACACGCCCACCCCGACGACGAGGCCACCGGAACCGGAGGGGTCCTCGCGCGGTACGCGGCGGAGGGCATCCGCACGGTTCTCGTGACGTGTACCGACGGCGGTTGCGGTGACGGTCCGGGGGGTGTCAAGCCGGGCGATCCCGGGCACGATCCGGCGGCGGTCGCCTTGATGCGCCGTCAAGAACTCGAGGCGAGTTGTGAGGTCCTGAAGGTCAGCGACCTGGAGATGCTGGACTATGCCGACTCCGGAATGATGGGCTGGCCGAGCAACGAGGCCCCCGGATCCTTCTGGCAGACCCCCGTGCAGGAAGGCGCCGCCCGCCTCGCGGAACTCATGCGGCACTACCGGCCCGATGTGGTCGTCACCTACGACGAGAACGGCTTCTACGGCCACCCCGACCACATCCAGGCCCACCGCATCACGATGGCGGCGCTGGAGATGACCGCGCTGACACCGAAGGTGTACTGGACGACGATGCCCCGCTCAGGGATGCAGCGGTTCGGGGAGATCATGCGCGAGTTTCATCCGGACATGCCGGAGCCGGATCCTGCCGAAGCCGCCGCGATGGCCGAGATCGGCCTCCCCGACGATGAGATCACCACGTGGGTGGACACCACCGCGTTCAGCGGTCAGAAGTTCGATGCGCTGGCCGCGCACGCCAGTCAGGGCGAGAACATCTTCTTCCTCAAGATGGGCAAGGAGAGGTTCGGCGAGCTGATGGGCGTGGAGACCTTCGTACGAGTCCAGGACACCACCGGCGCAGCCGTACCCGAGAAGGACCTCTTCGCCGGACTGCGTTGATCCGCCCGACGGGATCCCCTACGCCCTCGCTGCGGCTCACCTGCACCTTCCCGGCCAAGTCGAACAACCTTTTCACCCCAGTACCGGAAGGACGAGACCGAGTCATCGCGTCCCACGGCGCATCCCCGCCGGTGCTATTGACCCGAATTGCGCACCCTCCATCCATAGGGAAAGTTGCAGCGGCGCAAATTTCACGAATCACTCCGCTACTTGGAATCTATCGGTCCATTTGTGTTTGAGTAGCCGAAAACCGCACTTGTGAGTCCTTTCGGACCCACATAGCGTGAGGCGGGCTCATTCAAGAAGGGCCGAAACCGAACAGAGGAGAACTCGTGAAGTCTCGTTTCCGCATGGCGGTCACCGCCGCTGCGGTGTCACTGGCGGCATTCGGTGCGGTGGGCGTCTCCACTTCACCCGCGGCAGCGGCTACGGCAACCTGTTACGGATACACGGGAAACTTCAACGAATACGGCGCGGACTTCGTCGACTGGCAGTACGGGCCGGACGAGTGCTTCGGCGTGGCGCCCTCGGGAACGATCTGGCACACCTGGTCAGGCGCGGGGGGCTGGAAGGAAATGCCCGGCAACGGCAGAGCCCTGGCCGTGGTCGCCTACTTCGAGAGCTCCGCCGGAAAGGCCGTCAAGGTCGTCACGGAAGCAGGGAACTACTACTGCAACTACGACGACTACGCGACCAATACGTGGGGCGGTTGGTACGGCACGAACACCGACCACTGCTGAATCAATGAAATCCGTTCCCGGGTGGTTGTCGCAACCGCCCGGGAACGAGCATTGCGACGCGATTTACTCCGTGTTTCCCTGACGGAATTTCACCGGACTGTACGGCGCGTTGCGGGTCTGCGGGGAGACCGGTTTTCCAACGGGGGCTGATTACGGAGTTCCTCCGTGATCTTCGGCGGAGGCCCCGTGGGGCGCGAGGTGTGGTGGCCGGCGGGTGCGGCCCGTGGAGGACCGCTCGCGCGGTTCCCCGCGCCCCTTCGGGGCGGCTACTGATCCGCCTGCTTCGACAGGAGCTCGTGCAGAGGCTCCGCAGCCCTGCGCCGGTACTCCTGGATCGACCAGCCGTTGCCGTCGGGGTCCTTGAAGTACATGAACGTGGCACCGTCGTCGGGGGCGTACTGGACCGGCTCGGAGATGTCCAGGCCGCGCTCGACCAGTTCCGCATGGGCCGCCTTGATGTCGGCCACGCAGAGCTGGAGGCCCTGGTAGGAGCCGGGCTCGGGTACTGTCTCGCCCTTGGTCATGTCCCAGATGCTGTCGCCGAGGGCGATCGAACAGCCGGAGCCCGGAGGCGTCAGCTGGACGATGCGCATACCCGGCATGACCTCCTGGTCGATGTCGACGTGGAAGCCGACCTTGTCCCGGTAGAAGTCACGGGCCCGGTCGATGTCGGTCACGGGCAGCGGGATCACTTCGAGGGTGAAGTCCATCGCTAGTCCTCCATGGTGAAACGCCAGCGGGTCTGGCTGAACGGCTCACCCTTACCGAAGCCGAAAACCGTCCGTGGCGCCACCGAAAAGACATAGGCGAAACCCGCTCCGTGGTGGAAGCGTCCGTCGGCCACCTCGAAGTGCCAGAAGGCGCCGTACTTCGCCTCCCACCCGGCGGCCAGCTCACGCAGCCGCGCGTCGTCGGTGATCCGTACCGCCTCGCCCTCGACCACCAGGTCGTACCCCTTGTCCCAGGTGTTCGTGCCGGTGGTCAGGACGACGTCCGGATTCAGCGCGAGGTTCCTCGCCTTGCGCTCCTCCGGGCCCGTGCAGAAATGCAGCGCGCCCTGCGACCACACCGCGGGCAGCGGGGTCACATGCGGCCGCCCGTCCGGCCGTACCGTCGAGATCCAGAACAGCTCGGCCTCGGCCAGCCGCTTCTCGGCCTCGGCCCACGGCGTCGCGGTGGCCGTCTCGTCGCTGTAGCGCGCGTCCAGCCGGGTCTGCGGTTGCTTGTCGGTCATCCCGGTCATCCCGGTGCTCCCGGTCATCTCACTCATCGGACGCCCTCCAGATGTGTCGCCGGACTTCTCGCTCGATACTTCTTGTTCGAGACTCATCGTTCGAGACTTCTCGTTCGACAGGGCAGACCGTCCGGACCGCCCGAACTCATCGGCGCCACGGCCAGGTACTCGGGCTAGGCTCGACCGGTACGACCTTGATCGGGCGCGTACGACCCCGATCGGACGGGAGGGCGAGCATGACGGCGCCGGGGCGCAGGAGCAGTACCTTCACACGGCTGCTGCGGCACGGATTCACCGACCCCTCGGCCGCCGAGCGGCTCCTGGAGAGCGCCGAGCTCGCGCCGATCAGGAACGACCCGGTGCTGCTGGAGGCCCTCGGCGGCGCCGCAGACCCGGACCTCGCCCTGCACGGCCTGGTCCGGCTGACCGAAGCACAGCCCGGCCCCGCCGCCCAGCGGGAACTGCTCGACACCGTCATAGCGGCCAAACCCCTGCGCGACCGGCTGCTCGGCGTGCTCGGCGCCTCCTCCGCGCTCGCCGACCACCTCGCCCGGCACCCCGGCGACTGGCAGGCGCTGGTCATGTACGAACCGCGGGATCTGCACCCCGAGGTGGAGGAGTTCGAGCAGGGCCTCGCCGACGCCGACGACCCGGTGTCGCTGCGCGTCTCCTACCGGCGCTGCCTGCTGTCCATCGCCGCGCGCGACGTGTGCGGCACCGCCGACGTGGCCCAGACCGCCGCCGAACTCGCCGACCTCGCCACCGCGACCCTGCGCGCCGCCCTCGCCATCGCACGCGCCGCCGCCCCCGAGGACGCCGCACAGTGCCGGCTCGCGGTGATCGCGATGGGCAAGTGCGGCGGCCACGAGCTCAACTACGTCTCCGACGTCGACGTCATCTTCGTCGGGGAGACCGCCGACGGCGCCGACGAGGCCAAGGCACTGGGGTCGGCCACCAGGCTCGCCTCGCACATGATGCGGATCTGTTCCGAGACGACCGTCGAGGGCTCCATCTGGCCCGTGGACGCCAATCTGCGACCCGAGGGCAGAAACGGTCCCCTGGTGCGCACGCTCAGCAGCCACCTCGCCTACTACCGGCGCTGGGCCAAGACCTGGGAGTTCCAGGCGCTGCTCAAGGCCCGCCCGGTGGCCGGCGACATCGAACTCGGCGAGGAGTACGTCGCCGCGCTGGAGCCGCTGGTCTGGACGGCCGCCGAGCGGGAGAACTTCGTCGCCGACGTGCAGAAGATGCGGCGACGGGTCGTCGAGAACATCCCGGTCGCGGAGCTGGACCGGCAGCTGAAGCTGGGCCCGGGAGGGCTCCGGGACGTCGAATTCGCCGTACAGCTCCTGCAGTTGGTGCATGGCCGGGACGACGCCTCGTTGCGCAGCGGTACGACCCTGGACGCGTTGCAGGCGCTCGCGGCGGGCGGGTACGTCGGACGGGCCGACGCCGCGCAGCTCGACACCGCCTACCGCTTTCTGCGCTCCATGGAGCACCGCATCCAGCTCTACCGGCTGCGGCGCACCCACCTGGTGCCCGAGGACGACGTCGATCTGCGGCGCATCGGCCGCTCGCTCGGGCTGCGTGTCGACGCGGTCGCCGAGCTGAACCGCGAGTGGAAACGGCACGCGAGCGTCGTACGACGGCTGCACGAGAAGATCTTCTACCGGCCGCTGCTCGACGCCGTGGCCCAACTCGCCCCCGGCGAGGCCCGGTTGAGTGCCGGAGCGGCCCGGGAGCGGCTGATCGCGCTCGGATACGCCGATCCGGCCGCCGCGCTCAGGCATCTGGAGGCGCTGGCCTCCGGGGTCACGCGGAAGGCGGCGATCCAACGCACGCTGCTGCCCGTGCTGTTGGGGTGGTTCGCCGACTCGGCCGATCCGGACGCGGGACTGCTGAACTTCCGGAAGGTGTCGGACGCGCTCGGCAAGACCCCTTGGTATCTGCGGCTGTTGCGGGACGAGGGGGCCGCCGCCGAGAACCTCGCCCGGGTGCTGTCGGCCGGCCGGCTCGCCCCCGACCTGCTGATGCGGGCACCGGAGGCGGTGGCGCTGCTCGGTGACGGGGACGGCGGGAGCGGGCTGGACCCCCGTTCGCAGGGGCACCTGGAGCAGGAGATCCTCGCGGCGGTCCGGCGCGCGGAGGGTGCCCTACAGGCCGTCACGGCGGCGCGTGGGGTGCGGCGCCGGGAGCTGTTCCGTACCGCCGCCGCCGACATCGTCGACTCCTACGGCACCGAGACGAAGCCGGCGGAGGCCGATCAGGGTGCGCTGGTGAACCGGGTCGGGGGCGCGGTCTCGGATCTGACGGCGGCGACGCTGGCGGGGACCCTGCGGGCGGTGGTCCGGGACGGGTGGGGCGACACCCTGCCCACCCGGTTTGCGATCATCGGCATGGGGCGGTTCGGGGGGCACGAGCTGGGATACGGCAGTGACGCCGACGTGCTGTTCGTGCACGAGCCGCGCGACGGCGTCGACGACCATGAGGCCGGGGTGGCCGCGAACCGGGTGGTCGAGGAGATGCGGCGGCTGCTGCAGATTCCCAGCGCCGATCCGCCGTTGCTGATCGACGCCGATCTGCGGCCCGAGGGGAAGTCGGGGCCGTTGGTTCGCACACTGAACTCGTACGCGGCGTACTACCGGCGGTGGTCGCTGGTGTGGGAGTCGCAGGCGTTGCTGCGGGCCGAGCCGGTGGCGGGGGACGAGGATCTGGCACGTCGGTTCATCGACCTGATCGACCCCCTGCGGTATCCCCCCGAAGGGCTCGGCGAGGACGGCGTGCGGGAGATCCGGCGGCTGAAGGCGCGGATGGAGTCCGAGCGGCTGCCGCGGGGCGCCGACCCCAAGCTGCACACCAAGCTCGGGCCCGGCGGGCTCTCCGACGTCGAGTGGACCGTGCAGCTGCTGCAACTCCGGCACGGGTGGGCCGAGCCCGGGCTGCGGACGACCCGGACGCGCGAGGCATTGGCGGCCGCCTGTGCGGCCGGGCTCATTCCGGGGGAGGAGGCGGCGATCCTCGACGAGGCATGGGTGCTGGCCACGCGGGTGCGCAACGCCGTGATGCTGGTGCGGGGGCGGGCCGGGGACACGTTTCCCTCGGACAGCCGGGAGCTGGCCGCGGTGGGGCGTTACCTGGGGTACGAGCCCGGTCACGTGGGCGACATGCTCGATGCGTACCGGCGTACCGCGCGGCGCGCTCGGGGGGTTGTGGACGAGCTGTTCTACAGCGGGTGAAACAGGGGCCGGCCGGCGCCTACGGTTTCGTGGTGGGTCTGGGCCGGGCCGGGGAGTGTCCGTCCTCGGCCGGACGGTCGCCGTCGGGCGTGAGGTGCCGTTCGTCGGCGCCCGCCGCCGCGGGCGCCCGTTTGCGGCCCGCCTTCCGAGGCTGGGGCACCTGCCTCGGCAGGGCGTACGGGAGCGCTCCGTACCAGACGCGTGCCACCGCGTAGCCGAAGGCCAGGCAGAGGAGGCCGCCCACCGCGTCGAGCCAGAAGTGGTTGGCCGTCGCCACGATCACCAGCAGGGTGGCGGCGGGATAGAGCAGGCCCAGGACGCGTACCCAGGGGACCCTCGCCAGGGCGAAGATCGTCAGGCCGGACCAGACGGACCAGCCGATGTGCATCGACGGCATCGCGGCGTACTGGTTCGACATGTTCTTCAGGTCCCCGGACGCCATCGAACCCCAGGTGTCGTGGACCAGGACCGTGTCGATGAAACCGGTGTTGGTCATCAGCCGTGGGGGAGCGAGCGGGTACAGATAGTAACCGACCAGGGCCACACCTGTGGTCGCGAAGAGGACCAGGCGGGAAGCCGCGTAGCGGCCGGGGTGGCTGCGGTAGAGCCAGATCAGGACGCCCAGGGTGACGATGAAGTGCAGCGTCGCGTAGTAGTAGTTCATGCCGACGATGAGCCAAGTCACCGAGTTCACGGCGTGATTGACCGACTCCTCGACCGCCATGCCGAGGCTGTGCTCCAGCCTCCACAGCCAGTCGGCGTTGCGCAGCGCCTCGGACTTCTGCTCCGGTACCGCGTTGCGGATCAGTGAGTACGTCCAGTAACTCACCGCGATCAACAGGATCTCGAACCAGAGGCGAGGGCGGCGAGGGGCGCGCAGTCGGCGCAGCGGACCCCGCCCCGTCTCTTCCGCGACAGGGTGCGGGACGGCCGCTTCGCGGCCTTCCAGTGTCGTCACGGTCGTGTCACCCATAGGCACAGAGTCTGCCAGATAAGCCTTCCCCGACCGATCATCCCTCGGACGGGTTCAGGACGCACGTTCTACAGCGGACGTATCGCCCCATTCTCCTACCAACGCACGGGCGGACGCGCCTATTCTCCGTCTCGCGGACGACTTAGGGACGAGTTCTGTCCCCGGGTGCCGAGGCCGTGGAACCGCGCACCACCAGCTCCGGCATGAACACGAACTCGCTGTGGGGCGCCGGAGTCCCACCGATCTCTTCGAGGAGGGTGCGCACCGCGGCCTGGCCCATCGCCGGGACCGGCTTGCGGACCGTGGTCAGGGGCGGGTCGGTGAAGGCGATCAGCGGGGAATCGTCGAAGCCCACCACCGAGATGTCCTTGGGGACGTCCAGGCCGAGCTGGCGGGCCGCCCTTATCGCGCCCAGCGCCATCATGTCGCTGGCGCAGACCACCGCGGTGCAGTCGCGGTTGATCAGGGCCGTGGCCGCCGCCTGGCCGCCCTCGAGCGTGTACAGGGAGTGCTGGATCAGTTCGCTCTCGATGACGTCCGTCGGCAGGTTCAGCTGGTCCTGCACCGTGCGGACGAAGCCCTCGATCTTGCGCTGGACCGGGACGAAGCGCTTGGGGCCCAGCGCCAGGCCGATACGGGTGTGGCCCAGCGACGCGAGGTGCGTGACCGCGAGGTTCATCGCCGCGCGGTCGTCGGGGGAGATGAACGGCGCCTGGACCTTGGGGGAGAAGCCGTCCACCAGCACGAAGGGGACGCCCTGGGCGCGCAGTCGCTCGTAGCGCTGCATGTCGGCCGTGGTGTCGGCGTGGAGGCCGGAGACGTAGATGATGCCGGCCACTCCGCGGTCGACCAGCATCTCGGTGAGCTCGTCCTCGGTGGACCCGCCGGGGGTCTGGGTGGCCAGCACCGGCGTGTAGCCCTGCCTGGTGAGCGCCTGGCCGATGACCTGGGCCAGGGCCGGGAATATCGGGTTCTCCAGCTCCGGGGTGATCAGACCCACCAGGCCCTCGCTGCGCTGGCGCAGCCGCACCGGGCGCTCGTAGCCGAGCACGTCGAGTGCGGCCAGCACGGACTGGCGAGTGGTGGCGGCGACGCCCGGCTTGCCGTTGAGGACGCGGCTGACGGTCGCTTCGCTCACCCCCGCCTGAGCAGCGATGTCGGCAAGCCGTGTGGTCACGGCACTGGACTGTACCGGCCGTATGTCGCCTTGCACACCAATCGGACGCCGTGGGCGACCTATTGATCGTCCGCGCCCGGGCTGCTGCGTCATCGCGCTCCCTCGTGAAAGTGATGGCAAGAGCTTGCAGAGTCTTGCACAAGTGCCGCACATGCCGCCCCACCGCGTAAGAACAGCGTCTCACGGTGGTCGCCGTGCGGTCACGCCCGGATAACTTCAGCGCTCTCTTGCACTTTTTTTCTGCAAGGTCTTTCGTAAGTCTTTCAGCGCTGTTACGTTCACGTCGCCCGGCGGCCGCAACGGCGCAGTCGGCAAGACAGCAGGGCTCGGCAGACGGGGCCGCCCTGCATCACACGGGCTTTCACCCTCAAGGAGAACTCATGCGGCGTGGCATAGCGGCCACCGCGCTGGTGGCGTCCCTCGCCCTGGCGGCGACGGCCTGCGGCGGCGGGGACGACAGCGGCAGCGACTCGAGCGGGCCGGTGACCATCACGTGGTGGGACACCTCCAACGCCACCAATGAGGCGCCGACGTACCAGGCCTTGGTCAAGGAGTTCGAGGCCGCCAACAAGGACGTCAAGGTCAAGTACGTCAACGTCCCCTTCGACCAGGCGCAGAACAAGTTCGACACCGCCGCCGGTTCCAAGGGCGCCCCGGACATCCTGCGCTCCGAGGTCGGCTGGACCCCCGCCTTCGCCAAGAAGGGCTTCTTCCTGCCGCTGGACGGCACCGACGCCCTCGCCGACCAGGCCAAGTTCCAGCCCAGCCTGATCGAGCAGGCCAAGTACGAGGGCAAGGTCTACGGCGTTCCGTTCACCACGGACACCCTCGCCTTCGTCTACAACAAGGGCCTGTTCAAGAAGGCCGGCGTCGAGGCTCCCAAGACCTGGGACGACTTGAAGAAGGCCGCCGCCACGATCAAGGACGAGACCGGCGTCGACGGCTACTGGGGCTCCACCCAGGCCTACTACGCCCAGACGTTCCTCTACGGCGAGGGCACCGACACGGTCGACGCCGACGCCAAGAAGATCACCGTCGCGGGCGCCGAGGCCAAGAAGGGCTACGGCACCTGGCTGAGCCTCTTCGACGGCAAGGGCCTGCACAAGGCCGACACCACCGCGGACGCCTACGCCCACATCCAGGAGGCGTTCGTCAACGGCAAGGTCGCCGCGATCATGCAGGGCCCGTGGGAGATCACCAACTTCTACAAGGGCTCCGCGTTCAAGGACAAGGCCAACCTCGGCATCGCCACCGTCCCCGCCGGCTCCGCCGGCAAGGCGGGCGCCCCGACCGGCGGCCACAACCTCTCCGTGTACGCCGGCTCCGACGAGGCGCACCAGAAGGCCGCGCTGAAGTTCGTGAACTTCATGACCTCGGCGAAGGCCCAGGAGACCATCGCCCTGAAGAACAACACGCTGCCCACCCGTGACGACGCCTACACCGCCGAGGTCAAGGCCGACCCGGGCATCGCCGGCTACCAGGGCGTCCTCGCCGCCGCCCAGCCGCGCCCGGCGCTGCCCGAGTACAGCTCCCTGTGGGGCCCGCTGGACACCGAGCTGCTGAAGATCGCCGGTGGCAAGGAGTCCCTGGACAAGGGCCTGGGCACCGCCGAGACCTCCATCGCCAAGCTGGTCCCGGACTTCAGTAAGTGACCCCGAGTGGCCGCCGGATCCCCCTGCTCAAGGGGGGAGGGATCCGGCGGCCACCGGCCTGTGCGCCGTACACCCCCGATCTGCTGATCTTCGAGAAGGTTGTCGAACCATGACAGTCGCCATCGACCGCGCGACCGGCAAGCGCCGCGGTGACCGCGGGAAGCGGCCCGGTCTCGGCCGGCGCCTCAAGCACGGCTACCAGAAGCACTGGTACGCCTACGCGATGATCGCCCCGGTGGTGATCGTCCTCGGCGTGCTCGTCGTGTACCCGCTGGTGTACGGCTTCTACCTCACGCTCACCGACGCCAACAGCCTCAACAGCGCCCGCACGATCGGCGTCAACCACATCGACGCCACCTACAAGTTCATCGGCCTCGACAACTACGCCGACATCCTGTGGGGCGACACCGCGTACGACCGCTTCTGGTCGCACTTCATCTGGACGATCTTCTGGACCGCGGCCTGCGTCACCCTCCACTACACGATCGGCCTCGGCCTCGCCCTGCTGCTCAACCAGAAGCTGCGCGGGCGCACCCTGTACCGGCTGATCCTGATCCTGCCGTGGGCCGTGCCGACCTTCGTCACCGTCTTCGGGTGGCGGTTCATGCTGGCCGACGGCGGCATCATCAACTCGTTCCTGGAGACGCTCCATCTGCCGACACCGCTGTGGCTGGAGGACACCTTCTGGCAGCGGTTCGCCGCGATCATGGTCAACACCTGGTGCGGTGTGCCGTTCATGATGCTCTCGCTGCTCGGCGGGCTGCAGTCCATCGATTCCACGCTGTACGAGGCCGCCGAGATGGACGGCGCCAACCGATGGCAGCAGTTCCGGTACGTCACCCTGCCGGGCCTGCGGTCCGTCAGCTCCACCGTCGTACTGCTCGGCATCATCTGGACCTTCAACCAGTTCGCGATCATCTTCCTGCTGTTCGGCGACACCGCCCCGGACGCCCAGATCCTGGTCACCTGGGCCTACTACCTCGGCTTCGGACAGCAGCCACGTGACTTCGCGCAGTCGGCCGCCTACGGCATGCTGCTCCTGGCCATCCTGATCGTCTTCACCTCCTTCTACCGCCGCTGGCTGAACCGCAATGACCAGCAGCTCGCGATCTGAGGCAGGAGTCCCCATGAGTACGACCACTGTTGAGACCCCGGTGAACAAGCAGGACTCCATGACCACTGCCCACCCGCGCAAGGAACGCCGCCGCGGCCTCGGAACCTCCGTCGCCTCCCACGGCATCCTGATCGTGGCGAGCCTGATCGCGCTGTTCCCCGTGGCCTGGCTGGTCTTTCTGTCGCTCGGCCCGGACAAGGACGACTATCTCCACCCCGGTGGCATCTGGGGGAAGATGACGCTGGACAACTACACATTCGTCCTGCAGGAGACGAAGTTCTTCGACTGGCTGACGAGCACACTGATCGTCACGCTGGGCACCACGCTCGTCGGCCTCGTCATCTCCGCCACCACCGGGTACGCGGTCTCGCGGATGCGCTTTCCGGGCTACAAGAAGTTCATGTGGGTGCTGCTGGTGACCCAGATGTTCCCGGTGGCCGTACTCATGGTGCCGATGTACCAGATCCTGTCCGAGCTCCAGCTCATCGACAACTACCTCGGTCTCATCCTCGTCTACTGCTCGACGACCGTGCCGTACTGTGCCTGGCTGATGAAGGGCTACTTCGACACCATCCCGTTCGAGATCGACGAGGCGGGACGCGTCGACGGACTGAGCCCCTTCGGCACGTTCGGGCGACTGATCCTGCCGCTCGCCAAGCCGGGTCTGGCGGTCGCCGCGTTCTACAGCTTCCTCACGGCTTTCGGCGAGGTCGCGTTCGCGTCCACGTTCATGCTGTCCGACACGAAGTACACGTTCGCGGTGGGTCTGCAGACGTTCGTCAGTGAGCATGACGCGCAGCGGAATCTGATGGCCGCGACGGCTGTGCTGATCGCCATACCTGTGTCCGCGTTCTTCTACTTCGTGCAGCGGAACCTCGTGACCGGCCTCACGGCAGGCGGCACCAAGGGCTAGAACGCCGGTTCGGTAGCGCCCTGATAGGGGCGCGGGGAACTGCGCGACCAGCCACGACGGCGCAGCACCAGAACTCGAGGCGGTCGCGGTGGCCATCCGACCCCGCTGTCACCGCGACCGCCTCGTCATAACCGTTGTACGCACACCTGACCCCATGACCCTTCGCCCGCTTTCGAGCTCGCTCGAGCGGGGGGACCCCCACCGCACCAAGGACGCCATGAGCCAGCAGCACTCCGCCATCGCCCCGGCCCCGAATCCCGCCAAAGCCAAGCGCAGCGACTGGTGGCGGGACGCGGTGATCTACCAGGTCTATCCGCGCAGCTTCGCCGACAGCAACGGCGACGGCATGGGTGACCTGGAAGGCGTACGCTCCCGCCTGCCGTATCTGCGCGACCTCGGTGTGGACGCCGTGTGGCTCAGCCCCTTCTACGCCTCCCCGCAGGCCGACGCCGGCTACGACGTCGCCGACTACCGGGCCGTCGACCCGATGTTCGGCAACCTGCTCGACGCCGACGCGCTGATCCGCGACGCCCGGGAGCTGGGGCTCAGGATCATCGTCGACCTGGTCCCGAACCACTCCTCCGACCAGCACGAGTGGTTCAAGCGAGCCGTCGCGGAGGGCCCCGGCTCCTCGCTGCGGGACCGCTACCACTTCCGTCCCGGCAAGGGCGAGAACGGCGAACTCCCGCCCAACGACTGGGAGTCCATCTTCGGCGGCCCGGCGTGGACGCGGGTCACCGAGCCCGACGGCACCCCCGGCGACTGGTACCTCCACCTCTTCGCGCCCGAGCAGCCGGACTTCAACTGGGAGCACCCGGCGGTGGGGGACGAGTTCCGCTCGATTCTCCGCTTCTGGCTCGACATGGGCGTCGACGGCTTCCGTATCGACGTGGCCCACGGCCTGGTGAAGGCGGAGGGGCTGCCCGACCTCGGAGACCACGATCAGCTCAAGCTGCTGGGCAACGACGTCATGCCGTTCTTCGACCAGGACGGCGTGCACGAGATCTACCGCCAGTGGCGCACGATCCTCGACGAGTACGCGGGTGAGCGCATCTTCGTCGCCGAGGCCTGGACCCCGACCGTCGAGCGCACCGCGAACTACGTCCGCCCGGACGAGCTGCACCAGGCCTTCAACTTCCAGTACCTGTCGACGGACTGGGACGCGGAGGAGCTGCGCAAGGTCGTCGACCGCACCCTGGAGGCGATGCGCCCGGTCGGTGCCCCCGCCACCTGGGTCCTGTCCAACCACGACGTCACCCGCCACGCCACCCGCTTCGCCAACCCGCCCGGCCTCGGCACCCAGATCCGCACGGCCGGCGACCGCGAACTCGGTCTGCGCCGGGCGCGTGCCGCCACTCTGCTGATGCTGGCCCTGCCCGGCTCGGCGTACATCTACCAGGGCGAGGAGCTCGGGCTCCCGGACGTCGTCGACCTGCCCGACGAGGTGCGCCAGGACCCGGCGTACTTCCGCGGCGCGGGCCAGGACGGCTTCCGTGACGGCTGCCGGGTGCCGATCCCGTGGACGCGCGGGGGTTCGTCGTACGGCTTCGGCACGGGCGGCAGTTGGCTGCCGCAGCCGCAGGGCTGGGGCGAGCTGAGCGTCGAGGCCCAGACCGGCGACGCCGACTCCACCCTGGAGCTGTACCGCTCCGCGCTCGCCGCCCGCCGTGCGCAGCCCGACCTGGGCGCGGGCGACTCGGTGGAGTGGCTCCGCGCACCCGAGGGTGTCCTGGCCTTCCGCCGAGGCGAGTTCGTGTGTGTCGCGAACACCACCGGCGAGTCCGTCACCCTCCCCGCCCACGGCCGCGTCCTGCTCACCAGCGGCGAGATCACCGAGGCGGACGGCGAGACCAAGGTCCCGTCGGACACGACGGTGTGGTGGACGACGGCCTGACGACGTAGCCGGGCGTTTCGCCGATTCGAGGGGCCTGCCGCCCAGTTGGGTGGTAGGCCCTGTCGCGTTCCGGGCGTTTGTGAAAGTTCTTTCTTCGATTTTCAAGGGCCTTGCTGTAAAGCTTTCGTTAGCGGTACGTTCACGCCGGCGCCCGGCAAAGGAGCCGCGCCGCGGCGCAGGGGGGAACCGACTGAGCCGCAGACGCAAGGAGTTGACGCCTTGATATCCAGATGGTCCGTCACCGCGACCGCACTCGCCGCAACGGCCGCAGCCCTCTCGGCCCCCGGCATCGCCCAGGCCTCCCCGCCCGGCACCAAGGACGTCACCGCCGTCCTCTTCGAGTGGAACTTCGCCTCGGTGGCGAAGGAGTGCACCAACACCCTCGGCCCCGCCGGCTACGGCTACGTCCAGGTCTCCCCGCCCGCCGAGCACATCCAGGGCTCGCAGTGGTGGACCTCGTACCAGCCGGTGAGCTACAAGATCGCCGGGCGCCTCGGTGACCGTACGGCCTTCCAGAACATGGTGAGCACCTGCCACGCGGCCGGGGTGAAGGTCGTGGCCGACACCGTCATCAACCACATGTCCGCGGGCAGCGGCACGGGGACGGGCGGGTCGTCGTACACGAAGTACGACTACCCCGGCCTGTACTCGTCGTTCGACTTCGACGACTGCACCGGTCAGATCAGCAACTACCAGGACCGCTGGAACGTCCAGCACTGCGAGCTGGTCGGCCTCTCCGACCTGGACACCGGTGAGTCGTACGTCCGCGGCGCCATCGCCGGCTACATGAACGACCTGCTCTCGCTCGGCGTCGACGGCTTCCGCATCGACGCGGCGAAGCACATGGACGCCGCCGACCTCGCGAACATCAAGTCCCGGCTGAGCAACCCCTCCGTGTACTGGAAGCAGGAGGCCATCTACGGCAGCGGCGAGGCCGTCCAGCCGACCGAGTACACGGGCAACGGGGATGTGCAGGAGTTCCGCTACGCCTACGACCTCAAGCGCGTCTTCAACAACGAGAACCTCGCCTACCTGAAGAACTACGGCGAGGGCTGGGGCTATATGAGCAGCGGCGTCTCCGGTGTCTTTGTCGACAATCACGACACCGAGCGCAACGGCTCCACCCTCAACTACAAGGACGGCGCCAACTACACGCTGGCCAACGTCTTCATGCTCGCCTGGCCCTACGGCGCGCCCGACATCAACTCCGGCTACGAGTTCTCGGACACGGACGCGGGTCCGCCGAGCGGCGGCTCCGTGACCGCCTGCTGGCAGAACGGCTGGAAGTGCCAGCACGCCTGGCCCGAGATCAAGTCGATGGTCGCCTTCCGCAACGCCACCCGCGGCGAGTCGGTCACCAACTGGTGGGACAACGGCGCCGACGCCATCGCCTTCGGGCGGGGGAGCAAGGGCTTCGTGGCGGTCAACCACGAGTCGGGCAGCCTGAGCCGCACCTATCAGACGTCCCTGGCGGCGGGCACCTACTGCAACGTCCAGAACAACACGAGCGTGACGGTGAACTCCAGCGGCCAGTTCACGGCCACGCTGGGCGCCAACACCGCCCTCGCGATCTACGCCGGCAAGTCGAGCTGCTGAGCCGAGCCTCGGCCTCTCGCGTGCCGCGCATGGCACCGGTGACCATGCGCGGCACGCGCCACGACCTGTCCGCGTGGACCAACTCGCCTCGCCGGCAGCCGGTCTGAAACTTCTTACCGATGCTTTCAAGCCTCTTGCTGTAATCCTTACGGCGGCGATACGGTCGCGCGGGGTCGGACCCAATGAGCCGTGATCGCAAGGAGTCCATCTGTGATACCGAGATGGCAGACGCCGTCGAGGCGCCGAACAGCCCCTATCGGACGGGTCGCCGCGGTCGTCGCGACCGCGCTGGCCGCAGCGCTCGTCCAGCCTCTCGCGGCGAGGGCGGACACTCCGCCCCCGCCCCCGTCCGACGCGCGGCTCGCCGCCGAGCCCGCCCGGCACGACGCCACCCGTGAGCAGTTCTACTTCGTCCTGCCGGACCGTTTCGCCAATGGCGACACGGGCAACGACAAGGGCGGACTGACCGGTTCGCGCCTGGCCACCGGCTACGACCCCACCGACAAGGGCTTCTACCAGGGCGGCGACCTCAAGGGCCTGACCAAGCGCCTCGACTACATCAAGGGCATGGGCACCACCGCCATCTGGATGGCCCCCATCTTCAAGAACCGGCCCGTGCAGGGGACGGGGAGCGACGCCTCCGCCGCCTACCACGGCTACTGGATCACCGACTTCACCCAGGTCGACCCGCACTTCGGCACCAACAAGGACCTGGAGACCCTCATCTCCAAGGCCCACGCCAAGGGCATGAAGGTCTTCTTCGACGTCATCACCAACCACACGGCCGACGTCGTCGACTACGAGGAGAAGTCCTACGACTACCTCTCCAAGGGCGCCTTCCCGTATCTGACGAAAGACGGCAAGCCCTTCGACGACGCGGACTACGCGGACGGAAAGTCCGGGTTCCCGGCCGTCGACACCGACTCCTTCCCGCGTACGCCCAAGGCCACGAAGAACTCCAAGGTCCCGTCGTGGCTCAACGACCCGACGATGTACCACAACCGCGGCGACTCCACGTTCGCCGGTGAGAGCTCCACGCACGGTGACTTCGGCGGCCTCGACGACCTGTGGACCGAGCGTCCCGAGGTCGTGCAGGGGATGGAGAACATCTACCAGCGGTGGGTGCGGGACTTCGACATCGACGGCTTCCGGATCGACACCGTGAAGCACGTCAACATGGAGTTCTGGACCCAGTGGGCCACCGCTCTCGACTCCTACGCGGCCAAGCAGGGCCGCGACGACTTCTTCATGTTCGGTGAGGTCTACTCCGCCGACACCGGCATCACCTCGCCGTATGTCACCGAGGGCCGCCTCGACGCCACGCTCGACTTCCCCTTCCAGGAGGCGGCACGCCAGTACGCCTCGCAGGGCGGCAGCGCACGCAAGCTGGCCGGCGTCTTCGGCGACGACTACAAGTACACGACCGACAAGGCCAACGCCTACGAGCAGGTCACCTTCCTCGGCAACCACGACATGGGCCGCATCGGGTACTTCCTGAAGCAGGACGACCCGAACGCCACCGACGCCGAACTGCTCGCCAAGGACGAGCTCGCCAACGAGCTGATGTTCCTCAGCCGCGGCAACCCGGTCGTCTACTACGGCGACGAGCAGGGCTTCACGGGCGCAGGCGGCGACAAGGACGCCCGCCAGACCCTGTTCGCCTCCAGGACCGCCGACTACCTCGACGACGACCAGATCGGCACCGACCGCACCCACGCGAGCGACGCCTACGACACCGATGCGCCGCTGTACCGGCAGATCGCGGCTCTCGCCAAGCTCCGCAAGGCCAACCCGGCCCTCGCCGACGGTGTCCAGACCGAGCGGTTCGCGGCCGACGGCGCCGGGATCTACGCCTTCTCCCGCACCGACGCGAAGACGGGCGCCGAGTACGTCGTCGCCTTCAACAACGCCGACGAGGCGAAGACGGCGACGTTCGGTACCGGTGCGGCCGGCATGACGTTCAAGGGCATCTACGGCAGCGACGACTCCCTGAAGAGCGACGACGCCAAGAAGCTCACCGTCACCGTCCCGGCCGGCTCGGCGATCGTCCTCAAGGCCGCGGGCAGGCCGGCCCAGCCCGCCGCCGAGCCGGCGATCACCCTCAAGGCCCCGGCCACCGGCGCCACCGGCACCGTCGAGATCGGAGCCGATGATGGGGGAGGCGGACAGCTCAACCGCGTGGTCTTCGCCGCGCAGGTCGGAAACGGCAAGTGGAAGACCCTCGGCTCCGCCGACCACGCCCCGTACAAGGTCACGCAGATCATCGGGAAGGACGTACCGCCCGGAACCGCCCTGCGCTACAAGGCGGTTGTGATCGACTCGGCGGGACGCAGGGCGAGCGCCACGGCGGCCTCGACCACCGGCACCCCGCCCGTCCCCGAGACCCCCAGCGCCTCCTCCCGCGACTACGCGATCGTCCACTACAAGCGCACCGACGGCGACTACAAGGACTGGGGCCTGTACGCCTGGGGCGACCTCGCCGACGGCGAGTCCACCGAGTGGCCGAACAGCCACCCCTTCGTCGGCCGGGACGCCTACGGCGCCTTCGCCTACGTCAAGCTGAAGCCCGGCGCCGCCGGCATCGGCTTCCTCGTCATCGACAAGGACGGCAACAAGGACGTCTCCGCCGACCGCACGATCGACGTCACCAAGACCGGCGAGGTCTGGATCGAGCAGGGCAAGACCGACGTTCTCACGCAGAGGCCGGACCATCCCGAGCAGGACAAGACAAAGGCGACCATCCACTACCAGCGCACCGACGGCGACTACGACGGCTGGGGTCTGCACACCTGGACGGGTGCCGCGAACCCCACCGAGTGGTCGAACCCCCTGAAGCCGGTCAAGACTGATACCTATGGTGCGGTCTTCGAGGTACCGCTCACCGACGGTGCCACCAGTCTCAGCTACATCATCCACAAGGGCGACGAGAAGGACCTGCCCACCGACCAGTCGCTCGACCTCGAGGCGAACGGCCATGAGGTGTGGCTGTTGAGCGGCCAGGAGAAGTACCTGCTCCCGCAGCCGGCGGGCTCCGCGGCGGCCCTCGACCTGACCACCTCCAAGGCGGTCTGGATCGACCGGGACACCGTCGCCTGGAACGGCTCGGACGCGGCCGCCTCCACCCAGCTGCTGTACAGCCGGGACGGCGGGATCGCGGTGCAGGACGGCACGCTGACGGGTGACGCCAAGTGGCTGCGCCTGTCCAAGTCTTCCCTCACCGACGCCCAGAAGGCGAGGTTCCCGCACCTGAAGGACTACGCCGCCTGGTCCGTGGACCCGCGTGACCGCGACCGGGTGCGCGACGCCCTCAAGGGGCAGGTCGTCGCCTCGCAGCGGGCCGCGGGCGGCGCCGTCCTGGCCGCGACCGGTGTGCAGATCGCCGGTGTGCTCGACGACCTGTACCCGGGCGCGACGAAGGCCGACCTCGGGCCGACCTTCGACAAGGGCCGTCCGACGCTCTCCGTCTGGGCGCCGACGGCACAGTCGGTCAAGGCCGAGATCGGCGACTCCACCGTCGCCATGAAGCGCAACGACAGCACCGGCGTCTGGTCCGTCACCGGGCCCAAGTCCTGGAAGAACAAGCCGTACCGGTACGTCGTGCAGGTCTGGGCGCCCAGCGTCCGCAAGGTCGTCACCAACAAGGTCACCGACCCCTACTCGGTCGCGCTCACCGCGAACTCCGAGCGCAGCCTCCTCGTCGACCTCGGCGACAGGTCCCTGGCGCCGGCGGGCTGGTCGACGTACACCAAGCCGAAGGCGGTGCCGCTGAAGGACGCCCAGATCCAGGAGCTGCACGTCCGGGACTTCTCGGTCGCCGACAAGACGGTGCCCGCGAAGGACAAGGGCACCTACCTCGCCTTCACCGACAAGCTCAGCGACGGCTCCAAGCACCTGAAGCAGCTGGCCGAGGCGGGCACGTCGTACGTCCATCTGCTGCCGGCCTTCGACATCGCCACCATCCCGGAGAAGAAGTCCGACCAGGCGAGAACCGACTGCGACCTGGCCTCCTTCCCGGCCGACTCCGAGCGGCAGCAGGAGTGCGTCGCGAAGATCGCCGCGAAGGACGCCTACAACTGGGGCTACGACCCGTACCACTACACGGTCCCGGAGGGCTCGTACGCCTCCGACCCCGACGGCACCGCGCGTACCGTCGAGTTCCGCAAGATGGTGAAGTCGCTGAACGAGGACGGCCTGCGGGTCGTCATGGACGTCGTCTACAACCACACGGCGGCGAGCGGACAGGCCGACACCAGCGTCCTCGACCGCATCGTCCCCGGCTACTACCAGCGGCTCCTCGCCGACGGCTCGGTCGCCAACAGCACCTGCTGTGCCAACACCGCCACCGAGAACGCCATGATGGGCAAGCTGGTCGTCGACTCCCTCGTCACCTGGGCCAAGGAGTACAAGGTCGACGGCTTCCGCTTCGACCTCATGGGCCACCACCCGAAGGCCAACATCCTCGCGGTCCGGGCGGCCCTCGACGAGCTGACCCTCGCCAAGGACGGCGTCGACGGCAAGAAGATCATCCTGTACGGCGAGGGCTGGAACTTCGGCGAGGTCGCCGACGACGCCCGCTTCACGCAGGCCACGCAGCAGAACATGGCCGGCACCGGCATCGCCACCTTCTCCGACCGGGCGCGTGACGCCGTACGCGGCGGCGGGCCCTTCGACGAGGACCCGGGCGTCCAGGGCTTCGCGTCCGGGCTCTACACCGAGCCCAACTCCTCCGAGAACAACGGCACTCCCGAGGAACAGAAGGCGCGTCTGCTGCACTACCAGGACCTGATCAAGGTCGGTCTGTCCGGCAACCTCGCCGGCTACCGCTTCACCGACACCGCGGGCAAGGAGGTCAAGGGCTCCGAGGTCGACTACAACGGCTCACCCGCCGGCTACGCGGCCGCTCCCGGTGACGCCCTCGCCTACGCGGACGCGCACGACAACGAGTCGCTGTTCGACGCCCTCGCCTTCAAACTGCCCGCCACGACGAGCGCGGCCGACCGGGCCCGGATGCAGATCCTCGCCATGGCCACGGCGACCCTGTCGCAGGGCCCGGCGCTCTCCCAGGCCGGCACCGACCTGCTGCGCTCCAAGTCCCTTGACCGCAACTCCTACGACAGCGGCGACTGGTTCAACGCCATCCACTGGAACTGCGCCGACGGCAACGGCTTCGGGCAAGGGCTGCCGATGGCGGCCGACAACGCGTCCAAGTGGTCGTACGCGAGGCCCCTGCTCGGCACCGTCAAGGTCGGCTGCGAGCAGATCGAGGGCGCCTCGGCGGCGTACCGGGACCTGCTGCGGATCCGTTCGACGGAGAGCGCCTTCTCCCTCGGCACGGCCGAGCAGGTGCAGTCGAAGCTGTCCTTCCCGCTGTCCGGCAAGGACGAGACGCCCGGCGTGATCACCATGCGGCTCGGTGACCTCGTCGTCGTCTTCAACGCGACACCCGAGAAGCAGGAGCAGCGCGTCGCCGAGCTCGCCGATGCCGGGTACCGGCTGCATCCGGTGCAGGCCTCGGGCGCGGACCCTATCGTCAAGTCCGCTTCCTACGAGGAGGAAACAGGCACGTTCGCCATTCCGGGTCGTACCGTCGCCGTCTTCGCACGAGCCCTCTGATACGGCACTAACTTGAGTGGGGCGGACCCGGTAGACGGGTCCGCCCCACTCACGCCTATCCAAGGGCTGCCGACGATGGAGGGTTACGTCAAGTCGGGCGCGACCGTGATGGTCGTCGACGACGTCCCGACCAACCGCTACGCCATGGGCGCCGTGCTGCGCCGCGCGGGCCACGACGTGGTGCCGGTCGCGAGCGCGGGCGAGGCGCTGAGCGAGCTCGACGAACGGCTGCGGGCGGGCGCCCTGCCGGACGCGGCTCTCGTCGACGTCGGGCTGCCGGACATGAACGGCTTCGACCTGTGCCGCCTGGTCAAGTCCCGTCCGTCCACGGCCGCGCTGCCCGTCGTCCACTTCTCCGCGATGGCGATGGACGCGGGGGACCGGTGCCGGGGGCTCGACGCGGGCGCCGACGCCTATCTGACCGTGCCCGCCGAGCCCCGGGAGATCCAGGCCGTGGTCCAGGCGGCGGTCCGGAGCGCGCCGGCGCACCGCCGCCGAGGCGCTCGCGCAGCGGCTGACGCTGCTGTCCGAGGCCATCGTCACCGTGCAGACCGCGCGCTGCCTGGGGGAGCTGGCCGACGCGGCCGCCGCGGGCGCGGCCCGGCTGACCGGCACACCCGCCGTCGTCTTCGTCATCGGTCCGGACGGCGAAGCCCACCACGGCACTTCCCGCAGTCGGCTCGCCCTGTCCGACGCGGGCCCGCACCAGGCCGCGGCCCGGCTGATCTCGCGGATCGCGGACCGACGGGCCGGAGTGCACAGCACCGTCGTCCCGGCGCCCCTGTGGCCGGCGGGCCTCTTCCGACCCGGCGCCCAGGACGACGCCCACCTGGTGCTGGCGTCGGCCAAGGAGAGCCGAGCCCAGGTGTGCATTGCCACGCCGCTGCGCCGGACCGCGGTACCAGCAGCGCCCCGGAGAGGCGCGGAGCTGTATCGCAATGCGGCTCCGCCGCGGGGCGCGACCAGCCACCATCAAGCCGCACACGACCGACGGCAGAGCGCGGTATTTCCTCTCGCGGCACATCCCGCGGAGCGCCTCGCCCAGGCCACCGCGCTCGCCGCCGAGCCGCTGCTGATGTACCAGGCGGAGCGGGACATCGCCCTCACCCTCCAGCACAGCTTCCTGCCCCAGCCGCACCGGCTGCCCCATCTGCCGGGCGTCGACCTCGTCGTACGGTACGTGCCCGCCTCCCGGCAGACCGAGATCGGCGGGGACTTCTACGCCGCCCTGCGCACCCCGGGCGGAGTGCTCACCGCCGTCGGGGACGTCGTCGGGCACTCGCTGGACGCGGCCACCGTGATGGTCGAGATACGGCACGCACTGCGCGCCTACTGCGTCGAGGAGAGCGACCCGAGGGCGCTCGCCGAACGGCTCGACCAGATGCTGCTGCACTACCACCCCGAGGTCACCGCCACGGTCTGCCTCGCCCTGGTCGACTCCGGCACCGGGCGGGTCCGGATCGCCAACGCGGGCCACCTTCCGCCGGTGCTCGTGCGGGAGGAGGGCAAGGCCGAGTACGTCCCGGTGGACGGCCCGCTGCTCGGGCTCGGCCTCGACCGGCCCGAACCGAGCGAGCTGGTGCTGGACCGGCAGGACCGTCTCCTGATGGTCACCGACGGACTCATCGAGACCCGCGGCATCGACCTCGCCGCCTCCATGGAGCAGCTGCGCACGGCCGCCGCCGACGCCCCGGACGGCCTCGACGGGCTGTGCGACACCCTGCTGGGCTGCTTCGGGCACGACCGGGAGGACGACATCGCGATGTTGGCACTGAGGTTAGGGTGAGCGCTGCCGCCGTAGAACAGGAGTGCTCATGCCGCAGATCACCGTCGACCACTCGCAGACGATCTCCTTCGACCGGAAGGGCTTCGCCAAGGACCTGCACACCGCGACCGTCGAGATCGCGGCGGCCAAGCCGGAGGCGTGCAAGACGCAGTTCCGGCCCGGCCAGTTCACGGCCTTCGGCTACGAGGACCCCGAGGAGCAGGGCCACGCGGTCGTCCATGTCACCCTCGGCCTGCTCGCCGGACGCAGCGACGAGACCAAGGCGAAGCTGACCGAGGCGGTTCTGGAGCTGCTGCGCAAGCACATCGAGGACGACGGGATCGTGCTGCACGCCTCCGCGGAGGTGCGCGACCTCGACCCCTCGTACCGCAAGTTCGAGCGCTAGGCCTTGGCCTAGGACGCCAGCGAGATCAGCCGGGCGATCAGGTCGGCGAAGGGGCCGTCGGCCGGTTCGTCCCTGAGCATGCGGCGCAGCAGCGCGCCCATCTCCTCGTTCTGGGCGGCGCTGACGGCGGCCAGCGCGGCGAAGTCGTGGACGAGCTGGACCTCCAGCTCGCCGCGCGGGATGCGCCGGCCGTCCAGCCAGATCAGCGCGGTCGACTCGGCGAGCGAGATCCAGGAGCGGACGACCAGTTCCAGTCGCGCCGGCGGATCCTCCACGCGCAGATGCGAAAGGATTTGGACATACGCGGCCTGCCGCACGGAGTCGATCAGGGCGTTCGTCGCCGTCGAGCCGACGGCCGGGCCGCCGCGCATCAGCGCCGAGAAACCGGGGCCGTGATCGTCGACGAAGTCGAAGAACCGCCGCATCACCCGCAGCAGCCGCGCCCCCAGCGGGCCTTCCTGCGGCTCGACGAAACGGCCCGCCAGTTCCTCCGACGCACGCTTCAACGCGGCTTCGTACAGGCTGAGTTTGCCGGGGAAGTAGTGATACACCAGCGGCCGCGAGATGCCCGCGGCCGCGGCTATCTCGTCGATCGAGACATCGTCGGGCGAGCGCTGGCTGAACAGTTCGAGGGCGACGCCTATCAACTGCTGCCGCCGCTCCTCGACTCCCATTCTTCGCCGTACCCCGGTAGTCATGCGAACACCTTACCGATCGATTCCGGCCCCGAACGGACCGGAGTGACCACAGGCGTTCACCTGCTTCCTGCGAGGAGGGCCCGGCGTTCACGCCGGGGAGGAATCGCATCCGGGTGTCGGGACGCGGAGCGTTCGTACCGTTGTCGGGTTCGCCGAGGTGATGCGGACGCGCGTGCCCGTCGTCGCTGGTCGGGGTGGCGAGTGTGGGATCGGGGGGCGTTTGTGCGGCTGTCGTACGTATGGTCCTTCGCAGGATTCGGGATGGCACTGGTGTCCCGGCCGGGGCTGTGAGAGGGGCGAGATGGCGCAGGTGGAGACGGTGGCGAGGGTCGGGCATGCCCGATACACCTACCGGCTGCGCGTGTCGTCGACCGCCCGCACCGCCCTGGAGGCGGAGTGGCACCGATGCCGCTGGCTGTGGAACGAATGCGTCGCCAAGTCCAGGGCCGTACACCTGCACAACAAGTCCACCGGCCAGAAGGCCACGTGCGGCCCGGCTCAGCTCGATCGGATGCTGACCGAGGCCCGCGCCCGTACGCCGTGGCTGCGTGAGGGCTCGTCAGTGGTACAGCAGCAGGTCATCCGCGACTTCGGCCGCGCCCGCGCCAAGGCGCACAAGGACATCACCGAGCGCCTGCCGGTCCGGCAGCGGGCCGGGATGCCGAAGTGGAAGACCAAACGCGAGGCACTGCCTACCCTCAACTACACCCAGGCGGCTTCCGGTTGAAGGTCGGCCGGCTGCACCTGGCGGGCGGCATCGTGGTTGCGGTGGTGTGGTCTCGGGAACTACCGGCTGAGCCGTCCTCGGTGCGCGTGTACCAGGACAGCCTCGGGCACTGGTACTGCTCGTTCGTCGTCCCCACCCAGGTACATCCCCTGCCCAGGACCGGCCGCGCACTCGGCGTCGACTGGGGTGTGAAGGAGACCGCGACCACCACCTCCGACGCGCACGACCTCCCCTACGCCGGGCACGGCAAGAAGGCACAGAAGAAGCTGACCGGTTACGACCGGATGATGGCCCGCCGCAAGCCGAAGAAGGGCCAGCCGGCGTCGAAGGGCTACCGCGAGGCGAAGAAACTGCGGGCCAAGGCGCACAAGAAAGTCGCCAGGCAGCGTGAGGACACCGGCCGCAAGTGGGCCAAGAAGGTGGTCCGCGACCACGACGCCATCGCGGTCGAGGACTTCCGTCCGAAGTTCCTGGCCAAGACCACCATGGCCCGCAAGGCAGCGGACGCCGCCGTCGGCACCACCAAGGCCGCACTGATCGAGATGGGCCGCAAACACGGGCGGGACATCCGCCTGGTCCACCCCGCGCACACCACGATGGACTGCGCGCACTGCGATGCGAGAGCCAAGCACGCACTGCCGCTGGGTGAGCGCACCTACACCTGCACCGCATGCGGAAACACCTCCCCAGCCTGAGCCAGGAATCCCCTCCCCTTCAGGGAGGGGAGGATTCAAATGTCCAGTACGAGCCGATCACCCCGCGCCCGCGACACACAGATCAGCATGGAGTCGTCCCGCTCGGCGTCGGTCAGCAGCTCGTCCCGGTGGTCCACCTCGCCCTCCAGCACCCGCTGTTGGCAGGTCCCGCAGAAACCCTGCTCGCAGGAGTAGGCGGTGTTCGGCAACTCGGCGCGTACGGCGGCCAGTACGGTCGAGTCGGCGGTCACGGTCAACGTCCGCCCGCTGCGCCGGAGTTCGACCTCGAAGGCGCCGCCCGTCGAGGCGCGCGGCGTGAACCGCTCCAACCGGACCGACGGGAACCGCTCCTCCACCG
This sequence comes from Streptomyces sp. NPDC056479, assembly GCF_042795335.1. Lineage (NCBI taxonomy): Bacteria > Bacillati > Actinomycetota > Actinomycetes > Kitasatosporales > Streptomycetaceae > Streptomyces > Streptomyces sp. NPDC056479. Next base: position 48,747 of record NZ_JBHTRZ010000004.1, on the reverse strand, counting down.
CGGCCATCAATCCCTCCGGCCCACAGCAGTAGACGGCGGCACCCTCGGGCAGATCGGCCAGGAACCCGTCGACGTCCGGCGGCCCCTCCACGACCGTCACCCGGCCCTCGCCCAGCTTCTCGACATCCTCCAGGAACGGCATCGAGGCCCGGTCGCGCCCGCAGTACAGCAGCCGCCACTCGGCGCCCTCGGGCAGCGCCCGCAGCATCGGCAGCACAGGGGTGATCCCGATGCCGCCCGCGACGAAGACGTAGGAGTCGGCCTCGACGAACCGGAACCGGTTCCGCGGCCCGCGCACCTCCAGCTCCATGCCCTCGCGGACCTGCTCGTGCACCTCGCGCGAGCCGCCCCGCCCGTCCGGCACCAGCCGGGTCGCCACCGTGTACGACGAGGTGTCCTCCGGGTCGCCGCACAGCGAGTACTGCCGCACCAGCCCCGACGGCAGCACGAGGTCGAGATGCGCGCCGGGTTCCCAGCGCGGCAGGCCGTGCCCCTCCAGCCGTAGTCGTACGACCCCTTCGGCGACCTCCTCGCGCGCGGCCACCAGCACCCGCAGCGCACGCGACCGGGGCCGTCCCGAGACCGGCTCCTGAAGGGCGGGCATCGGCCACAGCGGCGAGACCCGGACCCGGCGCCGCATCGCCCGCCGGGCGAGCAGGGCGGCACCGGCGACGACCGCGACGGTACGGAGCTTCGGCATCAGGCGGCACCCTTCTCGGCGGCGAGCGCGGCAGGCGATGCGGCGAGATAGGCGACTGCCTGCTGTGTGGAGCCCTCCTGCGAGGGGTGGTACGCCCGGCTCAGATAGCGCGGGATGGACTTGAGCATGTCCCCGGTCGTGGGGAGCGTGCCGCGCCTGCCGCGGACGTAGAAGTCCTTGAAGGTCGCCCTGCCGTCGATGAGCGTCGGGTCGTTCTCCATGAAGAACCGCGCCCCGCGCTGCCAGAGGAAGACCAGCGCGGTGAACGCCGTGGCCCAGGTCCGCACCCGCCGTCGGTACTCCCCGTCGACATGCATGAACAGGTCGAAGGCGACCGACCGGTGCTCGACCTCCTCGGCGCCGTGCCAGCGCAGCAGGTCCAGCATGGTCGGGTCGGCGCCCCGGCGGTCCAGCTCCTCGGCGTTGAGCACCCAGTCGCCGAGGAAGGCCGTGTAGTGCTCGATCGCCGCGATCAGCGCGACCCGCTCCATCAGCCACCAGCGCCGCGCCCGGCCCGGCGGCAGCGTGCGGTCACCGAGGAGCTTCTCGAAGAGCCAGTCCACCTGTGCGGTGTACGGCGTCGGATCGAGCCCCTGCTCCCGCAGATGCGGCAGCACCTCGTCGTGGGCCTGCGAGTGCATCGCCTCCTGACCGATGAACCCGAGGACGTCCTCGCGCAGTCGCTCGTCGCGTATGTACGGCAGCACCTGCTTGTAGACGTGCACGAACCATCGCTCGCCGGCCGGCAGGAGCAGATGCAGCACATTGATGGTGTGCGTGGTGAACGGATCCCCCGGCACCCAGTGCAACGGGGTGTCGTCCCAGGAGAAGGACACCTTGCGGGCCTTGAGGGGCACCCGGTCCTGCGTATTAGACATGGCGTCAATGTACTGACGGGTAAGTCCTGGGTGAAGCCCCGTGCGCGACCTTGTTTACGTGAGTGTCAGCAAGGCCGTTCACTTCAGCCCACTGATCGACCGCCCGCTCTCCAAGGTGCCCTTCAGCTCGGCCTGCGCGCCCTGCTGGGAGCGTACGGTCAGCAGATGGCCCTCGGCGGTCCCCCGCACCCCGCCCGTCGCGCGGATCGACTCCGTGTCGTGTGTGCCCGCCGCCATCAGGTACCAGTCGCCAGCCTTGGCCTTCCACAGCACCCCGGCCAGCACATGGGGATCCCGCGCCCCGCACGCCGACACGTTCTCGGCCTTCGCCACCGTCGCCGCCTGTGCGGTCCCCGGCGTGCGGAACTGGGCCAGCACCCGCTCGCCGCCGCCCCGCCACGTTTCCCCGCGCGTGCACGACCAGTCCGCCGCGCCGGTGCCGTCGGGCAGCGTCTGCCGGGCGAACGACCAGGCGTTGACCGTGCGCACGCCCGCGGAGCGCATCGCGCCCAGCCAGCAGGAGGAGGGCGCCCAGGCATGCAGCGCCTGCGCACCGGTCACGTCCTTCGCGGCCCCGGGGCGGCCCGAGGTGAGGCGGGCCGGGACCAGTTCGGCGAGGTCGGTGAGCAGCCGGGTGCCGGCCTTGTCGGTCACCTGGAGGACGTTCCACGACGAGCACGCGCCGGTCTGCTGGGAGACGGGACTCGACAGCGGCGAGGTCACCCCGTCCGTCACCGTGAGGTCCATCGCCCCGGAGTCCGGCTTCAGCAGGTCCCGCTCGGCCGCCCCCTTCACCCAGGGCGCCAGCAGATAGCGGACATTGCCGTCGGCGCGGCTCAGCACCACCGCGCTCGCCTCCGTCCTGGTCGCGCCGTCGACCCGGGAGAAGTCCAGGGCGGCACCGGCCGTGCCGTCCGTCGGCTCGGCGTAGCGGGCGATGCGCAGACCGTCGTAGAGGATCACCACGCGGGCGGTGTCGATGGTGCCCGCGTACAGCAGCTGCGGCGCGCCGGGCGGGCCGCCCGCCGGGGTGCCGGGGGTCGCCGAGACCGTGACCGTCTCACCGGGGCGGGCCCACACGGCGAGGGCGCGGCGCAGCAGGGCCGAGTCACCGGCGAGGTCGCCGCGCGCCGGCCACACGGAGAAGTCGGTACGCGCGGCGGACTGCCAGGCCAGCGCGGGGACCTTCGTCAACTGGGCCGGGTCGAGCGCGGCCTCGGCCGCCGGGTTCTGCGCGTAGGCGGGCGCGGCGGGACCGTCGGGGGCCCAGCCCTCGCCGGGCAGACCGAGCAGCGCGCCGCACACCAGCAGGGCCGCACCGGCCGCGAGCGCGGCCCGCAGATGCTGCCTGCGCCGCATCAGATCGGTGGGCCTGGCATGCAGCGAGCAGGGGTCGAACTCGGGGGAGTCGAGCAGCGCGTACTGCGCCGGCACGCCGTCGGCCTCCTCCAGCGCGTCGTCCACGTCCTCGACGCCGGCCGCCGTAAGCACCTCGCGTACCTCGCCGTCCGCGAGCTTCTCCAGGCCGCGCAGGACGTAGGCCGCCCGCGCCGGGCCGGACAGCGCCGACAGCCGCTGGTCCAGGGCGAGTTCGTCGGCGCCGCCCGACCTGGGGAAGAGGCGCAGGCCCCAGACCTGGGGCAGCAGGGGCGGCAGTTGGGAGCGCTTGGGCCAGGCCGGGCGCACCAGGGGCAGGCCCGCCTCCAGTGCCGTACGCAGGACCCGCAGACGCAGGAAGGTGTACCCGGGGTCGCCGTCGCGGCCCGTCGCCTGGGCCGGGATCACGGACGTCGACGTCGCCCGGCCACGGGGCAGGGCGCGCTGGGTGAGGGAGTGCGCGGTCACCACGCGCCGGTTGCGGCCGAGGCTCGGCGGCAGCACCAGATAGGCGAGCCGGACGAGACGCGGATAGTGCTCGACGAGCGCGGCCTCGGCCCGCTCGACGTCGACGACCGGGTCGGCCGAGGCGGGTCCGGGGCGTGAGGCGACATCCTGTGACTGCACGTTCAGCAGAACGAGCGAATGGGCGGTTGGTCACAGCCGAACGGGGTGTCCGGGCGGGTTTCGGACCGGCTCGGTCTCAGGGCTCCAGCAGTGCTCGGGCATAGTTCGCCATCGACCGCTGATACCGGGGCAGATGCGGCGCAAGCGCACCCAGTACGAGCGCCAGCCCTTCCCGGTCCTGTCCGAGACTGGACAGGCACAGCGCCAGCGTCGCGCGTACGGCGTCGTCCAGCTCGTCGGAGGGTGCGTCCAGCTCGGGTGTCAGGAGTTCGACACCCTCCTTCGCCTGTCCGATGTTCCGCAGCGAGCTGGACAGCTGGATCTTGGCCCGGCGTCCCTTGTAGCCGCTCAGCCCGCGTGCGAGTGCCTCCCGGTACAGCGGCGCCGCCCTGTCCGAGTGGCCCGTCGAGTCCCAGGCGCAGGCCTGCTCGAAGGGGCCGAGGGCGCTGTCGTCGGGCAGTTCGGCGACGAGGGCGTCGATGACGGCGCGGAAGGCGGCCGCCTCCTCCTCGGGGTAGCTGTCGAAGGTCGCCCATGCCGCGGTCACGCGGTCTTCCCAGTCCTTGTCCACCGAGTCACACTCGCACACCCGTGCCCGTGAGAGCCTCTGATTTGAGCGCATCGCACACCACAGCCGTATGGGAGACGAGGGCCCCCGTCGGGGCTCTGTGCGGCATGGACCGGAGGAACCGATGACATTGACCCGACCGATGCTCGCGCTGACCGGCGCGGTGGCGGTGCTCGCGCTGGCCGGCTGTGGCTCCGGCGGCGACAAGGAGGCCGAGGTGCCGAAGACGGCGACCGGCAGCCTGGAGCATCTGGCGGCCATGGCGAAGTGCGACCCGAACATGCAGACCGACGCCGACGAGATCCGCCAGGCCATCTGCAAGACCGGCAAGGAGAAGTACATCCTCGCCACCTTCGCCACCGACCGCGGCCAGGCCGAGTGGCTGAGCGGCGCGAAGGACTACGGCGGCTACTACCTGGTCGGCCGCAAGTGGGTCGCCGTGGGTCAGGAGAACACGGTCACTACGCTGCAGAGCAAGCTGGGCGGGACCATGGAGGAGGGTTCGGCGCACATGAACCCCGGTGGCAGTCACAACAAGGGCGGCCACCACAGCTGACCACGACGCTCTGCGGACAGAAGAAAGCCGGCGGTGGGAATTCCCACCGCCGGCTTCTTTACCGGTTCAGGACTGCTACTGGCAGTTCTGGCCGCTGTTGATGCAGTCGACCATCTCGTTCATCGTGTTCTCGTCGAAGAAGTTGATGAAGTCGTTGTGGTCGGTGATCGCCTTGTGCAGCTGGTCCGGGAAGGAGTCCACCGCGAAGGCGTTCTGGACCTGTCCGTCCTGGATCTGCGGGGCCTGGACGTCGTAGACCAGGCGGACCTGGAGCTGGGGGATCGCCTGGAAACCGTTGGCGCAGGTGCCGTCGCCCTGGACGAACGACACGTGCGTGCGGTGGTTGGCGCTGTCGATGTTCTGACCGTCCCAGCAGCTCTGGAAGTTGGACGTCCGCACCACGGAGCTGCCCTCGGGGCAGATCGGGAGCTTGTCGTGCAGCTGGACCTTGTCCTCGAAGCCGGTGCAGCTCCAGTTGGCGTTGGCGTTGTTGTTGCCGTTGACGAAGGACTTGGCGTCACCGGTGATGATGCGCAGGGCCTCCGGCATCGCGACGACCTCGCTCGTCTTGTTGCCGACGAACTTCAGCTGTGCCTCGCTGGCCTGGACGATCGTGCCGACGTTGCCGTCCTGACCGCCACCCGGTGCGTTCGCGTCGATGTCGTTCTGACCGTCCTGCACACGCAGCACCGGCCAGAAGTACGACGAACGGTCACCCTGGTTCTCGCAGGTGGTGTCGCCGTTCGCCAGGTCCTGGTCGCTCGCGAAAGCGTTGTTGGCCTGGTTGCCGACGTAGTCGTGCTGGTGCTGCGCACCGTTGCTGACGCCGGGAGCGACGATCACGTTGTCCGAGTTGCGGTTCTCGTTCTCGTTGGTGCCGCAGCTCGTGGTGAAGCTGCCGGTCGAACCGCTGTCCCCGTTCGCGGGGAGGCCGTTCGCGCCGACGCCCAGCTGTGCGTTGCCCTGGACCTGCGTGATGTCGACGAAGTCGTCCGCGGAGGGGCCGTTGCCGGCCTGCCCGCCGTTGCCGCCCTGGTCCTGTCCGTCGCCGTCCTGGCCGCCCTGGTCCTGACCGTCCTGATTCTGGTCCTGACCGTCCTGATTCTGGTCCTGACCGTCGTTGTTCTGGTCCTGACCGTCCTGGTTCTGGTCCCCGTCCTGCTGGCCGTCGTTGGTCTCAGGCTGCTCGGCCGGGACGCCCTGGCACTGGGCGAGCTGGTCGAGGTTCTGAGGGCGCTGGCCGCCGGCCCGGTTGATGTTGATGCCGATCCGGTCGAGCGTGGCCACGCGCTTGGACTTCAGCGGGCTCAGAATGGCGTTGTTGACGTAGTTGGCGTCCCCCGCCTGGGCCTGCCGCGTCTCGGCGAGACGCTTATAGGCATCCGTGACCTGCCTGTCCAGCAGCGCCAGCTCCTTGGCGACACCCCTGCGCGCGCTCCTCGGCACTTTCGTCAGCTTCTGGCCGACATCAGGGCAGTTGATCGTCGCGACCTGGGCATTCGTGGACTTCGTCTGGTTCCACCCAGAGTTGTTGTCCTCGTGAGCCGAGGCATAGAAGTTGGCCCATACAAGCCCGCCCCCACCGAGCGCTAGGGCTGCCGATGCGGCTATGGCCTTGGTGGCCAGCGGCGTACGGCGTTTTCTTGTGTTGCGTCCCATGGAACTCCTCTGACTTCCTTTTTCGGGGGCATCGAGGGCGCCCGACAGGAGTGAAGCGGCTCCCATTCATACGGAGGGCGTCCCAGGGGTGTTCAGCCGCCTCGGAAATTGTTGAGAGATTCGTGAGAACGCTGTGTGCACAACAGCCCCTGAAATACCAGGAGTTGTTGATCCCGCACGGCGGGTGAATGAGCGGGTCCGGTTTTACCGGCCGTGGTCGAGATAGGCGAGAACCGCCAGCACGCGACGGTTGTCGTCGTCCGACACCTCCAGGCCCAGTTTGGCGAAGATATTGGCGGTGTGCTTGGCGATGGCCCGTTCCGTGACGACGAGCCGCTCGGCGATCGCCGCGTTCGTCCGCCCCTGCGCCATCAGCTCCAGCACCTCCGTCTCCCGGGGTGTGAGCCGGGCCAGCGGCTGGTCACCGGCCGCGCGCCGGCTCAGCAACTGCTGGATCACCTGCGGGTCCATCGCCGTACCGCCCGCCGCGACCCGCCGTACGGCATCCACGAACTGGTCCGCGTCGAACACCCGGTCCTTCAGCAGGTATCCCACCCCGCCGCTGCCGTCGGCGAGCAACTCCCGCGCGTACAGCTGCTCCACGTGCTGCGACAGCACCAGCACCGGCAGCCCGGGCTTCCTCCGACGGGCCTCCAGGGCGCACTGCAGCCCCTCGTCGGTGTGCGTCGGCGGCAGGCGTACGTCGACGACCGCGACGTCCGGGTCCAGCTCGGCCAGCGCACGGGTCAGCTCGGGGCCGGTCTCGACGGCCGCCGCGATCTCGAAGTCGTAGGCCTGGAGCAGCCGGACGAGCCCGTCGCGCAGCAGGAACAGGTCTTCGGCTAGGACAACGCGCAAGGAATCTCCATGGTGACCATGGTGGGACCGCCCGCGGGCGAGCTGACGGCCAGGACGCCGTCGAATGTACCCAGTCGCCGCTCGATCCCGACCAGGCCCGAGCCGGCCCCGATCACCGCGCCGCCCTTTCCGTTGTCGGTGACGGTGACGCGCAGCATGTCGTTCGCGTGGTGCAGGTCGATCCAGATCCGGTCGGCGCCCGCGTGCTTGACGGCGTTGGTGAGCACCTCGCTGACCGCGAAGTACGCCGCCGACTCCACGGGTGCCTCCGCCCGCCCGGGCAGCTCCACGTTCACCTCGGTCGCCACCGGCAGCCGCAGCGCCAACGCCCGTACGGCGTCTCCCAGTCCGCGCTCGGCGAGCACCGGCGGATGGATGCCGCGCACCAGGTCGCGCAGCTCGGCGAGGGCGTCGGCGGAGGACCGGCGGGCCTGGGCGACGAGCTGCCTGGCCTTCTCCGGGTCCTTGTCGAGCAGCATCTCGATGGTGCCGAGGTCCATGCCCATCGCCACCAGCCGGGCCTGCGCGCCGTCGTGCAGATCCCGCTCGATCCGGCGCAGTTCGGCGGCGGAGGTGTCGACCGCGTCCCGTCGCGTCTGGGTCAACACCCGTACCCGTTCGGTCAGTTCACCCTGGTCGGAGCCGAGGACGGCGCCGGTCAGCCGGAAGTGGGCCTGGAGCAGGGGCGCGGAGACGAAGTGCGCGAAGAAGAGGATGACGACGCCCAGGGCGCCGGCGCCGAGTGCGGAGGCCTGGTCGGTGACCGGTACGAAGCCGTACCAGTACCCGTCCAGGACTCGCCACAGCCCCGCCGCGATCGCGAACCCCTCCAGCGGATAGAAGAGCAGCACGGCCGGCAGCAGGGCCGTGATGAATCCCGCCGTCATGTCGACGGGCAGCCACAGCAGGTCCCGCCAGGTCGCCGGATCGCCGAGCATCCCGAAGGTGCGCGTCCACGGATTGGCGCCCTGCGGCAACGGCCGGTAGGCGGGCGGGATCCGCACCCCGCCCCATTCGGCCGCGAGTACCCGCCGCCAGTCGGCGAACGTGCGCACCCCCGTCAGCACCCACGGCGTCGTGACGATGCCGACGCCGATCGGTATGAGCGCGATGGACACGAGGGAGAGGACGAGGCAGAGGACGGCCCCCGGCAGGGCGATCAGGGCCAACGCCAGTCCCCGTACGGCCGCCAGACCCATGCCCCGTGCCGTCGTACGCCTGCCGCCGCTCTTCGTGTCGTTGGTCATGGTCCCAGTCTCGCGGAGGCGGGGAACACGGGCACGGGGCCGAGGCACCCGATCAGGAGGTGGTGCCAGGTACACCCCCTCGGGCTGCCAGCACCTTCGCCTCCACCTCCGGATCGAGGCCCTTCGAGGTCCGGTCCTGCCGCATGGGCGCCGTGCCGCCGATGTCCTGGAGCCACCGCCAGGTGTCGGCGACGGTCTCCTCGACGGGCCTGCAGCGCAGCCCCGTCGCGAGCGCCCGGGACACGTCCGCGCTGTGCAGGGCGTCGTGCATGTCGCTGCCCGGCGGCACCCACACGGGCAGCTGCGTCCACGGTTCGATACCCGCGTCCAGGATCACCTCGGGCTCGGTCCACCGGAGTTCGGCCGCGGAGCCGGCGGTCCGCGCGCAGGCCTCGAGCAGGGTGCCCATGGTGGCGTGCCCCTGCGGTCCGATCAGCGAGTACGGGCCGCTGAGCTCCTGCTCCACGGAACCGAGGATCCACTCCGCGAGGTCACGGACATCGATGTACTGAAGCGGCAGGTGCCGTGGACCCGGCGCCAGCACCGGCCCGCCACGCGCCATCCGGCTCAGCCACCAGGGCAGCCGGCCGATGTTCTCGTACGGGCCGAGGATCAGCCCCGACCGCACGAGTACCGAGTGGTCCGCCCCGAAGGACTCGACGACGGCCAGCTCGCCGCCCCGCTTGTCGCGCGCGTAGTCGGTCTGTTCCGCACCGGCCTCGGCGCCCTCGACCAGCGGCGCGTCCTCGGTGTACCCGGCCGGCGGCGCCCACTCGTACACCGAGCAACTCGACACATACACATACCGCCCGGCGCGGCCCCGCAGCAGCCGCGCCGAGTCCAGCACCGCGCGGGGCGCCGCGGACCAGGTGTCCACGACGGCGTCCCACTCGCCCTCCGCCTCGGCGAGGGCGGCGAGCCCGTCGGGCGTGGTGCGGTCCCCGTGCAGCGACCGCACCCCGGCCGGGGGCTCGTGCCGCCCCCGATGGAAGACGGTCACGTCCCAGCCGCGCCCGAGGGCCGCCTCCACGACGGCCCGCCCCACGAACTCCGTACCACCCAGCATCAGAAGCCTCATGCCACCGACTCTGCACGGTCCGGGGGCGGGACGGAACAGGACTCTGCCGTCAGCAGAAGCCCGGGGGACGGCTCCGGATCAGCGGCCGGCCGGCGGGGTGTACTTGTATCCCACCCTGCGCACGGTCCGGATGGTGTTCCGGTGCTCGGCGCCCAGCTTGCGGCGCAGCCGGGCGACATGGACGTCGACCGTACGGCCGTCCCCCACATGTCCGTACCCCCACACCGTGGTGACCAGCTGGTCGCGGGTGTGCACGCGATGGGGGTTGGCCACCAGGTGGGCGAGCAGCTCGAACTCCAGGTAGGTGAGGTCGAGTTCACGCCCGTCGACCGCGGCGGTGCGCCGCACGGAGTCGACCCGGACGAGCGGGTCGCCCTCGGTGTCGACGGCCTGCGGAACCGGCGGCTGACGGTCGGCCGGGACGAGCACCAGGTAGCCGATCATCGGCGGCTGTCCCGGCAGCGTGGGCAGGGAGTGCTGGGGAGCGGGCAGCCAGGTGGCGCCCGGCGGCAGAAGGTCCGCGACGTCGATCACCTCGTCCCGGTCCACGGCGCGCAGATGATGCCGTGCGCCGTTGGACGAAGGAGAGTTGAGCGTGGCGGCGGGGGAGAGAGAACGGGTGGTCGCCATGAGAGGTCAGCTCTTTCGCGCGAGAGGTCCATTGGGGGAGAACGTCGTTCGCGCTGGCCGAAGGCCGGGGGTGACGGCTTTAGAGGGCCCGCGCGTTCACCGCGCGGCAACACACCCGGTCGAAGTCATGGTGCTGACGGGAAGGCCAGAAGGGCTCGAGGTCATGGCGACCTGTCGCGGAGTGCTTCTGGATGCTGGCCATGTCCCCATTGAAGCAGACACCCGCTCGGGGCGGGACCCTTCGTCTCATCCTTCCAGCCGTTTGTCCCAGGTCAACGGCGTGACGTTGATCGCCCTGTCCGGAGAGCCGTCCCAGTCCGTGGACAGGCCGACGTCGGCGAGCGCGGCGGTGACCTCGCGTCCGACGCCGGTGGTGGTCTCCTCGGAGCCGTCGAACCCGCCGTAGTGGAGCGAGAGTCCGTGCCCGTTCGCGGCATGCTCGACGACCTGCTGGTGGAAGAAGACGAACCCGCGCGCGTCCTCCCGCTCGGCGCCGATCTCCGCCATGCCGCAGCTTCGGCAGCAGGTGAAGTTCTCCCGGGCGGTGATGCCGCTCGACTCCAGTGCCCGGAAGGCGCCGGTGAGCCGCTCCGGATCGGTGACGCCCTCCCACGCCGCCTGCTCGTCGAGCCGCTCCCGCCACAGCCGGTCGACCAGCTGCCGGGCCTGCGCGTCCGAGACGGGCCGCTCGTCGCCGTCGACCAGATACTCCTCGGCGGCCTCCGCGAGCGTCGCCCGGTCGTCGTACCCGCACCGCAGCAGCGCGCGCACCCGGTCCTCCACCTCCTCGCGCACCGCGTGGGGGAGCTCCGGCACCTCCGGTGGCGGATCCACGGCGATGGGCGTCCAGGAGAACCCGTCGTCCCAGCCGCCACGCCGCCGGGCCCACCCCACCAGCGCGTCGGCCACGGCCGCGGCCTCCGGGACCGTCGTGCCGAGGAAGCGCTCGGGGCTCTCGCGGTGCTCCAGCTGGTAGTCCCCGCCCCGCTGGTGCCACAGCTGGGCGAACACGTCCGGCACGTCCGGTATCCGCTGGATCACCAGCCAGCGGTCCCCTCGCGTGCCGATCCGGCCCACCAGGTCCCGCAGACGCTCCTCGGACGGCCGCGTATACGTCTCGCCGTGTTCCGTGCGGACCTTGACGGCCGGCCCCTCGTCGCTCTCCATGGCCCCACGATGACACCCGCCACTGACAGCGCGGCCAACGCACGGCGAAGGGGGCGCCCACCGCGATGGTGGACGCCCCCTTCAAGGAGTCTTCGGCGACCCCGCCCGGATCAGACCTGGCCGGCCTTCTCCAGCGCGGAGCAGCAGGTGTCGACGAGCAGCCGCGTCACGACGTACGGGTCGACGTTGGCGTTCGGACGGCGGTCCTCGATGTAGCCCTTGCCGTCCTTCTCGACCTGCCACGGGATACGGACCGAGGCGCCGCGGTTGGAGACGCCGTAGGAGTACTCGTTCCACGGGGCGGTCTCGTGCAGACCGGTCAGGCGGTCGTCGATGCCGGCGCCGTAGTTCTTGACGTGGTCGAGCGGCTTGGAGCCCTCGCCGAGCGACTCGGCGGCGGTGATGATCGCCTCGTAGGTCTCGCGCATCGCCTTGGTGGAGAAGTTGGTGTGCGCGCCCGCGCCGTTCCAGTCGCCCTTCACCGGCTTCGGGTCCAGCGTCGCGGCGACGCCGAAGTCCTCGGCGGTGCGGTACAGCAGCCAGCGGGCCACCCACAGGTGGTCGGAGACCTCCAGCGGGGCGACCGGGCCGACCTGGAACTCCCACTGGCCGGGCATGACCTCGGCGTTGATGCCGGAGATGGCGAGGCCCGCCGCCAGGCAGTTGTCCAGGTGCGCCTCGACGACGTCACGGCCGAAGATCTCGTCCGCGCCGACACCGCAGTAGTAGCCGCCCTGCGGGGCCGGGAAGCCGCCCTTGGGGAAGCCGAGCGGGTAACCGTCCTGGAAGAAGGTGTACTCCTGCTCGATGCCGAAGATCGGCTCCTGGGCGGCGAACTTCTCCGCCACCTCGGCGAGCGCGGCACGCGTGTTGGACGGGTGCGGGGTGAGGTCGATGTTCAGGACCTCGCACAGCACGAGCACATCGTCGCCGCCGCGGATCGGGTCCGGGCAGGTGAAGACCGGCTTGAGCACGCAGTCCGACGCGTGACCCTCGGCCTGGTTCGTGGAGGACCCGTCGAAGCCCCAGATCGGCAGCGCGTCCAGACCGGCGGGCTCACCCACGATGATCTTCGTCTTCGAACGCAGCTTGGCCGTCGGCTCGGTGCCGTCGATCCAGATGTACTCAGCCTTGAAGGTCACGGGCCACATCCTTCGGGGGTGGGTCTAGGCGCACTTGCGGGTGCTGCGGCGCTGCGGCACTTCAGGCGCCGCACTTGATGCCCGCGACCCTGTCAACAGGCGATTTCCCGGTCATTGCTCGAATGTGAACCCCGTGTTACCTGGTGTTCGTGTGGTGCGATTCACGCGGTGAGCGGCCGGGCAGAGCCCGTACACGTACGCGGGTCCTGCCACCCGTGGCCGCGAGTGGCAGGACCCATGACACGTACGACGTCGGTGCTCCGAGCCTCACCCCACCTTCTCGATCACCGCACGGCGGATCAGGAACTTGCCGGGCTCGCGCACCTGCTCGAAGGCCGCGTTGTTGAGCAGCGCACAGCTGCCGGAGACCGAGGTGACCTCCACCGTCGTGGACTTGTTGTTGTCCAGGTTGGTGACCTTCAGCTTGGTGCCGGCCGGGAACTGGTTGCTGGACGCGGCCGGAGCCCCGCCCTCGCCGGAGAGCGTGACGGTGGACCCGTTGCAGACCTGCTGCCCCGCCGCGGCACCGCCGCCGGCGTTCCCCGTGTCCCCGGCGTCGCCCGCGTTCTCGTTGCCGCCGGCGTTGCCCGTGTTCCCGGCGTCGCCGGCATTGCCGGTGTTCCCGGCACCCGCGGCCGGAGCGCTCGGCTGTGCTGCTTGGGAGTCCTGAGCCGACTCCCCGGCGACACACCCGGATGCTTCCTGCTGGACCTTGATCTGCGCGATGACCGCCTCGCGGTTGGCGATCCGGGCCGCGGACTGGGCGTCGGGACTGGCCTTCTGCCCGTCGATGAACTTCTGGTTGTTGCCGAGGGCGGTGGCGAGCCCCGTGCAGACGGTCGAGTCCGCGGCGGACTTGACCGTCGGCGCCTGCGAGGCGTTCGAGGTGCTCGCCATGACGAAGGCACCGCCACCCGCCACCGTCGCCGCACTGACCAGCAGAGCGATCTTCTTCTTCGTGCCGAGAGTTCGCCTACGCGACATGCGCGCCTCCTAGGGGGGTAGGGGAACGTACGCCGCTATGTACGAGATACCGAACGGAGTTACTCAGCGGTTACAGGAGTCGCTGAAGTAACGTACGTCACACTCTCCCTGACGGAGTCTCAACTCTTGCGGGACAGGGCGTCCTGTACGGCCTCGTCCGTGCGGCCGACCACGGCCGTGCCGTCCTCCGCCGTGATGATCGGCCGCTGGATCAACTTCGGGTGCTCGGCCAGTGCCTTGACCCACCGGTCCCGCGAACTGTCGTCCCTCGCCCACTCCTTGACCCCGAGCTCCTTGGCGACGGGCTCCTGGGTCCGGGTGATGTCCCACGGCTCCAGGCCGAGCCGCTCCAGCACCTGCCGGATCTCGTCCTCGCTCGGTACGTCCTCCAGATAGCGGCGGACGGTGTAGTCGGCGCCCTCGGCGTCGAGCAACGTCAGGGCGCTGCGGCACTTGGAACAGGCCGGATTGATCCAGATCTCCATGGGGGCAACGGTATCCCGAAGCGCGATGTTCGAATATTCCACCGCCTCGGACGCACCTTCCGGAGCTGGTGTGACGCGGTGACAATTTCGTTGCTGACCAGGGCATTTCCTGGACGTTCTGGAGCCCCCGGATGTCAGTGCCGGGCATTAGACTGTAAGTAGTGTTCGAGAGCGTCACCGGGGACCCCGGCCGGCGCTCTGACCGCGACAGGAGGATGCCTGTGCCCGCTGCCGCACTGAAGCCGAAGCCCACCCGCAAGCCGTTGCCCACCCAGTCCACCGCGAAGCACCCGGTGCTGCTCGATCTGCCGTACGTACCGCTGGAGAAGCGGCCGCTGCCGCCGGGCCGCCCGCGCGAGTGGTACATCACCCACAACCGCCGTCTGAAGGCCCTGCGCCTCGCGATAGCGCTCCTCGACTCGGGCGTCTACATGCCGAACCAGGCACGCAACGAGACGATCCGGGACACCGCGGAGACGATCGGCGTCCATCCGCCGTCGGACACGACGTGCCACATGGTCAGGGCGCTGATGCGGTACTCGCGGTAGCCGTGGCGCCGGGTGCCGTCCGCTGTCAGGGGCAGCCGGCGCTGTCGTTGCCGTCGTCTGGGGGCCGCCGCCCCCAGACCCCCGCTTCGGCCCTGAACGGGCCTCGTCCTCAGACGCCGGACGGGCTGGATCGTGCCGACCGGCGTTGCAGAGTGCCCCTCACTTCGACAACTCCCGCTCCATCGGCGTCCGAAACCGAGGCGTCACCCGAGCCGGCCCCATCCACTCCCGCACCCGCTCCGCCTCCACCGCGACCGCCGCCTCGGCCGCACTCCGCTCCGCGGGCTCGAGGTCCGTCAGCAAACGCCAGACGATCTCCCCGTCCGCACGCTGGGCCCACGCGCCCACGACCCGCCCGTTCCACCACACCGTCGGCCCCACATTGCCGCTTCTGTCGAACAGCGACGGCCGCAGCTCCGGCGCCAGATACCAGTCCCGCTGCTGCCAGCCCATCGCCGTGGGGTCGAGTCCCGGCAGCAGTGCCGCCCACGGCTCCTCGGGCCCGGCGACCGGGCCCGCGTCGCCGTCGACGACGTATCCCGTCCCCTCGTCGACGGACACCGCCTGCGCCCCGATCGCCGTGAGTGCCCGGCGCACCTCCGTCACCCGCCACCCCGTCCACCACTTCAGGTCCGCCTCCGTGGCGGGCCCGCACACCGCGAGCCAGTGCCGCAGCAGCTCCGCCTGCGCCTGAGCCACGTCCAGCTCGGGATGCTCCGGCGCAGGCGCCCACCGGAACTGCGAGGACGTCCAGGAGCCCAGCGGCCGTCCCCGCACGACCTTGCCCTCGACGCCCAGCACCCGCAGCAGCCGCGTCGCGACGGTGTGCACGCCCTCGTAGCTCTTCCCGGCCGCGTACGCGAACTGTTCGCGCAACCGCGGCTCGTCCTGCGCGAGTTCGGCGGCCGTCGCCTGCCCGCGGCGGGCCAGCGCGGCCAGGGCCGACTCCTCGACCTCCTTCAGCCAGGCCGCGTCCGGGGCCCCCGCCTTGGCCATGTCCTTGACCAGCGAGGCACGCTCCCGGGCCGCGACCGCCAGGCCGGTGGAGGCGTGCACGACGGCCGTCAGCCCGGTGGGGAACACGAACACGGTGTGCCGCATGCCGTGCATCCGGACCAGCGTCCGCTCCTCGTACAGCGCCCGCTCGGTCGCCGTGACGGTCGTCGTGGCGTCCGCCAGCCGCGCGCCCACGGCCAGGTACACGGTCGCCGGATCGGTACCGTGCAGCGCGACCAGCGACTCGGCGACCTCGGCCGGCGCCTTCGCCCGCGCCACCCCGGCCAGCCGATGCCGCAGCCCCAGCCGAGCCCGCCGCTCCGCCACGCCGATGTACCGCACCCCGTCACCCATCCCGGCCTCCACCCGTCACCCGCCGAACCACCACTGCCCGCATCTTCCCGGACCCCACTGACAACGACCCTCCGCCCACGTCCCCTTCCCGTCACCCGAACCGCCGCCTCGAAGTGCGCCCGGCCCCACCCCGCCTTTGACTGCGAAGCAGGAGGCGACGGAGCCGCCCCAACGGGCGACGCCACAGCGGGAGGTGCGATGGACGGGCTCGGTGTACGGCTGACGGAGTACGGGACGGTCGGAGACAGGGCCGTCGTCTCATGACGAGCCCGGCCGTCCCCGCCGACCGATTCGTACGCGGCAAGGCGGCCCGCAAGCGCGCCCCCCGCTCCGCGCACGCCGCCTGGATCCCCTCCGTCGACCGCCCGGACACCGTCGCCGTACTGGAACGCCAGGGCCGTGACCGGCTGCCGGAGCTGTTGCCGATCAGGTACGGCCGGATGGCGTCATCCCCGTTCGCCTTCCTGCGCGGTGCCGCCGCCGTGATGGCCGCCGATCTCGCCGCGGCGCCGCACACCGGTCTCACGGTGCAGCTGTGCGGCGACGCCCACCTGCTCAACTTCGGCCTCTACGCCTCCCCGGAACACGCCCTGCTGTTCGACCTCACCGACTTCGACGAGACGTTCCCGGGGCCGTTCGAGTGGGACGTCAAACGGCTCGCCACCTCGGTCGCCGTGGCGGCGCGCGAGAACGGGCACCCGGAGGCGAAGGTCGCCCGTGCGGCGCGGGAGGCCGTCGCGGCGTACCGCGTCGCGATGCGCCGGCTGGCCCGGCTCGGCGAGCTCGACGTCTGGTACACCCGCATCGACGCCGAGCAGCTCCTGCCGCTGGTCCACTCCGCCCGCCGGCACCACCACCGCGTCGAGGCCAGCCTCGGCCGCGCGCGCCGCCGGACCAGCCTGCGGGCCTTCGCCAGGCTGACCGAGACGGTCGACGGGCGCCGGCGCATCATCAACGACCCGCCGCTGCTCGAACGCGCGGGCACCTCCGACATGGCCTCCCTGCGCAAGACCTTCAGCGACTACCGCTCCACGCTCTCCGAGGAACGCCGGCTGCTCCTGGACCGCTACCGCTTCGTCGACGCCGCCCGCAAGGTCGTCGGCGTCGGCAGCGTCGGCCTGCGCTGCTTCATCGTGCTGCTCGCCGGACGGGACGCGGGCGACCCGCTGTTCCTCCAGATCAAGGAGGCCCGGCAGTCCGTACTGGAGGAGTATCTGCCGAGCGGGCCGTACGTGCATCCCGGCCACCGCGTCGTCGCGGGCCAGCGGCTGCTGCAGGCCGCAGGTGACATCTTCCTGGGCTGGATGTCGGGCCCGCAGGGGCGCGCGTTCTACTGGCGTCAGCTGCGCGACATGAAGGGCTCGGCCGACGTGGCCGGGATGGGCCCGGACGACCTGAGCGCCTACGCCCGGCTGTGCGGCACCGCCCTCGCACGGGCCCACGCCCGCTCCGGCGACCGTATCGCCATCGCCGGCTATCTGGGCGGCGCCGACAGCTTCGACCACGCGGTGGCGGACTTCGCCCTGGCCTACGCCGACCAGACCGTCACCGACCACAAGACCCTGTGCAACGCAGTCGAGGCCGGGGTGGTCAGGGCCGCGCCCGAGATCTGACCGACGCCGGACGGTCGCGTCAGCCGTAGGAGTCCAGCAGGCCTTCCACGTACGCCGTCAGCCGTTCGCCCAGCACCGGGGGCGTCAGCTCCGTGCGGCCCAGCTCCCGCCACGGCCCCGCGAGCTTCGCGGCGTCGGGGGAGTAGGCGAGGGCGTCGATCAGCCGCCAGTACAGGTGGTCCCCGCCGTCGGCGAGCCGCCGTCCGCCCTGCGCCTCGTAGCGCTCGCGGAAGCCCAGCCCGTGTTCCGGGCCGTGCAGCAGGGCGAGCGCCGTCGAACAGTGGGCGACATCGAGGTCGGCCGGGCCCCACGAGGTCTCCACCCAGTCGACGACCCCGCTGATCCGCACCTGCGCACCCGCACCGGCGAACAACACGTTCCCCGGGTGGAAGTCCCGATGCAGAAAGCATCCCTCGTACGCCGGAGGCTCCCGCCGGATCACCTGCACGGCCCGCTCCCACAGCGCGCCGCCCGGCGTCCGCACCCGCTCCGGCGACGTCCACGCCTGATAGGGGCGCGGCCGCTCGTCCGGTACGACGCGGTGGATCGCGGCGAGTTGGGCCGCCAGCAGATCCAGCCGCCGGTCCAGCTCCTCCTGGTCCTCCTCGTCCACCCGCACCCGGCCCGGCAGCAGCGACATCAGCAGCGAGGGGTGGTCGCAGTGCTCGGCGGTGGCGTCGACGGCGACCAACTGGGGTGCGGGGACGTCCTCCCGGCCGGCGAGCAGGGTGAGGACCGACGCCTCGCGGGCCAGCAGGCCCGGTGCGTGCCTGCGGAAGAAGGGTTTCACGAAGGTGCGCAGCGCGAGCCCGGTGCCGTCGTCGAGGGTGAGCCGCCGCATCTGCGAGCTCCAGCCTCCCTTCGCGAAGGCGGAGTCGGTGACCTTCCGTCCCTGAGGCAGCTGCTTGGCCAGCCACGACCGGGTCGCCGTCCACCCGCGGTCACCCTGGCCGGCCAGCACGGCGGTCACGAACTCCCGCCGGTCCTCGGCGTGTTCCTCGAACCACAGCCCCAGCATGTGCTCGGCGTCCGGCACATCGAACCTTGTGAACTGCGCGTGAGCGGCCAGCGCGTCCTGGACGGCCTCCGTCACCTCCGGCGGGATGATCGCGTCCGTCCCCGGCACCGCGAGCACCGCCCGCCCTTCGTACCGCCGCAGCACCTCCAGTGCCGGCGCCCCGCGCCAGCCGTCCGGCCTGCGGATGATCTCGCTGAACCGGCCGTCCCCCGCACCGAACGGCACATCCCACGCCTCCTGTGCGTACACGGCGGGCGCGCACAGCCCCACCGCCGCCACCCGGTCCCCGTAGTGCGCGACGAGATCCGTCACCGTCTGTCCGCTCATGCTGAACCCGACGAGGACCAGCGGACCGCCCGCCGGTACCTGTGCGTCGATGACGGCGACGGCCTGCTCGAAGCGCCGCCCGAGGCTCAACTCCCTCAGCTCTCCGGTGCTTTCCCCGTGCCCCGAGAAGTCGAAGGCGAGCCCGCGGCAGCCGCGGGAGACGAACTCGGCGAGCATCGGCAGCAACCGGTCCTTGGTGCCGGCGCCCGCGCCGTGCAGCAGGACGACGGTGGCCGTGTCCGCGCCGCCGGCGTCACCGCCGTACACGCCGCTGAGCAGTTCACCGTCGTATGCGTGTGTGAAAGAGGAGAGCTCGATCATGGGTCCCATTCATTCACACCGGACCCCGGCCGAACTCCACCGAACTCCCGCCCCGGGAAAAGGAGATGCACGCCGAGTGACCGCCTCCCTACCCTGGACATGCGTAACGGAGCTGTTCACGCCGCTTCACGCAGGGAAGGCGCCACTCTGCGGGCTCGGGGCTACTCTCTACGCACCGACGGACGGTCGCCCCTCCCCCAGCGCCCCGTCGGGGACATTCGCACCGCTCAGAACCGACCCACGCTCACGGAGGCCCGTGATGGGCACCATCGTCATGTCCGGGACTGTCGTCCTGGTGATCCTAGGATTCGGAAACCACGTCTACTGGCTGGCCGCGGTCGCTGTGCTCTTCCTCTACCTGCAGTACGGCCGGAGCTCCTCCGCGCCGAGCGGCGGAGCCAGGGGGGCCGGGGGCTCCGGGGGAGGGGCCTCGTCGGGAGGCTCCATGCCCGCGGACTACCGCTCCTACCGCGACCGTCGCGACATGCAGGCCAAGTGGGAGCGCCGCTACCGCCGCGAGCGCCCCCTTGAGTCCCGTCGTCAGGAGCAGGAGAAGAGCAAGTGAGACCACCTGTGGTGGTGAGCCGAGGCCGGGGTGCCTCCGGTCACAGACCGGGGGCACCCCACACCGGGAACCAGCGGCTCAGGTCCTGTTCGATCCGCAGATCGTTCCCGAGTGCCGCCTTCACCCGCAGCTCCAGCGGGTTGTCGCGCCGCTCCGCCGTGCCGGGGAGCGGCGCGAAGGGATAGAAGGTGCCGCGCTTGTAGAGATAGACGAGCGCGAGCCGCTGCTCCTGCTCGCCCCCCTCGTGCGCGTGCTCGAATCCCGCCAGCGAGCACAGCAGCTGCGGCCCGAAGCCGTTGACCTCCATCGCGCTGTTCACCGCGTGCAGATCGTTGACCAGATCGGGGAGCTGGTCGGGGCCGCGCCGGGACACCAGCCACGAGTAGCCGTAGTCGTCCCGCGTCAGCTCCACCGGCCGGCCCTCGCGCTCGGCGTCCGCGTCGAGCAGCGCCTGGACCTCACGGTGCGTCTGCTCGAAGGCGGCACCCTCGACCGTGGCGAAGCACACCGCCCCGCTCCCCGTCGGCCGGAACCCGGCCGCCGCCTCCAGCGTCACCGCCGCCGACGGCAGCGCGAAGAGCTGGTCCAGATCGGGCGCGGCCGGCTTCGTACGGCCGAGCAGGATGTCCAGCAGTCCCATCTCACGCCCCTCCGGGAGTCGCCGCCTCGCCCAGCTCGGTGGAGATCCGCCCCAGCTGGTCGAGCCGCTGCTCCAGGCTCGGGTGGGTGGAGAAGATCTGCGCGAGGCCGGGCTCCCGGCCGAGCGCCGGAGTGAAGTAGAACGCGTTGAAGGCCTGCGCCGTCCGCAGGTCCTTGGACGGGATCCGCGCGATGTCGCCGGAGACCTTGGTCAGCGCGGACGCCAGCGCCGAGGGCCGCCCGGTGAGCAGTGCCGCGGCCCGGTCGGCGGCCAGTTCCCGGTACCGGGACAGGGCCCGGATCAGCAGGAAACTGATCGCGTACACGGCCGCCGACACCCCGAGGATCGCGGCGAAGATCGCGGCGGTGTTCTGGTCCCGCCGCCCGCCCCCGAAGAGCTGGCTGTAGAAGGCGAACCGCACGATCAGCCCGGCGATCACCCCGAGGAACGAGGCGACGGTGATCACGGCGACGTCCTTGTGTGCCACATGCGACAGCTCGTGCGCGAGCACACCCTCCAGCTCATGCGGCTCCAGCCGCCGCAGCAGCCCCGTGGTCACACAGACCACGGCATGATCGGGATTGCGGCCGGTGGCGAACGCGTTCGGCATATCCATGTCCGACACGGCGACGACGGGCTTCGGCATGTCGGCGATGGCACACAGCCGGTCGATCACCCCGTGCAGCTCGGGATACTCCTCCCGCTCCACGACCCGCCCCCGCATCGCGAACAGCGCGACCCGGTCGGAGAACCAGTACTGGGCTCCCAGCAGCCCCGCCGCCACGACCACCACGAGCACCCAGGACTTCAGCAGCACGATCAGCGCGACGACGAAACCCACGTACAACAACCCGAGCAGAAACAGCGTGACCCCCATACGCGCGGTCAGTCGCCGATCACTCCGGAAGCGGCTCTGCATCTTGCACCACCCCGCACTCAGGCACTCGTCCCACTGCCCAGTGTGCACCCGGCCACGCCCATGAACGGGTCGCGATCGGCCCTAGGAGCAGCAAAGAGCCCCTGGCTAGGGGGCGCGGAAGTCGAGGTATCCCAGCAGCACGATCACCGCGGCGACGCAGCCCAGCACGACGACCGTCGACACCCATCCCGACCGGCGATGCTGCCGCGCCACGTGCTCCGGATCGGCCCGGAACGGCACCGGGCCGGGAGGGTTCTCCTTCCAGCGCGCGGCGAGCATACGGGCCCGCGCCGAGGGCTCCTTGTGCTCGGCGTTGTCCGCCCACCTCAGGTCGAACTCGCGTTCCTGATCGTCGTGTTCGTGCCGCTCCGGCATCCCGTCCACCCCCGTGTCGTCTCCTCGGCAGAATAGAACATACGCCCGCGGCCCCACCGTCGGTTCGCCGGCGGGGGCGGGGGGGTGTGCGCTTCTGTTCGGGGCCCACCACCCATCGAAGTCGAGACCCAACTCTTTTTGGTTTTGACGCAA
>NZ_JBHTRZ010000004.1:0-26952 GCF_042795335.1 Streptomyces sp. NPDC056479 | reverse complement strand
CCGCCCAGACCTCCCGCCCCCCCCTTTTTCTTCTCTCTGCAAGACGGAAGCCACCTCCTCTCCCCCCGCCGTCGGTCTGGGGGTGGGGCCGCGGGCGTATGCGCTTCGGTCAGGCGCCGATCACACGTCGAAGTAGAGCTCGAACTCGTGCGGGTGCGGACGCAGCTGCAGCGGCGCGATCTCGTTCGTGCGCTTGTAGTCGATCCACGTCTCGATCAGGTCCGGCGTGAAGACGTCGCCCTGGAGGAGGAACTCGTGGTCGGCCTCGAGGCGGTCGAGGACGGCCGGGAGGGAGGTCGGGACCTGGGCGACGCCCGCGTGCTCCTCGGGAGCCAGCTCGTAGAGGTCCTTGTCGATCGGCTCGGCCGGCTCGATCTTGTTCTTGATGCCGTCCAGGCCCGCGAGGAGCAGGGCCGAGAACGCCAGGTACGGGTTGCCGGAGGAGTCGGGCGCGCGGAACTCGACGCGCTTGGCCTTCGGGTTGGAACCCGTGATCGGGATACGCATCGCGGCCGAGCGGTTGCGCTGCGAGTACACCAGGTTGATCGGGGCCTCGAAGCCCGGCACCAGACGGTGGTACGAGTTCACCGTCGGGTTGGTGAAGGCGAGCAGCGACGGGGCGTGCTTGAGGATGCCGCCGATGTAGTAGCGGGCGGTGTCCGACAGGCCCGCGTAACCGGCCTCGTCGTAGAAGAGGGGCTGGCCGCCGGTCCACAGCGACTGGTGGACGTGCATGCCCGAGCCGTTGTCACCGAAGATCGGCTTCGGCATGAAGGTCGCGGTCTTGCCGTTGCGCCAGGCGACGTTCTTCACGATGTACTTGAAGAGCTGAAGGTCGTCCGCGGCGGCGAGCAGCGTGTTGAACTTGTAGTTGATCTCGGCCTGGCCGGCGGTGCCCACCTCGTGGTGCTGGCGCTCGACCTGCAGGCCGGAGGCGGCCAGCTCCAGGGAGATCTCCGCGCGCAGGTCGGCGAAGTGGTCGACCGGCGGGGCCGGGAAGTAACCGCCCTTGTAGCGAACCTTGTAACCGCGGTTGTCCTCCAGCGCGCCCGTGTTCCAGGCACCCGCCTCGGAGTCGATGTGGTAGTACGCCTCGTTCTCGGCGGTCTTGAAGCGCACGCTGTCGAAGACGTAGAACTCGGCCTCGGGGCCGAAGTACGCGGTGTCGGCGATACCGGTGGAGGCGAGGTAGGCCTCGGCCTTCTTCGCCACGTTCCGCGGGTCACGGGAGTACTGCTCGCCCGTGATCGGGTCGTGGATGAAGAAGTTGATGTTGACCGTCTTGTCGCGGCGGAAGGGGTCGACGCGCGCGGTGGACAGGTCGGCGCGGAGCGCCATGTCGGACTCGTGGATGGCCTGGAAG
This sequence comes from Streptomyces sp. NPDC056479, assembly GCF_042795335.1. Lineage (NCBI taxonomy): Bacteria > Bacillati > Actinomycetota > Actinomycetes > Kitasatosporales > Streptomycetaceae > Streptomyces > Streptomyces sp. NPDC056479. The sequence goes on along the minus strand of NZ_JBHTRZ010000004.1, from coordinate 25,589 downwards.
CCCCGGATCGAGGAGCCGTCGAACGCGAGCTCCTCGGCCGGGTCGAAGGCCGTGGCCGGGATCGTGAAGTGCTGCATCACACCCGGCAGGTCGCAGAAGCGGACGTCGACGAACTTGACGTCCTCGTCCGCGATGAACTTCTTGGCCTCGTCAGCGTTCTGGAACATCCAGCTCCTCCTACTCCCGGCCCGTCCGCGCCGGGGTGGTAGTTCGTTCGTGCGGCCAGTGCGGTGGCACACGCTGACCTAGACCCTAGGGACGGGTGATTTCTCGGGCGTGACCCATTTGTTTCACACACGTTAACCGGACATCCCGTACCTCACCCCACCTGTCCACATCGCAAAACGGGCACAGTACCGTGGTCGCGTGGACAAGAGGCAAGCAATCGGATCCTGGCTCTCCGGCCCCCGCGCGGCCGCCGAGGAAGCCGGTGTCGAGTTCGGATACCGGGGTCAGCAGCTCGGCCTTCCGGAGGAGGGGCCGGGCTCCATCGCCCGCCCGGGACGGCGGCTCGGAGCACTCGCCGTGGACTGGGGCATCTGCGTCTTGATCGCATACGGTCTCATCACCGACGGCTACGGCCAGGCGACCAGCAACTGGGCCCTGCTGCTGTTCTTCGTCATGGGCGTCCTGACCGTCGGCACGGTCGGCTTCACCCCGGGCAAGCGCCTCTTCGGCCTGCGCGTGGTCTCCCTGGACACCGGCACGGTCAACCCCCTGCGCGCCCTGCTGCGCACGGCCCTGCTGTGCGTCGCCGTCCCGGCCCTGATCTGGGACCGCGACGGCCGCGGGCTGCACGACCGGCTGGCGCGGACCGTGGAAGTGCGCATCTAGCGGACGTACGACGAAGGGGGCGCCCGGAGTGTGATCCGGGCGCCCCCTTTCTCGTACAAGGGAGGTCAGCGGGCCTTCGGCCCGCCCTTCGGCAGCTTCATGCCCCTCGGCATGGGCCCCTTCGGCAACGGCATGTTGCTCATCAGGTCGCCCATGGCCTTCAGCCGGTCGTTGGTGGCGGTCACCTGGGGGCCGGTCAGCACGCGGGGCAGCTTCAGCATGGTGGTCCGCAGCTTCTTCAGCTCGACCTGGCCCTCACCGACGCCGACGATCAGATCGTGCACCGGCACGTCCGCGACGATGCGGTTCATCTTCTTCTTCTCCGCGGCCAGCAGGCTCTTCACCCGGTTCGGGTTGCCCTCCGCGACCAGCACGATGCCGGCCTTGCCGACGGCCCGGTGGACCACGTCCTGGCTGCGGTTCATCGCCACCGCGGGGGTCGTGTTCCAGCCCCGGCCGATGTTGTCCAGCACGGCCGCTGCGGCGCCCGGCTGGCCCTCCATCTGCCCGAAGGCCGCCCGCTCGGCCCGGCGCCCGAACACGATCGCCGACGCGAGGAAGGCGAGCAGCAGGCCCAGGATGCCGAGATAGATGGGGTGACCGATCAAGAAACCGATCGCGAGGAAGACACCGAAGGTGACGATTCCGACAGCCGCGAGTACAAGACCGATCTTCTTGTCGGCCTTGCGGGTCATCTTGTAGGTCAGAGCGATCTGCTTGAGTCGCCCGGGGTTCGCAGCGTCCGCTGCCGTGTCCTTCCTCGCCATGCCACGCAGTCTACGTGGCCTCGGGAGCGCCGACGACGGCAGTGTCCCGGCGGAGCACGGACGGGGTCAGGGGCGGACGGAGGTGGCCTGGTCCAGGACGCGCTGCGCCTCGACCCGGTCCTTGGCGCGACGGCGGTCCTCCAGTACGGACGTCCAGGCGTTGCGACGGGCGGTGCGCTGGCCGCTGCTCATCAGCAGCGACTCGACGGCACGGAGTGCAGTGGTGAACGACGGAATGGCGGTGGCGCGAACCGGCGCGGCCTGCATGGTGGAGGTCCCCCCTCGGGATTGGCGGCTTCGGTGAGTGGTGCACGGGGTGTACAACCAGGGTCACTGATTGGTGTTACCAGGGCGTGACCGACCGGTCAAACACCAATGAAGCCTTAATGCGCCGCCCGAAAAGCTTGACGCGGCCCTGATGGGCCCCCTAGCTGCGGGGACTTCCAGGACCGCGTCAACGGGTCTCTACTGCGAGGACAGTTGCTTGTGCGCGGATTCACATGAGTGCGGTGGCACTCCGTGCCATCAGACCGCCTGCGAGGCGACGTAGCTGCCTCGCTTCTCGATGGCCATCTGGTAGAGCCGGCCCGCCCGGTAGGAGGAGCGCACCAGCGGCCCGGACATCACGCCCGAGAAGCCGATCTGCTCGGCCTCCTCCTTCAGCTCCACGAACTCATGCGGCTTGACCCAGCGCTCCACGGGGTGGTGCCGGACGCTCGGGCGCAGGTACTGCGTGATGGTGACCAGTTCGCAGCCCGCTTCGTGCAGCTGCCGCAGCGCCTCGCTGACCTCCTCGCGGGTCTCGCCCATGCCGAGGATCAGGTTGGACTTGGTGACCAGGCCGTAGTCCCGGGCGTCGGTGATGACCTTCAGGGAGCGCTCGTAGCGGAAGCCCGGACGGATCCGCTTGAAGATCCGCGGCACCGTCTCGACGTTGTGCGCGAAGACCTCGGGGCGGGAGGCGAAGACCTCCGCCAGCAGCTCCGGTACGGCGTTGAAGTCCGGGGCGAGCAGCTCGACCTTGGTGTGGCCGCCCTCGCGGCCGGCGGTCTGCTCGTGGATCTGGCGGACCGTCTCGGCGTACAGCCAGGCGCCGCCGTCGGGCAGGTCGTCGCGGGCCACGCCGGTGATGGTGGCGTAGTTCAGGTCCATGGTGACCACGGACTCGCCGACGCGGCGCGGCTCGTCACGGTCGAGCGCCTCGGGCTTGCCGGTGTCGATCTGGCAGAAGTCGCAGCGCCGGGTGCACTGGTCGCCGCCGATGAGGAAGGTCGCCTCGCGGTCCTCCCAGCACTCGTAGATGTTCGGGCAGCCGGCTTCCTGGCAGACCGTGTGCAGGCCCTCGCTCTTCACGAGGCTCTGCATCTTCGTGTACTCGGGGCCCATTTTCGCCCGGGTCTTGATCCACTCGGGCTTGCGCTCGATGGGGGTCTGGCTGTTGCGGACCTCCAGGCGCAGCATCTTGCGTCCGTCGGGTGCGACTGCGGACACGACCGGCTCCCTAGCGATTGATTCTTCGGCGCCCTCAAGGGTACGCCCGTGGATTTGAATGCCTGGCGTGGGTGTTAGCCCCTCCACCGGCTCGTTTATGCCGCAGGCGCCTTCTCGATCTCGCGCGGCTTCAGTTCCGCGTTCTCCAGTACGTCCTTCAGGTGCCGCTCCACGATGGGCAGCACCTCGTCGATCGTGACGTCCCGGCCGAGCTCGGCGGCGATCGAGGCGACGCCCGCGTCGCGGATCCCGCACGGGATGATCCGGTCGAACCACTTGTTGTCCGGGTTCACGTTCAGCGCGAAGCCGTGCATGGTCACGCCCTTGGCGACCCGGATCCCGATCGCCGCGATCTTGCGGTCCTCGCGGCGCTGGCCGGCGTTCGACGGGGCGTACTCGGGGCCGTTCAGACGCGGGTCGAACTCCTCGTCGGTGAGACGGGGGTCGAAGTCCAGGGCCAGACCGCCGAGGGCGGGGCGCTGCTCGACCGGGTCGCCGAGCACCCAGACCCCGCTGCGGCCCTCGACCCGCGTGGTCTCCAGGCCGAACTCCGCGCAGGTGCGGATCAGGGCCTCCTCCAGCCGCCGTACGTGCGCCACGACGTCCACCGGGCGCGGCAGCTTCTGGATGGGGTAGCCGACCAGCTGACCCGGGCCGTGCCAGGTGATCTTGCCGCCGCGGTCCACGTCGATGACCGGCGTGCCGTCCAGGGGCCGTTCGTTGTCCGCCGTGCGCCGGCCCGCCGTATACACCGGCGGGTGTTCGAGCAGCAGGACCGTGTCGGGGATCTCGTCCTCGAACCGCGCCGCGTGCACCCGGCGCTGCTCGTCCCACGCCTGCTGGTACTCGACGGCGTCCGCGCCGAATCCGACACGGACGAACCGCAACTCACTCACGGCAAGCGCCTCCCTGGAAGCAGCCTTGAAGTCGTAAGGCACAAAGCGTGCCTACGCCACTGTACGACCGGGTCGTTCGAGTGCGGTCTCGCGGCCCGCGTCAGCCCGGTAGGGCAATCCTCACACGATCGGATGAATAGGCGGCGTAATGTGCGATCGACTGCTTACTCTCCGCTACATTCGCGCCGTTCGAGAGGCCAAAAGGGCAGCTCACCGGCAATCCGGGCACTCGGCCGCCGTATGGCTTTGCGAGGCCCGAAAGGCAGGAGACCGCACCGCAGATGACGGAACGACCCGCGCAGCGCACTCCCAACCGCCAGCTCGCCGCGCTCATCGCAGAAGCGGGATTCTCCAACGCGGGTCTCGCCCGCCGGGTGGACCAGCTCGGCCTCGAACACGGGCTTGATCTCAGATACGACAAGACATCCGTCACCCGCTGGCTGCGCGGGCAGCAGCCGCGCGGTACCACCCCCGCCCTCATCGCCGAGGTCTTCACGCGCCGCCTCGGCCGTCGGCTCAGCGCCCAGGACCTCGGGCTCGACGCCTGTGCGCCCGTGTACGCGGGGCTGGAGTTCGCCGCGACTCCGGAGGAGGCCGTCGACATCGTCAGCGGCCTGTGGCGCAAGGACTCCGGCAGCCATGCCGAGCTCCGCAAGATCGCCTTCACCCCGGCCGGGCTCGTCGTGCCCAGCCGGGACTGGCTGATCGGCCGGGCCGACGAGAAGGTCGCCCGCGGGGAACAGCTGGCCCGCATCCCGGTCCAGGGCCGTCCGGCGGCGGTGCCCCGCCAGCGCAACCAGGCCGAACGCGGCCCCGGCCAGAAGGTCACCGGCGGCGACATCGCCGCGCTGCGCTCGGTCGGCGAACTGTTCCGCTCCCTCGACGACATGTACGGCGGCGGCCACGCCCGGCAGGCGCTGGTGCGGTATCTGGAGCACGAGTGCGAGCCGATGCTGCGCGGCACCTACGGCGAGCAGACCGGCCGCCGCCTGTTCGCCGCCGCCGCCGACCTGACGAGGCTCGCGGGCTGGACCTCGTACGACATCGCGGCGCACGGGCTCGCGCAGCGCTACTTCGTGCAGTCGCTGCGCCTCGCCCAGGCGGCCGGAGACCGGCCCTACGGCTCCTACGTCCTCGTCACGATGAGCCGTCAGGCCGTCTACCTCGGGCACGGCCGTGAGGCCGTCCAGCTGGCGCGGGTGGCCCAGCAGGGGGTGGGCACGGGCGCGCCGCCGGTGGTGCAGGCGCTGCTGCACGCCTGCGAGGCGCGCGGGCACGGCGTACTGGGCGAGGTGCGCGCCTGCACGGCGTCGCTCGTGCGGGCCGAACGCGCCCTCGAGGCCGCCCGCCCCGGCGACGACGTCCCGTACTGGGCGCGCTTCTTCGACGAGGCTCAGCTCGCCGACGAATTCGGCCACTGCCACCGGGATCTTCAGCAGTTCCGGGCAGCGGCCCAGCACGCCGAACGCTCCCTGCAGCTGCGCGCCCCCTCCTACGCGCGAAGCCGCCTGTTCTGCCGCGTGGTCCTCGCCTCCGCCCGGCTGGGACTCGGGGAACTCGACCAGGCGTGTTCCCTGGGGGCCGAGGCAGCCGGTCAGGCTGCGGAGATGCGGTCCGTGCGGGCGATCGAGTACGTCAAGGACTTCGAGCGAAGGCTAGAGCCCTATCGGGACGCGGCACCGGTGAGGGGGTACCGGGACAAGGTCGCGGCGCTGTTGTAAGGGGCACAGCCCCGCGCCCCTTTGGGGGGTGCGGGGCCGTCTCGTGCTGACTCAGGCCGCTGCACGTAAGGGCTCGGCCCTGTGCAGCGAACCCGCCGACCCGAGGTCCGTCAGGATCGCCGCCGCCGCGCGGTGGGCCGAGTGCAGGGCGCCCTGGACCGTGCTCGTGTCGCGGTGGTCGCCGCAGACGTACAGGCCGGCCAGCAGGCGCACCGGACGGCGCAGGTCGTGGGGTGCGCGCATCGCCGGGACGGCCTCCGGGGTGTGCTGCACGGCGAGCGTCTCCCAGCGGGTCGTGGAGGTGCCGTAGAGGCGGGACAGGTGCATCCGTACCGCCGTGTCGATGTCGGGCGGCGGTGCGCCCAGGACCGTCGAGGAGACCAGGGCCCGGCCCGCGGGTGCGCGGCTCGGGTCGACCTGGCTGATCACCGCCGTGTGCGCGACCGGGCCGCCCCGGTCGGCGTCGAGCAGGAGCGAGGCGCCGGTCGCCGGAGGTTCGTCGGTGGTGTGGTGGACGACCGTCACCGGGTGGAAGTCCGGCACGCGCAGGCCCGGCAGCAGTTCGGCGGCGGTGCGCGCGTCCGTGGCCACCAGGACGGCCCGGCAGCGTATCTCGCCGTGCTCCGCGGTGGTCACGGACGTCGTGGCGACCGACGTGACCCGTACCCCGGTGTGCACGGTCCCCGGCGGCAGCGCCCGCGCGAGCAGCTCCGGCAGCGCCTCGGCGCCGCCCTCGGGCACGCACAACCGCCCGCTGGCGAAGGCGCGCAGTGCGAGGTCCGCGCATCGGCTGGACGTCGTCAGCTCCGGATCGCACAGCAGCGCGGCCAGCAGCGGTCGCAGGAAGCCGTCGATCGTGCGCGCGGGAAGTCCGCGTGCCGCGAGGGCCTGTGCGGCCGGCGCCTCCGGCCGGGCCAGCAGCCGTTCGACGGGGGAGGAGGCGAAGCGGGCGAGCGCCGCGCCGAGCCGGGCCTGGTCGACGGCGGTGCCCAGCGGAGCGCCCGCGCGGACCCTGGGGACCTGCCCCGGAACGCCCCGCACGGACGTGTTCCGAGGGGCGCTCGCCAGGGCGCGTACCGCGTGCAGTGCGCCCCTCGCGCGCCTGGCGCCCATCGCGCTCGGTACCGCGCCCGCGCGTTGCCGGCGTCCGTCGCTGTGCAGCAGGACACCCGGCGCGAAGGGGCGCAGCGCCAGGTTGTCGAGGCCGGGAGTCAGGCGTAGTTCGGGATACGAAGTCGACAGGAGTTGACCGATCCTGTCGAGCCGGAACCCGTCGACCTTCTCGGTCGACATACGGCCGCCCGGGTAAGGGGCGGCCTCCAGGACTGCGGTCGTTACTCCTGCGCTGGTCAGTCGGTGCGCCGCGGAGAGTCCGGCGACCCCGGCTCCCACGATGACGACGTCCGCCTGGTACGCGGGCTCAAGCACGTGCCCCTCCTCGAGGTTGCGCGGCCGGTGGAGACGTCATGCCCCCAACAGGCTCCGGGGATACCCGAGTTCGGGACGAGGTTAGGGCCGTGATCGGTCAGGAACAGTCGCGCATCGACAGAGCACGGTCGCACAGCGGTCGCATACGGACTCCCGTGCTCGGTCGGTGATTACCGGGCGACCGCCCGGATCGCCCCCTCGATCTCCGGGAACGCGAAGGTGAACCCCGACTCCAACAGGCGCGCGGGCAGCACCCGTTGGCTGCCCAGGACATCCCCGGCCATTTCGCCGAGCACCGTCCGCAGCACCGGCGCGGGAACCTGGAACAGCGTCGGCCGGTGCAGTACCCGGCCCATCGCCTCGGTGATCTCACGGTTCGTCAGCGGCTGCGGGGCGGTCACATTGAACGCGCCCGACAGGTCGTCCCGGTCGATCAGATGCCGGATGGCGGCCACCTCGTCATGCAGCGCCACGAAGGACCAGTACTGCCGCCCGTCCCCCATCCGCCCGCCGAGGCCCGCCTTGAACAGCGGGAACAGCCGTCCCCAGGCTCCGCCGTCGCGGGCCACCACCAGCCCCGTGCGCGGGAACACGGTCCGTACGCCCGCCTCGCGCGCCGGCGCCGCCGCGCCCTCCCACTCGACGACCAGCGAGGGCAAGAAGCCCTCCCCGGCCGGGGCGCTCTCGTCGACGGCCCGCTCGCCGGTCTCGCCGTAGTAGCCGATCGCACTGCCGTTGACGAAGACCCGCGGCCGCTGCTCGGGCGCCAGCGACGCCATGGCCTCGGCGAGGGCCGTCGTGCCCAGCACCCGGCCGCACCGCAGCTTCGCCTTGTACGCCTCCGTCCAGCGGCGTGAACCCACATTCGCCCCCGCCAGATTGACCACCACGTCGCACCCGGCGAGCCCCGCCGCGTCCACGGACCCGCCCTCCGGGTCCCACCGCACCTCGTCCTTGGACCTCGGCGCACGGCGCACCAGCCGCACCACTTCGTGCCCGTCGGCGGTCAGGGACCGCACCAGGGCGCCACCGATGAGGCCGGAGGCACCGGCCACCACGATTCTTGAATGTTCCATGAAATCCATCCTGCCCGTGACCGGATAAGAGCCCGGTTGGCATCCCTTCCCCCAGACGTAGGGTGGCGCTCATGCCCGCACCGCACCAGCCGCCGAACATACGTATCGCCCTGCCCGACGACGACGAGGAGTTGTCACTCCTCGACCGCCGCACGTGGTCGCCTCTGCACGCGGTCACGCCGCCCCCGCAGCCGCCCTACGCGCCGTTCTTCGGCGAGCGCCACGCTCCCGGTGACCATCTCGTCGCGGAACTCGACCGCCGTATCGTCGGCTACATCCGGCTGGCCCTTCCCACCCCGCTGGCCTCCAACGCGCATGTCCGGCAGATCCAGGGGTTCGCCGTCGCCGACGAGGCCCGGGGCCGGGGCGTCGGGCGGGCGCTGATCCGCGCGGTCGTCGAGGAGGCCCGCCGCAGGGGAGCGCGCCGTCTCACCCTGCGCGTCCTCGGGCACAACACACCTGCCCGCAAGCTGTACGAGGCCGAGGGGTTCGTGGTGGAAGGGGTGCTCCCGGAGGAGTTCTTCCTGGACGGCCGGTACGTGGACGACGTGGTGATGGGGCGTCGGCTGTGAGCGGGTGAGGGCGACGCGCCCTACGACGTGACCAGATCTCCCGTGTCCACGGGTGCCGTCGAGTTCGCCGCGCGCTCGGCGTCGGCGGCGACCTCGGCCGCCGTCAGGACGTAGCCGGTCTCGTCGTCGGAGGTGGAGCGGGCGAAGACGACGCCGAACACCTTGCCGTCGGTGGTCAGCAGCGGGCCGCCGGAGTTGCCGGGGCGGACGGTGGAGCGGATCGAGTAGATCTCGCGGGTGACGGTGTCGTCGTTGTAGATGTTCTGGCCCGTGGCCCTTACGCGGTTCGCGACCGTCGCCGCCTGGAGGTTCAGGTCGCCGTCCTCCGGGTAGCCCGCCACGACCGCCGAGTCGCCGCGGGTGGCGTCGTCGTCGAACCGCAGGACGGGGGCGCGCAGCTCAGGGACATACAGCACGGCGACGTCCCGTGCCGGGTCGAAGAGCACCACCCGCGACTCGTACGACCGCCCGACGCCGCCGATCCGGACGCCGGGGTCGTCGATGCCGGCCACCACATGGGCGTTGGTCATCACATGCTCCGGGGCGTAGACGAAGCCGCTGCCCTCGCGGCCCTGGGTGCCCGAGGAGCCCTCGATCTTGACGGTGCTGAGCTTGGCGGCGTTGGTCGCGGCCGCCGTGACGCTGTCGCCGGAGGGCTTGGCGACCTCGGCGGTCGACTCGTTCTCGAACGGGTTGAAGACCTGCGGGAAGCCCGCCTCGGTGAGCGCGGAGGTGGCACGGGAGAACCAGGCCGGGGTCGTGTCCGGCATGGCGTCCTGCACGGTGCCGAGGAGCCGGGAGTCCCTGATCGCCGCGGTGAGCACCGGGGAGGAGGACGCGGCGAGGACACTGGCCGCCACCCAGGCCACGATCAGCACGGCCACCGAGTTGGCCACGGCCCCGCCGATCCCGTCGGCCACCCTGAGCGGCCCGCGGTCCAGCTCCCGGCGCAGCCGCAGCGCCAGCCGCCCCGCCAGCTCGTGCACCACCACGGCCGGGATCAGCACCGTGAGCACCGCGGTGACCGTCGCCCCCGTCGTGCCCGGCGTGACCAGGTCCATCATCCACGGCAGGATCCATACGCCGATCACCGCGCCGCCCACGAAGCCGGCGAGCGAGACGCAGCCGGCGACCAGTCCACGGCGGTAGCCGGACGCCGCGTAGGCCAGGATCACCAGCAACAGCAGGATGTCGAGCAGGTCCACTGAGCCGCCTTTCTCTCGGACCCCTTAGTACGCGCGTGCGGCGCCCGTTGATCAGCACACACGCCCGCGTCGCCGGGAACCGGCCACGCTCCGTGCACCAGGAGAAACGCCCCGGACCGGGACGATGGTTCCACTGCGTGTGACACCACACATCGCGGGCGGACGGGATCCGTCGGACAGTAGGACCATGCGTGTCTTCCGACGGGTCACCCGAAGGGTCTTCCGGCCACCACGGGGGAGACGAAGACCTCGTGCCGTACGAATACCGTGGGCTGCGCGGATGTGGGGAGTGGGATGGGGTGCGCAGCTTGGTGCCGCACGGGCTGAAGCGGTGGGGGGCGATGCCGCGCGGGGAGTGGGGGAGGAGCAGGAACAGGCTGAGCAGGCGCTGGAGGGGGTGGGCGCGGCCGGAGCCGGGCGCGCGGTGGGACACGCCGAGGAACAGGAACGGCCGGTCCCGCAAGCACCGCAGCCCTCATCGGATCGGCCGTCTCGTGCGCGGCAGGGGTCTGATGCCCGTGAGTCGTCTCATGCCCAGCTGGGGTCTGATGCCTCTCCGCCGTCCGCTGCCCGGCGGTCGCCCCACGTCCGGCAGCCCTCCCGCGGCGATCGGCAGGACCCGATCCGGGGGTCCGCCGGTGACCGGCAGCTCCCGTACGCCCAGCGGAAGTCCCGAACCCGGCGGCGGCTTCGAGCCGAGCGGCAGGACGCGGTCCGGCGGTCGGCCGGGGGCCAGGAGCCGGCCGACGTCCAGCGGGCATCTCACGCCCGGCGCACGTCCCGAATCCGGTCGCGGCTTCGAGCCGAGCGGCGGGACCGGGGCCGGCGGCCGTCCGGGGCCCGGCAGCCAGCCGATGCCCGGCAGCAGTCCCGAATCCGGCGGCTGCTCCCGTACGAGCGCCATGACCGGCGGCAGTTCCGGGCCGGGAGCCGGGGGCGAGTCGGGGCGCAGGGGCGCGACCGGCAGCGGACCCGGACCTGGTGGCAGCGCCGCCTCGGGCAGCAAGGCCGGATCTGGTTGCGGCCCCGCCCCGGGGACCGCCTCCCCGCCGGGCTGGTCGTGGTGCTCGCCTGTCTTCCCGGGCTCGCCGCCCTGCTCGCGCTGGTGCTCTGTGCGCGCGGGGTCGAGCAGGGTGCGGACGTGGCCGAGCGGCCCGTCGCGGCTCGGCATGCGGCGGCGTATCAGGCGGCCCGGCCGCACATCGTGCCGAGGACGGCCTGGCTGACGGACGCAGCCCGGAGGGCACAGCCGCCCCCGCGCTACGACGACAAGGTCATCGCCGTGTTCGTGCATCACACCGACTCGCCCAACGGGTACGACTGCGCCGACGTGCCCCGCATCATCCGGGACGTGTACACGGGCCAGACCGGCTCCCGCGACTGGGACGACATCGGCTACAACTTCCTGGTGGACCGCTGCGGCACCATCTACGAGGGCCGCGCGGGCGGCATCGACCGTGCCGTCACCGGCGCCCACACCCAGGGCTTCAACCACCGCACCACCGGTATCGCGGCCCTGGGCACCTTCACGGCCGGCGTGCCCGTGCCCAAGGCGATGACCGACGCGATAGCCGCGATCACCGCGTGGAAGCTGGGGCTCTCGGGCACGGACCCCCGCGCGACGGTCCGGCTGACCTCCAGCAACAGCCAGAGCCGCTACTCCGCCGGCACCAGCGCCATGCTCCCCGCCGTCGCCGGCCACAACGTGGGCTACATGACCAGCTGCCCCGGCGCGGCCCTCACCGCCCGCATCCCGGAGATCAGGGAGACGGCCGCCCGTCTGCAGGGCAGGCCCTGAGCACCGGCCCGGTTCAGTCCCCTGCCCTCGCGCCTCATCTGCGCCCCAGATAAACCCCCACCGCCCGCTGCAGCGCCTTCCCCTGGCTCCCCACCGGTCGCTCCCACTCCCCGAGGTACTCCACGGCCCTGCCCCCGGCCCCCGTCTTGAACAGGAGCCGGCCGAGCAGCCGGTCCTCGGTGAGGGTCGGGGTGATGGAGCGCAGGTCGTACGTCCGTGCCCTCGACTGCCGGGCGTCCCCCAGCATCCGCCACAACAGCGCGCTGCTGGGCCGCAGTTCCCGCCCCCGGCGGCCGGACGCGGCGTACGAGTGCCAGACCCGGGAGCCCACGCTGATCATGAGCGCGGCGGAGAGCACCTCGCCGTCGTACTCGGCGACGTAGAGCCGGAGCCGGTCCTCGTCCACGGAGTTCAGGGCCGCCCACATGCGCTGGAAGTAGCTCAGCGGGCGGGCCCGGAAGCCGTCGCGTTCGGCGGTCGCGGTGTACAGGCGGTAGAACTCCGGCAGGTCGGCGGCCGTGGCCCAGGACACATGCACGCCCGCCCGCTCGGCGGTCCGCAGGGACTGCTCCCAGCGCGGCGCGAGGGCGTCACGCAACTCGTCCATCGAGCGCTCCGCGAGCGGCACCTGGCAGCCGTAGCGCGGCTGACCGAGACCGAAGCCCCCGCCGTTGCCCTCCGCGCACCGTCGCCACCCGAGCCGTCCCAGCCGCTCCGCGACGTCCAGCGCGTGTCCGTCGAGGCCGTCCGCGGGCAGATCGTGCAGATTGCGTACGTCGGGGTCGGCGACGCCCGCCGCGACCGTGTCCGCCTCCCAGTGGCGTACGACCAGGGGCGGTCCGATCCGGACCGAGAACGCCCCGCGCCGCTCCACATGGGCGACGAGGGCGTCCAGCCAGCGGTCCACCCGCGGCGCCCGCCAGTCGATCCCCGGCCCGTCGGGGAGGTAGGCGAGGCAGCGCCGGGTGCCGGGCAGCGGGCGGTACAGAACCAGCGCCGACGCGATCAGGACCTCACCTGCGGGCCCGTCCTCGAACCAGCCGACGCTCTCCGACCGCCAGTCGGGCTTCACATCGCCCCACTCGGGAATCTGGAGATGGCTCGCGTCGGGGTACAGCCGCAGATGGGCCAGATGGTCCTCGCGTGTGATCTCCCGTACGTACGGGCTGGTCATGGGCTGGATGCTCCTGTTCGGGGCGGCCACCGTAAGCCGGAGATCACGCAACGGGTCAAGAGACGGAGAGTGAACCTTCCCGGAAGACCCCTCACAGGTTTCTCGTAGCCGGCTCAAGGGCCGCCCCGAGACAGCCTCCCTATGGTCATGGACACGTACCGACCGGAGGTGGGGATCATGAGCGGCAACAACAGCGGCAGGCGTGTCTGGACGGTCGTCTGCGCGGTCGCGACCGTCGTCCTGGGGCCGGCCGCCGTCACGGCCTCCGCGCTGGACCAGGCCAACGAGGCACCGATGCACCACGCGGTGCGGGCCGAGCAGACGCAGGCGTACATCCCGTCGGACCCGGGCCGCAGGCGGGTCGTGGCCTGACGTCCGGGCCGGCCCGGTGCGCGGCCTCAGTCCTTGAACCGCTCCCACAGGCGGGGGAAGCGGTCCGCCAGGGCCCGTTCGTTCTCGAAGTCGACCGGGGTGCCCTCGGGTTCCGGGGGCGCGGGCGGGATCCCGAGGTCGGGGGCGACCGTGCCGGTGAGCTGTTCGTAGGCCTCGTCCGCGGCGTAGCCGAGCTCCTCGGCGTCCCCGTCGAACTCCTCGTCGAAGTCGTCCAGCAGGTCGGCCAGCGAGTCGGGGTCGTGCACCCCGCCCTCGTACACCTCGCGGCCCTGCCCGATCAGCCAGCACCGGAAGAAGTCGAACGCGTCGTCGCTGGCCCCGTCCAGCAGGACCGAGGCGGCGCCCCACAGATCCCAGGTGTACGCGCGGTTGTAGCGGGCCTCGAAGTGACGGGCGAAGTCGAGCACCGCGTCCGGGTCCAGTTGCAGAAGCCGGTCCACCAGCAGGTCGGCCTGCTCCTCGGGGTCACCCTCGGCACCTTCACGGGCGCCGTCCACCAGCTCCCAGAACTCGGTCTCGTCCATCACGGGTCAAGCATCGGCCCTGGGCGGGTGGGGCGCACGTGGAGTGTGGCGGATTGTTATCGGCGACGGCCCAAGAACCGCCGACGCTCACCCCCCCCGGCCGCTCACCCGCGGTACAGCGCGGCCAGCCGTATCGCATCGCCGGCGAACCGCTCCCTCAGCTCCCGCGGCGCCAGCACCTCCACCTCCGGTCCGAGCGCCGAGAGCTGGGTGTGGGCGACCTCTTCGGACTCCACCGGGAGCGTCAGCGTCACCCAGCCCTGCTCGTCCGGGGCACCCGCCGACTCCAGCGCCTCCCGCGCGGACTGCGGATCGACGGTGTACGGAAGTCTGCGTACCCCGCCCGGGGACACCCGCACCATGACCTCGGCCCGCAGCAGGGACCGCGCGAACTGCTCGGCCCGTTCCTCCCAGAAGCCCGGCAGATCGAACTCCCCGTCCCGCTCGAACCGCTCGTCACCGGTGTCCACGGCGGTGAACCGGTCGATCCGGTACACCCGGTACGTGCCGTGCCCCGCCACGCGGGCGCACAGATACCAGACCCCCGCCTTCAGCACGAGCCCGTACGGCTCCAGCTCCCGCTCGACCTCGCTCTCCCCGCGCCGGTAGCGGGCCACGATCCGCCGGTCGTCCCACACCGCGTCCGCGACGGCCGGCAGCAGCTCGGGGGTCTTGGGTTCCTTGAACCAGTTCGGGGCGTCCAGATGGAACCGCTGGGTCGCCGTACGGGAGGCGTCGCGGAGGGAGGGCATCAGTGCGGCGGACACCTTCAAACGGGCGGCGGACGCGGCGTCCTCCAGCCCCATCTCCCGCAGCGCGCCCGGAACACCGCTGAGGAACAGCGCCTCGGCCTCGCTCCGCCCGAGCCCCGTCAGCCTGGTCCGATACCCGCCGATGAGCCGGTACCCACCGGCCCGCCCCCGGTCCGCGTACACCGGAACCCCCGCTTCCGACAACGCCTGCGCGTCCCGCGTGACCGTCCGCTCGGACACCTCCAGCTCCCGCGCCAGCTCGGCAGCGGTCATGGAGGGCCGGGACTGGAGCAACAGCACCATCTTGATCAGCCGGGCAGCGCGCATACGGCCATGATGCCGGGGGTCACTGACAACGAAGGGGTACGGCGGCCGCCGTACCCCTTCACCGAGCGTCAGCTCCTACAGCCCGTACTTCTCCCGGGCCTCCTTGACCGCCGTGGCCTTGACCTCGCCGCGCTTGGCGAGCTGGGCCAGGGCCGCGACGACGATGGACTGGGCGTCGACGCCGAAGTGACGGCGAGCCGCCTCGCGGGTGTCGGAGAGGCCGAAGCCGTCGGCGCCGAGGGAGGAGTAGTCCTGCTCGACCCACTGCGCGATCTGGTCCGGGACCTGACGCATGTAGTCGGAGACCGCGAGGACCGGGCCCTCGGCCCCGTGCAGTGCCTGACGGACATAGGGGATCCGCTCCTCGCCGCGCAGCAGCGCCGCGTCCGCCTCCAGGGCGTCCCGGCGCAGCTCCGTCCAGGACGTCGCCGACCAGACGTCGGCGGCCACGCCCCACTCCTCGGCGAGCAGCCGCTGCGCCTGGAGCGTCCAGTGGATCGCCGTGCCGGAGCCGAGCAGCTGGATGCGCGGGGCGTTCGCGACCGGGGACAGGCCCGCCGACTCCGCCGTGTTGAAGCGGTACAGACCCTTGAGGATGCCCTCGTCGACCCCGGCCACGGCCGGCTTCGCGGGCTGCGGCATCGGCTCGTTGTAGACGG
Source organism: Streptomyces sp. NPDC056479 (assembly GCF_042795335.1). NCBI lineage: Bacteria > Bacillati > Actinomycetota > Actinomycetes > Kitasatosporales > Streptomycetaceae > Streptomyces > Streptomyces sp. NPDC056479. Next base: position 9,972 of record NZ_JBHTRZ010000004.1, on the reverse strand, counting down.
TCAGGTAGTAGAAGACGTTCGGATCCTCGTCCGGCGCCGCCTCGCCGTACATCCGGCGCAGACCGTCCTTGACGATGGCCGCGACCTCGTACGCGAACGCCGGGTCGTAGGTCAGCGCCGCCGGGTTGGTCGCCGCGATCACCGGCGAGTGACCATCGGCGTGCTGCAGGCCCTCGCCCGTCAGGGTCGTACGGCCGGCCGTCGCGCCGACGAGGAAGCCGCGGCCGAGCTGGTCGCCGAGCTGCCACATCTGGTCGGCGGTGCGCTGCCAGCCGAACATCGAGTAGAAGATGTAGAACGGGATCATCGCCTCGCCGTGGGTGGCGTACGCGGTGGACGCGGCGATGAAGTCGGCCATCGAACCGGCCTCGGTGATCCCCTCGTTGAGGATCTGGCCGTTCTTGGCCTCCTTGTAGTACATCAGCTGGTCGCGGTCGACCGGCTCGTACGTCTGGCCCTTGGGGGAGTAGATGCCGAGCGAGGGGAACAGCGACTCCATGCCGAAGGTGCGCGCCTCGTCGGGGACGATCGGCACCCAGCGCTTGCCCGACTCCTTGTCGCGGACCAGGTCCTTGACCAGGCGGACGAAGGCCATGGTGGTGGCCACGTTCTGGGAGCCGGAGCCCTTGTCGAAGGAGGCGAAGGCCTTCTCGGCGGGGGCGGGCAGCGGGGCGAGCGCGTGCGTACGGCGGGCCGGGGCCGGGCCGCCGAGGGCCGCGCGGCGCTCCTGGAGGTAGCGGACCTCGGGGGAGTCGGCGCCGGGGTGGCCGTAGGGGACCACCCCGTCGACGAACTGCGCGTCGGAGATCGGCAGCTCCAGCAGGTCACGCATGTTCTTGAACTCGTCCACCGTCAGCTTCTTCATCTGGTGGTTGGCGTTCTTGGACGCGAAGCCCTCGCCGAGCGTGAAGCCCTTGACCGTCTGGGCCAGGATGACCGTGGGCGCGCCCTTGAACTCCACCGCCGCCTTGTAGGCCGCGTACACCTTGCGGGCCTCGTGGCCGCCGCGGGAGAGGTGGAAGCACTCGAGGATCTTGTCGTCGCTCAGCAGCTTCGCCATCTCGGCGAGCGCCGGGTCCTTGCCGAAGAAGTCCTCGCGGATGTAGGCGGCGTCGCGGGTCTGGTACGTCTGCACCTGCGCGTCGGGTACCTCGCGCAGGCGGCGTACGAGCGCGCCGGTGGTGTCGAGCTGGAACAGCTCGTCCCACGCCGAGCCCCACAGCGACTTGACGACGTTCCAGCCGGCGCCGCGGAACTGGGCCTCCAGCTCCTGCACGATCTTGAAGTTCGCGCGGACCGGGCCGTCGAGGCGCTGCAGGTTGCAGTTGATGACGAAGGTCAGGTTGTCCAGACCCTCGCGGGAGGCGAGTGCGAGCGCGGCCGTGGACTCCGGCTCGTCCATCTCGCCGTCACCGAGGAAGGCCCAGACGTGCGAGTCGGAGACGTCCTTGATGCCGCGCGCCGTCAGATAGCGGTTGAAGCGCGCCTGGTAGATCGCCGACAGCGGGCCGAGGCCCATGGACACCGTCGGGAACTCCCACAGCCAGGGCAGGCGGCGGGGGTGCGGGTACGACGGGAGGCCGTTGCCGCCGGCTTCCTGGCGGAAGTTGTCCAGGTGCTGCTCGTTCAGGCGGCCGTCGAGGAAGGCGCGGGCGTAGATGCCGGGGGAGGCGTGGCCCTGGATGTAGAGCTGGTCGCCGGACCCGTCGGCCTCCTTGCCCTTGAAGAAGTGGTTGAAGCCGGTCTCGTAGAGCCACGCGGCGGAGGCGAAGGTGGCGATGTGGCCGCCGACGCCGTGTTTCGAGCCACGGGTCACCATCGCGGCCGCGTTCCAGCGGTTCCACGCGGTGATCCGGCGCTCCATCGCCTCGTCACCGGGCACGGACGGCTCGGCGGAGGTCGGGATGGTGTTGACGTAGTCGGTCTCGAGGAGCTTGGGCAGCGCGATGCCGTTGCCCTCGGCACGCTCCAGCGTGCGGCGCATCAGGTACGCGGCACGGTGCGGCCCGGCCGCCTTGGTGACGGCGTCCAGGGAGGCCTGCCATTCGGCGGTCTCCTCGGGGTCGCGGTCCGGGAGCTGGTCGAGCTCGCTCGGCTGGATGGCGTTGGGGTCGGTCATGTCGCCGCCTTCCTCAGTCGAAGGGGGTTCCCTCATCGTCAAGGGTTCGGGGGTGCCCTTTGTCTTTGGCAGGACAGGGCGGAGGCCTCGGTGCTGTGACACCATGCGGCTCCCGCCGCGTGGCCCGTCGGCGACTGTAACTCGCTGATCGATGATCGATCAAAGGTTGGCGGGCTAAAAAGTGCCCATAGCAAGAAATTGGCATCCGGTGCCGGGGTATCAGGCACGCCGTGCCGCGTTTCCCTGCTCACCTGAGTTGCGACCGGCTAGCTTGTGGCGGGCCGAGGGCTCTGCCCGGCCTCGTCGTGCTCCCGGTCCATGCGCTCGTGCTGCCGGCGGTGGCGGTCGGACTGCTCGCGGGTGATCACCTCGGTGGCCGCGCCGACGGCGAACGCGACCGGCCACGCCATGGCGCCGGCGATGGTCATGCCCCCGAGAACTCCGTAGAAGGCCAGCCTGCGCGGGGTGGGGAGCGCGGCGGTGGCCGTGGCCGCGGCCGTCGACGCCACCGAGGACGTGGCCTTTCGGGCGCCGGTGAACATGTCGCCCGGCGTCACGTAGGGGATGGGAACCCGGGGGTGCGCGGTGTGCAGATGCACCACCTTGCCGCCGGTCCGCCTCTGCCCGGCCTGGTCCCCGGCCCCGGTCGGGGCGGGCTGCTGTGCTTGCTGGGTCTGCGGCTCTGGGGAAGTCATCGCCGTCCTCCCCTGCTGGAGGCTTGGATGCGGGGTCTTCCCAGCCGCCTTCCATGGCGCCACTCGGCTAAACCCGACCCGAACGGACAATCCGCTCAGATCGATGCAAGGCCGGTGCAAGGCCGGTGCAAGGCCGGTGCGGGGCCGGTGCAGGGCCGGTCAGGCGTGGGCGGCCGCCGGGCGCCCGCTCATGGCGAACGTCTTCCAGAGCTGGATGGCCAGGCGCACCAGGACGGCCTCGAGGAGGGCGACCGCCACCTGGGTCAGAATCGTGCTGAGGATGTGCGGCATGATCAGCCGCCTTTCGTGTGCGTGGTACTCGGTACGACTCCTTTGTCCGGCCCGATGTCATCCGGCGGACTGCACCCGGGTGTCCTCGAGGTGAACTTTCCCCAGCGTGTCGACTGCGCCTCTGGCCACCGCGGGCACCAGCACCGACCCCGCCGCCGTCGCCAGCGCGATCGTCCAGCCCACCGGCCCGAGCGGCCGGCTGCCGAAGAAGTGGCTGAGCCCCGGCACGGTCACGACCACGCCCAGCACCCCCAGCGAGCCCACCACGGCGGCGGCGACCACCGGATCGCGGCCCGCGTCCTGGAGTGTCTGGAACAACTGTGACGTCACCAGGGCGACCAGGGCGACGGTGTCCGCGTGCCCCCGGGTGCCGGTCGCCCGGGCGGCGATCCAGGCGGTGCCGGCGGCGACCGTGGTGACCGTGGCGCGCAGCCGGATGTGCCGGGTCAGGGCCTGGCCGAGCGAGGCCTCCGGGCCCTCGGCGAGCAGCTGGTCGCGGTGGGCGGCGGGCGGCCGGGCCGCGATGGCCATGGCGGGCAGCATGTCGGTGAGCAGATTGACCAGCAGCAGCTGGCGGGCGTTCAGCGCACTGCGCCCGGTGAGCAGCGTCGTCGCCAGGGTGAACGCGATCTCCCCCAGATTGCCGCCGAGCAGGATGCCCAGCGCCTTGCGCACCGACGCCCACATGGCCCGCCCCTCGACGAACGCGTCGACGATGGTCTCGATCCGGTCGTCGGTGACGACCATGTCGGCGGCGGCGCGGGCCGCGGGCGTCGCCCGTGAGCCCAGGGCGATGCCGACGTCGGCGATCCGGATGGCGGGCGCGTCGTTGGCGCCGTCGCCGGTGACGGCGACGATCCGGCCGGCCGCACGCAGCGCGCTGACGATCCGGACCTTGTGCGCCGGGGTGGTCCGCGCGAACACGGTGATGTCCGGCAGCGTCCTGGCCAGCGCCGCGTCGTCGAGGGCGTCCAGCTCCGCCCCCGTCATCAGACGCGGCTCCTCCTCGGGCCGCAGCTCCCGGGCGATCGCGGCGGCGGTGCTCGGATGGTCCCCGGTGACCATGACGATGCGCACCCCGGCCCGCGACAGCCGGTCCACGCTCTCCGCGGCGGTGGCCCGCACCGGGTCCGCCAGCCCCAGCAGGCCCAGCAGACACAGCCCGTCGACGCTCTCGTCGTCCAGCTCGGTGCCGTCCTGCGGCGCACCCTCGGGCAGCACGCGCTCGGCGACCGCGAGCACCCTGAGCCCCCGTCTGGCCAGCCGGTCCACCTCCGTCTCCGTGTCCGCGCGCAGTCCCTCGTCGAACAACTCGGTGGCGTCCCCCCGGCGCACACGGTCACAGCGCGCCAGTACGACCTCCGGCGCGCCCTTGACGACGATCCGCGCCTCGCCGTCCGACCGCCCCCGCACGGCGTGAAAGCCACGCCCCGGCTCGAACGGCAGCTCCGCGATGCGCTCCCAGGTGTCCGTGCCGAGCCCGGCGGCCCGGGCCGGGGCGGCGCCCAGCAGTTCGGCCCCGGCCGCGATCGCCCGGTCGGTGGGATGGGCGAGGCCCGCCGCCGCGCCCGGCGGTCCGGCCAGGGCGGCCGTGGCGACGATGCGTCGCAGGGCCGGCGTCAGCCGGTCGGGCGCACCGCGCTCCACGCCGTCGGAGACCTGCTGAAGGCTGATCCGCCCCTCGGTGAGGGTGCCGGTCTTGTCGAAGCACAGCACGTCGGTGCGGCCCAGCGCCTCGATGGTGGAGGCGCTGCGCACCAGGGTGTCGCGCGTGGACAGCCGGCGGGCCGCCGCGAGCTCCGCGACCGTGGCGACGAACGGCAGCCCCTCCGGCACGGCCGCCACACACAGGCTGACCGCGGAGCCGAGGGCGGCCCCCAATGGCCGTCTGCGCAGCATGTCGACGGCGAACAGGACCACGCCCGCGCCGACGGACAGCGGCAGGAACCAGCGGCCCAGCGCCTTCAGCCGCCGCTCCACCCCGCTCTCCGGCGGCCCGTCCTCGGCACCGGTCCCGCCCGCGCTGCCCGCCTCGGTGGCGGTGCCGGTGGCGACGACCACACCGAGCGCATGACCGGCCGCCACCGTCGTGCCCTCGTAGAGCATCGAGCTACGGTCCGCGACCGCCCGGGCCGAGGTCGGCGCCGCCGTCTTCGTGACGGGCAGCGACTCGCCGGTCAGGCTGGACTCGTCCACCTCCAGGCCCTGCGCCCGCACCACCCGGCAGTCCGCCGGCACCGAGTCCCCGGCCCGCAGCTCGATCACATCGCCGCGCACCAGATGCTCACCGGCCGTCTCCATCGGCTCCGCCCGGCCGGGCCTGAACACCCGCACCCGTACCGAAGTGGCCTCCACGAGCCGCTCCGCCGCGTCATCGGCCTGCTGTCGCTGCACCCCGCCGACCAGCGCGTCCACGCCGAGCACCCCGCCGATCAGCACGGCGTCCAGCACGGAGCCGAGCGCCGCCGAGATACCGCCGCCGACCGCGAGGATCGGGGTGAGCGGGTTGGCCAGCTCCTCGGCGACCCGGCCGATCAGGGTGACGGCGCCGTCGTGGTGGTCGCCCTCCTCGAACTGCCGGCGGCGCGCGGCCTCGGCCTCGTCCAGGCCCCGGGACGACGTGCCGAGCCGGGCCATCACCTGACGTACCGCCATCGCGTGCCAGGGCGTGTGCGCGGTGGCGGCCGGGGCCGGCCGGCCGTGCAGCCGCCACCCCGCCCAGAAGCCCGCCGAGACGCCGGCGACCGTCACCCCGTCGGCCACCAGACGGGCCCGCTCCCAGGCCCGCGGCCGGGGCACCAGCAGCGCGAGCGCCGAGCCCGCCACGGCTCCGGCGCCCTCCAGCCGCGCGCACAGCCGGCTGATCCGCCGGGCCTCCGGCAGGGCCGTCAGCAGCAGATGGACGACATCGGGCGGGGCGGCGACATCGGCGTCCCAGGGCACGTGCCGGGGGTCCGAGATCGACCCCAGGCCCAGGTCCGCGCGGACCAGGGCGCGCCGGGTCCGTGCCGAGACCACGGCGACCCCGTGCCCCTCCGCCTGCAGGGTCCGCACCAGGGCGGCCGTACGCCGGTGGCCGGTGGGCACGGCCTCCTCGAGCCCGAACCGGAGATGCAGCCCGGGCGGCCCGCCCACCAGCCGGACCCGGCCGCACTCCTGGGCCGCGCGCACCAAGTGGTGGGCAAGCGGATGCAGTTGGGGCACCAGAGCGGCCACGGCCACCGGCGTGCCCTGCCGCAGCACGAGCACGACCCGCGCCCCCCGCTCGCCCCACTGCCGGGCCTGCGCGGCCATGTCCGGTGGCAGCGGCACGCCATCGGAGGCGGAGTCGTCGAAGGGCCGCAACTCCCAGCCGTCCCGCGACCGCGGCTCGGAGGCGCCGACGCCACGCCGTGGGCGCCTGACGGCCGCCCCCTCCGCCTCGATCAGCTCGTGGATGCGTACGTGGATCTCGTCGTCGTCCGGCCCGACGTCCGGCCCCTGGCCCGGCCCGCCGTCCGCCGCACCACCGCTGTGCCCGGCAACGTCCTCGGGTTTCCTGCTCTCCGGGATGGCACCGGGTGACGGCAGGCGCAGGACGCCCTCGAGCGTCCAGTCGCGGCCGGCCAGCACTCGGGCGTCGAGGACCACGGTGTCGATCCGGTCCAGCCGCCGCAGCACCTCCGGCCGCAGCACCAGCGCGCCCCGGTCGGACACGGCCCGGCCCACCGAGGAGGCGAACGCCTCGCGGCCGGACTGGGGTCCGCGCGGCGTCCCCGAGATCAGCAGGGCCAGCCCCCGGTCATGGCTGAACGTGCCGAGCGTGGTCAGCGCGTACGCCGCGAGCGACACCGGCGCCGCCACGTTCGCGTACCGGTCGCCCGGGGCCGGCGGCAGCTGAGCGGGGCGCTCATGGGCCGGCACCGCGTCGTGGCGATACGTTCCCTCGTGCACGGCCAGCCTGTCCGCCCACTTCTCCCAGGCAGTGCGCCGGGCCCGCACCTCCGTGTACCGGGCGGCGGCCAGCACGGCGGTCACCGTGGCGCCGAGCGGCCGGAAGCTGAACGTCGTCGCCAGCAGGTTCGCCACGGTGAAGCCGCGCTCCGTGGCCGTCTCGCCGATCCGGCGGGCGAGGCCCTCGCGCACCGGCGGGGTGGACTCCGCGAACTGGATCGCCGACAGCACCAGCGGATGCAGTTCGCGCAGCCGCAGCGCGTCGCCCACCGCCGCGACCCCCACGGCCAGCACCCCCGCCCCGAGCCGCACGGCCGCACCGACCTGTGCCCCCGAAGCCCCCGGGTAGCCGACCGTGGGCCGCCCCCGGTCCACACCGCCCTCGCGCGGGGCGCCTTCACGCCCCGCCACCCCCTCCTCATCGGCGGCATCGGCCGCCGCGACCATGCCCGCCACGCTCTCCAGGTCGGTCTCCGGCCCGCAGCCGACGTACACACAGCCCAGCGTGCCGTTCACCTCGGCGCGGCTCACCCCCGGCAGCCGGCGCAGTGCCGCTTCCAGACCGCGGGTCGCGGAGACCGTGCCGGGCCGGCCCAGCCGCCGCAGCTCGATCTGCACGCCTCCGGAGGTGGGCCACAGACCGGGCGTACGAGGCCGCACCAGCGGTCCGATCACCGGCAGCACGGCGGGGACGGCGCTCAGATGCCGCGCCGCGGTCCGTACCGCCGAGGCCGTCGACACCACCGCGTTCAGCGTCGAGGGCAGCACGGATCCGGGAAGAACGGAGGAGAGCTGTGTCCAGATCACGCGGCCTCCACCTCGGCGACGGGCGTCGTGGTGCCGCCTCGGAGGGAGACACGGCTCCCACCAGTATTGATGCGCCCCAACAGCCCCGCTCGTCACAGCCGCTCAGGCTGGGCCGGGTGGACGACCCCCCGGCGCGGACTCAGCGCGAGCCCTGCGCGGACCGAGCCCGGTCTACTCGCCCTCGTGCCGCGGCGCGCACCCGAGCACATGCGCCTTGACGATCTCGGCGATCCGGGGGTCCTGGCGCTGGAACGCGGCCACCAGCTCCTCGTGCTCCTCCGCGTACGACTGCTGCACGGTGCCCAGCCACCGGATGGACAGCGCCGTGAACACCTCGATGCCGAGGCCCTCCCAGGTGTGCAGCAGCACGGAGTTGCCCGCCGCGCGGACCAGTTCCCGGTGGAAGGCGACCGTGTGCCGCACCTGGGCCGTGCCGTCGGCCATGCGGTCGGCCTCGTAGAGGGCGCTGACATGGGGTTCGAGGGCCGAGCAGTCCTCGGCGAGGCGGGCGGCCGCGAGCTCGGCGGCGATGGCCTCGAGACCGGCCCGGACCGGGTAGCTCTCCTCCAGGTCGGCGGCCGTCAGATTCCGTACGCGTACGCCCTTGTTGGGCGCGGACTCGATCAGCCGCAGCGACTCCAGCTCGCGCAGGGCCTCGCGCACGGGCGTCTGGCTGACCTCCAGCTCGGTCGCGATCCGCCGCTCCACGATCCGCTCGCCCGGCTGCCAGCGACCGCTGATGATCCCCTCCAGGATGTGCTCGCGGATCTGTTCGCGCAGCGAGTGGATGACGGGGGCGGTCATGAGTGCTCCTTAGGGAGGGGCCCACAGGCCCCCGGGGGCGTTTTGACGTTTAGACAATACGGCCGGGACGCCACGCGGGAGGGGCGCACGGGGGCGCTTTTGCGCAGGTGAGACGAGACTTACATACCCACATGGCAGTGCCCCCGTCCGGAAGCTTCCGGACGGGGGCACCGAAGAGCCGTACCCAGGAGGGTGTTACAGGCCGAGCTCGACCTCGAACTCGCCCGCCTCCAGGATCGCCTTGACCGCCGTCAGGTAACGGGCCGCGTCGGCGCCGTCCACCAGACGGTGGTCGTAGGAGAGGGTCAGGTACGTCATGTCGCGGACGCCGATGACCGTGCCCTCCTCGGTCTCGATGACCGCCGGGCGCTTGACCGTGGCACCGATACCGAGGATCGCGACCTGGCCCGGCGGCACGATGATCGTGTCGAAGAGCGCACCGCGCGAACCGGTGTTGGAGATGGTGAAGGTCGCGCCGGACAGCTCGTCGGGCGTGATCTTGTTGGCGCGGACCTTGCCCGCCAGGTCGGCCGTGGCCTTGGCGATGCCGGCGATGTTGAGGTCGCCCGCGTGCTTGATGACCGGGGTCATCAGGCCCTTCTCGGAGTCCACCGCGATACCGATGCTCTCGGTGTCGAAGTAGGTGATCGTGCCCTCGGCCTCGTTGATCTTGGCGTTGACGGGAGCGTGCGCCTTCAGCGCCTGGGCCGCGGCCCTGACGAAGAACGGCATCGGGGAGAGCTTGACGCCTTCGCGGGCGGCGAAGGAGTCCTTCGCCCGGGCGCGCAGCTTCATCAGGCGCGTGACGTCGACCTCGACGACCGAGGACAGCTGCGCCTGCTCGTGCAGCGCCTTGACCATGTTGTCGCCGATGACCTTGCGGATGCGCGGCATCTTGACGGTCTGGCCACGGAGGGGAGAGGCCTCCAGGGACGGCGCCTTCTTGGCAGCGGCGGCGGCCGGGGCGGCAGCGGCGGGAGCCGGAGCAGCGGCGGCGGCCTTCGCGGCCTCGGCGGCGGCGATGACGTCCTGCTTGCGGATACGGCCGCCGACGCCGGTGCCCTTGACGGACGCCAGGTCGACACCGTGCTCGGCGGCGAGCTTGCGCACCAGCGGGGTGACGTAGGCGCCCTCGTCGGTCGGCTGGGCGGCGGCCGGAGCGGCCGGAGCCGGGGTGACCGGGGCCGGAGCGGCCAGCGCGGGAGCCGGGGCGGCGGGGGCCACCGGAGCCGGAGCGGCAGCGGCGGGCGCGGCCGGGGCGGCCGGAGCCGCGGGCGCGGCCGGGGCGGCCGGAGCCGGGGCAGCGGGGGCGGGGGCCGGGGC
>NZ_JBHTRZ010000003.1:1053517-1148604 GCF_042795335.1 Streptomyces sp. NPDC056479 | reverse complement strand
TGTGGAGGTGACCGGTACTAATAGGCCGAGGGCTTGTCCTCAGTTGCTCGCGTCCACTGTGTTGGTTCTGAAACCACGAACAGCCCCACACCCCCCCTTTGAGGGTTGTGTGTGGTGCGGCATTGTTCGACAGTTTCATAGTGTTTCGGTGGTCATAGCGTGAGGGAAACGCCCGGTTACATTCCGAACCCGGAAGCTAAGCCTTACAGCGCCGATGGTACTGCAGGGGGGACCCTGTGGGAGAGTAGGACACCGCCGAACTCCTTTTATCGGGTTGGACCCGGAACTTCCGTTCCGGGTCCAACCCTTTTTTGTTGTGCGTCACCTGAAGTTCACGTAACGCAACCAACATCCCCCACATGGGTACTGCTGCAATGCTCAGGGCCGCCGGCGTCGGAGTCGGTGACGAGGTTGTCGTACCGGCCTTCGGGAACGTCGAAGTCGCCGAGGCCGTGGTCCTGGCCGGGGCGCTGCCGGTGTTCGCCGACATAGATCCGGTGACCTACTGCCTGGACGCCGTCGCTGTCGAGGCGGCCGTCAACTCGCGTACTGCGGCTGTCGTGGCCGTACACCGATTCGGTCGGTCGGCCGATATCGCTCGGTTGCATGAAGTCGGGCAGCGGCACGGGCTGTTGGTGCTGGAGCAGGGTGAGTCCGAGGCTCCGTACGACGAGATCGCTCAGCGTAGGGAGCGGGCCTCGTACCTGGATGCGAAGCTGAAGGGTGTCCTCACGCCTGATGGCGGTGACGGGCACACCTACCAGCAGTACGTCGTGCGGGTGCCGGGGAATGGGCGGCCGGATCGTGACGCGTTCGCTCGGGCCGTGCGGGCCAGGGGAGTTGAGTGCCGGGTGCCGGTGAAGACCCCGGTCCATCGGCTTCCTGAGTTCCGGCGGTGTGTGTCGCTGCCGCTGACCGAGCGGGCCGCTGATGAAACGTTGGCTCTGCCCGTCGATGCCTCGCTGACCAAGCGGGACATGCAGCGGATCGTGTCCGCGTGCAACGCGCTCGGAGGACTGCTCCAGCCCGCTTTCTGATGGGTTTGGGAGCACGGGTGTGTTCGGGGTATGATCTATTCCGTTGCCGCGAGGGGAACTTCGCAAAAGGCAGCAGGCCCCTATAGCTCAGTCGGTAGAGCGTCTCCATGGTAAGGAGAAGGTCAACGGTTCGATTCCGTTTGGGGGCTCCAACAGAAAGGCCCCGCCCATTTGGGCGGGGCCTTTCTCATGCTCTCAGTCCTTGTGGATGCCCGGTACGCGCATGGCCAGGATCGCCATGTCGTCGGACGGGGCGTCGGAGGCGAAGCGTTCCACGGCGCGCATGATGCGGGCCGCCACCGCGCCTGCCGTGAGGCCGGTGCAGGTGGTGAGGACGTCGGTGAGACCGTCGTCGCCGAGCATGCGGCTGCCTTCGCGGCGTTCGGTGACTCCGTCCGTGACGCACAGCAGGACGTCACCCGGGTCGAGGGTGACCGTCTGCTCGTAGAGCTCGAGGTCCTCCATGACGCCGAGCAGCGGCTGGGGCTCGGCGGCCGGCTCGACCGTGCCGTCCTGGCGCAGGCGGAGCGGCAGCGGGTGGCCGGCGCAGACCACCTTCAGTTCGGCGCTGCCGTCCTCCTGCGGCCTCAACTCGCCGTAGAGCAGCGTCAGGAAGCGGCTGCGGGCGCCCTCGTCGAGGATCGCCGAGTTCAGGCGCTCCAGCACCGCGGGGCCGCTGAGGCCCTCGCGGGCGAGGAGACGGAGGGCGTGCCGGGCGAGGCCGGTGACCGCCGCCGCGTTCGGGCCCGTACCGCAGACGTCGCCGATGGCGAAGCCGTAGGCGCCGTCGCTGATGGGGAAAAGGTCGTAGAAGTCGCCGCCGACCTCGTTGCCCTCGCCGGCCGCGCGGTAGATGACCTCGACCTCCACGCCACCGATCTCCGGGAGCTCGGGAGGCAGGAGGCTGCGCTGGAGGGACTGGCTGATCGCTGTGCGCTCGGAGTAGAGGCGGGCGTTGTCCAGGGCCAGGGCGGCCCTGCGGGAGAGGTCCTCAGCCAGCTCCAGGATTTCCTGGCGGAAGTGTTCGTCCGTCGGCTTGCCCAGGGTCAACATGCCGATGACTCGGTTGCGGGCCACCAGCGGCAGTACGACGGTCTCGCCGCCCACCGCGGACGCCGTGGCGAGGGTGGGGCCGATCCCCGCGCTGATGCGGCCGATCGGCTCGCCCAGGCCCAGGCTGCGCATGGAGGTGCGCAGGGCCGCCTGGTGGGCCGACTCGGCGGGGGCCGACCAGACGCGGGCGCCGGGAGTGGGGACGGGGTCCGGCGGGGCGATCTTCGACAGCAAGGACTTGATGCCGTCGATGAGTTCCTCGTCCTCGTGCAGGACGTACGACAGGTAGGGCTCGGAGGCCTGGTCGGCGATCGTGTAGACCGCGCACCAGGTGGCCAGGGTCGGGACCGTCATCTGGGCCATCAGGGCCAGGGTCTGGTCGCGGTCCAGGGTGCCGGCGAGGAGATCGGAGGCCTCGACGAGGAAGCTGAGAGAGCCGCGGCGCAGGCGTTCGAGTTCGCCGAGGCGGGCCGACTCCACCGCCAGCGCGATGCGGTCGGCGGCGAACTGGAGGCGCAGCGCCTCCTCGTTGGAGTATCTGCCGGGGCCCTCGGCGGCGACGCCCAGGGAGCCGGTGAGGCGGCCCTCGACCTTCAGCGGGACCGTGACGACCGAGCGCATGCCGGTGCCCCTCAGCAGAGGCACTGCGCCGGGAACCATGGTGAGGTCCTCGTGGACGGCCGGCATACGGGCCGAGCCGTAGCGGCCGGGGCCCGCCTCGACGGGCACGCGCGCGAAGCGCTGGCGGGCGGAGGGCAGGCCTGTGGAGGCGCGGACCTCCAGCTCGGTCTCGTCGTCGGTCGCGAGGAGCAGGAAGGCGGAGTCGCCGTCGAGCATGTCCCGGGCGCGTTCCACCGTGCGCTGGAGGAGCCCGTCGAGGTCGTCCGGGGCCGGAGAGCCGATGAAGACCTCGAAGGGGTCGCTGCTCTGGGCCTCGGAGGCGGTGTCGGAGGCGGGGACGCGCAACGGGGTCTGCAGGACGGCGCGTTCGTGGTCGCGGACCAGGAGGCAGACCGTGGAGGGCTCGCCGTCCGTGTCGCGGACGCGGAGGTGGGAGGCGTACACCGGGGTGACGCGGCCGTTGGCGCCCCTGATTCCGTAGCTGCCTTCCCAGCGCGAGAGTTGGAGCGCCTCCGCGATGCCGGTGCTGGTGCCCGGGGTGTGAGGCCAGGCCGCGAGGTCGGTCAGGGGCTTGCCGATGACCTGCTCGGCCGCGTAGCCGAAGAGTTCCTCGGCGTCCTCGTTCCACGACGAGATGGCGCCCGTACGGTCGATCTGGACGACGGCGACGCGGACGCGGGCGTCGGCGAGCGGGAGGAGGTCGGCGGGCAGGGCCGGGCCGGCCGCGCGGGTGCCCACCGGTCGCTCGGGAAGGGCGAGTTGGAACCAGACCTGCTTGTGTGTGGGCGTGTACTCGACGCCCCAGCGGCCGGCCAGGGCCGCGCACAGCTGGAGGCCGCGGCCGCCCTCGCGATCGGGGCTGCCCATGTTGACGGGCGAGCCCTGGAGGGGGATCTCGCGCTCCGGATACCGGTCGGCCACCTCGATCCGTACGCCCTCTTCACTGCGCAGGCACAGGACGTCCGCGGAAGTGCCCGCGTGCACGACGGCGTTGGTCACCAGTTCACTGGTGAGGACGACGGCGTCGTCGATGATGTCGGCGAAACCCCAGCCCTGGAGGGTGTCGCGGACGAAGGAGCGGGCGCTCGCGACCGATCGCCCCACGGGATCGAAGCTGGCTGCCGCACGCGCGGTGATCACAGAACTCCTCGTCCGGTTGTCTCCATGCAGGGCTTCGTGGCCGGCCGGCTCGCGCCGCTGGTGCGGCATCTGCGCGCCCGTCGGCCGCTCCGGGGATTGTCCCCCCGGGATCAGTCCGGTGGTCATGTCCGGCTGCCCCTCCGATGCCCGCTAGTACTCCTCCTGTCACCGCCCAGGCCGGACGGGACCGGCGCGGCTGGACAGCCGCATGCAAGGTTACTTACCTTCGCCGTCCATGCGGATGCCGGTCGGCAGTGTTTCCGCCCGGAGGGTGTGCGGACGATGTGCGAAGCTGCCGAACTGTTATGGCCGGGTTCAGCAGGGGTGAAACACTGGGCAAGCTTCTTGTGAAGGTCCGGGCAAGCTGAGTGTCATTCGCGTACCGCGGGCAGCAGCACGTGGTGTGGCCTGGTATATCCGGCAGGACTACCCAGCAGTAGTGGGTACGCCGAACAGTAGAACCCGAACACGGCAGTAACGGTCGACCCCTGCGGGAGGGACACAGTGGAGTCTGGCGCAGCGACGCGGGGCACTAAGACGCGCGCGAAAGGCGGACAGTCCCTGAGGAACGAGCGCAAGGCGCGTGGCGGGACCACCGCGGTGGACACGGCTGCCCTGAACAGGCTGCTGACGGCCCTGGTGTCGATGCGCGACGGGAACTTCCGGAAGCGGCTCACGGTGTCCGGCGACGGCGTGATGTCGGAGATCGCCGCCGTCTTCAACGAGGTGGCCGACCGCAATCTCCACCTCACGGGTGAGCTGGCGCGGGTGCGGCGCATGGTCGGGCGTGAGGGCAAGCTCACGGAACGGCTGGAGACGGGCGCCTGTGAGGGCTCCTGGGCGGCCGCCGTCGACAACTCCAACGCCCTGGTCGACGATCTCGTACGGCCCGTGTCCGAGGTCAGCCGGGTGCTGTCCGCGGTGGCCGACGGTGATCTGTCGCCGCGCATGGAGTTGCGGTCGCAGGCCCAGGACGGGAGCGGGCATCCGCTGCGAGGTGAGTTCCTCAAGGTCGGGCGGACTGTAAACAACCTTGTCGATCAGCTGTCGACGTTCACCGACGAGGTCACGCGTGTGGCCAGCGAGGTGGGCACCGAGGGCAAGCTCGGCGGGCAGGCACGTGTGCGTGGAATGTCCGGTTCGTGGAAGGACCTCACGGACTCCGTCAATACGATGGCGTACAGGCTGACCGCGCAGGTGAGGGACATCGCGCTGGTGACGACGGCGGTCGCCAAGGGTGATCTGTCCCGGAAGGTCACGGTTCACGTGGCCGGCGAGATGCTGGAGCTGAAGAACACCGTCAACACGATGGTGGACCAGCTGTCGTCCTTCTCCTCCGAGGTGACGCGAGTCGCGCGCGAGGTGGGCACCGAGGGCGAGCTCGGCGGACAGGCGCAGGTGCCGGGTGTGGCCGGTGTGTGGAAGGACCTCACCGATTCGGTGAACCTGATGGCCGGCAACCTGACGGCGCAGGTGCGAGGGATCTCTCAGGTGACGACCGCGGTCGCCAACGGTGACCTGTCGCAGAAGGTGACCGTCTCGGCACGCGGCGAGGTCGCCCAGCTCGCGGACACGATCAACCAGATGACCGAGACGCTGCGGATCTTCGCGGACGAGGTCACACGCGTCGCCAACGAGGTCGGTGCCGAGGGACGGCTGGGCGGTCAGGCGAACGTGCCGGGTGCTGCTGGGACGTGGAAGGACCTGACGGACTCCGTCAACACCGTCTTCCGGAACCTCACCATTCAGGTGCGCGACATCGCCGCCGTGACGACGGCCGTGGCCAACGGTGACCTCTCGCAGACGGTCACGGTGGACGTGGCCGGCGAGATGCTGGAGCTGAAGAACACCGTCAACGGCATGGTCGACCAGCTGTCGTCGTTCGGTGCCGAGGTCACGCGTGTCGCGCGTGAGGTCGGTGTCGAGGGTGAGCTGGGCGGTCAGGCGCAGGTGCCGGGTGCTGCTGGGACGTGGAAGGACCTGACGGACTCCGTCAACACCGCGTTCCGGAATCTCACCGGACAGGTGAGGAACATCGCCCAGGTCACCACGGCCGTGGCCAACGGCGACCTGTCGCAGAAGGTCACCGTGGACGTCTCCGGCGAGATGCTCCAGCTGAAGAACACCGTGAACACGATGGTGGACCAGCTGTCGTCCTTCGCCGACCAGGTCACGCGGATGGCCCGGGACGTGGGTACCGAGGGCAGGCTGGGCGGTCAGGCGGTCGTACCGGGGGTCGCCGGTACGTGGAAGGAACTCACCGACTCCGTCAACGGCATGGCCGGCAACCTCACCGCCCAGGTGCGCAACATCGCCCAGGTGACCACCGCGGTGGCCCGTGGCGATCTGTCCCAGAAGATCGACGTCGACGCGCGCGGCGAGATTCTGGAGCTGAAGAACACCATCAACACGATGGTCGATCAGCTCTCCGGATTCGCCGACCAGGTGACCCGGGTGGCCCGCGAGGTGGGTACCGAGGGCCGGCTGGGCGGTCAGGCGCAGGTGCCCGGTGTGGCCGGTGTGTGGCGCGACCTGACCGACTCCGTGAACGGCATGGCCGGCAACCTGACGGCGCAGGTGCGCAACATCGCGCAGGTCGCCACCGCGGTCGCGCGCGGTGACCTGTCCCAGAAGATCACCGTGGATGCGCGCGGCGAGATCCTGGAGCTCAAGAACACGCTGAACACGATGGTCGACCAGCTGTCGTCGTTCGCGGAGGAGGTCACCAGGGTCGCCCGTGAGGTGGGCACGGAGGGCCAGCTCGGCGGTCAGGCCGAGGTGCAGGGTGTCTCCGGCACCTGGAAGGACCTCACCCAGTCCGTGAACTTCATGGCGAACAACCTGACCATCCAGGTGCGCAACATCGCCGAGGTCACGACCGCGGTCGCCAAGGGAGACCTGTCCAAGAAGATCACCGTCGACGCGAAGGGCGAGATCCTCGAGCTCGTCACCACCGTCAACACGATGGTGGACCAGCTGTCGTCCTTCGCAGAGCAGGTGACCCGGGTCGCCCGCGAGGTGGGCACCGAAGGCATCCTGGGGGGCCAGGCGCACGTGCCCGGCATCACGGGCATCTGGAAGGACCTCAGCGGCAACGTCAACCTGATGGCCAAGAACCTGACCATGCAGGTGCGGAACATCTCCCAGGTCGCGGCGGCCGTCGCCAACGGCGACCTGACGCGGACGGTGACGATCGAGGCGCGCGGAGAGGTCGCGCAGCTCGCCGACACCTTCAACACCATGGTGAAGACGCTGAGTTCGTTCGCCGACCAGGTCACCAAGGTGGCCCGCGAGGTGGGCACGGACGGCATCCTCGGTGGTCAGGCGCACGTCCCGGGTGTGGCCGGCACGTGGAAGGACCTCACCGAGTCCGTGAACCAGATGGCGTCCAACCTGACCGGTCAGGTGCGCAACATCGCCATGGTCACGACCGCCATCGCCAAGGGCGACCTGACCAAGAAGATCGACATCGACGCCCGCGGAGAGATCCTCGAGCTGAAGACGACGATCAACACGATGGTCGACCAGCTGTCGTCGTTCGCCGAGGAGGTCACCCGAGTCGCCCGCGAGGTGGGCACCGAAGGACAGCTCGGCGGCCAGGCACGCGTGCGTGACGTCGACGGAACCTGGCGCGACCTCACCGAGTCCGTGAACGAGATGGCCGGGAACCTCACCCGGCAGGTGCGCGCCATCGCGCGCGTGGCGACCGCGGTGACCCGTGGCGACCTGAACCTGAAGATCGACGTCGACGCGTCCGGCGAGATCCAGGAGCTCCAGGACTACATCAACAAGATGATCGCCAACCTGCGCGACACCACGATCGCCAACAAGGAGCAGGACTGGCTCAAGGGCAACCTCGCCCGGATCTCGGCGCTGATGCAGGGCCGCCGCGACCTGGAGGACGTGGCCTCGCTGATCATGAGCGAGCTGACGCCGGTGGTGACCGCGCAGCACGGCGCGTTCTTCGTCGCCATGCCGCTCCTCGACGGCAAGGACGTGGCCGCCGAGAACGACGACCAGTACGAACTGCGGATGTTGGGGTCGTACGGCTACTCCATGGGATCCATGCCGACGTCCTTCAGGCCGGGTGAGGCGCTCATCGGGACGGCCGCCGAGGAGAAGCGCGCGATCCTCGTGGAGAACGCGCCCAGCGGCTATCTGAAGATCTCCTCCGGGCTCGGCGAGGCGCCTCCGGCGCAAGTGATCGTCCTTCCGGTGCTGTTCGAGGGCAAGGTGCTCGGCGTCATCGAGCTGGCCTCCTTCACCCCCTTCACGCAGATCCAGAAGGATTTCCTCAACCAGATCGCCGAGATGATCGCGACCAGCGTCAACACCATCTCCGTCAACACCAAGACCGAGGTGCTGCTGAAGCAGTCGCAGGAGCTGACCGAGCAACTGCGTGACCGGTCGGAGGAATTGGAGAACCGGCAGAAGGCCCTCCAGGCGTCCAACGCCGAGCTGGAGGAGAAGGCGGAGCTGCTGGCCCAGCAGAACCGCGACATCGAGGTGAAGAACACCGAGATCGAGGAGGCGCGGCAGGTCCTGGAGGAGCGCGCCGAGCAGCTGGCCGTCTCCATGCGCTACAAGAGCGAGTTCCTCGCCAACATGTCGCACGAGCTGCGTACGCCGCTGAACTCGCTGCTGATCCTGGCCAAGCTGCTCGCCGACAACGCCGAGGGCAACCTCTCGCCGAAGCAGGTCGAGTTCGCCGAGACCATCCACGGCGCCGGCTCGGACCTTCTGCAGCTGATCAACGACATCCTGGACCTGTCGAAGGTCGAGGCGGGCAAGATGGACGTCTCGCCGACGCGTATCGCGCTCGTCCAGCTCGTGGACTATGTGGAGGCCACCTTCCGGCCACTGACCGCGGAGAAGGGCCTGGACCTGTCGGTGCGGGTCTCTCCGGAGCTGCCGGCCACGCTGCACACGGACGAGCAGCGCCTGCTGCAGGTGCTGCGGAACCTGTTGTCCAACGCGGTGAAGTTCACCGACTCCGGGTCGGTCGAGCTGGTCATCCGGCCTGCCGGGATGGACGTCCCGCCGACGATCCGGGAGCAGCTGCTGGAGGCCGGTTCGCTGTCCGAGGCGGACGCGCCGCTGATCGCGTTCTCCGTGACCGACACCGGCATCGGGATCGCGGCCAGCAAGATGCGGGTGATCTTCGAGGCGTTCAAGCAGGCGGACGGCACGACCAGCCGCAAGTACGGCGGTACGGGCCTGGGGCTGTCCATCTCGCGGGAGATCGCTCAGCTGCTCGGTGGCGAGATCCACGCCCAGAGCGAGCCCGGCCGCGGATCGACGTTCACGTTGTATTTGCCGCTGCACCCCAGCGAACTGCCCCCGCACGGCTATCAGCAGCAGCTGCCGGCTCTCAACGCGGGCGACCTGGTGGCCTCGGCGGCCGATCTGGCGGAGATCGCCGAGGTGGAGATCGAGACGCCGGCGGAGGTGCGGTCGTACCGGGAGACGCAGAACGGCGCGGCCGCGCTCTTCAGGCGCCGTCGCAGGGCCGCCAGCGAGCTGGAGCAGCGTCCGGCACCCCTGGAGCAGTGGTCGGCGGCCGAGCAGAGCGTGGCGCCGCAGTCGCGCCGGGGCATCCGGTTCGGCGGCGAGAAGGTGCTGATCGTCGACGACGACATCCGCAACGTGTTCGCGCTGACGAGTGTCCTGGAGCAGCACGGCCTGTCGGTGCTGTACGCAGAGAACGGCCGAGAGGGCATCGAGGTCCTGGAGCAGCACGACGATGTGGCGGTCGTCCTGATGGACATCATGATGCCGGAGATGGACGGGTACGCGACGACGACGGCGATCCGCAGGATGCCGCAGTTCGCCGGGCTCCCGATCGTCGCGCTGACCGCCAAGGCGATGAAGGGCGACCGGGAGAAGGCGATCGAGTCGGGCGCGTCCGATTATGTGACGAAGCCGGTCGATCCCGATCATCTCCTGGCGGTGATGGACCAGTGGATGAGGGAGCAGTGACGACAGCCGACAGTGTTCACGCGGAGTTGCTGACTCAGTGTGCTCGAAGCCGTGTAGAAGTGCGGGATACGGGGAACCTTCTGGTCTCCTGCTGCGTTTCTGCTACGTGCACAGTGACATCGCGGTGACAGGGTGTGGCGACAGGCGGGGTGCGGCTACCATGACCGGCACGAGGGCGGGCGGCGTAAGGGTGTCGTCCCCTGGGGCGGAGCCCGGTGCACTGCCGGGGCGAGGAGGGCGGGCCATGGTGCAGAAGGCCAAGATCCTCCTGGTCGATGACCGGCCGGAGAATCTGCTGGCGCTGGAGGCGATCCTCTCTGCGCTGGATCAGACCCTGGTGCGGGCATCGTCCGGGGAGGAAGCGCTCAAGGCACTTCTGACGGACGACTTCGCGGTCATTCTGCTGGATGTCCAGATGCCGGGAATGGACGGTTTCGAAACCGCCGCGCATATCAAGCGGCGGGAACGGACCAGGGACATCCCGATCATCTTCCTCACCGCGATCAATCACGGCCCGCATCACACCTTCCGCGGCTACGCGGCGGGCGCGGTGGACTACATCTCCAAGCCGTTCGACCCGTGGGTGCTGCGGGCGAAGGTCTCCGTGTTCGTCGAGCTGTACATGAAGAACTGTCAGCTGCGCGAGCAGGCGGCGCTGCTGCGGCTCCAGTTGGAGGGCGGCGGCAAGTCCACGGGCGCGGAGCCGAAGGAGCCGGCGGGCCTGCTCGCCGAGCTGTCGGCGCGGCTCGCCGCCGTCGAGGAGCAGGCCGAGGCGCTGTCCAAGCAGCTGGACGACGAGTCCGCGGACGCGGCCGCGGTGGCCACGGCGGCCCATCTCGAACGCAAACTCACGGGGTTGCGACGGGCGCTGGACGCGCTGGAGCCGGGCACCGGGAGCACTTCGTCGGTGTCCTCGCAGAACTGACGACGTGAAGGCGCGGATCGGCGGGCCGGCGACGTCGGATCGTCCTGTACGTGACCGTGCGGTGAACCGGCGTCAATTCGCAGCCCCGTCAAGGGCGACACGAACGGGTGAAGCAGTGGGCACACGTGTCCACTGTCTTCTCCACCGGTAACCTCACCTCCATGGCCTCACGTTCCTCCGCAGCCAAGAAGCCGCCCGCGAAGAAGGCGGCCGCTTCCGCGAAGGCTCCGGCGAAGAAGGCCGCTGCCAAGAAAGCCCCCGCGAAGAAGGCGCCGGCCAAAAGGGCCGCGGCGAAGAAAGCCGCGCCGCCGAAGCCCGCGCCCAACCCCACCGGGGGCGTCTACCGGCTTGTGCGCGCCGTCTGGCTCGGGCTCGCGCATGCGGTCGGCGCGGTGTTCCGCGGCATAGGGCAGGGCGCGAAGAACCTCGACCCGGCCCACCGCAAGGACGGCATCGCGCTGTCGCTGCTGGGCCTGGCGCTGATCGTCGCCGCCGGCACCTGGTCCAATCTGCGCGGTCCCGTCGGCGACCTCGTCGAGATCATCGTGACCGGCGCCTTCGGCCGGCTCGACCTGCTGGTGCCGATACTGCTCGCGGTCATCGCCGTACGGTTCATCCGGCACCCCGAGAAGCCCGAGGCCAACGGCCGGATCGTGATCGGCCTCTCCGCGCTCGTCATCGGCGTGCTCGGCCAGGTCCACATCGCCGTCGGCTCGCCCGCCCGCAGCGCCGGCATGCAGGCCATAAGGGACGCCGGCGGGCTCATCGGCTGGGGCACGGCGACTCCGCTGACGTACGCCATGGGCGAGGTCCTCGCCGTACCGCTGCTCGTGCTGCTCACGATCTTCGGTCTGCTGGTGGTCACGGCCACGCCGGTCAACGCCATCCCGCAGCGGCTGCGGCAGTTGGGCGTGAAGCTCGGCATCCTGCCCGACCCCGACGAGGACGACGACGAGTACACCGACGACGAGCAGCGCTACGACGATCAGTGGCGGGAGGCGGTGCCCGCGGCGCGCGGTCGCAAGCGGGGACCGGCGCGCGAGGCGTACGACCCCGACGGCGCCGAGCAGGAGGCTCTCTCGCGGCGTCGCGGCCGCCCGAGGCGCTCCGCGGTGCCGCAGCCCGAGATGGACCGTCCCATGGACGCTGTGGACGTCGCGGCGGCCGCCGCTGCCGCGCTCGACGGCGCCGTCCTGCACGGGATGCCGCCCTCGCCGATCGTCGCCGACCTCACCCAGGGCGTCAGCGTCGGCGACCGCGCCGAGACGACCCCGGTGCCGACGCCCGTCCCTGCCGCGCGGCCCAAGCAGGAGAAGCTCCCCAGGTCCGAGGTCCCGGACCTGACCAAGTCGGGGGTCCCCGACCTCACCAAGGCCGCGCCCGACCAGATGCGCGATCTGCCGCCGCGCGCCGAACAGCTCCAGCTGTCCGGAGACATCACCTACTCGCTGCCGTCGCTCGACCTCCTGGAGCGCGGCGGCCCCGGCAAGTCGCGCAGTGCCGCCAACGACGCCATCGTCGAGTCGCTCACCACCGTCTTCACCGAGTTCAAGGTCGACGCCCGCGTCACCGGCTTCACGCGCGGTCCGACGGTCACGCGCTACGAGGTCGAGCTCGGGCCCGCCGTGAAGGTCGAACGGATCACCGCGCTGACCAAGAACATCGCCTACGCCGTCGCCAGCCCGGACGTGCGGATCATCAGCCCGATCCCCGGCAAGTCCGCGGTCGGCATCGAGATCCCGAACACCGACCGGGAGATGGTCAACCTCGGTGACGTGCTGCGCCTCGCGGCCGCCGCCGAGGACGACCACCCGATGCTGGTCGCGCTGGGCAAGGACGTCGAGGGCGGCTATGTGATGGCCAACATCGCCAAGATGCCGCATGTGCTGGTTGCCGGTGCGACCGGTTCCGGTAAGTCGTCGTGCATTAACTGCTTGATCACTTCGGTCATGATGCGCGCGACCCCGGAGGACGTGCGCATGGTCCTCGTCGACCCCAAGCGCGTAGAGCTGACGGCCTACGAGGGCATCCCGCACCTGATCACGCCGATCATCACCAACCCGAAGCGGGCCGCCGAGGCGCTCCAGTGGGTCGTACGGGAGATGGATCTCCGGTACGACGACCTGGCGGCGTACGGCTACCGGCACATCGACGACTTCAACGAGGCCGTGCGCAACGGCAAGGTGAAGTCGCCGGAGGGCAGCGAGCGCGAGCTCCAGCCGTACCCGTATCTGCTGGTGATCGTCGACGAGCTGGCCGACCTGATGATGGTCGCCCCGCGCGACGTCGAGGACGCGATCGTGCGCATCACGCAGCTCGCGCGCGCGGCCGGCATCCACCTGGTGCTCGCCACGCAGCGGCCGTCGGTCGACGTCGTCACCGGTCTCATCAAGGCGAACGTGCCCTCAAGGCTCGCCTTCGCCACGTCCTCGCTCGCGGACTCGCGCGTCATCCTCGACCAGCCCGGTGCCGAGAAGCTGATCGGCAAGGGCGACGGGCTGTTCCTGCCGATGGGGGCCAACAAGCCCACGCGTATGCAGGGCGCCTTCGTGACCGAGGAGGAGGTCGCGGTCGTCGTCCAGCACTGCAAGGACCAGATGGCGCCCGTCTTCCGGGACGACGTCACCGTGGGGACCAAGCAGAAGCGGGAGATCGACGAGGAGATCGGAGACGACCTGGACCTGCTGTGCCAGGCGGCCGAGCTCGTGGTCTCCACGCAGTTCGGGTCGACATCCATGCTGCAGCGCAAGCTGCGCGTCGGGTTCGCCAAGGCGGGGCGGCTGATGGACCTCATGGAGTCCCGCGGCATCGTGGGGCCGAGCGAGGGCTCCAAGGCTCGTGACGTTCTTGTGAAACCTGATGAGCTGGACGGAGTGCTCGCGGTGATCCGCGGGGAGGCTTAACAGGAGTCCGGCGGGGAATCCGGACACCATGGTCGCCTTGCGGGCCGAGTGGCGGGATGAGCCGATGTCTGATCGTGACTCACCCGTAAGGGATCATTGAGCAACCGTTTCCCTTCGACGTACGTCAAGTTGAGCGAAGCGACAATCAGGTACCCCACCATCAGCGTGTCCGGCCATTCTGATGGCGTATAAAGTCCCACCGCCCGGTTGCCCCACCCTTTCGTTACCCCCCTAGACTGAACCTCCAGCACAGGTGGCTTAAACGCTCGAAAGGCGCCCCCGTGTCCATCGGCAACTCCCCTGAAGACGAGCGTCCGTTCGAAGACGTGTCCGAGGAAGCCCGTCCCTCGATCGGCCATGCCCTCCGGCAGGCGCGGATCGACGCCGGGCTGACCGTCGACGACGTCACTAGTGCCACCCGGGTCCGCATCGCCATCGTGCAGGCCATCGAGGCTGACAACTTCGCCCCCTGTGGCGGCGACGTGTACGCCCGCGGCCACATCCGGACCCTGGCCAAGGCCGTCCACCTCGATCCGGCTCCGCTGCTCGCCCAGTACGACGCCTCGCACGGCGGACGGCCGGCGCCGACCCCGGCCGCCCCCCTGTTCGAGGCGGAGCGCATCCGGCCCGAGCGCCGCGGGCCGAACTGGACCGCGGCCATGGTCGCCGCGATCGTCGCGGTGGTCGGGTTCGTCGGGTTCACCGCGTTCAAGGGCGAGGACGAGGGTGGCAAGTCCTCCGTCGCCGAGGGCGGCTCGACGCCGACGTCCGACAAGACCACGCCCACCCCGAAGACCGACAAGCCCAAGGATCCCAAGCCGGAGCCGTCGGACAGCGCCATCGCCGCCGTCCCGCAGGACAAGGTGACCGTCCAGGTGACTGCCGTTGACGGCAGGAGCTGGGTCGGGGTCAAGGACCACAACGGACGGATGCTCTTCGACGACCTGCTCAAGCAGGGCGACTCCAAGACCTTCCAGGACAGCGAGAAGATCAACCTCGTCCTCGGTGACGCGGGTGCCATTGACCTGTTTGTCAACGGCAAGAAGATCGACGATGACTGGCAGCCCGGCGCCGTGGAGCGCCTCACGTACACGAAGGGCGACCCGCAGGCGGGATGAGTCCGGCTGAAGGGTCGAGCTGAGGACGGGGTTGGCCAAGATCGGCCAACCCCGTCGACGTGGGCTGTCAGTGAGACAAAGTAGTCTTGAGCCCATGCCTGAACGCCGTACCGTCGCACTCGTCACTCTTGGCTGCGCCCGCAACGAGGTGGACTCGGAGGAGCTCGCAGGCCGCTTGGAGGCGGACGGCTGGGACCTCGTGGAGGACGCCGGGGACGCGGACGTCGCCGTCGTCAACACCTGCGGCTTCGTCGACGCCGCCAAGAAGGACTCCGTCGACGCCCTCCTGGAGGCCAACGACCTCAAGGGTCATGGAAGAACCCAGGCCGTCGTGGCGGTGGGCTGCATGGCCGAGCGGTACGGCAAGGACCTCGCAGAGGCCCTCCCCGAGGCCGACGGCGTGCTCGGCTTCGACGACTACGCGGACATCTCGGACCGCCTCCAGACCATCCTGTCCGGCGGCGTCCACGCCGCGCACACCCCGCGTGACCGGCGCAAGCTGCTGCCGATCAGCCCTGCCGAGCGGCAGGAGTCCGCGGCCGAGGTCGCGCTCCCCGGACATGCCCCCGTCGACCTTCCGCAGGGGCTCGCTCCGGCCTCCGGCCCGCGTGCGCCCCTGCGCCGCCGCCTCGACGGCGCCCCGGTCGCCTCGGTGAAGCTCGCCTCCGGCTGCGACCGTCGCTGCTCCTTCTGCGCCATCCCGTCCTTCCGTGGCTCCTTCATCTCGCGCCGACCCAGCGATGTGCTGAACGAGACCCGGTGGCTGGCCGAACAGGGTGTGAAGGAGATCATGCTGGTCTCCGAGAACAACACCTCCTACGGCAAGGACCTAGGCGACATCCGCCTGCTGGAGTCCCTGCTGCCGGAGCTCGCCGAGGTCGACGGCCTCGAGCGGGTCCGCGTCAGCTACCTCCAGCCGGCCGAGATGCGGCCCGGCCTGATCGACGTGCTGACCTCGACGCCGAAGGTCGCTCCGTACTTCGACCTGTCCTTCCAGCACTCCGCGCCCGGCGTCCTGCGCGCGATGCGCCGCTTCGGGGACACCGACCGCTTCCTGGAGCTGCTCGACACCATCCGCGGCAAGGCGCCCCAGGCCGGTGTGCGGTCCAACTTCATCGTCGGCTTCCCCGGCGAGACCGAGGCCGACCTGGCCGAGCTGGAGCGCTTCCTGAACAACGCCCGGCTGGACGCCATCGGCGTCTTCGGCTACTCCGACGAGGAGGGCACCGAGGCCGCGACGTACGACAACAAGCTGGACGAGGACGTCGTCGCGGAGCGGCTGGCACGTGTTTCCAGGCTGGCCGAGGAGCTCGTCTCGCAGCGGGCCGAGGAGCGCCTCGGGGAGACCGTGCACGTGCTGGTCGAGTCGGTCGACTCCGAGGACGCGGACGAGGGCTCGTACGGCCGTGGCGCGCACCAGGCGCCGGAGACGGACGGCCAGGTGCTGCTCACGAGCAGCGCGGGGTTGCACGTGGGTCGTATGGTCGAGGCGAAGGTGGTCGGTACGGAAGGTGTCGACCTGGTGGCCGAGCCGTTGCAGGGCTCGCTCGCGTGTAGTGAGGAGGCGGCCAGATGACCGGAGTTCCGGCGTCCGCCGCGGGTGGCTCCTCCCAGGCGGGTGCGGCGGGCAAGGCGAGCGCGATGGGTTCGTCCAGGACCGGTCCGTCCAAGGCGAGCGGACCGAAGGGGAGCGGCTCGAAGGCCGGCGACGCCGAGAACGGCGTCCAGGGCGGTGCGAAATCCCCGCGCGGCGCGAAGATCACGGCCGCGGCCGTCAACCAGGCCAGCGTCTGGAACATCGCCAACCTCCTGACCATGCTCCGGCTGGTCCTCGTGCCCGCGTTCGTCGCGCTGATGCTGGCCGACGGCGGTTACGACCCGGCGTGGCGCTCGCTCGCCTGGGCGGCCTTCGCCATCGCCATGATCACCGACCTGTTCGACGGCCATCTGGCGCGCACGTACAACCTCGTCACCGACTTCGGGAAGATCGCCGACCCCATCGCCGACAAGGCGATCATGGGGGCGGCACTGATCTGCCTCTCGGCTCTGGGTGATCTGCCGTGGTGGGTGACCGGCGTCATCCTCGGCCGGGAACTCGGGATCACCGTTCTGCGTTTCATCGTCATCCGGTACGGCGTCATCCCGGCGAGCCGCGGCGGCAAGCTCAAGACGCTCACGCAGGGCGTGGCGGTCGGGATGTACATCCTGGCGCTGACAGGGTGGCTCGCCACCCTGCGGTGGTGGGTGATGGCCGCGGCGGTCGTCCTGACCGTGGTGACCGGGCTCGACTATGTGAGACAGGCCATTGTGCTGCGCAGGCAGGGAATCGCCGCGCGCAAGGCCGCGTTGGAGGAGACGGAAGCGTGAGTTCCCCGGGCACCGACGTGGTGCGACTACTCACAGTGAAGAGCGAGACGCTCGCTGTCGCCGAGTCGCTGACCGGCGGACTGGTTGCGGCGGACATCACAAGCGTCCCGGGGGCGTCGAAGGTCTTCCGGGGTTCGGTGACCGCCTACGCCACCGAGCTCAAGCACGGACTGCTCGGCGTCGACATCGCCCTGCTGGAGCGGCACGGAGCGGTGAATCCGCAGGTCGCCGCCCAGATGGCGGCCGGTGTACGGAAGGCGCTGGGAGCCGACTGGGGTATCGCCACGACCGGTGTGGCGGGCCCCGATACGCAGGACGGACACCCCGTGGGGACCGTCTTCGTGGCGGTCGACGGGCCCATCGGCGCCGGTTCCGGTTCTGCCGGTGGCGGAAAAGTGGAGGCCCTGCGGTTGAACGGCGGCCGCGAGGAAATTCGTATGGAGAGTGTACGGAGCGTACTCGCGCTGCTCCTGAAGGAGCTTGCGAGCGAACACAGTGGGAATGAGCGGGCACAGGATACGGAACAGAACGGGGGGTTTTGATGTTTGCAGCCCTGAGTGAACACGACATCGCTCCCCGCACGGCCGCGGCGCAAGGCGGTACGGTGGGGCGTGAAGGATGCGGCTACGCGGTCCGAGGAGGGAGCCACCGATGATTCTGCTCCGTCGCCTGCTGGGTGACGTGCTGCGTCGGCAGCGCCAGCGCCAGGGCCGTACTCTGCGCGAAGTCTCCTCGTCCGCCCGAGTCTCACTCGGCTATCTCTCCGAGGTGGAGCGGGGGCAGAAGGAGGCTTCCTCCGAGCTGCTCTCCGCTATCTGCGACGCGCTGGACGTACGGATGTCCGAGCTCATGCGGGAAGTGAGCGACGAGCTCGCCCTCGCCGAGCTGGCCCAGTCTGCTGCGGCCACACCCAGCGAGCCTGTCCCCGCATCGGTCCGTCCGATGCTGGGTTCCGTGTCAGTGACCGGTGTGCCACCGGAACGGGTGACCATCAAGGCGCCTTCCGAGGCAGTGGACGTGGTCGCCGCGTGACGGTGCCGCCGGTGCGCGTGGGCTGACCACGCGCTGAGGAGTTGTGTGAGGCCCCGGCCGGGGTTTCTCCAGGGAGACCTGGGGGAGTGCGGTCGGGGTTTCGTGCTGTGTGGGGTCCTCCGGGTCCGTTTGCCGGTGCGTGGGGCGGCGGTCATGGTTGGA
Source organism: Streptomyces sp. NPDC056479 (assembly GCF_042795335.1). Classification (NCBI taxonomy): domain Bacteria; kingdom Bacillati; phylum Actinomycetota; class Actinomycetes; order Kitasatosporales; family Streptomycetaceae; genus Streptomyces; species Streptomyces sp. NPDC056479. The sequence continues at coordinate 1,130,267 of NZ_JBHTRZ010000003.1, read as the reverse complement.
GGGTGTGACGGCGCGTGTGACGGCGCCTGACGCGCGGTGAAGGCCCGGTGTGACGGCGCCCGACGGGTGGTGAAGGCGTTGGCCCGCCCTGCCTGTGCGTGCCGTCGGTGCGCCCTCCCGGCCGGTGAACGGGCGGCCTAGCCTCGGGCTGGAGGTGAGCGGATGGCACGGCCGATAGCGCGCTGGGGGGCGGCTCTCGGGCTCGGGGCGCTGTGGTGGTGGGCCGTGCTGCGGCTCGCGCTGGTGCCGGGCGCGGGGGCGCTGGAGGCGGGCGTCGTCGCCGGAGGGTGGGGGCTGAGCCTGCTGCCGGTGCACTGTGTGCCGAAGTCGCGCGCCGTCGGCGCCTTGGACCCCCGACGGTGGGCGCGGGCCTGGCGTGCGGGGCGGGTGAGACGGCTGGGGCCGGCTACCAAGGCATCGCCACACCACCGTTCGGACGCAGGATCTGCCCCGTGGTGAAGGACGACGCGTCGGACGCCAGGTGCAGCACCGCGTGCGCGATGTCCTCCGGTTCGCCGACTCGGCCCAACGGTGACATGCGGGCCATGAACGCCTCGGTCTGGGTCTGCGCCGTACAGTCGTGGCGGTCGGTCATCGGGGTGCGGATCCAGCCCGGGGCGACCGCGTTGACGCGGATGCCGTGCGGGCCCATCTCCGTCGCAAGAGTCTTCGTCAGCTGTACGACGGCGGCCTTGGCCACGCCGTAGCAGAGAAGTCCGGGGCCACCGGTGTCCACGGCGCCCGAAGCCATCGTGACGATGCTGCCCCGGACGCTCTGGGCGAGCATCGCGCGGGCGGCCTCCTGGCAGGCGTGGAGCACGCCCTTGAAGTTCACGTTCAGCACGCGGTCGAGGTCCTCGTCGCGCGTCTCCAGGACCGGGCTGCTGTGCATGATCCCGGCGACCGCGGCCATCACGTCCAGCCGCTCGCAGGAGGCGACGGCCCGGCGGAGCTGTTCGCGGTCGGTGACGTCGAGGTGGTGGGTGTGGGCCGTGCCGCCGCTCGCCTTGATCAGGGTCGCCGTGTCGTGCAGGCCCTGTGCGTCGCGGTCGGCGCAGTGCACGGCAGCGCCGGCCTCGGCGAGCAACATGGCCGACGCGCGGCCGATGCCGCTGGCGGCCCCGGTGACGAATGCGGTGCGTCCGGTGAGGTCGTACGCCTTGACGGCCATGAAGGGACGGTACGAGGGTTTCTGACGGATCGTCAATTAGTCGTACCGTGTTGGGTTCTGTGGTGCGAGGAGGTGCCCGGTGTGGTGCTCGGGGCGGGGCCCGCCTGGCAGCTCGGGCACCAGTAGGTGGGGCGCTCGCGGGAGCCGTCGCCCTGGTCGGCCGCGCGGATCGGCGTGGAGCAGCGCAGACAGGGGCGGTTGGTGCGGCCGTACACGAACAGGTCCTGGCCACGGCGGCCCGTCGTGCTGCGGATCGGGCGGTCGCGGTTGGCTTCCAGGAGCTTCTTGGCGAGCACGGGCAATTGCGCGGTGTGCTCGGCGGGGAGCGCGCCTACGGGGAGCCACGGGGTGACGCGGAGCAGGAAGCAGAACTCGCTCTTGTAGACATTGCCGATGCCGGCGAGGTTGCGCTGGTCCAGCAGGGCCTCGCCGAGGGGGCGGGCGGGGTCCGCGAGGAGGTTGCCGAGGGCGCGGTCGGGGTCCCAGTCGGGGCCCAGCAGGTCGGGGCCGAGGTGGCCGACGGCGTGGTCCTCCTCCGTGGTGCGCAGGAGGTCGAGAAGGGGGAGGCGGTAGCCGACGGCTGTGTGGGTGGGGCCGGGGGCGGTGGGTGCGTGGGTGGTGGCCGTGGCTGTGGCCGTGGCTGTGAGGATCACGCGGATCTGGTGGGCGGGGCCGCCTGTCCAGCGTTGCTGGTCGGCGTAGACCTTCCAGGAGCCCTCCATGCCGAGGTGCGAGTGGACCGTCAGGCCGCCCTCGATGCGGGTGAGGAGGTGTTTGCCGCGTGGGGTGACGTCCAGGACGGTGCGGCCTGTGAGGTCGACCGTGGCGAACTTGGGGACCCGGAAGTCGGTCCGGGTCAGCGTCTTGCCCGCGAGGGCGGTGTGGAGCCGTTTCGCGGTTTGCCAGACCGTGTCTCCTTCGGGCATGCGTCAAGGGTGGCATGGGGCGCGGGCGTGTGGGGCGGGTGTGTGGGGGCGGACCGGTGAGAGCGGAGGCAGTGGGCTTGAGGCAGCCGGAGGTGGGGGGTCAGGCGCGTAGGCGCAGACCTCTGGGTGTCGCGATGAATCCCGCTCCTTCCAGGAGGGTGCCCATGGGGGACGTCAGCGCTGAGACGCCGTTCACCCGTTCCACCGTGACCGTGCCGAGGGAGCCCGCGCGGGCGGCTGCGGCCAGGGCTTCCGCCGCCGTGTGCAGACGGGGGTCGTCGGTGGGATCCGTGTCCGGGGACGAGGGCCAGGCCAGCAGGGTCTTGCCGCCGCGCTCCATGTAGAGGGTCAGCTCGCCGTCGACGAGGACCACGAGGGAGCCCGCCTTGCGGCCCGGCTTGTGCCCGGCGCCGGTGGGGGGCTCGGGCCAGCCGAGGGCTGCGCCGTATGCGTTCGCCGGGTCGGCGGCGGCCAGGACGACGGCTCGGGTGTCGGGGGTGGGGCGGGAGCGGTGGGGCGCGGGGCCGGGGCCGTACGGGGTGCCGCTGTTCTGCCACCGGTTGCCCTGTCGGGAGCGGCCGGCGTCCTGGGGAGCGAGGTCCTTGGGTGAGACGTAGTCGCCCGGTCCGAGTTGTCCTAGGTGGGCGTCCAGGAAGTCGTGGTCGAGGTCGGGGATGTCGTAGGCGGGGGTGCCGTCCGGGGTGTCGTGCGCGGCGCCGAGACCGTCGGCTGAGCCCTGGCTCCCGGGTGTCCCGAAGCCGTCGGGGAAGTCGGGGATGTGGGGGCCCGGCAGATCCTCGCCTCGGTCGCGGGCGTTGGACACCGCACGGAGGCGATCCACCGCGCCGTCCATCGCGAACTGGGCGGCGCCGAGACCCTCGACCACATAGCCGCGTCGCGCCTGGCCGCTCTCCTCGAAGGCGGACAGGATGCGGTACGTCGCCGAGAAGCCGCCCTCGACGCCCTCCGCGCCGACCGCTCCTCGGGTCACCACTCCGTGCCGGTCGAGCAGGGCGCGGGCCAGGGCGTGGGCGCGGACGGTGGCGTCGGGTTCATGGGCCGGGAGCAGGGACCAGCGGCCGGCGACGGTGGGCGGTCCCGTGCGGGATGCCGGGCGGGCGGCGGCCGTGAGTGAGCCGTAGCGCCCTCGGGGGACGGTGCGCTTGGCGCGGTGGGCCGTGGAGCCGGCGGTGCGGCCCGAGCCGAGCACGGAGCGCATGGGGGCGAGGGTGTCGTTCGTCAGACGGCCCGACCAGGCCAGCTCCCAGAGGGCGTCGGCGAGTTGGGGATCGGTGGCGTCGGGGTGCGTGGTGGCGCGGACCTGGTCGGCGATCTGACGGAAGAACAGGCCGTAGCCGCCGGAGAGGGTGTCAAGGACGGACTGGTGCAGTGCCGTCAGCTCCAGCGGGTGGGGCTGCGCCAGGAGCAGCGGGGCCGCGTCCGCCATGTAGAGGGAGACCCAGCCGTCCTTGCCGGGGAGTGAGCCAGCGCCCGCCCAGACGACCTCGCCGGCCGAGGTGAGTTCGTCGAGCATCGCGGGACTGTAGCCGGCGACGCGGGACGGCAGGACCAGCTTCTCCAGGGCGGACGCGGGCACGGAGGCGCCCTGCAACTGCTCGATGGCGCGCACCAGGCCGTCGATGCCGCGCAGCCCGTGGCCCTTGCCGATGTGCTGCCACTGCGGCAGGAACTGTGCGAGCGCGGCCGGTGGCACGGGCTCCAGCTCGTGACGCAGAGCGGCCAGGGAGCGACGGCGCAGGCGTCGCAGGACTGCCGCGTCGCACCACTCCTGGCCGATGCCTGCCGGGTGGAACTCGCCCTGTACGACCCTTCCGCTCGCCGCGAGCCGCTGGAGGGCGCCCTCCGTGACCGCCACCCCAAGGCCGAAGCGGGCCGCCGCCGTCGCCGAGGTGAAGGGACCATGGGTGCGGGCATAGCGGGCGAGGAGGTCGCCGAGCGGGTCCTTGACGGGCTCGGTGAAGGCCTCGGGGACCCCGACCGGCAGGGCCGTGCCGAGCGCGTCGCGCAGGCGGCCCGCGTCCTCGATCGCCGCCCAGTGGTCGGTGCCGGCGATACGGACCTTGATGGCGCGGCGGGCACCGGCCAGCTCCTGGGCCCAGTGGGGTTCGGCGCCCCGCTCGACCAGCTCCGCGTCGGTGAGCGGGCCGAGGAGACGCAGGACGTCCGCGACGCCTTCCACGTCCTTGACGCGGCGGTCCTCGGTGCGCCACTGCAGCTCGCGCTCCAGCTCGGTCAGCACCTCGGCGTCGAGCAGCTCGCGCAGCTCCGCCTGGCCGAGCAGCTCGGCCAGCAGCCGCGAGTCCAGCGACAGCGCAGCGGCTCGGCGCTCGGCGAGCGGGGAGTCACCCTCGTACAGGAACTGGGCGACGTACCCGAAGAGAAGGGAGCGGGCGAAGGGCGACGGCTCTGGGGTGGTGACCTCGACGAGGCGCACCTTGCGGGACTCCAGGTCGCCCATCAGCTCCACGAGCCCGGGGACGTCGAAGACGTCCTGGAGGCACTCGCGGACCGCCTCCAGGACGATCGGGAACGAGCCGAACTCGCTGGCCACCTGGAGCAGTTGAGCGGCACGCTGGCGCTGCTGCCACAGCGGGGTGCGCTTGCCCGGGTTGCGGCGTGGCAGCAGCAGCGCGCGGGCGGCGCACTCGCGGAAACGGGACGCGAACAGGGCCGAGCCGCCGACCTGGTCGGTGACGATCTGATCGACGTCACCCTTGTCGAAGACGACGTCCGCCGCGCCCACGGGCGCCTGGTCGGCGTCGTACTCCGTGCCGGCCTTCCTCGGTTCCTGGTCCAGGAGGTCCAGGCCCATGAGGTCGGCGTCGGGCAGGCGCAGCACGATGCCGTCGTCGGCGTGCATGACCTGCGCGTCCATGCCGTAGCGCTCGGAGAGCTTCGCCGCGAGGGCGAGCGCCCAGGGGGCGTGCACCTGGGCGCCGAAGGGGGAGTGCACGACGACTCGCCAGTCGCCGAGCTCGTCGCGGAAGCGCTCGACGACGATCGTGCGGTCGTCCGGGACGTGGCCGCAGGCCTCGCGCTGCTCGTCCAGATAGGACAGGACATTGTCGGCCGCCCAGGCGTCCAGGCCTGCGGTGACCAGGCGCAGTCGGGCGTCCTCCTTGGGCAGCGAGCCGACCTCGCGCAGGAACGCGCCGACCGCGCGGCCCAGTTCGAGCGGGCGGCCCAGCTGGTCGCCCTTCCAGAAGGGGAGGCGGCCCGGTACGCCCGGGGCGGGGGAGACCAGGACGCGGTCGCGGGTGATGTCCTCGATGCGCCAGGAGCTGGTGCCGAGCGTGAAGACGTCGCCGACTCGGGACTCGTAGACCATCTCCTCGTCGAGCTCGCCGACCCTGCCGCCGCCCTTCTTGGGGTCCGATCCGGCGAGGAAGACGCCGAAGAGGCCACGGTCGGGGATGGTGCCGCCGGAGGTGACGGCGAGGCGCTGGGCGCCGGGGCGCCCGGTGATCGTGCCGGCGACGCGGTCCCAGACCACGCGCGGGCGAAGCTCCGCGAAGGCGTCGGACGGGTAGCGGCCGGCCAGCATGTCGAGGACCGCGGTGAAGGCGGACTCGGGGAGGGAGGCGAACGGGGCGGCCCGGCGGACGGCGGCGAGGAGGTCGTCGAACTGCCAGGTGTCCATCGCCGTCATCGCGACGACCTGCTGGGCGAGGACGTCGAGGGGGTTGGCGGGGACCCGGAGGGACTCGATGGAGCCTGTGCGCATGCGTTCGGTGACGACCGCCGCCTGGACCAGGTCGCCGCGGTACTTCGGGAAGACCACGCCGGTGGACACAGCGCCCACCTGGTGGCCCGCGCGGCCCACGCGCTGGAGACCGGAAGCCACGGAGGGGGGTGATTCGACCTGGACGACGAGGTCCACCGCGCCCATGTCGATGCCGAGTTCGAGGCTGGACGTGGCTACCACTGCGGGGAGGCGGCCGGCTTTGAGGTCCTCTTCCACAAGGGCGCGTTGCTCCTTGGAGACCGAGCCGTGGTGGGCACGGGCGATGACCTGGGGTGCGCCTTGGGCCGCGCCGGAGCCGCCCATCAGTTCGGCCGGGGCGTGGTGTTCGTCCAGGGTTTCGCCGGTGGCGCGCTCGTAGGCGATCTCGTTCAGGCGGTTGCAGAGGCGTTCGGCGAGGCGGCGGGAGTTGGCGAAGACGATGGTGGAGCGGTGGGACTGGACGAGGTCCGTGATGCGTTCTTCCACGTGTGGCCAGATCGAGGGGCGCTCCGTGCCGTTGGAGCCGTCGGAGCCGTCGGCCACCGGGGAACCACCGAGCTCGCCGAGGTCCTCCACGGGGACCACCACCGAGAGGTCGAACTCCTTGCCCGACTTCGGCTGGACGATCTCGACCTTGCGTTGCGGGGAGAGGTAACGGGCGATCTCGTCCACCGGGCGGACCGTCGCGGAGAGGCCGATGCGGCGGGCCGGCTTCGGGAGGATCTCGTCCAGGCGCTCCAGGGTGAGCGCGAGGTGGGCGCCGCGCTTGGTGCCGGCCACCGCGTGGACCTCGTCCATGATCACTGTCTCGATGCCGGTCAGGGCGTCACGGGTGGCCGACGTCAGCATCAGGAAGAGGGACTCGGGGGTGGTGATGAGGATGTCCGGAGGGCGGGTGGACAGCGCTCGGCGCTCAGCTGCCGGGGTGTCGCCCGAGCGGATGCCGACCTTTACCTCGGGCTCCGGGAGGCCCAGGCGTACGGATTCCTGGCGGATGCCTGTGAGAGGGCTGCGGAGGTTGCGCTCCACGTCCACGGCCAGGGCCTTGAGGGGGGATACGTAGAGGACTCGGCAGCGCTTCTTGGGGTCGGCGGGTGGGGGTGCGGAGGCCAGCTGGTCCAGGGCGGCGAGGAAGGCGGCCAGGGTTTTGCCGGAGCCGGTGGGGGCTACGACCAGCACGTCCGAGCCTTGCTGGATGGCCTGCCACGCGCCTGCCTGGGCTGCGGTGGGCGCGGAGAAGGCGCCCGTGAACCAGCCGCGGGTGGCGGGGGAGAAGCCGGCTAGGGCTTGGCGTGGGTTGCTGACCATGTGTCCATCCTGCACCCGGGGACTGACAATGGGGCTGAGCTGGGGAAACGTCGTGCCTCCGGCGGTTGGGGGGCGATGCCTGCGGCGCCTCTGCGGGTTCGGTGGGGGTTCGCCTAGCGCCTGCGGGTGCATTGTGGGTCGGGGCCGTGCCGGGGGGTGTCCGTCCTCGGTCGGGCGGTTGCCGTTGGGCAGGGAGGCGGGCGTTTGTTGACGCCCGCCGCTGCGGGCGGACACCCCCCGGCACGGCCCCTTGCCGCCGTACGCGGGTGCCTTGGGGTACGTCTCTCCGGGCCTGGTCGACAATGGGCTTATGGCACGTTCTGGCGAGCTGGCGCGGCACTGGCAGTACGCCGAGTTGCCGGGGGTTGATCTGCTGCGGGCGCGGTACATACGGAAGACGTTTGTGCGGCATACCCATGAGCACTTTGTGATCGCTGCCATCGCCGATGGGGCGGAGGTGTTTCATCATCGGGGGGCCGATGTGTATGCGGGGGCCGGGGCCCTTGCGTTGGTCAATCCGGATACGCCGCATACGGGGCGGGCGGGGGTTCCTGAGGGGTGGCGGTATGGGGCCGTCTATCCGTCGCCGGGGGTGGTGGGGGATATCGCTGCCGAGACCACCGCTCTGCGGGGTACGCCGGGGTTTGTCCGGCCGGTGTTGGACGACCCTTATGCGGTGGGCCTGGTGCATCAGGTGTTGCGGGCCGCTGACGAGGGCAATGCGCTGGCCGCCGACACCTTGCTGCGGGTTGCCGTGACCCGGCTGTTGCGGTTGAACGGTGGGGCGCTGCCGCAGCGGGAGGTGCGGACGGCGGGGGCCCGGGTGGCGGTACGCGCGCGTGAGCTGTTGGAAGGGCGGATGGCCGAGCCGCCGAGTCTGGAGCGGTTGGCCGCCGATCTTGGTACCGGTCCGTTCGCTCTGTTGCGGGCCTTTCGGGATGTGTACGGGATGCCGCCGCACACCTGGCTGACCGATGCGCGGGTACGGCGGGTTCGGCGGCTGCTGGACGCGGGTGTCTCGCCGGCCGAGGCGGCCGTTGCCGTGGGGTTCACCGATCAGCCGCACCTGAATCGACACTTCTCGCGGATTGTCGGGGTGCCGCCGGGGGCGTATCAGCGGGAGCGCAAGAACGTACAAGACCTGCGGTAGTGGGTTGTTTAGCTTCGAAGGCGTGGCAGAACAGAGAATTCTCGTAGATCCCCGCGCGGGCGGCGGCAAGCCTGATGCCGCCGTTGTGCGGGACGCCCTGGGGGTGGGGGTCGCCGTCGGGCTGTCCGGGTTCGCCTTCGGCGTGACGTCGGCGGGCAGTGGGCTCACGCTCCTGCAGACCTGTGTGCTCAGCCTGCTGGTGTTCACCGGTGCGTCGCAGTTCGCGCTCGTGGGAGCACTCGCGGCCGGGGGTAGTCCGCTGACCGCGGCCGCCGGGGCGTTCTTTCTGGGGACGCGCAATGCCTTCTACGGGCTGCGACTGTCTCAGATGCTGCGCCTCCCGCGCGCGGTGCGGCCGTTCGCCGCGCAGTGGGTGATCGATGAGACCGCGGCTGTCGCGCTGGCGCAGCCGACGCGGCGCAGTGCGCGGATCGGGTTCGTCGTGACCGGGCTGAGTCTGTATGTGCTGTGGAATCTCACGACCTTGCTCGGTGCGCTGGGGGCCGAAGCCATCGGGGACACCGATGCCTGGGGGCTGGATGCGGCCGGGCCCGCTGTGTTTCTGGCGTTGCTGGCGCCGATGCTGAAGTCCGCCACCGAGCGGGCCGTCGCCGGGCTGGCCGTGGTTCTGGGGCTCGGGTTCCTGCCCGTGCTGCCGGCCGGGGTGCCCGTTCTGGTGGCCGCCCTCGCGGCGCCGGTCGTGCTGTGGGTGCGGGGACGACGTGCGGGGGAGGGTGCGCGGTGAGCATCTGGACAGCCATCGGCGTCACCGTTCTCGGATGCTACGCCGTCAAGCTCGTCGGGCTGCTCGTGCCCGCGGGTGCTCTGGAGAGGCCCGTCGTACGGCGTCTCGCCGCGCTGTTGCCCGTCGCGCTGCTTGCCGCCCTCACCGCTCAGCAGACCTTCGGCGACGGGCAGGCGCTGGTGCTGGACGCGCGGGCCGCGGGGCTTGCCGCGGCTGCCCTGGTGCTGGTGCTGAGGGCCCCGTTCCTGCTCGTCGTCGCTGCGGCCGTGGTGGTGACGGCCGGCGTGCGGGCCATGGGTGGATGAGGCTGGTCAGCCGATGTGGCGGCCGTACGCCCTGAGCGTGCGCAGCGCCTGGACGGTCACCATGGGGCGGGCCTCCAGGGGGATGGTCGGCGCCCACTGGCGCCAGCGGATGGGCCAGCCACCGTCGTCCTGCTGCTCGGCGGCGAGGTGGTCGAGGGAGCGGTTCATCTCGTCGTCCGTGAACCACGCGCGCGCTAGGGAGCGTGGTGTGCTCGCGTAGTCGTGCGGGAAGTGGTGCTCGCCGGGGGCGTACCCGGGTGCGACCGAGTAGGCGTCGAGGTCGTCCGGCTCCAGTACCGCCAGGCGCTGCTCGCGTACCAGGCGGCCCAGCCGGTCGGCGGCCGCCTCCGCGCGCGTGCGGTCGGGAGCGGAGTCCAGAAAGGCCACGGCGGACTCGATCTCGTACGGATGGGACTTCTCCAGGGACTCGACCACCTGCCAGCAGAAGTCCGTCGCGCGGAACAGCCAGGCGTGCCACACCTCGTTGCGGTGCAGCAGGCCGACCACCGGGCCGGTGGCGAGGAGTGAGCTGGGCGCGTCGTCCATGATCGGCAGGAAGGGGGCCGCGGGGTAGCCGCGCTGGCCGGGGTGGACGACCGGGAGGGCGCCGTCCGGGGTGGAGACAGAGGTGAGGTAGCGGCACACGCGGTCCACCCGTTGTCCGCCGCAGCGTTCGATGGCGTCCAGGACGTGGAGCGCGTGACCGGTGTGCAGCGGCTGGCTGACCGGGCCGCGCAGATCCGGTTCCAGCGCGTGGCCGTACCCGCCGTCCTCGTTGCGGTAGGCGTCCAGCGCGGTCTCCACCGGGTCGGCGGCGCCGTTCAGGAAGTGGTACGCGAACAGGCGCTGCTCCAGCACGCGCGCGGTGAGCCAGACGAACTGCTCGGCACGGAAGAGCGGGGAGTGCGCCTGGGACGCCGGGGGGAGTGGGGAGGCTCCGGTTTCGGGCATGCGTCAGACCGTAGGGCGGAAAGCGGTCTCGGCACGTGGTCCCGGCTCAGGCCCACCCTCAGGGGCGGGATACTGGACGCATGCGGTTGACGGTCTTCTGGCAGCGGATGGCGGATCACTTCGGTCCGGGATACGCCGACACCTTCGCGCGCGACCATGTGATGACGGAGCTCGGCGGGCGCACGGTGCACGAGGCCCTGGAAGCCGGCTGGGCGGCGAAGGACGTGTGGCGTGTGGTCTGTGCCGTCATGAACATTCCGGGGGAGAAGCGCTGACCGGAAATGAAGATCGCAGGACCGGGGCCGTTTGTCGGTGGCGTGGGCGAGACTTGCTCTGTGGCACGCACTGACGAGACCGGGCAGCTGCCCCGGCACGGGTCCCCCTTCGGCACGACGCCGCCCAATCCGCCTCCGGGCGCGGGCGACGCCGGGTCGAACGACCGCATGCCGCGCTGGCTGCCGCGCGCCATGGTGCTCGCGCTGGCGCTCGTCGGCGTGTTCCAGCTGGGCAGCTGGGCCTTTCATCAGCTCACCGGGCTGCTGATCAACATCCTCATCGCGTTCTTCCTGGCGCTCGCCATCGAGCCCGCGGTGAGCTGGATGGCCTCGCGCGGGATGCGCCGGGGACTGGCCACCGCCGTCGTCTTCCTCACCGTGATCGTCGTCTCCGCCGGGTTCGTGACCCTGCTGGGGTCGATGCTCGCGGGCCAGATCATCAAGATCGTCGAGGATTTGCCGAACTACCTCGACTCGGTCATCAACTGGATCAACGCGCACTTCAACACCGAGCTGCGTCGCGTCGACGTCCAGGAGGGCCTGCTCAAGTCGGACTGGCTGCGCAATTACGTGCAGAACAGCGCCACCGGCGTCCTGGCGGTGTCCGCCCAGGTCCTCGGCGGCCTCTTCCAGCTGCTCACGATCACGCTGTTCTCGTTCTACTTCGCCGCGGACGGCCCCCGACTGCGCCGCGCGCTGTGCTCCGTACTGCCACCCGCCAGGCAGGCCGAGGTGCTGCGCGCCTGGGAGATCGCCGTCAACAAGACCGGTGGCTATCTGTACTCGCGCGGCCTGATGGCGCTGATCTCCGGCATAGCCCACTACATCCTGCTGGCCAGCCTGGATGTGCCGTACGCGCCCGTGCTCGCCGTGTGGGTCGGCCTGGTGTCGCAGTTCATCCCCACCATCGGCACGTATCTCGCGGGCGCCCTGCCCATGCTGATCGCGTTCACGGTCGATCCCTGGTACGCGCTGTGGGTGCTGATCTTCGTCGTGGTCTACCAGCAGTTCGAGAACTATGTGCTGCAGCCCAAGCTGACCGCCAAGACCGTCGACATCCACCCGGCGGTCGCCTTCGGTTCGGTCATCGCGGGCACGGCTCTCCTGGGCGCGGTGGGCGCGCTGATCGCCATCCCGGCGGTCGCCACGCTGCAGGCGTTCCTGGGGGCCTACGTGAAGCGTTACGACGTCACGGACGACCCCCGTGTTCACGGGCACCGAAAGCGGGGGACGGGTCGCAGCCTGTTCGCACGCGCGGGTGCGCTGTGGATACGTCGGCCGGGGCAGAAGCCTCCGGCGGGGACGGGGGGTTCCGGTTCCGGTGAGAGCTCCGGTGAGGGTGGGGGTTCCGGGCGGGGGGCCGGTGACAACGGGGGGTCCGGGCAGGGTCCCGGTGACAACGGGGGTTCCGGACAGGGTCCCGGTGAGGACGGCGGTTCCGGGCAGGGTCCCGATGGCAACGGGGGTTCCGGACAGGGGCCCGGCTGAGCGAGCCTGCGCTTGCGTCATGATCGGCGCATGACAGAGATCGTGCTGATGTCAGATCCCAGGATCGCGGCGATCCCGGTTGTCGACTGCGGTGAGAAGCTGGTCGATGTCCGGCTGCGGGAGGCCATCGCCGTCGACCGGCGCAGGGACGACCGAGTGGGCGCCTTCGCACACCTGCGGGAGGGCGTGCTGGCTCGCCTTCTCAAGGCTCAGGAGCTTCTGCCGGACGGCGTCCGTCTGCTGTTCGTCGAGGGGTACCGGCCGCCCGGCCTCCAGCGTTTCTACTTCGAGCAGTACGCCGACGAACTGCGGGCGGACAATCCGGGCTGGTCGGCGGAACGGGTGCGCGAGGCCGCGAGCCGCTATGTGTCACCGCCCGAGATCGCTCCACACAGTGCCGGCGCGGCGGTTGATCTCACCCTCATGTCCGACGACGGGCAGGAACTCGACATGGGGACGCGGGTGAACGCCAGTCCGGAGGAGAGCGACGGCGCCTGTTACACGGACGCCCGCGCCATCGGACCGCAGGCCCACGACAACCGGCGGATGCTCGGGAACGCACTGACCGCTGCGGGCCTGGTCAACTATCCGACCGAGTGGTGGCACTGGTCGTACGGTGACCGGTACTGGGCCCATGTCACCGGCGCGGCGCATGCGCTCTACGGGCCGCGAGAACGGGCTTGAGTCTCCCCTTGGGGGAGACGCGAAGGTGAGGTCATGGACGGCGCCACCCTCTACTCGATCGGTGAACTGGCCCGGCGCACCGGGCTGACGGTCAAGACCATCCGCTTCTACTCGGATCGCGGCATCGTGGCTCCGGCCGGCCGCACCCCCGCCGGCTATCGCCGCTACGGTCCCGAGGCCGTCGCCCGACTCGCACTGGTGCGTACGCTGCGCCAACTCGGACTGGGCCTCGACGCGATCCGGCAGGTCGTCGAGCGAGAACTGACGCTGGGCGCCGTCGCCGAGCAGCACGCAGCCGCGCTGGACGTTCAGATCGCCACCCTGCGGCTGCAGAGGGCGGTGCTGACGGCCGTGGCCAGGCGCGAACCCAGCCCCGAGGAGATGGAACACATGCATCAGCTGGCCCAGCTCTCCCAAGCCGAACGCCGCCGGCTGATCGACGGCTTCCTCGACAGCGTCTTCGACGGGTTGGACGACGGTCCCGGTCGCCATGCAGCGGCCCGTCGGTCCATGACGCCCGGGCTGCCCGACAACCCCACCGACGAACAGATCGAGGCATGGGTGGAGCTGGCGGAACTGACGCTGGACCCGGATTTCCGCGGCCGTATGCGCGACGCGGCCGAACATCACACGGCCGACCGCCCTCAAGGCGCCTCCACGCCGCCGCGCCCTGACGTCGTCGCCGTCGCCCGCGATCTCGCCGCAGCGGCCGTCGAGTCCGGAATCGCTCCGGAATCGCCCCAGGCCGATTCCGTGGTGAGGGCGCTCACCGCAGCCTGCGCAGGCGTCCTGGGCCGCGCCGACGACTCCGAGCCGCACCGATGGCTCCTGCGGCGCCTGGAGGCCGCGAACGATCCGCGCCGGGACCGGTACTTCCTCCTCCTCGCAGTCATCAACGACTGGCCGGCCCCGGACCGGCTGACTCCGGCGCTCGACTGGTCCGTCACGGCGTTGCGCATACGGGCGGCACGATGACGCGGCATGTGCAAACCACGGTGGCCCGTCGCTGACCGGCGTGGTCGTCCGCGCGTGGCTGAGGTGTCGCGTGGTGCGCTTGACACGAAAATCGAACATCTATTCTTATGGAGGTGCCGGCGAGACGCTCGGCGGGCATTTCGCCACGGTTTCGACGGAGAAGTGCCCGAGTTATCCACAGGCCGGATGGGCGTCGGGGCGCATTGTCAGTGGCAGGCGTTAGCGTCTTTGACGTGAAGCGATCGACTCAAGCAAACCGGGTGGAACCCATGGCAGGTACCGACCGCGAGAAGGCCCTGGATGCCGCACTCGCACAGATTGAACGGCAGTTCGGCAAGGGCGCGGTCATGCGCATGGGCGAGCGGCCGAACGAGCCCATCGAGGTCATCCCCACCGGGTCGACCGCGCTCGACGTCGCGCTCGGCGTCGGCGGCATCCCGCGCGGCCGTGTGGTGGAGGTGTACGGACCGGAGTCCTCCGGCAAGACGACCCTGACCCTGCACGCGGTGGCGAACGCGCAGAAGGCCGGTGGCCAGGTCGCCTTCATCGACGCGGAGCACGCGCTCGACCCCGAGTACGCGAAGAAGCTCGGCGTCGACATCGACAACCTGATCCTGTCCCAGCCGGACAACGGTGAGCAGGCCCTGGAGATCGTGGACATGCTGGTCCGCTCCGGTGCCCTCGACCTCATCGTCATCGACTCCGTCGCCGCGCTCGTCCCGCGCGCGGAGATCGAGGGCGAGATGGGCGACAGTCACGTCGGTCTCCAGGCCCGTCTGATGAGCCAGGCCCTGCGGAAGATCACCAGCGCGCTCAACCAGTCCAAGACCACGGCGATCTTCATCAACCAGCTCCGCGAGAAGATCGGCGTGATGTTCGGCTCCCCGGAGACCACGACCGGTGGCCGGGCGCTGAAGTTCTACGCCTCGGTGCGCATGGACATCCGCCGTATCGAGACCCTGAAGGACGGCACCGACGCGGTCGGCAACCGCACCCGTGTCAAGGTCGTCAAGAACAAGGTCGCGCCGCCCTTCAAGCAGGCCGAGTTCGACATCCTCTACGGCCAGGGCATCAGCCGCGAGGGCGGTCTGATCGACATGGGCGTGGAGCACGGCTTCGTCCGTAAGGCCGGCGCCTGGTACACGTACGAGGGCGACCAGCTCGGCCAGGGCAAGGAGAACGCGCGCAACTTCCTGAAGGACAACCCCGACCTGGCCAACGAGATCGAGAAGAAGATCAAGGAGAAGCTGGGCGTCGGCGTACGGCCGGAGAAGCCGGCCGCCGAACCGGGCGCGGACGCCGCAGCCTCCGCCGCTCCGGACGACGCCGCGAAGACGGTGCCCGCACCGGCGGCGGCCAAGGCCGCCAAGACCAAGGCCGCGACCGCCAAGAGCTGACCGGTGACGCGACGAACGGACTGGGCCGAGTACGCCGCCTACCCGGACGCTCAGCCGGAGCGTGGGAGAGGCGGCGACGAGGGCTCCTCCGGTGTGGGCGGCCATGCCCGCGAAGGCGATGTGGCCCATGAAGCGGACGGGGGGAACGACAGCGAGGCTTGGGCGGAGAGCGGCTCGGCGTACGGCACCGGTGACTCCCGTGGCGGCTCGCGGCGCGGTCGCGGTGGGGCCGGCGGGGCTCGGGGCACGAATGACTCCGGCGGCTCGCGCGGGCGTCGCCGACGCGGCCGTACGGAGCCGTCCGGTGAGGATGGAGGCGCCTCTTCCTCGTCGAGGGCCGAGGAGAGGATGCCCCCAGCGGACCCGGTGGAGCAGGCGCGGGCGATCTGTCTGCGCCTGCTCACCGGGACCCCGCGCACGCGGAAGCAACTCGCGGACGCCCTGCTCAAGCGGGAGATTCCGGACGACGCCGCCGAGGAGGTGCTGTCGAGGTTCGAGGAGGTCGGCCTCATCAACGACAGCGCCTTCGCCGACGCTTGGGTGGAGTCCCGGCATCACGGCCGAGGGCTGGCCCGGCGCGCGCTCGCCCAGGAACTGCGCACCAAGGGCGTCGACACCACGCTGATCGACGCGGCCGTCGGCCGGCTGGACTCGGAGCAGGAAGAGGCGACCGCACGCGAACTCGTGGACCGCAAACTGCGCTCCACACGCGGCCTCGACCGCGACAAACGCCTGCGCCGCCTCGCGGGCATGCTCGCCCGCAAGGGCTATCCGGAGGGCATGGCTCTGAGGGTGGTCCGGCGGGCGTTGGAGGAAGAGGGCGAGGATACGGAGTTCCTCGGGGACGAGGGGTTCTGATGCCGACGGGGCTGGGGCATGGAGTCGATGGGGCCCCTAGCCCTTTGGGGCGCGCCTCTTTGGTGCCCGCCTTCGTCGCCCGATCTTTGGAGCCCGCGACGCCGGTCATGTCCTGGGCGCGGGCGTGCCGTCGGCCCAGGCGAGCGCAGGGGTCCGGCCTCGGACACGGTTGACGCGCGGGGGCGCCCATCGCGTTCGGGGCCGGGATCGAGCAGTCGGCCCCCCGGGGATAGCCGGGACAGTGTGCCCGGGATGGCGCCCTATCCCGGGACGCTCCCTGAGGCAGTGCCCCGGCCAGCCGCTAGGCCTTCGCCCCACCCTCGGACGTAACCGGCAGCCCGTCCGCCCGCCAGGCCTGGAACCCGCCGACCAGATCCGTGGCCCGGTGCAGTCCCAGCCGCCGCAGTGACTCGACGGCCAAGCTCGACGCGTACCCCTCGTTGCAGATCACCACGACCCGCAGGTCGTGACTCGTGGCCTCGGTGGCGCGATGGCTGCCCTGCGGGTCGAGCCGCCACTCCAGTTCGTTGCGCTCGACGACGAGAGCGCCGGGGATCAGGCCGTCCCGCTCGCGCAGGGCCGCGTACCGGATGTCGACCAGCAGAGCCTCGCCGCCCTGCGCGGCCTCGTACGCCTCCCGAGGCACGATCCGCTCGTAGCCCGCGCGCACCCGGTACAGCAACTCGTCTATCCCCACCGGCCGCTTCTCCACGCCGTTGATGCTCATGCTCACCTCATCCCCGCCGACGGCCTGATCGCTCACGCCACCGACCTTCAACTCCCGCTCACCAAACGGCCGTTCGCCCACGTCACGCAGCACAGATTCGCTCCCCGCCCCGCTCACTGCCAGTCCTCCGGACGTTCCACCTGCTCCAGGCGCAGGATCGGTCCGCTGCGGCTGAAGCGGCGGATCAGCGGCAGGGGTGGGTAGTAGGCGTGCACGGAGATCGCGTGCTGGTCGGCGGCTGCGTTGAGAACCTCGTGCACATGGTGTCGGCCGAAGGAGCGACCCTTCCCGGCCGGCAGACGGCGGGACCGGTCCACGTCCTCCGCCAGTTCCAGGGTCTTCCAGCCGTCGGCCGGCAGCCGGACGGCGAGGGAGTGCTCCTTGAGCTCGCCGGCCGCCGTCACGAAGGCCCCGACCGACTCGGCGTGGTCGTGCCAGTCGGTGCCCGTCCCGGGCGGCCAGCCGATCAGCCAGGCCTCACTGCCGCCGGGGCCTTCGAGCCGTACCCAGGTACGGCCCTCCGGATCGAGGGGTAGCGAGGCGATCAAATCGGCGTCGGCCGCGGTACGCCGGACGAAGTCGAGAAGGTCCGCCTGCGTCGGAGCGGAGTTCGGAACCGGGCTGGCACTGGGATCCGGCGTGGCAACCGGCTCGGACGCGGCAACGGCGGCAGGAGAGACAGACACGGGCACCGTCCTGATGAGAGTTCGCGAAGAGCCCGCGACGGCACCGGACAAAGGCACGGAGCGCGCGGGAAGAAGAAGGGGGATGCGAGTTCAGCAGGACGGGCGACACACGCAGCCCGCATAGCGGACGAGGTCCATATGGACCCTCCGCCACAGGCGCACACAGGTGTCGGTCACGATCCGGAGTACACCACGCCGGTGCGGACGGGTCAACTCACTGTCACTATGCGGACCGCACAGTGACGGTGAGTGCTGCATTCAGGTGAGTTCCGGTTCAGAGGTGAGCAAGGTGCGACAGGTGTGGATCACGGCGCACTGATCCGCACCAGTTCAGCCCGCACGGGAACGCACCCTTTTCCGGCGACGGCTTCAGCGCGACCCAGCCGCCGCGCCCGCCTCCTCCGCCACCTTGACCGGTCCGCCCAGCGCCGCCTCGGCCGCCGCGTACAGATCGGCGGGCCGTACCCCGCTCAGCGCCGTCACCAAGTGCCCGTCGGGCCGCACCAGCAGGACGGAGTGCGCGGCCCCCCCCGGGTAGCTCTCCGTGACCAGCAGCTCGGCCGGATACGGCAGCGCCGTCACCGCGGCCGCCAGCCGGGGCATGATCCCGGCCGTCGCCCAGTGCTTGCGTTCCCACACGCCTGTGCCCGGCGCGATCAGCAGGACCAGGAGCGCGCCGCGCCCGAGCCGGTCCCGCAGCCGTACGAAGGAGCCGTCCTCCGCCGTGACCCGCACGTCCACGACCGGCGTGCCGGGCGGCGTGTCCACGGGGACCTCGCCCTCCAGGTGCCCCGGCGCGAGGGGCGAGTCGGCATACGACCCCGGCGCACCCAGGGCGCCCTGCCCCAAATGGCCGTCCATCAGCAGTGCGTCATGGCCCCTGGAGGAGCCGGGTACGACGGCGCGTAGCCCGGCGCCGCCGCGCAGCAGTGGCAGCGCCTGGTCGGCGGCGCGCAGCCGGGTGGCGACGGCCGCGCGTCGCTCCGTCTGGTAGCTGTCGAGCAGTGCCTCGTGCGGCCCGTGATGCCAGGCCGACGCCAGCTTCCAGGCGAGGTTGTCGGCGTCACGCAGCCCCTCGTCCAGCCCGTGAGTGCCGAGCGTGCCGAGGCAGTGCGCCGCGTCCCCGGCGATGAAGACGCGGCCCACACGCCAGCGCCGCGCCAGGCGGTGGTGCACCGTGTGAACTCCCGTGTCGAGGAGCTCGTACGGCGGTGTCGGCCCGTCGGACCAGCCGGTGAGCGTCTCTCGGACGTGCGTCACCAGCAGCTCGGGTGTGACCAGGTCCTTGCCCGGCGGCAGCAGCCAGTCCAGGCGCCACACCCCCTCCGGGAGCGGCCGTCCGGTCACCTCCCCGCCCGAGGGTCCGGACGCCCGCCACGGCGGCATCCGATGGAGCAACGCCTGGCCCTCCCACGGAAGTTCCACGCGCAGCGCGGCCACGGCGTGTCGCTCCACGGCCGTACGGCCCGGGAAGCGGATGTCCATGAGTTTGCGCACGGTCGAGCGGGGGCCGTCGCAGCCGACCACGTAACTGCCGCGCCACCACGTGCCCTTGGGTCCGCGTGTGTGGACGGTGACGCCCGAGGGCTCCTGCTCAACGGCGTCCAGGCGGCTGTCCACGGTGACCTTGACGAGCGGTTCGCCGGCGAGGGCCGCGCGCAGGGCGCCGGTCAGGACGTGCTGGGCGATGTGCAGGGGGGCGGGGTTCGTGCGGCATTCGGGCTCTTCCCCGGCGCCGTCGAACGTGACCTCGCGCATCACCTGCTTGCGCCGCATCGACCGCCATCCGGCCCAGTGGGCTCCGGCATCGCCGAGCCGTACACCGGCCAGGCGTTCGATGAGGGCGGTGGTGTCCTCGCGCAGGACGACACTGCGTGCGAGACGGGGTTCGTCCTTGCCGGGACCCTCGTCGAGGACGACGCAGGGGACTTCCTGACGGGCCAGAGCAAGGGCGAGCGTAAGCCCGACGGGCCCCGCTCCGACGATGATCACCGGGTCCATGGCGCAGCGCCCCCTGCCCGCGGCGGTGTCCCCGGCGACACAAGTGAACAGAAAGTTGGAGCAGGGTGCACGATCACAGAACGTATGCAACCCATTGCCGGTGCTTGCGTCAAGTGACGGAGGGCAGTGGCGATCATGCCACTGCCCTCCGTCACCTCATGCGACCTGATGCCTCATCACAAGCCACTGGTCCCGGGGATCCCGCCTCCGGCACCGGTCCCGAAGGTGCCGCCGGTCGCCGCCGGGTTCAGCTCCTCCATGTCCTCGGCGCCGAGCACCGCACCGGTGCCCTTCTTGCTCCGCCGCAGCCTCTTCTCCAGCCAGCTCGCGAAGCTGGTGAGGATGAAGTTGAGGATGATGTAGATGATCGCCACCACGACGAAGCTGGGGATGGCGTTGCCGTAGTTGGCCGCCAGGGTGCCGCGCGCGTTGAGCAGCTCGGTGAACCCGATCATCACGCCGCCCAGCGCGGTGTCCTTCACGATGACCACGAGCTGGCTGACGATGGCCGGCAGCATGGCGGTGACGGCCTGCGGCAGCAGGATGGACCGCATCGTCTGGTTCTTGCGCAGGCCGATCGCCATCGCGGCCTCGGACTGCCCCTTGGGCAGGGCGAGGATGCCGGCCTTCACGATCTCGGCGAGGACGGACGCGTTGTAGAGCACCAGGCCGGTGACGACCGCATAGATCGGCCGCTCCTCGGTCGTGACGTTCGTCCAGCGGTCGTAGAACTCGTTCGCGAACAGCATCAGCAGCAGGACCGGGATCGCCCGGAAGAACTCCACCACCCAGGCGGCCGGAAGCCGTACCCACCGATGGTCGGACATGCGTGCGATACCGAACACCGCGCCCAGAGGAAGGGCGATCACCATGGCCAGGGCCGCGGCCTTGAGCGTGTTGGCGAGTCCCGGCAGCAGATACGTCGTCCAGGCGTTGGACTCCGTGAACGGTTTCCACAGGGCCCACTCCAGCTGGCCCTTACCGTCCATGGCGTCCCAGACGAACCACACGAGCAGGGCGAGCAGGGCGAAGAAGACCACCGAGATGACCACATTGCGCCGTTTGGCGCGAGGCCCCGGGGCGTCATAGAGAACGGAACTCATCGCTTCACCGCCAGTCGCTTGCTCAGCCAGCCGAGGAAGAGGCCGGTGGGCAGGGTCAGTACCACGAAACCGAAGGCGAAGACCGCGCCGATGAGCAGCGTCTGAGCCTCGTTCTCGATCATTTCCTTCATCAGGTAGGCGGCTTCGGCCACACCGATCGCTGCCGCCACCGTCGTGTTCTTGGTGAGGGCGATCAACACGTTGGCCAGCGGGCCGATGACCGAGCGGAAGGCCTGCGGCAGGATGATGAGCCGGAGAGTCTGACTGAAGGTCAGCCCCATGGCACGGGCCGCCTCGGCCTGTCCCATCGGCACGGTGTTGATGCCGGAGCGGATCGCCTCGCAGACGAAGGCGGCGGTGTAGCCGACGAGGCCGAGGATCGCCAGGCGGAAGCCCTGGACCTTGAAATCGGAGGCGCCCAACGTCACGCCGAAGACATCGGCGAGGCCGAGCGAGGTGAAGATGATGATGACCGTCAGGGGGATGTTCCGGACGATGTTCACATAGGCCGTGCCGAACCCACGCATGAGCGGGACCGGGCTGACCCGCATCGCGGCCAGCAGAGTTCCCCAGATCAGGGAACCGAGGCCGGAGACGGCGGTGAGTTTCACCGTCATCCAGAAGGCACCCAACAGAGTTGGGTTGTCATAGTCAGAAAGAAAGTCGAACACGATCTCCCGCGCTTCCGGGTGGGTGGCGTAGGTGGATAGCGCGGCGCGCCGCCGCCCTGATCGCGGTGGACGGCAGCGCGCCGGTCAGGCACTGCGCTACTTGACGATGACGCCGATCTTCGGCGCGGGCTCGTTCTTGTAGTTGGCCGGACCGAGGTTGTCGGCGACCGCCTTGTCCCAGGCCTTCGAGCTGACCATCTTCTCGAGGGCGGCGTTGACCTTGTTCACGGTCTCGGTGTCACCCTTCTTCACACCGATGCCGTAGTTCTCGTTGCTCAGCTTGAGGCCGGCGAGCTTGAACTTGCCCTTGTACTGCTCCTGCGCGGCGTAACCGGCGAGGATCGAGTCGTCCGTGGTCAGGGCGTCCACGGTGCCACTCTGCAGCGAGGAGATGCACTCCGAGTAGGTGCCGTTCTCCTTGAGGTTGGCCTTCGGCGCGAAGTCGTTCTTGACGTTCTGCGCCGAGGTGGAGCCGACCACCGAACACAGGTTCTTGCCGTTCAGGTCGGTGGCCTCGGTGATGTCCGAGTCCGTCTTGACCAGCAGGTCCTGGTGGGCCAGCAGGTACGGGCCGGCGAAGTCGACCTTCTGCTTGCGCTCATCGGTGATCGAGTACGTCGCGGCGATGAGCTTCACGTCGCCACGGGCGAGGGCGTTCTCACGGTCGGCGCTCTTCGTCTCGACGAACTCGATCTGGTCGGGCTCGTAGCCGAGCTCCTTCGCCACGTAGGTGGCGACGTCGACGTCGAAGCCGGAGAAGGTGCCGTCGGGCTCCTTCAGGCCCAGACCCGGCTGGTCGTACTTGATGCCGATCTTGATCTTGTCGCCGCCACCGGAGCCCGACCCACTGTCGCTGTCACCGTCCCCACCACACGCGGTGGCGGTGATGGAAAGGACGAGGGCGGCGGCCGCCGCGGCGGAGACTTTGCGGAGCTTCATGGTGAACATCCTTTGTGTGAAGAAGCGATGCGTGCCGCCAGGTGCGGCGGGGTGACGCAGGTCGTCGGATGCGAGACGCAGTCCGTCAGGGTGCGGAAACGCAGTCCGTCGGTGGTGCGGGAACGCAGTCCATCAGTGGTGCAGGATCTTGGACAGGAAGTCCTTCGCGCGGTCGCTGCGCGGATTGCTGAAGAACTGGTCCGGTACGGCTTCCTCGACGATCTTGCCGTCCGCCATGAAGACCACCCGGTTGGCGGCAGAACGGGCGAAGCCCATCTCGTGGGTGACGACGATCATGGTCATGCCGTCGCGGGCGAGCTGCTGCATGACCTCCAGGACCTCGTTGATCATCTCCGGGTCGAGCGCTGACGTGGGCTCGTCGAAGAGCATGACCTTGGGGTCCATGGCCAGCGCCCGGGCGATGGCCACACGCTGCTGCTGGCCGCCGGAGAGCTGGGCGGGGTACTTGTCCGCCTGGTTGGCCACACCCACCCGGTCGAGCAGGGTGCGGGCCTTCTCCTCGGCCTTCTTCTTGTCCGTCTTACGGACCTTGATCTGGCCCAGCATCACGTTCTCGAGCACGGTCTTGTGCGCGAAGAGGTTGAAGGACTGGAAGACCATGCCGACGTCTGCGCGCAGCCGGGCCAGCTCCTTGCCTTCCTGGGGCAGCGGCTTGCCGTCGATGGCGATCGCGCCGGAGTCGATCGTCTCGAGGCGGTTGATGGCGCGGCACAGGGTCGACTTCCCGGACCCGGAGGGTCCGATGACCACGACGACTTCACCGCGGGCGATCGTCAGGTCGATGTCCTGCAGCACGTGCAACGCGCCGAAGTGCTTGTTCACGTTCTTCAGGACGACCAGGTCGCCGGTCGCGGCCACACTGTCCTTGGCCACCGATACTTCGGTCATCGCTCTCAGGCTCCGTCCTCCTCGGTTTCGGAGGACAGTAATAACCGTATCCGACCTGCGTCATTAGTTCTGAGGGGAATCTGAGCATCACGATCCGATAGCAATCGGACACGTGTCGTAGCACTTGCTACCTGGGCGCGTACCGGCTGGGTAACGGAAGCCCCCCGGAACCGGAACCCTCTTGACGGCGTCCTCGTCCATCAGCGTGACTTCCATGGTGCACGCGCGCGTGTGCACGCACTGTGTATCTGTCCGAATCGTACGGCCGGTGAACTGAGGGAGGCCGGGGTGAGACTCCTCCTCGTCGAGGACGACAACCATGTCGCCGCCGCGCTGTCCGCGGTCCTGGCGCGACATGGTTTCGACGTCACGCACGCGCGCAGCGGCGAGGAAGCCCTTCAGGCACTCGTCCCCGAGGGCAACGGCTTCGGCGTCGTCCTCCTCGACCTCGGCCTGCCCGACCAGGACGGCTACGAGGTCTGCGGCAAGATCCGCAAGCGCACCAGCACCCCGGTGATCATGGTGACCGCGCGCTCCGACGTCCGCTCCCGCATCCACGGCCTCAACCTCGGGGCCGACGACTATGTGGTGAAGCCGTACGACACCGGAGAACTGCTCGCCCGGATCCACGCCGTCAGCCGGCGCACCACCCCGGAGGACACCGCAACGGGCGGCGAAGGTGTGCTGCGCCTGGGCTCGGTGCATATCGAGCTGCCCACGCGGCAGGTCAGTGTCGACGGTTCGGTCGTCCAGCTGACCCGCAAGGAGTTCGACCTGCTGGCCCTGCTCGCCCAGCGCCCCGGGGTGGTCTTCCGCAGGGAGCAGATCATCAGCGAGGTGTGGCGCACGAGTTGGGAGGGGACCGGGCGCACCCTTGAGGTGCATGTGGCATCCCTGCGTGCCAAGCTGCGCATGCCGGCGCTGATCGAGACCGTACGCGGCGTCGGCTACCGGCTAGTCGCCCCGGCCTCGTAGCGGGCACGGGTGCGCACTCGACTCCTTCCGCTGCTCATCGTCCTGATGGCGGCCGTGCTGCTCGCGCTCGGCGTACCGCTCGCCATCAGCCTGGCCTCGGCCCAGCAGCAGGACGTGGTCGTCGACCGGATCGACGACACGGCGTACTTCGCGGCCATCGCCCGCCCCGCCGCCGACGTCACCACCGGATCCCGCGACGACCTGCGCATCCTGAGCCGGGAGCTGGAGAACTACTACGACGTCTACGGCATCCGGGCCGGTGTCTTCCTGCCCAACGACACGCCCCTGGCCAACGGGCCGACGACCTGGTTCCTGCCCGAGACCGGCGAGGTGCGCGACGCCTTCGAGGAGTCGCTGCTCAGCCGGCGCAGCCACGACCCCAAGCAGGTGTGGCCCTGGCAGCGCGGGCGCCTCGTCGTCGCCTCGCCGGTCATCCGGGACGGCGATGTCGTCGCGGTCGTCGTCACCGACTCGCCCACCGGGCAGATGCGCTCCCGGATCGTGGACGGCTGGCTGATCATCGGCGCCGGATTGACGGCCGCGATGCTGGTGGCCGTCGGGGCCGCCCTGCGGCTGACCGGCTGGGTGCTCAGGCCGGTGCGGGTGCTGGACGTCACCACCCACGAGATCGCGAGCGGTCGCCTCAAGTCACGGGTCGCGGTGGCCAGCGGTCCGCCGGAACTGCGACGGCTGGCACGGTCGTTCAACGAGATGGCGGACAACGTCGAGGACGTGCTGGAGCAGCAGCGCGCCTTCGTCGCCGACGCCTCGCACCAACTGCGCAACCCGCTCGCGGCGCTGCTGCTGCGCATCGAACTGCTCGCCTTCGAGCTTCCCGAGGGCAATCCGGAGATCGCCTCGGTGCAGGCCGAGGGCAAGCGTCTGGCGCAGGTCCTGGACGACCTGCTCGACCTCGCCCTGGCCGAGCACACCGCGGCGGACCTCCGGCTGACCGATGTCGGCGCGCTGGCCGCCGAGCGGGTCGCCGCCTGGGCACCGACCGCCGAGGCCAAGGGCGTCCGACTGGTGGGGAACTGCCCGGCCACCACCGCCTGGGCCGACCCGGTCGCCCTGTCCAGCGCGCTGGACGCCGTGATCGACAACGCGGTCAAGTTCACGCCGAAGGACGAGTGCGTCGAGGTGACCGTCACCTCCAACGGCGCCGTGTCGACGATCGAGGTGACCGACAACGGCCCCGGCCTCTCCGCCGAGGAGCTCGCCCGCATCGGCGACCGCTTCTGGCGCAGCGGCCGGCACCAGAACATCAAGGGCTCGGGCCTGGGCCTGTCGATCTCCAGGGCCCTGCTCGCGGCCGGCGGGGGCTCGATCTCGTACGGCCCTCATGAGCCACACGGGTTGCGGGTGACCGTGACGGTGCCGCGGTCGGCGCCCACGGCGTAGTGCCGGTGGACAGCGGACCTACGGCTTGACCGAGCGGTAGTAGCGCCGGGCGCCGTCGTGCAGGGTCAGCGGGTCGGTGTAGATCGCCGTGCGCAGGTCCACGAGCTGGGCGGAGTGGACGTGGGCGCCGATGCCGTCGCGGCTCTTGATCACCGTGCGGGTGAGCCACTCGGTCAGGCGGGGGTCCATGTCCTTGCGGGTGATCAGCAGGTTGGAGACGGCGATCGTCGCCACCGTGTCGCCGTTCTGGACGGTGGGATACGCCGACTCCGGCATGTTGGTCGCGCGGTAGAAGTGCGCCGTGTCGCCCTGGGCGTGCACCTTGGCGACGAGGTCGGCGTCGATCGGCACGAACCGGAACGCGGAGTTCTCGGCGATCTTCTCCAGCCCGTCCGTGGGCACGCCGCCCGACCAGAAGAACGCGTCCAGCTCGTGCCCGAGCCGTTTGGGCCCGGTGTCGATGCCGTCCGCCCTCGGCGTGATGTCCTTCTCCGGGTCGATCCCGGCGGCCTCCAGTACGCGGGTGGCGATCAGCCGTACGCCGGAGTTGGGCAGCCCTATGGCCACCCGCTTGCCCTTCAGGTCCGCGACGGAGCGGATGTCCGAGTCCGGCGGGACGACAAGCTGTACGTAGTCGTCGTACAGGCGGGCGACACCGCGCAGCTTGTCGGTGGCGGGCCTGCCGCCCGTCTTGTACGTGTCCACCGCGTCGGCGGCGGCGATCGTGAAGTCGGCCTTGCCGGTCGCCACGCGCTCCACGTTCTCCTGGGACCCGGCACTGGTCAGCAGTCGTACCTTCAGCTGGGGCATGTCCCTGGCGAGCTCGTTGCGCAGGAGTTCGCCGTACTCCTGGTAGACCCCCGCGCGTGTGCCGGTGCTGAACGTGATCGTCCCGCTGGGGGGTTCCTCGCCCAGGGGCAACAGCCACCACAGCAGCAACCCGAGGGCCACGAACCCGGCGGCCGTGCCCTGCAGGGCCCGGCGCCTGCTGATGCGGGTGAGTGCCTTGGACATGGCGGCGATCCTGCCAGCCGGTACGCGGTGCTGACCAGGGCCGAGGTCACAGCGCGGGGGAGCGGTCGGTCGTCGGTGCCGGGCGCCTCCATGATCGGGACAGCGGGCGGGGACTGTCGGACCCGGCCGTTACAGTCGCCGTATGAGTGCCTCTCCCGCCGACCTGGTCCGTGAGTTCCACCGCGCCTTCGGGCTCGACACCCGCAGTACGCCGACGGCGGTCTCCCCGGAACTCGCCGCCCACCGTGGAGAACTGCTCGCCGAGGAGGCCGCGGAGGTCGCCGAGGTCTCCGTCAGAGGCCCGCTCGACCGGCTCGCGCACGAGCTGGCGGACGTCGTCTACGTCGCGTACGGCACGGCCCTGGTCCACGGCATCGACCTCGACGCCGTGCTGTCCGAGATCCACCGCTCCAACATGACCAAGCTGGGCCCCGACGGCCAGGTCGCCCGCCGCGCCGACGGCAAGGTCCTCAAGGGCGAGCACTACCAGGCGCCGGACGTGTCGGCCGTGCTGCGCCGCCAGGGATGGGTGGCCGACGGGGCCTGAGCGGCCGCGTCAGAGCAGGATGACGGTCTTCCCGCGGGAGCCCCCGGCACGGGCGCGGGCCACGGCGGCCGGGGCGTCGGCCAGCGGGACCTCGGCGTCGATCGTGATGCGCAGCTTGCCGGCGTCGGCGAGGGCGGCGAGGGACTCCAGCTCCTTCCGGCTGGGGTCGTTGACGAGGTTGACGCCATGGATCTCGCGAGCGGCCAGGGCGTCGGGGTCGGCGGCCCGGTTGGTGCTCACGAACCTGCCGCCGGGCTTGAGCAGACCTGCCAGGGCGTCGATGTCCCCGCCGGCCGGGGTGACCAGGTCGAGGACGGCGTCGATGCCGCCGGGGTGGGCGGCCAGGACCTGCTCGGCGGTGGGGGCGGAGGTGAAGTCGATGGTCTCGTCGGCGCCGAGATCGCGGAGGTGGCCGGCTATGTCGCCGGTGGCGGTGGCCAGCACCCTGGCGCCCTGGAGCGCGGCGAACTGGATCGCCGACTGCCCCACACCGCCGGACGCGCCGTTGACGAGGATCACCTGACCGGTGTCGAGCCGGGCGGCCTCGATGGCCTGGTAGGCGGTGACGCTGGCGGTGGGCAGCGCCGCCGCGATCGGGAACGGCAGGTCGTCGGGCATACGGGCGAGGGTGCCGTTCTCGGCGGCCACCACGTACTCGGCGTAGGAGCCGCGGCCGGCCGCGAGGTTCATGAACTGGCCGTAGACGGTGTCACCGGGCCGGAAATGGATCACATCGGGGCCGATGCGCTCGACCACGCCGGCTCCGTCGGATCCCATGACCAGCGGGAAGCCGTGCTCGACCAGGTCCTTGAGGGCGCCGTCGGCGACCTTCCAGTCGAAAGGGTTCAGCGCGGCCGCGTGCAGCCGGACCAGCACCTCGCCCGGTCCCGGTTCCGGCACGGGCAGGTCGGTGAGGAGCGGCTCGGCCCCGAAGTCGGTGAGGGTGACGGCCTTCATGACGGTGCCTTTCTCGCGGGCGCCGGGCGGGGCGCCTCCGGTGCGTGTCCTGGCGGGCGCTTCAGTCCTGGGCGGGCTCGTCCCAGGTGATGCTCAGTTCGTTGCGCCGGCCGAAGCGTTCGAGGTGGCTGCCCACGACGTCCTGGATGGTGGTGAGCGTTGCGGCGTCGGGCGCGGTGATCCGGATCAGCAGGTGGCCGTCGACGGGTTCGAGGACGACGTCGGTGTGCTGGAAGGTCAGGCGCCGGCCGCCGTCGGGCGTCTCCTCGACGGGGATCTTCCGGCCGAAGTGCGAGCCGAGCTGCTTGGCGTAGCGCGGGGCGGCGTCGGTGGCGACACGGGCGAGGGAGGAAGGCATGGGATGGGTGCTCCTTCGCGGGTTTGACGAACAGGTGAGTTCAAATTTGAACCGTGACGCCTCGACGATAGCGCGAGGTTTCAAATTTTGAACAAGGCGATCGGTGTTGCGCCGGTCACACCGGACGGCTGGATGCGGGCCCGGGTTGCGCGCCAGGTTCGAATTTGAACAGTCGCGCTAACGTTGACGCATGGCCGAACCCCACTGGTTGAACGAGGAAGAGCGGCGCGCCTGGTACGCGTTCGTGGCCGCCGGAGCGCTCGTGAACCGCCGTCTCGATCAACAGCTCAAGGACGACGTGGGGATCACGCACCTCCAGTACGAGATCCTCGTGCGCCTGAACGCCGCCCAGGGCCGCGAGATGCGCATGAGCGGCCTCGCCGACGCGCTCCTCAACTCCAAGAGCGGCCTGACCTACCAGATCACCCAGCTGGAGAAGGCCGGCCTGGTGACCCGGCGCTCCTGCCCGAGCGATGTGCGCGCGGTCTACGCCGTCCTCACCGACGCCGGCCGGACCATGCTGGAGCGGGCGGCGCCGGGCCATGTCGCCCTCGTTCGCAGGCTCCTCATCGATGTCCTCACGCCACAGCAGCTCGCGAATGTCGCCGACGGCCTGGGCGAGGTTGCCCGGCGGATGCAGGAGAGTGAGGCCGGGGTCGGGCGGTAGGGACTCCCGGCCACTGGAACTCCCGCCCGGACTCGGCTGCCCGGACTGGCCGGGACAGGGCTCCCTCACGACCACCTACCCTTGAGCCATGACCACCAGCAGCGACCGGAGCCCGGCAGTGGACGTTCACGGATCCAAGAGTTACGAAATCCGCACCTACGGGTGCCAGATGAACGTCCACGATTCCGAGCGATTGTCCGGGCTGCTCGAAGAGGCCGGTTACGTGCGCGCGCCCGAGGGTTCGGACGGCGACGCGGACGTCGTCGTCTTCAACACCTGCGCGGTCCGCGAGAACGCCGACAACAAGCTGTACGGCAACCTCGGTCACCTCGCCCCGAAGAAGGCCGGCCGGCCCGGGATGCAGATCGCCGTCGGCGGCTGTCTCGCGCAGAAGGACCGCGACACCATCGTGAAGCGGGCGCCCTGGGTGGACGTCGTCTTCGGCACGCACAACATCGGCCAGCTGCCGGTCCTGCTGGAGCGCGCCCGTGTGCAGGAGGAGGCGCAGGTCGAGATCGCCGAGTCGCTGGAGGCGTTCCCCTCGACGCTGCCGACCCGGCGCGAGAGCGCGTACGCGGCCTGGGTGTCGATCTCCGTCGGCTGCAACAACACCTGCACCTTCTGCATCGTCCCGGCCCTGCGCGGCAAGGAGAAGGACCGCCGCACCGGCGACATCCTCGCCGAGATCGAGGCCCTGGTCACCGAGGGCGTCAGCGAGATCACGCTGCTCGGCCAGAACGTCAACGCGTACGGTTCCGACATCGGCGACCGCGAGGCGTTCAGCAAGCTGCTGCGGGCGTGCGGAAAGATCGACGGCTTGGAGCGCGTCCGCTTCACCTCGCCGCACCCGCGCGACTTCACCGACGACGTGATCGCGGCGATGGCCGAGACGCCGAACGTCATGCCGCAGCTCCACATGCCCCTCCAGTCCGGCTCGGACACGGTCCTGAAGGCGATGCGCCGCTCCTACCGGCAGGAGCGCTACCTCGGGATCATCGAGAAGGTCCGCGCGGCCATCCCGCACGCTGCCATCACGACCGACATCATCGTGGGCTTCCCCGGCGAGACCGAGGAGGACTTCGAGCAGACGCTGCACGTCGTCCGGGAGGCCCGGTTCGCGCAGGCCTTCACCTTCCAGTACTCCAAGCGGCCCGGGACCCCGGCCGCGACCATGGAGGACCAGATCCCCAAGAAGGTCGTCCAGGCGCGCTACGAGCGCCTTGTCGCCCTCCAGGAGGAGATCTCCTGGGAGGAGAACAAGAAGCAGATCGGCCGCACCTTCGAGCTGATGGTCGCCGAGGGCGAGGGGCGCAAGGACGACGCCACGCACCGTCTGTCCGGCCGCGCCCCCGACAACCGCCTGGTCCACTTCACCAAGCCGGATCAGGAGGTCCGCCCCGGCGACGTGGTCACCGTCGAGGTCACCTACGCCGCCCCGCACCACCTCCTCGCCGAGGGTTCCGCCCTCGATGTGCGCCGCACGCGCGCGGGCGACGCCTGGGAGAAGCGGAGCACCGCCGAGGCCGCGAAGCCGGCGGGCGTGATGCTGGGGTTGCCGAAGATAGGGGTTCCGGAGCCGGTGCCGGTGGCCGCGGGGAGCGGCTGCGGCTGCGACTGACCGCCCCCGCAACTGACACTCCTGAGCCCTACGGCGTTACGCTGCCGATCATGCTCGTCGCCGCCGCAGTCTGCCCTTGCCCGCCGCTCCTCGTGCCCGACGTCGCCGCCGGTGCCGCCCCCGAGCTGGCCCCCGCGCGTGCCGCCTGCACGGACGGGCTGGGCCTGCTCGCGGCGGCCCGGCCGGACCGGCTCGTGGTCGTCGCGCCCGGCGAGGAGGGCGAGCACGGGGCGTACGCAGAGGGCGCGCGGGGTTCCTTCCGCGGCTTCGGTGTGGACATCGACGTACGGCTGGGGCGGGCCGAGACCGGCACCGACGCCTCCGCGCCCTCGCAACGTCCACTCCCGACCTCGCTCGCCGTCGCCGCATGGCTGCTGGAGCGGACCGGTTGGGCGGACGCCCCGATCGAGGGACTCGCGGTGGGGGAACCTCTGACCCCAAAGCGGTGTATTGAGATCGGAAGAGAAGTCGCGACCCGGGCCGAGCGGGTGGCGCTGCTGGTGATGGGCGACGCCAGCGCCTGCCGCACGCTCAAGGCTCCCGGCTACCTCGACGAGCGCGCGGCGCCTTTCGACGCGTCCGTCGCGCGTGCGCTGGGTGAGGCGGACGTGGCCGCCCTCAAGGCGCTGGACACCGAGCTGGCGCACGAGCTGAAGGCCTCGGGGCGGGCTCCGTGGCAGGTCCTCGCCGGCGCCGCCGAGGATGCGGCCCTGTCGGGCGCCCTGCTGTACGAGGACGCGCCGTACGGGGTGGGCTACCTGGTCGCGACCTGGTCGTAGAACAGGCCGCAAGGGGCGGGGCAGCGCCGGAAAGAGCCTGCAAGAACCACTGCCGAAACGGCGGACGGCCGGGAGCCGTCAAGCTCCGCGGCCGTCCGTCGATTGCCGTTTCAGGTGGTCGGCGGGGGTGAGTCCGGCGGCGGTGTGCTGCCGCCGGTCGCCGGGTCGTCGCCCTTGTGAGCGATTCGCTCCATGGCACCCTTGGCCTTGCCGGTGCCTGTGTGGATCTTCTCGCTGTACTTGCCCTTGGTTCTCTCGTCGACGGCCTTAGCGGCCTTGTCGAGGCCGTGGTGCACCTTGTCCTCGTGCCGCTGCGCGAAGTCGGAGACCTTGTCCTTGGCCGGGGCGAGTTTGGCTTTCAAATTGTCCTTCAGACCCATCGTTCACCTTCCCGCGCGGGGCAGTTACGTGCGGGCGCCCTCACCGGCCTCGCTGTCGGCCGCCTCGTCGGCAGACTGCTGCTTGGGGATCTCGACTCCGTCGTCGCCGTCGCCGTCGGCCTCGACCGACTCCGCCGCGGCCGGCTGGGCCGCGTCCTCGGCCTTGGTCTCGGCCGCGCCCTTGGCCTCTGCCGACTCCTCCGCCGCGGGCTCGGCCGTTGGTGTGTCGGCCTGGACCTCGGCAGTTGACGCCGCCTCCGTAGTCTTCGACCTCCGGAAAATCCGTGCGAAAACGCCCATATCCACTCCATACGTTACTCGTGCGGGCGAAATCCCGCGTCGTCCGGTGCGTCCGTTTGCGCCCCCGGGTCGCCGCCTCCGCGAAACCGGCGGCGGAAACCTCGCAACAGGCAACGACCTCGCGGGTGTGCCGTCACGTAACTCGTTCGAGTCCGCCCCGTGAGGTTTGCGAGACTGGGGCGGTGAGCAGCGCACCCCCCGCCCCCCGTGTCATTGCCGTTGTCGGACCCACCGCGGCCGGAAAGTCCGATCTGGGCGTTTTCCTGGCCCGGCAACTCGGGGGCGAGGTCGTCAACGCCGACTCCATGCAGCTCTACCGAGGGATGGACATCGGCACCGCCAAGCTGACGCCCGAGGAGCGCGCGGGCGTTCCGCACCACCTGCTGGACATCTGGGACGTGACGGTCACCGCGTCCGTCGCCGAATACCAGCGGCTCGCGCGCGAGCGGATCGACGCGCTGCTCGCCGAGGGGCGCTGGCCGATCCTCGTCGGCGGCTCGGGGCTGTACATCCGCGGAGCCGTCGACAACCTGGAGTTCCCCGGCACCGACCCCGAGGTCAGGGCACGGCTCGAGGAGGAACTGGCGCTGCGCGGCTCCGGGGCGCTGCACGCCCGTCTGGCCGCCGCCGACCCCGAGGCCGGGCAGGCGATCCTGCCCAGCAACGGCCGCCGTATCGTCCGGGCCCTTGAGGTGATCGAGATCACCGGCCAGCCCTTCACCGCCAACCTCCCCGGCCACGACTCGGTCTACGACACCGTCCAGATCGGCGTCGACGTGGCCCGCCCCGAGCTGGACGAGCGCATCGCACGCCGAGTGGACCGGATGTGGGACGCCGGGCTCGTGGACGAGGTGCGCATGCTGGAGGCGCAGGGGTTGCGCGAGGGGCGTACGGCCTCGCGTGCGCTCGGCTACCAGCAGGTGCTCGCGGCGCTCGCCGGGGAGTGCACTCTCGACGAGGCGCGGACCGAGACCGTACGTGCCACCAAACGCTTCGCGCGCCGCCAGGATTCATGGTTCAGGCGCGATCCGCGGGTGCACTGGCTCAGTGGGGCTGCGGCAGATCTCACAGAACTTCCGCATCTCGCACTGGCGTTGGTCGAACGACCGGTTACAGCCTGATCACGTGATGGCATCGGGACGCTCCGGCCGTCATCCCGGCCTCCGGCGCCATGCCATCATCGAGCTTCGATCGACCAAGTGGAGTCCGAGTTGGGAGGGCGCGTGGCGATGGAGGCCGGCCCTCGCGACACCGCACAAGGCACCGAGAACCTCACCGCTGACACGGGTGAGCGGGAGCCGGACGGCGACCGTCCGATCCCCGACGGGCTCGACGAGACCGAGGTCGGCGTCACCGACGACGGCCCCGAGCCCGAGGAGATGTACGCGAGCGGCCCGGAGGTCGAGGTCGAGCTGCGCCCGCAGCGCCGGCTGCGCATCTGGCAGCTCGCGCCCATCGTGGGCCTGGCTGCCGTCGGCTCTCTGATGTTCGCCTTCCCGCTGGCCTTCGACTTCGGCGACAGCGGGGCAGTGATCGCCATGCTGGGGCTCCTGATCTGCTCCTGTGCGGCCGGCTGGGGCATGATGGCCGCCCGCCGCGTCGGTTACACGTGGCCCGGACTGCCCCAGCGGGGCTCTGGGCGCAGCCCGGACTGGCGGGTCGTGCTGGCGTACGTCCTGGTCGTCGCCGCGATCGTCGTGCTGGCCGTGTGGAGAGTGGCTCGCCTGCGGTGAGAGCTGCTTTTTCGGCTCTGTCGTAGCGGCACCGTACGATCGAGGAATGAGCACGCGGATCGCCTTCCTCAAGGGTCACGGCACCGAGAACGACTTCGTGATCGTCCCGGACCCGGAGAACGTCATCGACCTGCCCCCGGCCGCCGTCGCCGCCCTGTGCGACCGTCGCGCGGGCATCGGCGGTGACGGTCTGCTGCATGTCGTGCGGTCCGCTGCGCACCCCGAGGCCAAGGGCATGGCCGCCGAGGCCGAGTGGTTCATGGACTACCGCAACGGCGACGGATCGATCGCGGAGATGTGCGGCAACGGCGTGCGCGTCTTCGCCCGCTACCTCCAGCGCGCCGGGCATGTGGGCGAGGGCGACCTCGCCGTCGCCACGCGCGGCGGCGTGAAGACCGTGCACATCGACAAGGACGGTGACATCACCGTCGGCATGGGCAAGGCCCGCCTCCCCGAAGGCGACGTCACGGTGAGCGTCGGCGAGCACAGCTGGCCCGCCCGGAACGTGAACATGGGCAACCCGCACGCGGTCGCCTTCGTGGACGACCTCGCGCAAGCCGGCGACCTGTACTCCCCGCCGCCGTTCAGCCCGGCCTCGGCCTATCCGGAGGGGGTCAACGTCGAGTTCGTGGTCGATCGCGGACCCCGCCATGTCGCGCTGCGCGTGCACGAGCGCGGTGCCGGCGAGACCCGGTCGTGCGGCACGGGCGCGTGCGCCGTCGCCGTGGCCGCCGCGCGCAGGGACGGCGCCGACCCGACGGTGACCGGTGCCCCCGCGACGTACACCGTCGATGTGCCCGGCGGCACCCTCGTGATCACCGAGCGGCCCGACGGCGAGATCGAGATGACCGGTCCCGCGGTCATCGTGGCCGAGGGTGAGATCGATGCGGAGTGGCTGGAAACGTTCGCTCGCTGAGCCTTCCGTGGCTTGAGAAGTGGAGCGTTGCGTCGTTCGCGGGGTGGGACCTGGGGCTCCTACGCCCCCGGAACGTTCGAAAGAGCGAACTGCGGCTGGCCGTATGGCGCAAAACCGTAAACCTGCAAACCCTCGCTCGAATGGGTGATCCGTTTCACGCTCGGCGAGAGGCGGTCAGTAGCACGTGATGGGCTCGGTAGCATCAAGCACCGGCCCGGACGGGGGACAAGCCGCCATCCCCTGAGCCGTGTTCGCCATGGGGTACCCCGTCCGCCGGTCCACGCAGCCGGAGGTGCCCATGAGTGCGGAGGCCACGAATTCCGCGATGCCAGGCCCGGTAGCAGGCGCTGTGCCGCCTGTCGTGCCGCGCAGGAAGGCCCGCGCACGCATCGACCTGCGCCGCCTCGGCCGGGCGGCGCTGCTCGGCTCGGCCTCACGCGACCGGTTGCCCGACGCGATCAGCCATGTGGTCGACGCCCACCGGGCCCACCATCCCGACGCGGACCTCGAATTGCTGCGCCGCGCCTACGTGCTGGCCGAGTCCTCGCACCGCGGCCAGATGCGCAAGAGCGGCGAGCCGTACATCACACATCCGCTCGCGGTGACCCTGATCCTCGCCGAACTGGGCGCCGAGACCACGACCCTGACGTCCTCCCTGCTCCACGACACCGTCGAGGACACCGATGTGACGCTCGACCAGGTCGGTGAGGAGTTCGGCGCGGAGGTCCGGTTCCTGGTCGACGGCGTGACCAAGCTGGAGAAGGTGGACTACGGCGCCGCCGCCGAGCCCGAGACCTTCCGCAAGATGCTCGTCGCCACCGGCAACGACGTCCGTGTGATGTCGATCAAACTCGCCGACCGGCTGCACAACATGCGCACCCTTGGCGTGATGCGTCCCGAGAAACAGGCCCGGATCGCCAAGGTGACCCGCGACGTTCTCATTCCGCTCGCCGAGCGGCTCGGGGTCCAGGCGCTCAAGACCGAGCTGGAAGACCTGGTCTTCGCGATCCTGCACCCCGAGGAGTACGAGCACACACGGGAGTTGATCGTCGAGAACGCCTCCCGCGGGGACGATCCGCTCGCGGAGATGGCCGACGAGATGCGCGGCGTGCTGCGCGAGGCCGACATCCAGGCCGAAGTCCTCATCCGGCCACGGCACTTCGTGTCCGTGCACCGGGTGTCCCGCAAGCGCGGACGGCTGCGGGGCGCCGACTTCGGGCGGTTGCTGGTGCTGGTGAACGAAGATGCCGACTGTTACGGCGTCCTGGGTGAGCTGCACACCTGTATGACGCCCGTGGTCTCGGAGTTCAAGGACTTCATCGCGGTTCCCAAGTTCAACCTGTACCAGTCGCTGCACACCGCCGTCGCGCGGAAAGACAGGCAGGTCGTCGAAGTACTCATCCGTACGCACCAGATGCACAAGGTCGCCGAGGCCGGCGTCGTCGCGCTCGGCAATCCGTACGCGCCCCCGTCGGAGGACCAGTCCGCTTCGAGTGACGGTGAGCGCGTCGATCCCACGCGGCCCGGGTGGCTGTCACGGCTCCTGGACTGGCAGGAGGCGGCCCCTGACCCGGACACCTTCTGGTCCACGCTGCGTGAGGACCTCGCGCAGGACCGTGAGATCACCGTGTTCCGGCCCGACGGCGGCACGCTGGGGCTGCCCGAGGGCGCGACCTGTGTGGACGCCGCGTACGCGCAGTACGGCGAGGACGCGCACGCGTGCATGGGAGCGCGGGTCAACGGGCGTCTGGCGACGCTCAGCACGGTGCTGCGGGACGGCGACACCGTTCAGCTGCTGATGGGGCAGGATCCGGCATCCGAGCCCTCCAGGGAGTGGCTGGAGCATGCCCATACGCCCGCCGCTCGGATCGCCATCCAGCGATGGCTGGCCGCGCATCCCTCGCAGGGGGGCTCGGACGGCAAGGAGACCGCGGTGGCCTTCCGGGGCGCGGCGGACGAGGCCGTTGCGCCGCCGGCTGCCGCGGAGTCGGCGGGAGCGCGGGTGGCCGGCGAAGGGGCGGTCGGTCGTCTCCGGACCGGCAATGTGCTGGTCGACCGGCCGGGTGCGGCTGTGCGGCTCGCCGGGTGCTGCACTCCTGTGCCGCCCGACGAGGTCACCGGGTTCTCCGTGCGTGGGGGAGTGGTGACCGTTCATCGAGTCGAGTGCGCTGCGGTGGCGCGTATGAAGGGTGTGGGGCGCGCGGAGGTCGATGTGCGCTGGGGGGACACCGCGGAGTGCCGGGTCACGTTGGTCGCCGAATCGTTCGTTCGCCCGCACCTATTGGCCGACCTCACGGAGGCGATGGCGCTGGAGGGGGCGGAGATCGTGTCGGCGACGGTGGAGCCTCCGACGCAGCAGCGGGTGCGTCACACGTACACGGTTCAGCTGCCGGATGCGGCGTTGCTGCCGGGGCTGATGCGGGCGATGCGGAATGTCGCGGGTGTGTATGACGTGAGTCGGGCTCAGACTCAGACGCCGGGGGGGTAGGCAGGGCCAACGGCCCCTGTGAGCCGTACGCCTGCTCGCCGTACGCGACTGTGGCGTCGTGACCTGCACCCGCCTGACGTACCCGTTCGGGTGGGCCGGGCGCGCGTCGTCGACGTCTTCCGCTTGTGCGCTGATAGCCCTGGTTCATGCTGCTCACCCCCCGCAACGAGGCTCAGCGCGCTCGTCGTCCTCGTCGGCGCCTCAAGGCGCCCGCGGTGCTGGCCACCGCCGTCTCCGTCTGTCTCCTCGCCGCCAGTGCTCCCGCCACGCCCCTGGGCATCGGCGACCATCTCTACCCGCACCTGGGAAACCCCGGGTACGACGTGGGCTCGTACGATCTGTCCTTCACCTATCCCGGCAGCAACAGCAAGCCCCTGCAGGCCGAAACCACCATCGACGCCTGGACGACCGAGGATCTGGAGCAGGTCAACCTCGACTTCGCGCACGGCAAGGTGGAGTCCGTCAAGGTCGACGGGGAGGCCGCTTCGTTCCGCAGCGTGGGTGAGGACCTCGTGGTGACGCCCTCGGAGCCGGTGCCCGACGGCAGTTGGATGCGGATCACCGTGCGGCACACCAGTGATCCCGTCTACGGGGAGAAGCGGGAGGGCGGTTGGGTGCGGACCGCGGACGGGCTTGCCATGGCCAATCAGGCCGATGCCGCGCATGTGGTGTTCCCGTGCAACGACCACCCGTCCGACAAGGCGCTGTTCACCATCCGGGTCACCGCGCCCAACGGCTACACCGCCGTCGCCAACGGTCTCCCCACGGATGTGGACCGCGCGGGAGGCTCGACGACCTGGACGTACCGGACACGGCATCCCATGGCCACCGAGCTCGCCCAGGTGTCCATCGGCCGCTCCAAGGTGGTGCACCGCAGCGGGCCGCACGGACTGCCCGTGCGGGACGTCGTACCCGCCGCGGACCGTGAGCGCCTCGAGCCGTGGCTGAAGAAGACGCCCGGCCACATCGCCTGGATGGAGGGCAAGGTCGGACGGTATCCGTTCGAGACCTATGGCCTGCTCATGGCCCATGCCTCCACCGGGTTCGAGCTCGAGACGCAGACGCTCTCGCTGTTCGAGAGGGAGCTCTTCACCCAGGCCGCGTTCCCGAAGTGGTACGTCGAGGCGATCATGGTGCATGAGCTGGCGCATCAGTGGTTCGGCGACAGCGTCAGCCCGCGCACCTGGTCCGACCTGTGGCTCAGCGAGGGGCACGCCACCTGGTACGAGGCTCTGTACGCGGCGGAGAAGGCGGAGCGGCCGCTGGAGGCGCGGATGAAGGCCGCGTATGCCGCCTCCGATCGTTGGCGTGCGGCCGGCGGACCGCCTGCGGCACCCAAGGCGCCCACGGCGGGCAAGAAGACCGGGATCTTCCGGCCCAACGTCTACGACGGTGCGGCCCTGGTTCTGTACGCCCTGCGTGAGGAGATCGGCCGACCGGCCTTCGAGCGTCTGGAGCGGCTCTGGGTGAGCCGTCATCGGGACGAGGCGGCTTCGACGGCTGACTTCGTCGCGCTGGCGGAGGAGGTCGCCGGACGTGACCTCGACGGGTTCCTGCAGCCCTGGCTGTACGGCGAGAAGACCCCGCCGATGCCAGGCCAGCCGGAGTGGAGGTCCGTGGACCCCGAGAAGGCGGTCAAGAAGGTCGGCAAGTCGATGGTCAAGAAGGTCGGCAAGCCGGCGGCCGGGAAGCAGGTAGGGAAGTCGGCGGGGAAGCCCGCGGGGAAGTCGGCGGGGAAGCCGGCGGGGAAGCCTGTGGGCAAGGAGGCGGGCCGGAAATAAGGCGATGACGAGACGGGCCGTGCCGTGCGACCATTTTCAGGTCGGCGCGGCACGGCCCGCGGGAATCTCCCGGGGTGCTCGTGCGTTGTGAGCAGTGACACGGTGCGGTTCCGGGTGCCACGGAATTGGCGCCAGGAATGCTGCCACCGTCGTCACAGGCGGATTTCCCAGAGACGTAAGGACCCAATGACCTCCTCTTCTTCCTTTTCCCAGGACTCACAGCGTTTCGCGGCCACCTATGCCGAAGGTCTTCGGGCCGATGCCCTGATGGAAGAGGACGTCGCCTGGAGCCACGAGATCGACGGAGAGCGGGACGGCGATCAGTTCGACCGCTCCGACCGCGCGGCCCTGCGCCGTGTGGTGGGCCTCTCCACCGAGCTCGAGGACGTCACCGAGGTCGAGTACCGCCAGCTCCGCCTGGAGCGGGTCGTGCTCGTCGGTGTCTGGACCTCGGGAACCTCGCGCGACGCGGAGAACTCGCTGTCGGAGCTCGCCGCCCTCGCGGAGACCGCGGGCGCGCTCGTGCTCGACGGCGTGATCCAGCGCCGCGACAAGCCCGACGCGGCCACCTACATCGGTTCCGGCAAGGCTCATGAGCTGCGGGACATCGTGGTCGACACGGGCGCGGACACCGTCATCTGCGACGGTGAGCTCAGCCCGGGCCAGCTCATCCACCTCGAAGACGTGGTCAAGGTCAAGGTCATCGACCGTACGGCCCTGATCCTCGACATCTTCGCCCAGCACGCCAAGTCCCGAGAGGGCAAGGCGCAGGTCGCGCTCGCACAGATGCAGTACATGCTGCCGAGGCTGCGCGGCTGGGGTCAGTCGCTGTCCCGGCAGATGGGCGGCGGCAAGGGCGGCGGCCTCGCCACCCGTGGTCCCGGTGAGACCAAGATCGAGACGGACCGGCGACGGATCCGCGAGAAGATGGCGAAGATGCGCCGGGAGATCGCGGAGATGAAGACCGGCCGCGACATCCAGCGCCAGGTCCGCCGACGCAACAAGGTGCCCTCGGTCGCCATCGCGGGCTACACCAACGCCGGAAAGTCCTCCCTGCTCAACCGCCTCACGGGCGCGGGCGTGCTGGTCGAGAACGCCCTGTTCGCGACCCTGGACCCGACCGTGCGCCGGGCCGAGACCCCGGGCGGACGGCTGTACACCCTGGCCGACACCGTCGGTTTCGTACGGCACCTGCCGCATCACCTGGTCGAGGCGTTCCGCTCCACCATGGAGGAGGTCGGCGACTCCGACCTGATCCTGCACGTGGTGGACGGCTCGCACCCGGACCCGGAGGAGCAGCTGGCCGCCGTGCGCGAGGTGATCAGGGATGTCGGCGCCACCGACGTGCCCGAGATCGTCGTGATCAACAAGGCCGACGCGGCCGACCCGCTGACCCTTCAGCGGCTGCTGCGGATCGAGAAGCGGTCCATCGCGGTCTCGGCCCGCACCGGCCGGGGCATCGACGAGTTGCTCGCACTGATCGACAACGAGCTGCCGCGGCCCTCGGTCGAGATCGAGGCGCTGGTGCCGTACACCCACGGCAAGCTGGTCGCCCGCGCCCACACCGAGGGCGAGGTGATCTCCGAGGAGCACACCCCGGAGGGCACGCTGCTCAAGGTGCGGGTGCACGAGGAGCTGGCGGCGGACCTCGCGCCGTACGTTCCGGCGCCGACCGCCTGAGCCGTCGTGGCACGGTGGCCCGAGCGGCCCCGGGTGTCGTAGAAGCGCTCGTAGAAGTGCCGAAGGCCCGCTCCCTTTCTCAGGGGAGCGGGCCTTCCGTATGCGTCAGTACGCCTGTGTCAGCGGCCGCCGTACGTCCTGCTCATGTTCTGGTACAGCGACTCGGCACCCGCGCCCAGCTGCGGGCCCGCCAGCCATGTGTTGTCCTCGGGGCCGATCGACGTGTTGGACACCAGCTTGGTGTCGCCGTTCACCACGCGGAACCAGCCGCCGCCCGAGGAACCGCCGGTCATGGTGCAGCCGATGCGGTACATCGTCGGCAGCGCCGGGCTGAGCGAGAGGCGGCCCGGACGGTCGACGCACTTGAACATCTGCAGGCCGTTGAACGGAGGTGCCGCCGGGTAGCCCCACGCGCCCATCGTGGCGACCTCGGTCGCGGACGGGGCGGAGAAGTCGACGTCCAGGGCGCCGGTGGTCTCCTCCAGGGACTTCGAGCCGGCCTCCGGCTTCACATGCAGCACCGAGTAGTCGTACGCGGCGCCGTCGCCGCCCGTGTCCGAGCCGCCCTGGATCCATTCGTTCGACGTCGAGACCCAGTCGGCCCACCAGTTGCCGTAGGGAGCGATCTCCGCGGATGTGGCGCTGCCCAGCTGTGCCTCGGACTTGCCGAGGTCGTTGTAGGCCGGGACGAAGACGATGTTGCGGTACCAGCCGCCGCTCTGTCCGGCGTGCACACAGTGGCCCGCCGTCCAGACGAGGTTGGACTTGCCGGGGTGGTTGACGTCCTTGACGACCGTGCCGGAGCAGACCGCCGGGCCGTCGGGGGTGTCGAAGAAGACCTTGCCGACGGGGGCCGCGTTCTCGTGGTACGGCGTCTTCTCGGCCGTCGCCTCCACAGGCGCCGGCTCCGGATCGCTCACACCCTGGTCGGCCGAGGCGTCCTGCGTGGTGACCGTCTTGTTGGCCTCCTTCGCGGACTGCATCCGGTCAGGCTTCCAGAGCCCCTCGATGACCGGGTTGACGAAGTCCTTGGCCTCGCTGAGCCACTTGTCCTTGTCCCAGTCCTTCCAGGCGCCGTCCTTCCACTTGTCGATGTCGACCCCGTGCTCCTTGAGCTTGTCCGCGATCTCGGACGGGATCTGGATCTTGCCGTCACCGGCGTCGGCGGCTTGGGATGCGGCGGCGTCGGCCCGGTCGCTCGCCGAGTCTCCGGTCGAGCCGTTGCAGGCGGTCGCGGTCAGCGCCAGGGCGGCGGCGAGTCCGGTGGCGGCGAGGACGGAGCGCCGCCTGCGGCCTGGAGCCGCGGGCGTAGATGTGGAACGCATGGTGCGGTAACCCCCGTTGAAGCGTGTTGCTGCTGTAGCGCCGTGATGGCAAGTGCTCGTCGCGGAGGGGCCGTCGTGCAGGTTCTGGTGCGGTCCCTCGGACGCGACACCCCACTATGCCGGTGGAGTTGAGAGCGAACGGCGGTGAGGCGGTGAAGGTTTCTCCCCACCGTCCCACCGCCGTCTGCGGCCGTCACCCCCGGGCTTCGGCGGTCGTCACTGCCCCGCGAACTTCTCTCCCATACCGTCGAAGACCGCCTTGGCCTCCTTGCCCAGCCGCGGACCCGCCAGCCAGCCCGACTCCACCGGCCCGATCGAGGTGTTGGACACGAGCGCGGGCTTGCCGTCCGAGCCCGTCGCGATCCACCCGCCACCGGACGAACCGCCGGTCATGGTGCAGCCGATGCGGTACATGGTCGGGTCCGAGGCATTGATCGACAGCCGGCCAGGCTTGTCCTGGCACTGGTACAGCTTCTGACCGTCGAACGGCGCCGCCGCCGGGTAGCCGATCGCCTTCATGCTGTCCACGTCGGGGACGGCCGGTGCGTTGAAGTCCACCGGAAGCGCCGAACCGACGGTCTCCTCCAGGGACTTTCCGTTGCCGCCGGCCTCCGGCTTCACATGCAGCACGGCGAAGTCGTACGGCGCGCCGTCACCGCCCGTCGGACCGCCCTGCGCGATCCACTGGTCCGAAGTCTGCACCCAGTCGGCCCACCAGACGCCGTACGGGGCGACCTGCTCCTTGGTCGCGCTCTCCAGCGCGGCCGTGTCCATGGCCTTGTCGTTGTACGACGGCACGAACGCGATGTTGCGGTACCAGCCGCCGCTCTTGCCGGCGTGCACACAGTGGCCCGCCGTCCACACCATGTTGGACTTGCCGGGGTTCGCCGGGTCCTGTACGACCGTCGCCGAGCAGACCATCGTGCCTTCGGGGGAGTCGAAGAGCACCTTGCCCGCCACGGGCACGCTGGCGTGATACGTGGGCGACACGGCCTGCGCGTCCACCGGCTCCGGCGTCGGGTCGGTCACGCCTTGGTCACCCGAGAGGTCGCTGTCGTCGACACCTCGGTCCGGGTCCTCGGCGTCGCGCATACGGTCCGGGTCCCACAGTCCCTCGATGATCGGGTTGACGTAGTCCTTGGCCTCGCGCAGCCAGTCCTCCCGGTCCCAGTTCTTCCAGGCGCCGTCCTTCCACTTGTCGATGTCGATCCCGTGCTCTTTGAGCTTGTCCTTGATGTCATCCGGGATCTGGAGCTTGCCCTCGCCCCCGGCGGCGGCGGACGCGGTGGCCTCGCCACCCGCCTCCGCGTCGCCGGAGTCGCAGGCGGTGACGGTGAGGGCCAGCGCCGCGGCGAGCGCGACCAGGGGCAGCGGGGAGGTTCTGCGGCGCGCGCTCCTCCCTCGGCGGGTGGTGAACGACGGCCGTATCGATCGCATGATCTGACTCCCCCTGGAGTGACGGTACTTGGCGCCGCAGCTGTGAGCTTCCGCTGGTCACTCGCGGGTCCGGCCTGCGGCCACGGCGCGTTGGGACGGCACCACACACTATGCGCTCGCTGTGGGGGAGCACCGACGGAACGGCAACGGTTTCGCTACGGGCTGTCTGATCTGGCAACTTGTCCGGGGCGGCGCCGATTTGGTGCCGGTGATCACGGTTTTCGGGGACGTCGACGGACGTGCGGAGTCGTGGCCCGGCTCGGCTCGGTTCCGCTCGGGCGGGCGCTGGACGGTGGGCAGCGGGTGGCGGGCACGGGGTGAGGGCGTGCCGCGCGCCTTGGCCGGATCCGTGGTGGACGGCCCGGGGCGCGCCCGACAACTCTGCGA
The DNA here is from genome assembly GCF_042795335.1 of Streptomyces sp. NPDC056479. Classification (NCBI taxonomy): domain Bacteria; kingdom Bacillati; phylum Actinomycetota; class Actinomycetes; order Kitasatosporales; family Streptomycetaceae; genus Streptomyces; species Streptomyces sp. NPDC056479. The sequence goes on along the minus strand of NZ_JBHTRZ010000003.1, from coordinate 1,086,510 downwards.
CCGGGAGCGCGAGGGCTCCGCCGACGGTTTTGTCTCGGCAAGGATCTTGAAGCAACCCGTAACCGTCAGAACGGTCCGGTGTTGGTAGCCGTGGGGACCTGACGTCGATGTGCGGTCCTCTGTGCCCAGTTCCCCGGAGTTTCGAGTGGACGCTCGCGGGGCTTCGTATGTCGGGTCGGGCGAGGATGCGAGAAACCTGCTCGCCCCTGGACAGCGGGAGGACAGGGAGCCATGGCCGTGACCGAATCTGTGCGCGGGGCTACATCCGAGTCGGCGGGAGCGGGCGCCGTGCACGAGGGGATCCTGCGACGGCAGTCGGCGCGTGAGTCGGCGGCGCGCACCTACGCGCGTGCCCTGCCGATCGTGCCGGTGCGTGCGCGTGGGCTGACCATCGAGGGGGCGGACGGCAGCCGCTACCTGGACTGCCTCTCCGGCGCGGGGACGTTGGCCCTCGGACACAACCACCCCGTGGTCCTGGAGGCCATCCGCAAGGTCCTCGACTCGGGCGCCCCGCTGCATGTCCTCGACCTGGCGACCCCCGTCAAGGACGCTTTCATCACCGAGCTCTTCCGCACCCTGCCACCCGGCCTCGCGGACAACGCGCGCGTGCAGTTCTGCGGACCGGCCGGGACCGACGCGGTGGAGGCCGCCTTCAAGCTCGTCCGGGTCGCCACCGGGCGCACCGGAATCCTCGCCTTCAGCGGTGCCTACCACGGCATGACCGCCGGAGCGCTCGAAGCATCCGGGGGCGCCTTCGACGTACGGGTCGCGCGCCTGCCCTACCCGCAGGACTACCGCTGCCCCTTCGGCGTCGGCGGCGAACACGGCGCCGAACTCGCCGCCCGCTGGACCGAGTCGGTTCTCGACGACCCCAAGTCGGGCGTACGGCAGCCCGCCGGGATGATCCTCGAACCTGTCCAGGGAGAGGGTGGAGTGATCCCCGCCCCGGACACCTGGCTGCGGCGCATGCGGCAGATCACCGCTGACCGCTCCATCCCCCTGATCGCCGACGAGGTCCAGACCGGAGTCGGGCGCACCGGGTCCTTCTGGGCCGTCGAGCACAGCGGTGTCACGCCCGACGTGATGGTCCTCTCCAAGGCCATCGGGGGCAGCCTGCCCCTGGCCGTCATCGTCTACCGCGACGACCTCGACGCCTGGCAACCGGGCGCCCACGCCGGCACCTTCCGCGGCAACCAACTCGCCATGGCCGCCGGCGCGGCGACGCTCGCCTACGTCCGCGAGAACCGCCTCGCCGAACGCGCAGCCGAACTGGGCGCGCGGATGCTGGATCAACTCCAGCGCCTCGCAGGGGAGTTCGCGTGCATCGGCGATGTACGGGGGAGGGGCTTGATGATCGGGGTCGAGGTCGTGGAGCCGGGCGCCGCACCCGATCGTGTCGAGGGGCGGTCGGTGGCCCTGGCGGCTGCGAGTGGGGGCGAGGGGCTTGGCGTTCTGGACCGGACGGGGGGAGCTGCCGGCTACGCGGAGCCAGGACCGTCGTCTGATCTCGGTGGGCTTGGAGGCGGGGCTGGGGCTGGGCCTGAGGGTGGAGCTGGAGGATTCGTGGGTCTCGGTTCCGCTCGGAGTGTCGGCGGAACCGGGCTGACCGGAGCCGTCCCCATGGGCGTGCCAGTCCGGACTGCGGCGGCTGCGGTGGGGACGCCAGCGGCCGCGGCGCAGGGCTCGGAACCACGTCCCGCCGCCCCTGAACTCGCTGCCGCCATCCAACGCGAGTGCCTTCGACGTGGCCTCATCGTCGAACTCGGCGGCCGTCACTCCAGCGTCGTCCGGCTCTTGCCACCCCTGACCATCAGCGACGAGCAGGCGGCCGCGGTGCTCGACCGACTGGCCGACGCGGTGGACGTGGTGTCCCGGGGCCACGCCGATCACGACCGGCTGCACCGGCCGCACGCAGGGCAGCGGCGCCGCGGCGACCGGGCGGGTTAGCCCAGCAGCCGTTGCGGGGGCGCCGGTACGCACCCCGAATTGTTCCCTTCCATCGTCGTACGCCGACCGAGCCGTAACTGAGCGGCGGCCTACGCCCAAGCGGCACATCACGCTCTCTCGCAACCTCGCTTCCAACTGACACCTCCCTTCCTCACACCTTCCGACGGTGCCCTCTCCAACCCCACGTCCCCCTCGTCGCAGTACGGCAGCCGTCGCCGCGCGAGCCAGAACCATCACAGAGGACCAGCCTTGAACAGCACCCCCGCGCAAGGAACGCCGCAGCGAGAAGACGGGCCGCGACGAGTTGACGTGCCGCGACGAGTGGACGTGCCCCAGCGGGTAGACCTGCCGCAGCAGGCGGACGCGCCACAGGAGCCGGCGTCGCCACAGCAAGTCCGCGCGCAGGTACTGGTCCGGACGCCGGCACAGGCAGGCCCTCCAGATGTCGAGCGCTTGCACGAGGTCGTCTCCGACCTCCTGGAGCACCCTGACCCACACACCGCAGCACAGGCCGCCGCCGTGGAAAACCTGCTCCGCTGCTGGGTACGCGAGACCAACGTGCCGTCACCCCGCAAGGGGATCCTCCGCATCCCCTTGCCTGCCAGCGGTACGGCCCTGCTGGCGCCGGTCGACTACTGGTCCCCGACGGGGTGGCACCGCTTCGGCCTCCCGCAGCTGGCCGATGCCCCCGCCGAGTCCCCACTGATCGATGCCGTCACCCTCGCCGCGCTACTCACCCGGGAGACGCTCTCTCATCCCACCCCCTCCTTCGCCGCCCACTCCCCTCCCTCCGGCACCATCGACGCTCCCGCTCCATCCGCGGCCCCGGCGCCTGACGCCGTACCCCCGGCCTCCGCGGTATCCGGGACCACGACCCCAGTGAGATCCGCAGCTCGCACGGCCCCCGCGATGTCCGACGCCGCCGATCTCGTCGCCCGCGTCGCCGACTCGACTCGACGAACCGCCACCTTCATCAAGGAGCGTCGGGACTGCCAGGCCAACAGCAGCCCTGACCTCTTCCTCTCGGCCGAGCAGGCACTCGTGCTCGGCCACCCGCACCACCCGACGCCGAAGAGTCGCGAGGGCCTCTCCGAGACCGAGGCAGCGTTGTACTCACCCGAGTTGCGTGGCTCCTTCCCCCTGCACTGGCTGGCCGTCGCTCCGTCTGTGCTCGCCGCCGACTCAGCATGGACCGAACGCGGCCGTGTCGTCCCCGCTCCCCAGCTCACGGCCCGGCTTGCCGGCCCTGACCTGCCGTTGCCCGACGGCTATGCGGCCCTTCCGCTCCATCCCTGGCAGCTGCGTGAGATCCGGAACCGCCCCGGGACCTCGGCCCTGCTCGACGCCGGACTGCTTGTCGACCTCGGCGCTCACGGTGCCCCGTGGCATCCCACTTCCTCCGTGCGAACCGTCCACAGACCCCATGCCCCGGTCATGCTCAAGCTGTCGCTGGGCCTGCGTATCACCAACTCCTGCCGTGAGAATCTCCGCAAGGAGCTGCACCGCGGTGTGGAGGTCCACCGACTCCTACGCACGGGACTCGCCACGCAATGGCGGGCGGCGCACCCCACCTTCGACATCGTGCGCGACCCGGCCTGGCTCGCTGTCGACGGGCTGGACGGCACCCCTATGTCCGGTCTCGACGTGATGATCCGGCACAACCCCTTCCATCCCACCGACGACGTGTCCTGCGTAGCTGGACTCGTCTCACCTCTCCCTCGAACTCGCTCCGGACTCACTGCCACCCGACCTCGTTCGGACAAGGAGCCTCTGAGGTCCCGCCTGGCCGAGCTGGTCACGGGTCTCGCCACCCGCACAGGCCGCTCACTAGGGGCAGTCGCTGTCGAGTGGTTCCTGCGCTACCTCGAGCATGTCGTTCGACCCGTGTTGTGGCTGGACGCCGAGGCGGGTATCGCCCTGGAGGCGCACCAGCAGAACACGCTGCTCCTGCTGGACGGTGACGGTTGGCCCTCGGGCGGCCGGTACCGCGACAACCAGGGGTACTACTTCCGTGAGTCCCGGCGCGCCGGGCTGGACACCCGACTGCCAGGCATCGGCAAGCACAGCGACTCCTTCGTCCTGGACGAGGTCACCGACGAGCGGTTCGCGTACTACCTCGTGATCAACAACGTGCTCGGTCTCATCGGGGCGTTCGGCTCCCAGCGCATTGCCGACGAACAGCTACTGCTTGCCGCCTTCCGCCGCTTCCTCGGCGAAGTGGCCTCGGGCCCCGGTCGGCTGCGCACGTCACTGCCCGCTCACCTGCTCGACTCACCCGTGCTGCGCTGCAAGGCCAACCTCCTGACCCGACTGCACGGCCTCGATGAACTCGTAGGGCCCGTGGACACCCAGTCTGTCTACGTCACCATCGCCAACCCCATTCATTCCTGAAGAACATGACCTACCTCGCCTCCTGAGAGGAGCGTCCCGTGCCTCACACCGACGCGAGTGCCGACGCAGGTATCGCCCCAGCCACCGATTTCGGCACCCTCACGAGCCCGGGTGCTCGCGAGGGTCGTATCGGCTCGGCTGCCGAAGCGGGCGCAGATGTTGAGGACACGCTGGACCTGCGCCTGCCCGCTGACTTTGTCGCGCTCTTCGCGGAGGACGTCGGTGTCGGCGGGGGCTGGAGGCGGGGAGCCGACACGGGCGCGCCTGGCTTCGTCGCCCCGGTTGCTCCTGATCTGCTGGGCAGCGTCGTCGACTGGGGGCCGGTCAGTACATCGGCAGGAGTGCTGCACCTGGTCCCCGCGCGGATCGAACGAGACCTTCCGATCATCAGCCGCTGGATGAACGACCCCACCGTCACGGCCTTCTGGGGCCTCGCCGGACCCGAGAACGCGACCGAGGAGCATCTGCTCTCCCAGCTGTTCGGTGACGGACGCAGCGTTCCGTGCGTCGGCATGTTGGACGGCACGCCGATGAGCTACTGGGAGATCTACCGGGCCGACCTCGACCCACTGGCCCGCCACTACCCGGCTCGACCACATGACATCGGAGTGCATCTCCTGATCGGGACCACCGGTGACCGAGGGCGAGGTCTCGGCGGAACTCTTCTCCGAGCCGTCGCCAACCTCGCGCTCGACAAGCGACCCGCCTGCGCCCGCATCGTCGCGGAACCTGACATTCGCAACACCCCTTCTATCGCCGCATTCCTGAGCGCCGGCTTCCGCTTCTCCGCCGAGATCGAGCTGCCCGCCAAGCGGGCCGCCCTCATGATCAGAGACCGAAGCCTGCACCATCTGCTGTGACGCCACGTCGCGGTGTCATCACTTTTGGTACACCGCTCGCGCCGATCCGGTTCCCACTCCCGGCGAACCGAAATCAGGCGAGTCGATCTCGGTCGTATCGAGTCGCTCTCTGCTGGGGCTGGTCGCTGGCCACTGGGGCCGGGCCTGTCTGCCCGGGCGTAGCCGACCTCCGCTGGGATCGGGTCGATTGCCCAGTCACTCCGTGCACGGGCTTGGCTTGATCGACCACACCTTGACCGCCCCGGACTGTGGCTTCGCCGTCCCAGCCCGCCCCCGAATCAATCCGGCCACAGACCAACCAGCCTTGATCACTCGTCCCCGACCAACCCAGATTTGGTCACGACCGATCCAACCCCGACCGCCTCCAAGCCGCCCCTGACCTCACCCGAACCAATCCCGCACCCACCCGAACAGATCCGGTCCCCACCCGAGGAACCCCCGGTCTTGATCCAGTCCCCCGTCCCCACCGCGGGCGCTCGTTTGTCAGTCCCGGGCCGTAGGGTGGTCGGGCTATGACGAAGCCCTCACTCCCCGAACTCCTGCATGCTGCCGTCACTGCCGTTGGCGGCACGGAGCGCCCCGGCCAGGTGACGATGGCCGAATCCGTCGCCGAGGCGATCGATGGCGGATCTCATCTGCTGGTCCAGGCCGGCACCGGCACCGGAAAGTCGCTGGGCTATCTCGTGCCCGCGCTCGCGCACGGGGAGCGCGTCGTCGTTGCGACGGCCACGCTGGCCCTTCAGCGCCAGCTCGTGGAGCGGGACCTGCCGCGCACGGTGGATGCGCTGCATCCGCTGCTGCGCCGTCGCCCGGAGTTCGCCATGCTCAAGGGCAGGTCGAATTACCTGTGTCTGCACCGTCTGCACGAGGGCGTCCCGCAGGACGAGGAAGAGGGCCTCTTCGACCAGTTCGAGGCCGCGGCACCCACCAGCAAGCTGGGGCAGGACCTGCTGAGGTTGCGTGACTGGTCGGACGAGACCGAGACGGGTGACCGCGACAATCTGACGCCTGGTGTGTCCGACCGGGCCTGGGCTCAGGTGTCGGTGTCGTCGCGGGAATGCCTCGGCGCCACCAAGTGCGCGTACGGCGCCGAATGCTTCGCCGAGATGGCCCGTGAGCGAGCCAAGCTCTCGGAGGTCGTCGTCACCAACCACGCGCTGCTCGCGATCGACGCCATCGAGGGCGCCCCGGTCCTCCCGCAGCACGAGGTTCTGATCGTCGACGAGGCGCACGAACTGGTCTCCCGTGTCACCGGAGTCGCGACCGGCGAACTCACTCCCGGCCAGGTCAACCGCGCGGTGCGCCGTGCCGCGAAGCTGGTCAACGAGAAGGCCGCCGACCAGCTCCAGACGGCCGCCGAGGGCTTCGAACGACTGATGGAGCTGGCCCTGCCGGGCCGCCTGGAGGAGATCCCGGAAGACCTCGCCTACGCGCTCATGGCACTGCGCGACGCGTGCCGCACCGTCATTTCCGCGATCGGCGCGACCCGTGACAAATCCGTGCAGGACGAGGACGCGGTCCGTAAGCAGGCACTGGCGTCGGTCGAGTCGGTGCACGACGTCGCGGAGCGGATCACCAACGGATCGGAGTGGGACGTCGTCTGGTACGAGCGTCACGACCGCTTCGGCGCGTCCTTGCGGGTGGCGCCCATGTCGGTGTCGGGTCTGCTGAGGGAGAAGCTCTTCGCGGACCGCTCCGTCACGCTGACCTCCGCGACCTTGAAGCTCGGCGGCGACTTCAATGGTGTCGGTGCCTCTCTGGGACTTGCTCCGGAGGGCACGGAAGGCGACGACCTCCCGCAGTGGAAGGGCGTGGATGTCGGCTCGCCGTTCGAGTACCGCAAGCAGGGCATCCTGTACGTCGCCAAGCACCTGTCGCGCCCGGCGCGGGACGGCGATCGCATGGACATGCTCGACGAGCTGACCGAACTGATCCAGGCGGCGGGTGGCCGCACGCTCGGTCTGTTCTCCTCGATGCGGGCCGCCCAGCTGGCCGCCGAGGAGCTCCGCTCCCGCATCCCGGAGTTCCCGATCCTCCTCCAGGGCGAGGAGACGCTCGGCGAGCTGATCAAGAACTTCTCGGCCGACCCGAAGACCTGCCTGTTCGGCACCTTGTCCCTCTGGCAGGGCGTTGATGTACCCGGCCCCAGTTGTCAGCTGGTCGTCATGGACAAGATCCCGTTCCCGAGGCCGGACGACCCGCTGATGAGCGCTCGCCAGAAGGCGGTGGAGGACGCCGGCGGCAACGGCTTCATGGCGGTCGCCGCCACCCACGCCGCGCTGCTCATGGCTCAGGGCGCCGGCCGCCTCGTACGGGCCTCGGGGGATCGCGGCGTGGTCGCCGTACTGGACCAGCGGCTGGCGACGGCCCGGTACGGGAGCTATCTGAAGGCGTCACTGCCTGACTTCTGGTACACGACGGACCGTAATCAAGTCCGGAAGTCGCTGGCCTCGATCGACTCCGTGGCGAAGCAGGCGGAGGCGGCGGAGTCCCAGTGATCGTGGTTAGCCTGTCGCGGTGCCCGCGACAGGCTAACCGCTGATCCAAGACGCGGTGACGTCGGGGCCCCTACACCCTGCGGGCCCCGGAGACAGCACAGGGCCCCGGAACCGGCGCAGGGGTCCCGGGGCCCGGTCAGAGGGCGATTGCCTTTCGGACTTCGCCCGCCGCAGCCGTTACACGCGCCGCAGCACCGCCACCACCTTGCCTAGAATAGTCGCGTCGTCGCCGGGGATCGGCTCGTACGCGGAGTTGTGCGGGAGGAGCCAGACGTGGCCGTCCTCGCGCTTGAAGCGCTTCACGGTGGCCTCGCCGTCGAGCATCGCGGCCACGATGTCGCCGTTCTCGGCGACCGGCTGGCGCCGGACCGTTACCCAGTCGCCGTCGCAGATCGCGGCCTCGATCATCGAGTCACCGACGACCTTCAGGACGAACAGCTCACCGTCGCCGACCAGCTGCCGGGGGAGAGGGAAGACGTCCTCGACCGACTCCTCGGCGAGGATCGGGCCACCGGCGGCGATGCGGCCGACCAGCGGGACGTAGGACGCGGCGGGCTTGCCTGCCGTGTCCGTGGGCTGCACGGAGGCGGCCTGGTCGGAGCCGCGCACCTCGTATGCGCGCGGGCGGTGCGGGTCGCGGCGGAGGAAGCCCTTGCGCTCCAGCGCCATCAGTTGGTGCGCGACCGAGGACGTGCTCGACAGGCCGACCGCCTGACCGATCTCCCGCATCGACGGCGGGTAGCCACGCCGCTGCACGGAGTCCCTGATGACCTCGATCACGCGGCGCTGCCTGTCGGTGAGTCCCGAGCTGTCCGCCCGGATGCCAGGAGGTCGACCTGGCAGGGAACGCTTGTGTCCCTCGGGATTCATGGCTTCGTTCATCGCATGCACCGGCTCGAGTCGGCCCTGGGAGCGGTCCTGGGCAGTGATGGTGGCACTGTCTGCGGTGGTGGTCACGTCGGCCCCTCTCGATGGTCTCCCTGCTGCACAACGGTAGTTGCTTTCGAAAGGTTGCGCCAAACACACGTTCGAGTGAAAAATCGCGGATCGGCTTACGTGATCGCGTGTCTGGGTGTATGGCTGACGAGCTACCCGGCGGGCAAAAGGGCCCATTGTTGTACTCTTCACCGCCGGGGTGACGACCTCGTGGGTTGTTGCCCCAGTCTGCCATCAGGGATCACTTCAACCGGGAACCGACCCCCATCTGTGCGGGAGTCATACGTCCCCTCCGTGCGGCGCTCACGGTATCTCCGTATGTGCCCCAGCGGTATGGGTGTGCAACGGAGTTGTACCGCGCGCGGGTGTGGCCGTACGGCACATGCCGCTGTCCGTGCGACACGCGCGTACGGCTTGGATGTATGAGCCAATCCCCACATCTAGTGGTTGGATTGCAGCAGCAGCCCAGAAGTTGTGGTCCCCCAGGTCTTCGGACCCTCGGAGATCGCCTATGCTTGGGGCTGCTTCGCGGGGCCCATGTGGCCCAGCGAGGCTATTGAGTCTGCTGTGAGGAGGGTTCGGAGTTATGCACTGTCCCTTCTGCAGGCACCCCGACAGCCGTGTCGTCGACAGCCGTACGACCGACGACGGCACGTCGATCCGCAGGCGCCGCCAGTGTCCTGACTGCTCCCGTCGTTTCACGACCGTGGAGACGTGCTCGCTGATGGTGATCAAGCGGTCCGGAGTCACGGAGCCGTTCAGCCGTACCAAGGTCATCAACGGTGTGCGCAAGGCATGCCAGGGACGACCTGTCACCGAGGACGCGCTCGCCCAGCTCGGCCAACGGGTCGAGGAGGCGGTGCGGGCCACCGGTAGCGCCGAGCTGACCACCCACGACGTGGGGCTGGCCATACTCGGCCCGTTGCAGGAGCTCGACCTCGTCGCCTATCTGCGATTCGCCTCCGTCTACCGGGCTTTCGACTCGCTCGAGGACTTCGATGCAGCGATCGCGGAACTGAGGGAGACGACGGGACACCCCGCCGCGGACGAGGACGACCGCGACGACGGCGTGGACGCAGTCACGGGGGGCCAGGAAGACGATCGCGGGTCCGGAGGGACTGCACAGGTCCCCGTGCCCGCCAACGCCGCCGACTGAGGGCGGGCCGGACCCGGTCGTCAGACCTGGGATCCGGCCGAGAGGGCGGCGACAGAAGACCTGCTGCGGGTGGCGATCAGAGGTGCCCGCAGCACCAGACAGAACACGTGCCACGGGGAACATCGGGGCACTTCAGGGCGTTTTCGCCCGTAGAGGGAGGCGGCATGACAGAGACGGCGAGCGGTCCGGCACGGAGTTCCCGCGCCAAGGGCACCAAGGCGACCAAGGGACTGCGTATCGAGCGCATCCACACCACCCCCGGCGTGCACCCGTACGACGAGGTGGCCTGGGAGCGCCGTGACGTCGTCATGACCAACTGGCGCGACGGCTCGGTGAACTTCGAGCAGCGCGGCGTCGAGTTCCCCGACTTCTGGTCGGTGAACGCGGTCAACATCGTCACCAGCAAGTACTTCCGCGGTGCCGTCGGCACCCCGCAGCGCGAGGTGAGCCTGAAGCAGCTCATCGACCGCATCGTGAAGACGTATCGGAAGGCCGGCGAGGACTACAAGTACTTCGCGTCGCCCGCCGATGCCGAGATCTTCGAGCACGAGCTGGCCTACGCCCTCCTGCACCAGATCTTCAGCTTCAACAGCCCGGTGTGGTTCAACGTCGGCACGCCCCAGCCGCAGCAGGTCTCCGCCTGCTTCATCCTGTCGGTCGACGACTCCATGGAGTCGATCCTCGATTGGTACAAGGAAGAGGGCATGATCTTCAAGGGCGGCTCCGGCGCCGGCCTGAACCTCTCCCGGATCCGCTCCTCCAAGGAGCTGCTGTCCTCCGGCGGCAACGCCTCCGGTCCGGTCTCCTTCATGCGCGGTGCCGACGCCTCCGCAGGAACGATCAAGTCGGGCGGCGCCACCCGCCGGGCCGCCAAGATGGTCATCCTCGACGTCGACCACCCCGACATCGAGGACTTCATCGAGACCAAGGTGAAGGAAGAGGAGAAGATCCGCGCCCTGCGCGACGCGGGCTTCGACATGGACCTCGGCGGCGACGACATCACGTCCGTCCAGTACCAGAACGCCAACAACTCGGTCCGCGTGAACGACACGTTCATGAAGGCCGTCGAGACGGGCGGCAAGTTCGGTCTGACGTCCCGTATGACCGGCGAGGTCATCGAAGAGGTCGACGCCAAGGCCCTGTTCCGCAAGATGGCCGAGGCCGCGTGGGCCTGCGCCGACCCGGGCATCCAGTACGACGACACCATCAACCACTGGCACACGTGCCCGGAGTCCGGCCGTATCAACGGCTCGAACCCCTGCAGCGAGTACATGCACCTGGACAACACGTCCTGCAACCTCGCCTCGCTGAACCTGATGAAGTTCCTGAAGGACGACGGCAAGGGCAAGCAGTCCTTCGACGTCGAGCGCTTCGCGAAGGTCGTCGAGCTCGTCATCACCGCGATGGACATCTCCATCTGCTTCGCGGACTTCCCGACGCAGAAGATCGGTGAGAACACGCGCGCGTTCCGCCAGCTCGGCATCGGCTACGCCAACCTCGGCGCCCTGCTGATGGCGACCGGCCACGCGTACGACTCGGACGGCGGCCGTGCCCTCGCCGGTGCCATCACCTCCCTGATGACGGGCACGTCGTACAAGCGTTCCGCCGAACTCGCCGCGGTCGTCGGCGCGTACGACGGTTACGCCCGCAACGCCCAGCCGCACCTGCGTGTCATGAAGCAGCACGCCGACGCCAACACCGCGGCCGTGCGCATGGACGACCTGGACACGCCGATCTGGGCCGCCGCCACGGAGGCCTGGCAGGACGTGCAGCGCCTTGGTGAGAAGAACGGTTTCCGTAACTCCCAGGCGTCCGTCATCGCCCCGACCGGCACCATCGGTCTGGCGATGTCCTGCGACACCACCGGTCTTGAGCCCGACCTCGCGCTGGTCAAGTTCAAGAAGCTGGTCGGCGGCGGCTCGATGCAGATCGTCAACGGCACCGTCCCGCAGGCCCTGCGCCGCCTGGGCTACCAGGAGGAGCAGATCGAGGCGATCGTCGCCCACATCGCCGAGAACGGCAATGTCGTCGACGCCCCGGGCCTCAAGCACGAGCACTACGAGGTGTTCGACTGCGCCATGGGCGAGCGCTCCATCTCCGCGATGGGCCACGTCCGCATGATGGCCGCGATCCAGCCGTGGATCTCCGGCGCCCTGTCCAAGACGGTCAACATGCCGGAGTCGGCGACCGTCGAGGAGGTCGAGGAGATCTACTTCGAGGCCTGGAAGATGGGCGTCAAGGCGCTCGCCATCTACCGCGACAACTGCAAGGTCGGCCAGCCCCTCTCCGCCAAGACCAAGGAGAAGGAGAAGACCGAGATCACGGAGAAGGCCGAGGCCACCATCCGTGAGACGGTCGAGAAGGTCGTCGAGTACCGCCCGGTCCGCAAGCGCCTCCCGAAGGGCCGTCCCGGCATCACGACGTCCTTCACCGTCGGCGGCGCCGAGGGCTACATGACCGCCAACTCCTACCCGGACGACGGTCTCGGCGAGGTCTTCCTGAAGATGTCCAAGCAGGGCTCGACGCTCGCGGGCATGATGGACGCCTTCTCCATCGCGGTCTCCGTGGGCCTCCAGTACGGCGTGCCGCTGGAGACGTACGTCTCGAAGTTCACGAACATGCGCTTCGAGCCGGCCGGTATGACGGACGACCCGGACGTGCGGATGGCGCAGTCGATCGTCGACTACATCTTCCGCCGCCTGGCGCTGGACTTCCTGCCCTTCGAGACGCGGTCCGCGCTCGGCATCCACTCCGCCGAGGAGCGTCAGCGTCACCTGGAGACCGGTTCGTACGAGGCCGGCGATGACGAGGTGGACGTCGAGGGCCTGGCCCAGTCGGCGCCGCGCGCCCAGGAGCTGAAGGCCGTCGCCACGCCGAAGGCCGAGGTCGAGGCGGCCAAGCCCGCTCCGCAGCAGGCGCACACCAGCGCCGAGTTGGTGGAGATGCAGCTGGGCATCCAGGCCGACGCCCCGCTGTGCTTCTCCTGCGGCACGAAGATGCAGCGGGCCGGCTCCTGCTACATCTGCGAGGGCTGCGGCTCGACCAGCGGTTGCAGCTGACACCGTGCGGGCCCGGCCGTTGGGTAGCCCCTGAAGGGCTCTGACGGCAGGCTCCGCAAGGATGAGGGGTGCCGACCACATGGTCGGCACCCCTCATCGCTGTTCGTCCCCCCGCGCGCGTGGGACGTTCCCACGCGCGCGTAGGGGCTCTCAAGGCCGGCGAGCCCGGCCCATGGTCGCTGTGAACGTCGACGGATCGTCCTCGAAACCTTGGATGCCGGAACGGAACTCCCAGGTGCTCGAACCCTCACGTACGAACTCCGCGACCGTGGCCGCCGTCGACCCGAGGACACCGCCGAAATCGTCCTCGGCCATGACGGTGTAGCCCTCGCGGATACGCAGGGCCGGCTTGATCACGCTGACGAACGTGCGCTGCGCGGGGCGCTGCTGGATCACCACGCCGACCAGCACGCGCGCGTACCGGCTGTCGAGCCGGTCGAGCTCCACGGTCAGCACCTCGTCCCAGCCGAAGCCCTTGCCGTCCTTGCTGTCCCGGTTGAGGTAGATGGTCCCGTCGGGAGAGCGGCTGTCGAAGTGCACCACATAGGCGGGATCCCCGTAGGGATCGCTGGCCAGATAGGTCGCGGCGACTATGTCCAGATCGGTGGGCGGCTGTCCGGCCGGACTCGGATCCCACTTGACTGAGATCTCGACTTTCCGGATTCCCTTGTTGATGGCGTTCACCAGGCTTCCCCTTCCCCGTTACGCGTCTGCCCTCAGCCCGAACTGCCCATCGGACAAGGCCGGTTGTCCATCCTGCCACGCGCGCGGGATCGTGCGCCGGGGAGCTCTCCTGCCGAGCGTGACCGACGCCACGCTCCGTGGCCTTACCATGGCGCGGTGCTGGTCAAGTGGATTCGCTGCACCGTGGTGGACCGCCGCGGCTTCGAGCGGGGGCAGCGAAAATGGGCGGGGCTTCTGGGGGAGCCGGGATTTCGGGGGCAGGGCGGTGGTTGGAGCCGGGGGCGGCAGGGGGTAGCGCACATCTTCTCGTTCTGGGAGAGCCGTTCCTTCTACGACTCCTTCATGGCGCGCTCCCACGACAGACTGGCGGCGGCTCAGTCGGGCACCTACAAGGACATGCAGGTCAAGCTCTTCGACTACCGCTTCGACGTGAAGACCGGCTTCGAGCCGCGCTTCACCGAAGCGGACCTCGTCCGGGTGGCCCACTGCCGTGTCCATGAGGAGCGGGCCGAGCACTTCACGCTCATGCAGGAGAAGGTCTGGAACCCCGCCATGGCCGGCTCTCCCGGTATGGTCCGCGGACTGTTCGGCGAGGCGCCGGGTCATGAGTTCCTGGTGCTGTCGATGTGGCAGTCGGCCGCGGAGCACGGCAAGTACCGCACCGAGCGGGTGGAGCGGCTGGCACTGCGAGCCCAGACGGAGGCTGACGTCGCGGCCCTTACGGGTGACATCGTGGAGCTCGAAGCGACTTGGACGGTTTGATTTCCGGACCCGTTGCGCGTGCGCGTCCCTGTGGCTGGCGGTGCAGGAAATGTGTGACCTACGCCGTATGGAGCCCGTCTGAGTGCTCAATAGGGCGTCGGCCGATCTAGGGTTTTGGCATGGCACGACCACGGCGCATCGTCCTTGTCCGGCACGGCGAGTCAACGGGCAATGTTGATGACACCGTTTACGAGCGTGAGCCCGACCACGCGTTGGCTCTGACCGACCGCGGCTGGCGGCAGGCGGAGGAGACGGGCAAACGCCTGCGGGAGGTGTTCGGCCGCGAGCGCGTCAGTGTGTACGTCTCGCCCTACCGCCGCACCCATGAGACGCTGCGCGCCTTCCACCTCGACCCTGAGCTCATACGGGTGCGCGAGGAGCCCCGCCTGCGCGAGCAGGACTGGGGGAACTGGCAGGACCGTGACGACGTACGCCTCCAGAAGTCCTATCGGGACGCCTACGGTCACTTCTTCTACCGCTTCGCCCAGGGCGAGTCCGGCGCCGACGTGTACGACCGTGTCGGAAACTTCCTGGAGAGCCTGTACCGCAGTTTCGAGGCGCCGGACCATCCACCGAACGTGCTGCTCGTGACCCACGGACTGGCCATGCGGCTGTTCTGCATGCGCTGGTTCCACTGGACGGTCGCGGACTTCGAGTCGCTGTCGAACCCGGGGAACGCGGAGATGCGGATGCTCGTTCTCGGAGACGACGGCAAGTACACGCTTGACCGGCCGTTCGACCGTTGGCGAGATCCGGAACCGTACGGGATCACCGGATAGAGTGGCAGGGCGATGACCGCTGACTCCTCACCCGAAGGGCGCCTGGACCGCGCCCTCGCCAGCCTGCGCGGACTCGCCGTTGGGGATGCGCTCGGCTCGCAGTTCTTCGTGCCGGTGAACTACCCGCTGCTCAAGCGCCGCGAGCTGCCGTCCGGCCCCTGGCAGTGGACGGACGACACCGAGATGGCCTGCTCCGTGGTCGCCGTCCTGGCCGCCCACCGCCGCATCGACCAGGACGCTCTGGCCGGCTCCTTCGCCGAGCACCATGACTTCGACCGTGGCTACGGCCCTGCGGTCAACCGGCTGCTGCGCCTGATCCGGGAGGGCGGGGACTGGCGCGAGCTGTCGGCCGCGCTGTTCAAGGGCCAAGGGTCCTGGGGCAACGGCGCCGCGATGCGGATCGCACCCCTCGGCGCTTGGTACGCGGACGATCCGGAGCAGGCGACCCACCAGGCCGAGATCTCGGCCTATCCCACGCATCAACACCGCGAGGCCGTGGTCGGCGCCATGGCCGTCGCCGCGGCTGCCGCGCTGGCCGCCGCACCCGGCGGGCCGCCGAGCCCCGAGTCTCTTCTCGACGACGTCGTCGCCCTGATCCCGAAGAGCGCGGTCGGAGCGGGCCTGCGTCGCGCCCGGGACATGCTCGACTACGGCGACGCGGGAACCGTCGCGGCCGTCCTGGGCTGCGGACGGCGTACGACGGCCCACGACACCGTGCCCTTCGCGCTCTGGTCGGCCGCACGCTCCCTGGGCGACTACGAGCAGGCCTTCTGGACGACCGCGCAGGTCGGCGGTGATGTCGACACCACATGCGCCATCGTGGGCGGCGTGATCGGCTCCGGGAAGGCCGGGGCGGTGCCGACCGAGTGGGTGGAGCGGACCGAGGCGCTGCCGGGGTGGGTTCCGACGTCGGTGTAGCGGGGC
The DNA here is from genome assembly GCF_042795335.1 of Streptomyces sp. NPDC056479. Taxonomy (NCBI): domain Bacteria; kingdom Bacillati; phylum Actinomycetota; class Actinomycetes; order Kitasatosporales; family Streptomycetaceae; genus Streptomyces; species Streptomyces sp. NPDC056479. Next base: position 1,070,514 of record NZ_JBHTRZ010000003.1, on the reverse strand, counting down.
TTTGCTGCCCTGCCGGGGTCACTTCTCACCGGTTACCTCTGCCGTGCCAGGATCCTCGATAACTTTCCGTGCCTGCCGGGAACTCTGTGTGACCGCCGGTGCGTTGTCGTGGCAGTTGGTGTGCGACGGCTGGGGCCGCATGCACAGGTGACCCACGAGGGGCGCAGGGGGTGGAGCCATGGGGTTCATGTCGGTGCAGGGTGTGCTGCTGGTCGCGGCGACCGCCGCGTGGGGTGGACTTCTGCTCGCCCGCGCCATCGCGGGCGGCCCATCATCAGTCGAAGTGAGGGTGGTGCGGATGGCCGGCCGGTCGTTCTCGGCGTCGGTCTCCCGGACTCGATCCGGCCATCCACAGCCCGTCGAGGACCCGGCCGGGTCAGCCGGCCATCGGGCCCGCCGTCCCGGCGAGAGCATTCAAGTCGCTCTTGCGGACCTTGATCACGAACCATGCGGTGACCAGGGCGAGTACGGCCATCGCGGCTGCCGCCACGAAGCCCGTCGAGATGCCCTGGGTGAGCACTTCATGTCCCCATCGGCCGGGAAGCTGGTGCGTCTGGGCGAACTCCGCCTTCTGCTCGGCCGACCCCTCCGCCATGAACTTCGGCAGCTGCTTCTCCGCCTCGTCCCTGCTGGCCGAGCCGAACACCGTCGTGAGGATGGACAGGCCGAGCGAGCCGCCCACCTGCTGCGTGGCGTTGAGAAGCCCGGACGCGGCACCGGCCTCGTGCTGGGCGACTCCGGAGACCGCGGTGATCGTCAGCGTCACGAAGTTCAGCCCCATGCCGAAGCCGAACACCAGCATCGGGCCGAGAACTCCGCCGACGTACGAGCTGTCGGCGCTGATGAGGGTCTGCCAGGCCAGCCCGATCGCCGCGAGTGCCGAGCCCACGAGCATGAACGGCTTGGGCCCGAGCACCGGAAGGAAGCGCTGCGACAGGCCCGCGCCGAGCGCGATCACGACCGTCACGGGCAGGAAGGCGAGACCAGCCTCGATCGGGCTGTACAGCAGTACGTTCTGCACGAAGAGAACGATGTAGAAGAACATCCCGAACATCGCCGCAGCGAGGCTGAGCATGATCACATACGTGCCCGAGCGGTTGCGGTCGGCGAACATCCTGAGCGGGGTGATCGGCTCCTTGGCCCGCGACTCGATGAACGCGAAGGCGAGCAGAAGGACCACCGCGGCGCCGAAGGACCCGATGGTCAGGTTGTCCCGCCAGCCCTCGTCCGCCGCACGGATGAAGCCGTAGACCAGGGACGCCATGCCGACCGTCGAGGTCAGTGCACCCGCTATGTCGAAACGGCCGGTGTGCCGCTCGGACTCGCTGATGTACAGCGGCGTGAGCAGGGCTATGGCGATGCCTATGGGCACGTTGACGAAGAGCACCCATCGCCAGTCGAGCCACTCGGTGAGCATGCCGCCCGTGAGCAGGCCGATGGCGCCACCCCCCGCGGAGACCGCGGCGAAGACACCGAACGCGCGGTTGCGTTCGGGGCCTTCGGGAAACGTGGTGGTGATGAGCGCCAGCGAGGTGGGCGAGGCGATTGCGCCACCCACGCCCTGGAGCACGCGCGCGGCCAGCAACTGCCACGGTTCCTGGGCGAGTCCGCCGAGCAGCGAGGCGAGCGTGAACACCAGGATGCCGGTCATGAAGACCCGGCGGCGCCCCAGGATGTCACCGGCGCGGCCGCCCAGGAGCAGCAGACCGCCGAAGGTGAGCGTGTAGGAGCTGACGACCCAGGTGAGGTCGGTGGTGCTGAACTTGAGCGCGTCTTGAATGTGCGGGAGTGCGATGTTCACAATCGTCGCGTCGAGTACCACCATGAGTTGGCAGGCCGCGATGACGGCGAGCGCGATGCCGGGATGCCCCTCCCGGCGGGCCGCACCTGGCTTTTGATCCTTGATCAACTGAGAGGTTGTCACTATGGGTCCCCCACAAGTGCCGTAGTGAACGCTCGCGTTCACTGTCGCGTCAACCGTAGTGAGTCCCCATTAGTGAACGCAAGCGTTCACTTGCATTGTCGTCGCGCGGCCTGTCCCCTGTAGTTGCCGTGCGGTGGTCCCAAGTCCCCGGAATCCCGCTTCCCTTGTTCGTTGGAGACGCTCAGATGGTTACCTCGCGCTGGACGGCCGCCCCCGCTCAGGCGGCCTCCCTCCGTCGGCGTGGCGCCGTGCTCGAACGCGCGATCCTCGATGCCGCCCTGGAGCAACTCAGCACCGTCGGCTGGAACGGCCTCACCATGGAAGGCGTCGCTGCCGGTGCGCAGACCGGTAAGGCCGCTGTCTATCGCCGCTGGCCGTCCAAGGAGGATCTCGTCGCCGATGCGCTGCGGGCGGGATTGCCGCGCTTCGAGTCGGCCCCCGACCTCGGAAGTGTGCGCGAGGATCTGCTCGAGCTGTGTCGTCAGGCGCGTGAGGCGATGTTCTCCCGTCCTGGATTCGCCCTGCGATCGGTGATTCACGAATGCGACAGTCTCCAGGCTGAGCGCTTCCATGCTGTGATCTTCGAGGGGGTCGTGGAGCCGACGATCAGGTTGCTCCGAGAGGTCATCACCCGTGGAATTGGGCGGGGCGAGGTGCGGGGTGACGCGGCGAACGGCTATGTTTTCGACGCCATTCCGGCGATGATGATGTACCGATCAAAGATGTGCACAAGCGAATGGAATGATCGGGATCTCGAGGAGATGATCGACCAGCTGATGCTTCCCCTGCTCCGGCCGGCAGGCACCTGACGCATCGCTTCATCGCCCTGCGAGTCGCTTCGAAGAACCAGGGTGTCGAAGCGGCTTTCGGGCGGCGTAGGCTTAGGGCGCCATGCCGTACGAACCCCCTACCCACACCGTCGAGCGCTCCCTCCGAGCCACGACCGGAGCGAAGATCATTGCCGGTGTCGACGAGGTGGGGCGCGGTGCGTGGGCCGGCCCCGTCACCGTCTGCGCGGCGGTGACCGGACTGCGCCGGCCTCCCGAGGGCCTCACGGACTCCAAGCTGCTCACCATCAAACGGCGCAACGAGCTCGCCGAGGTGCTGCGGACGTGGGTGACGTCATACGCCCTCGGGCACGCCTCACCGGAGGAGATCGACGAGCGGGGGATGACCGCCGCGCTGCGGCTGGCCGCGGGGCGTGCGTTGGAAGCACTGCCCGTCCGCCCCGACGCCGTGATCCTCGACGGGAAGCACGACTATCTCGGGACTCCCTGGCGGGTCCGCACGGTGATCAAGGGCGACCAGTCATGCGTGGCGGTCGCGGCGGCCTCGGTGATCGCCAAGGTTCAGCGCGACAAAATGATGGCCGAACTGGGTATCGACCATGCAGACTTCGGTTTTGCGGACAACGCCGGGTATCCGTCGCCTGTGCACAAGGCCGCACTGGCGGAGCGGGGACCCACCCCGTACCACCGGTTGTCGTGGGCGTATCTTGATGCGCTGCCCCAGTGGCGGCACCTCAAGAAGGTCCGTGCGTGGGTGGACGTAAGCGTTCCGGAGATCGAGGGACAGCTCGGCTTCGACTTCTGACGATTCCGTTCGCACTCGTGTGCCACCCGCCGACGCGAGCCGTACCAGCGTTTGATAAAAATCAGCTCATGCCTCTCATTCCCGAGGAGCCTCAGATTCACGAGAGTGCCCAGGGTCCCCGCGCCACTCCGGCCGCTGGCCGTACCGCGCCGACCCCTCGCCCCGTACCCGGCCCGCGTCCTGCGGCTCCGTCGCGTCCCGGCCGACCCGGGCCGGTGCGGCCCGCGCCGCCGGTGCAACGTACGCCGCGCGATGCGGCCGTGGCCAAGCCCGGACCGTCGGGCCCCCCTGCTCCTGCCGCCCCCGCTCCGGCGTCGGCGACCCCGCAGATCCAGCTGATCCCGGCCTCCCCCGAAGGCGCGCTCGACGCTGCCGAGGAAGCCGTCGACCTGCTTCTGGACTCGGGTCGCGCCCCGGGCGAGGTGCTGGTGATCACCACCGGCGAACAGCATCCGTGGGCCACTCACGAGCTGTCCTTCGGTGAAACCTCCTACTGGGCTCAGCACGACTCGGGCGACGACGTGTTCTACGCCGACGCCTCCGTCGTGAGCCGCGCCACCGTGCGGCCCGTGGTCGTGGTGGCCGTCAACGGCGGTCCCGACACCGTTGCTGCCGACGCCCTGCCTCTGGCCCTCGGCCGGGCCGGTGCCCTGTTGATCGTCTGCGGTGACCCGCAGCGGATCAACTCGGTGCTGGGCGCGGGCGTCTGATCCGGTTCCGGTTCGTCCGGGGGACATTCCGCGGGACAGCGGGGGGACGGGGCGCCGCTGAGGCGGCGTCTCTGCACGGTGAGGCGTTCGGCATGCGCGGACGAGTGTGGGCGCACGAGCGGAGAGTTCGCCGTTTGCAGGCCTCGTCGGTTCGGGCCGCGATTCCCATGCGCGAGGGATGTTCGGAGGGAGCGTGGCGGCGCCGGCCAGTTGGGGCCGTCGTACCTCGCCGTCGTATTGCCTGCGCCCGTACGGCGCGAGTGTGGCTTCGGTCGAGATTCTCCGGTTGTGCGGTCAGTGGGTGTTCGCGCCGTCAGCGGACGGCTGTGCTCTCAGCGAGCAGCCGCGCGCCGCAGAACCTCTGAGGCCGCGCCGCCGGTGCGTGGCAGGGGCACGGGTGACTCGGACGTCGCGAAGGGCTCCGGTGACGAGTCGACGTTGGGCCGGCGGCCGCCGCGACCCTCGCCGAGGACCTGCCAGCCGTCGCTGGTCAGCGTTATGTAGGCGCCGCAGCGCAGGCCGTGCAGGGTGCAGGCGTCACGCAGGCCCCACATCCAGGCGCCGTCCTCCTCCGTCCAACGGGCATCGCCGTCACGGCAGTAGAGCAGCACGGCGGTGCGCACGGGAGTGCGGCGCCGCAGGTCGTGCGGGATGACTCGGCGCAACTGGGCGAGCAGCGCGTTGCGGAACATCCAACCGTCGGCCGGAGCCGGTCGGCGGGTGAACGAGGCACTCGCGCACAGCCGTTCCTCCGAGTCGAGCACCGCGACGATCGCGGTCGCCGGCCTGGGACGGTGCCGTGAGTGGAGACCGCTGACGACCTCGCGAGGATTGCGCAGCAGCGGGATACCGGCCGCCGCCCACTCCGCGGGTTCGAGCATGCGGGCCAGGGGGTTGACGGATGCGGCGGACAGGTCGGCTGACGTCGACATGGACGCCGCGGAGGACGGAGCGAATCCGAAGGTCACGGTCCTCCCTTCGGCTACGCGCCCACACTGCGGGCGAGGTCGGATTCGGGGGCGCGCACACCGCAGCAGAGCCCTTCCGGATCACGGACGAGCCGCGCGGGGAGCGGACTCCAATTCTTCCTGTCGAACCTGGATGCGGCAACGAGCAATTGGGGCCACCGACCGATATCTGCTGGTGCGCGGGTTATATCCCTACCCAGTGCATGACTTTGGGATGCGTGGGGCGACCCTGCACAACCAGGTCCTACGTCTTGAAGCGGACGCACGTCCAGGGCTGCGGTGGAATCGCGTGCCGCACTCCGTGCCGGTCGCGATCAGCCCTGCATGGCCAGAACCAAAGGCATCACCCCCTGTGCCCCGGCCCGGCGGAGCATGCGCGCCGCGACGGCGAGAGTCCAGCCGGTCTCGGTGAAGTCGTCGACCAGCAGTACGGGCCCCTGGGCCTCGGCGAGAGCAGAGGCGAGGGCGGGTGGTACGACCAGCGCGCCGTCGAGCACCTTCAGCCGCTGCGCACTGTTGCTACGGGAGGCCGGGGCCGCCTCCTCGGTGTAGTCCAGGGAACCCAGCAACGGGAGTCTGCCGATCTCCGCGATGCGCGCGCTCAGCGAGTTGATCAGCTGCGGCCGGGTGCGGGAAGCGATCGTGACCACGCCGACCGGGCGCGGTGGAGCGTCCTGCGCCCCGGAGGCCCAGCCGCCGGGGCCCTTGGCCCAGTCGACCAGGACACCCACGACCGCGTTCGCCACGTCGTCGGGCACGGGGCCGTCCGGGGCGTGGGGCGCGAGCATCGGTCGCAGCCGGTTGCCCCAGCCGATGTCGGACAGGCGTCCCAATGCCCTGCCCGGCGCAGCCTGTTCGCCGGCGGCGATGCGTCCCTTGAGGTCGACGCCGATCGCCGGAAGACCGGTCGGCCACATGCGGCGCGGCTCCACCTCGACCCCCGCCCGGCCCAGGTCGTCGCGCGCGGCGTCCAGCGCGGTCGTGGATGTGTCGGCGGTGAAGCGGGCGCCCGCGCAGTTGTCGCAGCGACCGCAGGGCTTGGCCTCCTCGTCGTCGAGCTGACGCTGGAGGAACTCCATCCGGCAGGCCGTCGTCGAGGCGTAGTCGCGCATCGCCTGCTGCTCGGTCCTGCGCTGCCGAGCAACCCAGTCGTACCGCTCGGCCTCGTAGGCCCATGGCTGCCCGGTGGCGATCCAGCCGCCCTTGACCCGCCGTACGGCCCCGTCCACGTCCAGGACCTTGAGCATGGTCTCCAGCCGAGACCGGCGCAGCTCGACCAGGGGTTCCAGGGCGGGCAGCGACAGGGCTCTGTCCGACCGTGCGAGGACGTCGAGGGTGCGGCGCACCAGGTCCTCCGAGGGGAAGGCGAGTGAGGCGAAGTACTGCCAGATCGCCTCGTCCTCCTGTCCGGGAAGGAGGAGCACCTCGGCGTGCTCGACGCCGCGTCCGGCGCGACCGACCTGCTGGTAATAGGCGATGGGCGAGGAGGGCGAACCGAGATGCACCACAAAGCCGAGGTCGGGCTTGTCGAAGCCCATGCCGAGCGCTGAGGTGGCCACCAGGGCCTTGACCCTGTTGCCGAGCAGGTCGTCCTCGGCCTGCCGACGGTCGGCGTTCTCCGTCTTGCCGGTATAGGAAGCGACTGTGTGTCCGCGCTGTCGCAGGAAGGCAGTGACCTCCTCGGCGGCGGCCACCGTGAGCGTGTAGATGATCCCCGAGCCCGGCAGGTCGTCGAGGTGGTCGGCGAGCCAGGCCATCCGGTGCGCTGCGTCCGGCAGACGCAGGACGCTCAGGCTCAGGCTGTCCCGGTCCAGTGGACCGCGCAGCACCAGGGCGTCGGAGCTGCCACCCGTGCCGAGCTGTTCGGCGACGTCGGCGGTCACGCGCGCGTTGGCGGTGGCGGTGGTCGCCAGCACGGGCACTCCGGGCGGGAGATCGGAGAGCATCGTGCGCAGCCTCCGGTAGTCCGGCCGGAAGTCATGGCCCCAGTCCGAGATGCAATGCGCCTCGTCCACCACGAGAAGGCCGGTCGCCGCGGCCAGCTTGGGCAGCACCTGGTCGCGGAAGTCGGGGTTGTTGAGGCGCTCGGGTGAGACGAGGAGCACGTCGACTTCGCCGGAAGCGATCTCGCTCTGAATCGTGTCCCACTCCTCGGTGTTGGAGGAGTTGATGGTCCGCGCATGAATGCCGGCCCGGGCGGCGGCATCGACCTGGTTGCGCATGAGCGCGAGCAGCGGGGAGACGATCACGGTGGGGCCGCTGCCACGGGACCGCAGCAGGGACGTGGCCACGAAGTAGACCGCGGACTTGCCCCACCCCGTGCGCTGCACGACGAGGGCGCGGCGTCTGTCGGCGACCAGTGCCTCGATCGCCCGCCACTGGTCCTCGCGCAGCCGGGCCGTGCCCGTGGTGTCCCCGACGAGGCGGGCGAGGACCGCGTCGGCCGCCGCCCGGAGATCCGCGTTGCTCGTGTGCTCCATGGGTTCCATACAACAGGACGGGACTGACAGACGGGGGGCGAGCGGGGCGGGGCGGCGGCTCGGCGGGCGTGGTGGAGGGGTGGGCGACAACGGTGGTGGGATGGATGAGAGGCTGCTGCCCCCCGCGCACCGGGGTTGTCGTGTCCCTGGTCGGAGTTATCCACAGGCCAAAGCGGAGTCTGGCAATCCGCGAGATCGTCGGCGCATGACGAACCACAGCGGCACGACTGGATCTTCTGACAACGACGGCACCTCGGGCGAGGAGCAGCACCGCGCCCCCGGAGCCACTGACCCGAACGCGGCCCGTGATGTGCACGATGTGCGGCGCGGACAGGGTGGGCACGGCGGGCATCGTGGGCATGGGCATGGCGGGCATGACGAAGTCCGAGGACGCTCGCGCCCAGTAGACCCCCTCGACTGCACGCCGTACGAAGCGCACCTCCCCGAGCAGCAGGTCACCTTGCGCTCCCCGGCCGAACTGGCCGACGCCCTGCCGTACCTCCTCGGATACCGCGTCGAGGAGAGCATCGTGCTGGTCGCGCTGCACGACAAGGACGGCCGTGGCCGCTTCGGTGGCCGGGCACGGCTTGGCATTCCCGCGAGCGCCGACGACTGGGACGCCGCGGCCGGACAACTGGCCCACGGACTGGTGACGGGCAGCGAGCGCAGGGGAGCGCGGCCGGAGCAGATGGTCGCGTTCCTCTGCCAGGAACCGGCGAAGGGCGAGACAGGCCGGCAGGTCATGGAACGACTGCGACCGCTGGCCCAGAAGATGCGCGTCGCGTGCGGGAGCCTGGACGTGCCGGTGATCGAGGCCTTGTGCATCTCGGACGGCCGATTCTGGTCCTACTGCTGCGACAGGACGGAGTGCTGTCCGTCCGAGGGCCGACCGATGGGCCTGCCCGGTACGTCGGTGCTGGCGGCCGCGGCCGCCTATGCCGGAGTTCAGGTGCGCGGCACCCTGCGCGAGTTGCGGGCCAGGCTGCTGCCCTGGGAGACCAGCGCCGCCCTGGAACAGGAGACCGCGCTGGACACCGCCGGGGCCGAGCTGGTCGCCAGGATCATCGACGATGCGACCCGCCCGGGCGTGGCGGAGGAGACTCTGGAGCTCGCCGAGCGGCTCAAGAGCCGGTTCGCCGAGGCCCCGCCCATGTCAGGCACCCTGACCGCGGATCTGCGTGACGACCAACTGCTCGACCACAACGAAGCGGCGAGGCTCATTCTGGGCCTGCAGGACCGTGCGATGCGCGACCGAGTGGCCGAGTGGATGGAGGGCGACGAGGCCGGCCCCGCCCTACGGCTCTGGCGAGCACTGGCCCGCCGCTGCGTCGGACCGTACCGCGAGCATGCTGCGGCGCCGCTCACTCTGGCCGGCTGGGTGGCCTGGTCGAGCGGCGATGAGCTGGAGGCCCGCGAGGCCCTCGCCATGGCCCTCAGCGCCGACTCCGACTACCTCTTCGCCCGTCTGCTGCATCAGGCCTGCAATGAGGGCCTGGACCCAGAGTCGATCCGGCGCTGCCTGCGCACCGAACGAACTGGGCGGGAGCGGACGGATGCGGGGCGTCGGGACAAGCCGGAGCCGGGGGAGGTCGGGGAGCCGGAGCCGGGGGAGGTCGGGGAGCCGGAGCCGGAGGAGGTCAGGGAGCTGGAGCGGCGTGATGTGGTGGAACCCGCCACCATCGCGCCGACGCCAGGTGCGGATGATCCTCGCGGTTCTCGGCCCCCAGTGGGTTCGGTCGGCAGCCCTTCTCGGTCCACAAGGGCCGCCGGGCGAGGGCGGGGGTCGATCCGTCCTCGTACGCCTTCGGTTGCACGTCCAGGGTCCGAGCGGCCGGGCGGCACCGCACCGCGCGTGTTGAGGAGCGCGGCTTCGCGTGGTGCGAAGAGCACGGCGCCGCGCACCTCGAAGAGGGGAGCCGCGCGTCGGGGGGAGTCTCTTCCCGATAGCGGGCGTGCCGGAACCGCGTGTGGGGACGGGGACGAGTGAGGCGTCGCGGGCAGCGCGTTGAGCAGGGCCGCCTTGAAGGGTGTCGCCTTGCTGGCGACGGTCCTGCCCACCGGCTTGCTCGAGGCCGGGGAGGTGACGGCAGCCGCCGGGCGAGGTGCGCTTGCCACGCCTGCGGTCGTGGAGTCCGTGATCCACGCCGCGACGATCGGCTTCGCGAGCCTGGTGGCCCCAGCCAACAGCGTGAATGGACCGCCGACCTGCGCCTCAGCACCCCGCAGCACCTCGTCCCACCCGACGATTCCGATGAACGAGGTGGGGCGTCGGCCGGGCTACCGCCAGACGGGCGTGACCTGGAGGGATCTCCCCCCGTTCACCTGAGTGGCGGTACGCCTGGACCGGCAGCGCCGTCGCACCGCCCCTGTCACTCCGGATCCCCCAGCCGGCGCCGCACTCGCCCGTGGTGCGATGAGCGCAGAGGAAGCCGCCCTATGTCACAGCCGACTCCGATCTCCCCGGCCGCCGATGATCGTTCGACAACCGGTGGGCCGGTGCCCTCCCAGAGGCAGGACGTGGGGCCGCGCCCGGCCGAGGGGCGCGCGGGTCGGCACGTTGCCGCAATTCCGAACGACGCTGCCCGAAGCACTGACCGGTTACCGCGTCCTGCCCGGTGGCCCACGGCAGGCCAGGGCGGTGGCCCGGAGGCTCAGGTACGGGAGGCCAAGCTCCTCCACCAGCCCACAAGGCCGAGCCCGAGCTTCCCGCCCTCGTCTCCGCCCCAACGCCTGCCCTCATCCGCGCCCCAACGCCCGCCTGCCTCCTTGCCCCAAGCCCAGCCGCTGCCCGTCCAGCCACCAACCGCAGGCCGTTCCGCCGCCCTGCCCTCCACCCACGACGCCTTGATCTGCGTGGCCCTGCCAGGCCTCGCAATCTCCACGGACCAAGGCCAGTTGACCGGCCGGGGACTCGACGGGTTCTACCGCGCGGGCCGACGCGTACTCTCGCGCTGTCAGATCCGCGTCGCTGGACGTGAGCCGCTCGCCGTCCAGGCTCGGATGACCGCCGCTGACCGCGTCCGCTTCGTCGGCACTCTACGCAGCTCTCCGCAGGCCGGCCCGGATCCGGACGTCGTCGTCGAGCGCACCCGTCATGCCGACGGCACGGAGCGGATCACGCTGCGCAGTGCGGCCGTCCGCGCCCTACGGCTGCCGATCGAGATCGCTCTGGCCACGGATCTCGCCGACCTCGGTGCCATCGCGTGCGGCGACTCGGGACCCGAACTCCCGGCCAGCGTCCACGACTCCGGCCTGCGCTGGTCGTCCGCCAAGGGGAACTCGGTGGTCACGGCCGACCCGCCGCCCTCCGACGCGCTGGCGTCCGCAGGTCTGCTGCGCTGGGAGTTCGAACTGCCCCCGGGAGGCAGCGCGAGCATCGAGCTGCGAGTGCGACCGGACGGAGCCGGACCTGTCCGCGCCGTGGGCCGGGCCGCGACCAGCCCACTCGCGCCCACACAGGCGGCCGGGGACGATCCCAGGGTGGCGGCGTTGCTGCGCACGAGCATCGACGATCTCCAGGCCCTCCTGTTGCGAGACCCCGCCCACCCCACCGACACCTACCTGGCGGCCGGGGTTCCCTGGCGGTGCGGCCTGGCTCCGGCCGAGGCGCTCGCCGCGGCCCGGATGACCCTGCCCCTAGGTACCCGCCTCGCCGTAGGCACGTTGCGAACTCTCGCTCGCACGCAACTCCTGGGCCAGGGACCTCAGTTCGGCATGATCCCTGGGCCGAGACGGGACGCGGGCCCGCGTCTCCCGCCGGGCTGTACGGGCACGGAGGCCACGCTGCTCTTCCCCGCGCTGCTCGCGGAGGCCCGACGCTGGGGGATGCCCGATACCGAGACCGAGGAACTCCTCCCAGCGGCCGAGCGGTGCCTGACCTGGCTGCGGACCACTGTGGGAGGCGGTACCTATCTGCCCGACCCACAACCCGGCGGCCCTGTCCGTTGCGAGACCCAGGCCCACGCCCATCGTGCGGCACTGCTCGGCGCCGATCTGCTCGACGCCTGCGGCAGACCGGGCGGTGGTGAGCTGCGGCACTGGGCGGGGGCACTGCGGACGGTGTTCCGGGCCGACTTCTGGATCGACGACCTGAGCGGCGGCAGACCCGCGGCTGCCCGTGTCCCGGACGGACGCCCCGTGCCGTTCCTGGGCGCTGCTGCCGCCCATCTGCTCGACACCGGCCTGCTGGGCGAAGGAGAAAGGGCCCCCGGCCTGCTCGACAAGGTGCAGACCGAGCAGCTCGCCCGGCTGCTCGGCGGTCCGGCCATGGACTCGGGCTGGGGCCTGCGTGGACTGAGCGTGAAGGAGACGGGACACAACCCGTTCGGTCACCGAAGTGGCGCTGTGAGGGTCCACGAGACGGCGGTTGCCGTCGCCGGCCTCGCCGCGGCCGACTACGAGAAGGAGGCGAGCGCACTGCTGCGGGGGCTACTGGCGGCTGCTGAGGAGTTCGGGCACCGGCTGCCCGACATGTACGCGGGGGAGCGGCGCACCGAAGGGAGCGTTCCCCTACCGCATCCGGCGGCCTGCCGTCCCGCGGCCACGGCGGCGGCAGCCGGGGTGCAGCTGCTGACGACCCTCGCCGGCCTACGCCCGGACGCCCCGGCAAGGACGGTCACGCTGCGGCCCATGCGCAGTGCGCCGCTCGGTGAGATCGCCCTGACGGGGCTTCGGGTCGCCGGCGCACCATTCTCCGTACGGGTCAGTCGGCTCGGTCTCGCCATGGTCGAGGAGGCCGCCGACGGGCTGCAACTGCGAACGTGATCCATGCGGCAGCGGGCGCGACCTCGCAGCGGGCATAACCCCCCACGACGCCGACAGTGACGGCAACGACGGCGAGCATGCCCACCACAACAGCGGCGTGTCCCCCGGCGGCGCCGACCGTGCCCACAACCACGACGAGCATGCTCACCACAACAGCGGGCGTGACCCCATGCGACGCCGGGCGTGACCCCACACGAACGCGCCCCTGACCGCTGCGCCCGGCGAGCATGCGTCCCCACCACAGCGGGTCTGACCTCGTACAACCCCACTTACAACCTCGTACGCCGCAAGAGCCGACACCACACGCCACAAGACCCCAGGACCCATACCCGACCGGATTGGATCAACCATCGACCGGCTCGACGAACGGAGTGTTTATCGTCAGGCAGACGACTATGATCGCCGCATGCCCTACGACCCGTCAGCGTTTCCGCCCTTTGCCGTCACCGTGGACCTGGTCGTGCTGACCGTGCGTCGCCATGCCTTGTGCGCGTTGGCGGTGCGCAGGGGTGAACCGCCGTTCCAGGGGCGCTGGGCGCTGCCTGGGGGGTTCGTGCGGGCGGACGAGGACCTGTCGCAGGCCGCCGCGCGCGAACTGGCGGAGGAGACCGGACTGCGCGCCCACGACCCTGCCGTACCGGCACAGGACAACGGGGCGCATCTGGAGCAGCTCGCGACGTACGGCGACCCCAAGCGGGATCCGCGGATGCGGGTGGTCAGCGTTGCACACCTGGCGCTTGCCCCGGACCTGCCGGCGCCGCGCGCGGGCGGCGACGCCAGCAACGCCCGCTGGGCGCCGGTCGACGAGCTGTTGCAGCAGGGCGGTTACGGCCGCGACGGCGAACCGGTCGCGCCGCTCGCGTTCGACCATGCGCAGATCCTGGCCGACGGTGTGGAGCGGGCCCGTTCGAAGATCGAGTACTCGTCGCTGGCCACGGCGTTCTGCCCCACCGAGTTCACCGTCGGGGAGCTGCGCCGGGTGTACGAGGCGGTGTGGGGTGTGGCGCTGGACCCCCGCAACTTCCACCGCAAGGTGACGGGCACGCCCGGTTTCCTGGTTCCCACCGGCGGAACCACCACCCGTCAGGGCGGTCGCCCCGCCCAACTCTTCCGGGCCGGTGGAGCCACGCTGCTCAACCCCCCGATGCTGCGACCCGAGGTCTGACGAGGAAGCCAGGGGCACACCACAGTCACGGGAACCAGGGGCGCACGAGGGCGGAAGAGCCAGGGGCGCGCCGCCACTCCGGATGCCCTCCGACGCGCCCAAGTTCCTGCCCCGCTACGAACTGGTACCCGACCGGCCCGAATGTCCCCAGCGCAGCACGCCTTGCCCTCCCCGAAAAAACGGACATAGCGCGCTATCTTGCTGCGGGTGATCGAGGCGATCGGACTGACCAGCAACCCTCGCAAGGAGCTTCCCCCCGCCGTCGACGACGTTTCCTTCGAGGCGCGCGCGGGCCATGTCACCGCGCTGCTCGGAGCGTCGGGCGCGGGCAAGACGACGGCGCTCAGACTCATGCTCGAACTCCAACAGGGCCGTGGGATCACCTTCTTCAGAGGCCGTCCCCTGCGCCGCATCGCTCATCCGTCACGCGAGGTCGGCGTGCTGCTGGGCGATGTACCCGGGCATCCGGCACGCACGGTGCGCGGTCATCTGCGGATGCTGTGTGCCGCCGCGGGAGTTCCGGCCCGGCGCGCCGACGAGGTCCTGGAGGTGGTCGGCCTCGTCAGTCTGCGTGACGAGCGCCTGGGCAGCCTCTCGCGAGGCATGGACCGCCGCTTCGGTCTGGCCTGCGCGCTGCTGGCCGATCCGCACACCCTGGTGCTCGACGGTCCCGCGGACGGGCTCACGACCCGAGAGCGCCGCTGGCTGCACGGCGCGCTGCGCGCGCACGCGGCCCAGGGCGGCACGGTCCTGCTGACCACGGCCGACCCCAAGGAAGCCGCGCGCACCGCCGACCGGGTCGTCACGCTGGAGCGGGGCACGCTCGTCGCCGACCAGGACGCCGCCGACTTCGCACGCACCCGGCTGCGCCCACGCGTCGCCGTCCGCACCCCGCACGCCTCGCGCCTCGCCGCCCTGCTCACCAAGGACGCGCGTGCCGCGCACCGCTCCGTCGAGGTCATCCGCGAGAACGGCAACCGGATCTCGGTGTACGGCAGTACCTGCGCCGCCGTCGGCGAGATCGCGTTCCGCCACGGCATTCTCGTGCACCAACTCGCGGATGAGATCGGAGACATGGGGCCCGACACCGGCTCGCCCGAACTCCTGGCCGACGATGCGCCGGAGGTGGCGTACCGCAACGGGGGAGCAGCCGGCGATCGCAGGCGTCGGGCCGATACCGCACCGATGGAGGGCGAGGAGCAGGTCGGGGCAGGCGAGCTCGTGGCGGCGTCCGAGGCGTCGCAGGCCGCCCTCGGAGGGCAGGCCGGGGACACTGCGCACGACGAGTCCCCGGAGGGCTCACAGGGCGGCGTGGATGGGTCTTCGTCGAAGACCGCCGGTGCCCGTTCGTCCGCCTCTCGCCTCGACGCCCTCCCCGATCTCCCGCCCCCCATCTCCGTCCGCCCCGCCCCCAGCCCCCTCCGCCCCCTCCGGTACGAGCTGCGGCGCGCGGTCGGTGTCGGCACGGGGTTCGTCACCGCGGCCGTCGTGCTCGTGGTGTCCGCCCTCATGGCCGTCATGCTGGCCCGCATCGGACACACGCCACACGCGCGCCTGCTGGTCGCGTGGCCGCGGGAGCTTCCGCTGCCGCCCGCGGCGCTCGGGGCCGGGCTGCTCGGCGCGATCGCGTTCGGCGACGAATTCCGCCACCCCGCCCTGGCGGCGGATCGCGGCACCGTCCCCCGTCGGCTGGGGCTGCTGGCCGCGAAACTCCTGGTCGCCTCCGCCACCGCCCTGGCGCTGGCCGTGCTCACCCTGGGCTGCGACATCGAGGTGCTCTACCTCGTCTACGGACGGGAGCTCGCGGAAGTTCCCACCGACTGGCTTTCGCTGAGCGCGAGTTGGATCGGGCTCGTGGTCGGCTGCGCGTGGGCCGGAGTGCTCGCCGCCGGGCTGTTCCGGTCCACCACGGCCGGGCTCGCCGCGGTGGTCACGGTGCCCATCGTCGTCGTACCCCTCGTCCAGAAGGTCCTGGAAGGGCCGTCCGTGCGGACGGCGGCCGGATTTCCGCTGCGGCTGCGGGAGCTGCTCCTGTCGCAGTGGCCGTTCGGGGGGGAGCGATATCTGGCGGCCGTGGCCCGCGTGATCGGTCAACCCGTCGGCGGCGCACTGACGTTGTCGCTCACCGCGCTGCTCTGCGCCTATCTCTTCACGATCCTGAGGAGCAGGGTCCGATGACGACCGTCCCTGCCGTTCTCGGTTCTGTCGTGCTCACAACTCCCCCGAGAAAGCCCATTTCTTTCCGATAAGGCGTCAATTGCGACGGGGTGAGCGATCACCCTTTCGTGTGCTTTTCACCAAAGACCTCAAGGGAGTTGGAGACGGCGCCGACAAAGGATCCGTGAGTACCCTTGCGCACACCATGATGACCGCCGCCCGCGCCGCCGACTCCGGACTCGCCGGCCCGGGCGATCTCGACCGCTACCCCTACGCCGAGGCCCCCATCGCCGACCGCGTCGGATCCCCCGCCTGGGAGGGCGCGGATCCGGAACTGGGCCGGGTCGGCCGGCGAGCCGCGGGCAGCCGCGGACGCGGGCTGCACGGCCAACTCGTCCAACAGCTCGGCCAGATGATCGTCTCCGGCGACCTGGGCGCCGACCGCCCGCTGGTGCCCGAGGAGATCGGCCAGCGTTTCGAGGTCTCCCGCACGGTCGTCCGTGAGTCGCTGCGCGTCCTGGAGGCCAAGGGCCTGGTCAGCGCCCGCCCGAACGTCGGCACGCGCGTGCGCCCCGTCAGTGACTGGAACCTCCTCGATCCGGACATCATCGAGTGGCGGGCCTACGGGCCGCAGCGCGACGACCAGCGCCGCGAGCTGAGCGAGCTCCGCTGGACGATCGAGCCGCTCGCCGCCCGCCTTGCCGCCGGGCACGGGCGCGACGAGGTCCAGCAGCGGCTCGGCGACATGGTCGAGATCATGAACCACGCGATGGGCCAGGGCGACGTCCTCACCTTCTCCCGTGCCGACGCCGAGTTCCACTCGCTGCTCATCCAGGTCGCCGGCAACCGCATGCTGGAGCACCTTTCGGGGATCGTGACGGCCGCTCTCCAGGTCTCCGGCGGTCCGGTGACCGGCTGTGACCGGCCGAACGAGACGTCGCTGGCGCACCACAGCAGGATCGTCGACGCCCTCGCCGCCGGCGACGGCGCGGCGGCCGAGTCGGCCATGCGCCAGCTGCTCACCGTCCATCCCGAGGTCGAGCGAGTGGTGCCCGCGCCCCGCGAGCACTGACCGCGCACCAGGGTGGCGCGGCCCGGAACGCCTCCCCCTCCTGTGGCGCTCCAGGCCTGCGCACCCCCTCCCGTCGGGACAAAGAGGAGCCTCCACGAACTCCCGCGTGCCCAAGAGTGGGGAAGAGGGGGGATCACCCCCTGACGACTGACCCCCGACACCAG
>NZ_JBHTRZ010000003.1:1004135-1053507 GCF_042795335.1 Streptomyces sp. NPDC056479 | reverse complement strand
ACCAAAAGGGGGGAGGCTTCCGGGACTGCCCCCCTCTCCGGGGTGACGCGAGCTTGGCACACCCCCTCCTGCCGACCATGGGAGGTCGGGCCTGCCTCTCCCGGGTCCGACGGTGTGACGAGGCGGTGCAATCGCCGTACGATGCGTGACCCAGGCCGCCGATGACCAGTTCTGTCCATGTCTGCATGCTTTTGGCCGGTTACGGGATGTGACTCGGGCCACGCAGATTGGGCGTAACACTCGGGGAAACAGCGCGATGACCTAAGAGGTGACAGCCGAGGAGGGAATACGGACGCCGCTCACGGCGCTGTGCATCTTCCCGGCCCCCGCCCGCACCGTCGGCCCAATCCCCACGGCCGGTGGTCGGCTCCTGTCCGCTGTGGACGGGGCCGGAAGCCGTTTTCCAACGTTCCGAGAGGTTGTTCGTGTCGGCCAGCACATCCCGTACGCTCCCGCCGGAGATCGCCGAGTCCGTCTCTGTCATGGCTCTTATCGAGCGGGGAAAGGCTGAGGGGCAGATCGCCGGCGACGATGTGCGTCGGGCCTTCGAAGCCGACCAGATTCCGGCCACTCAGTGGAAGAACGTACTGCGCAGCCTCAACCAGATCCTCGAGGAAGAGGGTGTGACGCTGATGGTCAGTGCCGCGGAGCCCAAGCGCACCCGAAAGAGCGTCGCAGCGAAGAGTCCGGCCAAGCGCACCGCCACCAAGACGGTCGCGGCGAAGACGGTGACCGCCAAGAAGGCCACTGCCACCGCCACGCCCGAGGCGCCCGCGGCCGAATCCGCCGTCGAGGACGATGCCCCCTCGAAGAAGACCGCTGCCAAGAAGACGACCGCCAAGAAGACGGTCGCAAAGAAGACGACGGCTGCCGCGAAGAAGACGGCTGCCAAGAAGACCACCGCCAAGAAGGACGACGCCGAGGTTCCCGAGGACGAGGCTCTCGAGGAGACCCCCGGCAAGACCGGCGACGAGCCCGAGGGCACCGAAAGCGCCGGCTTCGTGCTCTCCGACGAGGACGAGGACGACGCGCCCGCGCAGCAGGTCGCGGCCGCCGGTGCCACCGCCGACCCGGTCAAGGACTACCTCAAGCAGATCGGCAAGGTCCCGCTGCTCAACGCCGAGCAGGAGGTCGAGCTCGCCAAGCGCATCGAGGCGGGCCTCTTCGCCGAGGACAAGCTGGCCAACGCCGACAAGCTCGCCCCCAAGCTCAAGCGCGAGCTGGAGATCATCGCCGAGGACGGCCGCCGCGCCAAGAACCACCTGCTGGAGGCCAACCTCCGCCTCGTGGTCTCCCTGGCCAAGCGCTACACCGGCCGCGGCATGCTCTTCCTGGACCTCATCCAGGAGGGCAACCTCGGTCTGATCCGCGCGGTCGAGAAGTTCGACTACACCAAGGGCTACAAGTTCTCCACGTACGCCACCTGGTGGATCCGTCAGGCGATCACCCGCGCCATGGCCGATCAGGCCCGCACCATCCGTATCCCGGTGCACATGGTCGAGGTCATCAACAAGCTCGCGCGCGTGCAGCGCCAGATGCTCCAGGACCTGGGCCGCGAGCCCACCCCGGAGGAGCTGGCCAAGGAACTCGACATGACCCCGGAGAAGGTCATCGAGGTCCAGAAGTACGGCCGTGAGCCCATCTCCCTGCACACCCCGCTGGGCGAGGACGGCGACAGCGAGTTCGGTGACCTCATCGAGGACTCCGAGGCCGTGGTCCCGGCCGACGCGGTCAGCTTCACGCTCCTCCAGGAGCAGCTGCACTCCGTCCTCGACACGCTCTCCGAGCGCGAGGCGGGCGTCGTCTCCATGCGCTTCGGTCTCACCGACGGTCAGCCGAAGACCCTCGACGAGATCGGCAAGGTCTACGGCGTCACGCGCGAGCGCATCCGTCAGATCGAGTCCAAGACCATGTCGAAGCTGCGCCACCCGTCGCGGTCTCAGGTGCTGCGCGACTACCTGGACTAGGTCGCAGTAGCTCCAAGCTCGACCACGTCGCATTCGTACGACGCACAAGGCCCGGTCCCCGAGTGGGGACCGGGCCTTCGTGCGGGTGCGGGGCGCGGCGAGCTGACTCACTCTGGGTTTCCCATGACCACCCGAGAGTGAGGAGCGTCATGCGTCGACCCTTTGTCCGGGCGCTGGCCCGGCCCTTGGTAATGGCGGCCGTGGCGACGGCCGTACCGTTGGTGTCCGCCGCCCCTGTGGCCGCCGACAGCGTCGTCGTCGGCGGGTTCCCGGTGGATGTGTCCGACAGCCCCTGGACCGTGGCGCTGGCCAGCCGTGACCGGTTCGGAGGTACGCGGGCGGGTCAGTTCTGCGTCGGGGTGGCGGTGGGCCGGTCCACGGTGCTCACCGCGGCCCACTGCCTGAGCCAGGAAGTCCTGGGGTCGTCGCCGGAACAGGTGCGCGACTTCACGGTCATCTCGGGCCGTACGGATCTGCTGTCCGGCCGAGGACAGGAGGTCCCCGTCCGTGCCACCCGGGTGAACCCGGGCTACGACAATGACAGCAACGCCGGCGACTTCGCCGTGGTCACGCTCGCCCAGCGCCTTCCCGCGAGCGCCGTCATCGCGATGGCGGGCCCGGGCGATCCGGCCTATGTGCCGGGGACCCAGGCGCTGGTCTACGGGTGGGGGGACGTCACGGGCGCGGGCGACTATCCGCGCGGTCTGCGGGCCGCACGCGTGCACGTACTGCCGGACGCCCTGTGCCGGCAGGCGTATCCGGGTGACGGCGACGGCAGGTATCTGGCGGACAGCATGCTCTGCGCGGGGGAGCCGACGGGCGGCCGGGATGCCTGTCAGGGGGACAGCGGAGGGCCGCTGGTCGCTCAGGGGAAGCTGATCGGGCTCGTGTCCTGGGGCAACGGGTGTGGTCGCGCGGGCAGCCCTGGCGTGTACACACGGGTGTCCGAGGTCGTACGGACCATGGGGTGGCGGGCCGCCGCGCAGGAGGGCCACACGGGCGGCTGACCGGGGCCGGGGGCTCTCGGGGTATGAGCGAGGGCGGTCGCCCCTGCTGTCAGGGGCGACCGCCCATCAGCCGGCCTGTGCCGGAGCTGGCTCGTCGGGGATGCGAGGTGTCAGCGCTCTTCTTCGGAAGCGGTGCTGGGAACGGTCGTCAGCCGCTCCGTCTCGTCCTGTATCTCAGCGGCGATCTTCTTGAGTTCCGGCTCGAACTTGCGACCGTGGTGGGCGCAGAAGAGCAGCTCTCCGCCGCTGAGCAGGACGACGCGTACGTACGCCTGTGCGCCGCAGCGGTCGCAGCGGTCAGCGGCCGTCAGCGGGCTCGCGGGGGTCAGAACAGTAGTCACGTCGCCTCTTCTCTAGCTCGACGAGCTGTCGTACCAGGGTCAACATCCAACCAGCCCCAAAACGTTCCCGCTCGCGGCTTCTCCCAGAGAGAAATTTTTCCGGGGCGGCTGGCTGCTGCCGGCTTGGCGGCGAATGTGCCGTAGTGCGTGTCAGGCGTGCTTACGGTTTCGCGCTGTCGGTCAAGGTTTGTCCTCCCGGCTGGCTTGCCGGTTTGTTCATGAGGACGTGCCCGGAGCCTAAATGGTTCATGCCTGGAAGGGAACGTGATATGTACTTCACCCCATCGAGGGATCGAACAAGCATGCGACCCTGGACTAGTCTGTGTTTCGTACGAGGGTGGCGTTACATCGGCTCTACCAGGCCTCGGTACCCTCTTGACGGCAACCGAAGCCGCGCCCTTACCCATCAGGGCGTCACCTGAAATTCAGCGAGGAGCGAACCGCGTGACCGCCGAGACGTCCGTGCCGTCCACAGCGCTGCTGGCAGGAGCAGACCGGGACGGTTCCAACTACACCGCGCGGCACCTGCTCGTCCTCGAGGGGCTCGAGGCCGTGCGCAAGCGCCCGGGCATGTACATCGGCTCGACCGACAGCCGTGGTCTGATGCACTGCCTGTGGGAGATCATCGACAACTCCGTCGACGAGGCCCTCGGTGGCTACTGCGACCACATCGAGGTGATCCTCCACGACGACGGCTCCGTGGAGGTCCGGGACAACGGCCGCGGCATCCCGGTCGACGTCGAGCCCAAGACCGGCATGTCCGGCGTCGAGGTCGTCATGACCAAGCTGCACGCCGGCGGCAAGTTCGGCGGCGGCTCGTACGCCGCCTCCGGCGGTCTGCACGGCGTGGGTGCCTCCGTGGTGAACGCCCTGTCCGCGCGGCTCGATGTCGAGGTGGACCGCAGCGGCCACACCCACGCCATCAGCTTCCGGCGCGGTGTCCCGGGCGCCTTCGCCGCCGACGGCCCGACGGCCAAGTTCGAGGCCAAGAGCGGCCTGCGCAAGACCAAGAAGATCCCCAAGACCCGCAACGGCACACGCGTGCGTTACTGGGCCGACCGGCAGATCTTCCTGAAGGACGCCAAGCTCTCCCTGGAGAACCTGCACCAGCGCGCCCGCCAGACCGCGTTCCTGGTGCCCGGCCTGACCATCGTCGTCCGCGACGAGTTCGGCCTCGGCGAGGGCGGCAGCAAGGGCGAGGAGTCCTTCCGCTTCGACGGCGGCATCAGCGAGTTCTGCGAGTACCTGGCCACCGACAAGCCGGTCTGCGACGTCCTCCGCTTCGGCGGCCAGGGCACCTTCAAGGAGACCGTCCCGGTTCTGGACGAGCACGGTCAGATGACCCCCACCCAGGTCACCCGAGAGCTCGACGTCGACGTCGCCATGCGGTGGGGCACGGGATACGACACGATCCTGAAGTCGTTCGTGAACATCATCGCCACCCCCAAGGGCGGCACCCATGTCGCGGGCTTCGAGACGGCCGTGACCGGCACCATGAACGAGGTGCTGCGCACCAAGAAGATGCTGCGCGTGGCCGAGGACGACATCGTCAAGGACGACGCCCTGGAAGGGCTCACCGCGGTCGTCACCGTCCGGCTCGCCGAGCCGCAGTTCGAGGGCCAGACCAAGGAGGTCCTCGGTACCTCGGCGGCCCGGCGCATCGTGAACACGGTGATCGCCAGGGAGCTCAAGGCGTTCCTGACCTCCACCAAGCGGGACTCCGCCGCACAGGCGCGTGTCGTCCTGGAGAAGGCCGTCGCCGCCGCCCGTACGCGTATCGCGGCCCGCCAGCACAAGGACGCGCAGCGCCGGAAGACGGCCCTTGAGTCCTCGTCGCTGCCCGCCAAGCTCGCCGACTGCCGCAGCGACGACGTCGACCGCAGCGAGCTGTTCATCGTCGAGGGAGACTCCGCGCTCGGCACCGCCAAGCTCGCCCGGAACTCCGAGTTCCAGGCGCTGCTGCCGATCCGCGGCAAGATCCTCAACGTCCAGAAGTCGTCCGTGACCGACATGCTCAAGAACGCCGAGTGCGGCGCGATCATCCAGGTCATAGGGGCGGGGTCGGGCCGGACCTTCGACATCGACGCCGCCCGCTACGGCAAGATCATCATGATGACCGACGCCGACGTCGACGGCTCCCACATCCGCACACTGCTGCTGACGCTGTTCCAGCGCTACATGCGGCCGATGATCGAGGCCGGCCGGGTGTTCGCCGCCGTGCCCCCGCTGCACCGGATCGAGCTCATCCAGCCCAAGAAGGGGCAGGACAAGTACGTCTACACGTACTCGGACCGGGAGCTTCGCGACAAGCTCATGGAGTTCCAGAGCAAGGGCGTGCGGTACAAGGACACCATCCAGCGGTACAAGGGTCTCGGCGAGATGGACGCCGATCAGCTGGCCGAGACGACCATGGACCCGCGCCATCGCACGCTGCGGCGGATCAGCCTCACCGACCTCGAGGCGGCCGAGAGGGTCTTCGATCTGCTGATGGGCAACGATGTGGCGCCGCGCAAGGAGTTCATCTCGAGCTCGGCGGCGACGCTGGATCGGTCGCGTATCGACGCGTAGTCGCTGCGCTGGGCTGGGGCCGGGTTCTCGGCCTCGGCCTCGCCTTCGGCCCTCTTTGGGTTCCCACCCGCACCGGCCGTGCGACTTTCGTCGTCGGGTGCGGGTGGCCCCTGTGGGGCTCATCGCCGACGGCGGCTGCGGGAACATTTACCGACTTGCCTGGTCCTTCCGGTTTGCATCACCTGATGGGGTGAAACGCGCTGAGAAGCCGAGTCGGCGATCTTTCCGTTCTGTCCATGCTTGGGCATGCACTCAAGCGATGGTCGTCCCCGCGAAACCACTGGTGCGCGGTACGACGATCCCTGGTACGACGCCCTCGCCTCCGGGTGGGGGGAATCGGACGGTACGGACGCCCCCGAGACCGCCCCGCCTCCCGCCGGTGATGTGTACCTGGAGGTGCAGCGCAGCGCCGCTTTCCGCGAAGTGCGCGGCCGCTACCGGCGGTTCGTGGTGCCGGCGGTCGTCGTGTTCTTCTCCTGGTATGTGGCGTACGTCGTCGCCGCGACGACCGCGCCGGGGCTGATGGCCAGGCCCGTCGTGGGCGCCGTGAACGTCGCCCTGCTCGCGGGACTCGGGCAGTTCCTCACCACCTTTCTGCTCACCTGGGCCTACGCCCGTCACGCGCGGCTGCGCCGGGACCGGGCGGCGCTCGAACTGCGCTGGGACACCCAGGAGTTGACGCGTGTCGCGAAGGGTGGTGCCGCGTGACGGTCGACCATCAGACTCTGTCGCTGCTGCTGTTCAGCGTGTTCGTCGCGATCACGTTGGCGATCACGGCCTGGGTGGGCCGTAACCGGCGTGGTTCCGCGGAGGAGTTCTACGCGGGCGGCCGGCTCTTCACCCCCATGGAGAATGGTTTTGCCATCGCCGGTGACTACATGTCGGCCGCGTCCTTCCTCGGTATCTCCGGGCTCATCGCCCTCTTCGGCTATGACGGGCTGCTCTACTCGGTGGGCTTCCTCGTGGCCTGGCTGGTGGTCTTGTTCCTGGTCGCCGAACTGGTGCGCAACTGCGGGCGGTTCACGCTCGCCGACGTGGTAGCCGCACGGATGCGCGAGCGCCCCGTGCGGATCGCGGCGGGAACTTCCTCGGTCACCGTGTCCGTTCTCTATCTGGTGGCGCAGATGGTGGGCGCGGGCACCCTGGTCGCGCTGCTGCTCGGGGGCAAGGGCGAGGGGGCGCAGGCCTGGACCGTCATCGGCGTCGGTGCGCTCATGGTGATCTATGTCTCGTTGGGAGGGATGCGGGCCACCACCTGGATCCAGATCGTCAAGTCGGTCCTGCTGCTCGGCGGCACCATCGCGTTGACCGTGCTCGTCCTGCTGCGCTTTCACGGCGACTTCGACCAGCTGCTGCTCACGGCGGCCGAGCGCAGTGGTCACGGAGACGCGTTCCTGGCGCCCGGCCTGAAGTACGGCGGTGACTGGACGGCCCGCCTCGACTTCATCAGCCTGGGCCTCGCCCTGGTGCTGGGCACCGCGGGGCTGCCGCACATCCTGTCCCGCTTCTACACCGTGCCCACCGCCCGAGCGGCACGGCGCTCCGTGGTCTGGGCGATCGGGCTCATCGGCGGCTTCTATCTGATGACCATCGTCCTGGGCTTCGGCGCGGCGGCAATCGTCGGACCCGAGGCCGTACGGGGGTCGAACGCGGCCGGGAACACGGCGGTTCCGCTGCTCGCGCTCGATCTGGGCGGCGGCGAGAACTCCACCGGAGGAACGGTTCTCTTCGCCGTGGTGGCCGCCATCGCCTTCGCCACGATCCTCGCCGTGGTCGCCGGAATCACGCTCGCCTCCTCGGCCTCCGTGGCCCACGACCTGTACGCCTCACTACGGCGCCGGCACGCCAAGCCCCGCAGCGAGGTGGCCGTGGCACGCGTCGCCGCGGTCGGCATCGGCGTCGTCGCGATCGGGCTCGGACTGCTGGCCCGCGACCTGAACGTCGCGTTCCTCGTGGGTCTGGCCTTCGCCGTCGCCGCGTCCGCCAATCTGCCGGTGCTGCTCTACTCGCTGTTCTGGCGGGACTTCACCACGCGCGGGGCCGTATGGGCCGTGTACGGCGGTCTGATTCCGGCCCTGGTGCTCGTGCTGCTGTCGCCGGTGGTGTCGGGCAGCCCCGAATCACTGTTCCCCGACGTCGACTTCCAGTACTTCCCCCTGCAGAACCCCGGCCTCGTCTCGATCCCGCTGGGCTTCATCGCGGGCTGGCTCGGCACAGTGACCTCGGCCGAGGCCCCCGACGAGGCCAAGCACGCGGAGACCGAGGTGCGGTCGCTCACGGGGGCGGGGGCGGTCTAGGGCGGCGCCATGGCCGCCGTACGACTCATCCCGTCCTGGTCGGCTGACGCTTCGGCGCTCGGCGTCCGTATGAAAGGGAGGGCACGGTTCCTTCCCCCGCCCCCACGGGCCGTGCCTCAGGCGCGGGTCGCCCACACATAACGGTGTTCCGGGCGGCCCGCGTCCCCGTACTTGAGGGTGAGACGGGCGCGTCCCGTGCGTTCCAGGAGCTTGAGATAGCGCTGGGCGGTCTGGCGGCTCACGCCGGTCCGCTCGGCGATCTCCTGGGCCGACAGGGGGCCTTCGGCGTTCATCAGGGAGCGGCGGACGAGTTCCGCGGTGGTGGGGGAGTGGCCCTTCGGCAGATCGGATTCCGAAGGGGCCGACAGGGCGCCGAAGATGCGGTCCACCTCGGCCTGTTCCGCCTCGCCGCCGACGTCGAGGGTGCGGCGCAGCTCCGCATAGGCCTCCAGCTTGGCGCGCAGCCCGGCGAAGGCGAACGGCTTGACCAGGTACTGGAGCGCCCCGTGCCGCATCGCCGCCTGCACGGTCGTGATGTCCCGCGCCGCCGTCACCATGATCACGTCGGCCTGGAGGCCGCGCCGGCGCATCTCCTGGACGACCGCCAGGCCGGTCTCATCGGGCAGATAGTGATCCATGAGGACCAGGTCCACCCGAGGCAGCTCCTCCACCTGGCGCAGCGCCTCGGCCGCGCTGTGCGCCTCGCCCGCGACACGGAAGCCCGGCACCTTCTCGACGTAGGCGGCGTTGACCCGCGCGACGCGCGTGTCGTCGTCCACGACCAGGACCTCGATCATCGCGACTCCTCCTCGGCGACGGTGTGCGGATCGGACGGCACGGTGAGGGCGGGCTCCAGATCCGGCTCGGCCAGCGCCTCGGGCAGGACGACGGCGAACTCGGCGCCCCCACCGGCCGCCTCGCCCACCGTCGCGCTGCCGCCCTGCCGTTCGGCGAGCCTGCGCACCAGGGAGAGGCCGATGCCGCGCTCGCGGTGGGCCGGGCGCTGCTTGGTTGACCACCCCTCGGTGAAGATCAACTCGCGCTGCTCCGCGGGGATTCCCGGCCCCGTGTCGCGCACCCTGAGGTTCGCGGTGCGCCCCTCGGCCCGCAATTCGACCTCCACGCGCGCGTGCGGCGTGCCCGCGACGGCGTCGAGGGCGTTGTCCACCAGGTTGCCCACGATCGTGACAAGCCCCCGCGGGTCGATCAGCCGGTCCGGAAGCCCCGTGCGATCCGAGAGCCGAAGCGCGACACCGCGCTCCGCCGCCACGGTCGCCTTGCCGACCAGCAGGGCGGCGAGCAGCGGGTCCTGGATCTTCTCGGCGACCTGCTCGGCGGTGGCGCGATGATCGCCGACGACCTCCCCGACGAACTCCACGGCGTCGTCGTACATCTCCAGTTCGAGCAGCCCGAGGAGCGTGTGCATGCGGTTGGCGTGCTCGTGGTCCTGGGCGCGCAGGGCGTCGATCAGACCGCGTGTGGAGTCGAGCTCCCGGCCGAGCTGTTCCAGCTCGGTGCGGTCGCGCAGGGTGGCGACGGCGCCGCCGTCGTCGGTGGGCATGCGGTTGGCGACCAGGACGCGCTGACCGCGGACGGTGAGCAGATCGGTGCCGGTCACCCGGCCGGCCAGCACGTCGGTCGTACGGCCCTCGCCCAGCGCCTCGTCGAGGGACCGGCCGACGGCCTCGTCACCGATGCCGAGCAGACGCCGTGCCTCGTCGTTGAGGAGGCGGATACGGCCGCCGCGGTCCAGGGCGACGACGCCCTCCCGGATGCCGTGCAGCATCGCCTCGCGCTCCGAGAGTAGCGCCGAGATATCGGAGAAGGCCAGGTCACGGGTCTGCCGCTGGACCCGGCGGGAGATGAGCCAGGCGGCCAGCGCGCCCACCGCCAGGGCGCCGCCCGCGTAGGCGAACAGCCCCGGGATCGCGTGCAGCAGACGGGCGCGCACACTGTCGTACGCGATACCGACCGAGACCGCCCCGACGATCTTCCCGTCGTCGTCGCGCAACGGAACCTTGCCGCGCGCGGTGCGGCCGAGCGTGCCGCTGTCGATCTGCATGACCTCATGGCCGGCGAGCGCCTGGCCCGGGTCGGTGGAGACGAGCCTGCCTATCTCGCTCGGCGTGGGATGCGACCAGCGCACCCCGCGCCGGTCCATCACCACGATGTACTCGGCCCTGGTCGCCTCACGGATCCGCTCCGCCTCCCGCTGGACCGGGCCGCCGGCGGTCGCGGACGTGCCGGCCAGGTCCTCGGCGATCTGCGGCTGGGCGGCGGTGGTCTGCGCGATCGACAGCGCGCGGCGCATCGCCTGGTCGTCCAGCTGGTCGCTGAGCGGAGCGAGGAACAGACCGGTCGCGAGCACCGCGACTCCCGCGGCGATCGCCACCTGCATCAGCAGCACCTGCGAGAACATCCGCCGGGGCAGGCCGAGGCGCAGGCGACGGGCGGGGGGAGTGGGGCTCATACCCATGACGGTACGTGGGGGTGGGTGAGCGGCCGTAGGGGGATGTGGCGGGGATCTCCTGATCGCTGCGGGTCCGGCGGGGCGTGCGGCCACGGGGGCGGCCTGGCCCTGGTGGAACCGGCCGGCGGTCAGCTCGCGAGTGCCGTCGCCATCCTGCGCTCGCGTATCGCCACCACGTCCATCCGCGCGGGCGAGCCGAGCACCGACGCCCCGCAGCTCTCCGGGCGGGGCGGCTGGGAGGCCCCCTGGACCACGCTGACGCGCCAGGTGCGGCCGTCCGTGTGGGCGACGGTCACCTCCCAGCGGGGAGCGGTGCCGTCCGTCCGTACGACGGTCAGCGCCTCGGCACCGTGCTCGCCGGTGGCCCTGCGCACGGCCAGCTCGGCCGCCTGGCCCGGTCGTTCCCAGGCCGAGTTCCCGCGGCAGCCGTCGACGACGATCCGACCGTCCTGGACGCTGTGCAGGACTTCCTTGACGGCGTGGGCCTGCGCCCGGCCGTAGGCGTAGCCGTAGGGCAGCACGAGCAGGGTCGGGGAGAACCGATGTCCACCCAGATGGGTGACCTCCCAGACGCCGTCCACGCCGGAGGTGGCGAGCTCGGCCGCGAGCGGGCGGCCCAGGAGGGCGCAGCAGCGGTCCCGCTTGCCGTTGGTGCAGACGAGTGCGAGCGGGTCGCCTGTGTGGGGACGCCCCTGGAGAACCGAGTCGAAGGTGTGGTGGTCACCCATGCCTAGGGCAGCGAAGTCCAGGTCGAGGAGCAGCTGAGGGTCGCTGATCGTGGCGGCGCGCAGCCACACCTTTCCGGGCACGGTGTGGGCCACGTAGACCTGGCGCTCGGCGACGCCGCCGCAGTCGGCGTGCCGGCCGGGGCGGCGGATGAGCGCGACGCGTACGCCCGTGCCCTGCGCGGCCGCCTCCAAGGCACGGCCGAGCGCGGGATCCAGGTGGCTCTGGGTGAGCGCCTTGGCACCCCACGGGCCGGGCTGCTCCAGCAGCAGCCAGGTCGTCGCGGTCGCCGCGGTCCCCGCGATGGGCTCGTCGAGGTCCTGCGAGACGGTTGAGCACGTACTCACAGAGGTGAGCCTAACCTGACTTGAGTCGTCGTGACTGCTTAAGGGGTCGGCGTTCGGCTGTGGTCGTGTCCAAGCGGGCCCGCCCTAGACAAGGCCTTCCCGCTTGCGTAAAGAAGTCCGGCACCGCGGCGGTGCCGGACCTGGGAGGAGTGCCCGCAACTGAGGAACTACGCCACCTATACGTCAGGAATATCAGTCTTGGCGCGAATTAGTGTTTCGCGGGTAATAACGACGATACGTTCGTAGTCGGCGCGCGAGGCGTCGGAGGGGAGGTCCGGGTCGAGTGAGTCCGTGGCGTCCGTACCGATGACCGCGAAGTTCCCGTCGGCCAACTCGAAGATGTCAGGGCAGTTGCCTCCTCCGGTGCTCCCCCGGGAGCTTGGGGGGACACCGATCCGACGAATGATCTGACTCACTGTTGATTCCCTCTGATTCACGGCTGAAGAACATGCGCACAACGACGGCGGGTACGGCGGCGGCCCTGTGGGGTGCGCACGTCTTCCGGCAGCGTGAGTGGCGCTCTTGTGGAGTCGCTCGCGCGATGGCGTGAGTCAACCCCAGGTGCGTGAGGGACAACTGGGAACGTGATCTGTTCGTTATGGCTCCGGTGGTGTGAATTCATTTCGCGCGCCTTGCCTACTCGCTCGGCGGCTCACCGACCACCCACCACTCCTCGACGTCCGCCTCGTCCAGCCGGCGCAGAAGGTCGTCGACCAACCTCCCCAACTCGGCCTCATCCGAGTCCTCGGGAAGCGTCGCCCGCTGGCCTCTCGTTGCGAACCAATATTCGCGCACGACCGGGTTCTGCAGGAGACCCCGCACCCGGCCGAAGAACTCGTCCCGGCTCAGATTGCCGATGCGGTAGTAGAAGAGCAGGTTGGTGTACAGGGCGTTGGCGAAGAGGTACTGGCGTCGCTCCTGGGGCGACGCAGGCACTTCGAAGATGTCCAGCACCTCGGCAAGTTCCGGACTGTCGATCGCCTTGCTCAGCAGTTGCCAGTGCAGGTGTTGCTGGTTGGCCAAGTTGGCGTGCTGCTGCGTGCGCGTCACCTGTTCTTCCAGGTCATCGAGTCGCACGCGCAGCGAGTCGAGCGTGCGGCGTTGTGACGCGAGCGCGGCGAGAGCTCCTGTCACCAGCCCCAGGC
Organism: Streptomyces sp. NPDC056479; assembly: GCF_042795335.1. Lineage (NCBI taxonomy): Bacteria > Bacillati > Actinomycetota > Actinomycetes > Kitasatosporales > Streptomycetaceae > Streptomyces > Streptomyces sp. NPDC056479. Next base: position 1,040,639 of record NZ_JBHTRZ010000003.1, on the reverse strand, counting down.
CCGCTGCCACGGCCGAACCCAGCCCCGGTACCCCAGTCCTTCGTGTGGCCATGTCAACCCCCGAATCAGACGGCGGCCGTCCGCCGGTCGTCGGGGTGCGGGTCGACTGGAGGGGACCGGCGAGCGGTGGGCGGCGCTTGCCGTCTCCCAGAGTGCCGAGCGGCTCTGATCGGCGGGGAGGCGGAGAGGAGGCGCACGGAGGGAAGCGAGGGTCGCACACTCCGGCGCCATGCCCAACGTCTGCCCGGCAAGTGCTGCTAACAATCGTTCACTTCGCAGTGATTCTTCCGGCTCGTATCCTGGGTCGGCATTCAAATCTTCGTCTCTGCGCCGAGCCGCGAGCCGGTGCACCCGTCGGCGTGAGAAAGGTCGCACGTTGAGCCAGCAGAGCCCCGGCCCGCAGCAGATTCCGGTCGTCGTACTCGCCGGATTCCTCGGTTCCGGCAAGACGACTCTGCTCAACCACCTCCTCCACCGCAGCGGAGGCACCCGCATCGGCGCCATCGTCAACGACTTCGGCGCCATCGAGATCGACGCCATGGCCGTCGCCGGCGCGCTCGGCGACTCCACCGTCTCCCTCGGCAACGGCTGCCTGTGCTGCGCGGTCGACGCCAGTGAGCTGGATGTCTATCTGGAGCGGCTCGCCCGCCCCGGCACCGGCATCGACGTCATCGTCATCGAGGCCAGCGGACTCGCCGAACCCCAGGAACTCGTGCGCATGGTGCTCGCCAGTGAGCATCCGGGGATCGTGTACGGCGGGCTCGTCGAGGTCGTCGACGCCGCCGAGTTCGACGACACGCGCGCCAAACACCCCGAGGTCGACCGGCACCTCGCCCTCGCAGACCTCGTCGTGGTCAACAAGCTCGACCGGGCGCCGGACGGTGAGCGCGTCCTAGGGCTGGTGCGCGACCTCGCCGAACGCGCCGCCCTCGTCCCCGCCACCTACGGCCGTATCGACCCCGAGTTCCTGTTCGACTGCCGGCCCAGCGAGGAACGCATCGGGCAGCTCTCCTTCGACGACCTGCACGAGCACACCGGCGGCGACGACGGTGACCGCGACGACCCCGACGGTCACCACACCCACCTGCATACCGCCTATGACAGCCTCTCCTTCGTCTCCGAACAGCCCCTCGATCCACGTCGGTTGATGGGATTCCTGGACAGCAGGCCGGAGGGGCTGTACCGGATCAAGGGCTACGTCGACTTCGGCCCCCACGACACCGCGAACCGCTACGCCGTACACGCCGTCGGACCGTTCCTGCGCTTCTACCCGGAACCGTGGGCCGGCGTCGTCGGCGACGCCGACGCACGTCTCACCCAGCTCGTCCTCATCGGCTCCGGTATCGATGCCGCCGCCCTGGCCAAGGAACTGGAGGCCTGCAAAAGCGACGCCCCGCACGCCGACGAGCATGGCATGTGGGGCGTCCTGCGCTACGTACAAGATCCGGACGGACAAGGCCCCGACGAGCGGCGCCTCGACGACCCGCCGGCCTAGACCGGCCCCGCCACCACCGACACCGTCTTCGCCAGCGAGACCCCAGAGCCGTCGCGCCGCGGATCCATCTCGGGGAGTTCCGCAGGGGTGCCGTTCTTCTGTGCGGCTCGCGCCGGGGTGGCGCCCGCCCAGGCCAGGGACAGACAGTCCTCGCCCTTCAGGAACCGCTGGCAGCGGACACCGCCCGTGGCGCGGCCCTTGCGGGGGAACTGGTCGAACGGGGTCAGCTTGGCCGTGGTCTGGACGGAGTCGTCCAGCGTGCCGCGCGAGCCCGCGACCGTGAAGACCACCGCGTCGACCGCCGGGTCCACCGCGGTGAAGGAGATGACCTTCGCGCCCTCGGTGAGCTTGACGCCCGCCATGCCGCCGGCGGCGCGGCCCTGCGGGCGGACCTGCGCGGCCTGGTAGCGCAGCAGCTGGGCGTCGTCCGTGATGAAGACCAGGTCCTCCTCACCGGTGCGCAGCTCCACCGCCCCGACGATCCGGTCGCCGTCCTTCAGCGTGATGACCTCCAACTCGTCCTTGTTGGACGGGTAGTCGGGCACCACACGCTTCACCACGCCCTGCTCCGTGCCGATCGCCAGGCCGGGGGACGACTCGTCGAGCGTGGTCAGGCAGACCAAGGTCTCGCCGTCGTCCAGGGACACGAACTCCGACAGCGGCGCGCCGCCCGCGAGGTTCGGTCTCGACGCCGTCTCCGGCAGCTGCGGCAGATCGATGACGTTGATCCGCAGCAGCCGGCCCGTGGACGTCACCGCGCCCACCTCACCGCGCGCCGTGGCCGGCACCGCGGAGATGATCACGTCGTGCTTGGAGCGCTTCGCGTCGCCGTCGTCCGCGAACGGGTCGCCGTTCGCCGTACGGGCCAGCAGGCCCGTCGAGGACAGCAGCACCCGGCACGGGTCGTCCGCCACCTGCAGCGATACGGCGGTGACCGTTGTGCCCGCCGACTCCAGCAGCACCGTACGCCGCTCGGTGCCGAACTTCTTGGCCACCGCGGCCAGTTCGGAGGAGACCAGCTTGCGCAGCTCGGCGTCCGAGTCGAGGATCCGGGTCAGCTCGGCGATCTCCTGGTTGAGCCGGTCCTTCTCGGCCTCCAGCTCGATGCGGTCGTACTTGGTGAGGCGGCGCAGCGGTGTGTCGAGGATGTACTGGGTCTGGACCTCGGACAGGGAGAAGCGCTCCATCAGGCGTTCCTTCGCCTGTGCGCTGTTCTCGCTGGAGCGGATCAGACGGATGACCTCGTCGATGTCGACGAGCGCCGTGAGCAGGCCTTCGACCAGGTGCAGACGGTCGCGCCGCTTGCTGCGGCGGAACTCGCTGCGGCGCCGTACGACCTCGAAGCGGTGGTCGAGGTAGACCTCCAGGAGTTCCTTGAGGCCCAGGGTGAGGGGCTGGCCGTCGACCAGTGCGACGTTGTTGATGCCGAAGGACTCCTCCATCGGCGTCAGCTTGTAGAGCTGCTCCAGGACCGCCTCCGGCACGAAGCCGTTCTTGATCTCGATGACCAGACGCAGGCCGTGCGCACGGTCGGTGAGGTCCTTGACGTCGGCGATGCCCTGGATCTTCTTCGAGCCGACCAGGTCCTTGATCTTGGCGATGACCTTCTCCGGGCCGACCGTGAACGGCAGCTCGGTGACGACCAGGCCCTTGCGGCGGGCCGTCACGGTCTCGATCTCGACCGTGGCGCGGATCTTGAAGGTGCCGCGGCCCGTCTCGTAGGCGTCCCGGATGCCCGCGAGGCCGACGACCCGGCCACCGGTGGGCAGGTCGGGGCCCGGGACGAACCTCATCAGGGCGTCCAGATCCGCGTTCGGGTGCCGGATCAGATGACGGGCGGCGGCGATGACCTCGCCGAGGTTGTGCGGCGGCATGTTCGTGGCCATGCCGACGGCGATGCCCGACGCGCCGTTGACCAGGAGGTTCGGGAAGGCGGCGGGCAGCGCCACCGGCTCCTGCTCCTGGCCGTCGTAGTTGGGCGTGAAGTCGACCGTGTCCTCTTCGATCGACTCGGTCATCAGGCTCGTCGCCTGGGCCTGCCGGCACTCGGTGTACCGCATGGCGGCCGGCGGGTCGTCGTTGCCCAGCGAGCCGAAGTTGCCGTGGCCGTCGACCAGCGGGACGCGCATCGAGAAGGGCTGGGCCATGCGCACCAGGGCGTCGTAGATCGACGCGTCGCCGTGCGGGTGCAACTTACCCATGACCTCGCCGATGACGCGGGCGCACTTCACATAGCCGCGGTCGGGGCGCAGGCCCATCTCGTTCATCTGGTAGACGATGCGGCGGTGCACCGGCTTGAGGCCGTCGCGAGCGTCCGGCAGGGCTCGGGAGTAGATGACCGAGTACGCGTACTCGAGGAAGGAGCCCTGCATCTCGTCGACGACGTCGATGTCGAGGATCTTCTCCTCGTACGAGTCGTCGGGCGGCGGGGTCTTCGTGCTGCGGCGGGCCATCGCTGCCGGCTCCTTGCTGAAGCGTTTGACGGACATGACGCGGACCATTGTGGACCGCGGCACTGACAACCACCGACCAGGACCCGATGTTGGCCTCCCGCACGGCGCGTGAGAAGTGTCGCCGACGGCCGGCCCCACTCGCGACCGAGGGGACCGATCGGGCAGCAACCGCCCAGGTCGACAGGGTTCTTGTCACGGGAAAGCGTGGCGTGCCGGGCGAGATCTCCCCGGCAGTCGCGACAACCGCCACCGGGACGGAACACCGCTCGGCGAGCGTCCCTCCGACGTCGTACTCAGGACTCCGAAGCCGCCCGCCCGCCGTGCGCCGACCCCTTTGGCAAGCTCACGCCACCAAACCGTTCACTCGCCGGAGTGATCGACAAGAGCCGTGCGAGCCCGCCGAAGGCGGGAAAGCGACAGGCTGTCCCCGCGGGGCGTTCCTGCGCCCCGCACACAGCCGCGCACCCAAGGCGTTCTGAACGGGAACTTCGCCGAGCCTTCGGACGCTGCATACAGTGGCAGGAACTCAAGCCGAACTGCTCGGCAGAACGCAGCGCACGCGACCGGAAGGACACCTTGCCCATGGGTCACACGGCCACACCGGAGGCACAATCCGGCGGCCTCACCGCGACGGAGCACCGCCTGGCCAACGGCCTGCGTGTGGTGCTCTCCGAGGACCACCTCACGCCGGTCGCCGCGGTCTGCCTCTGGTACGACGTAGGCTCCCGCCACGAGGTCAAGGGCCGTACCGGACTCGCCCACCTCTTCGAGCACCTGATGTTCCAGGGCTCGAGCAGTGTGAAGGGCACGGGGCACTTCGAGCTCGTCCAGGGCGCCGGTGGCTCGCCGAACGGCACCACCAGCTTCGAGCGCACCAACTATTTCGAGACCATGCCGGCCCACCAGCTGGAGCTCGCGCTGTGGCTGGAGGCCGACCGCATGGGCAGCCTCCTGGTGGCGCTCGACGAGGAGGGCCTGGAGAACCAGCGGGACGTCGTGAAGAACGAGCGCCGCCAGCGCTACGACAACGTCCCGTACGGCACCGCCTTCGAGAAGCTGACCGCGCTGTCGTACCCCGACGGACACCCGTACCACCACACACCGATCGGCTCGATGGCCGACCTGGACGCGGCCAGCCTGGAGGACGCCCGCGCGTTCTTCCGCACCTACTACGCGCCCAACAACGCCGTGCTGTCCATCGTCGGCGACATCGACCCCGAGCAGACGCTCGCCTGGGTCGAGAAGTACTTCGGCACCATCCCGTCGCACGACGGCAAGCCCGCCCCGCGCGACGGCTCGCTGCCCGAGGTCATCGGCGAGCAGCTGCGCGAGGTCGTCGAGGAGAACGTCCCGGCGCGCGCGATGATGGCCGCCTACCGCCTCCCGACGGACGGCACGCGCGAGTGCGACGCGGCCGACCTGGCGCTGACCGTGCTCGGCGGCGGCGAGTCCTCCCGCCTCTACAACCGGCTCGTGCGCCGCGACCGTACGGCCGTGGCGGCCGGCTTCGGCCTGCTGCGCCTGGCCGGTGCGCCCTCCCTGGGCTGGCTGGACGTGAAGACCTCCGGCGATGTCGAGGTCCCCGTCATCGAGTCGGCCGTCGACGAGGAGCTCGCCCGCTTCGCGCAGGAGGGCCCCACCGCCGAGGAGATGGAGCGCGCCCAGGCCCAGCTGGAGCGCGAGTGGCTGGACCGGCTCGGCACGGTCGCGGGCCGCGCCGACGAACTGTGCCGGTACGCCGTCCTGTTCGGCGACCCGCAGCTGGCGTTCACCGCGGTCAAGCGCGTCCTCGACGTCACCGCCGAGGAGGTCCAGGCGGTCGCCAAGGCACGGCTGCGTCCCGACAACCGCGCGGTGCTGGTGTACGAGCCGGTCGCCGCCGAGGACGAGGAACTGGACGCCGCCACCACCGACGAGAACGAGGAGTCGGCCCAGTGACCGAGCTCGCCAGCATGGAGTTCCACCCGCAGCCCCAGGCCGGCCAGGCCCGGCCCTGGGCGTTCCCGGCGCCCGAGCGCGGCAAGCTGGACAACGGCCTGACGGTCCTGCGCTGTCACCGCCCCGGCCAGCAGGTCATCGCCGTCGAGGTGCTCCTGGACACGCCCCTGGACGCCGAGCCCAAGGGCGTCGACGGCATCGCCACGATCATGGCGCGCGCCCTGTCCGAGGGCACCGACAAGCACACCGCAGAGGAGTTCGCCGCCGAGCTGGAGCGCTGCGGTGCCACGCTCGACGCCTACGCCGACCACTCCGGCGTCCGGGTCAGCCTCGAAGTGCCGGTCTCCCGTCTGGCCAAGGCGCTCGGCCTGCTCGCCGACGCGCTCAGGGCGCCCGCGTTCGACGACGCCGAGGTCGAGCGCCTGGTGCGCAACCGGCTCGACGAGATCCCGCACGAGCTGGCCAACCCCTCGCGCCGAGCCGCCAAGGAGCTCTCCAAGGAGCTGTTCCCGGCGACCTCGCGCATGTCCCGCCCGCGCCAGGGCACCGAGGACACCGTCGCCGGCATCGACTCCGCGGGCGTACGCGCCTTCTACGAGCGGCATGTACGCCCCGTGACCTCCACCGTCGTGGTCGTCGGCGACCTCACCGATGTCGACCTCGACGCGCTGCTCGGCGACACCCTGGGTGCCTGGACCGGCTCCCCGGCCGAGCCGCGGCCCGTCCCGCCGGTGACCGCGGACGACACCGGGCGCGTCGTCATCGTCGACCGCCCCGGCGCGGTCCAGACGCAGCTGCTGATCGGCCGTGTCGGCTCCGACCGGCACGACCGCGTGTGGCCCGCGCAGGTGCTCGGCACGTACTGCCTCGGCGGCACCCTCACCTCCCGCCTGGACAAGGTCCTGCGCGAGGAGAAGGGCTACACCTACGGCGTGCGCGCGTTCGGGCAGGTCCTGCGCTCCGCCCCGGACGGCACGGGCGCGGCGATGCTCGCCATCAGCGGCTCCGTCGACACCCCGAACACCGGCCCCGCGCTGGACGACCTCTGGAAGGTCCTGCGCGGTGTCGCCGCCGAGGGGCTGACCGACGCCGAGCGGGACTTCGCCGTGCAGAACCTCGTCGGGGTGGCGCCGCTGAAGTACGAGACCGCGGCCTCCGTGGCGAACACGCTGGCGGACCAGGTCGAGCAGCACCTGCCCGACGACTACCAGGCCACGCTGTACCAGCAGCTCGCCGCGACCGGCACCGTCGAGGCCACTGCCGCGGCCGTGAGCGCCTTCCCGGTGGACCGTCTGGTGACGATCCTCGTCGGCGACGCGGCCGAGATCCGGGAGCCCGTCGAGGCCCTCGGCATCGGCGAAGTCACCGTCGTGGCGGCCGAGTAGACGCGAGACGGCGCCACGCGCGCTGAGGGGCCCTGGTGACGCAAGAGTCACCAGGGCCCCTTTATGCCCGAATTGAGGAGAGGTTGCCTGTCTGGCCTGTGGGATGCGCTACAAAAGCCCTGATCCGTTTGGGGATTGAAAGATGCCCCGTTTAGCGTCTTCCGGGCTGTCCGTCAGGCAGTGCGCCGCAGCCGCGGCACCGGACAGCCATCGCCGAGTCCCCGTACGGCGCGAGCCAGGGGAGCCGGGGACCCATCGAAGTCCCTGGGGTGAATCGGACGCCCGCGCCTGTGCGAGGGGGTCCGTAGGAGACCTTCCTGCTCCGAACCCGTCAGCTAACCCGGTAGGCGAGAAGGAAGGAAAGGACCAGCCACTACATGGCGTTCACCTGCGCCACCGGGAAGAACCGCCCCACCGGGAAGCACCGCCGGCCCAGCCGGTTCGAGCGCACCACCGCCCGCGCTGCCGGCGTCGCCGCGCTCACCGCCACCGGTGTCATAGGCACCCTGGCCGCTCCGGCGCTCGCCGCCGAACCCGCCGCGGAGCAGACCGGCCTCATACCCGCCATCACCGTCGAGAACTCGATCGCCGACCAGCTCGACGCCCAGGCCGCCGCCCAGGAGCGGGCCGCCAAGGAGGCCGCCGCCGCGAAGAAGGCCGCCGAGGAGGCCGCGCGTCTGAAGGCGGCCGAGAAGGCCAAGAAGGAGCGGGAGGCCAAGGAGCGCGCCGCTCGCGAGGCCGAGCGCAAGCGCCTGCTGTCCTACGTCGCCCCGATCGCGGGCTCGTACGTCTCCACCGGCTACAAGGCCGGCGGAGCCGTCTGGTCCTCCGGCAGCCACACCGGCATCGACTTCCACGCCGCCAGCGGCACCACCGTCCACGCGGTCGCCTCCGGCAAGGTCGTCGAGGCCGGCTGGGGTGGGGCGTACGGCAACAACATCGTGATCAAGATGAACGACGGCACGTACACCCAGTACGGCCACCTGTCGTCCATCGGCGTCTCGGTCGGCCAGACCGTCACGCCCGGCCAGCAGATCGGCCTGTCGGGCGCCACCGGCAACGTCACCGGGCCGCACCTGCACTTCGAGGCCCGCACGACGCAGGAGTACGGCTCCGACATCGACCCCGTCTCCTACCTGCGCTCGCACGGCGTGAACATCTGACGCCACCGGCGCACCTCCCCGAAGCCCCGGCTCCCGAGCCGGGGCTTTCGGCGTTTCCGACCCTGATCCGCTGACCAAAAAATATCCATGGATTCCGGCCCTCCGTCGGAAATTCTGGCCGGTTGCAATAGAGTCACTGCGAACACGTCATTCGTCGACGTTTCACGGGGATTAAGCGGAGGTCGGTCATGCGTATTCCGGCGCATTCGGTGTGCACGGCGATCCGGGACGACATCGTGGCCGGTGTCTACGAGCGTGGCGGCCGACTCACCGAGGAAGTCCTCGCCCGCCGTTACGGCGTCTCCCGCGTCCCCGTCCGGGAGGCCCTGCGCACCCTGGAGGCGGAGGGCTTCGTGGTGACCCGGCGGCACGCGGGCGCGTGCGTCGCCGAACCGACCGAGCAGGAGGCCGCCGACCTGCTGGAGATGCGCACCCTCCTGGAACCGCTCGGCGCCTCCCGGGCCGCCCAGCGGCGCACCGAGGCCCATCTGAAGGTCCTGCGCGGCCTGGTAAGGCTGGGGCAGGAGCGGGCCAGGCGCGGAAACAGCGAGGATCTGCGCTCCCTGGGCAGCTGGTTCCACGAGACGCTGGCCCAGTCCTCCGGCAGCCCCGGCCTGTCCTCGGTGCTGACCCAACTACGCCACAAGGTCGCCTGGATGTACGCCGTGGAGGCACCCGTCAACCCCGTCGAGTCCTGGACCGAGCACGGCGCGATCGTGGACGCGGTGGCGCGCGGCGACGGCGAACGCGCCCGCGCGGTCACGGCGCTGCATATCGAACGGTCGCTGTCCTCGCACCGCCTGCGGTTCGGCTCCGGCGGCGAGCGCGCGGAGCGTGTGAGGAATTCGCAACATCCCGTAAACATGCCGAGCCTGCGGCATTAACACAGGCGCCGTATACAAAGAGGGAAAGAAATGGGCGGGGATTATTTATGCTGCCCGTGATCGGGAAATGCGAAGGGCTCGCCCGATAATTCGAGCGAGCCCTTCAGGTGTGCGCGGTGACGTCTTAGAAGCGACGAGCCGCGCGAACGACAATCGAGGCGGCTCAGACCGTCTCGGGCAGTTCCTCGAGACCCTCGGCGACCAGCTTCGCCAGTCGCTCGAGGGCCGCGTCCGCGCCCTCGGCGTCGGAGGCGAGGACGATCTCCTCGCCGCCCTGGGCGCCCAGGCCCAGAACGGCCAGCATGGAGGCCGCGTTGACGGGGTTGCCGTCAGCCTTGGCGATCGTCACCGGGACGCCTGTGGCCGTGGCGGCTCGGACGAAGATGGAGGCGGGGCGGGCATGAAGGCCCTCGGCCCAGCCGACGTTGACGCGGCGCTCAGCCATGTGATGCTGCCCTTCGGTTCTCAGGGTTGTCTAGACCAGTTTCCCACACCCGTGAAGCATGCCGGAACGGGACGGACGTCCCGCCCTTCGGTGACCTTCGGGTCGCGGCCTCGACCCGACGTTCGTCCTCCACAGACTGCCTCGCGCCGTTGTCGTACGCGAGCCGTACTCTGGGCCCCATGCAGAGCGCCTCGGACAGGCACGAGTACCCCGCCCACTGGGAAGCCGACGTGGTGCTGCGCGACGGCGGCACCGCGCGCATCCGCCCCATCACCGTTGATGACGCCGAGCGCCTGGTCAGCTTCTACGAGCAGGTGTCGGACGAGTCGAAGTACTACCGCTTCTTCGCGCCCTACCCGCGACTGTCCGCCAAGGACGTCCACCGCTTCACGCACCACGACTTTGTGGACCGGGTGGGACTCGCGGCCACGGTGGGCGGCGAGTTCATCGCCACCGTACGCTACGACCGGATCGGCGCCGACGGAATGCCCGCGTCCGCGCCCGCCGACGAGGCCGAGGTCGCCTTCCTCGTCCAGGACGCCCACCAGGGGCGCGGCGTCGCCTCCGCCCTGCTCGAACACATCGGCGCGGTCGCGCGCGAGCGGGACATCCGCCGGTTCGCCGCCGAGGTGCTGCCCGCCAACACCAAGATGATCAAGGTGTTCACCGACGCCGGGTACACACAGAAGCGCAGCTTCGAGGACGGCGTCGTACGCCTGGAGTTCGACCTGGAGCCGACCGACCGCTCGCTCGCCGTGCAGTACGCGCGCGAGCAGCGCGCCGAGGCCCGGTCCGTGCAGCGGCTGCTGGTGCCCGGCTCGGTCGCCGTCATCGGCGTGGGCCGCACGCCCGGCGGGGTGGGCCGCAGCGTCCTCGGCAACATCAAGGACGCCGGGTTCACGGGGCGGCTGTACGCCGTGAACAGGGCGTTCCCGGAGGACCTCAAGGAGTTCGACTCGGTGCCGGCGCAGCGTTCCGTGCGGGAGATCGAGGAACAGGTCGACCTCGCCGTGGTCGCCGTGCCGGCCGCCCTCGTCCCCGAGGTCGTCGCCGAGTGCGGCGAGCACGGCGTGCAGGGCCTGGTCGTGCTCTCCGCGGGCTACGCCGAGAGCGGGCCCGACGGGCGCGAGCGCCAGCGCGAACTCGTACGGCAGGCACGCGCGTACGGCATGCGCATCATCGGCCCGAACGCCTTCGGGATCATCAACACCTCCGCCGACGTACGGCTGAACGCCTCGCTCGCGCCCGAGATGCCCCGTCCCGGCCGGATCGGGCTGTTCGCGCAGTCCGGCGCGATCGGGATCGCGCTGCTGTCCCGGCTGCACCGGCGCGGCGGCGGGGTCACCGGGGTCACGGGCGTGTCGACCTTCGTGTCGTCCGGCAACCGCGCCGACGTGTCCGGCAACGACGTCCTGCAGTACTGGTACGACGACCCGGACACCGACGTCGCGCTGATGTACCTGGAGTCCATCGGCAACCCACGCAAGTTCACCCGCCTCGCCCGGCGCACGGCGGCGGCGAAGCCGCTGGTCGTGGTCCAGGGCGCGCGGCACGGCGGCGCGGCACCGCAGGGGCACGCCGTCCGGGCCACGCGGCTGCCGCACGCCACGGTGTCCGCACTGCTGCGGCAGGCCGGTGTGATCCGCGTGGACACCATCACCGAGCTGGTGGACGCGGGACTGCTGCTCGCGCGCCAGCCGCTGCCGGCCGGCCCGCGTGTGGCGATCCTGGGCAACTCCGAGTCGCTGGGCCTGCTGACCTACGACGCGTGTCTGTCGGAGGGCCTGCGGCCGCTGCCGCCGCTGGATCTGACGACGGCCGCGTCGGCGAGGGACTTCCACCAGGCGCTGTCGCGCGCGCTGGCCGACGAGACGTGCGACGCGGTCGTCGTCACCGCCATACCGGCGATCGGCGACGCTTCGACCGGGGACGCAGAGCTGGCGGAGGCACTGAGGACGGCCGCCGAGCGGGTGCCGGGCAAGCCGGTCCTGGTGGTGCACGTGGAACTGGGCGGACTCGCGGAAGCCCTGTCGGCCGCGGCGAGCACCGCACCACGGCCGGACTCGAAGGCGCCCCGCTCCGTGGTCCGCGCCCACCCGATCCGCCCCCTCGACTTCCCCGCCGAGACCCCGCCCGAGCCGTCGGACACCTCCGAGAACGCCCCTCGCCTCATCACCGCCTACCCCGCCGCCGAACGCGCCGTCCGCGCCCTCGGCGAAGCCGTCAAGTACGCGCAGTGGCGACGCGAGGCGGCCGAGCCCGGCAAGGTGCCCGAGTACGAGGACATCGACGAGAAGGGCGCCGCCCGGCTGATCGGCAGGCTGCTCGCGCGCGGGCAGGGCCTCACGCTGGGCACCGACGAGACCTGCGACCTGCTCGGCAAGTACGGCATCCAGGTGCACCGCGCCCTGCACGCCCCCAGCCCCGACACCGCCGCCGACGCCGCCCGCACACTGGGCTACCCGGTCGCCCTCAAGGCCACCGCCCCGCACCTGCGGCACCGCGCCGACCTCGGCGGCGTACGGCTCGACCTCGCGGACGAGGAGCAACTGCGGCGGGCGTACGCCGAGTTGACCGAGCTGTTCGGCAGGCCCGAGGAGCTGCGGCCGGTCGTGCAGAGCATGGCTCCGCGCGGCGTCGACACCGTCGTACGGGCCGTGATCGACCCGGCGGCCGGTGCGGTGCTGTCCTTCGGGCTCGCGGGAGCCGCCTCCCAGCTGCTCGGCGACATGGCGCACCGGCTGATCCCGGTCACCGACCGCGACGCGACCTCGATCGTCCGCTCGATCCGGACGGCACCGCTCCTCTTCGGCTGGCGCGGCTCCGCGCCCGTCGACACCCCGGCCCTGGAAGAGCTGCTGCAGCGGGTGTCGAGGCTGGTCGACGACCACCCGGAGGTCGTCGCGGTCACCCTGGAGCCCGTCGTCGTCGCCACGCACGGCCTCAGCGCGCTCGGCGCGTCCGTGCGCCTCGCACCGCCGCCCGCCCGCGACGACCTCGGACCGAGGACCCTCCCGACGTACTGAGACCGCCCTGAGCGGTGCCTCGCAGTCAGTGGTCCCCCGTAGGATGGGCGTCATGGCCAAGACCAGTACGACGACCCAGGGGCTGCGTGCGGCGATCGAGCGCAGCGGCTACTACCCGGCCCTCGTGGCCGAGGCGGTGGAGGCCGCCGTGGGCGGCGAGCCCATCCGGTCGTACCTGGTCCACCAGGAGACGACGTTCGACCAGAACGAGGTGCGGCGGCATGTGACCGTGCTCGTCCTCACCGGCAACCGCTTCATCGTCAGCCACACCGACGAGCAGGCCGCGGACGGCACCTCCCCGACGCCGTACGCCACGACCTCGACGGAGTCGGTCAAGCTCGGCCGGATCTCCTCGGTCGTGCTCAGCCGCGTCGTCGCCAACCCGGAGCAGTACACGGTGGGCACCCTGCCCCGCGAGGTGGTCCTCACCATCGGCTGGGGCGCCGTCTCCCGCATCGATCTGGAGCCCGCCGCCTGCGGCGACCCCAACTGCGAGGCCGACCACGGCTACACGGGCAGCTCGACGGCGGACGACCTCAGCCTGCGCGTCAGCGAGGCCGGTGACGGTCCGGAGACGGTGCGCCAGGCGCTCGCCTTCGCACAGTCGCTCTCCGAGGCGACCGCGGACCTCGCGCACTGATGGTTCAGTCCACCGCCTGGGACCCGCATCCGGAACCCCTCGCCGTCACCTCCGCGCCGTCCCCCGAGTACGGCAGCGGCTCACTCGCCGATCTGCTGCCCACCCTGGCCGCCGGCATGGCCGTACCGGGCATGACCGCCACGATCGCCGAGCTGACCGCCGCCGACCGCAACTGCGTGTTCCTGATCGACGGCCTCGGCTGGGAGCAGCTCAAGGCGCACCCCGAGGAAGCGCCCTTCATGGCCTCGCTGCTGGCCAGCTCGCGCGGCGGCACCGGACGCCCGATCACCACCGGCTACCCGGCGACCACCGCGACCTCCCTCGCCTCCGTCGGCACCGGCCTGCCGCCCGGCGCGCACGGCCTGCCCGGGTACACCGCGCGCAATCCGGAGACCGGCGAGCTGATGAACCAGCTGCGCTGGCAGCCCTGGACGTCGCCGCGCGTCTGGCAGCCGTACCCCACCGTCTTCGAGCTGGCGCACCGGGCGGGTGTGCACGCGGCCCAGGTGTCGTCGCCCACCTTCCAGAACACCCCGCTGACCAAGGTCGCCCTCAGCGGAGGAACGTTCCTGGGGCGGCTGACCGGCGAGGAGCGCATGGACCTCGCGGCCGGGCAACTGGCCGCCGGCGACCGCTCCTTGGTCTACACGTACTACGCCGAGCTCGACGGAGCCGGTCATCGCTACGGCGTCGAATCCGACACCTGGCGCGGCCAGCTCATGTACGTCGACCGGCTCGTCCAGCGCCTCGCCGAGCAGCTCCCGCCGCGCACCGCGCTCTATGTCACCGCCGACCACGGGATGATCGACGTGCCCTTCGACGAAGAGCACCGCATCGACTTCGACGAGGACTGGGAGCTGCGCGCCGGGGTCGCCCTGCTGGGCGGCGAGGGCCGGGCGCGGCATGTGTACGCGGTGCCGGGCGCCGCGCAGGACGTTCTGACCTGCTGGCGCGAGGTGCTCGGCGAGCAGTTCTGGGTGGCCTCGCGGGACGAGGCCATCGCCGCGGGCTGGTTCGGGCCGCAGATCGACGAGCGGGTGTACGACCGCATCGGCGACGTGGTCGCGGCCGCGCGGGACGACGTCCTGATCATCGCGTCCGAGCGGGAGCCGAAGGAGTCGGCGATGGTCGGCAATCACGGCTCGATGACCCCCGCCGAGCAGTTGGTCCCCCTGCTCGAAGTACGCTCCTGAAACATCCCTCGATCCCCTCGCTGCCCGAAAGGTGCTCAACTCGACATGCCCGAGCTGGTGTTCTTCTCCGGAACGATGGACTGCGGGAAGTCGACGCTGGCTCTCCAGATCGAGCACAACCGTTCGGCGCGTGGCCTCGCGGGCATGATCTTCACGCGTGACGACCGCGCGGGCGAGGGCAAGCTGTCCTCCCGGCTCGGCCTGGTCACCGAAGCGGTGGAGGTCGAGGACGGCATGGACCTCTACGCGTACCTCGTCGACCACCTCTCCCGGGGCGGCCGCGCGGACTACGCCATCGCCGACGAGGCCCAGTTCCTCGCGCCGCAGCAGATCGACCAACTCGCGCGCGTGGTGGACGACCTGGGCCTCGACGTCTACGCCTTCGGCATCACGACCGACTTCCGCACCAAGCTGTTCCCGGGCTCCCAGCGCCTGGTGGAACTCGCCGACCGGGTCGAGGTGCTCCAGGTCGAGGCCCTGTGCTGGTGCGGCGCCCGCGCCACCCACAACGCCCGCACGCTAGGCGGTGAGATGGTCGTCGAGGGCGCCCAGGTGGTCGTCGGCGACGTCAACCAGGCGGACGCCGTCGGCTACGAGGTGCTGTGCCGCCGCCACCATCGCCGCCGGATGACGGCGGCCGGCGCACGGGCCGCGGCGCTGTCCCCGGACGTCCTGCCGGTGCAGCCGGCCTGAGCCGCCGCCCCGGCCCTGTCCGCGGCCGCCGTCAGCGCGGGTTCTCGATGACGGAGAACCGGGCCCCCTCCGGGTCCGCCACCGTCGCCACCCGGCCGTGCGCGCTGTCGTGGGCCGGTCGCAGCACATGGCCGCCGAGGTCGACGACCTGGACCAGCGCCGCGTCGGTGTCGGCGACTTCGAAGTACGTCATCCAGTGCGGGCCCCGGTCGCGGCGCAGGGCGTTGCCGACGCCGTGGATGCCGGCGACCGGACGGCCGTCGACGTTCAGCGTCACGTAGTCGAAGTCCGCGGAGACGACCGGCTCCTCCTCGTAGGCGAACACCGACTCGTAGAACTTGGCGACGTTCACGGACTCGAACGTCACCAGCTCGTTCCAGGCCGGGGTGCCGGGCACGCCCGTGATGGCCGTGCCGAGGTGCCCCGCCACCTGCCACAGGCCGAAGACGGCGCCGGAGGGGTCGGAGCAGATCGCCATCCGGCCGGCCTCACCGGCGTCCAGCGGACCGACGCCGACGGTGCCGCCGCACGCCCGTACCGTCTCGGCGGTCAGGTCCACGTCGTTCGAGGCGAGGTAGGGCGTCCAGGCGATGGGGAGGTGGCGGTCGGGCGGCAGCTGGCCGATGCCGGCCACCTCACGGCCGTCGAGCAGGGCACGGACGTAGGGGCCGAGCTGCTGGGGGCCGGGCCGGAACTCCCAGCCGAACAGCGCCCCGTAGAACTCCTGGGTCGCGGTCAGCCCGTGCACCATCAGACTCACCCAGCTGGGCGTGCCGGGCGTGTGCCGGGCGTGCGTCGCGCCGTTCGGGCCGGCCGACCCCCGTGCCTCGGTCATCGTCACTCTCTCCTCGGCCCCTCGCGGTGGCCGCGTCGCTTCCGCTTTCCCGACCCCGTGCCGATGCTCGCACCACTCCTGGCCAGGCGCCCTGCGGGCGCGCCGCCACACACGGCCGGTGACCGGAGGATGCCCGGTGTGCGATTTACCGCCCGTTTCCGTGCGATTGCCGAAGGATGTCGATCGGCTGTACAGCATGTGCCCGATCCCGTACGCCCGGTGATCGGGCCTGTCCGGCGGGCAGAGTATCCGGAGCCGGGCGATGCGGCCACCCCGTGCGCAAGGATGGTGGCCATGAACGCCATCATCTCCGCACCTGAACTCGCGAGCGCGCTGACGGGCGAGAACCCGCCGGTGCTGCTCGACGTCCGCTGGCAGCTGACCATGTCGAAGGCGTCCGGCCAGCCCCCGTTCGACGGCCGGGCCACGTACGAGTCCGGGCACATCCCCGGCGCGGTCTACGTCGACCTGGACCGGGAACTGGCCTCCGCACCCGGTGCGCGCGGCCGCCACCCGCTGCCGGACTTGGCCGAATTCGGTACGGCGATGCGGCGGGCGGGGGTGTCGTCGGCGACGCCGGTGATCGTGTACGACGGCGGGCAGGGCTGGGCGGCGGCCCGCGCGTGGTGGCTGCTGCGCTGGACGGGTCACTCCGACGTACGGGTCCTCGACGGTGGGCTGCCGACCTGGCAGGGCCCGCTGGAGACTTCGGTACCGACTCCGGCGGAGGGCGACTTCGAGCCGGTGCCGGGGGCGACCGGTCTCCTCGACGCCGACGGCGCGGCGGCGCTCGCCCGGTCGGGCGTACTGCTGGACGCACGAGCGGGCGAGCGGTACCGCGGAGAGGTCGAGCCGATCGATCCGGTCGGCGGTCACATTCCGGGCGCCCTCTCCGCGCCCACGAACGACAACGTCGGCGCGGACGGCCGCTTCCTGCCCGCCGAGGAACTCCGGGCCCGCTTCAAGACACTGGGCGCCACCGAAGGCACCGAGGTCGGCGTCTACTGCGGCTCGGGAGTCTCCGCCGCCCACCAGGCGCTGGCCCTGGCGGTCGCGGGTATTCCGTCCGCCCTGTACGTCGGTTCGTGGTCGGAGTGGTCCTCGGACGCCTCACGGCCGGTGGCCGTGGGGGCGGATCCGCAGTAGGGCACCGCGGGGCTGCTGCAGGGGGCGGGACGCTCAGGGCGCGACCCCGAGGGAAGCCCCGCACAGCACAAGGGCCGCGCAGGCGAACCGGCGCGGCCCTCATTCCGTACGACCGCATCCGCGGCAGTACGACCTACTACTCCTGCTTCTTCCTCCGCGTGCCGAACACGATCTCGTCCCAGCTCGGGACGGCGGCTCGGCGGCCGGGGCGGACGCCGTCCGCTTCGGCCTGGCGGTCCGTGGCGCCGATGAGACGGTCACGGTGGCTGCCGACGGAGCGCGGCATGAGGACGTCCGCGTAGGCGGAACCGGCGGAGGCGGCGGGCGCGGGAGGCTCCTCCGCGGCCGGTTCGGCGGGCGGCTCCTCCGGGTCGGGCTCCGACGGGCGCTCCGGCACCACAAGGTCGCCCCGGAAGCTCGGCACCGCTTCCAGCAGGCTGGTCAGCGAGTCCCGTTCCTCCGCGATCTCCTCGACGGGTTCGGAGGCCTGGGCCGGCAGGCTCGGCCGCGCGGTGTCGAGGGCACGGTCCATCGAACGCTCGCGCGGAAGCCGGGCGATACGCGGCACGAACGGGAAGCTCGGCTCCGGCGCGGCGAGGTCCTCGGACTCGCCGATCAGCGAGCGCGCCTCCTCGTCGACGGCCTGGACGAGCCGCCGGGGCGGGTCGTACGTCCAGCTCGCCGAGTGCGGTTCGCCCGCCACCAGGTAGACCAGCAGTACTTCCCAGGTGCCGTCGTCGCGGCGCCAGGAGTCCCACTGCGCGGTGTCCTTGTCGGCGCCGCGCAGCAGCAGTCGCTCCTGGACGGCCTCGCCCAGCTGCGGACCGGCGGCGTTCTCACCGGGCCGGCGGACGGGAGTCTTACGTGCCCGTTCGGCCATGAACGCGCGCTCGGCGAGCACGGGGCCCTCGAAGCGCCGTACGCGGTCGACGGGGATGCCGGCGAGCTGGGCGACCTCTTCCGCGGTGGCACCGGCACGTATACGCGCCTGGATGTCGCGGGGGCGGAGATGGCTCTCCACCTCGATCTCGATCTGGCCGAGACGCGGACGGTCGCCGCGCACGGCTGCGCGCAGGCGTTCGTCGATCGGAAGGGTGTACTCCGTTGCGTCGGCAGCCTTCAGCACCAGCCGTGTGCCGTCATTTGAGACGGCCACGACACGCAGTTCGGGCATGGGGACCTCCCGGGTGGTGCCTGCCGACGTCACGTGCGTCGCTGCTTCCGCTAGTCGAGTGTGGCCTGCCCGGGTGCAGCCTGCCACAACCTTGCCGAGTTGCCCGGCGTGTCGGGCCGGGGCCCTGGATCGCCGTTATGGCACGGTTACCTATTCGCAACGCTAAGTGACCAACTCCGTCACCCTGTGCAACTAGCCCCCTCCCGGCGGTCCTTGAAGGCCACGGATGCCCAGGCGGGAGGCTGGACCCAGGGCTCGCCACAGTACTCCATTTGGGCCACGTGCGTGGATTGGCACGCCGCCCGATTTCTGGCAAGGAGCGTGACTCGGCCGTGGGTTGGGCAGTTTTCGACCTTGAACGTGGCGTACTTCACGCAAATGTCAGAAACGGAGCCAATGGTTTCGACCGTACGTCCCCGTGTCGCGCAGGTGGTCGAACGGGCGGGCGAGCCGATCGAGCGCTACGCCCCCAACACCCGGCGCAGATAGTCGTTCTGAAACAGCCGGTCGGGGTCGAGCCGGTCCCGCAGCGCGGTGAACTCACCGAAGCGCGGGTAGACCTGGGCCAGGTACTCGGCGTCCCGCGTGTGCACCTTGCCCCAGTGCGGCCGCCCCTCGTGCGCCGTCAGGATGCGCTCGGCGGCGGTGAAGTACCGCTGGTACGGGGTGCCCTTGACCATGTGGACGGCGATGTACGCGCTGTCGCGCCCCGAGGCGGTGGACAGCGTGATGTCGTCGGCCGGGGCGGTACGCACCTCGACGGGGAAGCTGACCCGGAGCCCGGAGCGGTCGACCATGGCCCGGAGTTCGCGCAGCGTCTCGACGACGGCCTCGCGCGGGACGGCGTACTCCATCTCCAGGAAGCGCACCCGGCGCGGCGATGTGAAGACCTTGTAGGGGATGTCCGTGTAACTCCGCGCGGACAGGGCCTTGCTGGAGATCCGGGCGATGGCGGGGATCGCGGCGGGCACCGCGCGGCCGACCCACTGGGCCGCCTGGAAGACGCCGTTGGAGAGGAACTCGTCCTCGAACCAGCCCGCGAGCTGCCCCACCGGCTTCTCCGGGCCCGCGCTGCGGTTGTTCCGCTTGGTGTTGGTGCTGCCGGTGTGCGGGAACCAGTAGAACTCGAAGTGCTCGTTCTCGGTCCACAGTTCGTCGAACTCCGCCAGGACCCGCGTGAACGGCATCGGCTCCTCGCGCGCGGTGAGCAGGAAGACCGGCTCCACGGCGAAGGTGATCGCGGTGACGATGCCGAGCGCGCCGAGGCCGATGCGGGCGGCGGCGAAGACCTCCGGGTTCTCCTTCTCGGAGCAGGTGAGCACCGAACCGTCGGCCGTGACCAGTTCAAGGGCCTTGATCTGGGCGGCGATCGAGGCCGAGTCACGGCCTGTGCCGTGCGTGCCGGTGCTGGTGGCGCCGGACACCGTCTGCTCCATGATGTCGCCCATGTTGGTGAGCGACAGGCCCTCGCGCGCCAGGGCCATGTTGAGCCGCTTGAGCGGGGTTCCGGCCTCGACCGTGACCGTCATGGCCTCCCGGTCGACGGAGCGGATGCCGGTCAGCAGGTGAGGGCGGACCATCACGCCCTCGGTGGCGGCGATCGACGTGAAGGAGTGCCCGCTGCCGACCGCCTTCACCTTCAGGCCGTCCTCGGCGGCCCGGCGTATCGCCCCGGCCAGCTCCTCCACGGAGGCCGGAGTGACCTCGCGGGCGGGGCGGGCGGCGACATTGCCGCCCCAGTTACGCCACGTGCCGTTCCTGCCGCTCGCTGTGCTGCTCAACGATGCCTCCCCGACGCGGAGCCGGCCTGCTGAGCCGGCGGTACCCCAGGAAACCGACCGCGACCGCGACGGCCCCGGACACCGCCGGCACCCCGTACCCGGCCTCAGCACCGGCCGCGTCGATCACCCAGCCGGCCATGGAGGAGCCGAGCGCGACCCCGACCGCGAGTCCGGTGCTCACCCAGGTCATGCCCTCGGTCAGTTGCGCGCGTGGTACGTGCTCTTCGATCAGGGACATGGTGGTGATCATCGTGGGAGCGACGGCCATGCCCGAGACGAACAGCGCCACGGCCAGAAACGGCAAGTTTCCGACCAGTAGGAGGGGGATCATACTCACGGCCATCGCGCATATGCCCAGCAGCCAACGAGGTTCGGGCGCCCCCTTGAAGCGCAACAGTCCGAAGACGAGCCCCGCCGCGCAGGAGCCCGCCGCGTACAGCGCGAGGACCACGCTCGCGGCGCCCTTGTGACCCTGCTCGTCGGCGAAGGCCACGGTGACCACGTCGACCGCCCCGAAGATCGCGCCGGTCGCCACGAAGGTGGCCACCAGCACCTGGAGTCCCGGGGCACGCAGGGCCGAACTGCCGCCGCGGCTCTCGCGCGGATGCGGTGCGGGCTCGGTGCCCCGCTGTGCGGTCAGCCAGAAGACCCCGACCGCCAGGAAGCACCCGGCGAGCAGCGGCCCGGCCTCCGGGAACCACGCCGTGGACAGGCCGATGGAGATGATCGGCCCGAAGATGAAGCACACCTCGTCGATCACGGACTCGAAGGAGTACGCGGTGTGCAGCTGAGGCGTCCCCCGGTACAGCGCGGCCCAGCGGGCACGGATCATCGCCCCCACGCTCGGCACGCAGCCGATGCCGGCGCAGGCCACGAACAGCACCCAGTCCGGCCACCCGTAGTGCGCCGCGAACAGCAGCAGGGCCCCCGCCACGAGCGAGATCAGCGTCGCCGGCCGCAGCACCCGCCGCTGCCCGTGCCGATCGACCAGCCGCGAGACCTGGGGCCCCGCCACCGCCGCGGCGAGCGCGATGGTGGCCGACAGGGCACCGGCGAGGCCGTACCTCCCGGTCAGCTGCGACACCATGGTCACCACGCCGATGCCCATCATCGACAGCGGCATCCGGCCGAGGAGACCCGCGGCGGAGAAGGCCTTGCTGCCTGGAGCGGCGAACAGGGCGCGGTAGGGGCTGGGCACGGGGGTCTCCGGTCAGGCAGGCGGGAGCAGCGTGGGGCCGGAAGGGCACGGGGCGCTGCCGTAAGGCGTGTGGATGGCCGGGACAGCTTACGAGTTAGGTGACCCTAACGCACCCGTCCGGACGAACCGGGAACCCGGGGTGGTCACCCCGCCGTTTCCCGGCTGTCAGTACCGGATGACAGGATCGATCCATGCCAGACGCGCGCGATGCCCACCCCTACGACGCACTGCTCCTGCTCTCCTTCGGCGGCCCCGAGGGCCCGGACGACGTGATCCCGTTCCTGGAGAACGTCACGCGCGGGCGGGGCATCCCGAAGGAACGTCTCAAGGAGGTCGGCGAGCACTACTTCCAGTTCGGCGGCGTCAGCCCCATCAACGACCAGAACCGCGCCCTGCTCGACGCCCTGCGCAAGGACTTCGCCGAGCACGGCCTGGATCTGCCGATCCACTGGGGCAACCGCAACTGGGCGCCGTACCTGACGGACACGCTGCGCGAGATGGTCACCGACGGACACCGCCGCATTCTCGTCCTCGCCACCAGCGCGTACGCCTCCTACTCGGGCTGCCGCCAGTATCGCGAGAACCTCGCCGACTCCCTCGCGGCCCTGGAGGCCGAGGGCCTGGAGCTGCCGAAGATCGACAAGCTCCGGCACTACTTCAACCACCCGGGCTTTCTGGAGCCGATGATCGACGGCGTGGTCCAGTCCCTCGCCGACCTCCCCGAGGACGTCCGCGCGGGCGCGCACATCGCCTTCTCGACCCACTCCATCCCCACCGCCGCCGCCGACACCTCCGGGCCGGTCGAGGACCACGGGGACGGCGGCGCGTACGTCGAGCAGCACCTGGAGGTCGCCGAGCTGATCGCCGACGCGGTCCGCGAGCGCACCGGTGCCGACCACCCCTGGCGGCTCGTCTACCAGTCCCGCTCCGGCGCCCCGCACATCCCCTGGCTGGAGCCCGACATCTGCGACCACCTGGAGGAGCGGCACGCGGCCGGCGTCCCCGCGGTCGTCATCGCCCCCATCGGTTTCGTCTCCGACCACATGGAGGTCCTCTACGACCTCGACACGGAGGCCAGGGCCAAGTCCGAGGAGCTGGGCCTGCCCATGCGGCGCTCGGCCACCGTCGGGGACGACCCGCGCTTCGCCGCCGCCGTCCGCGATCTCGTCCTGGAGCGCGCCGCGGTCGAGCGCGCGCAGGAGGTCACGCCGTGCGCCCGCGGCGCACTCGGCGCGAGCCACAACCTCTGCCCGATCGGCTGCTGCCCGTCCCGCGCCCCCAGGCCCGCGGCGGCCGGCGCCGACAGCCCCTACGCATGAGGAGCCCCGTGCCCGACGCCCTGCACACGGAACTGCTCACCCTGGCCCAGGAGGCCGCCCGCCGCGCCGGCGAGCTGCTGCGCGACGGCCGTCCGGCCGACCTGGCCGTCGCGGCGACCAAGTCGAGCCCGATCGACGTCGTCACCGAGATGGACATCGCGGCGGAGAAGCTGATCACCGACCTGATCTCCGAGCAGCGCCCCGACGACGGCTTCCTCGGCGAGGAGGGTGCCTCCATCGAGGGCACGAGCGGCATCCGCTGGGTGATCGACCCCCTCGACGGCACGGTCAACTACCTCTACGGCCTGCCGACCTGGTCCGTCTCCATCGCCGCCGAGCAGGACGGCGAGACGGTGGCCGGGGTCGTCGCGGCCCCGATGCGCGGTGAGACGTACCACGCGGTCCGCGGCACCGGCGCCTGGGCGACCGGCGCCTGGGACGGCGAACGCAGGCTGCGCTGCCGCCCGACGGCCCCCTTGGACCAGGCCCTGGTCTCCACCGGCTTCAACTACGTCACCGAGGTCCGCACCCACCAGGCCGACGTGGCCCAGCGTCTGATCCCCCTCCTGCGCGACATCCGCCGCGGCGGCTCGGCCGCGATCGACCTGTGCGACCTGGCGGCGGGCCGCCTGGACGGCTACTACGAGCGGGGCCTCAACGCCTGGGACCTCGCCGCGGGGGACCTGATCGCCCGCGAGGCGGGTGCGCTGACCGGTGGACGGCCGGGGGAGCGGCCGTCCCGTGATCTGGCGGTCGCCGCGACGCCGGGGGTCTTCGAGCCGCTCCAGCAGCTTCTGGAGGGCTTCGGCGCCTGGCACGACTGACGGAACGGCGGCCGGCGCCACGGCTGCGACAAGAGCGGGCCCCCGGCGCTGGATTCGCCGGGGGCCCGCTGCTGTGCTTACAAGCCGGTCAGACGCCGGACATGCCGACTTCCACACCATGCTCGGCCGCGAGGCGGCGCAGGTCGTCGAGCTCGCCCTGCTCCACCTCGACGAGGAACTCGTCGCCCTCGTCGAGAGCCCGCGTCAGGTCGGACTCGGTCGTCCTTATGCGCTGCAGAAGTCCTGCGGTGAATGCGTCCATGCTGCGCCCCCTCGTCCTGGGTCGTGGGTCGGTGGCACGGGGGTGTGCCGTTCGGAAGGGGCGATCACGTCTCCAGTAGGTGCCCAGCGCTGCCCGTGCTGGGCGGCGACGGTGCCGGACACCCACACCCGCTCTGCGGAAAGCGGATTGCGCCGTACCGCATGGTGCTGCGGTACATGCAGAGCGTGATCGCGGGGTGTACATGCCGTCCTCCCCGCGCTCTCTTCCACGGAAACCTCAACCGGACGAGAAAATCTCGCATTCCCGGGCCTCACACCGTCCTTCAAGGGCCGCTCACCCGTCTTACCGCCGACTTATGGCCGAAAAGGGCAGGATGGAGGCCTACACACCCGACCAGGACCCCCTGCCCGCGCGCGGCCCAAGCGCTACGCGGGTGGACACAGGAAGGACAAGCGACGTGCGCGTACTCGTCGTCGAGGACGAGCAGCTGCTCGCCGATGCGGTGGCCACCGGACTGCGCCGGGAGGCCATGGCCGTCGACGTCGTGTACGACGGTGCGGCCGCCCTGGAGCGCATCGGCGTCAACGACTACGACGTGGTCGTCCTCGACCGCGACCTCCCGCTGGTGCACGGCGACGACGTCTGCCGCAAGATCGTCGAACTCGGCATGCCCACCCGCGTGCTGATGCTCACGGCCTCCGGCGACGTCAGCGACCGGGTCGAGGGACTGGAGATCGGCGCCGACGACTACCTCCCCAAGCCCTTCGCCTTCAGCGAGCTGACGGCACGCGTGCGCGCCCTCGGCCGCCGCACCAGCGTGCCGCTGCCGCCCGTCCTGGAGCGCGCCGGCATCAAGCTCGACCCCAACCGCCGCGAGGTCTTCCGCGACGGCAAGGAGGTGCAGCTGGCGCCGAAGGAGTTCGCCGTCCTGGAGGTGCTGATGCGCAGCGAGGGCGCGGTCGTCTCGGCCGAGCAGCTGCTGGAGAAGGCCTGGGACGAGAACACCGACCCGTTCACGAACGTCGTGCGGGTGACCGTCATGACGCTGCGCCGCAAGCTGGGCGAGCCGCCGGTCATCGTCACCGTGCCCGGCTCCGGCTACCGGATCTGATCCGCCATGGCCGCCACCCCCGCGCCGCCCCAGGCGCCCCCGAAGCCCACCTGGGACCCCCGCAGGTCGGAGCCGCAGTTCCCATGGCTGCGCCCGACCATCCGGATAAGGCTCACGCTGCTGTACGGCGGCATGTTCCTGATCGCCGGCATCCTGCTGCTGTCGATCATCTATCTGCTGGCCGCGCAGGCGATCAACACCGGCAACGAGCCGCTGTTCAAGATCGTGGACGGCGACCAGCTCAGGGTCACCAGCGACAACTGCTCCGCGATAAACAACGCCACCAACCTCACCTACCCGCAGTTCAACGAGGCGGTCAGCGCCTGCATCGACGATCAGCGCCGGGTCGCCCTGGACGATCTGCTCAGCCGGTCCCTGCTCGCCCTGCTGGGCCTCGCGATCATCGCGTTCGCCTTCGGCTACGCCATGGCCGGCCGCGTGCTGTCGCCGCTCGGCCGGATCACCCGCACGGCCCGCGCGGTGGCGGGTTCGGATCTGTCCCGCCGTATCGAGCTGGACGGCCCGGACGACGAGCTGAAGGAGCTGGCCGACACCTTCGACGACATGCTGGAGCGGCTGCAACGGGCCTTCACCGCCCAGCAGCGCTTCGTCGGCAACGCCTCGCACGAGCTGCGGACACCGCTGGCGATCAACCGCACGCTGCTCGAGGTGCACCTGTCCGACCCCACCGCGCCGGTGGAGCTCCAGCAGCTCGGCAAGACGCTGCTGGCCACCAACGAGCGCAGTGAGCAGCTCGTGGAGGGCCTGCTGCTGCTCGCCCGCAGCGACAACCAGATCGTCGAGCGCAAGCCGGTAGACCTCGCCGAGGTCGCCGAGCAGGCGGTCGACCAGGTCCATGGCGAGGCGGAGTCGAAGGGCGTGATGATCCGCGGCGAGCAGAAGCCCGCCGTGGTCCAGGGCAACGGCGTCCTGCTGGAGCGCATCGCCCTGAACCTGGTGCAGAACGCCGTGCGGTACAACGTTCCGGAGGGCGGCTGGGTCGAGGTCACCACCGACGTCCAGCACGGGCAGGCGGTGCTGGTCGTCTCCAACACCGGGCCG
Source organism: Streptomyces sp. NPDC056479 (assembly GCF_042795335.1). Lineage (NCBI taxonomy): Bacteria > Bacillati > Actinomycetota > Actinomycetes > Kitasatosporales > Streptomycetaceae > Streptomyces > Streptomyces sp. NPDC056479. The sequence goes on along the minus strand of NZ_JBHTRZ010000003.1, from coordinate 1,014,651 downwards.
GTGGTGCCGGCGTACGAGATCGACAACCTCTTCGAGCCGTTCAGACGCCTGCGTACGGAGCGCACGGGCAGCGACAAGGGGGTCGGTCTGGGACTGTCCATCGTGCGGTCCGTGGTGCGGGCGCACGGTGGCCATATCGCGGCGCAGCCGCGCGAGGGCGGAGGGCTCGTGATGCGCGTCACCCTTCCCGTCTGAGACCATATGCGCCGACAGCTGCCGCAGTCCGGAGGATGTTCGCTTTGCGCGGAATTTTCTGGGCACCAACCGAACGGTCATGTGTGTGATCGATCACAAGGGCGGTTTTCTGGCCATCTACTCTCCGTGATCATGTGACCTGCCGGAAAGCCGGGAAAATCCGGGTTTTCAGGGGTCTTGATCACGGGAAGTACACGGTGAGACGCCTTTGAACTGCGGCATTAGGACCGTGTACGGTCCCGTTCGCCATCCAAGCCGATCACTCTTGAGGAGTCCGGTTGGGTGTCGATTGAGTAACAGACCTTGATGTGAGGCAAAATCTCCGCCTCGGGTCGGGCACAAGTCCGGCCTCTCACGCGTTACGTGCGCTGGAGACACCGCAGACACCCAGAGGGGGAGAGCGACATGGCAACGGATTACGACACCCCACGCAAGACCGACGACGACGTCGACTCGGACAGCCTTGAAGAACTGAAGGCCAGGCGGAACGACAAGTCGACTTCCGCCGTGGACGTCGACGAGTTCGAGGCCGCCGAAGGCCTTGAACTGCCCGGCGCGGACCTCTCCAATGAGGAGTTGGCCGTCCGGGTGCTGCCCAAGCAGCAGGACGAGTTCACCTGCATGAGCTGCTTCCTGGTGCACCACCGCAGCCAGCTGGCCCGGGAGAAGAACGGTCAGCCGATCTGCCGCGACTGCGACTGAGGGCGGGTCGGGCATGACTGGCTCGACCCCTCCTCGGAAGCGCCGCTTTCTGAAGCGGGAAGCGGACCAAGGGCCGTCCGACGGCTCGCACGGCGCGCGTGACGACGAGCGGGGCTCATCCGAAAAGGGAGCCTCGCTCGAACCGATGTCCGGGCCTGACCTCCCGGCACCGGTCGACGCTCCCGCGCCCGTCGCGAGACGCAGGGTCGCGGTGATCCGGGAGAGGGCCAGGGAAGGTGTCCGTAAGGGCGGCAGCGCCGCCAGAGCGGCCCTCGGGTACCTCGCCGACCGGATCATCGAGAACGCCCCGCGGATCCCCGTACGGGACCTTGCGACGCTTCGACGGCAGTTCCCGGGCCTCGGGCCCGAACAGCTCGCGGACAAACTCGTCGCAGGAGCGGCGAATGCGAGCTCGACGGTCGGCGCAGGAGTCGGCGCGGCGGCGATGCTGCCGGTGCCGCCGGCGATGCCGACCGAGCTGGCCGCCGAGATCACCGGTGTGGCGGCGATCGAGATGAAGCTGATCGCCGAACTGCACGAGGTGTACGGCGTACGCCCGCCCGGCGGTCTGCGCGAGCGCAGCTCCGCCTATCTCTCCTCGTGGACCGAGGAGCGCGGCATCGACCCGATGAAGCCGGCGACGGTCAACGCCGCACTCGGCGGGCGCATGAAGCGGGAGCTGCGTCAGCAGATCATGAAGCGGATGGTGCGGAACCTGCCGAACCTGATGCCGTTCATGGTGGGGGCCGCCGTGGGCGCGGTCATGAACCGCCGGGACACCAAGAAGCTCGCGGCGCGGATCCGGACGGACCTGCGGAAGATGCAGGTGGCTTGGGAGGAGCTGCCCGAACTGCCGCCGCTGGAGCGCCCGGCGAAGCCGCTGCCGATGGGTGACGACGCACGCGCCCAGTGGCGCAAGGATCTCGGGAACGGGTGACGCCCCGGCACCGGGACAAGTCTTTGCGACGGGAAGAGGAAATCTTGACCGGGCCGGTGACGGCCCGATCTGGTGTGCTAGGCCGCGGCCTTGGCCGCCCTGATCGCCTCCGCCAGGCGCTCCGGCTCACGGGTCGACAGGTACAGATACGGCGTCGGGTCCTCGGGGTCCGTGATCTCCACGCGCAGGGCCGTGGGGATGTAGGCGCGCAGCAGCAGGAAGGCCCGGGTGTCCGCCTTGTGGGTGCGCCAGGCGCGGGCTTCCTCGGCGTCCAGGACGTGTGCCTGGCCCAGCGCCCGAAGCGGGACCTTCGCCTCGCCCGCGATCAGCGAGTCGCCCACCACGCGGATGCGGATGGAGCCGTACGAACTGGCCATGACGGCCGCCGCCGCGGTGCCGCCGGCCAGACCGGCGAGCATGGGCAGGGTGCCGAAGGGCAGAAGGATCAGGGCCAGGGAGAGCCCGACCAGGAACGAGATCAGCCACCAGGAGCGGGGGGCCGTGAGGCGTTCTTCGTACGGGGCGGCGGAGAGCTGCATGGAGCCAAGCTTGGCACGGTGTCCGGCCCTACTCGATGCGCGGGTAAGGTCTGCGGCTGTGAGAGGTACTTCCGCAGCTCTTAAGCCCCCGGCCGACGCCGTGAAACCCGTGCGGCACCCGGACGCTCCCGCACCCGGTGAGCTCCTCGGTGCGCACTACGGCGAGTGTTTCGGCTGTGGCGGCGAGCAGCCCCACGGACTGCATCTGGAGGCGCGGGCCGGGGACGGCGTGAGCATCACCGCCGAGTTCACCGTGAAGCCCGCCCACCAGGGAGCGCCCGGGCTCGCCCACGGCGGTGTCCTCGCGTCCGCCCTCGACGAGACCCTCGGCTCGCTCAACTGGCTGCTGCGGACCATCGCCGTGACCGGGCGGCTGGAGACGGACTTCGTGCGGCCGGTTCCGGTGGGCACGGTCCTGTATCTGGAGGCCGAGGTGACGGCCGTGGCGGGCCGCAAGATCTTCTCCACCGCCACCGGGCGGATCGGCGGTCCCGACGGGCCCGTCGCCGTCCGCGCCGACGCCCTGTTCATCGAGGTGAAGGTCGACCACTTCATCGACAACGGCCGCCCGGAGGAGATCCGTGCCGCCATGGACGACCCGGACCAGGTCCGGCGCGCCCGCGCCTTCGAGGTGAACCCGTGAGCCGTGCCCCCCTGGACGTGCTGATCCGGCGCGTCGACCCGGACGTACCGCTTCCGACGTACGCGCAACCCGGCGACGCGGGGGCCGATCTGCGCACCACCGAGAGCCGTGAACTGAAGCCCGGGGAGCGGGCCGTACTGCCCACCGGGGTGTCGATCGCCCTCCCGGAGGGGTACGCGGCTTTCGTGCACCCGCGCTCCGGTCTCGCCGCCCGTCTCGGTGTCGCCCTGGTGAATGCCCCAGGGACGGTTGATGCCGGGTACCGTGGGGAGATCAAGGTGATCGTGGTGAATCTCGACCCGCATGAGCTCGTGCGGTTCGAGCGCTTCGACCGGATCGCCCAACTGGTTGTCCAGCAGGTCGAGAGGGTCCGCTTCCAGGAGGTGGCGGAGCTTCCCGATTCGGCACGGGCCATGGGGGGCTTCGGGTCCACCGGCGGTCATGCCGCGGTGGGCGGTACAAGCGAGCAAAGCGGTCAGGCCGCCGAAGGCGGCACTACGGGTGGGAATCGATACGCTTCGGTCGTATCCGACCGGGAAGGACAGTGACGTGTTCGGACGTCGCAACAAGAAGGGTGCCGCCGAGGACGCGGCCGGCGAGCCCGAGCAGGTCGTCGACATCGACTCTGAGGCGGACGACGACGGCACGCGTGAGCGTGTACGGCTCGAACCGGAACCGCGCCCCGACGGGCCGTGGGACAGCTCCGAGGTCCGTGAGCCCGGCGAGGGCCGGGTGGACCTGGGCGGCATGTTCGTGCCGGGCGTCGACGGCATGGAACTGCGTGTGGAGGTCGCGGGCGACGCGATCGTCGCGGCGACCGTGGTGCTGCGTGACAGCGCCATCCAGCTCCAGGCCTTCGCCGCGCCCAAGCGTGAGGGCATCTGGAGCGAGGTGCGCGAGGAGATCGGCTCGGGCATCACTCAGCAGGGTGGCATCGTCGACGAGGTCGAGGGGTCGCTCGGCTGGGAGCTGCGGGCCCAGGTGCCGGTGCAACTGCCGGACGGCACGAGCGGTTTCCAGGTCGTGCGGTTCGTCGGTGTGGACGGTCCCCGCTGGTTCCTGCGCGGTGTGATCTCGGGCCAGGGCGCGGTGCAGCCGCAGGCGGCCGGTCTGCTCGAGCAGATCTTCCGGGACACGGTCGTGGTCCGCGGCGAGGGCCCGATGGCGCCCCGCGACCCGATCGTCCTGCAGCTGCCGAACGACGCCCAGATGGTTCCCGAGGGCGTTCAGCAGGAGGAGGCCGGTTCCCGCTTCTCCGGCGGCATGGGCCAGCTCCAGCGCGGACCGGAGATCACAGAGGTCCGCTGACCGACTAGAGACACCAGGGCCGCATCCCGTACGGGATGCGGCCCTTTCTCGTGCGTGAACTATTGACGGCGCATTGGTCTGTACCTACCGTCTCCGGCCAACGCGCCTGTTCATAAAGGCGCTTCACGTTCATATACGAGAACGGAAGGCCCCCCACGCATGCGCAGAACCGCACTCTTCGCGACCGCGGCCGCCCTCGTCGCCGGCGTTCTCGCCTGGCCCGCCGGTGCCGCCCCCAGCACCTTCGCCCATCCCGGAGTCACCGTCTCCAAGTCCCAGCTGGACTTCGCCCGTTCCAAGGTCAACGCGGGCGCCCAGCCCTGGAAGGGCGCCTACGACCAGATGATGGGGAGCAAGTACGCCGATCTGAACCGCACGCCCAAGCCGCGCGCGGTCGTCGAGTGCGGCTCGTACTCGAACCCGAACTACGGCTGCACCGACGAGCGCGAGGACGCGATAGCCGCCTACACCCAGGCCCTCGCCTGGTACATCACCCGCGACGAGCGGTACGCGAAGAAGGCCATCGAGCTGATGGACGCCTGGTCCGCGGTGATCAGGGACCACACCAACAGCAACGCGCCGCTCCAGACCGGCTGGGCCGGCTCCTCCTGGCCGAAGGCCGCCGAGATCATCAAGTACACGTACACCGGGAGCTGGGCGAACTCCGGACGGTTCGCCACCATGCTCCGCAATGTCTATCTGCCCGAGATCATCAACGGCTCCAACTCCAACGGGAACTGGGAGCTGTCGATGATGGAGGCCGCCGTCGGCATCTCCGTCTTCCTGGAGGACAAGGCGTCGTACGACAAGGCCATGGCGAAGTTCCGCACCCGCACCGCCGCCTATGTCTATCTGTCCTCCGACGGCGATCTGCCGAAGACCGTGCCGAGCCAGAACCTCAACACCCGCGAGAAGATCGTCAACTACTGGCAGGGACAGGGCACCTTCGTCACCGGCCTCACCCAGGAGACCTGCCGCGACTTCACCCACACCGGGTACGGCATCTCCGCGATCTCGCACGTCGCCGAGACCAGCCGGATCCAGGGCGAGGATCTGTACGGCACCGACGTCGGCGAGCGGCTGCGGCAGGCGCTCGGGTTCCAGGCGAAGTACCAGCTGGGCACGGCGGCCCCGAGCTGGCTGTGCGGGGGCTCGCTGAAGCTCGGGCTCGGCCCGATCACCGAGGTCGGCTACAACGCCCTGCACAACCGTCTCGGCATCGCGATGACCAACACCCAGACACTCACCGAGCGGGGCCGCCCGGCCGGCTCCAACAACCTCTTCGTGGCCTGGGAGACCCTCACCCACGGCGACAACCCCAGCTGAGGCGTACGGCACGCGGCGGAAGCGTCAGGGTTGCGTCAAAGACGCTCCCGCCGCGGCACCCGGCCCCATTTGTCGCATTTCTTGGCCGTAAGGTCGACGCTGCGTAAACAGCGGGGGCCGGAACACAATGGGGACCATGGGACGCGGCAAGCTTCGGATCTACCTCGGTGCGGCACCGGGCGTCGGCAAGACGTACGCGATGCTGTCCGAGGCGCACCGGCGGGTGGAACGCGGCACCGACTGTGTGGTCGCCTTCGTGGAGCACCACGACCGGCCGCGCACCGAGGTGATGCTCCACGGGCTGGAGCAGATCCGGCGCAGAGAGCTCGAGTACCGCGGCAGCCGCTTCACCGAGATGGACGTCGACGCCGTCCTGGCCCGGCACCCCCAGGTCGCCCTCGTCGACGAGCTCGCCCACACCAACATCCCCGGCTCCCGCAACGCCAAGCGCTGGCAGGACGTCGAGGAACTCCTCGCGGCCGGGATCGACGTCGTATCGACCGTCAACATCCAGCACCTGGAGTCCCTCGGGGACGTCGTCGAGTCCATCACCGGAGTGCGGCAGCAGGAGACCGTCCCCGACGAGGTGGTGCGCCGCGCCGACCAGATCGAGTTGGTCGACATGTCGCCACAGGCGCTACGGCGGCGGATGGCGCACGGCAACATCTACCAGTCGGACAAGGTCGACGCCGCCCTGTCCAACTACTTCCGCCCCGGGAACCTCACCGCCCTCAGGGAGCTGGCGCTGCTGTGGGTGGCCGACCGGGTCGACGAGTACCTCAAGCAGTACCGCAGCGATCACCGGGTGTCGCGGATCTGGGGGTCGCGGGAGCGGATCGTCGTCGGACTGACCGGCGGCCCGGAGGGGCGGACACTGATCCGCCGGGCCGCGCGGCTCGCGGAGAAGGGCGCCGGCGGCGAGGTGCTCGCCGTCTACATCTCCCGCAGCGACGGGCTGACGTCCGCCTCGCCGAAGGAGCTGGCCGTCCAGCGCACCCTCGTCGAGGACCTCGGCGGCACCTTCCACCACGTCGTCGGCGACGACATCCCGGCGGCGCTGCTGGCCTTCGCGCGCGGGGCGAACGCCACCCAGATAGTGCTCGGCTCCTCCCGCCGCAAGACCTGGCAGTACGTCTTCGGGCCCGGCGTCGGTGCCACGGTCGCCCGGGAGTCCGGCCCCGACCTCGACGTACACATCGTCACGCACGAGGAGGTCGCCAAGGGACGCGGACTGCCCGTGACCAGGGGAGCGCGCCTGGGCCGGTCCCGGCTCCTCGCGGGCTGGCTCGTCGGCGTCGGCGGCCCGGCGCTGCTCACTCTGCTGCTGACCCATGTCGACGCCGACCTCGGGCTCGCGAACGACATGCTGCTGTTCCTGACCCTGACCGTGGCGGCCGCCCTGCTCGGCGGGCTCTATCCCGCGCTGGCCTCGGCCGCGGTCTGCTCACTGCTGCTGAACTGGTTCTTCACACCCCCGGTGCACCGCATCACGATCGCCGACCCCAAGAACCTGCTCGCGCTCGTGATCTTCGTCTTCGTGGCGGTGGCGGTCGCCTCCGTCGTCGACCTCGCCGCCCGCCGCACCCACCAGGCGGCCCGGCTGCGCGCGGAGTCGGAGATCCTGTCCTTCCTCGCCGGGAACGTGCTGCGCGGCGAGACCGGCCTTGACGAGCTGCTGGAGCGGGTCCGCGAGACCTTCGGCATGGAGTCGGCGGCCCTGCTGGAGCGGGAGAGCGACGTCGACCCGTGGACCTGCGCGGGCCGGGTGGGCGCGGGAACGGCGCCGGCGCGCCCGGAGGACGCCGACGTCGACGTGCCGGTCGGCGACCACATGGCGCTCGCGCTGACCGGCCGGGTGCTGCCCGCCGAGGACCGCCGCGTGCTCGCCGCGTTCGCCGCCCAGGCCGCCGTCGTCCTGGACCGCCAGCGCCTCCAGCGCGAGGCCGACCAGGCGAAGGAACTGGCCGAGGGCAACCGCATCCGTACGGCACTGCTCGCCGCCGTCAGCCACGACCTGCGCACCCCGCTCGCGGGCATCAAGGCGGCCGTGTCCTCGCTGCGGTCCGACGACGTGGCCTGGTCCGAGGAGGACGAGGCCGAACTGCTGGAGGGCATCGAGGCGGGCGCGGACCGGCTGGACCATCTCGTCGGCAACCTGCTGGACATGTCGCGCCTGCAGACCGGCACCGTCACGCCGCTGATCCGGGAGCTCGACCTCGACGAGGTGGTGCCGATGGCGCTGGGCGGGGTGCCCGAAGGCAGCGTGGAGCTGGACATCCCGGAGTCGCTGCCGATGGTCGCCGTGGACCCGGGCCTGCTGGAGCGGTCGGTGGCCAATCTCGTCGAGAACGCCGTCAAGTACAGCCCGGACGACAACAGGGTCCTGGTGGCCGCCAGCGCCATCGCCGACCGGGTCGAGGTCCGGGTGGTCGACCGCGGGCCGGGCGTCCCGGACGAGGCCAAGGAGCGCATCTTCGCGCCCTTCCAGCGCTACGGCGACGCCCCGCGCGGCGCGGGGGTGGGACTGGGCCTGGCCGTCGCACGCGGCTTCGCCGAGGCCATGGGCGGCACCCTGAACGCCGAGGACACCCCTGGCGGCGGCCTCACCATGGTGCTCACCATCAGGGCGGTGGGACCGAGCTCCGGGCAGCCGCCCGGCGCCGGGGAGCCCTCTCACCTCCCTGTGCCTCCCTCTTCCGATGAGCCCCGTCGCTCCGTACGACCCGAAAGGCAGACCACATGACCCGGGTTCTGGTGATCGACGACGAGCCGCAGATCGTGCGCGCCCTCGTGATCAACCTCAAGGCCCGCAAGTACGAGGTCGACGCGGCCCACGACGGCGCCACCGCCCTCGAACTCGCCGCCACCCGCCACCCCGACGTGGTCGTCCTCGACCTCGGTCTGCCCGACATGGACGGCGTCGAGGTGATCCGCGGGCTGCGCGGCTGGACCCGGGTGCCGATCCTCGTACTGTCCGCCCGGCACTCCTCCGACGAGAAGGTCGAGGCGCTGGACGCGGGTGCCGACGACTACGTCACGAAGCCGTTCGGCATGGACGAGCTCCTTGCCCGGCTGCGGGCCGCCGTCCGCCGGGCCGAGCCCAACGGGGGCGGCGAGGACGACGTGCTGATGGAGACCGAGGGGTTCACCGTGGACCTCGCCGCGAAGAAGGTGAACCGGGGCGGGAACGACGTACGGCTGACTCCGACGGAGTGGCATCTGCTGGAGGTGCTGGTCCGCAACACGGGGCGGCTGGTCAGCCAGAAGCAGCTGTTGCAGGAGGTGTGGGGGCCGTCGTACGGGACGGAGACGAACTATCTGCGCGTGTACATGGCCCAGCTGCGCAGGAAGCTGGAGGCGGACCCGTCGCATCCCAAGCACTTCATCACGGAGCCGGGCATGGGGTACCGGTTCGAGAAGTGAGCCCCCGGACCAGGGCCGATTCGGGCCTCGGCACCAGGGGTACGTGAGTGTCGGTGCACCCCGGTAGGCTTCAAGTCATGAGTGCTGTTCCTCGTTCCGAAAAGTCGGTGGGCCGGTTCAGGCGCATGCTCGACCGGCTCTCCTCGTCGCAGGAGGACCTGGAGTCCGAGGAGCTGCGGGAGGACGCCGAGACCACCGGATGCATCAGGATCGGTGACTGTCATGACCGGCAGATCGTGACGGTTACTGGTACCTTGCGCACGGTCACCCTGCGGCCGCGTGCGGGAGTCCCGGCCCTGGAGGCCGAGCTGTTCGACGGCTCCGCCGCCCTGGACGTGGTGTGGCTCGGCAGGCGCTCCATCGTGGGCATAGAGCCCGGGCGCCGGCTGATCGCATCGGGCCGGGTCTCCATGAGCCGGGGCCGCCGGGTGCTGTTCAATCCGAAATACGAACTGAGACCCCTTGGACGGGAGTAGCCGGTGACGTCGCTCGACAAGCCGACCGAAGACACCACCGCAGACACCGAGCACGACTCCCGGGCGGTGACCGAGGCCGCGCTGTTCGAGGCCTTCGGCGGCATGCGCGGCATGATCGAGACGGTCCTGCCCGGCCTGCTCTTCGTCACCATCTACACGATCAACAAAGACCTCCACATGTCGGCCATCGCGGCCCTCGCGGTGTCCTTGGTGCTCGTGGTGGTGCGCCTGGCGATGCGGGACACCGTGAAGCACGCGTTCAGCGGTGTGTTCGGTGTCGCCTTCGGTGTCGTGTTCGCGATGATGACGGGCAACGCCAAGGACTTCTACCTGCCCGGCATGCTCTACACGCTGGGGCTGGCGCTCGCGTACATCATCACGACCCTGTGCGGTGTGCCACTGATCGGCCTGATCCTCGGCCCGGTGTTCAAGGAGAACCTCTCCTGGCGCACGCGCAACCCCGGTCGCAAGAAGGCGTACGCGAAGGCCAGCTACGCCTGGGGCCTGATCCTCCTGGCCAAGTGCGCCATCCTCTTCCCGCTGTACTGGTGGGCGGACACCACGCAGTTCGGTTGGGTCCTCATCGCCCTGAAGATCCCGCCGTTCCTGCTGGCCGTGTGGCTGACCTGGGTCTTCCTGGCGAAGGCGCCGGCGCCCATCGACGTGTTCGCGGAGATGGAGGCGGCCGAGAAGGCCGAGGAGGAGCGCAAGGCGGCGCTGGCCGGGGAGAGCGGCGACGCCACGGGCGGACGGCACCGCCGAGACGCCTAGATCTCCTCAAGACCTGGATCTCCCCAAGGCCGAGAGGCCCGGATTTCCGTACTTCCGTACGACGACGGAGGGGGGCCTTCACACGCAGGGGGGCCCCCATCGTCGTGGGCGGCCAGAGGGTCAGCTCTTGGTGTTCTCGCGTCGGACCGACAGAAGGTCCTCCAGCTGTTCCTTGTGGGGTTGTGCGGCCACGAAA
>NZ_JBHTRZ010000003.1:898020-1004125 GCF_042795335.1 Streptomyces sp. NPDC056479 | reverse complement strand
AGGGGGGGAGGAACCGCAAGAGACCCCGAATTCCCTAAAAGGCGGGGCTCCCCCAAGGACGGGGAGTCCGGGGTTTCCTCATTTCGGGAAGAGGAGGGGGAGCCCCCGAAACAGACGGTCCCCCCTCCGTCGTCGTGAGCGGCCAGAGGCTCAGCTCTTGGTGTCCTCGCGTCGGACCGACAGCAGGTCCTCCAGCTGCTCCTCGCGGGCCTGCGCGGCCACGAAGAGGAGCTCGTCGCCCGCCTCCAGGGAGTCCTCGCGGGACGGGGTGAGGACGCGGGTGCCGCGAATGATCGTCACCAGGGACGTGTCCTGCGGCCACTCCACGTCGCCGACCTGAGTGCCGGCCAGCGCAGACTCCTCGGGGAGGGTCAGCTCGACCAGGTTGGCGTCGCCGTGGCTGAAGCGCAGCAGGCGGACCAGGTCGCCGACGCTCACCGCCTCCTCGACCAGGGCCGACATCAGACGCGGCGTGGAGACCGCCACGTCCACGCCCCAGGACTCGTTGAAGAGCCACTCGTTCTTGGGGTTGTTCACCCGGGCGACGACGCGCGGGACGCCGTACTCCGTCTTCGCCAGCAGGGAGACGACCAGGTTCACCTTGTCGTCACCCGTGGCCGCGATGACCACGTTGCAGCGCTGCAGCGCCGCCTCGTCCAGGGACGTGATCTCGCAGGCGTCGGCCAGCAGCCACTCCGCCTGCGGGACCCGCTCGACCGAGATGGCGGTCGGCGCCTTGTCGACGAGCAGGACCTCGTGGCCGTTCTCCAGCAGCTCGCCCGCGATCGAGCGGCCCACCGCACCGGCACCGGCAATGGCGACCCTCATCAGTGACCGCCCTCCTCTTCGGGACCCTTGGCGAACGCCGCCTCGACCTTGTCGACCTCGTCGGTGCGCATCATGACGTGCACCAGGTCGCCCTCCTGCAGCACGGTCTGCGAGGTGGGCAGGATCGCCTCGCCGAGCCGGGTCAGGAACGCGACGCGGACGCCCGTCTCCTCCTGGAGCCGGCTGATCTTGTGGCCCACCCAGTCGGTGGACGTGTGCACCTCGGCGAGCTGGACGCCGCCGGTGGGATCACGCCACAGCGGCTCGGCGCCCGAGGGCAGCAGGCGGCGCAGCATCTGGTCGGCCGTCCAGCGGACCGTGGCCACGGTGGGGATGCCCAGACGCTGGTAGACCTCGGCCCGGCGGGGGTCGTAGATACGGGCCGCGACGTTCTCCACGCCGAACATCTCGCGGGCCACGCGCGCGGAGATGATGTTCGAGTTGTCGCCGCTGGAGACGGCGGCGAAGGCGCCGGCCTCCTCGATGCCCGCCTCGCGCAGGGTGTCCTGGTCGAAGCCGACGCCGGTGACGCGGCGGCCGCCGAAACCGGGGCCCAGCCGCCGGAACGCGGTGGGGTCCTGGTCGATCACCGCGACCGTGTGCCCTTGTTGCTCCAGGGTCTGGGCCAGAGCGGAGCCCACCCTTCCGCAACCCATGATGACGATGTGCACGGCGTTTACCCCGCACTCCTCGTGAGGCGTCTGACTTGCGTGAACGTGGTGCTCATAACCTTCTCTCGGTTCGCCGGGCAACGGTCGCGGGCCGGTCGCGGACCGCTGGGCAACATCATGCCGGGGAATGGCCTGAATGATCCCTCGCGGTACGGATGGTGGACGCGCGTGTGCCTCGGTCCACCGTAACCTTCGGCCCGCCGGGCCCCGTACGGGCCCTCAACGGCGGTTGAAGCTGCGGACGCTGGCGAGGGCCAGTGCGCAGAGTCCGGCGAGCGAGACGAGGGCTCCGACGAGCTGAGCGGTCGTCTGCGACATGGGGTCTCCCGGATGTGATGAGCGTACCGACGCAGGTCATATCAGGCATGTGGACGCCGTCCGGCTCGGCGCCGGACGCGGGCGGAGGACGGAATTCACCCCCGCGCCGTGCGCGATTTCACCCGGATGTGCTCCGCCCCAGGCCGGGGGCCTACGATTCTCTGTTGTGTCCAAACTGACCGACGTGCCCAAGCGGATTCTGATCGGGCGCGCACTGCGCAGTGATCGGCTGGCGGAAACGCTCCTGCCGAAGCGCATCGCGCTGCCCGTCTTCGCCTCCGACCCGCTGTCCTCCGTGGCGTACGCGCCGGGAGAAGTGCTGCTGGTCCTCTCCATCGCGGGCGTGTCGGCCTACCACTTCAGCCCCTGGATCGCGGTCGCGGTCGTCGTGCTGATGTTCACGGTCGTCGCCTCCTACCGGCAGAACGTGCACGCCTATCCGAGCGGTGGCGGCGACTACGAGGTGGCCACCACCAACCTCGGCCCCAAGGCGGGCCTGACCGTCGCGAGCGCCCTGCTCGTCGACTACGTCCTGACCGTCGCCGTGTCCATCTCCTCCGGCATCGAGAACCTCGGCTCCGCCATACCCTTCGTCGTCGAGCACAAGGTCGAGTGCGCGGCCGCGGTGATCCTGCTGCTGACGGTGATGAACCTGCGCGGCGTGCGGGAGTCCGGCAGCCTCTTCGCGATCCCGACGTACGTCTTCGTCGCGGGCGTCTTCATCATGATCGCGTGGGGCGCGTTCCGCGGGCTGGTCCTCGACGACACCATGCGGGCACCCACGGCGTCGTACGAGATCAAGCCCGAGCACGAGGGCCTGGCGGGCTTCGCGATGGTCTTCCTGCTGCTGCGCGCCTTCTCCTCCGGCTGTGCCGCGCTCACCGGCGTCGAGGCGATCTCCAACGGCGTCCCGGCCTTCCGCAAGCCCAAGTCGAAGAACGCCGCGACCACACTGGCGGCGATGGGCCTGCTGGCCGTCACCATGTTCTGCGGCATCATCGGGCTCGCCATGGTGACCAAGGTCCGCATGGCCGAGAACCCGGCCGTGGACCTGATCAAGGACGGCGCAGCGGTCGGCTCCGGCTACGTCCAGAACCCGGTGATCACGCAGGTCGCCGAGGCCGTCTTCGGCAAGGGCAGCTTCTTCTTCATCGTGCTCGCCGCGGCCACCGCGCTGGTGCTGTTCCTCGCGGCCAACACCGCCTACAACGGCTTCCCGGTGCTCGGCTCGATCCTCGCCCAGGACCGCTATCTGCCGCGCCAGCTGCACACCCGCGGCGACCGGCTCGCCTTCTCCAACGGCATCGTGCTCCTCGCGGGTGCGGCCGTGCTGCTGGTGTGGATCTACGGCGCCGACTCGACCCGCCTGATCCAGCTGTACATCGTCGGCGTGTTCGTGTCCTTCACGCTCAGCCAGATCGGCATGGTCCGCCACTGGAACCGTCTCCTGGCGACGGAGAAGGACCAGGCCAAGCGCAGCCACATGATCCGCTCCCGCGCGATCAACACCTTCGGCGCCTTCTTCACGGGCCTGGTCCTGGTCGTCGTCCTCGTCACCAAGTTCACGCACGGCGCCTGGGTGGCGCTGCTCGGCATGGTGATCTTCTACGTGACGATGACGGCCATCCGGCGCCACTACGACCGTGTCTCCGACGAACTCGCCGCCCCCGAGGGCCCGAGCGACGACAGCGTACGGCCGTCGCGTGTGCACTCCGTCGTCCTGGTCTCCAAGATCCACCGTCCCGCGCTGCGCGCCCTGGCCTACGCCAAGCTGCTGCGCTCGGACACCCTGGAGGCGCTCAGCGTCAACGTCGACCCGGCGGAGACCAAGGCGCTGCGCGAGGAGTGGGAGCGGCGCGGGATCGACGTACCGCTGAAGGTGCTCGACTCGCCCTACCGCGAGATCACGCGGCCGATCATCGAGTACGTGAAGGGGCTGCGCAAGGAGTCGCCGCGCGACGCGGTGTCGGTGATCATCCCCGAGTACGTGGTCGGCCACTGGTACGAGCACCTGCTGCACAACCAGAGCGCGCTGCGGCTCAAGGGCCGGCTGCTGTTCACGCCGGGCATCATGGTCACCTCGGTGCCCTATCAGCTCCAGTCCTCGGAGGCGGCGAAGGTCCGCGCCCGCAAGCGCGGGGAGTGGAACGCGCCGGGTGCGGTGCGACGGGGGCCGGCGCAGGAGCGGGCCAAGGAGACCGAGGCCCGGAAGTGACGGGGGTCGGGAGCACGTAGACTGGTGGGCTGTTGTCAGGCCCTCAGGAGACCTCTGGAGAGGGCCGTGCCCGCCCCTCTCGATCTGGAGTCACCCCACCATGCAGGCAGAAGAGAAGAAGTCGCTGGTGGGGGAGGAGTACGAGGTCGAGATCGGCCCCGTCGCCCACGGTGGGCACTGCATCGCCCGCACCGACGCCGGCCAGGTGCTGTTCGTCCGGCACACGCTGCCGGGTGAGCGGGTCGTGGCCCGGGTGACCGAGGGCGAGGAGGGCGACCGCTTCCTGCGCGCGGACGCGGTCGAGATCCTGTCGGCCTCCAAGGACCGCATCGAGGCGCCCTGTCCCTTCGCCGGCCCCGGCCGCTGCGGCGGCTGCGACTGGCAGCACGCCAAGCCGGGGGCGCAGCGCCGGATGAAGGGCGAGGTCGTCGCCGAGCAGCTGCAGCGGCTCGCGGGACTGACGCCGGAGGACGTCGGCTGGGACGGCACGGTGATGCCGGCCGAGGGCGACAAGCTGCCCGCGGGGCAGGTACCGCAGTGGCGCACGCGGGTGCAGTACGCGGTCGACGCCGACGGCCATGCCGGACTGCGCCGGCACCGCTCGCACGATGTAGAGCCGATCGACCACTGCATGATCGCCGCCGAGGGCGTGAGCGAGCTGGGCGTCGAGAAGCGGGACTGGACGGGCATGGCGTCGGTGGAGGCGATCGCGGCGACGGGTTCGCAGGACCGTCAGGTGATCCTGGCGCCCCGGCCGGGCGCGCGCCTGCCGATCGTGGAGCTGGACCGGCCGGTGTCGGTGATGCGGATCGGCGAGAAGGACGGCGGCGTCCACCGCGTCCACGGCCGCCCCTTCGTCCGCGAGCGCGCGGACGACCGCACCTACCGGGTGGGCAGCGGCGGCTTCTGGCAGGTCCACCCGAAGGCCGCGGACACCCTGGTGAAGGCCGTCATGCAGGGCCTGTTGCCGCGCAAGGGCGAGATGGCGCTCGACCTGTACTGCGGCGTGGGCCTCTTCGCGGGCGCCCTGGCCGACCGCCTCGGCGACCAGGGCGCGGTCCTCGGCATCGAGTCCGGCAAGCGCGCGGTGGAGGACGCCCGGCACAACCTGGCCGACTTCGACCGGGTACGGATCGAGCAGGGCAAGGTCGAGTCGGTGCTGCCGCGTACCGGGATCACCGAGGTGGACCTGATCGTGCTGGATCCGCCGCGGGCGGGGGCGGGCCGGCAGACGGTGGCGCATCTGGCGTCGCTAGGGGCGCGCAGGATCGCCTATGTGGCTTGCGATCCGGCGGCGTTGGCTCGGGACCTGGGGTACTTCCGGGACGGGGGGTATCGGGTGCGGATGCTGCGGGTGTTCGATCTGTTTCCGATGACGCACCACGTTGAGTGTGTCGCGATCCTTGAGCCTGCGGCAAAGGGCGCCTGACCTGCAGGTTCGGGTGATGTGCGTTATGTGCGCTGTGCGCGTTACGGGCGATATCTTGACGCATGTTTGACGCACGCGGCGCATGTCTGACGCACGTTTGACGCATGTTCTGACGTGTCATCAGGCGTCTTGGGCTGCAGGTCGGGAGCCCGAGATGCTGGGATCCGCCTGAGGGCTTTACCGAAACCTTGCCGAGTCAGTAGGAGTTGGGGCCGTGCGGGCTCCAATGGCGGAGGAAGGGCCGCAAGTCGTCAGGACGGGGTTCTGGGACGTCGGGTAGCTGGGGAGTCGTGCTCAGAGGGTTGAGGCGCTCGAGATGTACGTCGGCGAACTCGAGCCATGCCTCGGCTCTGGCCCTTTCCTGCCCGGCCGGCAGAGCTTCTACTTGGGCTCGGACGGCGGCGACGTATTCGGCCAGCCGAGTCGCGTGGCGCCATGCTTCCGCCTGGGCTTCGAGGCGCTTCACGCGGAATGCCTCGGCGTAGTCGATGCGGGCCTGCTGCATCGCGGCTTCCCAGCGTAGTCTCCGCTGTCTGGCCGCTTCCAGGTCTGCCAGTCGCTTGCGTTCGGCGGCCTCTCCGCGGAGAACCACTTCCTGTGCGATCTCTGCGAGTTGGTCTTCCAGGGGGCGGCCGGGGGTGTCGGCCCATTCGGTGGCTCGGTGGGGATTGCCGCCGCGGAGGATGAAGCGGAGGCGGTCGGAGGGGTTGTAGTCGAAGCGGGGGATGCGGACCCAGGTGTGCTTCTTGGCCTCGGCGATTTCCTTCTCGGTGGGAGTGTGCTCGCTTCGGTCCTGTTCTTGCAGGACGAGGAATCCGACTGGCTGCCCTTGGGCGGTAATGGTGAAGTGGGGTGGAGCGCTTCGGCGCCGATGTGGTGGAGGAGCGCCACGCGTCGCTCCGATCTTGGCGACATATCCCCGAGTCTCGGTGGCAGTGATGAGTGCCTGAATGAGTCGCAGGGACCGCCCCTGGATGTCCTTGGTCAGGCCCATGGGCTGGGATTGGCTTTGCAAGTCTCTGACCACGGCATGAGGTTGTCTGATTCTGGCCGGTACCGGTACGGGGGTGAGGTCAGCCAGCCGCCAGGCAGGGATATCGACCAGCCGAATCTCGTAGCCCTTGCTGGACCGGAATCCGTACAGCTCTTTCGTCTTGGGAATCTTTCCGGACTTGCGTGCGGCGTTGACGCGTGCGGACCAGTTCACGGCGTTGGGTCCGCCGGTGTTGGTCTTGATGATGCAGCCGTTGTTCTCGGCCAGCTCTTCCAGGAGTTGGTCTGTGAGCGTTGTGCGCTTCGGGGGTGCTTCCGGGGGCAAAAGTGGGGTGGTGCGGCTTGTGGGTTCGGTTGGTGTCCCATGGGTTTCGGGCTTGCCGGGATCCGGATTCCTGGCCGCTCGTGGTCTCCCGATTTCTGAGGTGCGAGGCTGCATCGCTGGGTACGTGCCATGGGTCAGATAGTGCTGGCCGGATTCGGTGAGCGTGGTGTTCCACTGTCCTCTCCGTTTGGAGATTGTGAGAAGTCCTCGGTTCTGTAGAGCTACGCAGGTGATCTTGTAGGTGCTGGTTTCCCATACGCCGCTGGGGCACCCTTGGCCGACCCAGTGCAGCACGGCAATCTGGCGTTTGTTGAGCTCCTGTTTCACGGTGGCCTCCTGTCGGAGAGAGCGCAGCCGCAGAAGTCCGTTCAACCGCAGATCGTGGTCTTCGGAGGGTGGGAGGGCTGAAAGGTGTGGTGCGCGTCGGTGACGCTGTGGCAACGATCGAAGGCGTGGCCAAGAGACGAGGGAAGCCGAAACGCGCGCAGGGCTCTGGTGGTTGGTGACCTGAAGGACCAGCTCCCAAGGTCCCGGTACGGGAAGGCCAGGGCCGGCTGGGACTTTCATCCGGCTGGGCGCGCCGACGAGGGGCCGTGCCGTCGTTGACCTGTTGGGGCTCTCTGGTGAGGAGCCGGAGCCGGCCGCCCGTGGTGGGGGCCTGGTCGGCTACTCACGGCATTGCGAAACTCATGCGCTCGTCTACAGGGCGAAGCGGACTTGTGCCCAGTGTCAGGGGTCACGGGCCACGTCAATCTGGCGTTAGAAATGGCTTCCTGCGGATCAAGAGTCCTGGAGCGATCTTGATGGGTGGTTCCGGGCGCTGCTTCGGTGTCCGGAAACGCCTGGTCGGAGCGGGTGTTGCTTCGTGCTGAGTCCACGCGTGACGGCCTCTGCCGCATCATCCGCTCACGCATCGCTCGCGCACGGCGGTCGTTGAACAGCCCATTCAACGTCGCCGCCGCCTGCTCGTCTCAGTCTGCGGGCCTCAGCTGATGATCCGGGTGTAGCGCAGGGCGGGCAGGACAGCGCGAGGCAGTGGCCAGTCCCCCGTCCCGGTCACGGCATCGCTTGTGTGGAGGTCGGTCTTCGGCGGATCAGCAGCAGCCGCCCGCGACGGCCGGCTCCTTCAAGACGGTGTCGGCCGAGGCTGGGTCGGCGCAGCAGGTGCTGCCCGGCTGCTTGGTCAGGGAGTCCGCGTCGGCCTTGACGACGTAGACCTCCCACGGCTCCTGGCCGGGGCCGTGAACCCAGACCTTGTCTTGGAGGGCGTAGCAACAGGTGGTGTCGTTCTCCATAGCGGTTGCCAGGCCGGACTCGCCCAGTCGTGCGGTGGCGGCGTGGACGGCCTCGGTGCTGTCGACTTCCACGCCGAGGTGGTCCATGCGGGTCGCCTCGCCCGCGCTTCCTTCGATCAGGACGAGCTTGAGCGGAGGCTCTGCGATGGCGAAGTTGGCATAGCCGTCGCGGAGTTTGGCGGGCTCGGTGCCGAAGAGCTTCGTGTAGAAGGCCACGGATTCGGCGAGGTCGGGGACGCGGAGGGCGAGCTGTACGCGGGATGTCATGGCGAACCTCCTTGGGTGGGTGGGGTGTTCAGCAGCCGCCGGAGGTAGCGGTTGCCGGGGTGCCGATGCCGATCTGGAGGGTGGTAGGGGCGGCGCAGCATCCGCCGCCGGACTCCGCGGAGTTCTCCGGCTCGTCGAAGAGGCCCGCGCCGCCGCACACGCCCGTTTCCGAGAGGGTGAGTTCGACGCGCTCAGCGGCCTCGTGGTCTCCCGCGATGGCGGCGGTGATGGAGCGGACCTGCTCGTAGCCGGTCATGGCGAGGAAGGTGGGGGCGCGGCCGTAGGACTTCATGCCGACCAGATAGACGCCCTGTTCGGGGTGGGAGAGCTCGCCCACGCCGTGCGGGTAGACGGTGCCGCAGGAGTGGATGTTCGGGTCGATGAGCGGGGCGAGGGCGGTCGGGGCCTGGAGGCGCTCGTCGAGGCCGAGGCGGACCTCGGAGAGGAAGGACAGGTCGGGGCGTAGGCCGGTCAGGACGATGACCTCGTCGACCGCGTCGACGCGACGGCCGTCCTCCGCGACCAGGACGAGCTGGTCGCCCTCCCGGTCCACAGCCTGGGTACGGAACCCCGTGACCGCGCTCGCGTGGCCGGCCTCGACCGCGGCCTTGGCGCGCAGGCCGAGGGCGCCGCGGGCGGGGAGCTGGTCGGCCTCGCCGCCGCCGTAGGTGTTGTCGCTGATTCCGCGGCGCAGGATCCACACCGCATGCGTGCCGTCGTTCTCCTTCGCGAGGTCGGCGAGGAGGGCGACGGCGGTGAAGGCGGAGGCGCCGGAGCCGACGACCGCGGTGCGCTTGCCCGCGTAACGGGCGTGCACGGCGGGGGCGCTCAGGTCGGGGACGCGGTATGTGATGTGGCCAGCAGCGGCCCTCTCGCCGAGGGCGGGCAGGCCGTCGGCACCCATGGGGCTGGGAGTGGACCAGGTGCCGGAGGCGTCGATGACGGCCCGTGCGGTGATCCGCTCCTCACTCCCGTCGGCGGACTGGATGTGGACGGTGAAGGGCTGTTCGTCCCGGCCAGAGTCGACGATGCGGTCGCGGCCGGCGCGGGCGACGCCGGTGACCGTGGCGCCGTAGCGGATCTTGTCGCCGAGGCTTTCGGCGAGGGGCTGGAGGTAGCGCTTGGCCCAGTCGCCGCCGGTCGGGTAGGTGGCGCCGTCCGGGCGGGTCCAGCCGGCGGGGGCGAGGAGCTTCTCGGCGGCGGGGTCGGTAACCTCTGCCCAGGGTGAGAAGAGCCGCACGTGCGACCACTGGCGTACAGCGGTCCCGGCGGACGGTCCGGCCTCCAGGACCAGGGGTTCGATGCCGCGCTCGACGAGGTGGGCGGCTGCGGCCAGGCCGATGGGGCCTGCTCCGATGACCACGACGGGCGGCTGGTCGGTGGTGGGCACGCTGGTGATGGTCACGGCCACGAGGCTCCCTTTGTTTCGACGTTTGTCGATGTCTTACCCGGCCAGAGTGGCACCTGATTAGATAATCGTCAACATAGACATCTGTCGAATTCGGTAGGGTGGTGGCCTCTGGTCAGCCTGGTTCGATGTATGTCAACATAGATGCATGTCGAATACGAAGGTGCTGCCGCTGCTGGAACCCGAGGCCACCGAGGCCGTGACGCCGTGCTGTCCTCCGCTGACCGAGCGCCCCTTCACGGCCGAGGAGGCCGAGACGGCCGCGCGGATGTTCAAGGCCCTGGGAGACCCGGTGCGTCTTCGGCTGTTCTCGGCGGTGGCCTCGCATGCGGGCGGCGAGGCGTGCGTGTGCGACATCTCCGACGTCGGTGTCTCCCAGCCGACCGTCTCCCACCACTTGAAGAAGCTCAAGGAGGCCGGGCTGCTCACCTCCGAGCGGCGCGGTACCTGGGTGTACTACCGGGTCGAGCCGTCGGTGCTGGCCGCAATGGGCAAGCTGCTGACCATCGCGCCGGCCACGGTCTGACGATCACGCCGGCAAGCGACCGAAGAGTCCCTGTTCGGAGGCGGGTCAGTTGCCGCGGGGCGCGTACATCAGAACAGCCATGCCGGCCAGGCAGATGAGGGCGCCGATGATGTCGTAGCGGTCGGGGCGGTAGCCGTCGGCGATCATGCCCCAGGCGATCGATCCGGCGACGAAGATGCCGCCGTAGGCAGCCAGGACGCGGCCGAAGTTCTCGTCGTGCTGCAAGGTGGCGACGAACCCGTACAGGCCGAGCGCGATGACCCCGGCCCCGGCCCAGATCCAGCCCTTGTTCTCGCGGACGCCCTGCCACACCAGCCACGCGCCGCCGATCTCGAAGAGCGCGGTGACAACGAACAGGGCAACGGAACGCGCAACGGTCATGTGCGGGACTCCAAGCAGGTCACCGGCGCCCTCTGACGGCCAGAGCGGTCTTGCCGGCGTAGCCGCACGCGGAGGCTGCGACGGTAGGGGAGCAGGAACAGCCGGATCGAGCCCGGCGTCGGCCCAGCCACCACGTTCCGGCTGCCGCCCCGGCCAGAGCCAGGGCGAGGGCGGGTAGCCAGCCGACCACCGCTGCGGCGCCACCGCCCAGCACTCCGGCCGCGATCAGTGCGGGCAGCAGACAGCAGGCCGCGCAGGCCAGCCCGGCCAACGCCCCCAGGGCTCGGGGAGCGCGGGCGGTGCGGCGAGGATCAGCAGCAGGATCCGCCATGGCGTTCCTCCTCGGCGAGTTCGGCGAGTTCGGCGAGTTCGGCGAACGGCAGGGGACAGGACGGGCTGGTCGTGCAGACGGCCAGGTCGTCGCACCCGGCGGCCAGGGCTTCGGTGAGCGAGGCGCGGATGACGTCCAGATCGGCGATCTTCGCGTCGATCTCGTCGATCTTCTGCCGGGCACGCTGCTGGAGCCCGGCTTCGCCACGACCGTGCCGGTGCGCTCCCGCTTCCAGCAACTCGGCGACCTCGTCGAGGGTGAAGCCCAACCGCTGCGCGGCCTTGATCACCCGCAGCGTGGTCACCGCGTGCGGCGGATACATTCGGTGTCCGCCATTGGACCGCTGCGGCTCGGGCAGCAGCCCGCGCCGCTCGTAGTAGCGCAGGGTCTGAGGGTTCACTCCGGCGGCTTCGGCGACTTGCCCGCTGCGCAGTGCCTGAGCGTTCATCACCCGGCCCGAGCGGTCTCGGCTCGCACCGCGAGCGCCTCCACCACCGCGGCATGCTCGGCGGGCGCGCTGATGTCCATCAGCAGCCGCTCGGCCTCGCCGCCATGGAAGGTGAAGGTGAAGAAGGAACAGCAGCCGGTCTCGCTCTGCGCGAGCGTGCGAGCTCGTTCCTCCGCCACACGGTCCAGCACCAGACGCACATGTCCGGGCTCCCGCCGGTCCAAGTCGAGCAGTGCGGTGGCGAACAACGCGTCGAACTCCGCGGCCCGCAGGGGCTGCTCGGCGGTCGGTAGTGTGCATGCTTCCGGCACCCAAGGCTCCATACCGGCACCTTCAATCGATCAATGCCGCATCCGGCGGAAGCGGCCTCGCACTCGACGGTAAACCTGTACCTGGGTACCGGATGCAACCCGTCACACAGTGGAGCCTTAGGAGGGCCGGGGCATGAGCGCCCTGGCTCCCGGCGGCGTTTCGCTGTTCGGGCAGGCCACCTGGTTTCGGTGATCACCGAGGCAGGGTCTGGGTGATCCGCCACAGCCGGCGCGGAAGCTCGCCTTCCTCGAAGCCGTGTACCTCGTTGAGGGTCCAGCCGTCGGCAAGGGCGTCGACGAGAAGTCGGTCGAAGAAGTGCACGGCGAAGCCGCCGTGCTCGTAGATTTCGTCATCGTGGGCGGTGCCGGTGCCGTAATGGGCGTCCCCGGTGTGGCGGACCGTGTACACGAAGGCGCCGCCGGGCCGCAGGACGCGGCCGACCTCGCCGACGAGGGCGTGGATCTCCTTCGTGGAAAGGGCCATGCACAGCAGCATGTGCGCGAACACCGCGTCCACCGAGGCATCCGGCAACGGCAGCGGCTCACGGACGTCGTGCACGGTGACAGTCACGCGATCGGCCACCCCCTGCTTCCTGGCTGCGGCCCGCAACTGGTCGAGGCCGGTGGCAGAGAAGTCGGTGGCCTGGATGGTGAAGCCCTCGCGGGCGAAGTAGAGGGCGTCGCGGCCGTGGCCGGCGCCGAGCTCGACGACGTCACGGGTTCCGGCAGTACGGTAGACGCCAGCTGCGTGGACTGCGGCTGCCGACGGCTCCTCGCCATACATACCGGGGTGAGCGGTGTAGGTGTGCTGCCAGTGCGCCTGCTGCACATCGGCCAGCTCCTGCCGATCATCAGTCACGAATTCCTCCTCTCACGGGCTGTGCCGAGCGGCCCGTGGTCCGCCCCTCCCAGCGTAGTCCACGGTTTCCTGAATTCAGGATTATCTGTACTGTCATGGTGTGCTGACCGTTGCCTCTGACATCGAGGTGCTGGCCCGCTTCGGCCGCGCGCTCGCCGACCCCATCCGCTGCCGCATCCTGCTGGCCCTGCGCCAGGCCCCCGCCTACCCGGCCGACCTCGCCGACGCCCTCGGTATCTCCCGTACCCGGCTGTCCAACCACCTGGCTTGTCTGCGCGATTGCGGCCTGGTCGTCATCTCACCCGACGGCCGCCGCACCCGCTACGAACTCGCCGACGAACGCCTCGGCCACGCCCTCGACGATCTGCGGGCCGCAGTGGTCGCGGTGGAGGCCGACAAGACCTGCCCCGACGCGGTCACGAAGGGCTGCTGCTGATGACCGCGATATCCCTCGGCCCCTCCCCGGCCCGCCGCGAGGCGCTGGCCCGTCGGATACGGCTGCTGGTCGCCGCGACGATCACCTACAACGTCATCGAGGCCGCTGCAGCCCTGACGGCGGGCACGATCGCGTCGTCCACCGCGTTGATCGGCTTCGGCCTGGACTCCGTCATCGAGGTCTCCTCCGCCGCCGCGGTGGCCTGGCAATTCTCCGCCCGTGACCACGCCGTCCGGGAAGCCCGGGAGCACAGGACGCTGCGGATCATCTCGGTCTCGTTCTTCGCGCTCGCCGCATACGTGACCGTCGACGCCGTCCGTGCCCTGGCCGGCACCGGCGAGGCGGACCGTTCCCTGCCGGGCATCGTGCTCGCCGCCCTCTCTCTGGCGGTGATGCCGTTCCTGTCCGCCGCCCAGCGTCGCGCCGGACGCGAACTCGGCTCGGCTTCCGCGGTCGCCGACTCCAAGCAGACTCTGCTGTGCACCTATCTATCGGCCGTGCTGCTGGCCGGCCTGGTTCTCAACGCCACCCTCGGCTGGTCGTGGGCCGACCCCGTCGCTGCCCTCGCCATCGCCGCCATCGCCATCAAGGAAGGCCGCGACGCCTGGCAGGGCAAAGGCTGCTGCGCCCCTACGGCTGCCCCCACGTCCACCCCGTCGAACGACGACGCGGACGCGTGCGGCTGCCAGCCCGGCTGCACCTGCTGCTCATGAACATCTCGTTGCAGGCCACTCTCGGCCCCGTCCGAAGCATTGATACTGGCCGGGCGATCGGCAAGCGGGGGCGAGGGTGGACTGGATGTGGGCGGGAGGGCTGGTCGTCGGCCTGCTGATCGCGACCGTGACCGCCCCGGTCGGCGTGTCCGGAGCGGTGTTCCTCCTCCCGGTCCAGCTGAGCGTCTTCGGCGTGCCCAATCCGGCGGTCACCCCGACCAACCTGCTGTTCAACGTCGTCGCCGGACCCGGCGCTCTGTGGCGCTATCGCCGCGACGGCGCCCTGCGCGGCGACCTCGCCCGACGCCTGGTATTGGGCACGCTCCCCGGCGTCGTCCTCGGCGCCGCCATCCGTGTCTTCGCCTTCCCCGGCCCGGGCGTCTTCCGCCTCCTGATCGCCGCTCTGCTGCTGCCGCTTGGCCTGTGGCTGTGCCTGCGCGCCCTCACCCCGGCACACCACCGAACGCCGCCCGCAGGCGAGTTGGCCCCGCGTACGCTCACGGGTCTCGCGCTGGTGGTCGGAGTGGTCGGCGGCATCTACGGCATCGGCGGCGGCTCCCTTCTCGGGCCGATCCTCGTCGGACGCGGCCTGCCCGTCGCACGTGTCGCCCCGGCAGCGCTCGCCGCCACGTTCGCCACCTCGCTGGTCGGAGCCGCCGCTTACGCCCTGCTGTCACTCGTGAGCTCCGGAGACGTCGCCCCCGACTGGTGGCTCGGGCTCGCTTGCGGCACCGGTGGCCTGATCGGCGGCTACCTCGGCGCACGCCTCCAACCTCGCCTGCCCGAACGGGCTCTACGGCTCTTGCTCGGCGGCCTCGCCGCAGCCCTCGGCGCTTTGTACGCCGCCCAGACACTGAAGTGAGTCCCACGGGTCTCGACAATCCCCGCGGGAGCCTGCGGCCAGGGCCCTGTGCGCGTAGGTCGGCGAGCTTGCGGCCTGCTTTATGGACGGGGATGACCAACGGCGATCGCCGCTGTCTGCGTGCTGTGGCTCATTCGGTCGATCGCCCGGGCATGAAGACGAGGGCCACCAAGGCCAGTCCGACCACGCCGCCGACGAGTTGCATACCGATGAACCCGGCGAGCGAGCCGGGCGCGATACCCGCGAAGGTGTCGGTGAAGGCGCGGCCGATGGTCACCGCCGGGTTGGCGAACGACGTTGACGAGGTGAACCAGTAGGCGGCGCCGATGTAGGAGGCGACGGCGACTGGGGCGTACTGCAGGCGGTTGGCACGGGCGAGGCCGAAGATCAGCAGGATCAGGCCCGCGGTGGCGACGACCTCGCCGAGCAGCAGGTGTCCGGCAGAGCGGTCGTGCGTGGACCACTTCACCAGCGGTTCGCCGAACATCGCATCGGCCATGATGGCGCCCGCGATAGCGCCGACGATCTGCGCGGGGACGTAGACGGCGACCTCACGTGGCGTGACTCCGGCGCCGCCGCGGCGGGAAGTCCACCACTCGGCGAGCGTGACGACGGGGTTGAAGTGGGCGCCGGAGACCGGGCCGAGCAGGAGGATCAGGATGCCGAGGCCGAAGACGGTGGCTGTGGAGTTGGCCAGCAGCTGTACGCCGACGTCCTCGGTCAGTTTGGTGGCCTGGATGCCGGAGCCGACCACGACCGCCACCAGCAGCGCGGTGCCTATGAGTTCGGCGGAGGCCCGCGCGACCAGCGGAGTGGCGCCGGGGGCGGGCTCGACAGACTCGGGTACGGGAGTGGCTGGCGCGGATTCCGCGGTCGAGGCGGCTTCGGCGGGGGTCATGGGCAGGCCCTCTTGTTCTCGGCGGCGGTGCGAGCGGACTCGGCCAGGTCGGCGAACTGGCCGGCGAGTTGGGCGATGACGTCGGGCTTGAGCCGGTAGTAGGTGAACCGGCCGCATGGCTCCGTCTCGACGACCCCGGCCTCGCGCAGCACTCTGAGGTGGTTGGAGAGGTTGGTCTGCCGGGCGCCGGTCTCCTCCACGAGGTGGGTGGTGCACAGCGTCTCTTTGGCGAGCAGGGTCACGATCTGGAGCCTGAGCGGGTCGGCCAGAGCCCGGATCAGATCAGTGTCGACTGACGTCATCATGGGCTGATACTGTCACATCAGTGGTGGCTGACACCACCGGGTGCTGATGTCATTTGCGCCTGATGCCGTCGTGAGACAAGAGAGAACCTCCGATGTCCGACAAGCCCTCCGTGCTGTTCGTCTGTGTCCACAACGCCGGCCGTTCCCAGATGGCCGCCGCGTGGCTGACTCACCTGGCCGGGGACCGCGTCGAGGTCCGCTCCGTCGGCTCCAACCCGGGCGCAGGCGTCAACCCGGCCGCCGTCGAGGCCATGGCCGAGGTCGGCATCGATATCTCCGCCGAGGTCCCGAAGATGCTCACCGTGGACGCGGTGAAGGAGTCGGACGTCTGCATCACGATGGGTTGCGGCGACACCTGCCCGGTCTTCCCCGGCAAGCGGTACCTGGACTGGCAGCTGGAGGACCCGGCGGGCCAGGGCGTCGAGGCCGTCCGCCCGATCCGGGACGAGATCAAGGTGCTGGTCGAGGGCCTGATCAAGGAGATCGCGCCGGAGTCCCAGGCATGAGCACCGCGGCCAACACGACTGGCGACGTCCGCAACGTCATCGTCATCGGTTCCGGTCCCGCCGGATACACCGCCGCCCTCTACACCGCCCGTGCCTCGCTCAAGCCGCTGGTCTTCGAGGGCGCGGTCACGGCCGGCGGCGCGCTGGTGCAGACGACCGAGGTGGAGAACTTCCCCGGCTTCCGCGACGGCATCCTGGGCCCCGAGCTGATGGACAACATGCGGGCCCAGGCCGAGCGCTTCGGCGCCGAGCTGGTCTCTGACGACATCGTCGAAGTCGACCTCACCGGCTCAGTCAAGACCGTCACGGACAGCGCGGGTACGGTCCACCGGGCGAAGGCCGTCATCGTGGCGACCGGCTCGCAGCACCGCAAGCTGAACCTGCCCGGCGAGGACGCGCTCTCCGGCCGCGGGGTTTCGTACTGCGCGACCTGCGACGGTTTCTTCTTCCGTGAGCACGACATCGTGGTGGTCGGCGGCGGCGACACGGCGATGGAAGAAGCCACCTTCCTCTCCCGCTTCGCCCGCTCCGTGACCGTCGTCCACCGTCGCGACACCCTGCGGGCCTCCAAGACCATGCAGGACCGCGCTTTCGCCGACCCAAAGATTTCCTTCGCCTGGAACCGCGAGGTCGCCGAGATCCACGAGGGCGGCGGCAAACTCGCCGGGCTCACCCTGCGCGACACCGTCACCGGCGAGACATCCGAACTCGCGGCCACCGGCCTGTTCGTCGCCATCGGCCACGACCCGCGCACCGATCTGGTCACCGGCCAGCTGAACCTGGACGACGAGGGCTACCTCAAGGTTGCCTCCCCCTCTACGCGCACCAACATCCTCGGTGTCTTCGGTGCGGGCGACGTTGTCGACCACACCTACCGGCAGGCGATCACCGCGGCCGGCTCCGGCTGTGCAGCCGCCCTGGACGCCGAGCGGTACCTCGCTGCCCTGAGCGACGCCGCCACCGCAGGCGAACCGGCCGTAGCCGCCGTCTGACGCCCCGGAAGAAGACCATGCCTCTCAAGAACGTCACCGACGACTCCTTCGAGCAGGACGTCCTGGCCGGCGACAAGCCGGTCCTGGTCGACTTCTGGGCCGCCTGGTGCGGCCCCTGCCGCCAGCTCGCCCCCTCGCTGGAGGCGATCGCCGCCGAGCACGGCGACAAGATCGAGATCGTCAAGCTCAACATCGACGAGAACCCGGCCATCGCCGCCCGGTACGGCGTGATGTCCATCCCGACGCTGCACCTCTACCAGGGCGGCGAGGTCGTGCAGACCATCGTCGGCGCCAAGCCGAAGGCGGCCCTCGAACGCGAGCTCGCCGACCACCTCGCCTGACACGCGACGCCGGTGGGGGCACCCGCAGTGCCCCACCGGACACCCTTTCTCCGATCTCCGACGGAGGTTTCCCGGTGGCCAGCAAACGCATCGTCGCCATCGGCGGCAGCGACGCCGGCATCAGCGCGGCCCTGCGCGCCCGCGAGCTGGATCCCGACAGCGAGGTCACCGTGGTGGTGGCCGACGCCTACCCCAACTTCTCCATCTGCGGCATCCCGTACTACGTCTCCGGCGAGGTCGGCCACTGGAGCGAGCTGGCCCACCGCACGCTGGCGGACCTGAAGGCCACCGGCATGCAGGTGCGCACCGACACCCACGCCACCGGAATCGACGTGACCGGCAGGCGGCTGACCGTGCGCGATGCCGAGGGCCGCGCCGAGGAGCTGCCGTACGACGCACTGATCGTGGGCACCGGCGCGGTCAGCGTCCGCCCGCCCATCGAGGGGTTGAGCGGACCGGACGCGCTCGGCCCGCAGGACGGCGTCCACCTCCTGCACAGCATGGGCGACACCTTCGGGATCATGCAGACCCTCGCCGCGCGCCGCCCGAAGTCGGCCGTCGTCATCGGCGCCGGCTACATCGGCCTGGAGATGGCAGAGGCCCTCACCATCCGCGGCCTCAACGTCACCCAGATCGAAGCCCTGCCCGAAGTCCTGCCCACCGTCGACCCCGACCTCGGCGCCCTCGTCCACGACGAACTCACCTCCCACGGCGTCGAAGTCATCACGGGCACCAAGGTCTCCACAATCACCCGCGACCCCGGCAGCGACCTCCTTCACGTCCGGGCCACCGGGCCCGACGGCAGGACGTTCACCCGCGGCACCGACCTCGTCCTGGTCGTCGTCGGCGTACGCCCCGACACCGCCCTCGCCGCCACGGCCGGAGCCCGGCTCGGTGTGAAGGGCGCGATTGACGTCGACGAGTACCTGCGCACCTCGCTGCCCGACGTCTACGCGGCCGGGGACTGTGCGATCACCCATCACCGCCTCCTCGGCAAGACCTGGCTGCCGCTGGGCACGACCGCCCACAAGCAGGGCCGGATTGCTGGCGAGAACGCGCTCGGCGGCAGCCGTT
Source organism: Streptomyces sp. NPDC056479 (assembly GCF_042795335.1). Classification (NCBI taxonomy): domain Bacteria; kingdom Bacillati; phylum Actinomycetota; class Actinomycetes; order Kitasatosporales; family Streptomycetaceae; genus Streptomyces; species Streptomyces sp. NPDC056479. The sequence continues at coordinate 985,393 of NZ_JBHTRZ010000003.1, read as the reverse complement.
GGTTCGCCGGCAGCCTCGGCACACAGGTGGTCAAGGTCTTCGATCTCGTCGCCGCCCGCACCGGGCTGCGCGACCACGAAGCCGCGGACGCCGGCCGGGGCTGGGATCCGGCCACCACCGCCAGTCGCCCCGACGACCACAAGGCGTACTACCCCGGCGCAACCCCGATCTCCATCCGCGTCACCGGCGACACCGAAAGCGGCCTCCTGCTGGGTGCCCAGCTCGTCGGACGGCTCGGCGCGGAGATCTCCAAGCGCGTGGACACCTACGCGACCGCGCTCTTCCACGGCATGCCGGTCGACGGCCTCAGTGAACTCGACCTCTCATACACCCCGCCACTTGGCTCCCCCTGGGAGGCGGTCCAGGCCGCGACCCAGGCATGGATGCATGAGCACCACCTCGACGTGCAGCGCCGCATGCTCGGCGTCTTCTGACGCCTCCGTCCCCGGAACGTCGTTTCTTGTCACTGAGTAGCTCAGTTGGCCGTTCTGGTGCTCAGCCTCCATCTGGTGAGGGTCGTGAACTCCTTGATGATCGTTCGATGACCACAGCACCTCCTGAAGGGCGCCGCGTTTGGGGCTGCTATTCGCGCGGCTCGCGGCGAGCCTCTCCCCGACGGCCGGGCCGAAGGCTCCTTACCGTAGTCGGCTGCCTACGTGGGCGGCCGAGATGTGAATGGCTATCCCGCGCCGACCGTGCCCGAGGTCGGCGACTGGCACCGCGTACGCGCTGAGCGGTGCCGGCCTCGTCCGTGGCACCCGGAAGGCCCCGCCGGATCACCATGACGACCGCGGCAACGATGGCACTCACGGAGACGGCGAGCCCGCCCAGACTGGTGATCGCGCCAGTCACCCACTGCCACAGGTCCTTGGCCCAGGAGAACCAGCCGCTGTCGTTGAGCGGCGCTGCCACGTCGACGCGCGACGTCACAGGCGGCTTCTCGATGAGCACGGTATTGCTCTCACGGAAGTAGGCGGTCACGGTGAGAGCCACGCTGACCTTCCCGGCGCGCTGTGCACTCACGTCCCACATCCAGGTTGCCCTGTCGTTCTTGGAAAGGACGTTCTGGCGCTCGGACGACAGCGGCGTGCACCGCACTCCGGCGCCCGAGCAATGCAGCTTCACCCCGATCTGTGTACCCGTACTCACCGGGGCCTGCGCCTCGCCGGGCCCGGTCCGGCGCCAACTGCCCCGGACGTCGACGCGGAACGAGCGCGGTTCCGCACCTGCCACGAGCCCTAAGGATCTGGCGTCCGTGTAGACAAGTTGGCCCTTGAAGAGCTGCTGGCGGGCCTGGCCGATCTCTTCGTTGTAGGTTCTCTGGCTTCCGGACCCGTCGTTGCTGCTGTCCAGGGTCACGAACAGGCCCGAGACAAGGGTGATCAGAAGCGCGAGCGTCGGCCACGGGAAGCAGCCGAGTCCACTGGAGACCGGGGCCGGGGCCTGCGCTGACCACTGCCGCCTGTGGGCGTGAGTCGGACTGGGCTTCGGCCCGGATGGTGCGGCCATGGCTCCCCCGCGGATGTCGAGTACTGCGAACCTGCCGAACGCTGTCTCTCGCAGGTGGCTCTATCGTCGCCCAACTGCCGGACTCACCGTTGCCGTTCGGGCATTGCCACGGTGGCTGCGGCTCTGCGGCCGATAACGAGGTGGATGGCTGCTTGCGGCCAGTGGTGACGCCCAAATGGACCGCTGCAGAGGTCAGCCACATCCCTCCTTGGGGCTTGCTGGACTGTTGACATTCCGAAGTTAGCTCAACGAGAATTGAGTCAATGAACGCTGAGTGGTTTGAATCGATGGTGGCGCGAGCACAGCGGCACGCGGCACTGGGGGAACCTGCGCGCCTGGCGATCATCGACCGTCTGCTGCTGGGCGACGCCTCACCCGGCGAACTCGGCCAGGAGCTGGGCGTGCCCAGCAACCTCCTGGCCCACCACCTCAGGCTGCTCGAACAGGTCGGCCTCATCGAGCGGTCCCGCTCCGAAGGAGACCGACGACGCACCTACCTGCACCTCCGCGTGCAGGCCATTGCCGACACGATGCCCACACCCCTGCGCACGGCACCCCGCGTGGTGTTCGTCTGCACGCACAACTCCGCGCGCTCCCACCTCGCCGCCGCCCTCTGGAAGCGCCACAGCACCATCCCGACCGCCTCGGCGGGAACCGACCCCGCGCGGCGCGTCCACCCCCGCGCCGTCACGGCCGCACGCAAGCACGGCCTCTCCCTGGCCCCCGCCCGCACGGCCCACATCGACCAGACGCTGCAACCGGACGACCTCGTGGTCGCCGTCTGCGACAACGCCCACGAACAACTCGGCACCCGCCTCCCGGACCGCCTGCACTGGTCAGTCCCCGACCCCACCCGCACCGGCACCGACGACGCCTTCGCCGACGCCCTGAGTGATCTCGCCGACCGGGTCGACCGGCTGGCGCCCGCCGTCCGACCTCCTGGAGGCAGCGATGACTGAGACCGCGTCTTTCCCGCCCCGCAACCTGAGCATCGACCAGCAACTCGCCCTGCGCACCGCCGCCACCCACCTGCGCCGCCAGTTCGACGGCACCTTCGGCGAGGAGACCATCGAGCGGTTCCTGCGCTCCAGCTACGACCAGTTCGCCGGCCGCAGCACCATCCCCAACTACCTCCCGCTGTTGGCCGAACGCTTCGCCCGCCAGCGCCTGCACGCCCTGGCCAAGGTCGAAGGCCACATCACCGACGGCAAGCCCGTCGTGCTCTTCCTCTGCGTCCACAACGCCGGCCGCAGCCAGATGGCCATGGGCTTCTTCCAACACCTCGCCGGCGAGGGCGCCGTCGCCTGGTCGGGCGGATCCGAACCCGGAAACGAAATCAACCCGGCAGCCATCAATGCGATGAGCGAGCGCGGCATCGACATCTCCCGCGAGTTCGCCAAGCCCTGGACCGACGAGATCGTCCGCGCCGCCGACGTCGTCGTCACCATGGGCTGCGGCGACGCCTGCCCCGTCTTCCCCGGCAAGCAATACCTCGACTGGACCCTGGACGACCCTGCAGGCCAGACCGTCGACAACGTCCGCCCCATCCGCGACGAAATCGAACGCCGCGTCCGCGGCCTCCTGGCCGAGCTCGGTGTCCCGGCACAGCAATGACTGCCCCAGGTATTGTTCGAACGCTTCGACCTGAGCCCTACCTGGAGGTGGCGCCCGCGCGTTGAGCGAGGATCTCTCCGCACAGCGTGACGCAGTCCGCGCAGATCCACACGTCCGGGCCGGCAACCAGGCGGCGTTCGTCGCCGCCCGGCTTGCCGCAGAAGGAGCAGCGTGCGGAGGCGTCGTCGGGGCGGCGCTTGCGGCGGGTCCGGCGTCCGAAGGGAATGCGGGGGACGTTGACGTAGCAGTGGAGTTGGCGCTTGATGTCCGCCACGTCGACGCCGAGGTCATTGAGGACCCGGCGGGCGCGGGAGCCGGGGTTGGTGGCGATGACCGCGAGCAGCTGCGGGGCGTTGACCACGATCGGGGCGCACGTCGGGGTCCGCTCGGTCGCCAGCTGCTCGGCGGCAGCCAGGGCGGCTTTCGCCTCGCCGGAGAACACCGGGTCGTCCACCCTCGTCGAGTCGGCCGGGTAGTCGAACAGCCGGCGGCTCGTTCCACGGATCTTGTCGCGGGTGACGCCGAGCTGCTCCAGCGTGGCGGCGGCCACGCCGTCGGCGAGCAGGCCCAGGAGGAGGTGTTCGGTGCCCGCCTCGGCCGATCCATCGGCCTCGGCGGCGGCCAGCGCGGCGGACAGACCGCTCTCCAGGTCGCGTCCCCGGATGAGGCCGACGGCCGGAGGGCCTTCGGTGAGGCGCTCGACGCGGTCGGCGTACTTCTGACGGGCCGCCTGACGCGAGACGCCGAGGCGCTCGCCGATCACCGTCCAGGAGTGACCGGCTGCCCGCACCTGGCGTACGACCTGGTCGACGGCTTTGTCTGCCTGACCGGACAAGTCCTGGGTGACGGCGATGACGGCGTCCAGGAGGGCGAGTTCGTCGTCGCTGCTGACGCGGGCGTGGGCCGCTGCGATGAGCTGCTCCACGGTGGGCTCTCCGCTCATGCTGACAACCGTAGATTGTCATAAACCGGGCGACAATCCCTCGTTGTCACTTTTCCGCCGGGGTGCCGATGATGCTGCAGATACCGGCGTCGGAGCACGTGCTCGGGTCGGTGGCGGCGGCGCGTTCAGCCAGGCCGCGAAGCGCAGAGCGGGTCTTGCGCAGCTCGGCCATGCGCCGCTCGATGTCCGCGAGGTGCTGCTGGATCAGGTCCGTGACGTGAGCGCACGGCGCCTCGCCCGAGTCGCGCAGGGCGAGGACCGAGCGGATCTCGGCGAGCGTGAGGCCGGCCGACTGGGCGTCGCGGATGAAGGCGAGTCGGATGCCGGTCTGCGGCGGATAGTCGCGGTAGCCGCTCGACGTGCGGGGCGGTGCAGGCAGCAGTCCGGCCTGCTCGTAGAAGCGGATCTACTTGGGCCCGGGCGGCGACGTATTCGGCCAGCCGAGTCGCGTGGTGCCATGCCTGCGACTGGGCTTCGAGATGCTTCATGCGGAATGCCTCCATAGAGCTGCCAACTCCTTCGTGGGGGCTCACACGTCTTGATGGTCAGCCGCCGGGTGCAACACCCGTCGCCAGCGCGGCGGTTACCGGGTGCGTGGGGGAGCTGAACAGCCGTGCGGTGGGGCCCGACTCGACGATGTGGCCCTCGGACATCACGACGACAGAGTCCGTTCGGTCGGCGACCAGATGCAGGTCGTGACTGACGAGGATCAGCGACAGGCCGCGCCGGTCGCGGAGTTCCGTCAGCAGGTCCATGACGGCGACGGCGGTGTCCGCGTCGAGCGCGGAGGTGACCTCGTCGCAGATCAGGACGTCAGGGTCGGCTGCCAGTGCACGGGCTATGGCGACACGTTGGCGCTGTCCGCCGGACAGTTCGTGGGGGTACCGGTCGGCGAAGGCGGCGGGCAGCCCGACCTGCTCCAGGAGTTCCAGGACGCGGCTCGGGGCCGCGTCCCGGTCCGTCCGGCGGTGCAGCAGGAGCGGGCGGCGCAGGGCCGCTCCGATCGTGCGACTGGGGTTGAGGGTGCCGAGCGGGTCCTGAGGTACGAGTTGCAGGCGGCGGCGCTGGTGGCGGGAGCGGCGGTGGGCGGCGGGGGCGAGGCGAGTGCCGTCCAGGTCGACGGTGCCGGCGGTGGGGCTGTGGAGGCCGACCAGGGTGCGCAGCAGGGTCGTCTTGCCGGAACCGGAGGCGCCGACGATGCCCAGGCTGCCTCCGGCGGTGAGGGTGAGGGCGATGTCGTGCAGGACGGGGATGCGCCGGCCGCGGTGGGCGTGGGCCGCGTGCAGGCCGGACACGGTGAGAGTGGGTGGGCCGTCGGGCGGGATGCGAGCCGGCTCGGGTGCGACCTGCCGTACGGTCGCCTTCGGGCGTATGCCGCTCAGGTCCACCACGTCGTCCGCGAGCCGGTCGACCAGGTGCGGATCGTGGCAGGACAGGCCGATGGCGATCCGATGGCTTTCGGCGAGGTGACGCAGGAGGTCGGCGATCTCGTCGCGTAGCGCCGGGTCGAGGCCGGCCGTCGGCTCGTCGAGCAGGAGCACCGCGGGGCGGCGGGCCAGGGCGCGGGCGAGGGCCACCCGGCGCTGCTGGCCGCCCGAAAGCCCTCCGATGCGTCGGTCCGGCAGACCGTTGTCGACAGGTAGACGCACTTCGGCAAGCTGCGCCCGGACTGCCTCGGGGCCATTCTCCACGGCGACTTCGGCGAGCAGGCGGCGCACCTTCATCCGTGGGTTGAGGGCGGAGCCGGGGTCCTGGCCAACGAAGGCGAGGCGGTGCCGGCGCAGGGTGCGCAGGGCGGGGGCGGGAAGGGAGAGGGGGTCCTGCCCGAGGACCGTGATGCTGCCGGCGGTGTGTTCGGTGTCCGGGGGCAGGGTGCCGGTCACGGCGCGCAGCAGAGTCGTCTTGCCACAGCCGGAGGGGCCGACGACCGCGGTGATACGGCCGGGGCTGAGCTCCAGGTTGGCTCCGTCCAGTAGCAGACGGCCGTTCGGGGCGGTGACCGTCAGAGCCGAGACGCGCACCACGCTGTCCCCATCCGACGCTCGGCTGTCGGAGTACCAGTCGGGCATGTGGTTCACAGTGCGGGCACCGCCTTCCGGCCGGTCATGGGGACGAGGGCGGCGGCCGCCAGGTTGACGCTCATGGCGAGCAGGCCGATGGCGATGCTGGGGGCGAGGACGGCCCAGGAGTTGAGGAGGATGCCGCCGGAGTTCTCGCGGATCATCAACGCCCAGTCGGCGGCCGGGGGTTGAGGGCCAACCTGGAGGAAGCCGGCGGTGGCCACCAGGTACACCGCGGCCACGAACCGCAGCCCGAACAGCGCGAGCAGCGTCGCCCGCAGGTTGGGCAGCACTTCCCGGACCACGAGGTACCACAGCCGCTCCCCGCCGACGGCCGCTGCCTCTACGTACCCTGAGGCCGCCACCGGCGCGGCCGCACCGGCGACCAGGCGCACCGCGTACGGCACGCCCAGGAAGAAGGAGGCGGTCACGACGGCGAGTCGCCCGCCGTCCGGCCAGGACAGGGCGATGAGGAGGATGCCGAGCACGGCGGGCAGCAGCATCAGCACGTCGGCGGCGCGCTCGACGATCCGCCCGACGGTCGGGCGCAGGGCGCTGATCGCGCCGAGCACGGCGGCCGCCGCCGTGACGAGGACGGCGACGAGCAGTGAGGTGACGACGAGTTCGCGCCCTCCGGCGAGGACGCGGCTGAGCACGTCGCGCCCCAACTGGTCGCCGCCGAACAGGGCTTCGCTGCCGGGTTCCGCGTACGGCGCGGTGACGGGGGCATCGATGGCGTGCGGGGCGAGCCAGGGGCCGGCCAGGGCGAGGGCGGTGAGCAGCAGGGCCGGCAGGACGCGCAGGGCGAGGCGGCGACGTGCGGTAGCGGCGACGGGCACGGTGGTGTCGGTCATGCTCGCCCTCCCGAGGCCCAGGCGCGTACGAAGTCGGCGAGTAGCAGTACGCCGGTGATGACGACTCCGGTCACGGCGACGACTCCGGCGATGACGGGGCTGTCCCGGTCGGCGACCGCGCCGGCGAGGACGGAGCCGATACCGGGGTAATTGAAGATGGTCTCGACCACGACCGCGCCGCCGAGCAGCATGCCGGTGGAGGTGGCGATGCCGGCCGTGATGGTGGGCAGGGCGCCCGGCAGCAGGTGGTGGGTGAGGATGCGGTGGCGGGGGAGTCCGTCGAGTACGGCGGTCTCGATGTGCGGAGCCTTGGCCTCGTCGGCGAGGGCGGCCCGCACGATACGGGTGTTCCAGCCGATCTGCGGGATCGCCAGGGCGAGGACGGGCAGCACGAGCATCTCCCAGGAGGAGGGCGAGCCGTCGGCGTCGGTGAGAGTGACGGCCGGCAGCCAGTCCGTCCAGAGCGCGAAGACGAGGACGAGGGCGACCGCGACGACGAACTCGGGCAGGGCGAGGATGCCGGTGGCGCTCGCCGACACGGCTCGGTCCAGCGGCCCGCCCGGCTTGGCCGCCGCCGAGCAACCGAGGGCGACCGAGGCGACGAGAGTGAGCAGCAGGGCGAGCCCACCGAGCAACAGGGTGTTGGGGAAGGGCCGGGAGAGCAGATCGGCGACCGACTCCCCGCGCGCGGAGGTGCCCAGGTCGCCGGTGGGCAGGCCGGTCATCCAGTCCCAGAAGCGTTCGAGGACCGGCCTGTCCAGGCCGAGTAGATGACGCCGCTCGGCCAGGTCGGCGGCGCTTTCCCCGCGTTCGGAGGTGGCGTTGGCGGCGTCGCCGGGAAGCAGTTCCACGGCGGCGAACACGACGGCGAGCAGCACGGCCAGCAGCAGGATCCTGCGCACGACCACACCGGCCACGTGCAGGGCAGCTTGCATCAACTGCCCTGCCGTCGCGGCCGGTTCGCGCTGTGCCGTCGTGGTCAGCGAGCCAGCCATGCCGTCTCGAGCTGGACGCGCCCATAGCCGGGCAGGGTGGGCAGGTCGCGCACGGCCGCGCCCGCCAGGTCGATGCCGTCGGCCATGCCCCAGAGCAGGTAGCCGGACTCGTCGTACTCGATCTGCTGGAGCTCGTGCAGCACCTTCGTCCGCTCCGCCGCGTCCTTCGTCGCCATCGCCTTCTTGTAGGCGGCGTCGAACTCGGCGCTCTTCCAACCGGCTTCGTTCTGGCCGGAGTCGGACACCATGGTCTTGCTGGCGAAGAACACCACGGAGTCGTTTGTGCCCCAGTATGTGGTGTACAGGTCGCCCTTGAGCCAGGTCTTGTCCCAGAAGGTGGCCGACTCCTGCTTGACGACCTCGACCTTCACCCCTGCCTCGCGGACCTGGGAGGTGAACAGCGTGGCCGCCTCGGCGAGACCCGGAATGTCCTCGGTGGTCAGCAGCTTGTACGTCTTCGACATGTCGAAACCGGCCTCCTTCAGCAGTGACTTGGCCTTGGCCAGATCCCGCTTGCGCTGCGGGATGTCCTTGGCGTAAGCGGGGTCGCCGGTGCCGAGGATGTCGTTGGCGACCGTGCCGTAGCCGGAGAGCACCTGCTTGACCATGGCGTCGCGGTCCACGGCCAGCCGCAGCGCCTCTCGTACCTTCGCGTCCGCGAATGGTCCGTCGGTGGTGCGCATGACGATCGGCATCGCCATGTCGTTGGGCCGCCGGACGACCTGGATGTCGCCGCGCTTCTCGGCCGTACGGGCAGCCACCGCGCCGACGTTGGAGGCGACGTCGATCTGCCCGGCCAGCAGGGCGTTGGCCATGGCCTGGGGGCTCTCGAAGATCTTGACCTCGATGGCGTCGAGGTACACATCGCCGCCGTACCAGTTCTTGTTGCGGACGAGGCGGGCGTTGCCGGAGCGGAACCAGTCCAGCTTGAACGGGCCCGTGCCGGGCGCCTTGCCGAGGTCCTTGTCCGCCGTGTCCTTCTTCAGCACGAACGTCGTCAGGCGCGTCAGCTGAGGCAGTTCGGCGTTGGCGTAGTCGGATACGAGTACGACCGTGTCGTCGCCCTCGGCCTTGATGTTCTCCGGCTTGATACCCGGCAGACGGGACGCGCCGGCGGGGGTGTTGCGCAGCCGCTTCAGCGACCAGACGACGTCTTCGGCGGTGACCGGGGTGCCGTCGTGGAACTTCGCTCCCTTGGCAAGGGTGAAGGTCCAGGTCTTCAGATCGTCGGATGGCTTCCAGGAAGCCGCCAGCCGGGGAACGGTGTTGGGCTTGGTGCCCGGGACCGTCAGGGTGTCGTGGACGAGGGAGATGATCAGGTAGTCGCTCTCGTTGGCCTGCGTGCCGTGCGGATCACGGGTGATGGCCGAGGCGCGGCCCAGCGCGCCCACCCGCAGGGTGCCGCCACGGCGGGGCTTCTCGCCGGCCTTCGCCGGCGAGTCGGATGAGGTCTCGTCGCCGCCGCACGCGGCGAGAAGCGCGGTCGCTCCGATCGCGCCACCGGCCCACAGTACTTGACGCCTGTTCACGTTCACTTACGACCTCGTTCCAGCTCGCACGGGTGCAGATTGCTTAGGTGTGCCTACCCTAAGAAGATCCTTTGTGCAAGCCATGCGGAGTCATTTCCTCGCCTTTGCCGGAGCGTCAAATGGGCGCACGGGGGCACGGGCTGGCACGAACGGCGCGGTTGCGTCGCATGAGCGGCGCATCAAGAGGGTTAGGGTTGCCTAACCTAAGTCCCGATGGTACGTTTTCGGCCGCGATCGCACAGCTGACCCACAGGAAACGAGGTCGGCGTTCAGAGCTACATCCGCACCGCACCCGCACCCGAAACGGATGACTGCGCCATGCCTACGGGAGCCGTACCCCTGCGCCAGCTCGCTCCTCACGCCGTAGACGAGCTGACCGACACCGCCCAGAAGATCCTTGCCGAGTTCGGCAGTTCGGCCGCCCGGTCCGAACTGCTTCGCCGTATCGCGGAATCCGCCGCCCGATTTGACGAAACAACCCTGCGCCCATGCCGCCCGGTCGACACTGACGACGGCCTGTACGTTCTGCGCGGCCTGCCCCTCGAAGACTCCGACGTCGGTCCCACGCCCGGCAGCTGGGCCACGGCCGGCGACCGCGCGGCCGCTTGGGACGTGATCCTGCTGCTGCTTGCCACGGCCATGGGCCACCCGATCGCCTGGGAGGGCCAGCAGGAGGGCCGGTTCGTGCACAACATCGTGCCCTCGCCCGGCCATGAGGCCGAGCAGACCGGTGCGAGCAGCACCGTGCTGCTCAGCCCGCACACCGAGGACGCCTTCCACCCCGGCCGCGCCCATCTGCTGCTGCTCGCCTGCATGCGTAACCACGACTCCGTCGCCACCACCGCGGCCAGTGTCCGCAAGGTCCGGCTCGACCCGGCCGACGTCGCGCTGTTGTCCCGGCCGGTGCTGCCGATCCTCCCCGACGACGCCTACACCGAGGCTCAGTCGTTCGCGGGAGAGGCGCCGAAGATCCCCGCCCTGTGGCAGACCCAGGCGGGTCCTACTCTGCGCTACGACCCCGCCTACACCCCGCTCGACGAGGCGCCCGCCGACTATCGCGCCGCCTACGGGCGATTGACCGCCGAGCTGGAGCGCGTCTCGGTCGCCGTCGCCCTGGAGCCCGGTGACGTCCTGGTTGTCGACAACGACGTGGTCGTTCATGGCCGGGTGCCCTTCAAGGCCCGCTACGACGGCACTGACCGCTGGCTCAAGCGCGCCTCGGTACGAGTCCCCGGCCGCCGCACCCGCCCCCTGGCCGAGTCCGACGAACACGGATACGGGCAGACGGCTCTCGTGGCCTTGGTCTGACCCCACCTACGAAGGGACCCAGCTGTGTCCGGCATACCCGCCGACGACAAGACCCTGCGCATCCTGAGCACCAGCGACCTCGCGGGCATCGACATCTCCCTGACCGACGTGGTCGACGTCGTGGAGCAGGCGTACCGCACGCTGGCCGACGGCAAGTCGGCCAACCCGCGCAAGCTCACCGTCAAGCCCGAGGACGGACACTCCGTCTCGTACGCCATGCTCGGCCGTGACGGCGTCCGCCAGGTCGTCGCGATCAAGACGTCGTACAAGCACGGCCTGGACCGCTCGCGCGATGAGCAGCACTACTACACGACGCTGACGATCTACGACGACGTCACCGGACTGCCGGTCGCGATGATGGACTGCGGCCGCATCGGATCGCTGCGCACCCCGGCCGTGTCGGCTCTGCTGGCCCGCGAGTGCGCGGCACCCGGCAGCCGCAGTGCCCTCGTCATCGGCACCGGCACCCAGGGCCGGCTGGCCCTGCCGTTCCTGCTCACCACGTTGCCTGACCTGGACCGGCTCATGGTCTACGGCACCCACCCCGACGGCCTCGCAGCGGTCCGTGAGCAGCTCCACCACTACTTCCCCGGGCGGGATTTGGAGGTGGTGGACGACGTACGGGCCGCCGCGGGCGACGCCGACATCGTGGTCGCCACCGCAGGCCAGCACACCCCCGCCGCGGTCGAGGCGGCCGACCTGAAGCCGAGCGCGCTGTCGATCCTCGTCGGGCACGGCATCGCTCCCTCGACCCTGCAGAAGGCGGACCGGGTTGTTGCCACCAGCGAGGCGCAGATGAAGGTCACCGGCACCGACATGGCCGACGCGGACGGCAACTTCCCCGCCGTGGACGCGGAGTTCCCCGAGGTCGTGGCCGGCCGCGCAGAGGGGCGGCGCTCGGCCGACGAGCGGATCTTCGCTTACAACAGCGGCCTGGTCGTCACCGACATCGCGCTCGGGCACCGGTTCGCGCAGCTGGCCATCGACCAGGACCTGGGAACGCGGGTGCGGTTGTGGCAGTGATCCGCACGCCCGTGGCGGCACCGCCGCTGCCCGCCCACCCGGATCCACAGCTCGACGCGATCCTGGTCGGCGGACTGCCACACGAGCTGTCGTACGCGCTCGGCGGACCGTTCCACCTGCTGCTGCCCGACCGCTTCGACGCCAACGTCGCCTCCTTCACCCGGGTGTTGGAGGAGGCCGGTGTCGAGGGCCGGGTGTACTACGCGAAGAAGGCCAACAAGGCCGCCGTGTGGCTGGAGCGCTGTGCGCTGTCCGGGACGGGCGCGGACGTGGCCAGCACCGGTGAGCTGCGGGACGCCCTCGGGCACGGGGTGCGTGGCGAGCGGATCGTGGTGACCGGGCCGGCTAAGGCCGAGGGGCTTGTGCGTGTCGCCGTGCTTCAGGGTTGCCTGATCGCCGTGGACGCACTGGACGAGTTGGAGAGCGTCATCGGCCAGGCACAGGCCGCCGGACGACCGGCGCGGGTGCTGCTGAGGCGGCTACCGCCCACCCAGCCGCACAGCCGATTCGGGCTGGACGACCGAGAGTTGGAGTCCGCCCTCGCCCGGTGCGCGCAGGTCGGGGAGGCGGCCGTCGTGATGGAGGGCTTCTCCTTCCATCTGTCCGGCTACGACACCGAACCGCGTGCCCGGATGGCGGGCGAACTCGTCGACCTGTGCCTCAAGGCGCGGGCGGTCGGCCTGCAGGCGGACCGGATCAGCATCGGCGGCGGATTCGCCGTCGACTACACCGACGCCGAGCACTGGGAAGGTTTCCTGCGCGAGCAGCGGCCCGACCACTACCACGCCGGCAAGTCCTTCGCCCCGGGGGACTTCTACCCGTACCACTCGCCCGGGGCCGGCGCAGAGGCCCTGCGGGCCGTCCTCACCACACACGACCTCGGCGAACGACTGCGCGCCGCCGGGGTGAGACTCCTGCTGGAACCGGGGCGGGCGCTGCTCGACCGGGCCGGGTGCACGGTGTTCCGGGTCCAGGGAGTCAAGGACCGCCCCTCGGGATACGGCATCGTCACCGTGGACGGCAGCAGCCTGAGCCTCTCCGAGCAGTGGTTCAACAGCGAGTATCTGCCGGATCCGGTCCTCCTCTCGGACGCCGGCGGTGTCCCGCCGTACGCCGCGTGCGTCGGCGGTGCCACCTGCCTGGAGTCGGACATGCTCACCTGGCGCAAGGTGCTGCTCCCCGCCCGGCCGATCCCGGGTGATCTGCTCGTCTACCCCAACACCGCCGGCTACCAGATGGACTCCAACGAGTCCCCCTTCCACGAGCTGCCGCTCCCCCCGAAGGTCGTGGTGGACACCGACGGCGACCGCACGCGCTGGCGGCTCGACCGCCCTCCACTCGCCTGACTCTCTCCCCTCGAACCCAGGAGCCATCCGATGGACAAGGCGCTCTCGCGTCCCCCCGTGGTCAGCCGGGTCTCCGACCTCATCGGCCACACCCCACTCTTCGAGCTGTGCCACACCGACACCGGCAGCCGACTGCTGCTCAAACTCGAACAGTTCAACCCCACCGGTACGGCGAAGATCCGCATGGCCCGCCAGATGGTCCTCGACGCCGAGGACCGCGGCCTACTGCGCCCCGGCGGCCGCGTCGTCGAGTCCACCTCCGGCAACACCGGACTCGGCCTGGCAGTGATCGCGGCCGAGCGCGGCTACACCTTCACCGCTGTCGTCGACCATCACGCCGCCGCCGACAAGCTGCGCGGCATGAAGGCGCTCGGTGCCGAACTCGTCTACGTCGCCGAGGAGGGCGACGAGGAACTGGCCACGGCCGCCCGCGAGGAGTTCGCCGAGAAGCTGGCGGCCGAGAGCGACAACGCCTACTTCACCGAACAGCACAACAACCCGGCCAACGGGGACGGTTACCGGCCGGTGGCGCATGAACTCGACGCAGCCCTGGAGGGCCGTATCGACATACTGATAGGCGCCGTCGGGACCGGCGGCGGGCTCTTCGGGGCCGGCGGGGAACTGCGCGGGTCCGTGCCGGACGTGCGGATCGTCGGGGTCGAGCCGAAGGGATCGATCGCCTTCGGCCCGCCCGCCCACGACTACTACCAGTCCGGCACCGGCACTCCCGAGGGCGCGACCATCGGCGCGATGGTGGACTACGACCTGCTGGACGAGGGCGTGAAGGTCGGCGACGTGGAGGCGTTCGCCACCGCACGCGTGGTGGCCCGCCGCACCGGGCTCCTCATCGGCGGCTCCGCTGGCGGTGTCGTGTATGAGGCGCTGACCCGCATGTCCTCCCTCGCACCGGGCACGACTATCGTCGCGCTGATCAACGACGGAGGCGAGAAGTACATGGACACCGTCTTCGACGACGACTGGATGCACGCCCGCGCCCTCATCGACCCGGCTGTCGAGCGCGAGATCGACGAACTGCTCACCAAACTCCGCGAGAACTGACACCGATGCCCACACCGCTCACCACCCTCCTCTGGGACAGCCGCGCCCTGGCGACCCTGGCCGTACCGCTCGCCCTGACCCAGCTCGCCCAGGTCGCCCTCACCACCACCGACACGGTGATGATGGGCCTGATGGGCGCCGAGGCACTGGCCGGCGGCGGCCTGGCCTTGGTCATCTTCAACCAACTGCGCACCATGGGCGTCGGCCTGGTCACCGCCGTCGGCAACCAGGTCTCCGCAGCCTCCGCGCGCGAGGACGAGGACGACGACCTCACCGACGCGGCGGCGGAGGAGGTCCGGGACGTGGTCCGCGCCGCCCTGGCGCTGGCCACCCTGGCCGGCGCCATCGGCGCGCTCGTGATCCTCCTGATCGGGCGAGCCGTCACCTACCTCGGCCAGGACCCCGAGGTCGTGGACACGGCCTGGCCGGTCCTGCTCGCGCTCGCCCCCGGCCTGATCCCCTGCCTGTGGTTCCAGGCGATACGCCAGTTCACCGTGGGCCTGCGCCGCCCGCAGGCCCTGCTGCGGATCACGATCGCGTCGGTGGCCGTGAACGTGGCCCTCAACTGGGCGCTCATCCACGGCACTTGGATACTTCCCGAGCTGGGCCTGCCCGGCATCGGCGTCTCCACCTCCCTGGTGTACGCGCTGACCTGCCTGGCGCTGTACGCCTCCGCGCGCCGCGACCCCCGGCTCGCCCCGCTGCTGGACGTACGGATCTGGAAGGCCCGCCCGGCCACCCTGCGCCGCCTGACCGGCCTGGGCGTGCCGATCGCGGCGACCTACGGCTCCGAGGCGGGCTTCTTCTCTGTCGTCGCCCTCCTGATCGGCACGTTCGGCAGCGCCGCCCTCGCCGCGCACACCGCCGTCAACCAGCTCATCTACATCGTCTTCCAGATCGCCGTCGGCCTGTCCCACGCCGCGTCCCTCAACGTCAGCCGGGAACTCGCCCTGGACCGGATCGCCGCCGCCCGGCGCATCAAGAACACGGCGCTGGCCTGCGCGGCGGCGGTGATGGCCGTGGTCGGAGTCGTCTACCTCACCGTCCCCGGCCTGGTGCTGCGCCCGTTCCTCGACCCCTCGGCCACCGACGGGCACAGCGCCACGGACATCGCCACCAACCTCCTTCTCATCGCGGCCGTCCTGCAGTTCTTCGACTGCACCCAGAACATCGGCGTCGGCCTGCTGCGCGGCCTGGACGACACCAAGAGCGGCTTCCGCATCACTCTCGTCGGCTACTGGCTGATCGGCCTGCCCGCAGCCTGGCTCTTCGGCAACCTCGCCGGCCTGGAAACCGAGGGAGTCTGGCTCGGCCTCCTCACCGGCCTTGCCGCCACCGCACTGCTCCTGCTCCGCCGCTACCACCACGCTCTGAACCTCCGGGTCGCCGAACAGCCGGCTGTCGCCTGACAGGCTGATAGGCCGAGGCTCTCAAGTAGGCGCGTCAGCGGCCGTGGTGCGTGATGGCGGTGTCGGAGGCGGCGCTGTACGGGGCGCACTGGAAGCCCAGCGCCCATGCACCGTCAGCGAGTTCGATCCCACCTAGGGACATGAGGGCGGGGAGTGCGGCTGGGAAGTGGCCGAGGGCGGCGGGGGAGAGGGGCCAGCATTACCCGGTGATTTCGGTGCCGGTGTTCGGGTCCATGCGGACCAGCCCGGTTCTGGCGGGGAGCGTGTCCAGTGCCGTGAGGCGGTACGCGGCAGTCGTGGTGCACATCCCATCGTGGCGCCGCTCCTGCCGGTGGTCGGGGTTGGTGGGCATGCGCTTGCGCGAGCATGGGCCGTGGACGCCGCGACGCCCGCCGCCATCATGTCCGTGATCCTTCGTGCGGCGCCGACAGCACACCGGGCCTGACTATCCCCCGGCCAACCCGCCTATGGTCTATGCCAATACCCGGGTGAGATGGCGTGTGCAGTGAGGTTTGGGCGGCAAATCGAGCGTCACTATTTTGCACGTAGCGCCCACCCTGCACGTAA
Organism: Streptomyces sp. NPDC056479; assembly: GCF_042795335.1. NCBI lineage: Bacteria > Bacillati > Actinomycetota > Actinomycetes > Kitasatosporales > Streptomycetaceae > Streptomyces > Streptomyces sp. NPDC056479. The sequence goes on along the minus strand of NZ_JBHTRZ010000003.1, from coordinate 969,177 downwards.
CGCACATCGGCATTGTGTCCGATTTATGGAGGATGGACTCCTGAGCTGCAGTTTCCTTCCATGTGTTTTCGTTGCACATGTTTTTTATGACTCATCATGTGGAGTGCGTGGCGATTCTGGAACCGGCCTCGAAGGGCTCCTGACCTGCAGGTTTGCGTGGCGCTCGGTCTGATGGGGTGTCACGTGGGCTCAGGTGCAGGTCGTGAGTGTTTCCTGGCGATGGGGAGAGGCCCTGCCGCGCGGGGAAGGGGGGAAGGTTCGTGTCGAGTCGGTACCGCAGGCTGACGGCCGCCGGAGTGCAGGGTCGTGTCCTGCGCGACGACTACTCCCTCGCGGCTCGGGTCTTCGCCCGCAGGATCCTGGCGCACTATGCCGTGGTGAGGCTGCTGGTGGCCCCGGCGTTGCAACCGCACCTGGTCGCTGCCTACGCCTTCCTCGCCCGTACCGACGACCTCGCCGACCAAGGCCCCCTGCACGAACGCCTGCCGCGCTGGAGGGCCTGGGCCGACCAGGTCACCTCCGGGCTGGACTCCGGCCACGCCGAGGACCCGGTCCTGCGAGCCTTCCTGCACACCGTGTCCGTACGGCAGTTGCCCCACCACTGGGTGCACACGTATCTCAAGGCCACCGACGAGGAACTGCACTTCACCGGGCACGCCACTGAAGCCGACTTCCAGCGCTATGTGGACCACCTCTCCCTGCCGGCTTTGATGCTGATAGAGGACCTCCAGCACGAGGGCGGTGGCGACGCGGTCTTCCGTTCCCGTTGCCGATCCTTCGCCGAAGGTCTGCAACGTCTGGACTTCCTCGCCGATCTCAGCGAAGACCTGGGCGAAGGACGCCTGTACCTTCCGCAGGAGGACCTCGACCGCTTCGGCGTCACTCGCGCCGCCCTGGAACTAGGGCAGGACACAGTGGCTGTAGGGGAGTTGGTCGCCTTCACCTGCCGCAGGACGAGGCAGGCCCTGACGGACTCACAGGCCCTGCTCGACTCCACGGCTCCGAGTTTCCGGCCGTTGCAGCGGGCCCTGCTGGAGCTGGCCGAGCACCAACTGTCCCGTGTCGAGCACGCCGGCGCCTCCGTCACCCGCCGCACCGTCGGATACGGCCTCCGCAAGCCCCTCGCCGTCCTGCTCCGCGAACGGCGCATCATGAGGAGCCGGAACGGGGCGTTGGGCGGGGGATGACTCCGCCCGCGTGGCCGATGCGTTGACGACGCTGCCGTCGCGATGCCGTCGCGATGGATCGCTTTGACGGTCACAGGCGGACGATGACCAGGGCGATGTCGTCCCTGCTGCCGCCGGCGACGCCCAGGTGGGTCAGTAGTCCGTCGGCGAGGTCTTCCACCGGGAGGGTGCTGTGCTGGGCGAGGGCGTCGGTCAGTCGGGTCAGGCCGGCGTCGATGTCCTCGTCGCGGCGTTCGATGAGCCCGTCGGTGTAGAGCACGAGCGTGTCCCCCGGGGTGTAGGACAGTCCGGCCTGAGGGCGGGGGACATGATCCGGTCGAGCGCCCAGCGGCGGGTCGGTGGCCTGGTCCAGGAGCTCGCTGCTGCCGTTCGGATGGAGCAGTACCGGCGGAGGGTGGCCGGCGTTGCTGTAGATGATCAGTCGGCTGCGCGGGTCGATGAGTACTTTGGCCACGGTGGTGGCCAGTGCTCCTTCGACCGCCCGGGCGTACAGGCCGAGTACCTCAAGGGCCTGTGCGGGGCTGGGAACGGCCCGGATGGCTGCGCTCAGGGCGCTGCGCAGCATGCCCATGACCGCGGCAGCCTGCAGGCCGTGCCCGACGACGTCCCCGACGGCGATGGAGAAGCGGTCGGGCGGCAGGTCGACCACGTCGAACCAGTCGCCGCACACGTTCAGCGATCCGCTGGCCGGAAGGTAGCGCACGGCGATGTCCCGGTGTCCGGCCAAGTCGGGCGAGCGGAGCATGACCTCCTGCAGAGCGAGGGCGATTTCACGGTCGCGCGCCTGAGCCTGGCGCAGCTGCTCGTTCAGCTGCTCGAGGTCCCGCGACCGGGCGTACACCTGGGCCGCGATGCCTGCCGTCTGCAGGGGCTGGGTGAACTCACCCATGCCTGAACGCATGAACTCGGTGACGTCCTCGGTCCGCGCGATGATCCATTTCACGGAGCCGTCCGGCCCCAGGACCGGGCTGGACATCCCCGCCCACCACCGCTCCTCGAATTCACTCGGGCGGTCCGCAACGGGGATGTCGAACCGCCGCGGGGTCACCAGATCGGGCTCCCGGGAGGCCAGTACGCGCCGCAGTGAGGCGCCGAAGGCACGTGCCGCGTCCCGTGCGGCGGGCGTGACCGGAAAGGCCTCCGAGAGGTGCCGCCCGACCAGCTCCTCGCGGGGCCTACCGGTGACCTGGAGGTAGGCCCGGTTCGCGTAGCGCACCACCAGGTCGGCGTCCAGCACCAGGTAGGGGTTCGGTGCGGCGTCGAACAACGCCTCGAAATCGATCTCCGCTGCCGTCACAGGCGTGACCTGCCGATCTCTACGAGCGCGATCGTTTCCTCTCCAACCTACGAGGTGTCCGACGAGTGCGCCCGCCGCCGGACGACTGGACCACTGCCCACGGGTTCTCCTCGATCGCGCCGCGGCGCTCGCACGGCGCGGCGCGTCGGGGTTCGGCGGAGAAGCCGGGTGATCAGCCCTTGAGGACGAGCTCGGCCTGGTCACGCCTGGTGGTGTGCAGCTCCCAGTAGACGGGGGAGATGTCCTCGGGCTGGATCACCGGCCGGCCGGGGATGATGGCGGTGGCGATCGAAACGTCGATGCCGACGTGGGCTGCCTGGATGCCGGTGCCGTCCAGTTCCTTGTGCAGGTTGACCGCCCAGTTGCGCAGGGCCGCCGCGGCGGCGTTGACGTTGCCGACCACCGGCACGGGATCGAGGGAGCCGGCGCCGGTGGTGTAGAGCAGGGTGCCGGTGCCGGCCTCGCGCATGGCCGGCAGCACGGCCTTGGTGGCGGCGATGGCGCCGTAGAGCTGGAACTCGATCTCGTGCTGCACATCGGAGGGGTCACTCTCGGCCGGAGTGGTCAGAACGACCGAGCCGAACTGTCCCAGCGGGGAGTACTCCAGGACGTCGATCCCACCGAACCGTGCGGCGGCGGCCTTGAGTGCCTGGGTGAGGGCGTCGCGGTCGAATACGTCGGCGGGGAAGGCCGCGGCGGTGATGCCCTCGGCGGTGAGCGTGTCTACGAGGTGGTCGAGCTTCTCGCGGTTGCGGGAGATCAGGGCGACGTCGAGGCCCTGGTTGCCGAAGGTGCGGGCGATGGCCAGGCCCAGCTGGGGGCCGGCTCCGACGATGGCGATGCTGGTCACAGCGATCCTTTCGAGCAAAACCTGTGTGGTGGAAGACCGTGCATTTGATCTGGATAGGCCTATCCGATTCAGGATCCGGAAAGGGCTATCCGGTTCGTGTCGTCACCGTACACCAGAAAATGGATAGGGCGCTCCGGTTGATAACCTGGCCGGTATGACTCCTGATGCCCACCACCCCGACGACACCGCCGCTCAGCCGCTGCGCAGCGACGCCGAGCGCAACCGGGGCAGGATCATCAACGCCGCCCGCAGGGTGTTCGCGCGCGACGGGCTGAACGCCTCCATGGCCTCCGTGGCCCGCGAGGCAGGCGTGGGCATCGCCACCATCTTTCGCCACTTCCCCGCCAAGGAAGAGCTGGTCGCCGCCGTCTTCGCCGACCGTATGGACGCCTACGCGGACGCCGTGGCCGTCGCCCTGGACGACCCCGACCCCTGGCACGGGTTCGTCGGCTACATCGAGACCGCCTGCGCGATGCAGGCCGCCGACTACGGCTTCGCCGATGTGCTGACCACGACCTTCCCCACCGCCTTGGCGCTCGAGGCGCGCCGCAACGAGGCGTACGAGGGCATGGTGCGGCTCATCAACCGTGCCAAGGCCACCGGCAGGCTGCGCGAGGACTTCGACCCCTCGGACCTGGTTCTGATCCACATGGCCAACGCCGGCGTCGTCAACGCCACCGGCGACGCCGCCCCCGACGCCTGGCGCCGCGTAGTGGCCTTGTTCATCCAGTCCTTCGAGGCCCCCGCCCGGGGCCCGCTGCCCGCCTCGCCCGAACACGAGGCCCTGTACAAGGCCATGCTCCGCGCCGGCCCGGCGGGCCCCACGGCACCCGGCCCGGACAGGACGAGCTGACCTCGGGGGCGGAATCGCCGGTCCCGGCAGGGAGAGTTTTGTACCCCCTTGGTGTTGCCGCACGCGTGTGAGGGGTGAGAGGTACGCCTTTGAGATCGTGGCGGATTGCCGCTCGGCGCAGACCCGGCCAATAGCCCTGCCGCGGACCGGGGAGCCGATACGCTGGAGCAGCCATGAACCGGGGGCGGGCTGGGGGCGGGGGCATGGATCCGCGGGTGCAGTTGTCGGTGGGCGGGTACATCTGCGAGCGCGAGTTGGGCCGGGGCGGGCAAGGGGTGGTGTGGCTCGCCCGGGACCGGGCGGGGCGGCAGGTGGTGGTGAAGTTCCTGCTGCCGGGCAAGGAGTACGACGAGACCGCGCTGGCCCGCGTACGGCGGGAGTTCGGCGCCGCGAGCCGGGTCGGTGAGCTGGCCACGGCACGGGTGCTCGACGCCGATCTGACCGGGCGACACCCGTACATCGTCAGCGAGTTCGTCCCGGGTCCCACGATCCACCAGCACGTGTCCGCCAACGGCCCGCTGCCCGCCGGGCGGTTACAGCCCCTGGCGCTGGCCGTCGCGCACGCGTTGGCGCAGGTGCACCGGGTGAGTGTCGTGCACCGGGACATCAAACCGTCCAACATCCTGCTCTCCCCGGACGGCCCGCGGATCATCGACTTCGGTATCGCCCGTGACGACCGGTTGCTCGAGTCGGCACTCACCACACCGGGCAGTGTGCTCGGCTCGCCCGCGTACATGTCTCCCGAGCAGGTCAAATCGCTCCAGGTCACCAGTGCCTCCGATGTGTTCTCCCTCGGTGGCACGCTCTACTTCGCCGCCACGGGGCGGCATCCCTTCGACGGGGAGAGCGATTACGAGGTGCTCGTCGCCGTGTGCGAGGGCGACGCGGATCTCATGGCGGTGCCGGAGCCGGTCCGTTCGGTCATCGCCGACTGTCTGCGCAAGGACCCGGCGGAACGTCCCACCGCTGCCCAGCTCGTCACCCGGCTCGCGGGGGCGGCGGAGGCGACGGAGGGTGCGCAGACAGGGTCGGGTACGCCACAGTCACCGCAACCGCCCCCGCCGCCCGGCCCCGGCACGGGCGTCAAGCAGTTGCGGCTGTGGGGGTTCGCGGCCGGTAGTGCCGCGGCGGCAGTGCTGCTGGCCATCGTGCTCAGCACCACCTCGGGGGAATCGTCGACGGAGGACGGCCCGCAGGCGCACGGGTCCGGGCCCGCGTCCGGTTCCTCCGGGAGATCCGCGAACTCCCCATCCCTCTCCTACACCGATGATCTGACCGACTCCGGCGACTGGTCGCACAGGGACCCGACCCTGGGGAAGGTCACGCACAAGGGCGGGACGATGCTGGTGAGTCCCAGGACCCAGCTGGAGGTGTGGCCGCAGGCACCCTTCGAGCCGTCCTCGTTCGCGGTACGGCTCAGCACCCAGGTGGCCTGGTACGCGGGCGAGGGCGGGGTCGGGCTGTGGTGCAACGGCTCGGGGGACTACGCGAAGGGCTCCCGCTGGGCGACGTATCTGACTACCGGTCAGGAGGCCCTGATCGTGCGTGAGTTCCGGTTCCAGGGAGCTTTCCAGCATGACCGGGTCGTCGAGGTCGACCTCGCGGACGTCGGCCTGAAGGTGGAGAGTCAGCAGCAAGTCGACATGTCGATGACCTGTTCCTCGGCCGGCGAGGGCCGCATCAAGGTGGAGCTCGCCGTCGACGGCACCCGCGTCGCCTCGTACACCGGAGCGGTCTTCGACGAGCGTGGCTGCGGTGTCGCCGCGTTCCACTACAGCGCGACCGATCCGCGGGGTACGGCCTTCCACGCGGGTTTCGAGCGCTTCAACGCGTCCGAGCCGTCGGCGCGCTGACGGAGCGAGCCGGGGGGATAGGGCATGGGTAACGGCGACTGGGCGATCCTCTCCTTTCGGCGGTTCTCGCGGGGGACGCCGAGGCGGTCCGGGAACTGCTGAGCAGGGGTGCGGATCCGGACGCGGTGGACGCGGGCGGGCTGCCCGTGTTGTGCGGGGCGGTGGCGACGTACGACGAGGCGGTCGCCGAGGCGTTGGTGGAGGGCGTCGCGGATCCCGACCGGGTGCTGCCGGACGGGACGACGCCGCTGTGGCGTGCGGTCGACGGCGGTTCCCCGGCCGTCTTCGCGGCGGTGCTGGGCAAGGAGCCCCCGGCTACAGCTGCCGACCGTGCACGGCTGCTTGGCCTGGCAGCCACTCGACCCGGGGCGGGATGCCGACGGCCTTGCGGCGGCGCCGGGCTGCAGGACGAGGCTGAGCGGCCCGGGCCACGTCGAACAGGTACGTGTGTTCGTCCTCGCTCAGGTGCAGGGTGCGGGCCACCGCGTCGAGGGCGGCGTCGGACCGGGGGCGGACGCTCGGGCGTACGGGTGACGAAAGGTGCGCCACCGTCGCGCGGCACGACCCCGGCGGGCCGAACCCCGCACATTGCACAGAGCGACCCCGGCCGTCCGTGGCCGGCCCGAAACTCTAGGAGCAACCCTCATGCGCGCTGCTGTTCTGCACGCTCCCGGCGACGTCCGGGTGGAGGAGATCGCCGACCCGCAGATCACCGCCTCGACGGATGCGATCATCCGGCTGTCCGCGGCCTGTGTCTGCGGGTCGGACCTGTGGCCCTACCGCGGCATCGAGGCGATCGACAAGCCCGTGCCGATGGGGCACGAATACGTCGGCGTCGTCGAGGAGGTCGGCAGCGAGGTCACGAACGTCAAGCCCGGCCAGTTCGTCGTCGGTTCCTTCGTCGCCTCCTGCGGCACCTGCGAGATCTGCCGCGCCGGCTACCCCTCCTCCTGCGTGCACCGCGTCTACATGTCCCAGGTCGGCACCCAGTCCGAGCGGGCGCGGATCCCGAACGCGCACGGCACCCTCGTCCCCGTGCCGGGCATGCCCGACGCCGATCTGATCCCCGACCTGCTCGCCGCCTCCGACGTGCTGGGCACCGGATGGTTCGGCGCGTTCGCCGCCGAGGCCGGCCCCGGCAAGACGGTCGCGGTCGTCGGCGACGGCGCCGTCGGCCTGCTCGCGGTGCTGGCCGCGAAGCAGCTCGGTGCCGAGCGGATCATCGCGATGAGCCGCCATGAGCCGCGCCAGCGGCTCGCCCGCGAGTTCGGCGCCACCGACATCGTCACCGAGCGCGGCGACGACGGCGTGGCGCGGATCAAGGAGCTGACCGGCGGGCTGGGTGCCCACTCCGTCGTCGAAGCCGTCGGCACCCAGGAGTCCATGCAGCAGGCCATCCGCTCTACCCGCGGGGGCGGACACGTCGGCTTCGTGGGCGTCAGCCACGACGTCGCCCTCAACGGCCAGGAGCTCTTCTTCTCCCAGGTCCACCTGCACGGCGGCCCCGCACCGGTGCGGCGCTTCCTGCCCGAACTGATCGACCTGATCTGGCAGCGGAAGATCAACCCCGGCAAGGTCTTCGACCTCACCCTCCCGCTCGACGAAGCCGCCGAGGCGTACCGGGCCATGGACGAGCGTCGCGCCATCAAGGCCATGCTCACCGTCTGACCGGACCCTCCTTCCCGGGCGGCCCCCACCCCCGCAGGGCCGGGCCGCCCGCGGAGTCCCATGCGTGCTCGCATGCTCAGCCCCCACTTCTTTAGTTGCCCCTGAGTGTGCAATTATCTTGCCCTCGACCCTGCCCTCGACCCTGCCCTCGACCCTGCCCTCGACCCTGCCCTCGACCCTGCCCTCGACCCTGCCCTCGGCCCCGACCTTCCGACCCGTGGAGAAGACAGTGAACTTCGGCGGACCAGACGACCTGACCTTCTCCCCTCCGTCGCCGTTGGCCGTCGTGGGCGGGCGGTACGAGCTGCGCAGGCTGCTCGGCTCCGGCGGCATGGCCGAGGTGCATCTCGCGCACGACGTCCGGCTGGAGCGTCTCGTCGCCGTGAAGACCCTGCGCGCCGACCTCGCCCACGAGCAGGCGTTCCAGGAGCGGTTCCGGCGGGAGGCGCAGTCCACGGCTTCGCTCAACCATCCCGAGATCGCCGCGGTGTACGACATCGGCGAGGAGTTCGGTACGTCGTACGGCGGCTCGTGGGCCGGTGTGGGAGTCCCGTTGACGTACCTGGTGATGGAGTACGTCGACGGGACGACCCTGCGCGACGCCCTGTACTCCGGGCCGCCGATGACCGTGGATCGCGCGCTGTCCGTGGCGGCCGGCGTGCTGCGCGCTCTCGCCCACTCCCACCAGCACGGCATCGTGCACCGGGACATCAAGCCGGCCAACGTCATGCTGACCTCCGCCGGTCAGGTCAAGGTCATGGACTTCGGGATCGCCCGGGACGTCGGTATGACGCAGACGTCGCTGGTCATCGGCACCGCTCAGTACCTCTCGCCGGAGCAGGCCATGGACGGGGACATCGACGCCCACTCCGACCTGTACTCGGTGGGCTGTCTGCTGTACGAACTGCTCACCTTCCGCACGCCGTTCACCGGCGAGACGCCGATGGCGGTGATGTACCAGCACATACAGGAGGCCCCGCTTCGGCCGAGCGTGTACAACCCCGAGGTCGGCCCGGAGGTGGACGCGATCGTCCTGCGCGCCCTGGAGAAGGACCCCGCCCATCGCCATCGGTCCGCCGAGCACATGCTCGCCGAGGTCGAGGCCCGCCTCGGGGCGGGCGTCCCGCCGGAGGGGAGCGAGGTCGTCCCGTACGACGATGCCGAGCAGCGGGGCAACGGTCGCCGGCATCGAGGGAACGTCGCCCTGACGGTTGTGGGCGTGGTCGTCGTCGCCCTCGCGCTGCTGCTCGGCTGGCTCCTCTTCGGGCGGGGCCCGGCCGACGACGGCAAGGCCGACGTACCCGATCTCGTCGGCCGGAGTCTGGACGAAGCCCGGCGTACGGCGGACAACGTCGGCCTCACCGTCACGGTCGGCAAGTGGGAACCCTGTGCCGACCAGCCGATGGGGCACGTCTGCGAGCAGAGCCCGACGGAGGGCGAACTCGCCAAGGGGGAGGCCGTGTCGGTCACGGTGTCCACCGGGGCGCCGAAGGCCGAGGTGCCGGACGTCACGGACAAGGACGAGGACGACGCCTCCCGGATCCTGCGGGACATGGGCTTCAAGGTGAAGCTCCGGCACGTCGAGTCCGAGGAGGATCCGGGCACCGTCCTGGAGCAGGACCCGGCCGGCGGCGACAAGGTCGAGAAGGGAACCGAGGTCACGCTCGCCGTCGCGGAGGCACCTGAGAAGGCCACCGTCCCTGATCTCACCGGCAGCACGCTCGGCGAGGCCCGCGAACTGCTGGCCGGGCAGGGCCTGAAGCTGGGCGACACGACCGAGGTGGAGAGCGGCGCCGAGGCGGGCACTGTGGTCGAACAGAGCGTCGGGCAGGGGGAGGAGGTCGAGCCGGGCACGGCCGTCGACGTGCAGGTGGCCAGGGTCGTGGAGACGGTCCAGGTCCCGGCCGACATCGTGGGCAGGACCCTTGCCGAGGTCCGGTCCGAACTGAGCGCGCTCGGCCTGGGTACCAGCGTTGTCAGCGGCTACTCCCAGGCGTCCGACGCCGTGGTGACGTCCAGCACCCCGCAGGCGGGGAGCGAGGTGGCGGCGGGCAGCAGCGTGGTGGTCATCACCGGGGACGCGAATGACGAGTCGTCGGACGAAGTGACACCGACCGAAGTGACACCGACCGAAGTGACACCGACCGAAGAGACACCGGACGAAGAGACACCGGCCGAGGACGCGACGGCCGACTGACACCACGGCTGACGACGCGGCCGCTACGACTTCGTCGACGGCCGGAGGACAGTAAGGCAGCGGCTCAGGACTGCTATGAGAATCACCCCGCCGCTTCCTCGCCGACCTGATGCTTGGAACCCTCACGGCCAGGTGCCGCCTCGGAAGGCGCTTGGTCGGCGGTGCGCAGGCCGCGTACCTCCAGGCGAGAGCAGAGCCGCCGTGCTCGCCAGGACGACCAGGGCCGCGCAGCCGGCGAGGGCCTGCCCTGTGCCCACGGCCGCGGCGACCGGGCCGGCGACGAGCAGCCCGAGCGGGGCAAAGGCCAACGAGCCGAACCAGTCGTAGGAGCTGACACGGGACAGGGCCCGCTCGGGGATCTCCCGCTGGATGGTGGTGGCCCAGAGGACGCCGAACACATCGCTCGTGACACCGGCGCCGAGCATGGCCGCGGCGATCAGCCAGACCGGCGCCCCGGCGCTGAGCAGAGTGAGCGGTACGGCGGCGGGAAACGTGCACAGCACCGCGACGAGGATGGGGCGCCGCACCCGGACGCGGGCGGCGAGGCCCGCGCCGGTGATGGTGCCGACGGCCTGCGCCGCCACGATGATCGACCACGCACGCGCCCCGCCCAGTTGCTGTTCGGCCATCAGCGGGCCCAGCACGCCGAGGTTGGCATTGAGCGCGGCGACGACCACCGCGTACTGGACGACCACGACCCACAACCACTGCCGAGAGGCGAACTCCTGCCACCCTTCCCGCAGATCGGCCCAGCCCGACGACCGCTTCCGCGGCGGGGCGGCGACCCGTAGCCGAGCCGTCAGCGCCGCACTCAGGAGGAACGAGGCCGCGTTGAGCGCGAGCGCCCAGCCGGCGCCCACCAGCGCCACGGTCACCCCGGAGAGGGCGAGCCCCAGCAGCAGGGAGCTGTTGGTGCCCATCCGCAGCAGCCCGTTGGCCTGCTGCAGGCGACCTGCCGGGACTACCAGGGGTACGAGGCCGTCCATCGCCGGTGCGAACAGGGCCGTCGCCGTTCCGGCCGCCATCGCCAGGACGCACATCGCCACCAGCGGTGCGTGCCCCGTCAGCACCATCGCGGCCAGCCCCGCATACGCCCCGGCCCCCAGCACATCGGCCAGGACCATCAGCCGCGACCGCGACATCCGGTCCGCGATCACCCCGCCCACCAGGATCAACACCAGCTGGGGCAAGGCCTGGCAGGCCACCACCAGCGACAGCCGTCCGGCATCGGCCCCGGCAGAGCGAGCACCGCGAACGCCAGCGCCACCCGCGCGAACCCGTTCCCCAGCACGGAGACCACACGTGCGCATCCGAGCAGCACGAACCGCCGATCCCGCCAGAGCGGCGCTTCCCCCGCAGAGCCCGTCATGGCCCCGCACCCTATTCAGGCCCGCACCCGTACCCGCCTGAACCAGCCACCTCACGGCAGCTGTTCGCGCACCCATCCCGGATCGGGGTTGACATACGCACGCCCCGCCACGACGACGGTCGGCACGGTCTCATTGCCTCCGTTGGCCGCTCTCACCGCAGCCGCGCCGGCCGGGTCGCGCCAGATGTCGACCCAATGCACCTGGCGGGCGCCGCGGCCCAACCGGATGCGCAGTCGGAGGCAGTACTTGCAGCCCGACCGCCAGAAGACGACCGGGCGGCCGTCGAGCGCGCTGCGGCGCTGTGCCTCCTGCGCTCCGATCGATCTCGGGAAGGCGAGCGGCGAGTTCACGGCCGCCAGCGACACGAAGACGACCAGGAGCGCTGCCGCTTCGCCGGGAGATCCGCGCACCATCAGCAGGGTCGCGATGGCTGAGCCGGAGAGCACCAGCAGCAACGGCAGGATCCAAGCGCGCGTCATGAAGGTGAAGGCTACCGAGAAGCCGAAAACGCTCCTCGAACCTGAAGGCCGTGACGTCAGTCGAGGTCGGGAAGCGGTCGCCGGGCGACCTCGTGGGCCTCGTCCGGTGCGACGCCCAGCATGCGCAGGACCATCTCGGCCAGGTTCGTGGCGGCCTCGTCGCCGTTCAGCTCGGGGCGGGCGAACCGCAGCTCCACCAGGGAGAGCAGGGTTCCGCCCAGTGCGGAGAGCGCCACCGTGGGGTCCAGTGAGGAGAAGCGGCCGGATGCGATGCCGACCTGGACGTCCCGCAGGGCCCGGGTGGACAGGCCGTTGCGCGAGTGGAGGTGTCCGAGGCCGCGGCGGCGCAGGACCTGCATCAGCTCCGGGTGGGAGTCCGCCATCCGGGCACTGAGGCGGAAGCCGGCGGCGACCAGTTCCGCGGGGTCGTCGATGCCGCTCAGCCGGTCGTCGAAGGTCTGGCCGAACTCCTCGAGCGCGTCCTCCACCGCCGCCTCGAACAGCTCCGTCTTCGACTCGAAGTGGTTGTAGAAGGAGCCGAAGCCGACGTCGGCACGCTCGGCGATCGCCTGGATGCTGGCACTGGTGTCCCCGGTCTCGGCGAGTATCTGCCGGGCCGCACGGACGAGCGCCCCGCGGGTCTCGGCGCGACGGCGCTCGAACCGGTTGCCGGGCGCGGCTGACGTAGACATGCGCCGAGTCTAACCGCGGCGGCGATGGAGATCGCAGTCCTGATGAATTCATCATTTCCTGCCGTGAACGTCTTGACGACGAGACTGTCAAACTTGATGATTTCCTCATTACGGCAATGTTGCTCGGAGGGCACCATGTCTGAAACCCGCGTCCTGGGGGCTGAGGCCAAGACGGCCCACCAGGACCTTCACAGCGAACAGGGCGCCCTGCGCGGCGAGCATCCGGGCAGGTCCCGGAACCCCGTGATCAAGGTGGCCGACCTGGCCTGGCTGGAGTTCGAGAAGCCGGACCTGGACCGGGCCGAGGTGTTCGCCCGGGACTTCGGCTTCCAGATCGCCGCCCGCACCGACCGGGAGCTGTGGCTGCGCGGCACCCTCGCCGGCTCGCCCAGCATGGTGATCCGGCGCGGTCGCACGTCCCGTTTCATCGGACCGGCGTTCCGCGCCGCGGAGCGCGCCGACCTGGACCGGCTGGCACGGGCGACGGGGACGGACGTCCGGGACGCGGATGTCCCGGGCGGCGGCAAGGCCGTGGACCTGCTCGACCCGTCGGGCTTCCCCGTGCGCGTGGTGCACTGCGCGGAGCGGCTGCCGGCGCTCCCCGAGCAGCGGCCGCTGCTGCTCAACTTCGGCACCGACCACCGCCGTACGAACGCCACCCAGCGCCCGCCCCGCGCGCCGTCCCGTATCCAGCGCCTGGGGCATGTGGTCCTGGAGACAAGGGTGTTCGGCCGTGCCCTGGACTGGTATCTCGACACCCTCGGGATGATCGTGTCCGACTTCCTCTTCCTGGACGGGCAGCGCGACCGGGGTCCGACGATGGCGTTCATCCGCTGCGATCTGGGCGGCGTGCCGGCCGACCACCACACGCTCGCCATGCATCTGGGCCCCGGCAGCGGCTATGTCCACTCCGCCTACCAGGTCACCGACCTGGACTCGATCGCGGCCGGCGGCGAGTACCTGAACGAGCGCGGCTACAAGCGCAGTTGGGGTATCGGACGGCACATCCAGGGCAGCCAGCTCTTCGACTACTGGCGCGACCCCGACCGCTTCATGCTGGAGCACTTCGCCGACGGCGACCTGTTCTCCTGCGACGTCGAGCCCGGCTGGGCGCCCATGTCCACCAGCGGCCTCGCCCAGTGGGGCCCGCCGGCCACCCGTGACTTCCTCGGCGCCACGCCCACCCCCGCCAAGCTCCGCGAGGTGCTGCACGCCCTGCGCGGTGACAACGAACTCGACCCCGCCCGTCTGCTGGGCCTGCTGAAAGCAGTGAACTCATGAGCACCAACGTCCTGCGTACCGCCGACGGGTGGTGGGTGGTGCGCGACGCGCGCGCCGTCCCCGTCGACACCAAGGCCGTCACCACCGCCGAGCTGATCGCCGACCGGGCCGCCGTACAAGAGGCCGCGCTCTCCGATGCGCCGGGCACGCCCGTCGCCGACCTGGTGGCGCTGTCCCCGGTCACCACCCCCTGCCGGGTGGTCGCCCAGATGGTCAACTACCGCAGCCACGCCCGCGATTCGGGCTTCACCGGCGACATACCGCCCGCCTTCTTCCGCAAGGCGTCCGGCTCGGTCAGCGGTCCCGGCGAGGCCGTCGTGCGGCCCTCCCATGTCAGGTTCCTCGACTACGAGATCGAACTCGGCCTCGTCATGGGAGCGCAGCTGCCCGTCGGCGCCGTGGTCGAGGAGGACGACCTGCCGTCGTACGTCGCCGCGCTCGTCGTCACCAACGACATCAGCGCCCGCGACGTCCAGCTGACCAAGACGCAGTTCTACGAGAGCAAGTCGTACCCGACCTTCACGCCCACCGGGCCCCACCTCACGCTGCTGGAGCCGGACGACTTCACCCATCTCCTCGACCTGCGGCTGAGGTTGAGCGTCAACGGCGAGCTGCGCCAGGACCGCACCCTCGCCGACATGATCGTCCGCCCGGCACAGGCGCTGACGCTGCTGGCCCGCTTCCAGACCCTCGACCCCGGTGACCTGCTGCTGACCGGCACCCCCGGCGGCACCGCCCTGAAGGCCCCGCCCAAGCCGGTCGAGAAGATCGGCGCGCTGCTGCCGCCCGCCGTGAAGTGGAAGGCGTTCTTCAAGAGCCAGGCCAAGAACCCGCACTATCTGCACCCGGGTGACGTGATCACGGCGACGATCGCGACCCCGGACGGCCGTATCGACCTCGGTGAGCAGCGCACGCCCGTCGCGGACGCGCAGTAGGACCCGAGGGAGCCGCATATGACCGTCGAGAAACACTTGTCAGACATACCCGTCGTGATCATCGGCGCCGGTCCGGTGGGCGTGACCGCCGCCCTCCTGCTCGCCCGGCGCGGAGTGCGCAGCGTCGTCCTGGAACGCCACCAGGACGTCTACCCGCTCCCGCGCGCCCTCGTCGTCGACGACGAGGTGCGCAGGATCCTCCAGGCCGTGGGCGTCGGCGAGGAGTTCGCCGCGATCGTCCGCCCGGGCAACGGGCTGCGGCTGCTGGACGCGCGGCATCGGGTGATGGCCGAGTTCCGCCGCGCGGAGCACGGACCGCACGGCTATCCGCAGACCAGCATGTTCGAGCAGCCCGCACTGGAGCGACTGCTGCGCGACGCCCTGGCCCGGCACCCGGAGTGCGAACTGCTCAGCGGCGTGGAGGTCACCGGCATCGCACCGGACGCCGAGGGCCCGGTGCGCGTGACCTACCGCGACGAGGCCGGTGAACATCACCTGCGGGCCGAGGCGGTGCTCGGCTGCGACGGCGCGAACAGCCTCACCCGTGAGGCCATCGGCGCCGTATGGGAGGACCTGCGCTTCGAGGAGCGCTGGACCGTCATCGACGCGCGGACCACGGCCGACGTCCGCTGCTGGGAGGGCGTCGACCAGGTCTGCGACCCGGACCGGCCGGCGACCTTCATGCGCGTCGGCGAGGAGAGCTACCGCTGGGAGTTCCGGCTGCGCGACGGCGAGCAGCCGCCGGTCCGTGAGCTCGTCGCCCCGTGGCTGCCGCCCTCCTACGACGGGGACTTCGAGGTCGTCCGCGAGACGGCGTACACGTTCCGGGCGCGGATCGCCGACCGGTGGCGCAGCGGACGGGTCTTCCTTCTCGGCGACGCCGCCCACCTCACCCCGCCGTTCATCGGACAGGGCCTGTGCGCGGGGTTGCGGGACGCCTACAACCTCACCTGGAAGCTCGCCCGGGTCCTGCGGCAGGGCGGCGACGAGCGGCTGCTCGCCACCTACGAGAGCGAGCGGGCGCCCCACGCCCGGCATGTGATCCGGCTCGCGGTCGCCATGGGCTGGGCCATGACCGGCGGCCAGGACGGCGCCGCCGCGCTGCGCCGCAGGCTCCTGGCCGTGGCCTGCCGGATACCCGCCCTGACCGAGGCGGCCGGCCGCGATCTCAGTCCCGCCCTGACCACCGGGCCCCTCGTGCGGCGCCGTACCCGGCGCGGCAGCCGCCTCGTGGGCACCCACTGCCCGCAACCGTGGGTCGACGCCGACGGACGGCGCAGCCGCCTCGACGAGGTCCTCGGCGACACCTTCGCCGTGCTGACCGTGGCCGACCCCTCGCCCTCGCTGAACGCGCTCGCCCTCGGCCTCGGCGTCCGCGCGGTGCCCGTGTCCGAACTCCGCGACGACGGCACGCTCGCCGCCTGGCTGCGGGCCGGCCGGGCGGACGCCGTACTGCTGCGCCCCGACCGTGTGGTCATGGACGTCGTCCCGGCCGGGGCCCGCGACTTCACGGACACCACCGCCTGGGCGGCCCTCCTGCACACCACACGCAGCCCCCAACCTTCCCCACGGACCGTCGAGAAAAGCCTGCTGAGGAGCGCCACACGATGACCAGGCCGTACCCGGACCCCTTCATGACGCCCGATCCGCAGGCCGTCGAAGACAGCCGCATCATGGACTTCGCCCGCCATGCCGGGCTGGACGGCACCGACTACGCCGGACTGCACCGCTGGTCGGTCACCGACCTGGAGGGCTTCTGGGCAGCGGTGTGGGACTACTTCGGCATCGACGCGGACGCCCCGTACGAACAGGTGCTGGCCGAGGAAACCATGCCCGGCGCCCGCTGGTTCACCGGCGCCACCCTCAACTACGCCCACCACGCCCTGCGCAATCTCTCCGCCGACCGGCCCGCGATCATCGCGCTGGACGAGACCGGTGCCGGGTACCAGGTGACGGGAGAACGGCTGCGCTCCCTGGTCGCCTCCGTCGCCGCCACCCTGCGCGACCTGGGCGTCGGCAAGGGCGACCGGGTCGTCGGCTACCTGCCCAACACCCCGCACGCGATCGTCGCGTTCCTGGCCGCCGCGAGCCTCGGTGCCGTGTGGTCGGTGTGCGGACAGGACTACGCGCCCCAGGCGGCCGCCGACCGGTTCGCCCAGCTCCGGCCCACCGTGCTGGTCGCCGCCGACGGATACCTCTTCAACGGCACCACCCACGACCGCCGCGACGCCGCCCTCGAACTCGCCCGCGCGCTGCCGACGCTGAAGGCCACGCTGCTGGTGGACCACGTGGGCCTGCCGTGGCCGGCCCAGGCGTACCCGTCGCTGTTCGTCCCGTGGGAGGACGCGGCCACCCGCACCGAGGAACTCGACTGCACGCCGGTGCCGTTCGACCATCCCCTGTGGGTCGTCTTCTCCTCCGGCACCACCGGTCTGCCCAAAGGCATCGTCCACGGCCACGGCGGCGTGGTCCTTGAGCACCTGAAGACCCTCGGCCTGCACTCCGACCTCGGCCCCGACGACCGCCTGCTGTGGTACACCACCACCCACTGGATGATGTGGAACCTGGTGGCCTCCACCCTGCTCACCGGTGCCACCACGTGCACGTACGACGGCAGTCCCGCGCCCTTCGCCAAGCCCGGCGTCCTATGGGAACTGGCCGCCCGCCATCGCGTCACCGTCTTCGGCACCAGCCCCCAGTACCTGCTGGGCATGGCCAAGTTCGGCATCGACCCGTCCCTGCACGACCTGTCGTCGGTCCGTGTGGTCGGCTGCACCGGCTCCGCCCTGCCCGCCTCCGCCTACCCGTGGGTCCGCGACCACGTGGGCGACCGTGTGCTGCTCGCCTCGATCAGCGGCGGCACCGACGTCGTCTCCGGCTTCGCGGGCAGCGCCCCCAACACCCCCGTCTGGGCGGGGGAGTTGTCCGCGCCCCACCTGGGCGTGGCCCTGGCCGCGTACGACGCCGAGGGCCGCCCGATCACCGACCAGGTCGGAGAGCTGGTCCTCACCCGTCCCATGCCGTCGATGCCGCTGCACTTCTGGAACGACCCCGACGGCACCCGCTATCGCGACGCCTACTTCGCGTCCTACCCGGGCGTTTGGCGGCACGGCGACTGGATCACGGTCACCGGTCACGGCTCGGTGATCGTCCACGGCCGTTCCGACAGCACGCTGAACCGCAACGGTGTCCGCCTGGGCAGTGCCGACATCCACGACGTCGTCGAACGGCTGCCCGAGATCACCGAGTCGCTGGTCATCGGCGCCGAAGAGCCCGACGGCGGTTACTGGATGCCGCTGTTCGTGGTCCCAGCGGCCGGGGTGACCCTGGACGACGCGCTCCGCGAGAAGATCCGCGACGCCATCCGCACGGGCGCCTCACCGCGGCATGTCCCCGACGAGATCCTCGAAGTGCCGGGCATCCCGCACACCCGCACCGGCAAGAAGCTGGAAGTCCCGATCAAGCGCCTCCTGCAGGGCGCCCCGGTCGAGCAGGTCCTCAACCCGGGCGCCGTGGACGCCCCCGACCTCATCGACCACTTCGCCCGCCTGGGCGCCGGTCGCCGCGAGCGGTCGGCATGACGACGGCACAGATCGCCCTCGCCGTCGCGCTGTGCCTGGTCCTCCTCCCCCTGGGCCTGGCGAAGATCGCCGCGGTGCCGTTCATGCGCCGAGCGGCAGCCCATCTCGGCATGTCGGCGGGGCATTACCGGGTCATCGGTGCCTTGGAGGTGGCCAGCGCCGTCGGGCTGCTGCTCGGGCCGGTTTCGGTCCCGCTCGGCGTGGCCGCCGCCGTCGGGCTGGCGCTGCTGATGGCCGCGGCAGCCGTGGTCCATCTGCGTCACGGCGACCCACCGGCGCGGGCCGTGCCCGCGGCCGTACTGGCTCTGGCGGTTGTGGCCTACGCGGGGGTGGCGATCGCCGCCGGCTGACGGTCCGGGAGGTGGGCGACAACAGACCCGGACAGGCGGTCAGCTGTGCGCTGACCGCCTGTGCTCTCCGGTGGTGGTGCTGCGCTCGTCCTAGAAGGCGCTGTTGTTGCAGCCCATCGTCGAGCCGAGGTGGGTGCTCTGGGCTCCCGAGTCGCCCTCTCCGTTGAGGCCGTTGCCCAGGACGCCGTTGAGCAGGCCGACCACACCGAGGATGTCGATGTTCAGGTCGTGGGATTTGCAGTTGGTGCTCTGCTTGACGCCGATCTGGTCGCCCCCGGGGCCGTCGGCGTGGGCGGTGCCGGCGGCCAGGAGTCCGACGGTGCTGAGGGCGGCGACCAGGACGGCGGCCTTGCGAAGCTTGTGCATGTCATCTCCGGTGGAGCGAAGTGGATGCGACTCGTGAAGGATCGACTCCTTACAGCCACGGGAGATTAATGAGAAATGCCCCAAATAATCCTAAGACGCGCCGTTATTTGGGATCTTCTACCTGAACTGTCCATCTGCAGCCGGACGGCAGAGCGGCCCGGTCGTCCGCCCCGCTAGCCATCGGCCGGTTCGAAGTCGCTGATGGCGTACAGGGCTTCGTCGTCGATGGCGTTCTTCATCCAGTCCAGCGAGATCCGCACCGGGTGTCCGTCGTCCGCGTACTCGGCCTCGGCCCGGTCCGCGTCGTCCCGTCGCGCCTGCTCCAACTCCGCCAGGAGTTCCGCGATGGTGGGCACCGCGTCGGGTACGTCCTCGACGACCCGTCGGCCACTGTCGTCGAGGCCCACGGCCTTGACCACCGCGCCGTCGCGGACGGTGATCCGGAAGGCGCCGATCAGACTCCGTTCCCCTTCGCTCGAGCGGAGCGTGTAGGTGTACGAGGCGGGTTCCCGCCACGCGGCGGACTCCTGCGACGGTGCGGTCTCGGTGCCGCTGCCGCAGGCGGCGACCGCGCAGATCAAGCCCCCCACCAGTGCGGCGCGGGCAGTCACGGGTACGGCGGTCATGGCGGCACTCCCTTCGAGGACGGGTACCGCTATGACGCCGGTCACGCGTGGAACGTTCGCGCGACGCCTCAACTCCTCTCCCGCAGGGCGCAGTCGTGCGCTAATCCGGGGTCGCCTCCGCGGCGAAGTCGGGCATCAGCGCGCACATCGCCTGGCGCTGGGCGGGACCCATGAACCGCTCCAGCGCCTCCTTCACCGTCTCGGCGAGCACCGCGGACGCCTCCTTGAGCAGGCCCCGCGCCTTCTCGGTGAGGGCGACCTCGACGCCGCGCTTGTCGCCGCAGACCGACTTGCGGGTGACCAGACCGGCGTGCTGGAGGCAGGCGATCTGGTAGGTGAGGCGGGTCTTCGGGCGGCCCAGGAGCTCGGCGATCCGCGTCATGCGCACCGCCTGGCCGGGGTCCGCGGCGAGCAGGCACAGGACCAGGAACTCGTCGTGCGAGACGTCCAGCCGGTCCTTGACGACGGAGCGCAGCTCCTGCTCCACCGCTCCCGTCGCGGCCAGCATCAGCATCCAGGCGTGCAGCTCGGCGGGCAGGAGTCCGTCGCCGGAGGCGGAGGGGCAGTCGGAGAGGTCGGCCATGAATTCGAGTGTAGCTGTTGTTCAAATTTGGAGTATCGGCTAGCGTGCTGGTGTCGTCCAAATTTGGATTACAGATCCCCGGCAGACCCCCTGCGATGCCCCGAAGCTCAGGAGTGAAAGATCATGACCGTCGCCGTCGAAACCGGAACCTGGCAGCTCGACACCACCGCCTCCACCGTCGCCCTGCGGCACAGGACCATGTGGGGCCTGGTCAACGTGAAGGGCGCCTTCGCCGCCGTCACCGGCAACGGCGAGGTGCGGCCCGACGGCTCGGCCGTGGGCGCCATCACCCTGGACGTCGCCTCCCTCGACACCCGCAACGCCAAGCGCGACGAGCACCTGCGCTCCGCCGACTTCTTCGACGCCGCCAACCACCCCGAGATCACCTTCTCGGTCCGCAGCGCCGAACTGCGCGACGGTGACGAGGTGCACGTCGTCGGTCAGCTCACCGTCCGGGGCATCAGCCGGCCCAAGTCCGTCACCGCACGACTCGTCGGCGCGGACGACGGGTCGCTCACCCTGGACGCCGAATTCAGCGTGGACCGCGCGCAGTTCGCCATGGGCTGGAACCAGCTCGGCATGATCCGCGGCCTCACCACCGTCGCCACCACGCTCCGCTTCACACGGACGGCCGCAGCCTGAGATCGACGCTCGACAGCGTCTGCGGTACGGCCGTCAGGGCCCGCAGCCGGATCCGTACACCCGGCCGGGGCAGAGCGAACCTCCCCGCCGGCGGCCGGAGTTCATAGCGCGCCCTGGCGTGGGCGGGCAGCGTGGCCGGACCCCGTACGACCGTCCAGTACCGGCCCATGCCCTGGCCCGTGGTCAGCGTGAAGTGGGGCGCGAGGGCGACGGCGTCCGTGTTGGTGACCTCGACGCCCAGGCGCGCCACGGCAGCCGGCCTCGCCCAGCGCACCGAGGCCGGACGCATGGCCAGCGGCGGCGTCCCGGTCGCAGCCCACGCCGTGCTCGCCAGGGCCGGGGCGAGCAGCAGCACGGCCGCCGCGATCCGCGCCGGACGTCGGGAGACCATCCGCGGCTGCCAGGCCGCGGCGAACTCCGACGCCGGCGCGGTGACCGCCGCCGCCAGCCACAGCGGCGTCAGCATCAGGTAGTAGCCGTCCTGGGAACGCGTCGCGAGGAAGAACGCGCACCACGGCAGCACGGTCGCCGCGGGCCCCAGCCGCCGTACGAACAGCACGAACAGTGCGAGCAGTCCCACTTCCAGCAGCATGCTCGCGCGGGAGTACCAGTCGAGCCGGTCACTGCCGTCGGTGAAGTACAGCGAGATACCCACCGCGCCCTGCCCGTGGATCACGGCACCCTGGGTCAGCGGCAGCGCTATGCCCCGGATCCAGGTTCCCGGCTCACTCACGACGAAGTACGTGTTGATCAGCAGCCATACGACTCCGGCGGCCCCGCCGGTCCGCGCCACCACCAGCGCCGCCGCCCGCGTGCCCAGCTCCCCGCGCCGCACGGCGTAGATCCCGGCCAGCAGGAACGGCGCGAGGAACCACGGCAGTTGCTGCGCCGCGCAAGCCGCCCCCAGACACGCCGCCCGCGCCAGCCCGCCCGTCCCGAGCCGCCCGCCCCGCCCGATCCGCGGCCACCGCACCACCACCGGCACCAGCAGGGCCAGCGCCACGATCGCCGGATAGCCGAGGCGGGCGTACGACGGAAGGAACCCGAAGCCCAGGCACGCCATCGTCGCCGCCGACCGCCACGGCGCGGGCAGCATCCGCCACAGCACGACGGTGCCTGCGATCAGGGCCGCCGTGCTCACGACGGTCGCGGCCAGCGCCCCGTGCCCCAGCCACAGCAGCGCCGCCGTCAGCAGCGGGGCCAGGGGCGGATAGCCGTACGTGAAGTCGTAGCCGCCCGTGACCGTCGGGGTGAGGGCGACACCGTGGCCGAAGAGCCAGGGCCAGGGCTGTCCGTAGACGGGGTGCCCGGCGACCAGCTCACGGGCGGCCTGGGTGGTCAGGAGCGCCTCGTCGCTGCCGCCGTGGTGCATCACCCACGCGCACAGCGTCAGCGTCACCGCGGTCACCAGCACGCAAAGGTCCAGCCGCGCCAGCGACCTCGCCCGCCGCACGACGAGCGCCAGTACGCCGCAGACCAGGATCGAGGCGTAGCACAGCGAGACGACGGCGGCAACGACGAGGCGATGGCTCGCCGCCGACGTCCAGATCGCCCGGGTGCCGACGAAGAGGCTGACGTCGGCGAGGAGGGTCAGGACGCGGTGCCACTGGGCGGGCGGTTCCGGGACGGCGGGCACCGGCGACCGTGTCCCCCGATGCGGTGTCACCCACTGCTGTTCTGCCGACTGCACGCCACCGGACGGTAATCAGGCCTGGTGAGCGAGGTGCCGAGGGACGTGAAGAGTCCGGTGTGAGCCGGGTGAGAAGATCCCCGGCGTTGCCGGCGACCCCGGTCAGTAGACGTCCCGCACGTACCGCTTCGCCGCCGCCAGCTGCTTCACGTACGCCGACGCCTCGGCCTCCTCCAGACCGCCGTGCGTGACCGCGATGTCCCTCAGGGCCCGGTCCACGTCCTTCGCCATGCGCGAGGCGTCGCCGCAGACGTAGAAGTGGGCGCCGTCCTGCAACCAGCGCCACAGCTCCGGGCCGTGCTCGCGCATCCGGTCCTGGACGTACACCTTGTTGCGCTGGTCGCGGGAGAACGCGGTGTCGAGGCGGGCGAGCACGCCCTCGTCGAGCAGCGAGGTCAGCTCGTCCTCGTAGTAGAAGTCGGTGGCCCGGTGCTGCTCGCCGAAGAACAGCCAGTTGGGCGCCTTGTGCCCGAGCGCGCGCCGCTCCTGGAGGAAGCCGACGAACGGCGCGACACCGGTACCGGGGCCGACCATCACCATCGGCGTCGCGGCGTCGGCCGGCGGCCGGAAGTGCGGGGAGCGCTGCACGAAGACCGGCACTTCGGTGGCGGACTCCGCGTCGGCGAGGAAGGGCGAGCAGACCCCGCCGCGCGGCCGGCCGTGCAGATTCTCGTAGCGCACGACGGAGACCGTCAGGGAGACGCTGTGCGGGTCGACGAGCGGGCTGGACGATATGGAGTACAGCCGCGGCTGGAGTTTCCTGAGCACCCCGGCCCACTCCTCGGCGCCCGCCCGCACGGGGTGTTCGGCGACGACGTCCACGGCCTGCCGTCCCCAACTCCACTGTGCCAGCCCGTCCTTGTTGTCGGGCCGGAGCAGCCTGCGCAACCCCCGGTCGTCCCGGGCGCGTTCGGCGACGAAGCGGAGCAGATCCGGGGTGATCTTCGTGATGTCGAGGTGCCGGTGCAGGGCGTCGGCGAAGGACATCTCGCCGACGCCGTCCATCTCGACGGCCGTCGAGCCGTCGACTCCGGTGACCGCCAGCCACTCCGCCACCAGCGCCGACGAGTTGACCGGCCGTATGCCGAGCGCGTCGCCCGTCTCGTACGGCAGCGGGGTCCCGCTCGTGTCGAACGTGAAGCGCCGCACCTCCTTGCCCGCGCCGGGCCCGCTGAGCAGCCGGTTGCCGACGAGGCGGGCGGTGCTGGGATCCGGCTTGGCCCTGGACTTCGGCCGCTCGGCGGCGGGGGCCTGCGTGCTGCCCAGCGCCGTGAGGACCTGGTCCAGCCACGCCCCCGCGGACGGCTCGTAGTCCGGCTCGCAGTCCGTACGGGGGGCCATGCGCACCCCGCCCAGTTCGTCCAGCCGTGCGTCGAGACGGCGCCCGTGCCCGCAGAAGTCGTCGTACGAGGAGTCGCCGAAGGCGAGCACGGCGTACCGCACGCCGTCCAGGCGCGGCGCCTGCCCGTCGGACAGCGTGTCCCAGAGGCCGGAGCCGTTGTCGGGTGCGTCGCCGTCGCCGAACGTGCTGGTGATGAAGAGCAGGTCGGCCGTCCGGGCGAGGGCGCGGACATCGGCCTCGTCCATGCCGACCAGGCTGGTCCGGTGCCCGGCCGCGCCCAGCCGCTCGGCGGTGGCGGTGGCGAACTCCTCGGCGTTGCCGGTCTGTGAGGCCCAGAGCACGACGACCTCGCGGCCCTGCCGATCGCTCGGTTCCGCCGCTCTCGCCGCCGTACGGGAGTACATGCCGGCCAGGACGCCGTTCACCCACAGCGCGTGCTCGGGGCTGAAGGGCGCGTCCGGCGGCAGGACGGGGATGCCGGGCGCGCCGGTCTCGATGCCGGCGAGGAAGCCGGTCAGATAGAGGCGTTCCTGTGCGGAGAGGACGGGCGGCTGAGCGGGTTGCAGACCGAAGGCACCGGCCGGGCCGGGGGCGACGGCCGTCGGCGTCAGCACTGCCACCGGCCCCTCCGGCAGGGGAGCCGCGGGAGCCGCGGGAGCCGCCACCTTCGTCAGGGACACCGCGCACACCTTGAACTCCGGCTGGAAGGAGATCGGATCCACCGCGTCGCTGGTCACCGCGTTGACGCTGAGGTACTCCCCGAACAGGTCGTTCCAGTGGAACGGTGCGAAGCAGTCACCCGGCCGCACCCGGTCGGTCACGACGGCCGGCAGCACCGCCCGTCCCCGCCGCGAGGCGACCTCCACCCGGTCCCCGTCGGCGATCCCCAGCTCCCGTGCGTCCTGCGGGTGCACCTCCACGAACGGCCCCGGGTTCAGCTTGTTGAGCTTGGCGACCCTCCCCGTCTTCGTCAGCGTGTGCCACTGGTGCTGCACCCGCCCGGTGTTCAGTACGAAGGGATAGTCGCCGTCCGGCATCTCGGCGGCCGGCAGGTGCGGCCGCGCGTGGAAGACACCCCGCCCGCTCGGGGTCGGGAAGCGCAGCCCGCCGTCCGCGTCGACGTAGCGGATCGGATTGCGCGCGGGCCCTTCCACATCGGCCGCGGGCCACTGCACGGGCGTGGCCCGCAGCCGCTCGTAGGTCACCCCGCGCAGATCCCAGCCGGTCACCGGGTTCCAGGCGCGCCGTATCTCCTCGAAGACGTCCTCGGCACTGTCGTACGAGAACCCCTTCTCGTACCCCATCGCACACGCGACGGCCGCGATGATCCGCCAGTCGGCCATCGCCTCGCCCGGCGGGTCGGTCACCGGCCTGGTCAGCGTGAGGTTGCGTTCGCTGTTGACGAAGACGCCCTCGCCCTCGGTCCACATCGCGCCCGGCAGTACGACATCGGCGTACGCGTTGGTCTCGGTCTCCCCGAAGACGTCCTGCGTGACGACGAACTCGGCGGCTTCCAGCCCCTCGATGACCGTACGGCGGTTGGCGACCGAGGCGACGGGGTTGGTGCAGATGATCCAGCAGGCCTTGATCTCGCCGTCGGTCATCCTCTGGAACATCTCGACGGTCCCCTTGCCGACCCCGTCGGCGCGCAGGGTGCCCGGCGGCAGCTCCCACAGCTCCTCGACGAAGTCCCGCTCGGCGTCGACGAGGACGGACCGCTGCCCCGGCAGCCCCGGCCCCATGTAGCCCATCTCGCGCCCGCCCATCGCGTTGGGCTGCCCGGTGAGGGAGAAGGGACCGGACCCCGGGCGGCAGAGGGCGCCGGTGGCCAGATGCAGGTTGACCAGGGCGTTGGTGTTCCAGGTGCCGTGCGTGGACTGGTTGAGCCCCATCGTCCAGCAGCTCATCCACTCGTCTGCTTCGCCGATCAGCCGCGCGGCGGTGCGCAGGTCGTCCTCGGCGAGGCCGGTGATCTTCGCCACGGCGGCAGGTGTGTAGTCGGCGAGGAAGGCCGGCATCTCCTCCCAGCCCTCGGTGTGGGCGGCGATGAAGTCGGGGTCGGTGCGGCCGTTCTCCACGAGCAGGTGGAGGAGGCCGTTGAGGAGGGCGAGGTCGGTGCCCGGCTTGATCTGGAGGAAGAGATCGGCCTTGGCGGCGGTGGCGGTACGCCGGGGGTCCACGACGATCAGCTTCGCGCCCGCCTTGACCCGCTCCATCATGCGCAGGAAGAGGATGGGGTGGCAGTCGGCCATGTTCGAGCCGATGACCAGGAAGACGTCCGCGTGGTCGAAGTCGTCGTAGGAGCCGGGAGGTCCGTCGGCGCCGAGGGACAGCTTGTATCCCATGCCCGCGCTGGCCATGCACAGCCGTGAGTTCGACTCGATCTGGTTGGTCCTGATGAACCCCTTGGCCAGCTTGTTCGCCAGGTACTGGGCCTCCAGGCTCATCTGCCCCGACACATAGAGGGCGACCGCGTCCGGCCCGTGCTCGTCGATGATCGCGCGCAGCCGGCGGGCGGTCTCGGCGATGGCGTCGCCGACCGGGCAGGGCACCGGCTCCTCGCCCCGGTCGTCCCTGACCAGCGCGGTGGTCAGCCGGCCGGGCGCGGCGAGCAGGTCGGCCGTGGTCGCGCCCTTCGTGCACAGCCGGCCCGCGTTCGCCGGATGTGTCCTGTCGCCGGAGGCCTTCAGGACCGTACGCCGCCCGTCGGGCCCCCTCCCGACGTCCAGCAGGATCCCGCAGCCGACACCGCAGTAGGTGCAGACCGTCCGGACCTGGGTCGTGGGGGTGGTCGAGGTCACGCGGGGCCCTTCTGGGGTCGGGGTGCTGTCTGGAGCGTACGAATTGCCCGTTACGTCGATGTCACATCCCTTGATCATGAGGAGTTACGTCGGCCACACAGTCGCGGATGGCGCGATGTGAGGGATATGACGCCATGCGATACCGTCGCGGTCCGTGTCGCTGTTGGGCCGAACGGGTGACTTGAAGTAAGAATTGGCCGGTGCAGGCATTGAAGGCGAGTCAAGGCGGGGGGAGCCGGTGAACAGCCACGACGTCACCGATGAACAGTGGGAAGGGCTCGCCCAGGTCGTGCCGCTGCGCGGCCGCGACGCGTGGCCGTCCGCGGTGGACCATCGTGCGATGCCGGAAGCGGTGACCGAGCCGCGGCGGCGCTTCGTCGTGCTCCGGGTCAATGTGTTCGGGGACGCCCGCGACGTCGCCGAGACGCTCATGGCGGGAATTCCGGTGCTGCTGGATCTGACGGGCGCGGAGAACGAGGTCGCCAAGCGGGTTCTCGATTTCAGCACCGGCGTGGTCTTCGGGCTGGGCAGCGGGATGCACCGGGTGGACCGCAATGTGTTTCTGCTGACGCCGCCGGGGACCGAGGTGAGCGGGCTGATGGAGGGCGCCGGGGTCCCGGGCGCGTGACGGGCTCGCCGGGGCGCTCGCTCGTTCGTAGGAAGGGCGCCCGGGTGTAACGGTTCGCCCGGTGACCGGGGGCCTACGGTCCGGACATGGCCGTGTCGTGTGTGTCTGGTGCCGTGTCCTTGCCGTCTCAGGAACGCCGTGGGGGTGAGCCGTCCGGTACGGCGGGCGACGGTGCGCCGCCCGGCCGGCCTCGGCTGACCGAGCTGCGGCTGTCCGCGTTCGCCGGGCATCGGCGGACCGCGTTCCCGCTCGGGGCGCTCACGCTCTTCACCGGGCCGAGCGGCAGCGGGAAGAGCAGTGCGTTACGGGCGTACGAGGCGCTGGCACGGCTCGGTGGGGGTGCCGGGGTCGGGGAGGTGTTCCTGGACCCGGTGGCATGCGTTCCGGAACGGGCCCGGCCCGACGCCCAGCGTCGCCGCGGCTTCCGTGTCGGCTGCACCGCCGACGGTCCCGAGGGTCCGGTGCGGCTCGATGTCGCCGTGCAGGCCGAGCCCGAACTGCGGATCGTGGGGGAGCGGTTGAGCGCGGGCGGTCTCGTTCTGCTGGAGACCGCCCTGCGTGATCCGAGCCGGCCCTTTGTGCAGGCCGCCTGGCATACGGCCGGGCAGTCGCCGGTGACACGGGCGCCGCTGCCCGACGACCGGCTCGGTACCGCGTTGCTGCCGCTGCGGGTGGCCGGCAAGACGGACGGGCAGCGGCGGGTGCTGGCCGCGGCCGAGCAGATGGTGGTGGCCCTGCGGTCGGTGTTCGCCTGCGATCCCCGGCCGGAGCGGATGCGGGCCGCGGTGCCGCTCGGGTCCGGGCGGCTGCTCGGCGGGTGCGACAACCTCGCCGAAGTGCTGTGGCGGACGCGGACGGAGTGCGGGCAGCGGCATGCGCAGCTGGTGGCGGCGGCCCGGGCGGGGTGTGCGGGGGTGGTCGCGGATGTGGTCGGCGAGGTGCTGGCGGACGGGACCGTGCGGGGAGTGCTCGATCGGGGGGACCGGGTGCGGACCGAGCTCGGGCGGTTGGGGGACGGTGAGCTGCGGTATCTCGCGCTGTCGTTGGTGCTGCTGACGGGGCCCGGGGTATGGGAGATCGATCCGGTGGGGGAGGTTCCCGCGGCCCTGCAGACACTGACCGTGCTGGCGGACGGGCTTGATCGAGGGCTGGATCCGGGGCAGCGCACGGAGCTCCTGCAGCTGGCCTCGCGGATGTGCGAGCGGGGGCACATCCGGCTGGTCGGGGCGGTGAGCGACGGGTCGGGGGTGGCCGAGGCGGGCGGCGCGACGGTGGTACATCTTGAGGCGTGACCGAACCTCTTGATGTGGCCGAGCTGCAGCGCAGGCTGGCCGAGTTCGCCGCCGCGCGGAACTGGCAGCCGTATCACACGCCGAAGAACCTCGCGGCGGCGCTGAGCGTCGAGGCGTCCGAACTCCTGGAGATCTTCCAGTGGTCGACGCCGGAGGAGTCGGCGCGGGTCATGGACGACGCGGACACCGCGGCGCGGGTGACGGATGAGGTAGCGGATGTGCTGGCGTATCTCCTGCAGCTCTGTGAGGTGCTGGGGATCGATGTGCTGGCTGCGCTGGACGCGAAGATCGATCGGAACGAGCGGAGGTTTCCCGCGCCGTAGGGGAGCGCCGGGGAGGGGCTACGTCCGCTTGTACGCTCCGTATTCATTCAGCTGGCCGCAACCGAAAAGTTGTCCATAGATTTCCGTCTTCCTCTGGCTTTTCGTCTCAAGCGCCCTCACTCTGGGTAGTGAACAAGGGAGTTCGGGCGGACGCGTGGGCAGCGCGTCGCGACAGACGGGGACTGCGGATGGACGCGGTGCGGCTCATCTTGACTAGCAGGCGTGCGCTGGCGGGTAGTGGGGGCGCGCCGGAGACCATGACCGAGGTGTGGCAGGCGCAGGCCCTGGCTCAGGCGATCGGGAGCCGGCTGGCGGTCTTCGGTCCCCCCGAACTGCGGGGCGAGGCACTGGGGCTGACGGAGCTCGCGGGGCGCGGGTGCGGGGTCCTGGATGTGCCGGATCTGGCGGACGGCGACTTACTGGCGGCCCAGCTCACGGAGCTGGGCGATGCGCGGCAGGCGCTGATGCATCTGGGGAGCCTGCTGGGCGAGGTCGGGATCGCCATGGTCGGTCTGGCCAGCGCGTCGGACGACGAGGCGACGTACTGGCAGTGCATGGAGGCGATCGACGCGGCTGACGAATCCCGGGACCGGGTGCTGGAGATGCTGCGGAGACTGGCGGACCGGGAGGAGGTGTTGGCGGAGCGGGAGGCGGGGTAGCGGGGGCCCGGGGGCGGCAGCCCCCAGCACCGCCCGCGGCCGGCGACGGTTCGCGGCCCGCTCGGCCGACGGCCCGTCAGCCCGTCTCGCCCTCCTGCCGTCGGCCTTGCCCGGGGCCGCCGGTCGACTGCAGGTCCGCGTCCAGCGCCGACAGGTCCGCGTTGAGGGCGGCCATCAGCTCCTCCATCTGCTGGAGCAGCCCTTTCGGCTGGCCGGTACCGCCGCTCTGCGGTGGCGCGAATTCCTCGGACATGACGGCCTCCTCGGGCCTCCGGCCCCCCAGTGGCAGTGGGCCGACACGCTGACGCTCCAGGCTTGACAGGCCGGGGCGGGGGCCGGGCGGTCCGGCTCCGACCGAGCCAACGATCACCGTCGGGGGCGGTCACTGGCCTGGGCCGACGGCGGCTTTCGCGTTGACGGAATTCACCCGACCGGGGATGCGGAGGCCAGGGGGACCGGTGCGGTTGACGGCCGTCGCGGCGTGCAGGATGGGGGCATGGATCTTCGCATCTTCACCGAGCCCCAGCAGGGGGCCACCTACGAGACCTTGCTCCGCGTGGCGAAGGCCACGGAGGATCTTGGGTTCGATGCCTTCTTCCGGTCCGACCATTATTTGCGGATGGGCTCCGGAGACGGTCTGCCCGGACCCACCGACGCCTGGATCACGCTCGCCGGTCTCGCCCGGGAGACCAAGCGGATCCGCCTCGGCACGCTGATGACCGCCGGCACCTTCCGGCTGCCCGGCGTGCTCGCCATCCAGGTCGCCCAGGTCGACCAGATGTCGGGCGGCCGCGTCGAACTGGGCCTGGGCGCCGGCTGGTTCGAGGAGGAGCACAAGGCGTACGGCATCCCGTTCCCGAAGGAGAAGTTCGGGCGGCTGGAGGAGCAGCTCGCCATCGTCACGGGGCTGTGGGCCACCGAGACCGGCGCGACCTTCGACTTCCACGGCACCCACTACGACCTCACCGACTCGCCCGCACTGCCCAAGCCGGCCCAGAGCAAGGTTCCGGTTCTGATCGGCGGGCACGGCGCCACCCGTACGCCGCGGCTCGCCGCCAAATACGCCGACGAGTTCAACATGCCCTTCGCCTCGATCGAGGACAGCGAGCGGCAGTTCGGGCGGGTGCGGGCCGCCGCCGAGGAGATCGGCCGCAAGGGGGACGACCTCGTCTACTCCAACGCCCTTGTCGTGTGCGTGGGCAAGGACGACCAGGAGATCGCCCGGCGCGCCGCCGCCATCGGCCGTGAGGTCGACGAGCTCAAGGCCAACGGGCTCGCGGGCTCTGCGAGCGAGGTCGTCGACAGGATCGGCCGGTTCCAGGAGATCGGCTCGCAGCGGATCTACCTTCAGGTCCTCGACCTGGCCGACCTGGACCACCTGGAGCTCATCTCCTCCCAGGTCCAGTCCCAGTTGTCGTAGTTCTCGGTCCGGCGCATTTCGGCTCGCGGCCCTCGGGAGCGTCCTGCCCGGGGGCCGTGGTGTGGGCAGGGACGGGTAAAAACCCCAGGTGGTTCCGACCTGTGCTCGGTAACTTGTACAGGCGGCGCACAGGCGCAGCTCAGACCCTATTCGAAGGCCGACCACGTGTTCCTGACGATCACCACCACCGGCACCGCAGAACGCCCCGCCACCGATCTCGGCTTCCTGCTGCACAAGCATCCCGAGAAGGCGCAAAAGTTCTCCACCTCCTACGGCACCGCCCACATCCTCTACCCGGAGGCGGACACCGAGCGCTGCACGGCGGCGCTGCTACTGGAGGTCGACGCGGTGGCGTTGGTCCGGCGGGGCAAGGGCAAGGGCCGGGGCGGGGCGCCCGACGCGGCGCTCGCGCAGTATGTGAACGACCGTCCGTACGCGGCGTCCTCGCTGCTCGCGGTCGCGCTCAGCGCCGTGTTCTCCAGCGCGATGCGGGGCGTGTGCAACGCGCGGCCCGAGCGCGCCGCCCAGCCGCTGCCCCTGCGCATCGAGGTGCCCGCGCTGCCGGCCCGAGGCGGCCAGGAGCTCGTGCGGCGGCTGTTCGAGCCGCTCGGCTGGGCCGTGACCGCCGAGCCCGTGCCGCTGGACGTGCAGTTCCCCGAGTGGGGCGACTCGCGCTATGTGCGGCTCGTGCTGGAGGCGGAGGCGCTGACCCTCGCCGAGGCGCTGCGCCACCTCTACGTCCTGCTCCCCGTCCTCGACGACGCCAAGCACTACTGGGTCGCCTCCGACGAGGTCGACAAGTTGCTGCGGGCCGGTGAGGGCTGGCTGCCGGACCATCCGGAGCACAAGCTGATCACCAGCCGGTATCTGTCGCGCCGTTGGTCGCTGACCCGTGAGGCGATGGAGCGGCTGGAGCTGGTGCGGCTCGCGGAGGCCGACGACAGCGAGGTCGAGGACATCGACAACGCCGTCGAGGCCGAGAGCGAGGTCGAGGAGAAGCCGACCCCGCTCGCCGTGCAGCGACGGGACGCGATCATGGCCGCGCTCAGGGCGTCCGGTGCCGCGCGCGTGCTCGATCTCGGATGCGGGCAGGGCCAGTTGGTGCAGGCGCTGCTCAAGGAACCGGTGTTCACCGAGATCGTGGGCGTGGACGTGTCGATGCGGGCGCTCACCATCGCCGGGCGGCGGCTGAAGCTGGACCGGATGGGGGAGCGGCAGGCCTCGCGCGTGAAGCTCTTCCAGAGCTCCCTGGCCTACACCGACAACCGCCTCAAGGGCTACGACGCCGCCGTGCTCAGCGAGGTCATCGAACACCTCGACCTGCCCCGGCTGCCCGCCCTGGAGTACGCGGTGTTCGGCGCCGCGCGCCCCCGGACGGTTCTGGTGACCACGCCGAACGTCGAGTACAACGTCCGCTGGGAGTCCCTGCCCGCCGGGCACGTCCGGCACGGCGACCACCGGTTCGAGTGGACGCGCGAGGAGTTCCGCGCGTGGGCGCGGGCGGTCGCCGAACGGCATGGGTACGGCGTGGAGTTCGTGCCGGTGGGGCCCGACGACCCCGAGGTGGGGCCGCCGACACAGATGGCCGTTTTCGAAATGAGCACAGCCGTGATGACCGGCAACGACGAGAAGGAGGCGAAGGCCGCATGACTCAGGCGACGAACGGGCGTGTCCTGCCCGTCACCGACCTCTCCCTGGTCGTCCTCGTCGGTGCCTCCGGCTCCGGCAAGTCCACCTTCGCCCGGCGGAACTTCAAGCCCACCGAGGTCATCTCCTCCGACTTCTGCCGCGGCCTGGTCTCCGACGACGAGAACGATCAGAGCGCGACCCGGGACGCCTTCGACGTCCTGCACTACATCGCGGGCAAGCGCCTGGCCGCCGGCCGCCGTACGGTCGTCGACGCCACCAGCGTGCAGCAGGACTCCCGGCGGCAGCTGATCGAGCTCGCGCGGCAGTACGACGTGCTGCCGATAGCCATCGTGCTCGACGTCCCCGAGGAGGTGTGCGCCGAGCGCAACGCGTCCCGTACCGACCGGGCCGACATGCCGCGCCGGGTCATCCAGCGGCACATCCGCGAACTGCGCCGGTCGATCAGGCAGCTGGAGCGAGAGGGCTTCCGCAAGGTCCACGTCCTGCGCGGTGTGGAGGCCGTCGAGAACGCCACCGTCGTCACCGAGAAGCGCTTCAACGACCTCACCCACCTCACCGGCCCCTTCGACATCGTCGGCGACATCCACGGCTGCGCGTCCGAACTGGAGTCGCTGCTGGCCGGGCTGGGCTACGCCGACGGAGTACACCCCGACGGCCGTACCGCCGTCTTCGTCGGCGACCTCGTCGACCGCGGCCCGGACAGCCCCGGTGTGCTGCGCCGCGTGATGTCGATGGTGAAGTCGGGCAACGCGCTGTGCGTGCCGGGCAACCACGAGAACAAGTACGGCCGTTACCTCAAGGGCCGCAAGGTCCAGCACACGCACGGACTCGCCGAGACCGTCGAGCAGATGGAGACCGAGAGCGAGGAGTTCCGCGCGGAGGTACGGGAGTTCATCGACGGGCTCGTCAGCCACTACGTCCTCGACGGCGGGCGGCTGGTGGTCTGCCACGCCGGTCTGCCGGAGAAGTACCACGGCCGTACGTCCGGGCGGGTGCGCTCGCACGCGCTGTACGGCGACACCACCGGGGAGACCGACGAGTTCGGACTGCCGGTGCGCTACCCGTGGGCCGAGGACTACCGGGGCCGTGCGGCCGTGGTGTACGGCCACACTCCGGTCCCGGAGGCCACCTGGCTGAACAACACCATCTGCCTGGACACCGGCGCCGTCTTCGGCGGCAAGCTGACCGCGCTGCGCTGGCCGGAGCGGGAGCTGGTCGACGTACCGGCCGAGAAGGTCTGGTACGAGCCGGCCAAGCCGCTGCGGGCGGAGGCGCCGGGCGGGCACGACGGCCGGCCGCTGGACCTGGCGGACGTGCACGGGCGCCGGGTCGTGGAGACCCGGCACCAGGGCCGGGTCGCGATCCGTGAGGAGAACGCGGCGGCGGCTCTGGAGGTCATGAGCCGTTTCGCCGTCGACCCGCGCCTGCTGCCGTACCTCCCGCCGACCATGGCGCCCACGGCCACGAGTCACATCGACGGCTACCTGGAGCACCCGGCGGAAGCCTTCGCGCAGTATGCGGCGGACGGGGTCGAGCGGGTCGTGTGCGAGGAGAAGCACATGGGTTCGCGCGCGGTGGCCCTGGTGTGCCGGGACGCCGAGGCGGCACGCAAGCGCTTCGGCGTTGGGGGCACCTCCCGCTCGAGCGTAGCCGAGAGCGGGGGAGGCCCGACCGGCTCCCTCTACACCCGTACCGGCCGTCCGTTCCTCGACGACGAGTCGATGACGGAGACGATCCTCGAACGGCTCCGGGCGGCGATCGGCGAGGCGGGGCTGTGGGACGAGCTCGAGACCGACTGGCTGCTGCTCGACGCCGAGCTGATGCCGTGGTCGCTGAAGGCCTCGGGTCTGCTGCGCTCGCAGTACGCGGCGGTCGGCGCCGCCTCCGGGGCGGCGTTCCCCGGTGCGCTGGCCGCGCTTCAGGGTGCCTCGGAGCGCGGTGTCGATGTGTCGGACCTGCTGGCACGGCAGCGCGAACGGGCCTCGGACGCGGCCGCGTTCACCGAGGCGTACCGCCGGTACTGCTGGACGACGGACGGCCTGGACGGTGTACGCCTGGCCCCGTTCCAGATCCTGGCGGTCCAGGGCCGCAGCCTCGCCGCACTGCCGCACGACGAGCAGCTCGCGCTGCTCGACCGGCTGGTGGAGCACGACGGCACGGGCCTGCTCCAGACGACCCGGCGGCTGTACGTCGACACCGGCGACCCGGAGTCGGTGCGGGCCGGCGTCGACTGGTGGCTGGAGATGACGGGCCGGGGCGGCGAGGGCATGGTCGTCAAGCCGATCGGTGCGGTGGTGCGAAGCGGTGAGGGACGGCTGGTCCAGCCCGGCATCAAGTGCCGGGGCCGCGAGTACCTCCGGATCATCTACGGCCCGGAGTACACCCGCCCGGACAACCTGGACCGTCTGCGCAAGCGGTTCCTCAACCACAAGCGCTCGCTCGCCATCCGCGAGTACGCGCTCGGTCTGGAGGCTCTGGACCGGCTGGCGGAGGGCGAGCCGCTGTGGCGTGTGCACGAGGCGGTGTTCGGGGTGCTGGCACTGGAGTCGGAGCCGGTGGACCCCCGGCTGTGACGGTCAGTCGACCAGTCGCAGCCGCCGGCGGCACACGCCCACCCGGACCGTCTGGCCCCAGGTCAGCTCCACCGCGTCCGTCTCCATCCCGTCCCCGAAGGCGACCAGCCGCTCGGACTCGACGGTGAGATGGAGCAGGGCCGCCGCCGGGAGTTCCCCGGCCACCAGTGACGTACCGGTGGCCGGGGACGGCCAGGCCTCCCTGACGAACCACAGCAGGCGCTCCTCCGTCGGGGCGGGCAACCGCAGTCGCCGGCCCCGCTCCTGCCACACCGACCGGATCCAGCCGGTCGCCCCCGTCCCCGTGCCGACGATCACCCCGGACGAAGCCTGGGCCTCGACGACACCCCCGTCGTCCTCCAGGCCCAGGCGGTATCGGGCCGTCTGATGTCCGGCGACGCCCAGGTAGATCTCGTTCAGTGCCACGAGGCGTTGGGTGTCGTCGGCGACGGCCTCGACCATGGTGAGTTCGTCGAAGACCCCCCTTCCGGATTGCGTGGACGCGAACAACTTCGCCGCGTCCGCCGGACGGTGACGCACCAGGACGCCGGGGTTGCGGCCGGGATCGGTGTCGATGCCCAGCACCGGTTGCCCGTCGAGGTACTTGGCCACGTTCGCGACCAGGCCGTCCTGCCCGACCACGACCACGACGTCCTCCGGCGCGAACAGGAACCGGTCCAGGTCGGCCCGCTCCACCCGGCTCTGACGCCAGGCCAGCGGGATCGCCGAGGTCACCTCCGTGAGCGCCTTTCGCGTACGGCGGTGGCGTTCGGCGACCTCCTCGATGTCGCGGCCCCGGGACGCGAGGAAAAAGGCGGCCTGGCCGTGGGTGCCGTGCCGGGCCACCAACTCCTCGTACTCCGAGGTGCGATGGACGAGCACGACCCGGGGGGCGAGACTCACTCCCGGGCTCCCAGCCTGGCGAGCAGTCCGGTCAGCACGTCCGGCGACACCGTCACGCTGTCGATCTGCGGCAGGTTCTCCGCCAGCCGCGTCCCGGTCAGCGCGTGCAGCGTCGCCACGTCCACCTCGGCGTGCACCCGCAGCCAGGCCGCCTGCGCCTGCGCCCGGGCCGCACCGACCTCACGCGCGCCCTCGGCCTCCGCCCGGGCCAGCCGTACGGACCGGGTGGCCTCCGCCTCCGCGAGCCGTACCGTCCGTGCCGCCTCCGCCTCGGCCCTGACGGCGTCCGCGGCCGCGTGCTCCTCGGCCTCGCGGCGCGCGTTCGTGCCGCGCTGGTCCACCAACTGCTCCTCGCGGCGGGCGAGTTCGATCTGGCTGGCCAGTTCGTTCTCGGCGATGGCGCGCTCGCGCTCGACGGCGACCGCCCGGCGCTCGTACGTCGCCCGGTCCGCCCCCTGCTGGATCTGCTCGCGGGCCGGGGTGCGCAGCGCCCGCTCCACCTCCGGTTCCGGGCGCAGTGCCACGACGCGTACGGCGACCACCTCGATGCCGGTCGCGGGGAGTCTGGGCTCCCCGGCCAGGCCCTGTGCGATCCGCTCCCGTACGGCCGTCACGCCGTCCACGAGCGCCGCCGACAGCGGTGTACGCGACAGGACGTCCAGCGCGTGCTGCTGCGCCGTCTCGGTGAGCAGGGTGCCGAGCTGCTCCAGGGGAGCCGTGCGCCAGGCGCCCGTGTCCGGGTCGATCGAGAAGTCGAGGCGGGCGGCGGCCAGGGCCGGGTCGCTGATCCGGTAGGTGACCGTCGCCTGTACGGCCACGTCCTGGAAGTCGGACGTACGGGCATGAAAGGTCATCGCCAACTCCCGGTCGTCGACCGGGACTTCGGAGATCGCGGCGGTCAGTGCCCGGAACCAGAAGCTGAGCCCGGGGCCGTCATGCAGGAGCTTTCCGCCGCGGTGGTGGCGGATGTGCGCCGTGGGCGCGCCGCGCAGATGGCGCCAGC
The DNA here is from genome assembly GCF_042795335.1 of Streptomyces sp. NPDC056479. NCBI lineage: Bacteria > Bacillati > Actinomycetota > Actinomycetes > Kitasatosporales > Streptomycetaceae > Streptomyces > Streptomyces sp. NPDC056479. The sequence goes on along the minus strand of NZ_JBHTRZ010000003.1, from coordinate 932,083 downwards.
CCAGGCGCCGGGTGATGTCGGCCATGAAGCCCCCTCTTTTTCGTCATTCAGACGATAATCGCCTGACCTGCTTGTCGTCAAGGGGACGAAAAGAAGTTGGCGGCAAGTTGGGGGTGAACGCGGCCCCCGTTGGTCAGGATGGAGGCATGGGATTCCATGTCGACTCCGAGGCCGGGCGGCTGCGCCGCGTCATACTCCACCGGCCGGATCTCGAGCTCAAAAGGCTCACCCCCAGCAACAAGGACGCCCTGCTCTTCGACGACGTGCTGTGGGTGCGCCGGGCGCGCGCCGAGCACGACGGGTTCGCCGACGTGCTGCGTGACCGCGGGGTCACCGTCCACCTCTTCGGCGACCTGCTCACCGAGGCCCTGGCGATCCCGGCGGCCCGGAAGCTCGTCCTGGACCGGGTCTTCGACGAGAAGGAGTACGGGGTGCTCGCCACCGACCATCTCCGTGCGGCCTTCGAAAGCCTGCCCGCGCCCGAACTGGCCGAGGCGCTCGTCGGCGGCATGACCAAGCGGGAGTTCCTGGAGGCGCACCTCGAGCCGACCTCCGTGCGCTTCCATGTCATGGAGCTCGACGACTTCCTGCTCGCGCCCCTGCCCAATCACCTCTTCACCCGCGACACCTCCGCCTGGATCTACGACGGTGTCTCCGTCAACGCCATGCGCTGGCCCGCCCGGCAGCGCGAGACCGTGCACTTCGAGGCGATCTACCGGCACCACCCGCTGTTCCGTGACGAAACGTTCCACGTCTGGTCCGAGGGACAGGCCGACTACCCCTCCACCATCGAGGGCGGGGACGTCCTGGTGATCGGCAACGGCGCGGTGCTCATCGGTATGAGCGAGCGGACCACTCCGCAGGCCGTCGAGATGCTCGCCCACAAGCTTTTCGCCGCCGGCTCTGCGCACACGATCGTGGCCCTCGACATGCCCAAGAAGCGTGCCCTGATGCATCTCGACACCGTGATGACGATGGTCGACGGCGACGTCTTCACCCAGTACGCCGGCCTCGGCATGCTCCGCTCGTACACCATCGAACCGGGAACCGGCGAAAAGGAGCTGAAGGTCACCGACCATCCGCCGGAGCACATGCACCGTGCGATCGCCGCCGCCCTCGGGCTCAGCGAGATCCGCGTCCTCACCGCGACCCAGGACGTGCACTCCGCCCAGCGTGAGCAGTGGGACGACGGGTGCAACGTGCTGGCCGTCGAGCCGGGTGTCGTCGTCGCCTACGAACGCAACTCCACCACCAACACGCATCTGCGCAAGCAGGGCATCGAGGTGATCGAGATTCCGGGGAGCGAGCTGGGGCGCGGGAGGGGCGGGCCGCGGTGCATGAGCTGTCCGGTCGAACGTGCGCCCGTATATTAATTCTGAACGTCGTATAGACTTCCAGGGCCCTTGTACCCGTACCTCTGGAGCGCCCCCATGGCGACTGTCCCGACCGCCCTCGCCGGCCGCCACTTCCTCAAGGAGCTCGACTTCACCGAGCAGGAGTTCCTCGGGCTGGTCGAGCTGGCCGCCGAGCTGAAGGCGGCCAAGAAGGCCGGGGTCGAGACACGGTATCTGCGGGGCAGGAACATCGCGCTGATCTTCGAGAAGACCTCGACGCGTACGCGCTGCGCGTTCGAGGTCGCGGCCGCCGACCAGGGCGCCTCCACGACCTATCTCGACCCCTCGGGTTCGCAGATCGGGCACAAGGAGTCCGTGAAGGACACCGCGCGCGTGCTCGGCCGGATGTACGACGGCATCGAGTACCGCGGGGACAGCCAGGCGAAGGTGGAGGAGCTGGCAGGCTTCGCCGGCGTGCCCGTCTACAACGGGCTGACCGACGACTGGCACCCCACGCAGATGCTCGCCGACGTGCTGACGATGACGGAGCACAGCGGCAAGCCGCCCAGGGAGATCACCTTCGCGTACCTCGGCGACGCCCGCTTCAACATGGGGAACTCGTATCTGATCACCGGTGCGCTGCTCGGGATGGACGTACGGATCGTGGCGCCCCAGGCCTACTGGCCCTCACGGCAGGTCATCGGCCGTGCCCTGGAGCTCGCCGAGACCAGCGGGGCCCGGATCACGCTCACCGAGAAGGTCGACGAAGGGGTTCTCGCGGCCGATTTCATCGCCACCGATGTGTGGGTGTCCATGGGGGAGCCGAAGGAGGTGTGGGAGACGCGGATCGCCGCCCTCGGCTCCTACGCGGTGACCATGGACGTCCTGCGCGCGACCGACAACCCGGACGTCAAGTTCCTGCACTGTCTGCCGGCCTTCCACGACCTCGGCACCAAGGTGGGACGCGAGATCTTCGAGACCTACGGTCTGGACTCCCTCGAGGTGACCGACGAGGTCTTCGAGTCGGAGCACTCCGTGGTCTTCGACGAGGCGGAGAACCGGATGCACACGATCAAGGCCGTCCTGGTGGCGACGCTGGGGTGAGGGGTCGTGGGAGCTGGGTCGCGCTGTTCCCCGCGTCCTCGGTCCGTCAGACCGCCCGGCGCTGAGCCGGTACCACCGGCAGCCTGAACCACACCGCCTTGCCCGAGTGTGTCGGGCGGTGACCGCAGGACGAGCTCAGGGTGCGGATCAGGAGCAGACCGCGGCCGTGTTCCTGCCAGGGGTCGGGGTCGCCGGCGGTGGGGCGGGTCAGATTGCCCGGTGGAGCCGGGTCCGGATCGTGGACCTCCACCTGGCAGCCGGACGGCAGCAGCTCCACGACCAGCTCTATCGGGCCGTTGCCCGCGGTGTGCTCCACGGCGTTCGCGACCAGCTCCGCGGTGAGCAGCTCGGCGGTGTCGGTGCAGGCGCCGTGCTCCAGCTCGGCCAGCGCCGTCCGCACCAGTGCGCGCGCGACGGGCACGGCCGCGGTGGTGTGCGGCAGCGCGATACGCCAGGAGGCGGAGGCTGGGGAGCGATCGTGCAAGGCGTGTCCGTTCATGAGCAGGCTGTCCTGCTTTCAACCTTATGAATGGTACGGCGCCACCCGGCGAGACCGCTCGGTGGGCGCCGTTCGGGACCTTCGGCCCCGACTGTTGTGCGGCTTACCCAGATGAACGGTCGGCCTCGCGCGGCCGATCCCGCCGTTACGCGGGTGTCGCCGAGCCGTGACGGATGTGACCGGGCCAGGTCACGGTGCGCCCGCCCGTCGCGGTGGTGATGGGGCCGGCCTGTCGCGGTCGTGGTGAGACCGGCCTGTCGCGCTCGGAAACTGGCTTATTGCGCGCCCATGACGACAGTCAAAGAAGGGTGATAGCTTCGAAGGGAAGAGCTCGAAGGGCAGAGCTCACTGAGGCAGTGCCCGCCGTCCGCCCGAGGAGGCCGCACGTCATGAGTCCCTTCACCGGCTCCGCCGCCCGCACCTCCGACTGGGAGCATCTGCGGGTCGAGCACACCGACGGAGTCGCCACCGTCACCCTCGCCCGCCCCGAGAAGCTCAACGCGCTCACCTTCGGCGCCTACGCCGACCTGCGCGATCTGCTCGCCGAGCTGTCGAGGGAGAAGGCGGTACGGGCCCTGGTGCTGGCCGGCGAGGGGCGTGGGTTCTGCTCCGGCGGTGACGTCGACGAGATCATCGGCGCGACCCTGTCCATGGACACCGCCCAGCTGCTCGACTTCAACCGGATGACCGGGCAGGTTGTACGGGCCGTACGGGAGTGCCCGTTCCCGGTGATCGCGGCGGTGCACGGGGTGGCGGCGGGGGCGGGTGCCGTACTGGCCCTCGCGGCCGACTTCCGGGTCGCCGACCCCACCACCCGCTTCGCCTTCCTCTTCACCCGGGTCGGTCTGTCCGGCGGCGACATGGGCGCGGCCTATCTGCTGCCGAGGGTCGTGGGCCTCGGCCATGCCACCCGGCTGCTCATGCTCGGCGACTCGGTTCGGGCGCCGGAGGCCGAGCGGATCGGCCTGATCAGCGAACTGACGGACGAGGGCCACGCCGACGAGGCCGCCCAGGCCCTGGCCCGCCGCCTGGCCGACGGACCGGCACTGGCGTACGCCCAGACCAAGGCGCTGCTCACGGCCGAGCTGGACATGCCGCTGGCGGCGGCGGTGGAGATGGACGCGTCGACGCAGGCCCTGCTGATGAACGGCGAGGACTACGCGGAGTTCCACGCGGCGTTCACGGAGAAGCGGCCTCCCAAATGGAGGGGGCGGTGATGGTGCCCACCCAAGGGACAAGCGACCGTGCCGAATCCGCGGCCGGCGCGGCGCTGCGCGTGGCGATCATCGGCGGCGGCCCCGGCGGCCTCTACGCCGCGGCCCTGCTGAAACGCCTGGACCCCACCCGTGAAGTGACCGTCTGGGAACGCAACGCCCCCGACGACACCTTCGGCTTCGGGGTGGTCCTCTCCGACGAAACCCTCGGCGGCATCGAACACGCCGACCCGGTGGTCTACGCGGCACTGCGCGAGGAATTCGTCCGCTGGGACGACATCGACATCGTCCATCGAGGCACCCGCCAGACCTCCGGAGGGCACGGCTTCGCGGCCCTCGGCAGAAAGCGCCTCCTGGAGATCCTGCACGACCGCTGCCACGCGCTCGGCGTGGACCTCCGCTTCCGCACGGAGGCCCCGTACCCGGCCTGGCTCGCCGAGACATACGACCTGGTCATCGCCGCGGACGGGGTGAACAGCACCACTCGCGAGGCCTACACCCATGTGTTCCGCCCCCACGTGGCCGCACACCACTGCCGCTACATATGGCTGGCCGCCGACTTCGCCTTCGAGGCCTTCCGATTCGAGATCGCGGAGACCGAGCACGGCGTCATGCAGCTGCACGGCTACCCGTACGCGGCCGACGCCTCCACCGTCATCGTGGAGATGCGCGAGGAGGTGTGGCGAGCCGCCGGGTTCGACGAACTCGACGAGCAGGAGTCGACGGCGCGCTGCGCCAAGATCTTCGCGGACGCGCTCGGCGGACGGCCGCTGAAGTCCAACAAGTCGGCCTGGACCACCTTCCGGACGGTCGTCAACGAGCACTGGTCGAACGGCAACACCGTCCTGCTCGGCGACGCCGCACACACCGCCCACTTCTCCATCGGCTCGGGCACCAAGCTGGCCGTCGAGGACGCGCTCGCCCTCGCCGCCACTCTGGAGGAACAGCCGGACATCGCCGCCGCTCTGAGCGCCTACGAGGAGGAGCGCAAGCCGGTCGTCGCCTCCACACAACGCGCCGCCCGCGCCAGCCTGGAGTGGTTCGAGAACCTCGGCCTCTACCTCGACCAGCCGTCCCGCCAGTTCGCCTTCAACCTGCTCACCCGCAGCCGCCGCGTCACCCACGACAATCTGCGCCTGCGCGACGCCCGCTTCACCGAGGCCGTGGAACGCGACCACGGCTGCCCGCCCGGCACACCGCCGATGTTCACCCCGTTCCGGCTGCGCGGCCTGACCCTGCGCAACCGGGTCGTGGTGTCCCCGATGGACATGTACTCCGCCACGGACGGCGTCCCCGGCGACTTCCACCTCGTCCATCTCGGCGCCCGTGCCCTCGGCGGCGCCGGCCTGGTGATGACCGAGATGGTGTGCGTCAGCCCGGAGGGACGCATCACCCCCGGCTGCACCGGCCTCTACAGCGGCAGACAGGCCGACTCCTGGCGACGGATCGTCGAGTTCGTGCACGCCCGGTCGCCCGGCACCGCCATCGGTGTGCAGCTCGGCCACAGTGGGCGCAAGGGCTCGACGAAGCTGATGTGGGAGGGCATGGACGAGCCGCTGGAGGACGGCAACTGGCCGCTCGTGGCCGCGTCCCCGATCCCCTACAAGCCGTACAGTCAGACTCCCCGGGAGCTGACCCGCGCCCAACTCACCGACATCCGCGAACAGTTCACCGCTGCCGCCTGGCGCGCCGCCCGGGCCGGATTCGACCTGCTCGAACTCCACTGCGCGCACGGCTATCTGCTCTCCGGCTTCCTCTCCCCGCTCACCAACCTCCGCACCGACGCCTACGGCGGCACCCTGGAGAAGCGGCTCCGCTTCCCGCTGGAGGTCTTCGACGCCGTACGGAGCGTATGGCCCGAGGAGCGGCCGATGACCGTCCGTATCTCCGCCACCGACTGGGCCGAGGGCGGCACGAGTGCCGAGGACGCCGTCCAGATCGCCCGCGCCTTCGCCGCGCACGGCGCCGACGCGATCGACGTGTCGACCGGACAGGTCGTGGCCGACGAGCGGCCGGAGTTCGGACGGTCGTACCAGACGCCGTACGCCGACCGGATCCGGCACGACATCGGTGTGCCGGTGATCGCGGTCGGCGCGATCTCGTCCTGGGACGACGTCAACTCCCTGATCCTCGCGGGCCGTACGGACCTGTGCGCCCTGGCCCGTCCGCACCTGTACGACCCGCACTGGACGCTGCACGCGGCGGCCGAGCAGGGCTACGACGGTCCCGGCGTCCTCTGGCCGACCCCGTACCGGGCGGGCAGCCGGCGCCCGCAGACCGGACGCACGGACGCCCCCAAGCCCCGGCTGACACTGGGGACTTGAGGGCGAAGGGGTTCTACAGCTCGACCATCCCCGCGGTCAGCGTCGTGCCGTCCGCCGGGTCGATCAGGAGGAACGCGCCGGTGCGCCGGGAGACCGCGTAGTCGTCCAGCGCCAGCGGTTCGGCGGTACGCAGGGTGATCCGGCCCAGGTCGTTCGAAGTCAGTTCGGCGGCGCCGGCCAGGTCCGTGACGATCGCCTTCACGGTCCGCGTCGTGTGCCTGACCAGCACGCGGTCACCCACCTTCAGCGGGCGGTCGGCCAGATGACAGACCGCCGCGCGTGCCTCCTGCGTGAGCGCCGGGACGTCGACGCCCGCGGTGATCATGTCCCCGCGCGAGACGTCCCGCTGGTCGGCGAGGCGGATGCTGATCGACTGCGGGGCCTGGGCCACGGCGACGTCCCTGCCCAGTACGTCGATGCCGGTGATCTCGGACGTCTGGCCGGACGGGTGCACGGTCACGCGGTCGCCGACCCGTAGCGCGCCCGACGCCAACTGGCCCGCGTAGTGGCGGACTTCGCCGTGCCGGATGACGTACTGGACGGGGAAGCGGGCGGGCGCGTCGGCCGGGTCGGCGCAGACGGGGACCGTCTCCAGGAACTTCAGGAGCGCCGGGCCGCCGTACCAGTCCATGTGGGCCGAGCGTGTCACGACGTTGTCGCCGACCAGCGCCGAGACCGGGATCGGGGTGAAGCCGGGCAGGTCCAGCTCGGCCGCGTGGCGCGCGAAGTCCTCGACGATGCGCTCGAACTCCCGCTGCTCGTAGCCCACCAGGTCCATCTTGTTGACGGCGAGCACGAGGTGCGGCACCCGGAGCAGGGCGGCCACGGCGGCATGCCGGCGGGTCTGCTCGACAACGCCGTGGCGGGCGTCGACCAGGATGATCGCCAGCTCGGCGGTGGAGGCGCCGGTGACCATGTTGCGGGTGTACTGCACATGGCCCGGTGTGTCGGCGAGGATGAACCGGCGGCGCGGCGTCGCGAAGTAGCGGTACGCCACGTCGATCGTGATGCCCTGCTCGCGCTCGGCGCGCAGGCCGTCGGTGAGCAGCGCCAGGTCGGGCGCGTCCCGGCCGCGCTTGCGGGAGGCGGCCTCCACGGCCTCCAGCTGGTCGGCGAGAACCGCCTTGGAGTCGTGCAGCAGTCGGCCGACCAGGGTGGACTTGCCGTCGTCGACTGAGCCCGCGGTGGCGAACCGAAGCGTGTCAACGGTCATGACTAGAAGTACCCTTCGCGCTTGCGGTCTTCCATCGCGGCCTCGGACATCTTGTCGTCGGCGCGGGTGGCGCCGCGCTCGGTGAGCCGGGAGGCGGCGATCTCGTCGATCACCTTCTCGATGGTGTCGGCCTCGGAGTCCACCGCACCGGTGCAGGACATGTCGCCGACCGTGCGATAGCGGACCTGTCGTTTCTCCACGACCTCGTGCTCGCGAGGCCCGCCCCAGTCACCCGCCGTCAGCCACATGCCGTTGCGCCGGAACACCTCGCGCTGATGGGCGTAGTAGATGTTCGGGAGCTCTATGTGCTCACGAGCCATGTACTGCCACACGTCCAGCTCGGTCCAGTTGGACAGCGGAAACACGCGCACGTGCTCGCCGGGAGCGTGCCGGCCGTTGTACAGGTTCCACAGCTCGGGCCGCTGCCGGCGCGGGTCCCACTGCGAGAACTCGTCGCGCAGGCTGAACACCCGCTCCTTGGCCCGGGCCTTCTCCTCGTCGCGCCGCCCGCCGCCGAACACCGCGTCGAACTTCTCGCTCTGGATCCGCTCCGTCAGCGGCCGCGTCTGGAGCGGATTCCGCGTCCCGTCCGGGCGTTCGCGCAGCACCCCGCGGTCGATGTAGTCCTGTACGGAGGCCACATGGAGCCGGAGCCCATGTGCGCCCACCACACGGTCGCGGTAGTCGATGACCTCAGGAAAGTTGTGTCCCGTGTCCACATGGAGCAGCGAGAAGGGGATCGCCGCCGGCGTGAACGCCTTGAGCGCCAGGTACAGCATGACGATGGAGTCCTTGCCGCCGGAGAACAGGATCACCGGCCGCTCGAACTCGCCCGCCACCTCGCGGAAGATGTGCACCGACTCGGACTCCAGCGCGTCCAGGTGCGAGAGAGGGGACACGGTCACACCAACCCCCGTTCCGCGAGCACCGCGTAGACGGCGTCCGCCGACTCGTTCGGAGTCTGGTCCTGGGTCTTGAGCACCAGCGCCGGGTCGGCCGGCGGCTCGTACGGGTCGTCGACACCCGTCAGCCCGGACAGGTGCCCTGCCGCCTGCCTGGCGTACAACCCCTTCACGTCCCGCTCGCTGCACACCGCGACCGGGGTCGCCACATGCACCTCGATGTACGGCGTCCCGCTCGCCGCGTGCCGCTTGCGGACGGCCTCGCGGCTGTCGGCGTACGGGGCGATGACCGGGACGACGGACAGCACGCCGTTGCGCGCGAGCACCTCCGAGACCAGGCCGATGCGCTGCACGTTGGTGTTGCGGTCCGCCCGCGAGAAGCCCAGGCCCGCGGAGAGGAAACGGCGGATCTCGTCGCCGTCGAGGACCTCCACGCGATGTCCCTCGGTCCTCAGCCGGTCACCGAGCAGACGGGCGATCGTGGTCTTGCCCGCACTCGGCAGCCCCGTCAGCCAGACCGTGCCTCCCTGGGCTCTTGGCGTGCTGGTCATGCGCAACAGTCCTCATTCCTTACCTGCGGACGACCCGATGGACGCTAGGTAAGAAACTTGAGAGGAGGTACAGAGGAACCTGAGGGTTCCGTTAGTGGCGCATGATGTGCCCGAGGTCACAGGCCGGTGTACTTCGCCCCCGAGTCCCGCAGCCGCTCGTGCAGTCCCCGGAAGACGGCGGCCGAGCGCGCGCCCGGCCAGTCCCCGGGCAGCAGCCGGGCCGGCAGGCCCGGGTCGGTGTAGGGGAGATGGCGCCAGGAGTCCAGGGCGAGGAGATAGTCGCGGTACGCCTCCTCGGGCGGGGTGTCGGCCCGGCGCTCCCAGTCGTGCAGCACGCGCGCGTGGCGGTCGAGGAACGCGTCGTGCTCCTTGGCGATCGCGGCCAGGTCCCACCAGCGGGCGACGGCCTCGACGGTCGGCGTGAAGCCGAGATGCTCACCGCGGAAGAAGTCGACGTACTCCTCCAGGCGCAGCCGCTGCAGGGTGTGCCGGGCCTCCTCGTAGAGCCGCGCGGGCGCGATCCACACGCCCGGCGCCGCCGTTCCGAAGCCGAGCCCGGCCAGCCGGGAGCGCAGCACATGCCGCTTCTGCCGCTCCGACTCCGGCACCGAGAACACCGCGAGCACCCAGCCCTCGTCGTCGGGCGGCGCGGCGCTGTAGATACGGCGGTCACCGTCGTCGAGCAACTGGCGGGCGTCCGGGGAGAGTTCATAGCCGGCCGCGCCCTGCGCCGTACGGGCCGGCAGCAGCAGCCCGCGCCGCTTCAGCCGCGACACCGACGAACGCACCGAAGGGGCGTCCACGCCGACCGCGGCCAGCAGTCTGATCAGCTCGGCGACCGGTACCGGGCCGGACATGTGGCGGCCGTAGGCGCCGTAGAGCGTGACGATGAGAGACCGTGGTGCATGCTGGTCGGACACGTTGATCATCTTAGGTCGTGCGGATCACTGCTGGTCACTTCTCGCCTCATTGCCGTCGCGCAGCCGGAACCGTTGGAGCTTGCCGGTCGCGGTGCGCGGCAGCGCGTCCATGAAGACGATCTCACGGGGGCATTTGTACGGCGCCAGCTCGTCCTTGACGAAGGTGCGCAGCGCTTCCGCGTCCCGGCGCGCGCCCTCCCTGAGCACCGCGTATGCCACCACGATCCGTCCGCGCGCCTCGTCCGGCCGCCCCACCACCGCCGTCTCCAGCACATCCGGATGGCGCAGCAGCGCCTCCTCGACCTCCGGGCCCGCGATGTTGTACCCGGCCGAGATGATCATGTCGTCCGCGCGGGCCACGTAGCGGAAATAGCCGTCACTCTCCCGGACGTAGGTGTCGCCGGTGATGTTCCAGCCGTGGCGCACGTACTCGCGCTGCCGAGGGTCGGCGAGATAGCGGCAGCCCACCGGGCCGCGCACGGCGAGCAGTCCGGGCTCCCCGTCGGGCACGTCCCGGCCCTCGTCGTCGACCACGCGCGCCTGCCACCCCGGTACCGGCACACCCGTGGTCCCGGGCCTGATGTGCTCGTCGGCGGCCGAGATGAAGATGTGCAGCAGCTCGGTGGCGCCGATGCCGTTGATGACCCGCAGCCCGGTCCGCTCGTGCCAGGTCTGCCAGGTGGCGGTGGGCAGGTTCTCGCCCGCGGAGACACAGCGGCGCAGGGAGGAGATGTCGTACGAGTCGAGCTCGTCCAGCATCGCGCGATACGCCGTCGGCGCGGTGAACAGCACGGACACCCGGTGTTCGGCGATGGCGGGCAACAACTGCTTGGGGCCTGCCTGTTCGAGGAGCAGGGCGCTGGCGCCGGCCCGCATCGGGAAGACGACGAGTCCGCCGAGGCCGAAGGTGAAGCCGAGTGGGGGACTGCCGGCGAAGACATCGCCCACATGTGGTTGCAGCACATGTTCCGAGAAGGTGTCGGCTATCGCGAGCACGTCCCGGTGGAAGTGCATACAGCCCTTGGGCCGTCCGGTGGTCCCGGAGGTGAACGCGATGAGGGCGACGTCGTCGGCCGCGGTGTCGGCGGCCGGGTAGGGGGCGTCGGGCGCTGGGAGGTGCAGCAGGTCGTCGGGGGCGTCGCCGCCGTACGTCGCGATGCGCAGGCCGGGTATCTCGGCCTTGGCGAGGTCGTCGACGGCGCGGATGTCGCACAGCGCGTGCCGCACCTGGGCGATCTCGCACATGGTCCGCAGCTCGTGCGGCCGCTGCTGGGCCAGCACGGTGACGGCGACCGCGCCCGCCTTCAGCACCGCCAGCCAGCAGGCGGCCAGCCAGGGCGTGGTCGGGCCGCGCAGCAGCACCCGGTTGCCGGGGACGACGCCGAGGTGGTTGGTGAGCACATGTGCGAGGCGGTCGACGCGGGTGCGCAGCGTGCCGTACGTCCATGTGGCGCCGGATGGGGTGTGGAAGACGGGCCGCTCGTCGTCGGGGCCGTCGAGCAGCTCGGCGGCGGCGTTGAGCCGTTCGGGGTAACGCAGTCCCGGCAGGTCGAAGTGCAGCTCGGGCCACTCGTCGGGCGGTGGCAGATGCTCGCGGGCGAAGCTGTCGACGTGCGCGGAGCGGTGCAGACCGGCCATGGCGGTTCGCCCCCTTGCCTTGTGGGCTGCCTTGTGGGCGTCGTGGTGGGCTCGCACAGGGAGCGTATCGTGTTGGTGACGGCAGTCAATGGTGCGCGATACCGTCGAGGAGGTCCGTCGAGAGGGCCCGTCGTGGACGGCTCCGCAGGGAGGTCGGCAATGCCCGCATTCTCGCTCGATCCACCACAAACCGCATGGTGCGCCGAGTTGCGCACCGTGGCCGCCGAACGGCTGCGTCCGCTCGCGGAGAAGGGCGAACCGGGGCACGTCAACCGCGCGCTGGTCGCCGAGCTCGGTCGACTGGGCCTGCTGGAGCGGCTGTTCACCTCCGGAGCGGTCGACCTGTGCCTGATGCGGGAGTCACTCGCCTACGCCTGCACGGAGGCGGAGACCGCGCTGGCCCTGCAGGGCCTGGGCGCGCATCCCGTGCATGCCCACGGCACCCCCGCCCAGCGGGAGCGCTGGCTGCCAAAGGTGGCCGAGGGCAGCGCGGTGGCGGCCTTCGCGCTGAGCGAGCCGGGGGCGGGGTCGGACGCGGCGGCGCTGGAGCTGCACGCGCAACGGGACACCTCGCGGCCGGGCGGGCCGGGGGAGACGCCGGGCGCCGCACTGACGGCCGAGCCCGACGGCCCCGCCCGCTGGCGGCTCACCGGTGAGAAGTGCTGGATCTCCAACGCCCCCGAGGCCGACTTCTACACCGTCTTCGCCCGCACCACCCCCGCTGCCGGCGCCCGCGGCGTCACCGCGTTCCTGGTCCCCGCCGACCGCCCAGGCCTCGCCGGCGCGGGCCTCGACATGCTGTCCCCGCACCCCATCGGCACCCTCGACTTCGACGCCGTCCCCATCACCGCCGACGACGTGCTGGGCGAGCCCGACCGCGGTTTCCGGGTCGCCATGGGCACCCTCAACCTGTTCCGGCCCAGCGTCGGTGCCTTCGCCGTCGGCATGGCGCAGGCGGCCCTGGACGCGACCCTCGCCCACACGGCCGGACGGGACGCGTTCGGCGGCAAGTTGAAGGATCTGCAGACGGTCGCCCACCAGGTCGCCGAGATGGCCCTGCGCACGGACGCGGCCCGCCTCATGGTGTACGCGGCGGCGACGGCGTACGACGAAGGCGGCGGGGACGTCCCCAAGCGCGCGGCGATGGCGAAACTGCTCGCCACCGAGACCGCGCAGTACGTCGTCGACAAGGCCGTCCAACTGCATGGTGCGCGCGCCCTGCACCGCGGCCATCTGCTCGAACACCTCTACCGTGAGGTGCGCGCCCCACGTATCTACGAGGGCGCCAGCGAGGTCCAACGCGGCATCATCGCGAAGGAGTTGTACGCGAACATGGAGGCCGGCCAGTGACTGCCGAACGCGTCAACCCGCCCGATCTCTCCCCGCCCACCGGCTTTTCCCACGCGGTCGTCGCCACCGGCTCACGGGTCGTGTTCCTGGCCGGTCAGACCGCCCTCGACACCGATGGGAAGGTGACCGGCGACACCCTTGCCGAGCAGTTCGAGCGGGCCCTGACCAATCTGCTGGCCGCGCTCGTGGCGGCCGGTGGAACGCCGGCCGACCTCGCCCGGGTCACCGTCTATGCCACCGACGTCGCGGCCTATCGCACCCATGCCGTCGAACTCGGCGGTATCTGGCGGAAGTTGGCGGGGCGTGACTATCCGGCGATGGCGGTGGTCGAGGTCGTGCGCCTGTGGGACGAGGAGGCGCTGGTGGAGCTCGACGGGTTCGCCGTGCTGCCGTAGATCCCGTTCACAGGCCGTCGGAGTCGCTCACGCCGCCATGGCGAGACGCTCGGCCGGCACCCGGTGCGGTGCGACGACACGGCCGTCGGGCAGCAGCTCACCGCTGTCGTCGAACACGATGGCGCCGTCGCACAGCAGGCTCCAGCCCTGCTCGGGGTGTGCGGCCACCACGTGGGTGCTGCGAATGTCGGAGGACGGGCATGAAGGCTGGTGGGAACACATGGCACACCTCCACATAGGGCGGACGAGCCGTGTGGGTCGTCCATATGGGTAGACCATGCTCTCGTTGCGAACTCATCGGAACGGCCCGCCATGGACCGTGACAACACGCGGACAACTCTCTGACCGATCCACGACGGTCGGGGCGGACTCGCCACCGAAGGGGTGACGGTCACGTCGGCGGGCGTACCGGCCGGGTACCAGTGGGAGCCCCCACTCCGCTCACCCGGGAGGTCATCCCATGCCCCTGCGTCCCGCCCTCGCCACCGCCATCGGCGCCGCGCTGCTCCTGCTGGTCGCCGCGCCCTCGGCGCCCGCCGACACCGACACCACCGCGGAACCCAAGGAGACCGTGACCGTCGACGCCAAGCCCCGGATCGCCGCGGACGGCACCGTCACCGTATCCGGCACCTACAAGTGCGTCGACAGCACGGGGCCCACGTTCGTGAGCGCCTCCGTCGGCCAGCAGGCCTCCACCAACCGGTACGCCATCGGCGGCACCCTCGCGGAGTGCGACGGCAAGAACCACCGCTGGCGGAACAAGAGCAAGCCCTCCCCGTCCACCCTCAAGCACGGCAAGGCGGACGTCGAGGCCACGATCGTGGAGCTCGCCCCCACGGAGGCTCTGGGCGGCCTGCCCCTGCCTCGTTTTCACGCGGTGCTGAAGAAGAACGTCACGCTGACGAAGGCGTGACGGCGACGCCCGAACCGGCCCACCACCGCAACGCAGCGCGCCGCGTCCCTCCGGTCGACGGGGGCGCGGCGCGTGCAGACCGTGACACGGTGTCAGGACGCGGTCGCCGCACGGGACACCAGGTCCAAGGCGATGTCCGTGATCATGTCCTCCTGCCCGCCGACCATCCGCCGGCGGCCCGCTTCCACGAGGATGCCGCGGGTGTCCAGGCCGTACCGGGCGGCGGCCGTCTCGGCGTGCCGCAGGAAGCTGGAGTACACGCCCGCGTAGCCGAGGCTGAGGGTCTCGCGGTCCACCCGGACCTCGCGGTCCTGCAGCGGCCGTACGAGATCGTCGGCCGCGTCCATCAGGGGGAACAGGTCACACATGTGGTCCCAGCCCATGAGGTCGGCGACCGCGACGAAGGCTTCCAGGGGACAGTTGCCGGCGCCCGCACCCTGCCCTGCCAGTGAGGCGTCCACCCGTACCGCGCCGCTCTCCACGGCGACGACCGTGTTGGCCACGCCCAGGGCCAGGTTGTGGTGGGCGTGGATGCCGAGTTCGGTGTTCGGGTCGAGGACGTCGCGGTAGGCGCTCAAGCGGTCGCGGACGCCGTCCATGGTGAGGCGGCCGCCGGAGTCGGTGACGTAGACGCAGTGGGCGCCGTACGACTCCATCAGCTGGGCCTGGCGGGCCAGTTCGGCCGGTTCGGCCATGTGGGACATCATCAGGAACCCGGCGACGTCCATGCCCAGCTCCCTGGCGGCGGCCATGTGCTGGGCGGCTATGTCGGCCTCGGTGCAGTGTGTGGCGACGCGCACCGAGCGGATGCCCAGGGTGTGTGCCTGCCTGAGGTCGTGGAGCGTGCCGATGCCGGGCAGCAGCAAAGTGGTGGGCACCGCATGCTCGGTGGCGTCCACCACCGCCTCGATCCACTCCCAGTCGGTGTGAGCGCCGACGCCGTAGTTGATGCTGGATCCGGCCAGGCCGTCGCCGTGGGCGATCTCGATCGCGGCCACCCCGGCGGCGTCCAGCGCGGCGGCGATGGCGCGGGCCTGCTCGACGGTGTAGCGGTGCCGGACGGCGTGCATGCCGTCCCTCAAAGTCACGTCCTGGACGTACAGACGAGTCATCGGGTCGCCAACTCCGTGGTGATGGGGGTCCCCCCGCTCGAGGGAAGCCGAGAGTGGGGGAGGGCGGCCATGCGTTCCGCGGTACGCAGCGCGGCCGAGGTCATGATGTCGAGGTTCCCGGCGTACGCCGGGAGGTAGTGCGCGGCGCCCTCGACCTCCAGGAAGACGGAGACCTTCAGGGCGTCGCCCGCATCGGGCGCGAGGGCGCGCAGCGGGTCGTCGGACGCCACCCGCTCGAACTGCACCTTCTGCTTGAGCCGATAGCCGGGGACGTACGCCTGGACCCGGCCGGCCATCTTCTCGACCGACGCCGTGACCGCCTCCGTCGCGCAGTCGGAGACCAGGCAGTGCACGGTGTCCCGCATGATCAGCGGGGGTTCGGCCGGGTTGAGGACGATGATCGCCTTGCCGCGCGCGGCGCCACCGACCCGCTCGACCGCGGAGGACGTGGTCTCGGTGAACTCGTCGATGTTGGCGCGGGTGCCGGGGCCCGCGGAGCGGGAGGCGATGGAGGCCACGATCTCGCCGTAGTGAACCGGGGTCACGGAGTTGACGGCCGCGACGATCGGGATGGTGGCCTGGCCGCCGCAGGTGACCATGTTGACGTTCGGGGCGTCGAGGTGGTCGTCGCCGTTGACCGGCGGGACGACGTACGGGCCGAGGGCGGCCGGGGTGAGATCGACCAGAGTGCGGCCCAGCGGGCGCAGCACCTCGTCGTGGTGGCGGTGGGCGCCCGCCGAGGTCGCATCGAAGACGAGCTCCACGTCCGCGAACTCGTCCAAGGCGACAAGCCCTTCGACGCCCTCGTGGGTCGTGGCGACCTTCAGGCGGCGGGCGCGGGCCAGGCCGTCGGAGGCCGGGTCGATGCCGGCCAGCGCCGCGATCTCCAGCGACTCCGACAGCCGCAGGATCTTGATCATGAGATCGGTTCCGATGTTGCCGGAGCCGATGATGGCGACCTTGGTGCTCACAGCTCGTCCCCTTCCCGCGCGAATCCGACGCGCACGGAGCCCAGCCCGGAGATATGTGCCTCAAACACATCCCCTGGCGCGGCGGACGCCATCGGGCCGAGCGCACCGGTCAGCACCAGGTCACCCGCGCGCAGCGGATCGCCCCGCTCGGCGAGCGCCGAGGCCAGCCACACGGCCGCGTTGAGGGGACTGCCGAGACAGTCGGCGCCGGTGCCCTCGGAGACGGTCTCGCCGGCCCGGGTCATGGTCATCGTCACCGTGCGCGGATCGACGGCGGTGAGCGGTACGGGCGTCGCGCCGAGGACGTACAGGCCGCAGGAGGCGTTGTCCGCGACCGTGTCGACCAGGGAGATGTCCCAGTCCCGCACCCGGCTGTCGACGATCTCCAGCGCGGGCAGCGCGAAGTCCACTGCTCGCAGCACGTCGACGACCGTGCACGCGTGGTGCGGCAGGTCCCGCCCGAGCACGAGCGCCACCTCGGCCTCCACCTTCGGCTGGAGCAGCCGCTCGGCGCTCACCTCCCCGCCGTCCGGTACGGCCATGTCCGCGAACAGGGCGCCGAAGTCGGGTCGGTCCACGCCGAGTTGGCGCTGTACGGCCACGGAGGTCAGGCCGATCTTGCGGCCCGCGATCCGACGGCCGGCGTCCAGGCCGCGCCGGACGTTCAGCTGCTGAACGGCGTACGCGGTCTCCAGATCGCCGCCCTCGTCGAACAGCTCGCGCACCGGAGGGCACGCGGCCCCCGTACGCGCGGCCTCCGCCAGCAGGTCGGCGGCCTTCACGACGGCCGGTGGGGCGGCGTCCGGTCGGACGCCGTCGGGTGCGGTCGGCACGGGATACCTCCAGGGGGAGAAGTGGCGGGTGCCCGGGGAGAAGGCGGCGGGTGCCCGGCGAGAGACGGCGGTTGCCCGTCGATGGCGGGTTGCCATCGATATAGACAGCCCTGTGCACGAGCGCCAAACTTTGTTCCGTGACACGGAACAACACGAGCGGCAGCATGCTGGACAAGGCCACGGTCATCCTCGAGAGCTTCAGTCCGAGCGGCGGTCCGTTCCGTCTGTCGGAACTCTCGGAGCGCACCGGCCTGCCCAAGCCCACGGTGCACCGGCTGGCGACGGACCTGGTCCGGCTGGGCTGGCTGGAGCGCTCGGGCAACCGGTACCGGCTGGGGGCGAAGCTCTTCGAGCTCGGCTCGCTGGTGCCGCACAGGCTCGATCTGCGCGAGGCGGCCCTGCCGTTCCTGCAGGACCTGTTCGAGGCCACCCGCGAGACCGTCCACCTCGGGGTCCGCGACGGCATGGAGGTGGTCTACCTGGAGCGCATCCACGGCCACGAGGCCCTCCGGCTGCCCTCCCGCATCGGCGGCAGCCTGCCGCTGACCTGCACCGGCGTCGGCAAGGCCCTGCTGGCGTTCTCCGGCGCCGAGCTGACCGAGGAGGTGCTGTCCCGGCCGCTGCCGAGCCTGACGCCCCACTCGATCACCGACCCGGACCGGCTGCGCATGGCCCTGGAGAAGACCCGGGTCTCCGGCCTCGCCTACGAGGAGCAGGAGGCCGCCCCCGGCGTGAGCTGCATCGCGGCCCCGGTCTTCGCCGGCGGCACCTCGGTCGCCGCCCTCTCGGTGGCGGTCCCGCGCGCCCGCTTCAGCCCGGCCCAGCTGGCGCCCGCCGTGCGGACGGCGGCGCTGGGACTGTCCCGGGTACTGCGCGGTGGTGGCTGACGCCGCTCGGTGCCCGCTCGCCCGCCCGGTCTGAGCCGTCCGGGCGACCGGCGTACCGTCGTGAGTGTGGAGCCCATGACCGGCGGTCTTCTGTCGCGCGCGGCGCAGGAGCTCGCCTTGCGGACGGACGAGCTCGCCGCCGACGTGGAACAGTGCCTGCGGCGCGAACTGCCCGTGCTGTGGGACGACCCGGAGTCGGCCCGGATAGCCTCCGAGAACGTCGCCGATCACATCGATGCCGCCCTTTACGGGGTTCGGCAAGGCATCGATCCCGAGCGGATCGAGCCGCCGTCCCACGACGTGGATCGGGCGCGGGCACTGGCCCGGCGTGGTGCGCCCGTGAGCGTGACGCTGCGTGCCTTCCGGCTGGCGCAGGGCATCGTCAACGACCGCCTGCTCGCGGAGCTCTCCCGGCTCAGCGACGACGCCGAGCAGGTCAGCGAGGCGGCGCGGCAGCTGATCGCGATATCGACGACCTATGTGGACCGGGTGTCGGAGCAGGGCGTCGTGGCGTTCCAGGAGGAGCGGGACCGACGGCTGCGGTGGCGGTCGGCATTGATCAACGACGCCAGCATGTGCATCGGGACCACCCTGGACATCGCCCGCACCACCCAGGAGCTGGCGGACTTCGCCACCGAGCACTTCGCCGACCTCGTCACCGTCGATCTGCTCGATGCCGTGCTGCGTGGACGGGACGCCGCGGGGGAGGGCCCCCTGATGCTGCGCCGGATGGCCCAGGGACCGGAGGGCGGGGCCGTCACGGAACCGGAGGTCGGGCCGCAGCAGCTCCACAGCTGTCCGGACGGATCGCCGTGCGCGGACGCCCTGAAAAGCGGGCGGCCCAGCCGGCAGCAGCACGACGAGGCGCCGGACGCGCCGCGAGCCAACTCGACCCTGGTCGTGCCGTTGCGCGCCCGGGGCACCACGCTGGGCGTCGCCGAGTTCCACCGGTTCGGCAACGCCACGCGGTACGACGACGAGGATCTGCTGCTCGCCCAGGAGATCGTCGCCAGGGCCGCCGTCGCCGTGGACAACGCCCGCCGCTACACCCACGCCCGTGCCACCGTCATCACCCTCCAGCGCAGCCTGCTGCCCCGGCAGGCGCCGGAGCAGTCGGCCGTGGACGTCGCCTACCGCTATCTGCCGGCCAGCTCCGAGGCCGGGGTGGGCGGCGACTGGTACGACGTCATACCGCTGTCCGGCGCGAGGGTGGCCCTGGTGGTGGGTGACGTGGTCGGTCACGGCATTCGCGCCGCCGCCACCATGGGCCGGCTGCGGACCGCCGTACGCACCCTGGCCGACATCGATCTGCCGCCCGACGAGCTGCTGACCCACCTGGACGACGTCGTCCTGCGGCTGTTCACCGAAGCGTGCTCGGACCCCGACGCCGACCCCGAAGCCGATGTCGGCGGAGACATGGGTGCCACCTGCCTCTACGCCGTCTACGACCCCGTCTCCCGTCGCTGCACCATGGCCCGAGCGGGGCATGTGCCCCCGGCCGTGGTGGTCCGGGACGGAACGGCGGAGCTGCTGGATCTGCCGCCCGGGCCGCCGCTGGGACTGGGCGGGCTGCCGTTCGAGACGGTCGAGTTCGAGCTGCCCGAGGGCAGCCTGATCGCCCTGTGCACCGACGGTCTGATCGAGACCCGCGACCACGACATCGACGCGGGCCTCGCCACGCTGCGGCAGATCCTCGCCCGCCCGGCGCCCTCCCTGGAGGCGGCCTGCGACAGCGTGCTGGAGGCGCTGCTGCCGTCCCGGCCGGACGACGACATCGCCCTGCTCCTCGCCCGCACCCGGATGCTCGGGGCCGACCGGGTCGCCACCTGGGAGCTGGAGGCCGACCCGGCGGTCGTCGCCCGCGCCCGCTCGGACGTCACCCGGCAACTGACCGCCTGGGGCCTGGAGGAACTCGGCTTCGTCGCCGAACTGGTCGTCAGCGAACTGGTCACCAACGCCGTCCGCTACGGCCGTTCCCCGATCCGCCTGCGCCTCATCCATGACCGCTCCCTCCTGTGCGAGGTCACCGACGCCGGCAGCACCACCCCGCACATGCGCCGGGCCCGGGCCCTCGACGAGGGCGGGCGCGGCCTGCTCCTGGTCGCCCAGCTCGCCGGTCAGTGGGGCACCCGGCAGGCCCGGCGCGGCAAGACGGTCTGGGCCGAACTCAACGAGTAGGCCTCAGTCCGTGCCGGGCTGGACGAGCTTGAAGACGAGCCGGGCTCCGGCGCGCCGGGCGGACTGGCGCAGACGTGCCGTGAGCGGACGGGGCGTCGGCGCCGGGGGAGTGCCGCCGGCCAGGCGGGGGAAGAGCGCCTCGGCGTTGGTGCGGTTGACCGCCGTGAGGGTGCCGGGATCGACACCGCTGTCGAGTCCGCTCGCGAAGTACTGCCCCGCCGCGGCCGGCGCGAAGGGCCAGTCGCTGCCGAACAGGATGTGCCCGGGACGGGCGAAGGCGAGCAGCGTGGGCAGTGCCGCGGGACTGGAGGAGAGCGCGGTGTCGAAGTAGAAGCCGCGGAAGTCCTCCAGGACGTCACCGGGGCTGCGCCCGAGGTCGCTCGCGATGGCGACGGCCATGCGATGGGAGGCGTACGGCACGAAGCCGCCGCCATGGCTGAGGACGAACCGGATGTTCGGGTACCGGCCCGGGACGCCGTTGCGTACGAGCAGATAGGCGGCGCGGGTCGTGTCGAGGAGGAAGTCGGCGGCGAACGGCGGGATGCCGTCCACGGCGGGCGCGGGCAGCTCTGCCGGGTGGACGAACACGACCGCGCCGTGCGCGTCGAGGACCCGCCACAGGGCGTCCTGGCCCTCGGCGCCCAGATAGCCGCCCCGGTTGTTGGCGAGCAGGACGACCCCGTCGGCCCCCAGCTCGGCCAGGGCGCGCTCGGCCTCCCGCGCCGACGCGGCGACGTCGGGCATGGGCAGGGTGGCGAACCAGCCGAGGCGGGCGGGGTGCCCGGCGCTGAGGCCGGCGCAGTGGTCGTTGAGCCGCCGGGCGAGGCCGGCCGCCTCATCCGGGTCGGTGAGGAAGCCGGTGCCGGGGGTGGAGACGGAGAGGATCGCCGTCTCGGTACCCAGCAGGTCCATCGCCTCAAGGGCCGCCTCAGGGCTCCAGTCGGGCACCGCGCGGCCGCCCGCCTCGACGATGCCGGCCCTGGCGAGGGCGTCGCGGTAGAGGGCCGGGACGAGGTGCTGGTGGACGTCGATCCGGCGGGGTGCGTCTGTCATGGTGCGGTTTCTCGTCCTTCTCTGGGGACTTCTCTGGGGACTTCTGCCGGGACTTCTGCGGGGACTACTTCAGCGACTTCTCCGGGGACCTCTCTGCGGGTCGGGCTCATCCCTCGCTCCTCTCCGCCGCGCGGACGGCCGCCTCGTAGACGAGCCGCGCGTGCAGTTCGAACATCGCTGCCAGGTCACCCCGGTCGCCGTCGATCTCGTGGTGCACGAAGAGCCCGTCGGCGCCGGCCACGGCGTACGTCGTGAGAGTGCCGACGACGTCCTCGTCCAGGGACGGGAAGAGGGCGCGGATCATGTCCGTGATCCGTGCCCTGGCGATGCCGCGCACCTGGAGGAACTCGGATCGCCCCCGGGGCTCGGCGGGGTGCCGCTCCAGGGCGAGCATCAGGCCCAGGCGCAGAAAGTCAGGAGCCTCGACCAGCGAATGCGCCACGTTCGCCGCCATGGCCGTCACCCGCTCCAGCGGAGTGCCGGCCTCGGCGCCGGGCAGTTCGACGGCCCGCAGCCAGGCCGCGAAGCTGCGCTCGATGACCGCGGCGATCAGGTCGTCCTTGTCCTCGAAGTGCCAGTAGATCGAGCTCGCGGGCAGCCCGCACTTGGCGCTGACCGCGGCGATCGAGGTGCCCTCGTAGCCGCGCTCGCCCGAGATCTCGACGGCGGCGTCGAGGATGCGCTGCCGCGACTCCACGCCGTTCGCCCGCTTTCTGCGTGCCGTCGCAGGCCTGGTCATGGGAGCTGCCTTTCCCGTCATGCCGGCACTTGACCGGCCCTGACGTCGAGCTTACCGTAGCGTTCACTCCAATTGGAGTAAACGCTACAGCAACGTGCCATGGAAGAGCCGAAGAGCCATGGAAGAACCGAAGAGCCGCGACAGGGACGACAGTGAGGTGACCTGGTGAAGGGGATCAGTGCCGGGGGCAGGACCGGAGGCGGAGCCGACGACGAGGACGAGTACGACGTCGCGGTCATCGGATACGGCCCCACGGGGGTGACCGCCGCGAACCTGCTGGGCGCCGCGGGCCTGAGAGTCGTCGTGCTGGAGCGCGACGCCGAGGTCTTCTCCCGGGCGCGGGCGATCTCCACCGACGAGGAGGTCCTGCGGATCTGGCAGCGCGTCGGCCTGGCCGAACGGCTGAAGCACGACATGCTGGCCGACCGGCCGCTCGACTTCGTCGACGCACGCGGCCGCGTCTTCCTCAGCGCGCACCCCACCCCGCGCGGCCACGGCCATCCGCCGCAGATGTTCATCTACCAGCCCGCCCTGGAACAGGTCCTGCGCGACGGCGTCGGCCGCTACCCCGGCGTCGACGTGCGGCTTCGGCACGAGTGCGTGCGGCTGCGCCAGGACGCGGACGGCGTGGAACTGACGGTGGTGGCGACCGCAGACGACTCCGTACGACGGCTGCGCGCCCGGTACGTCATCGCGGCCGACGGCGGCTCCAGCCTCACCCGGGCACAGCTCAACGTGGGCTACGAGGGACGGACGTACGAGGACCGCTGGGTCGTCATCGACACCAAGATGATCAAGCCCTGGCCGGACCACGACCGGCTGCGCTTCCGCTGCGACCCGGCCCGCCCGGCGGTCGACTGCCCGACGCCGCTGGGCCACCACCGCTGGGAGTTCCCGATCCTGCCGGGCGACGACGAGACGCACCTGACGACCGACGACGCGATCCACTCGATGGTGTCCCGGTACGGCATCGACCGGGACCAGATCGAGATCTTGCGCGCCACCGTCTACAGCCACCATGTCCGCTTCGCCGCCCGCTTCCGGGTGGGCCGGGTCTTTCTCGCCGGTGACGCCGCCCACGCGATGCCGCCGTGGATAGGCCAGGGCATGGCCGCCGGGGTGCGCGACGTGGCCAACCTGTGCTGGAAGCTCGACGCCGTGCTGCGCGGAGAGCTGCCCGAGCCGGTGCTCGACAGCTACGAGACGGAACGCAAGCCGCATGTGAGGGAGGTGACCAGACGGGCGGTGTTCGTCGGCCGGATCATCACTGACCGGCGGCCCGTGGTCACCTGGCTCCGGGACGCCCTGCTTCCGCTGCTGAACCGCGTGCCGGGCTTCGGCGGCCGGCTGCAGGACTCCCACTGGATCCCCGTCGCCCGCTACGCCGACGGCCTCCAGGCCCGCCCCCGCACCAGGGCATCGGGCCACCAGATCCCCCAGCCCTGGGTCACCGGCCCCGACGGCACCCGGGTCCGCCTCGACGATGTGCTCGGCGGCCGCTGGCTGCTGCTGCACGACGGACCGCCCACCCCGCAGCCCGCGTGGCGGCGCAGCGGCGTCCCCTCGCTGACCGTCCTGCCGGCCGGCTCGCGTCCGGCGGAGGGCGCCGTCGTCGACCGGGACGGCGTACTGCGTACCTGGATGACCGTACGCCGGGCCGCCACGCTCGCCCTGCGCCCCGACGCCTACGTCTACGCGGCCGCCCCCTCGGGAGCCCGACTCCCCCCGCCCCCGGCCGGATTCGCGCCGACCTCACACATGACCACCTCCACCGCCGTCCAAGGAACGCCATGAACCCGCACACCACCGCCCCGACGTCGATGCGGGAGTCGCTGCTCGACGTCCTCGGCAAGAAGATCTTCGTCGCGGAGACCGGCGACGGCCCGCCCGTCCTGCTGCTGCACGGCGGCGGCCCCGGCGCCTCCGGCGTCTCCAACTACACCCGCAACATCGCCGAGTTGGCCAAGAAGTACCGGGTCATCGTCCCCGACCTGCCCGGCTACGGCCGCAGCACCAAGGGCATGGACGGCACCGACCCCTTCGGTTACCTCGCCTCCGGCATCCGCGGAGTGCTCGACGAACTCGGCCTGGACAAGGCCCACTTGGTGGGCAACTCCTACGGCGGCGCCTGCGCCCTGCGCCTCGCCCTGGACACCCCCGGCCGGGTCGACCGTATGGTCCTGATGGGCCCCGGCGGCATCGGCACCACCCGCGCCCTGCCCACGCCCGGCCTGAACAGCCTCCTCGACTACTACTCCGGTGACGGCCCTTCCCGCCTGAAGCTGGAGAAGTTCATCCGCACCCACCTGGTCTTCAACGCCGCCGACGTCCCCGACTCGGTGATCGACGCCCGCTACGAGGCCAGCATCGACCCGGAGGTGATCGCGGCCCCGCCACTGCGCCGTCCGGCCGGCCCGAACGCCCTGCGCACGCTGTGGAGGATGGACTTCACCCGCGACGCCCGCCTGTCCCGGCTGCCCGTGCCGACGCTGGTGCTCTGGGGTGCGGCCGACCGGGTGAACCGCCCGTCCGGTGGCCGGATGCTCGCCGACCGCATGCCCAACTGCGACCTGTACGAGGTCGCCAACACCGGGCACTGGGTGCAGTTCGAGCGGGCCGAGCTCTTCAACCGGATCTGCGCCGACTTCCTGGCGGGCCGCCGATGAACACCGCCTCGGTCTTCGGCTCGGTCCACCTCGGCTACATCGTCATAGAGACAAACCGCTTCACCGACTGGCGTCGCTTCGGCACCGACGCGATCGGTATGCACCACGACGACCTCGACACCGGCCTGATGCGCTTCCGCCTCGACGACCAGGAGTGCCGCTTCCTGCTGCGGCGCGGACCCGCCGAGGACGTCGTGGCCACCGGCTGGCACCTCGACGACCACACCACCTTCGAGCAGATCGAGGCCCGCGTCCGCGCCCATGGCGTGCCGTGCGCCGAGGGCACCGCGGAGGAGGCGGCACAGCGCGGCGTCGAACGCCTGCTGCGCTTCCCCGGCCCGAAGGGCATCACGCAGGAGATCTACACCACCCCGGTCCTCTCGCCCAGGCCCCTGAAGATGCTCGCGGCCGGCTGGGTCACCGGCGATTCGGGCCTGGGCCATGTAGCCATCACCTCCGCCGAACCGGCCTTGATGCGCGGCTACTTCGACACGGTCTTCGACGCCCGCCTCACCGACTACATCGACGAGACGATCAGCGGCGTCAAGCTCAAGATCCGCTTCCTGCGCGTCAACGAACGGCACCACTCCATCGCCATCGCCGCTGTCCGGGGTCTGCCCGTCGACCCCGTGCGCACCCGCGTCCAGCACCTCAACATCCAGGCCGCCTCTCTCGACGACCTGGCCCGCAGCTACGACCGCGTCCATGAACTCGGCTTCGACATGGCCCTGTCCGTCGGACAGCACACCAACGACAAGGAGCTCTCCTACTACGCCCGCACCCCCTCGGGCTTCGAGTGGGAGGTCGGCTGGAACCCCCTCGTCGTCGACGAGACGACCTGGGAACCCAGCACCCATCAGGGCATCAGCATCTGGGGCCATACCCCGGTCGGCCGGAGAATCGTCGACAAGCTCGACCAGTTCCGGCTCGGCGCCCGTTCCCTCGCCCGCCCGGAGAAGACGGTCCCGGCCCTCAGCGGCGCCGGCATCCCCGACGACTGACCTCCCGACCGAGACCGCGGGCGGACAACGCATCGGGCCCGTCCGCGCACTGCGCGGACGGGCCCGATCATGGAGCGCTGGGCAGGCCTTGCACCTGCATTTCCCCGCAGGAAGCGGGGCGTCTTTCCTTGGACCACCAACGCGAGACCAATCGCCCCGAATCGCGGCGACCAGCTCGTGATCCAGTTTAGCCCATGCCGCGCCGACCCGGTCCACGCGGAACACTCCTGGCCGGCCCGGAGGCAGCCGCAGGACGTCTCGCGTGGGCAAATCCGAGCGGCGTAGTCCTGTCCGGCTGGTTAGTCTGCACGGGTGACGACCGAGTTGACCCTGCTGTCCCGCGTCGCCTGGCACGGACGGGAGATCACCGCGCCTCGGCTGCGCGGACTGTTGGCGCTGCTCGCGCAGGAGCTGCGCACCGGCTGCAGCACGGGTCGGCTGGTGGAGGGGCTGTGGCCGGACGAGCTGCCGGAGCGGCCCGGCAAGGCGGTGCAGGTCCTGGTGTCGCGGCTCAGGGGGCAGTTGGGCGCCGATCTGATCGTGAGCACGCCGACGGGGTACCGGCTGGCGCTGGACGAGACACAGGTCGACGCCGCCGCGGTGGTGCTGTACGAGACGGCGAGCGCCGAGCGTACGCGGGCGGGCGATCACACGGGCGCCCTGGCGCAGGCCGAGGAAGGCCTGGCCCTGTGGGACGGGGGCACGGGCGCCGGTACGGGGGAGGACCTGCACGATCCTGTGGTGGCGCTGCGGGCCGACCGGGTCCAGGCCCACCGTTCGCTGGTCCGCTCCCGGGCTCTCGCCCTCGCCCGAGTGGGACGGCAGGACGAGGCCGCCGCACCGTTGGCCGAGCTGGCCCGGGAGCTGCCGCGCGACGAGGAGGTGCTGGCGCAGCTGCTGCGCTGCGAGGCCGCCACGGCGGGCCGGGCCGCCGCCCTGAGCCGGTACGACGTCTATCGCCGCAAGCTGCGCGACGAGCTGGGCACCGACCCGGGGCCCGGACTGCGCTCCCTGTACCAGGAGTTGCTCCGCGCGGACGCGCCGCCCGCTCGGCACGGCATCCCCCACGACCCGAACCCCCTGCTGGGCCGGGACGCCGACATCGCCGCCGTGGCCGGGCTGCTGCGCACGGCCCGGGTGGTCACCGTCGTCGGTCCCGGCGGGCTGGGCAAGACCCGGCTCTCCCATGCCGTGAGCCGGGCGGCCGAGCAGCCTGTCGTGCACTTCGTCACCCTCGCCGGTGTCACCGCCGACGACGACGTGGCCGGTGAAGTGGCCTCGGCCGTCGGCGGCGGGGAGGGCCGTCAACGCGGCGGCGGCCAGGACGCGGTGAGCGGGATCGTGGCCGCGCTGGGACCCGGACCCGTGCTGCTGGTGCTGGACAACTGCGAGCACGTGATCGTCGGCGCGTCCGGTCTCGTACAGGCACTGGTGTCGCGGTCGAAGGAACTGCGCGTCCTGGCCACCAGCCGGGCTCCGCTGGGATTGACCTCCGAGTCCGTGTACGCCCTGCCGGAACTGTCCCTGCCGACCTCCGTCGAACTCTTCGAGCAGCGGGCGCGGGCCGCACGGCCCGGTGTGGACCTGCCGGCGGATCAGG
The DNA here is from genome assembly GCF_042795335.1 of Streptomyces sp. NPDC056479. Taxonomy (NCBI): domain Bacteria; kingdom Bacillati; phylum Actinomycetota; class Actinomycetes; order Kitasatosporales; family Streptomycetaceae; genus Streptomyces; species Streptomyces sp. NPDC056479. Next base: position 904,686 of record NZ_JBHTRZ010000003.1, on the reverse strand, counting down.
TGGCCGCGATCTGCCGGCACCTGGACGGGCTGCCGCTGGCCGTGGAGCTGGCCGCGGCCCGGGTCCGGGTGCTCTCCGTGGCCGACATCGCGCGCCGTCTGAAGGACCGTTTCGCGCTGCTGCGCGGCGGCGCCCGTGACGCACCCGAGCGGCATCGCACGCTGCGGGCCGTGGTCGAGTGGAGCTGGAATCTGCTGGAGCCGGAAGGACGGGCCGCGCTGCGCGCCCTGTCCGTGTTTCCCGGGGGCTTCACCGAGGAGGCGGCGGAGTACGTCCTCGGCGAGAACGGTGACCCGCTGGAGCTGCTGGAACAGCTGGCAGGGCAGTCGCTGATCAAGGTGGACGACGGTCCTTCCGGGGTGCGGTTCCACATGCTGGAGACCCTGCGGGAGTTCAGCGCCGGGAAGCGGGCCGAGGCCGGGGAGGACGAGATCGGGACCGACCGGTTCCTGGCCTGGGCACGGGACTTCGGGCGGGCGCACCACGATGTGCTCTTCAGCGCCGACCCGGTGTCCGCCTGGAAGCACGTCCGGGCCGAGCAGGACAACCTGGTCCTGGCGGTGCGCTACGCCCTGGCGCGCGCCGACCTGCCGACCACCGCCGCGCTGACCGCCGTACTGGCCTCGTTGTGGGCCACCGACACCAACTTCGCCCGGCTCTCCGCGCTCGCCGCCGAGACCGGCGCGCCGTTGTCCCACTTCCATCCCGGGCCCGAGGACGTCGAGTCGGCCCGCAGCGCGGCCGCCGTCTGCGTGGCCAGCCTCTTCATGGCACATGGTCCGCATGCCGTACGGCAGCTCGCCACGCTGCGCCGGCTGCCGGCCGCCCCGCCGGACACCCTGCTGCGAGCGCTCTCCGTCGTGCTGTGCGCCCTCCCGGACACCCATCCGCCCGCATACGCGCGGCTCGGGGAGCTGTGCGAGGCCGACGAGCCCTTGCTGGCGGGCGTCGCGGCCTGCATCGCCAGCTATGTGTGGGAGGCCGAGCACGACCCGGAGCGCGCGCTCGAGTACGCCCGCCTGTTGCCCGACCGGCTGGACCCGCTCGGCAACCCCTCCATGCTGCTGCTCGCCCATGGGCGGATCAGCGAGCTGTGCCTGCAGTCCGAGCGGGGGGACGAGGCGTACGACCATCTGCGCGCGGCGCTCGACGCGCTCGACCGATTCGGAGAGTGGTCGGACTCGATCGGCGTCCGTGGGGGACTGGTGCTCGCCTCTTTGCAGCGCGGGGAGATCGACGAGGCGGACCACTGGCTGGAGCTCGCCGCCCTGGACCAGCAGCCGGAGTCCGCCCGGATCTTCGCCCCCGATCTGGCCGCCCGGGCGGAGATCGCGCTGGCCCGGGGGCTGTCCGAGATCGGGCTCGGGCTGTGGCGCCAGGCGGTCGAGCAACTGCGCAAGGACCGGCTGCTGCAGGACTACGATCCGTTCGTGGATCCGTGGGAACTGCAGGTGCAGGCCGCCGCGGTGGCGGCGCACGCACAGCACGGCCGGCTGGAGCCGGTGGCCGGGCTCACCAAGAAGCTGCGGGAACGGCTGCTGGGGATGCTGTCCGACTCGGGCGAGGGATCCCCTCTGGAGCTTCCGGTGTACGGCACCGTCCTGCTCGCCCTCGGATACGCCGCGCTGGCCGAAGGCGACCCGACGGCCGTACGGCTGATCGCGCTCGCGGAACGGATGCCGGTGGTACGGGAGTTCCCCACGCTGTCCTCGTCCCGGTCCCGGCAGGCGGGCGAGAACGCGGACCGGGCCGCGTACGCCGACGCGAGGTCGAGGTACGCGGCCCTGGGGCGGGATCAACTGCGGGTCGTGGCCCTGCACGAGCTCACTGCCGCGGCTCACGGCTGAACTGCGCCTTGGACCACAGGTAGCCGAGCACGGTCAGCCCCAGGCACCAGGCGACGGCCAGCAGCGCGTTCGTCGTACCGATCCCGCTGCCCAGCAGCAGCCCGCGCAGGGTCTCGATGAAGGGCGAGAAGGGCTGGTACTCGGCGAACCAGCGGAACCAGCCCGGCATGGCGTCCACCGGCACGAACGCGCTGGACAGGAACGGCAGCATGACCAGCGGTTGCGCCATGTTGCTGGCTCCCTCGGCGTTGGGGCTCGCCAGGCCGAGGCCGACGGCGATCCACGTCAGCCCGACGCTGGCCAGCGCCATCAGCCCGGCCGCCGCGATCCACTCGACCGGCGTCGCGTCGGGCCGGAAGCCGATGGCCAGTCCGATGCCCAGGACGAGCACCAGAGCCATCAGCGTCTGGATCACGGTGCCGATCACATGACCGATCAGCACGGAGGCACGTGAGATCGCCATGGTGCGGAACCGGGCCATGATGCCCTCGGTCATGTCGGTGGCCACGGACACCGAGGTGCCGAGCGAGGTCATGGCCACGGTCAGGAAGAGGATGCCGGGGACGAGGTAGGCGACGTACTCGGACCGGTCCGCGTGGCCGCCGGTGATGCCGGCGCTCATCACATTGCCGAAGACGTAGACGAAGAGCAGCAGCAGGATGACCGGCGTGAGCAGGAGGTTCAGGGTGAGGGAGGGGTAGCGGCGCGCGTGCAGGAGGTTGCGCCGCAGCATGGTGAGGTTGTCGCGGAACGCGTAGCCGGCGGTGCTCATCGGACGGTCTCCTTGGGCTGGTCGGGAACGGTGGCGCCGCCGGTGAGGGCGAAGAACACGTCGTCCAGGTCAGGGGTGTGCACGGACAGCTCGTCGGCCTCGATGCCGGCGGCGTCCAGCCAGTCGAGGATGGCGCGCAGTTCGCGCTGGCTTCCGTCGCTGGGGATCTGCAGGGTGAGCGCGTCGTCGTCCCGGGTGGTCTCGCGCAGCGCGGTCGCGGCCCGCTCGTAGAGCTCCGGGTCGGAGAAGCGCAGCCGCACGTGCCCGCCGGGGATGAGCCGCTTGAGCTCCTCGGCACTGCCCTGCGCGACGAGCCGGCCGCCGTTGAGCACCGCGATGCGGTCGGCGAGTTCGTCGGCCTCCTCCAGATACTGGGTGGTGAGGAAGACGGTGACGCCGTCGGAGACCAGCTCACGGATGATGCCCCACATGTTGTGGCGTGAGCGTGGGTCGAGACCGGTGGTCGGCTCGTCGAGGAAGATGATCCGCGGACTGCCGACCAGCGTCATGGCGATGTCCAGACGCCGCTTCATGCCGCCGGAGTAGGTGGACGCGGGCTTCTTCGCGGCCTCGGTGAGGTCGAAGCGCTCCAGCAGCTCGGTGGTGACCCGCCGCCCCTCGCTCCGGGAGAGATGGTTCAGGTCGGCCATCAGCAGCATGTTCTCCTCGCCGGTGATCAGTCCGTCGACGGCGGAGAACTGCCCGGTCACACCGATCGCGGCACGCACCGCCTGGGCCTCGGCGACGAGGTCGTGCCCGGCGATCCTCGCCTGTCCGCCGTCGGCGGAGATCAGCGTGGACAGGATGTTGACCGCCGTGGTCTTGCCGGCGCCGTTCGGCCCGAGCAGGGAGAAGATCGTGCCCGCGGGCACCTGGATGTCGATGCCGTCGAGGACGGTCTTGTCCCCGTAGGACTTGCGCAGACCGCTTGCTGCGATCGCGAGCTCTTGATGCGTCGTCGTCATGCCGCAGAGCTTGCGACCGCGGCGGTTCAGAACGGCTTCAGCCGGGTTTCAGTCCCGGTGAGAGAGAGTTTCAGCCGACGGCGTCCTGCGGTGCGAGCGGCTCAGTTGCCGCGGGGCGCGTACATGATCACGGCCATCCCGGTGAGGCAGACCAACGCGCCGATCACGTCCCAGCGGTCGGGGCGGTAGCCGTCGGCGACCATGCCCCAGGCGATGGACCCGGCGACGAAGATCCCGCCGTACGCGGCGAGGATGCGTCCGAAGTTGTCGTCCGACTGGAAGGTGGCCACGACCCCGTACAGCCCGAGAGCGATGACCCCGGCGCCGACCCAGATCCAGCCCTTGTGCTCCCGGATGCCCTGCCAGACCAGCCAGGCACCGCCGATCTCGAACAGAGCGGCGACGGCGAACAGGGCAATGGAACGGGCGACGGTCATGATCGGTGAGCCTATCGGTGGATGGCATGGACCCGTGGTGCGTGGTGAGGTGATGCCGAGAGGCGGATTCACGGGTGACGGGAGCGGCTTGGGCATGGCGGGCATGGACGAGTTCCTCGGACGGCTGAACCCCGACATGTGTGTGGTCACCGCCGCGGAGGGCGGCGAACGCGCCGGGTGCCTGGTCGGCTTCGCCTCGCAGTGCTCCATCCGGCCGGTGCGGTTCGTGGTGTGGCTCTCGGAGGTCAATCACACCTTCCGGGTGGCACGCTCCGCGCAGTTCCTGGCCGTGCACCTGCTGGCCCGCGAACAGCACGCCCTGGCCGAGTTGTTCGGCGGACGCACCGGCGACCGTGAGGACAAGTTCCGGCACGTCGGCTGGCGGGCGGGGCACGGCGGGGCCGTCATCCTTCAGGACGCGCCGGACTGGTTCGTCGGCCGGATCATCACGCGCGTCGGCGGCGGTGACCACATCGGCTTCGTCCTCGACCCGGTCGAGTGGGGCGGGCACGATGTGCACAACGGGCCGCTGCTGCGCCTCGACGACGCCAAAACGATCTCACCCGGTCACCCGGTGGACTGACCCGGACTGAAGCGGACCGAACTCGGATGCCGCCGTACCCATTTCTGACCTACCTCTTCGCAGAGAAGCAGGACCGAGTACGGCGGCATCCGCGTATCAGATGTCCCGGAAGATCTCGATCTGCGCCCCGACGGAGTTCAGCCGCTCGGCAAGGTCCTCGTAACCGCGGTTGATGACATACACGTTCCGCAGCACTGACGTGCCCTCCGCCGCCATCATCGCCAGCAGCACGACCACGGCCGGCCGCAGCGCGGGCGGGCACATCATCTCGGCGGCTCGCCAGCGGGTCGGGCCCTCGACCAGGACGCGGTGCGGGTCCAGCAACTGGAGCCGGCCGCCGAGGCGGTTGAGGTCGGTGAGGTAGATCGCGCGGTTGTCGTAGACCCAGTCGTGGATCAGGGTCTTGCCCGACGCGACGGCCGCGATGGCCGCGAAGAACGGGACGTTGTCGATGTTCAGACCCGGGAACGGCATCGGGTGGATCTTGTCGATCGGCGCCTCCAGCTTGGAGGGCCGGACGGTGAGATCCACCAGCCGGGTACGGCCGTTGTCGGCGAAGTACTCGGCCGTGCGGTCGTGGTCGAGGCCCATCTCCTCCAGGACCGCCAGCTCGATCTCCAGGAACTCGATGGGGACGCGACGCACCGTGAGTTCCGACTCCGTGACCACCGCGGCGGCCAGCAGGCTCATCGCCTCGACCGGGTCCTCGGACGGCGAGTAGTCGACGTCGACGTCGATGTTCGGCACACCGTGCACGGTCAGCGTGGTCGTGCCGATGCCCTCGACCCGGACGCCCAGCGTCTCCAGGAAGAAACACAGGTCCTGGACCATGTAGTTGGAGGAGGCGTTACGGATGACCGTGACACCGTCGTGCCGCGCGGCGGCCAGCAGCGCGTTCTCGGTCACGGTGTCGCCGCGCTCGGTCAGCACGATCGGCCGCCCGGCCCGCACGGACCGGTCGACGGTGGCGTGGTACTGGCCCTCCGTCGCCGCCACTTCCAGACCGAACCGGCGCAGCGCGATCATGTGCGGCTCGATGGTCCGGGTGCCGAGGTCGCAACCACCGGCGTACGGCAGCTTGAAGCGGTCCATGCGGTGCAGCAGCGGGCCCAGGAACATGATGATGGACCGCGTGCGTACGGCGGCCTCGGCGTCGATCGCCGCCATGTTCAGCTCGGCCGGCGGCACGAGCTCCAGGTCGACTCCGTCGTTGATCCAACGGGTACGTACACCGATGGAGTTGAGCACCTCCAGAAGCCGGTAGACCTCCTCGATGCGGGCGACCCGGCGCAGCACTGTGCGCCCCTTGTTGAGCAGTGAGGCGCACAGCAGTGCCACGCAGGCGTTCTTGCTGGTCTTGACGTCGATCGAACCGGACAGCCGACGTCCGCCGACGACCCTCAGATGCATCGGACCGGCGTACCCCAGCGACACGATCTCGCTGTCCAGGGCTTCACCGATTCGGGCGATCATCTCAAGGCTGATGTTCTGGTTGCCGCGCTCGATGCGATTGACGGCGCTCTGGGAAGTGCCGAGCGCCTCGGCGAGCTGCGCCTGTGTCCAGCCACGGTGTTGCCGGGCGTCACGGATGAGCCTGCCGATGCGTACGAGGTAGTCGTCTGCCATGAGGTTGAGGCTATCTCAGATATGAGATGGCACCTTCTCAGGGGGGCCATTCGGGTGACATGCCGTCAACGCCGCTTGGCGCTACGGGTACGCCGCCATCCGAAAGGTCCGGGCAAATCCATCGATGTCGTACGACGTCCCGTACTGCTGTGGGTGCGCCGGGGGCCGTGCCTGCCACCGGTGGTGAGGGACCAGGAGTGCCGGTTGATGTTCAGCCGCACTCCGGGCAGGATCCGGAAACTCTTGCGGAATGTCAGGGGCACGGATGCCTCCCTTCGATGTCGTGGTGCTTACCCCTCGGTTACCCCGACTTCGCGAACTGATGGCATGCCGAAAGCCGGAAGGGGGGGGGGGGGGAAAGGGGGGGTTTGCCCGTGGTTTCTTTGGTTTTTTTTCTTTTTCTCTTTTTTTTTTCTTTTTTTAGTCCCTCTCTACG